>CAZREW010000001.1:0-17418 GCA_964599375.1 uncultured bacterium
ACGGGGCTCGAACCCGTGACAACTGGATCCACAATCCAGGGCTCTACCAGCTGAGCTACGCCCACCACGCTGAATGCTATAATCTATCCGCCATAAGGTCTTCTGGCAAGCGAAAATCAGGGGTCCAGTCTGCGGTTTCACTTGCCGTAAAGCTACTTCTTTACGATAATTCCTCCTGATATGAACGGACGATGACTGAAAGGACGGAGTGAAGGGGATGGCAAACACTCAGAAGATCAAAGGCAGGATAGCGATACTTACCGGCGGCGGGGACGTGCCCGGCCTCAACCCGGCGATCAGGAGCGTCACGATCAGGGCGCTCCGCGAGGGGTACGAAGTGATCGGTATCCGGCGCGGATGGGCGGGGATGATAGAGATCGTCCGCGACAAGGACGCCGACAACAGCAAGAACTACGAGTTTCTCACCGAGTCGATGGTGAACAGGATCGGCCGCACCGGCGGCACCTTCCTGCACAGCTCGCGCACAAGGCCGAGCCATGTCTCGGCCTCGAACGTGCCCGAGCACCTCAAGGGAGAGTACAACGCCGAATCGAACGATCTCACCAGCGAGGTGCTCAAAAACCTCGATTACCTCGGCATTGACTATATCATCCCGATCGGAGGCGACGACACGCTCAGCTACGGCGTACGCCTGCACAATGAGGGCGTCAAGGTCATCGCGATCCCGAAGACGATGGACAACGACGTTCCCGGGACCGACTACTGCATCGGGTTCAGCACCTGCGTGACCAGGACCATCCAGATGACGCACAGCCTGCGCACCTCGGCCGGCTCGCACGAACGGTTCCTCGTCATCGAGGTGTTCGGCCGGTACGCCGGGTTCACAGCGCTCCTGCCCACGATGGCCGGCGCCGCGAACCGATGCGTCATACCCGAATACCCCTTCAAGATGGATCGTCTCTGCGAGCTGCTTGTTCAGGACTGGTTCACCAATCCGAGCCACTACTCGGTCGTCCTCGTCTCCGAGGGCGCCGCTCCCGAGGGCGGATTCATGATGTTCAAGGGGGAAGAGCAGGACGCATACGGCCACAAGAAACTCGGCGGGAACGGCGACTACATATCGCAGCAGCTCAAGGATATCTCGCCGAAGTTCAACAACGGAAGGACGATCAACGTCATCAGCCAGAGGCTCGGGTACCTCGTCCGGTGCGGCGATCCCGACGCGATCGACTCGATCGTGCCGATGGCGTACGGCAACCTCGCGCTGAACCTCGTCATGAACAGGACCTCGGGACGGCTCGTCGCGCTGAAGAACGGCCGCTACGACAACGTGCCGATAGAGATCGTGACAAGTTACAAGAAGGTCGTCGACATCGACCAGTATTACAACAAGGAGCGCCTGCGCCCGTTCTACGAGAACTTCGAGGCGAAGCCGCTGTTCATCATGGCGAGCGACTGACGGCCGCCGTCCTCGTCACCGCCCGGCTTCAGCCACCATCACCAGGTCGCCGCCGAACATCCTGAAGAAGGGAAGCGATCCGATCAGGCTCTCCTTCCTGCGGAAGGCATCCAGGCCTCCCGTCATGAGGAACCTTGGGAAGAAGAACTGTCCGCTGCGGAGCTCCGTGACCTTCAGTCCGGCCTCCCCCGCCATCTTGCGGTAATCCTGAATCGAGAAATCCCAGTGATACGTGGCCGCGTTGAGCCAGGTATTCTCATGGACGACCTTCTTCTGCAGCACCTGGTCGTTGAGCAGGCTGACAGCGTCCGTCACTACGTGGAAAGGATTGAGATTGCGGATGCGGTGAGCGTTCGGGCTCTGGATGATCAACCGGCCGCCGGGCCTGAGCACTCGGCCGAACTCGACCATCGCCTGTTGCGGGTCGGCCAGGTGCTCGAGCGTCTCGGTGCAAAAGAGAAATTCGACAGTCGAGTCCTTCAGGGGCAGACATATCCCGTCCGCCTGGAGCGCGGTCTGATCTGGGACACGGCGCATTAACTCCGCGAGGAGCAGGTGACTCACATCGATCCCGATGAAGGTCCTGCCCTTACCGATGCCGAACTTGAAGTATGCCCTCCCGTCATTCGCGCCGACATCTACGACGACCTCCGCATCCTTGCGCTGATAGACGCGGAGGATATCACGGTAGCGTTCGTCGTCCTGATCCTCCGCACCGGTGGCCCCGCCGGCCAGCCGGACTCAGTCTGACATCGTCGGCTGCGCCTTCCCCTCGCGGCGATACAGTTCATCGACCGCCTCGTAGTCGGCGACAGTCCTCAGGCGGAGAGTATTCGCCATGGCTTTCTCCAGGACGCGCCCCCTGCGGACCCTGAAGAATATCCAGTCTGCCAGCAGCACCGCGAGAACTATGAATGCTCCTGATTCGAGCCGGAAAACGAGGGTCACAAGGAGAAGCAGGTAGAGCGCGTAGAACTGGCGGGGAGACGATATGAACCCGCGGTCGCTTCGGGCCATCTCTTCGAGGGTCACCGCCGCTTCCTCGCGGGTCTTGATACGAAGCTCCGCAGGGTCGATCGTAAGTCTATCGAGGGGTGGAAACAGCTGTGGAATACCTTCGGTGATCGGATAATCGACTGAGCAATGTTCGCATGTCAGCGAGCCGTCCCGCTGTTCGAGGCCACCCTTGCATACGGGGCACGCGATGTACTCCGCCGCCTTCGAATTCATCCACAGGCCTTCCGGAAGCGGAAAAAGAAAATACGCCCGACAGGATTCGAACCTGTGACCTGCGGATTAGAAGTCCGCTGCTCTATCCAGCTGAGCTACGGGCGCATAACTGTGTCCGGGTGCGAATAATAACGGCTGGTCAGCCCGAAGTCAATGAGGCAGGATATCTGCCGGTCAGGCCGGATCACCGCAGCAGGATGATGCGGAAGGAACGCTCGATCCCGCCGGCCCTCATCCTGCAGAAGTAGACTCCCGAGGGAAGGCGGCGGCCGGCGGCGCGGCCGTCCCAGACGACCTGGTGCCTGCCCGCTGGCATATTGCGGTCGACCAGGTCGACCATCCTCTGACCCGCGACGTTATAGATGGATATCTCGACCTTCCACGACGACGGATCTCCCGCGCGGCGAACCGGAAGGTCGTACGAGATCACGGCCCTTCCCGTCGTGGGGTTGGGATAGCTCCTGAACAGGGCGATCTCGTCGGGGAACAGGTTTTCCTCTTCGCTGTCCGAGTACGGATCGATGTCGATCGGGAGAACGGCGGTGTTGTTCGACTCGTCCTCCTCGACCTCGATATCCGTGGGATCGAGGACTATTCCGAGGAAGTAGCTCCCCGGGGGAGTGTCCCACGGAATGCGCACATCCACGCTGGTCGGGTGGAAGCTGCCCGGATCGATGTCGCCGAAAAAATCTCCGATCTCGAGAAACTGGTCACCGGGGTCAATCACCGCGTCTGTCGACAGGACGATGTCTATCATCGCCCCGTCCTGGAAAGTAGCCAGCCCTCCGACGTTCCACGTCTCGAAGAAGACCCGGGCGGTGTCTGAGGCCCCCACAGGCCCCGCAAGAGGCTGCAGGTTCATCACTGTCAGGTCGGGCTTCATCACGCCCGTTATCTGCCTGATCTTGAAGGCATAATAGAATCCGGGGAATCCGCCCCCGATCCCGCCGCCGGGGGCGCCCTCCAGGCCGAAGCGGAACTCTCCCGCCATCGGCGTTATGAAATAGAAGTAGGGGTCCATGTCGTCTGTATCGTCGTTCACCAGGAGCGTATCACCCAAAGGGTCGAGCACGACGCCGATCGGATCGAGCGTCGAGTCCGGGGGCGGCTCGAACGCTTCGCTGGCGTCGACATCTATGATCACTATGTCCCCGAACCCCGCAGTGAAGGAGTACCAGTCGATGTCGCCCGGATAGTCCAGTGCCCCGGCACGGACCTCGCCGTAGTTCATCGGTTCGGGCATGCTCGGATCGTCGTTGGGCTCGGTCTCCGGGATGCCCTTCTGCAGGCGGAGCTCGTAAAATCCCGTTGTTCCCGTTTCCCCGTACACCTCCAGCCTGAATTCGTCCGGTGACGGCGGAAGGCTATTATCGATAAGCCTGCTGTCTGGGGCCATGCCCGTGAAACTGCCCTCGGGTGTCAACAGTGTATCGTCCGGCCAGGGCCCCAGCAGAGCCACCTGGGGATCGAGAACCGAGCCGAGCTCTGCGGCTATGCCCTCGCTGTAGACAACGTCTCCGGGACTGCCCGAAAACTTGAAGAGGTCGAGATAGTACGGCAGAACGATTGTCCCGAATTCGGCGTGCCCGGCCTCATTGAACGGGATCTGCCGGGGCTCGATCGGCACCGGGATGAGACTGAAGTTGTTCAGCTCGTCCATCTCAGGCTCGAGGTCGGGATATTCGGTATAAAGGCCCAGGGTGATCACGGTGTCGTAGGCGAGGCTTTCCGGCAGCTGTACGGGCACCGACATGAATACGTCCATCTCGCCCGGCATCAGGGGCCGCATCGTGTGTACGTTACCCGTCGCGTCAGGCAGAAGCTGCGTCATCGGGATGTTGTTCATCGAATCCCATATGAAGATGTAGTTCAGTATCGCGCCGACCGCCGTCGGGCCGGGCCCCACGTTCTGGATCGTGAAGTCGATATATACTACCCCGCCCGGCTGCGCCGGGAGGGGATTGACAGTGAAATTTGTCACCATTATATCCGACTGCGCTATCGCCGGTTCGGGAGCGACAACGGCTCCCGCAACGAGAGAGAGAACGAGAACGATCGCAAGCGCCCCGTATGATCCTGTGCTTTTCATCGACCTGCCTCCCTTTAGAAGGTGCTGGGCGTATATATATCTGTAACCGCTCATGCCGGCCTGTAGCCGGTGAGCCGCTCTGGTTTCTTCAGCTCCAGTTCCGAAGCGACCCACATCGCCACCTCGAGCTTGTATTTCAGCCATTCGCAGCCGCGCCCGTACGGCTTCATGATGTCCAGGTTATGCTGCTCGTTGTTCGCCGGGCAGTTCCCCTGGCACATGTACCTGGCCCAGCAGTCGGCGCACTCGTCTGCCTCGTACACGACGCACCTCATCTCATGCCTGAACGTCGAGAGCCTCTCCAGGTCGAAGCCGTCGCGGACGTTCCCGATGCAGTATTTCGGCATCCCGACGAATCCGATGCACGGATATATCGTCCCGTTCTCGCCCACGGTCACGAAGTTGGACCCCGCCCCGCAGGGTGAGAACCGGTGGGCCTCATGCAGCACTCTGGTCACGTTGTTGCTTATGCCGACGTCTATCGCCTCTTGCTTGTAGATCGAGTATTTCAGGTAGAACTTCGCGAACTTCAGGTACTCCCGCCTCAGAGCCTCCTCCTCTTCCCTGCTGTAGACGGGAAATCCCCCCGGCTTGAATGCCTGGCAGGCCTCCGAGGCGAACTCGACTTCGGTGTCGTAGAAACCCTCCCTGAACAGCGCCTTTGTGGCCTTGACCATATCCAGGTCAGGCGGCACCAGCGTCGCGCGGGCCGAGACGTGGATATGGCGCGACTCGACGGCCCTCTTGACGTTGCTCCTTATTATTTCCCAGCTCCCGCGGCCGTCCGGAAATGGCCTGTTCCTGTCGTGGACCTTCTTCGTGCCATCGATGCTGATGCCGAGAGAGATGCCCATCTTCGCGAAGAAATCTATCATCTCGCCGGTGAGCAGCGTTCCGTTGGTCGTGACCTTGTACGAAAAGGTTCTATCCCCGCCGTTTTCCTTCTCCATATCCTTGCAGTGCTCCATCGCCGCTCGCACTACGTCGAAGTTTAGGAGCGGCTCGCCGCCGTAGAAATCGACAAGGATGTTCCCATTGGGAAACGCATGCGCGGCGGCGAGGTCGATCGCCGCGATCGCCGTCTCCCGGTCCATCAGCCGCTCGCTGAAGTTGCGGCCGTATATGCCGCCCTTGTTCCAGCAGTATATGCAGTCGAGGTTGCAGACCGATGCCACGTTCAGCGTGATCGAGACGACCCTCGGCTCTATCTCCTCCGGCTCGGGCCTGGGCCTCTCCGGATCCTTATCTGGGTAGAGATGGCCATCGGACATGTGGCGGTTTACCTCGCCGATGGCGGCGTCGACACGCTTTTTCGGATGGCGCCCGGCGAGCTGCTCCCTGATCCCGTCCTCGTCCCTATTGTCGCACAGGGATACGACCTCGCTCGTGATCCTGTCTGCCCTGAAGAAACGCCCGCTGGCCGGGTCGAAGATCATCCGGTCTCCCGCGACTTCGAATATGTGCGGGCGCAGCCCTTTCCTGGTCCTCGAGACCTTGGATCCGGATGACGCCTTATTTTCGCTCGCCGGAACAGTCATGCCTTATCGGCCTTCCCGTCAGTCCGGGATCACACCGGCCCTCTTCTGTACCCAGTTGTCGCAGGTCTTCTTGATCATCTTGATCTGTTTGTTCGTCCCGCATAGTACGATCTGATTGTCCGAACCGCAGTGGTCGATAGCCCAGTCGCCGGTGCATATCTCACTGCGTTCCGCCGCCGTGCACTTATCGCGCCTCTTGATCTGAACATTGTTGGTGCAGGTCTTGACATTCTCGTTGGTCTGGCAGGAGTTGGTCCTGACCTCATTGGGACAGTTGTTCAGCTGAGTCTCGCTGTTGCAGTTGAACCTCTGGAAAGTCGAATCGCACTTGTCCCTGATTTCCTTGCTGTTGCACTTGTCCCACTGGGCCGTGTTCTCGCACTTGTCGAACTGTTTCGTGCTCTTGCACTGCGCGTACTGTTCCGATGTCGAGCATTTCTGCTTCTGTTTGCCCGACGTGCAGTTGTCTATCTGGGCGGAGCTGGTGCATTTCTCCCGCTGGCTGTCGGTCGTGCAGACGTCCTTCTGGGCAACGCTCCTGCACTGGGATATGTGATCCGTGCTCTCGCATCTGTCTTTGGCCAGCTCGGTCGTGCATGTGTTGTGCTGCTCCGTGGTGTCGCATTTTTCCATCATCCTCACTTCTGACGTGCACTCCTGGGCCTGGATCCATGTATTGCACTTGTTGTTCTGCCTTTCCGTCTCGCAGTGCATGATCTGTATGTCGCTGAGGCACCTGTTAAGCTGAGCTCCCTCGGGACAGGCGTTTATGCGCCCCTCGAGCTGGCAGTTGTTGACCTGCTTGATGGAATCGCAGAGGTTCAGCTGGAAGCAGTTTTCACATCCCTCACCCGCCGCGGCCTCGACGGGTTCCCCGCAGCCGTCTTTTGGATTGGCAATGTACTCTCCCGACTCACACGCCATGGGCCGTGTCCCGCTGTTTCTCGGCCCGTCCTCATCCCCCCCGATAAGGGTCATATGGGCCCCGTTACGGGCGGACGCGCCCGGCAGAAATGAAAAAAGCCCCGTGAAAAAGGCTTTGAGCGTTATGCCTGAACCGATCGTCCAGAGAGGGATCTTGCCAAGGAATCTTCGCCTGTCCATCGAGAGCCTCCTTGAAAGTCGCGCACGGGCAACCGGACGCGGGAGGCAAAGCGGCGATTACACGCAGCCGCCGCCACCGTACGGCCGACTGTCCATGTATATAGACAACCTGTATAGTTGTTATTATGCCACTTATCGCTTAAAGCGCCTGGGCTGGGCCCCGAGGCGCCCCCCCGATGAACGGAGCCGATTATACTACAAAGCGGGGCGGTATTCCACAAAGAATTCATAAAGGATGAAAGGGGCCGGCGTTATGCCGGCCCTTTTCATTTACCGGTAGACCGTCACATGCGCTCTGTCCCATAATCCTGTCCATGAGAAAGGCATCCTCATTCATCCTGGTCGTTATCCTTCTTTGCTCCTCCCTGCCTTCCTGCGAACCATGGAGGGACGACTCGCCGTGCCCGAGGACAACGATCGAGCTCGATTCGGGTTGGCGCTTCCGCGAGGCGGGCGGCGAAGGGGAATGGATGCCGGCCGCCGTCCCCGGCTGCGTCCACACCGACCTGCTCGCCGCAGGGGCGATACCCGATCCCTTCTTCGGAGACAACGAGAAGGACCTGCAGTGGGTCGGGAAAAAGGATTGGGTCTATGAATGCTCATTCGATGCCGGCAGTGAGCTTCTCTCGCACAGTTTCGTCTACATCGAGTTCGACGGGCTTGACACCTATGCCGAAGTGCGACTCAACGGGATCTACCTGCTCTCCGCAGACAACATGTTCCGCAAGTGGCGCTCGGATATAAAGCCGCATCTGCGCAGGGGAACGAACGTGCTCGAAATCCGATTCCGCTCCCCCGGATCGGTTGAGGCTAAAAAGAGTGAAGCCCTCGGGTATGGCCTCCCCGGCGGCGGCAGGGTGTTCACGCGCAAGGCCGCTTATCACTACGGGTGGGATTTCGGGCCGAGATTCGTCACATGCGGCATCTGGAAACCGGTACGCATCACGGGCTGGTCCGGCATCATATTAGGAGATATAGGGATAAACATAATTGCCCTGTCCGAAGAGAGAGCCATAGTGCAGTTCGATGTGGATGCAGATTACGAGACCGGTGCCAACTTGATCCTTATCGATGAGGACAGCGGAAAACGCTGCAGCAATTTCGCTAAATATGAAACCCACACAAAAAGGACCCACGATTTAACCCGAGAAACTTTCAAACTCTTCATCCCGGAACCACGGTTATGGTGGCCTGCGGGACTGGGCGATCAGCAGTTGCGCAGGTACACCGTCGAGGCCAGTCTCGACGGCGTCGTGGTAGACTCGGCGAGCCTGTCTCTTGCCTTGAGGACGGTGGAGCTGGTCACGGACAGGGACGAGGCGGGCGAATCGTTCTACATCAGAGTCAACGGAGTCCCAGTGTTCATGAAAGGCGCCAACTGGATCCCCCTGGACGTCTTCCTTCCGAGGCCCGGCCCGGACGACTACCGAAAGATGCTCGTAGCGGTAAAAGACGCCAACATGAACATGCTCCGTGTCTGGGGAGGGGGCATCTATGAAAAAGATATATTCTACGACCTGTGCGACTCGCTCGGCATACTCGTATGGCAGGACTTCATGTTCGCCTGCGCGATGTATCCCGGTGACCGGGATTTCCTGCAGAACACGAAACTGGAGGCGGAAGAGTCTATCAAGAGGCTGAAAGACCACATGTGCATCACACTATGGTGCGGGAACAACGAGATCGAAGAGGGCTGGCGCAACTGGGGCTGGAGAGATGATTACCCGGAGGAGAAGCAGGAAGATATCCGGCGTGCATACGAAGGCCTGTTCATCGAGCAGCTGCCCAGGTCTGTAAGATATTTGGAACGCGGCGACAATCCTATTCCCCGCAAGTACATCCCTTCCTCCCCGCGGTTCGGCAGGGCCGACCCCCGCAGCCTCACCGAGGGCGACTCCCATTACTGGGGATTGTGGCATGACGCTGAGCCGTTCGAAGTCCTCGAGGAAAAAGTACCCCGGTTCATGAGCGAGTTCGGGTTTCAGTCGCTCCCTTCGATGAGGACCATCGGGATGTTCGCGGGCCCTGACGAGTTTCGCCTCGACTCGGCGGCGATGCTCGCCCACCAGAAGCATTCGCGCGGGTACGGGCTGATCCGCGAATACATGGAACGATGGTACAGGGTGCCGGAGAAGTTCGAGGACTACGTGTACGTCAGCCAGCTCCTTCAGGCTGAGGGGATGCGGATAGGGTTCGAGGCCCAGAGACGGGCGATGCCTTACTGCATGGGCTCGCTCTACTGGCAGCTGAACGACTGCTGGCCCGCCGTCTCGTGGTCAAGCATCGACTACGCCGGCGAGTGGAAGGCTCTGCACTACGCGGCGAAGAAGGCTTTCGAACCGGTGCTCGTATCGACCACGGTCAACGGCGGAAACCTTGACATATACATCGTGTCGGACAGGCTCGAGGAGCTCGGCGGATGGGTGACGATGAAGCTCAAGAGGTTTGACGGCGGGTCACTCTGGGAGAAGACCGTTTCGGTCAAGACGTCCCCGAACAGCAGCACGAAAATATTCTCCGTACCGCTCGAAGATCTTCTTTCCGGCGCGGACCGCAGCGCCGTCGTTTTCTCGGCGGAGTTCGACTGCCCCGGCGAGAGACCGCCTGTCGCGATCCGTTATTTCGCGCTTCCGAAGGAGATGAAGCTGCCCGAGGCCGCGGTCGCTGTCGAAGCGGCCCCGGGAGGCCCGGCAACCGTTCTCACGCTGACGTCCGGCGTCCTGGCGAAGAACGTATTCCTGCAGGTAGCCGGGGGCGGCCACTTCTCGGACAATTTCTTCGACATTCTCCCGGGAGAGGCGGTCACGGTGACCGTTGACACCGATGTCCCGCCTGATGAGATCATCGACAAGATAAAAATAAGGACCCTGAGAGATACTTACTGAAAGAGGATGACAAGATGAGACGAGCGTTGATCGCCGCGGCGCTTGCCGCGCTTCCCCTTTTCTCCTGTTCGCCGGGCGGCGGGGACCCGGCACGGCACGTCGATCCGCTGATCGGCACGGGCGGGCACGGGCACACATTCCCGGCGGCGACCGTGCCGTTCGGGATGATACAGCTCGGCCCCGACACGAGGCTCGAGGGGTGGGACGGATGCTCGGGCTATCATTACTCCGACGAAGTAGTGTACGGCTTCAGCCACACCCACCTCAGCGGGACGGGATGCTCGGACTACGGAGACATACTCGTCATGGCGACCACCGGCGACGTGATGCTCGACCGGGGCGAGGGAGACGACACGTCGAACGGGTACCGCTCGCGCTTCTCGCACGAGACGGAGAAGGCAGAGCCGGGATACTACGCCGTGCGCCTCGACGACTACGGGATCGGCGCCGAGATGACGGTGACGGCCAGGGCCGGGATGCACCGCTACACCTTCCCCGCCGCGGAGAAGGCCAGCATCATCTTCGACCTGCTGCACCGCGACAAGGTGATGGACTCCTCGATACGCGTCGCAGGGGACAGGCGCGTCGAGGGGCACAGGCGCTCACGGGCCTGGGCTGCGGACCAGCGGGTTTACTTCGCGGCCGAGTTCTCGGAGCCCTTTGTCTCATACGGTGTGGCTCTCGACGACCGGACGCTCGAGGGCGCATCGTCGGTAGCGGGCGAAAACGTCAAGGCGTACTTCTCCTTTGCCGCCGATAAAGGAGCTCGGATAATGATGCGCATCGGGATATCGGCGGTCGACATCGAGGGAGCCCGCCGGAATCTCGAGGCCGAGATCCCCGACTGGGATTTCGACCGCGTACGCTCCGAAGCCAGGGCGCAGTGGAACAGGTCTCTCGGGAAAATCTCTGTCCGCGGCGGCACGGACGCGCAGATGAAGACGTTCTACACGGCCCTCTACCACAGCATGATCGCCCCGAACCTCTACGTCGACGTCGACGGCAGGTATCGAGGCAGGGACCTCGAGATACACACGGCGGACGGGTTCGGCTACTATACCGTATTCTCCCTCTGGGACACCTACCGCGCGACCCATCCCCTCTTCACGATAATCGAGCGCAAGAGGACGCTCGATCTGATAAAGACGATGCTCGCCCAGTACGAGCAGGGCGGGATGCTGCCCGTCTGGGAGCTCTCGGCGAACGAGACGGGGACGATGATCGGGTACCACTCGGTCCCGGTGATCGTGGACGCATGGGCCAAGGGTATCCGCGGGTTCGACACGGCCCTCGCGCTCGAGGCGATGAAGCACAGCTCCGACCAGGACGGCCTCGGCCTGAAGTCCTACAGGAAGTACGGTTTCATACCGGCTGAGAGCGAGGGCGCCTCGGTATCGCGGACCCTCGAGTACGCCTACGACGATTGGTGCATCGCCCGGTTCGCGAAGTCGATCGGCGCCGAAAAGGACTACGAGAGGTTCATAAAGCGCGCCCAGGGGTACAGGCACGTCTACGACCCATCCACGGGGTTCATGAGGCCACGCGTCAACGGGGGCTGGCTCTCCCCATTCGACCCTTCCGAGATCAACTTCCACTATACCGAGGCGAACGCGTGGCAGTACACATTCTACGTTCCCCAGGACGTCGAGGGGCTGGTCGGGATGATGGGCGGGCGGGCGGCATTCATCGCGAAGCTCGACGAGCTCTTCACGGCCTCATCGGAGACTTCGGGTATCGAGCAGCCCGACGTGAGCGGGCTCATCGGACAGTACGCGCACGGGAACGAGCCGAGCCAGCACATGGCGTACCTCTATGACTACGCTGGGATGCCGTGGAAAACGCAGGAGCGCGTGCGGGAGATCATGCAAACGATGTACGGCAACACCCCTGGCGGTCTCTGCGGGAACGAGGACTGCGGGCAGATGTCGGCATGGTACGTCTTCAGCGCGCTGGGCTTCTACCCCGTCACTCCCGGCTCCGGCATCTACGCGATCGGCTCACCCCTGTTCGAGAAAGCGGAGATCAGGCTCGAGAACGGCAGGACTTTCAGGATAATTGCCCGGGGGCTCTCGGCGAAGAACATCTACATCCAGAGCGCGAGGTTGAACGGAAAAGACTATTCGAAAAGCTATATACGCCACGATGACATCATGAGAGGCGGCGAGCTCGCCTTCGAGATGGGGCCTTCACCCGGCTCTGAGTGGGGAACATCGGACGATGATATCCCTCCGTCGAGGATCGAGGGACGCCCGGTCCTCCCCGCCCCCTGGCTCGATCCGGTGCCCTACTCCTTCTCCGGTTCGCTCGAGGTCGTCATGGGCTGCACCGATCCCGGTGCGGCGATCTATTACACGACAGACGGGAGCGAACCGTCGCGAAGGTCGAACGAGTACAAGAGGCCACTGAGGATCAACCGGCCTGCGCATATACGCACCGTGGCCTTGAAGGAAGGAGTCGAGCCGAGTCCTGTCGTCGACACACGGTTCGAGAAGATCCCCGACGACATCACGATTGAGCTCCATAGCGAATTCAGCCCGATGTACGCCGCCGGCGGGGACCTCGCCCTGATCGACCGGGTGCGTGGCGGCGACGATTTCAGGACGGGGATGTGGCAGGGATACCAGGGGACCGATCTGGAGGCTGTCATCGACCTGCAGAAGACCCGCAGGATAAGGAGCATCGCGGCGGGGTTCCTTCAGGAGGCCGGCTCATGGATATTCATGCCCTCGTCAGTGGAGTTCGCCGTTTCGAAGGACGGCTTGAATTACGAGACGGTAACGGTGCTCACACATGCCGTCCCGCTCGACCTCGAGGGCTCGGTCACGAGGGACTTCAGGAAGTCGGGGATCGGCAGGAAGGCCCGGTATGTGAGGATGAGGGCCAGGAACATCGGCGTATGCCCCGAGTGGCACCCCGGGGCCGGGCACCCGGCATGGATATTCGCCGACGAGATCATGGTCGAATACTGACTGAACCCCTAATATATTTTCACATAAGACCTTAAGCCGATTTTTCCTAAGGAAGATCAAATAAAATATCTCTTGCGAATAGTGGCACTTTATGCAACCATGCCCGCATATGGTACACCGAGAGGCATGGAAAAAACTGATCGAAGACGCTTGGCTCGAAAAGAGCATAGTCTGGCTCTCGGGGATCAGGAGGGTGGGCAAGACCTTTCTTTGCCGCACCCTTTCCGATGTCGAGTACTTTGACTGCGAACTTCCCAGAACGCGCAGGTCGATGGATGATCCCGAGGCTTTCCTCGAAAGCCTCAGCGGACGACGGATAGTGCTCGATGAGATACACAGGCTTCAGGACCCGGCAGCGCTGCTCAAGATCGCCGCCGACCACTTCCATGCCTGCCGGATACTCGCGACCGGCTCCTCCACTCTCGGGGCATCAGCCAAGTTCAGGGACTCCCTCAGCGGCAGGAAACGCGATCTGTGGCTTACGCCGATGACATGCAGAGATATGGCCGAATTCGAGAATGAGGACCTTCATCATCGTCTTCTCCACGGCGGATTGCCTCCCTTCTTTCTCTCGGACACTCTACCGGAGCGTGATTTTCAGGAATGGACAGACGCTTACTGGGCGAAGGACATACAGGAGCTCTTCAGGCTGCAAAGCCACAATTCGTTCCAGAGATTCGTCGAACTCGTCCTTGCGCAGAGCGGAGGCATATTCGAAGCGACGAGATTCGCCAGACCCTGCGAGGTAAGCAGGACTACCATCTCGAAATACCTCTCTGTACTGGAGGAGACCTTTGTCGCCCACGTAATCAGGCCGTTCAGCAGCCACCGGCCGACGGAGATAGTCACGGCACCGAAAGTCTACGGCTTCGACACGGGTTTTATCTGTTATCACAGGGGCTGGAACGAGTTACGCCCCGAGGAATACGGCATTCTCTGGGAACATCTCGTCCTCAATGAAATGCAGGCGGCGTTCCAAACCAGAAAAATCAACTACTGGCGCGACAAGAGAGGGCACGAGGTGGACTTTGTCCTTTTCAGACCGCGAAGATCGCCCATAGCGATCGAATGCAAATGGTCTGCGGATGATTTTGATCCTCGCAACCTGTACGCGTTTAGAAGACAATATCCATCCGGAGAGAACTACGTCGTCGCAAGAGATATCAATAAAGGATTCGGGCGTGAATACAGGGACATAAAAGTACTGTTCGTTTCAATTTCCGATCTTATCTCAAAATTGTCAGGCTGAGCGACAAGGAGAGAGGATGGCGACATTTCACTTTCTCGACTGGTTCTGGCTGATAGCGTTCATCGCGCTGATGATCGGAAGCGGCGTACGCTTCTACCGCCTCGGCAAGAGGAGTGAGTCCGACTTCTTCCTCGCAGGACGCGGGCTCCCGTGGTGGCTCCCCGCCTCTTCAGTCTACGCGACGCACACGGCGACCGACACGCCGATGTGGGTCTCGGGCGTGGTCTACAAGTTCGGGCTCTCGGGGCTCTGGTACTCGTTCTACGCCGCGTGGTGCTCGATAAGCGCCTTCGTCTCGACGAAGATATTCAGGCGCTCTCTCGCCTACACGCAGGCCGAGTGGCAGTCGATCCGGTTCGGCGGGATGTCGGGCGAGCTCCTGCGCGGCTGGGTCGCCGGCTGGCAGGTATTCCTCAACATGTTCATCCTCGGCTGGGTCGGCATAGCGATGGGAAAGGTCTGCAACTACCTCTTCGACTGGCCGCTCTGGATCGGGCTGATCGTCTTCTCGGCCGCCTGCGCCGTATACGTCCTCGCCGCCGGATACTGGGGCGTTGTGATGGCCGACTTCCAGCAGGGGATCATCGCCTTCATCGTGATAGTGATCGTCTCGTTCTGGGGCGTCCACGCGGCGGGCGGCCCGCCGGCGATAATCGACAAGCTCACCGCGATGGGGGAAGCGGGGAAGCTCAACCCGCTCAATTTCACCGGGCTCTTCGCGGGGGATTTCCCCGTCGCGTGGTTCGTGACGATGCTGATCATCGGCATCCTCGGGGGGCTCGGCATGGGAACGGCGATCGACTGGTTCCCCGAGGCGCAGAGGATCCAGTCGGCGAGGACTGTCAAGGACGCGTCCTGGTCGATATGGGCGGGCTCGGCTCTGGTGATACTGCGCAACGCGATCTGGGCGGTGGCGATACTGGGGTTCTTCGTCCTCTACCCCGACCTGACAGAGGTCAAGGACTACGAGATGGCATGGTTCCGGCTCGGGTTCGAGAACCTCCCGGCAGGGATGCTCGGCTTCTTCTTCGCCGCCATAGTCGCGATACACATATCGACGATATCGACCCACCTGAATCTCGGCGCGGTCTACATAACAAGAGACCTCTACCACCACTATATCAACCCTGAGGCGACGCAGGAGAAGCTCGTCAGGGTAGGGCGGATCGGTACGCTCCTGCTCCTGCTTGGCTCGTTCGTCTTCGGCTCGATAATGGAAAACATCACAGAGTGGCTTATATTCGCGCTGTGGATAATGGCGGCCGGGGTCTGGCTCCCCGGCATCCTCCAGGTGATGTGGTGGAGGTTCAACGGGTGGGGGTACCTGTCGGCGTGGGTCTTCAACCTTGTCTTCTCGTGGCTCGTCGTCTGGGTCCTGCCCGCCTTCGGTGTGCTGCCGCATCTGAGGGACTACCAGCAGTTCTGGCTGCTGATGCTGCTCGGGGCGGTGGTCTTCATACCGGTGACGTTCCTCACGAAACCGGAGGACATGGACCGGCTCGTGAAGTTCTACGTGATGTCGCGGCCGGTCGGCTGGTGGGGGCCGGTCAAGCGGGAGGCTATAAGGCGCGGCCTCATCGAGGGAGGTGAGCGATGAATCTCTTCAGGAAAGACTGGACGCCCGCTGAGGCGGACGAATGGACGATCCACGACACGCTGGCGGTGGTGATCTCGCCGCTGATATATGTGCTTATCCTGATCGGCGCTTCGCTCGCGGCGCTGCTCATGCCTGTCGGATTCATACTTCTGGCTATCGGCGCCGTGCTGTTCTTTATCATGATAAAGGTGATCAACCCCAAACTCACCGCGATCTCCGAAGGGTACGAGAAGAAACAGAAGCAATATATCGAGGAACTCGAGAAGAAGGTCAAGTGGGAGGACTGATAGAATGGGCAACGAACTGAAGATGGTGATCGGGATGTCGCTCGCGTACGTGACCTCTTTCGCGGGCCTTATCCTCGCGTGGCACTCGTGGAGAAAGCATCACGGGAAGGGGAAGGCGCAATGACCAGCGGAACTCTTGTGTTCGGGATCCTCGTGCCTGCGGCGGTCTTCGCTTTCTCGTACTGGATGACCGATCTGCTCTACAGGCACTTCTCAAAAAAAAGCGACGAGTAGCGCCGGCCGCGCATCCCCTCCGATGCCGCACGGCCGGCAGCCACCGCCGCTTCGCGAAGCGCCCCTGCTCATGAGGCGCGCTCAATACTAGAACGTCCCCTCCCTTACCTGGTCGCGAGCCAGGCCCTTCCTGAAGCGGATCACCCTCTTCGGGCGCGCCGGTTCGTTCTCCGGGACCGGATACTCCCCCTTCTCGTACCCCATCTGTATGACGCTTTTGAGGTCGTCGAGAATCTCCGATCCCTCGAGCGCCACTGCGTCGGCATCGTAGTAGTCGTACCAGGGCAGGCCTGCCGAGGCGTACTGCCTCGCCGTCGGCGGGACGGTCGGCGGTGCCTCGCCGGTGACCGCGCGCCACATCAGCGAGTTGGCCAGGTGGACGAAGCAGCGGCTCGAGATCTTCCTGTCCCAGTCCTTGAAGCCGTACGGGTCCTCGTAGATCTCCTGCTTCATGCGGCCGCCGGGGGCGAGGCCCATGTCGGGGACCGCGCTGGCATCCACGGACTTGCTGCTCAGAGCGAACTCATATTCGTCGCGGTCCCTGCGTCGGCTCACCTTCGGGAACCTCCGGTCGAATTCCTCGCGCTTCATCGGGTAGACGATGACCTGCAGTCCGCCGTGCTCGGCCTTGCCGGAGATCTGCTCCTCGGCGGTGTACCCTTCGCCCAGCGGCATGGCTACGAACTGCCTGATCGTCCCCTTCTCGACGCAGAAGCCGTCGAGCCAGGGCTGCCCCGGCACCACCATGTAGTCCTGCGGGAGGCCATGCAGGCCGTTCGTCCAGTTCTCGCCTGTCACCGCATCGATCTTGCCGGC
>CAZREW010000001.1:17518-331922 GCA_964599375.1 uncultured bacterium
GGCCATGCAGGCCGTTCGTCCAGTTCTCGCCTGTCACCGCATCGATCTTGCCGGCTGCGATCTTGACGGCGAACGGGTACTCCGCCCCGTGCTCCGGTATCCAGGCCGAGTCGAAGTTCAGCCACATCGCCTCCGCCTGGTGCATCGGAAGCATCACGCCGCCGTGCTCGAGCCAGCCGTACGGCACGCGGCCCGCGTGGTCGTCGACGTGGCGTATCGGAAAACGCCCCAGCCCCGGCGGGAGAAAGTAGTCCTTCCCATCGTCGGGTATCCTCAGCGTCCGCTGGAACTCCACCTTCAGGCGCGCCTTCGGGTGCACCTCGGGAAAGGTGAAGATGAGACAGTCGTCACGAAGCTCTATCATGATTCCCCCTCCAGTCTTACCAGCTGCCGTCCCGGACCTCGCGCACTATCCTGAGCACGGCATGGTCCGGCATGTCCTTGAGCTGGCGTATGAGTTGCGCGAAAAGCTGCGGGCGGCGGACGATCACGTCCTGCAGGTCGCTCGACACCTTGCCCGCCAGAGCGAGCAGGACGTCGATGTCCTCGCCGAGTATCCCGGCGAGCGCCGCGATCTTCTCCTCGGTCGGAGGGGCCTGCTCGCCCCGCTCGACCTTGCTCAGATACGACGGCTGGACGCCGAGCCTCGCCGCCACCCTGCGGACAGAGTACTCCCTGTCCCGCTTCCTCAGTTCCTCGCGCCTCTTCCTTATGTATTCTCCGAATACCTTCATCATGTGTATACTATATACTAAACAGTATACATTGTCAAGAGGGAAGAAGAAGATTTTTTATAAGTCTGTGCTATGCCAGCGGTTGTGCATGACGCGGGCCGTGAATGCCCTCAGGGCGAAGCCCTTCGGGTGATGCCCTTCGGGCGGAGCAGCCGGTTGCATACGGAGGCCCCTCAGGAGTATGATTGGCCCGTATGGATGACAGGATGGAATATGCCCAGATGCCTCCCTCCCTGCTCGACCTGCCGTTCGACGCGGCGTCGTCGTACATGTTCGGAGCGGCCGACGCCCCCGCGGCGATCCGCAAGGCCCTGCGGTCCGACTCCTCGAACATGTGGACCGAGTCGGGTCTCGACCTGGGCGCCGAGGGCGTGCTGCACGATTCAGGGTACATCCAGGTCAGTCCCGAGTGCGATTCCGCAGAGTTGCTCGACCTGATACGGGAACGCGCCCGAGAAATAGTCGACAGCGGGTATGCCCCGATATTCCTCGGCGGCGACCACGCGGTGACCTATCCGGCGTTCTCCGGCCTGGCCGGAAGGATCTCCCCCGTCTCGATACTTCATTTCGACGCCCACCCCGACCTCTACGACGATTTCCGCGGGGACAGGCTCTCACACGCCTGCCCGTTCGCGAGGATAATGGAAGACGGCCTGGCGAAACGGCTCGTGCAGATCGGGATCCGCGCGACGAACGGCCACCAGCGCGAGCAGGCGGCCCGGTTCGGCGTCGAGACGATAACGATGGTCGATCCGATGGAAGCTGCGGAGCTCGTTTTCGACGAGCCGCTCTATATATCGTTCGATGTCGACGCGCTCGACCCCGCCTTCGCCCCAGGGGTCTCGCATCCCGAGCCGGGCGGGCTCTCGACGCGCGAGGCCATCGCCATCATCCAGTCGGTCAGGGCTCCCGTATTCGCGGGGGCAGATATGGTGGAGCTCAACCCGTCAAGGGACGTGAGGGATATCACGGCAATAGCCTGCGCGAAGATCCTCAAGGAGATACTGGCGAGGTTCATCGTCTGATCTGCGCCCTCTCCACCCTGAACTGGCGGCGAGGAATGCCGTTGCTTATATTCATGGCACCCCTGTGAAAGCGAGTGACCATGCCCGGGAGGATGGCCCGTTACATCACCGCCATACTGGCGCTTCTCGCATACGCGGGGTGCTCGAGGGACGATACCGTCCTGATCCCGGGAGCGCCGGATACCGTGGCCGGCCCGGGACTGACGATCACATTCCCACCGTATGCCGGCGGCATCCCCAAGTATCTCGAGGTGACGAGGTTCTCCTGGGCCTCTAGCGGAGAGATCCCGCCAGTGGACATCCGCTATTTCGCGACGATGCTCGTCGACACGAACGGGGACTACAACACCTCCTTCGACCTCCTCGGGGACATCAACGCGAATCCATCGCGGTACGACACCCTCTGGTCGGACTGGATCCCCTACGGGGCACTGGACGGCTCGGGCAGGACCGTCGTCATAGGAGCACAGGGCGAGCTGACTTACGGGCGCAGGCATTATTTCCTCGTGCAGGGACGCAACGCGGAAGGAGCCGTCACTTCTGTATTCAGGCGCGAGACCAACGCCCGCCTGTTCACCGTCACATACAGCCGCGGCCCCGCGCTCTATATAGCAGAGCGCGTACTGGCGAACTTCATGTTCGTCGGCACATCGTTCCGGCCCGAGGAAAGGACGCTGCCGCCCGGGATCGCTCTCTCTTTCTACTGGGACGGCGACGCGAGCCAGTACAGCAGTGAGATAGCGGGCTACCGGTACGGATGGGATGTCACCTCACTCGAGGACTGGGACGCGCCCTTCGACACGGAGATCACCGCCAGCGCTCCCGCGGCTTTCTTCGCCGGCGTACACACCCTGACCGTAGAGGCTCTCGACATGGCGGGGAACATCACTCGCGGTCAGGTCACGGTCGAGATCGTCCCCTGGGAGATGGACAGGGACCTGCTACTCGTCGACGACTACTACGCCTCGCCCTATCCCGTCCCCGACCTCACTTCTCCGACCGAGAGCGAGCACGACGCATTCTGGACATCGATATGTTCGATGGCCGACGGGTTCGACCCGTCCCGCGACATCTTCGACACATACTCGTGGTCCAGGGCGCCCTCGGTCGAGCTGATAGGGCGGTACCGGAACATCGTGTGGACCTATTCACCGGGAGCGGACAACAGTTGGATGAGGGTCGTAGATTTCACCCCGGAATCTGCGCTCGACGCGTCGAGGGACGAGACCCCGAACCTCATATCGATATTCCTGCAGAAGGGAGGGCATGTCTGGACATCGGGGAGGTCCGACCAGGGCGGCGGCCTCGCCGCGGTGCTGCAGGACGAT
This sequence comes from uncultured bacterium, assembly GCA_964599375.1. GTDB lineage: Bacteria > Krumholzibacteriota > Krumholzibacteriia > Krumholzibacteriales > Krumholzibacteriaceae > JAUWCL01. The sequence continues at coordinate 20,606 of CAZREW010000001.1, forward strand.
GTCCGTGTCATGCCTGTCGACATACGCTGCGAGATAAACGGCCCTGGCGGATGCGGCGACGACAGCGGGGTCGAGAGCCTTCCCTACAGGGATTACTGCGTGACGGTCATCGACAAGGTAAGCGGCCATTTCAGGACAGGTCAAGGGATGCCGCAGCGCCTTCTCGATCATTACGACGTCCTGCGGTCGGCGCTGAGGGACGACGGCGACCCGGTGACTGCAGCCTGCCCCGGGCTTCCAGCCACGCTCGCTCTGCGCGACGATGTGACAGCGCCCGGGTCGTTCTTCTGCACCGACACGACATGCACCCCCGGTGGATTCACGTACGCGGAGGTATACGACCCCGCCTACTGGCTTTCGAGGGTCGCCGCCGCCTCGAGATACTGCTTCCACCCGATGTACAGGATGAGGGCCGCATCTCCATCGTCCGCGCTCGACGGACAGACGATCGCCCTCTGGGTCACGCGGTACGAAGACATAGTCCCCGACACTCCCGGAGGGATCGCGGCCCCTAGCGTGCATCTCGGCTTCCCCCCCTGGTACTTCAGGCGCGAGTCGGTCGACTCGATCGCGGCCGTTATCTTCGAGAGGTGGGGATTATGACCTCGAGAACCTCGAGATCGGCGTACCTGGGATTACAGCTTCTTGCGGCGGCCGCCATCCTCGCCGGCTGCGCCGGAGAGGACCACTCCCCCTCCGCACTCGAATATCCCCTGACCGTGATCGCGAGGGACGTCATCGTCGTCGACGACGACCCTGCGCTAAGGCTTCACGATATCTCAGATGATGTGCTCGTGCTCGAGCGGCTCGGCAACGCGACGGTCAGCGAGGGAGCCCTCCTCGTCGGAAGCGAAAGGGGAGGATACATACGCCGCGCGCGCGTGGTAGAGGCCGACGGAAATCTTCTGAGGATAAAGGCGGAGCCTCGCTTTCTCATGGACGCGATCATCAGCGGCTGCGACGACGGGAGATTCACGATCGGGCCGGGTTCAGCAGAGAGGGCCGATACGCTCGCTCTCGTCTCCGGGGCCGGCATAAGCCTCGACGGCCTGGTCCTATGCAGCGCGGAAGACGGCTCTCCGGCTGTCACGATCGAGAGGGGCAGTATCTCTTTCGCGCCGGCCGTCGATATCGGCATCGCCTTCTACGGGCGCAGTGTCACAAGATTCAGCGTGTCAGTCGAGGGCGAACTGGGAATCGACCTGGACATCCGCGCGGAACTGCCCTCGGAGGTCAGTCATTCGGGCATCTTCAGGGTAGCGGCCCTCAGGCAACCCGCGGCGATGAAGATCGGCAGCGTTCCCGTTCCCGTAATGCTCGAGCTCGACATCTTCCTTGATTCGGTGATCGAGGGGAGCACGACCGAGCCCTGCACCGCCGCGTACGAGGGGAGGCACACGATAAGCGCCGGCATGAATTACTCGGGCGGCTGGAAGGAGACGGGGCCCGGGGCCGGCCTGGGATTCGAGCTGCCCGCGATGAGCATCGGGCCGCTCAGCGACTGCTCGATAAGGGTCGCCGTAAGGGCCGAACTGCGCGTCTCTTTCTATTCGGCTGACACGGCGGTGTTCGGGATCGATCCATGGATCTCGGCCGGATGCGAGATCGTCCGCTTCCCCGTCTGGAGATGGAGCCTCGCCGGCGGCCTTTCGATAACGCGCAGTTTCAGGCCGGAAATGATCTCGCGGAGGATGCCGGCGTTCGAAGCGATCGCGTCAGCCGACAGCGTCGTACTCGAATCGGGGCCGTACGAGGCGGCCGATTACATCTTCGTGCGTGAGTGGGAAGGCGCGGGAAGCGACAGGGGCGGGTTCGACCAGCCGCGGGGCATATCGGCCGGGCCTCAGGGAAACATCTACGTGACCGACCAGAACAACCACAGGGTAGTAGTATTCGACCGCCTCGGCGCGTACCTCTTCGAGTGGGGATCGTACGGTTCCTCAGCGGGCATGTTCCTCTTCCCCGCAGGCATAGCCGTAGCGCCGGACGGCAGCGTGTTCGTGGCCGATTCGGGGAACCACAGGATACAGAGGTTCACCGCGGATGGGGCCTGGCTCGGCGAATGGGGAAGCGAGGGGACCGGAGACGGGCAGTTCGTCCAGCTCGAGGGGATCGCCGCCGGCCCGGACAGCCTGCTCGCCGTGTGCGACAGCGGCACGAGCAGCTTCTCGATCTTCACGGTCTCCGGCTCTTTCATCGGGCGGTACCCCTCTCTGCTGGCGCGCGGAGCCGCATTTGACGGGATGTCGAATATATACACGGCCGGGTGCCGCTCGGAAGGAATCACGAAGACTGACAGGGAGGGGCTGCTTCTCGCCACGCTCGGGCCCGACCTCTGCGTGACCGATCTCGCCGTCGACGGCGAAGGGAATATCTGCGTCCTCGACTATGACCTCGACAGGCTCGACATCCTCGACCCTTCCGGGAACGTCATCTCGAGCATAGGATCATCGGGCAGCGGGCCCGGCGAGTTCCACCGGCCCGGCGGAGTCGCGGTCTCGCCGGAGGGATGGATATACGTCGCCGACACCGCTAACGACCGGATCCAGGTCTTCGCCCCGAAATGACGCCGGAACGCCGGACTAATACTTATAACTTTACTGGGTCATGCTCCACTTGAATCCTCACGTAACATTATGGTATAATGCACATTGCAAATCAAAGGGATGTCCGGCGGCTGTCAGGGGTCCGGATCAACAGATACCACATCGAAGGGGACAACTGAACGCCGCCTGCATGTATTGTATCTGTCTGTGTCTCTCGTCGGGAGGAGGGCCCCTTGAATAACGGAAGACGACTCGCGACCGCCGCGCTTTTCGCGGCGATTTTCTTTTTCTGGCCGCACCAGCCGACAATGGGCGGGCCGGCCCAGTACGCGAACAACGGGCCCGTCTACGTCGAAGCCACTGTCGAGGTCGAGATCTACGGATACGGGATGTACATGTTCGAGGTGGCGGGGACATGGGACCTCAGCTGGTCCGATCCGGCGGCAGCTCCTGACGACCATATAGAAATCGAGACCGAGATAGTACAGATGGACCTGCTTGGAGACGGGATCATCATCAGCCACAATACCGGGCTTCCCTCGCCGGGCCAGGTCAGGAGCGTCGAGCCGGGGATCGATTTCCCCGCCGAGAGCTTCTTCGATGTATTCGTGGAGATCGAGCTTCCAGGCATACTGCCGGGTGAGGTCCTGCACAACACCGTACAGGACCACATCGAGGGGATCGTGGACGACTTCCCGTCCTTCTTCGACCATTACGCCGATCCATCGCCCTTTCCCGCGACGCCCCTGCTCGACGATATGTCCACCGAGGTCGGCCGGTTCAGGGTCGTCGAAGTGGAGATGACGCCGTACTACCCGCCCGAGACTCACGTGATCCTGGACACGATGAAGGGATCGGATATCCTCGAGCCCTGCCGTTACGACGAGAACCTGTTCAGGGCGCAGGCGGAGGTCTCGGGGCCTTACGAGGTGACATCCGTGGAATTCAGCTACCGCGCCGCGGGGAGCGCCGATCCATGGACCCCCTTCGCCCTCGATACCGACGGCAGCGCCGAGAGCTGGTCCACCGTCGAGGACAAGGGCGCCGGCGACGGCTGGTCAGGGTATCTCGACAGGTGGTCATTCTCTCCGGAAGGCGGATCGTACGAGATCCAGGCGACCGCGGTCACGACGCGAAACGGCCCTGTGAGCGGGATATCTCCGCCCGTGCGGATAGATCCCTGGCCTCCCTTTCCCGAGATAGTCAATATACCGGCAGACTCGGCCAAGACTATACATATGGACAGTCTTCTGGTGATCCTCGCGCGTATATGGAAAGCGATCTCCGTGCCGGCGCCGGTGCGCGTGCAGGTCTTTCCGCTGGCTGTCGACTTCAAGAGGACGCTCACTCCCGTCGATCAGCTCGGCCTGAGCGGCGTGGCGACGAAACTCGATTCGATGTCGTGCGGCCCTGCCGCGGCCGCGAGCTGCCTGAAATACTTCGCCGACAACGGGCATCCGAAGCTGGAGCACCCGGGAGGGGACACCTCGAAGCCAGAGCAGACAGGCGAGCAGATGGGCAGGGAGCTCCGCGGCGCCATGCGGACGACCGCGTCCAATGGAACCAGTCCCGGAGGGATGATCGCCGGAATAAAGAGCTATCTCCAGTCTCATGGCGAGAGCGGATGGACCGTCGAGAAGACCGATATAAACAACTACCTCGACGTCGGGGACATGTTCGACGAGTTCGAGGCGGACGGCGAAGACGTGATGATGGTCGTCGAGAACACCCTCCCCAACGGGAAGACCGTACAGCACTGCGTGACGCTCGGCTCGAAGGGTTCGACCGTCTACGAGCAGAACACGCCCGAGTACAGCGCGATGTGCGTATCGTACAGGCTCGACTTCATGGACCCGTTCGGGGGTGAAGGCACCGAGCAGCACGAATACAACGTCGGCGCCGACGCCCAGGGCAGGCCGACCCTCGAGGGGTATAAGGTCGACGACAGCGCTCCGGGCAACGCGGTCATAAAGAAGTTCATAAAGGTCTCGCCCCCCGAGACGGGCGGCGGAAGCCGTGTCGCCCTCCCGGGCGAGGCCGACCCCGGCTGGATCGAGATCGACTCAGGCATCATGCAGGGCGGCGGGATCGTCGACACCTTCCACTGGGACACCGAGGGATTCCCCGGCGGCCTATATCTCCTCGAGATAGTCGCCGAGACGCCCGACGGGCAGACGTGCAGGGACATCCGTCTCTGCGGGATACCGGAATACAGCGTCGACGCCGATCCTCCGACACCGGATACACCGACGAAGCTGATTGGAAGCTACCCGAACCCGTTCAACCCCGCGACGACGATCGAGTTCTACCTGGCCCGCGGCACGAAAGTCGACCTGACTGTCTACGACGCGGCCGGGCGCGAGGTCCGGCACCTGCTCCGCGACAAGTACATGCATGGCGGAACGCACCAGGTTACATGGAACGGGGTGAAGGACGGCGGAGGAAGAGTCTCGAGCGGGGTCTATTTCTACAGATTCAGTGCCGACGGGGTCGAGATGAGCAGCAAGCTCGTCCTTCTGCGGTAGCGCACTCAGGCGCCGTCATCGAGGATCATGACGTCGAGGATCGTACCGTCGATGAGATAACGTTCCAGGACCGCGGCGTCCCTTGCGAGATCGGCTAACTCGCCGCTGCGCGCCTCGACCAGCTCGTCCAGCTCGGCCCGCGGGGCACCGTGCTCGTGCAGGAAATCCATCACGTTCTCGAGGTGCCTTAGCTCCACATGCGCCGACCTGGCGAGGCTTTCGAGTTCCCGCCCGTAAATCTCCCTCACCTCTTCGGACGGCTCTATCCTGATCACATGGGTCTCGAGGAACCTCTCGGCGAAATCGACGATCACGGCGGACGATCCCTTGAACGATATCCTGTTCATCCGCCGTCACCCTCTCCGGACGGGCCTATCCTTATTATCGGGCCCGGCAGGTCCTGGTCGGCGACCATGCCGTAAAGCCTGTTGAGCGCACCGAGTATCTCGTATATCGCCTTCGCCGGGACGGGATCGGATAGCTCGACCTCGAGCCGCAACATCCTCGTCGACATGAAGCTGCTCTCGACGGTCGAATCCTCCATGTCGTCGAAGACGAACGCCTCCCCCTCCCCGTCGACGCATCCGAGGCCGTTGGCGAAATCAATGATCTGATTGAGCCAGAGATGGCGGCTGACGCATTCTGACCCCTCGAGGTCGGCGCGGTAGAGGATCGCGCCGTCGAGTCCGGCCCCGGTCAGGTCGGCACCCGAGAGATCCGCGCCCATCAGATTGGCCCCGGTCAGGTCGGCGCCCGAGAGATCGGCTCCACTGAGGTCCGCCTCCATCAGGTCCGCTCCTGTCAGGTCGGCTCCGCGGAGCAAGGCGCCGGACAGGTCCGCCCCGGCGAGCATCACCCCGCGCATGTCCGCGCCGGAAAGATCGATGCCGGAGAGTCCGCGAACCTTGATATTGGAACCTGAGAGGTCCGGAATGAGGCCGGGGTTCATCCTTCGCCACACATTCCATGCGGCCACCCCGTCCCGGAGAGCCTCGATATGACTGAGATCCGACATGCGGGCATTCCTCCCGGCGATCAGCCGCCCCGTATTATCCGGTTACGCCGGAGAAGCGACATTGTTTCCGCGGCAATTATCCTGCAGCTCCGGCGGCCCAGTAGAGGATAAATAGGGCGAACACACCATAAAACATACCTAACTGCCTAAAATATATGAAAAACACGTGTGAAGCGGAACAAAAACAGTTAAATTTATGTATGTACAGATATGGTGGGGGAGTGCCCGCCAGGCAGTTCCTGCTGCCATGGGTCCGCGGACTACGGAGTTGACATGGCCTCGACCTTTCCAGCATCGAAGGCGTGCTGGTGTGCATTGATATGCGCGCTCCTTCTCGCCATTCCTACGCATCTTCTTTCCGGCGGCCCCGACACGAAGGATCCGGACCTTTTCGGCAAGTCCGCCGTCCCCGAGAGGGCGCCGATCCTGGACGGGTCGTTCGTCCATAACATCGGCCGCCTCCAGATGAACATCACCAACTGGGGATTCGTCGGCTCTCTCCCGAAGAGCCGCTACCCGATGGCCGACGTACCGTCAGCGCAATACCCCTCAGGCTCCGGCATCGAGTACCTGTACGCGGCGGGCCTGTGGGTAGGAGCCGAAAAGAACGGCATCCCGTTCGTGACGACGGGATATCCGGAGACGGAATTCTATCCCGACACCGATCCGAGGGACGTCATGTACCGTACCTTCGAGGGAGATCCCAGGGGAGACACCTACCCGGTCCAGGCTGACGACGATGAGGACGGCCTGGTCGACGAGGACTTCCTCAACGGGTACGACGACGACGGAGACGGACTCATAGACGAGGATTTCGCCGCGATCGGCAAGCAGATGTTCACATGCCAGTTCTACGACGACCTCCCGATGAGCCAGACCGTCTGGCCTGATCACGAGCCTCTCGGAATACGGGTCCGGCAGGAATCGTTCCAGTGGGGAGAGGAAGAATACCAGGATTTCATCGGTATCCGCTACACGATAGACAACATCGACAACAGTTTCCTGTCGAACGTCTACGTCGGGCTGTACGCCGACGTCGACGCGGGCCCCCGCGAATACGGGAGCTACCACATGGACGACCAGGTGGGATTCTACGAGGGCGACTGGTGCGTCAGCATCGGCGTGTCCGAGATCCCGATAAATATACGGGTGGCCTATGTGTACGACGCCGACGGCGACAACGGGCTGACGACCTCTTATTTCGGGATAGCCCTCCTCGGGCACATCACGGACGCCAACATGCGTGACGGCCTGCCTTATTATCCGTCCACCGCCATGGGATCCTTCCGTACCTTCAGGGGGCTCTCCCCCTTCATACACGGGGGCGACCCCACCAACGATTACGAGCGATACGAGGTGCTCTCCAGCAGGAGTATCGACGAGAACACGCAGACCGCAGCCGACTACAGGATACTGCTCAGCTGCGGGCCGTTCTATTACCTCGCTCCGGGCGGATCGATATTCGTGGACTTCGCATTCGTTGCCGGCGACGACCTCGAAGATATGCTGGATCACGCCGCCACGGCGCAGCGCGCCTGGGAAGGGACATGGTACGACCTCGACGGCGATCCGGGGACAGGAGTGAACGGCAGGGAATCCCTCCGATACGGCCCGCTTAAAAAATTCGATCCGGATCCGTGCGACGACGTCTACGAGCAACTGGAAATAATCAGGGGCGACTCGATCTGGGCCAATAACGACTGCTTTATCGAGATGAGGAGATTCAGTGGCCCATCGACCTGCTACAGGAAGATCGACGCCGACCGCACCACATACATGACGGGTGTGGACGGCATGGAGCACCAGCTCCACTGGGTGACCGGCTCCGCGCCTGCGCCGCCGAACATGAGGCTGGTGCCTAGAGACGGGGCCGTCGAAATCTACTGGGACAATCTCAGCGAGATCCTCAGCGACCCGATCTCGATGGAGCGCGATTTTGAGGGGTACCAGGTCTGGCGCGCCGACGACTGGCACAGGCCGGCCGGGACGAACGAGATGACCGGGCCGAAAGAGGAGCTGTGGAGCCTTCTTGGCACCGGTGACCTGGTAAACGGCGTCTCTCCCGACCTTGGGTTCGAATACCCCGAATCGGAAGGCGGATGGATATATGAGCCTCTGATGGACCTCAAGGACAGGGAGGAGCACATCTCCGCTTTTGAGCTTTCGGTGATGAGCTACCCCCTCGACACTCTCCCCTGCCCTCCCGGGCTCACACCCGAGATGTGCGATACCCTGGAGAGCATGGCGCGATGGAACCTCGGGTACGAGGGAGGCAAGCGGTATTACAGGTACATCGACAGGGAAGCGAAAAACGGGCTGCCTTATTTCTACGCGGTGACATCTTATGACCACAGCTTTCTGAAGGGCGTCCCGTACGAGGCCGACAGGTTCAACTCGCCGTCATCGAACTTCCTTTTCACGATATCCAGATCGGACGCTCAGAGCAGCAGGGATTTCAACGGGAAGGAAGTGTACGTCGTGCCCAACCCGGTGACTGACGGCGCGATGGAGCCTTGGCGGCTCGAACCCAACAATGCCGACGTGACCGGCCTCAAGTGCGAGTTCCGAAACCTGCCTGAATGCCGGTCCACGATCCGCATCTTTACCGTTGCCGCCGACCTCGTCCAGGTCATCCACCACGACGGCAACGGTGGCAGCGGCACGGCGGAGTGGAACCTCGTATCGAGAAACGGCCAGGACGTGACCAGCGGGGTGTACATATTCGCCGTAGAGCCGGAAAACAGAGATTTTCCCACAACGATCGGAAAATTTGTTATAATAAGATGATGTGTAAGACATGAGAAGCTTATCGAAGGCATATATCTCCACGGATACTTCGCGTGCCGGAGGAGTCTCCCCATCCCGCGTGAGTAAAGGGAACCCCGCGGCCTTGTCCTGCCTGCGATTTGCCGTCCTCATCTCTATATCAGCCGCCGTCCTTGCGGGATGTTCCGGTTCCGACGTATTCACTGGAGACATCAAGGATAACAAGCCGCCCACCATAGAACTCACGAACGGCCCTCTCGAAGGGGACACCACGCAGTACACCGTACACTTCTTCTGGCTCGGGGAGGACGAGGACGGCGCGATCGACCATTACGAGTTCTGCATGGTGGAGGGAGACCCCATTGGATTCGACCCGGAGGACACTGTCGGTGCGTGGCTGAGCACCGAGCTCACCGACAGCATCTTCACGGTCACGGCGGACAGTTACGACCGCAACGTGAAGATCAACAGCAGCCTTTACAGCAAGTACAAGAAGATGCACACTTTCTTCATAAAGGCGATAGACGACAGAGGATCGGTGTCGGAGACAGTTCACAGGTCGTTCACCGCGTTCACCCTCGCCCCTCAAATAATCATAAACTACCCCTTTACGACCAATCCCGAGATGGGCGCGCAGATGCTGAGCGTGATATCGACCTTCAAATGGTACGGGAAGGACCCGATCGACGCGCCGTGGAACTACCAGGAGGTCGACTCGGTAAGGTATCTTTACGCATTCTACTACACAGGTATAGTCGACGCCCTGAACAGGACCCCCGGGGCTTTCGAGGACATGTGGACCGACTGGATCTGGTACTACGCCGAGGGCGACTCCGGGAAGCAGACCACGCTGGGCGACGACGAATTCCTCGAGACCAACAGGGCCTACATACTGGCCGTCCAGGCCAAGGACGAAGCCGGCGCCGTATCTTCGATATTCGAGAAGAAGACTAACGTCAGGCACTTCATGGCGATGAAGCCGACTGGGCCCGTCCTTCGCATCAACGAGCCCTTCCTCGGGACCTTCTCCTTTCTCGGAGTCGATTTCCGCCCCGAGCATGTCGATGTGCCTCCAGGCTTCGAGATGAACTGGTCATGGTCGGGCGACGCGAGCAGCTACGGCGGGACCGTGCAGTCCTACAGGTATGGTTGGGACATCGCCGACCTCGACGATCAGAGCGAATGGAGCGTTTTCCCCAGCCCTTATATAACGGCCTCGAACCCGAAGACCTTCTATTCAGGGGTACACACGCTCTTCGTCGAATCGGCGGACAACCTGGGCACAAAGACGCTCGGGACGATCGAGGTCTCTGTGATTCCTATCGTCATGACGCGGGACCTGCTCTGGGTCGATGACTTTCCTTCGCTAGATTTCGCGCAGATGATATATGCTTTCCCTACAGAATCGGAGCACGACAGGTTCTGGAAGGACATCTGCATGAAGGTAAGGGATTTCGACCCGGCAAGAGACGTCTACGACGTGCAGGACAACGATTACTACTTTCCGCCGATGGACCTGATCTTCAAGTACAAGAACATCATCTGGTCCTTTTCGAAGGCGATCGACCCGGAGGCAGGAAGCGTCTGGAACAGGATCGTAAAATATACGCCGTCGGGCACAGCCGGCATGCTGAACCTCAACTTCCTCACCTACTATCTTGCCTTCGGCGGCCATCTGTGGACAGTCGGCGAGGGGCACAGGAGCGGGAGCCTCGCCGCCTGCCTCGAGAATAATCTGTTCCCGCTCTACATCCGGTGCGAGTTCTGGGGTTCGAGCGTGAACTGCAGCAACACGACAGGCGAGAACACAATGGCCTGGCGCGACTTCTGCGCGTCGGCCCTCGACAAAGCCGAAGGCCTCTTCCCCAAGACATACCTCGGTGTCCGCCGTATCGACTACGACGCGATGCGGTACGCCTGGCTGGACAGAACGGATCCGCTGATAGCCGGCATGGGATGGCTGCCGCACAAGCTCGAGCTCTGGGACAAGGTCACCGAGCCCGGCATGTTCTTCGATCCGTGGGAGCGCGGCTTCCTTTACGTCGAGTATTACGACCCGGAGTACTACATGAACTACCTCGGGAAAAATTCGCAGCCGTGCTTCCACCCGATGTACCGCGCCACGACGATGAACGCTCATTCGGTCGTGTACAACTCGACCGTCGCGTTCTGGTATACGAAATACGCCGATGTCGAGGCAAGCCCTCCGGGCTGTATAGCCGCGCCCAGCGTGCACATAGGATTCCCCCTCTGGTTTTTCGACCGGGCGCAGGTCGACTCCCTGTCAACGGCCATATTTAACGTATGGCAGTTGCCACTGGTGCAGGACGAGACCTCCTCCGACTGACCCCCCGGAACTCCCCCGCGAACAGATTTGGCTTGAATTTTATCCGGATCAGCGGATAACTCTATCCTGGATCCTGTGTTCTGGAGGCATGCATTGTGAGGAACAGGTTCGACACAATCCATACAGTCCTGAACTACACGGGCAGGATCTTCATCGTTTTCGGAGCTATATTACTCCTCCCGCTCGTCTGCGTCGCGATATTCAGGGAGTACCGTTTCGGATATTCGACGACTTTCGCCTTCGTCATACCATCAGCGATCTCCTTCATCCTGGGCATCGTCCTCAGAAAGGCCTTCCGCGAGGGCAAGAACTACACGATAAGGTCGATGCTGATCTGCGGCGCCGCCTGGACAGGCTGTTCCGCGATAGGAGCGATCCCGTTCGTCATAGGCATCGGCAGGGGATATCTCGACGCGTATTTCGAGACGATGAGCGGATTTACCACGACTGGCATCACCATGCTTTCCGGGCTCGACACGATGCCAGGGAGCATAATCTTGTGGAGGAGCCTGACGCAATGGCTCGGCGGGATCGGCATCCTCGCCTTCGTGCTTGCGATAGGCCTCAAAGGGCTGGGCGCGCACAGGCTCTTCAGCGCGGAGAGTCACAAGATAGACATGGGCCGCCCGGTACCGGGCCTTTTCAACACGATAAGGATACTGTGGCTGATATACGTCGGCCTCACCCTGGCCGTATGCGCCGCACTGGCCCTGTCCGGGATGTCTCTGTTCGACTCTCTCTGCCACAGTTTCACGACCCTCTCGACGGGGGGCTACTCGCCGCATGACTCGAGTATCGAATATTACAGGCTTATGGGCTACAGCCGGTACGTGATGATCGAGTACGTGATAATCGCGGGGATGCTCCTCGGGGGGATCAATTTCCTCGTCCACTACCGCATCATCCGGGGAGACATGCGGGCCATCTTCAGCGGGCTCGAGATGAAATACTTCTGGACGATCATAGCCGCCGCGATCTTCCTGATCCTGGCCCGGAGGTACTTCAGCAGCGGACAGGTCCCCGACTTTTCGGTCTTCTCGGCGGCATTCTGGAAGACTCTCGAGGAAAACTTCCGCACGGCCGCATTCCAGGTCGTCTCCATAATGACAACGACGGGATTCTCCACGAAGGACATCGCCTCCGGATGGTTCGGGCCCTCCTCGAGGCTCGTGTTCCTCGTGCTTATGTTCATCGGCGGCTGTGTGGGATCGACAGGCGGAGGGTTCAAGGTACTCAGGATCGCGATCCTCGACAGAGTGATAAGGCGGGAGCTTTTCATGCTGAGGAGCCCGCTCGGAGCGGTGTCGACGATCACGGTCGACGGCGATCCCGTAAGGCGCGAGGAGATCCAGCGGATAACGGGACTGTTCTATGTCTGGGCGGCCCTGCTCGCGGCGGGAGGCATCATCACGGCGATCCTGTCCCGGTACGGCGGCCTCGAAGCGGCGTCGGGCATGTTCAGCGCGGTCAACAACGTCGGTCCATGCTTCATCCCGACCGCCGAGCTACCACTACTTTCGCCCGTGATAAAGATAGTATGGATATTCGGCATGCTTGCCGGCAGACTCGAGATCCTGCCCGCGCTGCTCCTGCTGAGCCGCCGCGCGTGGCAGTACTGACGGAAGGAGTTACCAGAGATGTACATTATCGTCGCCGGCGCCGGAAGGATCGGCACCCAGATCACGAAGATCCTGGTCGGCAAGAAACACGACGTCGTCGTCGTCGACCTTGATCCTTCGACCTGCGAGAGCATCTACTCGGATATAGGAGCGATGACGATATGCGGAAACGCCACGACCCTGAAGACCCTGAAAAAGGCCGGCGCCGAGAAGGCCGACGCGATTATATGCCTGATGCCGAAGGAGGCTGACAACATCTCCTGCGCGCTCCTTTCGAAGAGCCTCGGTATACCGAAGATCCTCGCCCGGCTGATAACGCCGAACTACGAAGAGGCGTATATGCTCGCGGGCGTGAACATCATAATCAGGACGGTAGACCTGGTTATCAACCAGATGCTTATGGAGCTGGAGAACCCAGAGGTCAGAAACGTCACGACACTGCGAGGCGGGAAGGCCCAGATATACGCGATCCGCGTCCCGCCTAAATCCACGGTTATAGACAGGTCTGTCGCCGACATAACGAAGATGAAGGACTTCCCGGACCAGTGCGTCTTCATGGGGATCTACAGGGACGAGGCGAACGACTTCGTCATCACAAAGGGGAACACGGTGCTGGTCGAAGGCGACATGGTCTTCCTGATATCGAAGAGCGAGTTCATCGACGTCGCGGCGGGAATATTGACAGGGCACAGGAAAAGGCGCTGACCCGCCGGGAAATGACATGATATTTACATTTCAAGACCATGGAAGTAGAATCACACGGACGATCTGACATAAGCGCACTGAGACCAGGAGGATGATATGAAAAAGAAACTGACCGCCGTCCTGCTTGTCGTTGCGATCTCTTTCGCGCTCTACGGCTGCTCGAGCTGGTCGAGGGCCCAGAAAGGAGCGGCGGCCGGCGCCGCGGCGGGAGGGGCGGTCGGCGCCGCGATCGGCCATAAGACCGGCAACACCGCGCTCGGCGCCATCATCGGAGCCGCCGTCGGCGGGGCCGCCGGTGCCTATATAGGGAACTACATGGACAAGCAGGCCGCCGAGATCGAGCGCGATATCGAGGGCGCGAAAGTGGAAAGGATAGGCGAGGGGATAAAGATCACGTTCCAGTCCGGAATAATGTTCGACGTCGACAAGTCCGACCTTCGTCCCGAAGCGAACGTTGATCTCACGAACCTCGCGGGCATATTGAACAAGTACCCGGACACCGACATCCTTATCGAGGGCCACACCGACGCGACCGGCAGCGATGAATACAACCTGCAACTGTCCCAGTTACGCGCGCAGTCGGTCGCGAACAAGCTCTCCGCGGACAAGGTCTCCGCAACGCGATTCACTATAATGGGTTACGGTAAGTCTCAGCCGGTCGCCGACAACTCCACCGCCGAGGGAAGGCAGGAGAACCGGCGCGTCGAGATCGCCATCATGGCGAATGACAAGCTGAAGAAAGCCGCGGGGGAGAAGGCCAGATAGCGTCCCGGGCGAATACCTGTTGACACGTTTCCCCTGGCCGGGTTAGACTCCCGTCGCGTTAAATAACTCCAGGCATCCCGCAGGGGATGCAAAGGGAAGAGGGTGAGAATCCCTCACGGACCCGCCACTGTGATCGGCCCAGGAAGGCCGTAAGTCAGGATACCTGCCTGGAGCGAATGGTCCCTGGCCCTCTTCGAGGATTGAGAGGATGGGGAGAGGTAATTTATACCCTCCGCCCTCGAACCGCGAGGACGGAGGGTTTTTCTTGCCCTCCTGAGACGTTCCCCTTTTCCGATCATCGAGGACTGCCTGCCCGGAGCGGAACCATTCCGCCGGGGCGCAGGAGGATCCGGTTTGCTGCCTCGATCGCAGAGAATTCACGGCGTCACGCTGCGCGCCCTGCCGCGCCTGGCGGCGACCGTCATCCTGTCTCTCCTGCTGTCTGCGGCGGCCGCCGCAGACGACGATTCCCCAGCCGCGAAGAAAGGCTCGGCCAGCCCCTCGACTGCGGGAAAAACGCCGGGCGGCTCTCCCGCTTCGAGCGGGGGGATCCTCGACACTCTCTTCTGGGCGCCGGAGATACTGGTCGAGGCCTCGCGGATAGGTCCCGAGGAGGATATCATGAGCAGGAGCGGTTTCTCCGCCCTGGTGGACCTCTCCTCCCGCCGGCACATGGTAGAGGATGCCGCCTCAGTGCTGTCGAGGTCGGTCGGCGTAACGGTGAAGCGGTACGGCGGGCTCGGCTCGTTCGCCACGATGTCTATCCGCGGCTCGTCTTCGTCCCAGGTGCGGCTGTACCTCGACGGAGTCCCGCTCAACGATCCCGTCTCGGGGATCGCCGACCTGAGCGATGTCTCGACCGGCGACCTCGACAGGATCGAGATATATCGCGGCACGAGCCCCACAGGGTTCGGCGGCTCTTCGATAGGAGGCACGGTCAATCTCGTAACGGCGGCGGGCGGGGGCGGATCGGCCGGGGCGTGGCTCGAGGCATACGGATCGACGGGGTCGTTCGGGACGCGCAGGTTGACAGCTTCGGCGAGATCACCTTCGGGGCCGCTCTCCCTGCGCCTAGGCGGCGGCTATCTCGAGTCCAGAGGCGACTTCCCGTTCACCGATGACAACGGGACCCCCCTGAACGCCGCGGACGACGCGGGGGCCATGCGGCTGAACAACGATTTCACGAGGTGGAACGCCTCCGGCAGACTCGGGGCCGCAGTGAGCGGCTTCGACGACCTCTCTCTCAACTTCAGCGCCGTCTCGCGCGAGGGAGGGATCCCGGGGATCGGCTCGAACCAGTCGTCGCTCGCCCGGTCAGAGAGGGAGAGGTGGATAGGCTATCTCAAGGTCAGGCCCTCCCCGCTTGCCGGCAGAAAAATCCATCTCGACGGGACGGCTTTCTATTCCTGGACCGCGGACCGCTTCGACGACCGAGGCGGGGATATCGGCCTGTTGCGCCAGTCGACCGACAACCGCATCGTCTCCGAGGGCGGCAACCTCCGCGCGAGAGCGTTCGTGCAGTCGTTACGCCTCTCGATCGAGGGATTCCTCGAGGGAAAAGACGAGAGCTTCCGGCCTCGCGACCTTCTGCCCTTCGAGTCGGAAGGGCCCGAGCGCAGCCGCCGGACCATTACGGCTGCCTCCTCAGCCGACCTGGGCCTCGCCGGAGAAAGGCTCTTCCTCACGGGCGGCCTGAGGCGCGAATGGAGCCGCAGCGAGTTCTACGAGGACCCCCCCTTCCCCTGGCTTCCTCCGGTGGAGCAGGGACCGGTAGAGCTGGACGAGACGGCGCCGTCCGCCGGGTTCAGGGCCGCACCCGTGCGCTGGCTCACCGTCAAGGGGAACTGGGGCAGGCACTACCGGCTCCCGAGCTTCTTCGAGATGTTCGGCAACTCGGGGACCGTCACCGGCTCTCCATCCCTGGAGCCCGAGAAGGGGACGAATATGGATATCGGCATCGTCTGCTCCGCGGAGCGCCTGTGGAACATCAAGCGGCCGAGGATAGAGGCCGTCTACCTCTACAGCGAGATCGAGGGGCTGATCCTTTTCTTCCAGAACTCGCAATATACGGTCATGCCGAAGAACATCGGGTCGGCGACGATACGCGGGTTCGAGTTCTCCACATCGGGGCTTATATCTGACGTCCTCAGGGTCTCATGCAACTACACGCGGCTCGATTCGAGGGACACCGGCCCGATCCCGTACTACAACGGAAACGAGCTTCCCGGGCGGCCGCGCGACGAGGCGTCGCTGAGCTCCGAACTTTTCTCGCGCAGTTGGAGCGTCACTTACGAATTCCATTACATGGGAAGCAACTACCTCGACAGGGCCAACCTCGCCCCGTCGGGAGAGAGAAGGATACACGACCTGGTCCTGGTGCTCCGGTCGCCGGAGCACGGTATCTCGCTGTCGATCGAGGGCCGTAACCTCGGCGACCGGCGGATATACGACGTGAGCGGCTTCCCTCTGCCGGGCAGGACGCTCTTCGCTACGATAGGGTACAGCAACTGACAGGAGAGATCATGACAGCCAGGCATTTCGCCATTTTCCTGATCGCCGCGGCAGCAGCCTCGGCGCTATTTCCCGCCGCGGAAGCGACCGAGTTCGCCTTCATCACGACGACCGACTACTCGTCCGGCTGCGCGTCGGTCGTCTGGCTCGATCCGGACTATACGACAGAGATCTGTGCCGCTCCGATCCACAGCGACGCCGTCGCCCGGTGGTATGGCGGGCTGATATACGTGATCAACAGGGAGGGCGCCGATAACATACAGATACTGGACCCGGAGGACGGCTTCTCGACCCTGTCCCAGTATTCGACGGGTAACGGGACGAACCCGAAGGACATCGCATTCGTCTCTCCCGGCAAGGCATTCGTCTCGAGGTACGACTCGAACGACCTGCTCATCATGGATCCTTCGACGGGAACTCATCTCGGCACGATAGACCTCTCGTTGTTCGCCGACGGCGACGGCCTCTGCGAGATGGACCACATGCTGATAAAGGACGGCATCCTCTTCGTGTCGATACAACGGATCGACCGTAACAACTTCTGGATACCGGTCGGTGACAGCTACGTCGCCGTCATCGACGCCGCGGCCGACACGCTGATCGACACCGACCCCGCGAGCCCCGGGGTGCAGGCGATCCCGCTCTCGGCGTCGAACCCGTACACCGACCTGAAGTTCGATTCTGACGGATACACGATACTGGTATCCTGCGTGGGGCTCTGGGGTCTTTCGGACGGAGGGATCGAGATGATCGACCCGGCCTCGATGAGCTCGCTAGGCTTCATGATCACCGAGTCGGCCGCGGGCGGGGACATCATCGAGTTCGAGATACTGTCCGCGGACAAGGGCTACATGATCATCGCGACTCCGTCGTTCACGACCTCCATCGTTCCCTTCGACCCGTCGGCCGGGACGGCGGGAACGCCGATATACTCCCCTCCCGGCTGGGTCCTCAACGACATCGAGATCTCCCCCGAGGGGGAGCTCTTCGCCGCCGACCAGACCGAGACGGCGCCCGGGATAAGGATCTGGGACACCTCGACCGACACACAGATCACTTCCTCGCCTAAGAACGCGGGGCTCCCCCCCTTCCAGATATGCTTCAGCGTCCCGGCATCGTCCGCTGCGGAGCTCCCCGCCGCATTCTCTCTCGGGGCGAACTACCCCAACCCGTTCAACCCGTCGACAACGATACCGTTCTCGCTCGGGAAGGCGGGGCCTGTCGAGATGACCATACTTGACGCCGCGGGCAGGAGGATCCGCACGCTTTTGAACGGAAGATTCCCCGTGGGGCATCATGAGGCTGTGTGGAACGGCATGTCCGACGAGGGCCGCGCCACCGCTTCGGGAGTATATTTTGTCAGGATGATGTCAGCAGGATCGGAAGCCGCCCGGAAGATCGTACTTCTGAGATAGCCGGCCGGATATTTCCGGCCGTCTGGTCATTCCTTCCCGTAATCCTCCACCTTGTGGCGGACGATCTCGCCCTCTATCATGTAGATCACGTCCTCGGCTATGTTCGTCGCCGAGTCGGCGACCCTCTCGAGGTGCCGCGATACCGAGAGCAGGTGGATCAGGCGCTCCATGCTGCCCGGGTCCTTTTTGATCTCCTGCTGTATGTACATGTACATCTCGCGATTGATCGCGTCGACGGCGTCGTCCATCCCGCAGACCTTGTGAGCCAGGGCGGAATCCTCCGTAACGAGCGCATCGAGGCTCTTCTTGAGCATGTCTCTTGAGATCTCGGACATCTTCATGAAATCGGGTGGTATGTCTATCTTCTCCCGGGTCGCGAGAAAGGCCGCCCTTTCGGCGATATTGACCGCCAGGTCTCCGACACGCTCGAGGTCGTTGTTGATCTTCAGGATCGCTATGATGAGGCGCAGGTCGATGGCGACAGGCTGATGAAGAGCGAGGACCTTGAGGCAATCCTCCTCGATCTCCACCTCCGTGCTGTCGATCACCGAGTCCTCCTCCATGACCCGCTCGGCGAGAGCCTTGTCGCGTTCCTTCAGAGACTTCATCGCGTTGTAAAGGGTCTCTTCGACGGCCGCTCCGAGAGCCAGTATCTCTTTTTTCAGTGTGCTTATCTCCCTGCGGATATGCTTCGACATCTTCTGTCTCCTTCTTCAGCCGGCCCGAGAGGCCGTGCCCGTCTGGCCGGATCAACCGAATCTTCCGGTTATGTAGTCTTCTGTCTGTTTCTCGCCGGGATTCGTGAATATCTGCCTGGTCTCCCCGAACTCTATGAGGACCCCCTCGTAAAAGAAAGCCGTGAGGTCGGAGACGCGCGCCGCCTGCTGCATGTTATGCGTTACTATCACGATCGTGTATTCTCCGCGCAGCTCTGATATTAGGTCCTCGATCCTTGACGTGGAGAGCGGGTCGAGGGCCGAGGCCGGCTCGTCCATAAGAAGGACCTTCGGGTTGACCGCAATGGCCCTGGCGATGCAGAGCCTCTGCTGCTGCCCGCCGGAGAGCCCCAGGGCGTTGTCACCGAGCCTGTCCTTGACCTCGTCCCAGAGAGCCGCCTGCACGAGGCTCCGCTCCACTGTCTCGGCGAGTTTCCTCCTGTCGCTCGTCCCATGGATCCTTGGCCCGTACGCGATATTGTCGAATATGCTTTTGGGGAAGGGATTCGGCTTCTGAAAAACCATGCCGACAGTCTTCCGGAGAGAAACGACGTCCACCTGAGGAGCGTACAGGTCCTGTCCGTCGAGGCTGAGAGCGCCCTCGACATGGCACCCCGGTATAAGGTCGTTCATACGGTTGATCGCTCTGAGATAAGTGCTCTTGCCGCAACCGCTCGGACCGATGATAGCCGTGACCAGCCCCTCCGGTATATCGAACGAGACCTTTTTCACGGCGGCCTTATCGCCGTAATAGACGAAGAAATCCCTGGATTCGATGAGCGGACGCTTTGCCGCTCCGAGGTTCTCATGGAACCTTTCGATCCCGAGGTTGATCCCGTCCGGCCTGTCCCTTTCTTCCGGTGCCACTGATTCTCCCTCCCGGTTCTCGATTTTCCTTACAGTATGCATGAAAGGTATCAGCCTCTCAACCTTCTGGATATCCGTGCCCTTATTATTATGGCTGTCAGGTTGAGCAGCAGAACCATCGTCACCAGGGTCAGCACCATCCCGTACTGAACATGGCGGATCTCGTCCACGGCCTCATGCTCGGTGGCGAGATTATATATGTTCCACGACAGCGCCGGGGAAGGCTGGCTCAGCGTCTGCCAGAATGCCAGCGGCCGGCCGACACTGACCGCCGCAGTGAAGATGATCGGCGCTGTCTCTCCAGCAGCCCTTCCCATGCTGATGATGATGCTTGTCAGCACACCGGGAAGCGCTGCCGGCAGTATCACGGATATTATCGTGCGCCATTTACCAGCCCCGAGGCTCATGGCAGCCTCCTTGTAGGTGCGCGGAACGGCGAGGATCGCCTCCTCCGAGGCCCGGATAACGGTCGGGAGGACGAGCAGGGCCAGCGTAAGCGAGCCCGCGAGCACGCTCTTTCCGTTTGCGATCTTCATCGTGTTTATGAAGAACGCGAGGCCGAAGAGCCCGAATACTATGCTCGGTACCCCTGCCAGCGAGCTGATGCAGGTCCTCAGCAGGCTTACGAAACGTCCGGTACCGGCGTACTCGGAGAGGTATATGGCCGTTATGATCCCCAGCGGCACGGCAAAGAGCATCGCTCCGAAGGCGAGATAGAAGGTGCCTAGCATCTCCGGCCAGATACCCCCGAAGAAATGCGCGTCGAACGAATCATCGAAGAGGAACCGCCAGTAGAAGGTCAACTTGGGCAGCATCATCTGCTTGAAGTTATGCTCGATATAACCGAAGAGCGGTTCTAGCGAAGTCGATTCGAAGAGCGCTGCCCTGGGTTTTTCAATCTTCACTCCCATCCTGTCGGGATCGGAGTAATCGTACTCCTCCACGAAAAGTATCCTGTGAAGCTTTACCTCTGCCCTGTCCCACCGAGTCTGGCCGTACCGATCCCGGATCAGTACGGGTTCGGCCGCCCCTGGCCTCGGCCCGAGAAGTTCGGTCACCAGCTCAAGGACTTCCTTGTAATCCCCGCGGTACCGCTTCCTGAACTCAGGGCCTCCTTCTTCCATCTCGGCTTCGAAAGCGTCCAGCATGTCGTAGACCGGCTTCCTCGCCGCTTCGGCCTGGGTGACCTCCAACGACAGCCTTTCACGGCTTCCCCTGCCGAGGACCTCGAGTTTCATCCTTCTGTTCTCTACTGTCTCCCTGAATATGAATGCACCTGCGCCCCTCCATACGATCGGCTGCAGGAGGACCAGTAGAGACGCGGCCATCAGCACGATCGCCAGGAGACCGACCGCGGTGAAGGATTTGTCGAGCATCTTGCGTGTCCTCAGCTCCATCTGTCAGCCCAGCCTTTTTCTCGATCTCCTAAGGATCATCTCGCTGACGAGGTTTGATATGAACGCGAATACCAGAAGGCAGAGCGCCATCGCGAAGAGCACATGATACCTCGCCGAGCCGGTCACGTGATCAGCCTCGCCCATATCCCCCGCGATCGTGGCGGTAAGGGTCCTTATCGGCTCGAGGTAGTTGAATATCGGATGCGGGATCCTGGCGGCGTTCCCCGAGGCCATCCACACGACCATCGTCTCGCCGATGGCCCGCATGACTCCCAGAATGACCGCCGCGAACATCCCGCTTTTCGCCGCCGGTATGACCACGCGCAACAGCGTCTCGGACCGCGTCGCTCCCAGGGCGTAGCTGCCCTCGCGCATCTCCCTCCCAACCGAATTGAGAGCGTCCTCCGACACGCTCACTATCGTCGGAAGCGCCATTATCCCGAGGATCACCGACGCGTTCAAGGCGTTGGTGCCGCTGTCGACTGTCAGGCCGCCGAGCCACTGGCTCAGGTTGTAAAGCCCGAGCGCCGCCGCCAGGCCAAGGGCCGCGGCTGTGACTATCCTTGCGGTCTTCCGGGAACTTTCGCGAAATCTCGCTCCGACCAGGTCGCTGGCGACCACGATGCCGATTATCGACAGCGGCACCAGGATGATCAGCGCACCGGCCGAGAGCAGCCCCCCTCCCTTCTCCTGCAGGAGCGGAGCGAATATGACGAGAGCGAAGAAGCCGTAGACCACCGAGGGGACAGCGGCGAGCATCTCAATGACGGGCTTTACTATCTGTCGCATCGAGAAGGGCAGGATGTCGCTCAGGCAGAGCGACGCGAGAACCCCCATCGGCACCGCGACGAGGATCGCCCCTATCGTGACCATGGCGCTGCCTACGAATATCGCCAGGGCTCCGAATTCGGGCTCTCCGCTCGACGGGTACCATCTCGTGCTCGTGAAGAACTCCTTGAACCCTTCGAGCCGGAAGAAAGGCACGGCGTCCTTGATGATGAAATAGAAGATGAACAGCAGCGCGATGAGCGAGCTGGAGGCTATCGTGATAAGTACGGTTTTTCCGGCAAGGGCGCCCGCGCGCCTGTGACGCTGGGCGCCCCTGCTCATGAGCAACCGGCTGCGTATATCCGAATCGGTGTGTTCGATGATCCTGTCATTCATGGCAGCCGGTTCCTCGCATGGAACTGTCGTTCCTTCCTAGTACTTGGTCACCGGGATGAAGCCGATCTCCTCGACGATCTCCTGGCCCTTTGGGGTCAGGTAGAGCGTGATGAAACGGTAGAGATGGCTGCCGAGCCTGGGATATCCGTTTGTGAACATGAAGAGCGGCCTCGCTATCGGGTAGATCCCCGAGGAGATCGTGTTCATGTCGGGCACTATGCCGTCGATCTCGAGCGGCTTGACGCTGCGGTCGACGAACCCCAGGCCGACATATCCGATCGCCGCGGGCGTGCTCTGCACCCGCTGGCGGATGGCGCCGTTGCTGCCTACATACTCGGCCTTCTCGAAAATCTTATCTTTCTTCATGACAAGGCCCTCGAAAGTCTCGTATGTCCCGCTGTTGGTGTCGCGGCTGATCATCACGATCTCTACGTTGGGGCCGCCCAGGTCCTTCCAGTTCGTGATCTTGCCTAGGTAGATGTCGCGCACCTGCGCGACCGTCAGGCCGCTGACGGGGTTGCTCGGGTGGACTATCATTACTATGCCGTCTATGGCCACTGCGTGGGCGACCGGCATGCGGCCCTTATCGACCGCCGCCGCGAATTCATTGTCCTTCATGAAGCGGGACATGTCGGCGATATCGCACATCCCGTTGATCAGGCTCTTGGCGCCGTTGCCGCTTCCTGACTCGCTGACCGTGATGTTGACATCGGTGTTCTTCGACATGTAGTACTCTGCGAAAGCCTTGGCTATCGGACCGACCGTGGTCGAGCCGTCGATGATTATCTTCTCTTCGGCCGATACCGCCCCGGGGAGGGCTATCGTGCCGGCGAGGGCTATCATCGCCATTGCCGCTATGAGTCTAAAACCTTTCATTTTGACCTCCTGAAGCCATTCTGCCGGCTGATCGGCCGGCAAGGCTCGCTTTAAATGATCACTAGAACTTCACTGCCATATCGACAAGCAACCTGTTCCAGCCGGTGCCGTCCTCGAGCCCTCGTTCGTTGATGAAGACCGTCGAGGAGAGCTCGACATTCTTCGCCAGAGCGTACCCGCCCGAAACGGCGAAGCCCTTTACGCCGGTGCTGCCGCCGCCGAAATCGGAATCGGCGAACAGGCCGATCACGCCGTCAGCCTCGACCCACTTGTAAAATCCGCCCAGCTTCCAGGCGCCCCTGTCCTTGCCGCCTTTCAGGCCTAGACCCGCGATCCAGCCCGAATTGAGGCTGTCGGCGGCGGTGTTGTTGACATAAGCTCCCCAGACGGACCAGGAGACTCTGCCCGCCCTGATGCCGATCTCGCCGAAACCCTCGACGAGCCTGTAGTCGTTGGCGAATACATCCATGCTGTCTACTTCTACGGTCGTATTGCCGAAAAATCCATCCAAGAGGGCGGGTGCGCCCTTGATGTTCTCGAACCCGTAGTAGCTGGCACCGAACGTGACATTGACCTTCTCAGAGGCCTTTATCCTGAGTCCGCCCTGGGCGCCCAGCATGTAGATGTCGGGGTCTTCCTTGCGCTCCATGACAGAGTACCACGAACCGGCGAGGAAGTATGATGCCTTTTCTCCGGCGTCCCTGCCGAAATTGACCGCAAGGCCCTCCGGATTGACATCGTTATCCCAGATGAGCTGTTGTTTGGCCGGCTCATAGAAGGGATTCTTCATCTTTCCGCCGTAGATGTGAAAGCCCTCGGCCTTCGCGGGGTGGAAATCGAAGTACGCCTGGTCGAGCCAGTACCCTTTGCCCGAGAAGGCGTCGGTCAGGGTCTGATTGGTCGATGCAGGCTCGCCGACACCAGTCGCGAGGCGGGACATGATTGTCAGGTCTTCCGTGATGTCAGCGCTTATCGACAGCCTCGCCCGGATACGGTTGCGGTGCCTGTCGTAGTCCTTCGTCTCGTCCCAGATACCATCGTACCTGTCTCTGAAGTCACCGCCGAGCTTGATCTTCTCGTACCATTCGCCTGCTTTTGCCATGCCCGAGAAGAGCATGGTAAAGAGAACCGCAAATAAAGCTATTTTCCTCATAACGTCCTTTCTCCTTTTTTTCCGGCGGGCGCCTGCCCGCCTTACCCGTTGCGAGAGTTCCGGGGCCGCAAGCCCCGGCCTGTTGTCCGGTCCCTCTGGCACCTCCTTGTTATCAGCCCGCGTGGCCCTTTGGTCGCGGATAAACGTAACCCGGCCGCGTTAAGGGAATATTAAGGACAAGTTAAAATATTATGAGTGATTCAAGCCCTTGATTTACAGTCAGTTGGGCAGGTGCAGGGCGAATGTCGAACCCTCGCCGGGTGTGCTGACGACCGTGACGGACCCGCCGTGAGCCTGCATGATGTGCTTGACTATGGCCAACCCCAGGCCCGTTCCGCCGAGCTTGCGGCTTCGTGCCTTGTCGACGCGGTAGAACCTCTCGAAGAGCCTCGGCAGATCCTCCGCCTCTATGCCGCATCCCTTGTCACTCACTTCGATCGTGATCCCGTCGGCGTGGCGCCTGGCCTCGACAGATATCGAGCCGCTCTCGTCGCTGTACTTGATCGCGTTGTCCAGAAGGTTTATCACGGCCTGCTCAAGCAGCGGCTCGTTTATCATCGCTTCGAGGCCGTCAGGACAGTCGACGTCGATCTTGACTTTCTTTTCCTTCGCCTTGTAGGCGGTCACCTCGACGGCGTCCCGGATAGAGTCGATTATCTTCCTCTTCTCGACCCTCATATCTTCCTTCTCGATCCCGCGCTCTATGCCGGAGAGAAGGAGCAGGTCCTCGATGATACTGTCCATCCTGCCCGCCTGCCTCGCGATGATCCTGAGGAAATGGGCGGCGTCGACAGGGTCCTTGAGCGCCCCGTCGAGCAGGGTCTCCACGAATCCCTTGATCGATGTGATCGGAGTGCGCAGCTCGTGCGAGACGTTCGCCACGAAGTCCCGCCTGATGTTCTCCAGCTTCCTGAGCCGCGTGACATTGTTGAGGACGATCACTCCACCCCTGAGCCTGCCGTCATGACGGAGGAGCTGCACACCGTGGGCCTGGACATACAGCTCGCCCCTGTCGTTCCTCAGGGTGAAATCCTCCTCGACCGTCAGAGACGACTGAAGGGTCTTCGCTACGAATTTCTGGAGGTACGGGTTCCGCACCGCTTCCTGGATCGTCTTCCCCTCGGCATCCCGGATATCCACCCCTAGGAAGGAAGCGGCAGCCGGGTTGAGCCGGACGATCCTCTCGTTCTCGTCGACCACAAGCAGGCCCTCGACCATAGAAGAGAACACCGCCTCCTGTTCGTTTCTCTGTCGCTCGACCGTCTCGATCCTGTCCTCGAGGCGCCCGGCCATCGAGTTTATGACCTCGGCGAGCTCACCGATCTCCTCGAGCTCGTGCACGGGCAGCCGGTAGCTCAGGTCGTTGCTCGCGAAATGCACGACGCCCCTCTTTATCTCCTCAACGGGCCGGCTTATGCGCCTGGCCACCAGCATGCTCACAACCGCCGCGGCTATCGCGACGAGTATCCCCGACACGACTATCCGGATATACATGCCGCGGAGCCTCGCGGAGAGCGTGGTCAGCGGCATCGAGGCGCGCACGGCGCCGATCATCCTTCCGCCGCTCCTGATCGGGACGGCGACGTACATGAAATCTTCCCCGAGCGTGTCGCTGTTCCTGATGGAGGACCCGGTAATACCCGAGAGAGCCCTGATGAACTCGGGCCTGTCCCCGTGATTCTCCATCCCTGCAGGGTCGCTGTCAGAGTCGCCGATCACCTTTCCGTCGGGCAGCACCACAGTTATCCGTGTCCCGGTCGCCCGGCCGAGGTCCTTGCAGAGGCTGTCCACCGCCGAATAGGGGCCGTCGATCTTGCCCGAGACGGCCTTCTCGAAGAGGATCGCCCTGGCTTCGAGAGTGTTCGCGGTGGCTGTGAAATGGAATTCCTTCACCGATCTGGTGGTATAGGCGGTCACTATTGCAAGAGATACGACGATGATTATCAGATACCAGGGGAATATGTACCAGACGAGGCGCTTCGGATGCATCTAACTCTCCCTGTACCTGTAACCGACTCCCCTGACCGTCTCGATAAGCCTGCCGACCGGCCCGAGCTTCTTGCGAAGGCCGACGATATGGACGTCGACCGACCTGTCGGTTACCGGGTACTCCTCGCCTCTCGCGGCGTCGATGATCTGGTGCCTGGTGAAGACCCAGCCCGGGCGCCGCGCGAGATGGTAGAGGATCTCGAACTCGGTAGACGTCAGGTCCACGGGCTTCCCCTTGACGAGGACCTCGTGCCGGCCCGGATGCATGACGAGGTCTGTTCTCTTCAGTACCGCCGTACGGTCGAGCGGCGCCTCGGACTTTCTCCTCAGGACGGCCTTAACCCTGGCGACGAGCACGCGCGGGCTGAACGGCTTGGTTATGTAATCGTCCGCGCCGAGCTCGAGCCCGGCCACTACGTCGGCTTCCTCGCCGCGCGCGGAGAGCATCACTATCGGGATATGAGATGTCTTCTGGTCGTGCTTGAGGATGTTGCAGACCTCGAGCCCGTCGATGCCGGGGAGCATGAGGTCGAGCAGGATCATGTCGGGCAGCTTCGACCTGGCCGTATCGAGAGCTGCCTCGCCTGTCCCGACCACGGTCACGTCCATGCCGTTGCGTACGAGGTTGTACTTTACCAGTTCCTGAATATCTTCCTCGTCATCGACGACGAGTATGTGTCCGTGTGCCATCGCTCACCTTCCGCGGTATGACAGAATAGAGGCGGACTTCCTGTTAAGATGTAATACGCCTGTGTGAGCTGAGTGTCAGGGGAATGTTAGGTTCACGTTAGAATAATGGCAAGCTCTTATATCGCACCGGGAAAACAAACTTCGCGAAGGTCATAAGTCCCGCGGTCTCTTCAGCCTCCGCTCCTCAACTATGCTGTAGAGGACCGGGACGAGGAAGACGGTGATCATCACGACGGTCATCCCGCCGAACGAGGGGATCGCCATCGGGACCATGATCCCCGAGCCCTTGCCCGTGGAAGTCAGCACCGGTATAAGGGCGAGGATCGTCGTCGCAGAGGTCATAAGGGCTGGTCTGACGCGCCGCATAGCGCCGGTCACGACCGCGTCGCGGATCTCGGCTGCGCTGCCGGGCCTTTTCGCCCGGAAGGTCTGCTGGAGGTAGGTCGACATCAGCACACCGTCGTCGCTCGCTATGCCGAAAAGAGCGAGGAATCCGACCCAGACGGCGACGGAGAGGTTGTACGGCCTGATGTTGAACAGGTCCCTCATGTTCACTCCGAACAGGGAGAAATCGAGAAACCATCCCGTGCCGTAGAGCCAGAGCATGATAAAACCACCGGACCATGCGAGGAATATCCCCGAGAAGACGAGCACCGTCGTCGAGACGCGGCGGAACTGCATGTAGAGGATCAGGAATATCGCCAGCAGGGCTATCGGCAGGACTACGGCGAGCTTCCTCTCCGAACGCACCTGGTTCTCCCAGCTGCCGGCAAAGGCATAGCTGACCCCGGCCGGGATCTCAAGCTCCCCGCTCTCTACCTTCGAATGCAGGAAGGAGCGCGCAGCCTCGACTACCTCTACTTCCCCGTATCCGGGCCTGCCGTCGAAGATCACGTAGCCGGTCAGGAAGGTATCCTCCGACTTGATCACCATCGGGCCGCGCACGAACCTGATCTCCGCGAGCTCGGAGAGCGGGACCTGGGCGCCGCCCGGCGCGGGGACGAGGACCCTGCCGATGTCGTCGATGTCGCCCCTCAGCTCGCGCGGATAGCGGACGCGCACCGGGTAGCGCTCCCTGCCCTCGACGGTCGTCGTCACGTTCACGCCCCCTATCGCCACTTCGATGACATCCTGCACGGCCCTCATGTGGAGCCCGTACCTCGCTATCCTGTCGCGGTCGATCGCTATCTCGAGGTACGGCTTGCCGACGATCCTGTCGGCGAACACGGCCGCTGGCTCGACCTGGGGCACTTGCTTGAGCAGACGCTCGATCTCGAGCCCGACACTCTCGATCGTCTCTAGGTCGGGGCCCCGGACCTTTATCCCCATCGGGGCGCGCATACCAGACTGCAGCATGACTATGCGCGTCTCGATCGGCTGGAGCTTCGGCGCGGACGTCGTCCCGGTGATCGCCCCCGCCTTCACGATCTCGTCCCAGATGTCTCCGGGGGTCTTTATTTCATCGCGCCAGTTCCTAAAAGGCTTTCCACGACTGTCGGGGATCAGGTTTCCGTCATCGCCGCGGGCGAAGACCTTTTTACTTTTGTCGTACCTGAAGCGCATTACATGGCCCGAAGCGTCGACGACGTATTCCGGCTTGTAATTGATGACTGTCTCGATCATCGAAAGCGGGGCGGGGTCGAGAGGAGTGTCGGCGCGGCCTATCTTGCCGACTACCGACTCTATCTCGGGGATGGCGGTAAACGCCATGTCCTGCTTGCGGAGCACGTCGAGCGCCTCGCCTATCGAGGCGTGAGGCATCGTCGTAGGCATGTACAGGAACGAGCCCTCGTCGAGGGACGGCATGAACTCCTTGCCAAGACCCGGGAAGGTGTGGCTCATCGCAATGTAGGGCCTGGAAGATCGCACCGGTCGCGGCATGAACCCGGCGAAGAAATCGAATCCCTTCCAGACGAATCCTCCGAGCAGGACTACCGCCGCGACGAACGAGAGGAACGTCTTCCTGTGGGAGAGGCACCACCTCAGCGCCGGCTCGTATGACCAGTAGAAAAGCCTGAACAGGAGCAGGAACCCCCCCAGCAGCCCGGCGACGAAGAGGAGGTTGAGCATGTAATGCCTTCCATACCCGAGAGGCCGCCAGTGCGCGGCTACAAGTACGGCTACCGTGGCGACCACGATATGTATCGCGTGCCTGGAAATGCGAGCCTTCAGCTCCACGGAAAGAAGATGACTGAGAGCGACCCAGGCCGCCACAGCTGCGACTGCTGCCGCGGTGAGCTTCAGGCCGGCCGCTGCCAGTAAGACCGCGACTGCGACAAGGCCGGCGGCGAGATAGTACCGCGGCCTTCTCTCGCGTTTTTCGCGGCCGCCAAGGATCATGTGGGCGGCGGGCGGTATCATCACCAGAGCGATAATGACCGAGGCGACGAGCGCGAAGGTCTTCGTATAGGCGAGAGGCTTGAAGAGCTTACCCTCCGCCGCCGTCATCATGAAGACGGGAAGGAACGATACGACCGTCGTCGCTATCGCCGTCACCACCGCGCTCCCCACTTCGGAAGCGGCCGCGTATATGACCTCGAGGCGCGATTCCTCCGGCCCGGCCGCGGCGAGATGCCGCAGGATGTTCTCCGTTATCACGATCCCCATGTCGACTATCGTGCCGATGGCGATCGCGATTCCCGAGAGCGCAACGATGTTCGCGTCGACGCCGAAGGTCTTCATCGCGATGAAGACTGTCAGCACCGTAAGCGGCAGAAGTCCCGATATAAGCAGCGCCGCGCGCAGGTTCATCACCATGACGAGGACGACTATGATAGTCACGAGGATCTCGTCGATCAGCGCCGTGTTAAGGGTTCCGAGCGTCTCGTAGATCAGGCCCGTCCTGTCGTAGAAGGGGACGATCCTGACCTGGGAGACCGTCCCGTCGGGGAGAGTCTTTTTAGGAAGCCCCGGGGATATCTCGGCGATCTTCTTCTTGACGTTCTTTATCGCCTCTAGGGGATTCTCGCCGTACCGCACGACAACGACGCCGCCGACGGCCTCGGCGCCCCCCTTGTCGAGCGCCCCCCGCCTCGCGGCGGGCCCGATCGTGACTGAGGCTATATCGCCCACGCGCACCGGCACTCCACCGCGCTCGAGGATCACCGTGTTCTCCAGATCGCCCTCATCCTTTATGAATCCGAGCCCCCTGATCACATACTCGACACGGTTGATCTCGATCGTCCGCGCGCCCGTGTCGATGTTCGACATCCGCACCGCGTCGTAGACCTGCCCGAGCCCTATCCCGTAGGCGAACATCGCGTCGGGATCGACGTCGACTTGATACTCACGCACGAACCCGCCTATAGAGGCGACCTCGGAGACCCCGCCCGCCGACATCAGGGCATATCTTACGGTCCAATCCTGGATCGAGCGCAGCTCCTCGAGGTCCCATCCCCCGGACGGCTCGCCGTCCGAACCGTACCCCTCGAGGGTGTACCAGAAAACCTGTCCGATGGCTGTCGCATCCGGCCCGAGCGTCGGGCTCGCTCCGTCCGGCATGGCGTCCGGCGGGAGGGAAGCGAGCTTCTCGAGGACCCTCGAGCGCGACCAGTAGAACTCGACGCCGTCCTTGAATATCACGTAGATAGTCGAGAACCCGAAATAGGAGTAGCTCCGTATCGTCTTTACGCCGGGTATGCCGAGAAGGGAGACCGTGAGCGGATATGTGACCTGGTCCTCGATGTCGCGGGGCGAGCGCCCCATCCATTTCGTGAATACGATCTGCTGGTTCTCTCCGATGTCGGGAATCGCGTCGACCGGCACCGGGTCGCGCGGGAGGCTGCTGGTATGCCAGTCGAAAGGCGCGACCATCACTCCCCACAGAATGATGGCCAGCAGCAGGATCAGGACGACCAGGCGGTTCTCGAGAGAGAACCTGATCACCCTGTCGAGCAGGGAAGGCCCCTTATCGGCCGGCCCACCGGGTTGCATGGGGATCATTCACCCCCCACGGCTGGCAGTCTCTTCTCGATCGATCCGCAGCGCAGCATGGCGGCACCGTAGAACGAGTTGTACACCGTGTCGACCTCCTGGATCCAGAACGCCCCGGCGTTGTCGCGGGCCATCGGGCAGAATGTCAGGAAGAAATCACCCCCGGGGTGCCCTATCCTTTCCTGGAGCTCGATCACCGCCTTCGAGAGATGATAGAACGAGTCTCTGGCCGCCTTGATGTCTTTCGACTCTGCGCCTTCGGCCGCATATTTCTTCATCTTCGCCGAGATGTCCATCCAGATCCCGTGCGCCGGCCTTTTGAAGAGGGTCATGTCGACAGCTTCAGTCTTCTTTACCAGGTCCTTGTACGCGGCGACCGCTTTCGCGTGATCGTCCCTGGCGAGAGCCATCTGCACATCGAAGTAGGCCCCGTAGACAGGCCCGAGCTCCCTGAGCGCCACCGAGCCCGTCGTGATGTGGCCGAAAGGCCGTTCATTGTCGGGACCTTCAGCCGGCATCCTGACAGGCTGCGCCTCTCCTGCGCCGGGATCCATCATCGAACGCTTCGCCCTTATCTGCATCTCGCTGTCCAGCTTGAAAGCGCCGCTGGTGACTACCTGCTCCCCTTCCTCGAGGCCGGAAAGGACGACGTAACTCTCGCCGGCCCTCGGGCCGAGAACGACCTCCCTCCCCTCGAAGACGGGTTCCACGGTATCCGGCAGCCGCACGTACACGACAGCCCTCTTCCCTGTGAGCAGCGGCGCTGTCGCGGGGATCACGAGAGGATCCCCTGCCTGTTTTCCGCTGCCGGGCTTGAAAGTCCTGCCATCGGCGCGGAGCGGAACGGATATCTCCCCGCCGACGAACATGTCGGGTCTGAGCCTGCCCTCATCGTTCGAAGCGACGGCCCTGACTCCGGCCGTCATCGTCTTCGGATCGAGGACCGGGTCGACGAAGACGACCTTTCCCTTGAAGGTCTCTCCGGGAAGGGCAGTCGAGGTGAACACGACCTCCTGCCCCGGCCTGACAAGGGGCAGGTCGCTCTGGAACGCCCTGAGCGTCACCCAGACCTTCGACAGGTCGGCTATCTTCATGAGGACAGCGCCGGTCTTCAGGTACTGTCCTTCCTTCGCGGCGAGGTCCACTACGACCCCTGACGAGGGGGCGTGCGTCACGACGCTCCTGCTTGCCTTTCCCTCTGTTTCGACAGCCTCTATCTGCCCGGCGGTCATCCCGTACTGGCGGAGCTTCTCCCGCGCCGCGTCGAGCATCGCCGCGGCTGCGGCGTCTCCTGGCGCGGCGTCTGACGAGCGTTTCGCCTGCACGAGCTCCTCCTGGGCGATGACAAGCGCCGGTGAATATATCTCGGCCAGCGGATCGCCGCGCCTCACCACGGCGCCGGTGAAGTTCACCAGGAGCTTCTCGATGCGTCCCGGCACCCAGGCGGTGATCTCCGAGATCCGGGTCTCGTCGAACGCCACGCTGCCTACGGAGCGGATGACCGCCGCCGCCGGCCTGCGCGACACCGGCGACGTCTCGATCTCCGCGAGCTTTATCGCCGATTCGCTCATCGCTAGCCGCCTGTCGCCGAGGTCCTCTCCCGCCAGCTGCTCGACTGGTATCAGGTCCATGAAGCAGATCGGGCACTTGCCGGGCCCGGGCATCCTGATCTGAGGGTGCATCGAGCAGGTCCAGACCTCGGCTACTGCCTGATGCCCCTGCTTGTCGCTTACAGGCGGGGCTTCGCTTCGTCCGCGGATCAGGTAGCCGGCGATGAAAGCGGCTGCGACCAGCGCCGCCAGCGTGATCGTGCGGGCGCGCCGGGACATCCTCTTATCCTTCTTCTCAGTTTCCATCACTGTGACCGTGGCCATGACCCTCGGGAACATCCTGGCCCTTTTTTCCGCCCTTGATCTCCGCCTCTCTCATCGCCTTGAGGTACTTGTCAGGATCGGCGTTGAACTTCTCTATGCAGCCCGCGCAGCAGAAGTAGATCCCCCGGCCCTTGTAGTAGGTGAAATACTTACTGTCGATGGGGTTCCCCATAACCGGGCACGTCGTCTGCACGTTCTCGAACAGGGTGCTGTCCTTTGCCGCCGCCTCGAAATACTTCTCGGGATCGGCGAGGAAGGTGCCCTCGCACCCGGGGCAGCAGAAATAGATCCTCTGGCCCTGGTAGTCGACGTACGAGTCAGAGGTTATCTCTCCACCCATCACCGGGCAAGTCGTCTGCGCCTTGAACCCCTCGGGGATCAGGGCTTTCTTCCCGGTCTCTTTCTTTTCCTGAGCGCTCACAGCCGGCGCGGCCACCGCGAAGGCGACCAGCGCCACGATCAGGATCGTGAAAATCTGTTTCATCTCCGTCCTCCTTCAATCGGCCGGCCGGAACGACCTCCCGGCCAGCATCTCGAGTTCGGCGGCGCTGATCTCCCGCTTGACCTGCGCCTCCTCCATCTCCAGCCTCAGGTCGAGCAGAAGCCTCTGCGCATCGAGCACATGCAGGAAATCGGCTTCGCCCCCTTCATACTCGGTCAGTGTGACGGCGAGCGATTCCTCGGCCTTCGGGATCAGCTGCCCAGCGTAGAGCTCCGTCTTCGCGGACGCGTCCCTGTACTCGACAAGAAGATTCGCCATGCGGGCCCGCAGGTCGCTCTCCGTGTCTATCCTTTCGTACCGGTTCATCTCGAGCCTCGCCATCGCCTCGTCCTTCAACGCGCTGTTCCTGCCGAACCAGACCGGGAGCTTCAGGCTCAGGCTTACCATCCACGGATCCTTGCCGCTCTCGGGCATGGCCGGGTCGAGGGCCGGCCCCGTATCGATATATTCAAGGCCCAGGGCAAAGTCCGGGTACGACGACTTGCCTGCGAGCCTCAGCGCGTTCTCATCACGCAGGATCATGTGGTCGATCGCCAGTATCGAGGGGTTGCCGCTCAGGACCGCCGACATGACCGTGTCGGGCTCGATCACCGCCGGCCTGGGCATGGCGTCCGGGAAGGGTATCTCCGTGTCTTCAGGCGCCCCGAGCACGTTCCTCATCTCCTCGGCGGCCGACGACTTCGAATCCTCGAGAGAGCGCAGGTCGTCGGCGACCCGCGCCATCTCGATCTCTATCCTGACCAGATCGCTCCGCCCGGTCTGCCCAGTCTCGAACCTCACCCGGCTGATCGACTCCCAGCTGCTCAGGAGTTCGAGCGTCGAACGCTCTATCGCGATCCGCCTGCCGATCAGGTAATACTCACTGTAGGCCTTCCGGACCCTGTAGGCGAGGCGGAGCTTCTCCGCCTGGAACCTTCGGTACGCGGCCCATGCCTCCTGCTCTGCGACCGACTCGCGGGCCCCGAGGGTCCCGAACCACGGGAACGCCTGGCTCAGGCTGAACTTCTGCCTCTGCGGGCCGACCCTCGTCTCTACGCTCTCTACGAAATACATGTATGAGAATACCGGCTCCGGAAGGCTGGACACGACAGGCACCCTTTCGAGCCTGCTCGTCCAGTCATAATAGGCGGCCCTTAGGCGCGGGCTACTGTGGGCGGCGTAAGCGAGGTAGTCCTCGAGGGACGGGCCGCCGCCGAGCGCCGCCTCACCGGAGAACCCCGCGCCGGCGTCCTCGGCAAGCCTCTTCTGCTCATCATCGCCGCCGGCATATGCCGCCTGCGACAGTATCAGGACCGGGGCCAGCGCGATGACCGTCCACGCTGCGACCGCCGCCGCGGCTGCCCGGACGCGCCCGGCTCCGCCTCTCGATCTTATGCCCGAGCGGCGTATCACCTCAGCCGGCCTCCTTACCCAGCCTGCACGATTCGGCGAAATCGGAGAGCTTTCGCGACCTGAAGAACTCGAGTACCTCGAGGTTTACCGAGCTGATCAGCGAGCCCATGATGCAGTCGTTCTCGTTACAGCAGGGCTCGTCCAGCATGCAGTCGGCCAGCTGGAATTTCCCCTCGACCGCCTCGTAGATGTCGAGAAGCGTGATCTCGATGGCCGGCCTGGCTATCTTGAACCCGCCCCCCGGGCCCCTTGTCGAAGTGACAAGCCCCGCCCTTACGAGCCTGCGCATCACCTTTGCCAGATGAGCCTCTGATCCTGAGATCGTCCTTGATATCTCTCCCGCTGTGAAGTGACTGTCCGGGTCGCCTGCAAGGACGGCGAGGGCGTGATAAGCCATCGAAGCCGCCTCCGAAAGCCTCAGTATTCCTTTCATCCGTGTCTCCTCAGCATATTATGGAATAATCGTACTATTATTCTACAATATACGCCCGGACCCGCCGGCTGTCAAGCGATGCGAGGCAATGGATAATCGCCTCTAACATTATCTGGATTGCGTCCGGTTCATTATGTTAGATAATGATTCCAGGCTTTACCCCGGTCAATAATGGATCCAGGCCTTCTTGACCCCGGGATAATATATGATAAGGCATGATCTGACCTATACCGACAGAAGGCTCAAGAACATCCCGCATAAGCTGAGGCTGAGGTCTATCTTCCGTGTTATCGACCGGGCAGGGGTGGGAGACAGGAAGGATCTTACATATGCGGACTTCGGGTGCAGCAACGGGTTTGTAACCGACCTGGTAGCACGCCATATAGGTCCGCGCAAGACTGTGGGATTCGGGCACAACAGGGAGGAGCTTGACGACGGGAAGGCAAGATACCCGGATATCGATTTTCGTTTTTTCGAGCTGAACGAGCCGGCGGACGCGGGGCGATTTGATCTTGTAACGTGTTTCGAGACGCTCGAGCATGTGGGAGATCTCGATATCGCGATCCGGAACCTGATCGACGCGACGGCCCCGGGAGGTACGCTGGTACTGTCAGCCCCTATCGAGGTCGGCCCTGTCGGGACATTCAAATTCCTGCTCAAGACGATCCTGTACAGGTACGATCTCAATGAACTTCCGGGGGGAGCCGCCCTGTATTTCAGGTATCTGAAGACTCTGCTGAAAAACGGGGATGTCACCGTCTTCCGTGACAGCCGGTCCGGCTGGGGGACACATTTCGGATTCGACTACAGGATTATCGGCAGGAAGCTCTCGGCGATGGGGATCAAATACAAGGCATTCACCAGGGGGACGACCAGATTCTTCATCGCAAAATAATAAGTCGGGGTGACTGGATTCGAACCAGCGACTTCCTGCTCCCAAAGCAGGCGCGCTAACCGGACTGCGCTACACCCCGACCCCTTGCAGGATAGCTATATAATCTTCAGGACCATCCCCTGCAACTGTTTTATCGCCGGCGTGATCCCCGGCGACTGTTTTGTCACCGGGGTAAACCCCGGCGACTGTTCTCAGCTACGGGCCTTCCGCACGGCGCCGTATATCTCCATGATATCCACGTAATGCTTTTCCCTTCCGTAGAGGCGCTCGGCCTTCTCCCGGCCCTTCATCCCCATCTCCCTCCTGAGCTCCGCGTCGCCGTTCATCCTCTCGAGGCAGTCCCTCAGCGCCTTCACGTCCCCTGAGGGGAAGAGCATGCCGGT
Source organism: uncultured bacterium (assembly GCA_964599375.1). Classification (GTDB taxonomy): domain Bacteria; phylum Krumholzibacteriota; class Krumholzibacteriia; order Krumholzibacteriales; family Krumholzibacteriaceae; genus JAUWCL01. Next base: position 57,084 of record CAZREW010000001.1, read on the forward strand.
AACGCCGTCGTCGACCATCTCGGGGATCCCGCCGATATCAGAGGCGACGACAGGCTTGCCCGCCGCCATAGCCTCCATTATCGAGAAGGGGAGGTTCTCGTACCAGCGCGACGGCAGAACAACGAAGCGGGTCCCCGCCACCGTCCTCGCGAAGTCCTCCCCGCTGAGGAAGCCGGTAAACTCGACGCGGCCGCCTCCATACTTCTCTGCCTCCTTTTTCAGCTGTCCTTCCATCGGCCCCTCGCCGACTATCAGCAACCTCGCTCCCTCGACGGCGCCGGCGGCCCTTATCAGCAGATCTATCCCCTTCTCGGGGAGCAGCCGCCCGGTATATATGAAGTAATCCCCTTCCGGGACATCGCTGCGCGCGTCCAGGGCGGTGAAGTTCGGTATCACCGTTATCCTGCTCCCGTCTATACGCCCCTCGACGAGCTTGCCGGCGAGAAACCGGCTCGGCGCGATGAACCTGTCGATCCTGCGCGGCACGCCCGTCATCCTCTCCCACGAGGCGGAGAGCATCGCCACGAAGCTCGCCGCAAAGCTCCCCTTCTTGCACCTCTGCAGCGGGGCGTTCCAGTACCTCACCGGCAGGCATCTCTCGCAGACCTCTCCATGGCTGAGCAGCGATGTGTTCGGGCAGACGAGCCTGTAATCGTGGCAGGTCCAGACGATAGGGATCCCGCGCTTCACGAGCGGCCCGATGATCGAAGTGGTCAGGTGACCGTGTATGTTGTGGAAATGCGCGATGTCGGGCTTTGTGTCGTCTGCGAGCCTGGCGATCTTGTCCCTCGCCTCCCTGCTGCTTATCGACCTGGTCAGGACCTTCCAGGCCGAAGCGGGCGAGGAGTTATCGAGCAGTGCCGGGAAATCGATCTCGCCGGGGAAATACTCCGAATGGGGAGATGGGAAATTATCCGGGTGGCTCATCGCGAAATGGACGACCTCGTGTCCCTTCTCCCTGAGGAGCGCGCTCAGGCTGAGCATATATGTCGAATCCCCGCCGCGGCGGAAATGGAACGTCTGGACCATCAGGACCTTCAACGCATCTCCTCCTCCTGCGCGGCCGCGCCGGGCATGGCCGCCGGATTCCGAATGTAAACCAAAAGAGCCTTGATATCAAAGAAAATGCGCCCCGGGCTGCACCCTTGCGAAGAGGTAAAACCGCTTGACTGCGGGGCGCGGGTTTATTATAAAAATCCTATAATACCAGTAGTTACCGCTCTGATCGGAGGACTGAGTTGAAATCGAGGAAATTGGTCTCTCGCATGCTGTTGCTGTCTCTGGCCGCCCTGCTCTTCGCCGTGCCGGTCCTCGGTCAGGCGAACGCCGACAAGGCCGTCATATACATCGGCGGCGCCTACAACAAGGCGATGGTCGACGACGCCCAGAACGGGTTTGTCGGAGTGGACTTTTTCGCGGGCAAGATGCTGAACAACGAGTTCTGTCTCGGATTTGCCGCCGGGTACGACATAGTCCACTATTACAAGTACACGGTGTCCTCCGCTCAGGACGAGGGGGGCGGAGACTTCACCGAGAGGCTGAGCATCCTCCCGATCCTTCTGAAGGGACGGTACTACTTCACGATCAGCCCGATGCTTCAATTCAACGTGGCGGCTGCGGGCGGAGTCTACAACACGATCAGCAGGCTGGGAGGACACTCTGTCGGCGGCGTCTCTGAGAACACGACGGAATACGGCGGCTCGATCGGAATCGGGCTCGACTACTGGTTCATACTTACGACCGGTGTGAGCTTCGAATTCGAGTACCACATGTTCACCACGCCGGGCGACGCCCCGATGTTCAAGTACTGGCAGGTCCGGGTGGACTACGGAATCATAAAGTTCTAGGTTCTTTACATATATCTGGATGACGTGAGATCCCCGCCCTGCGCGGGGATCTTTCTATATGCGGATCGCGGTTAACACGCGGACCTCGGCGCCGTCGTCGATCCGCCCGATCGACTGATACGTGTCGCCCGCCTTGCTCAACAGCCTCGACACGAGCTTCTCCTGCCCGGCGCCGATCTCGAAGGCCAGCATCCCCCCGGGCCGGAGAAACTCTGGGGCCCCCTTTATCAGCCGCTGGAATATGTCGAGCCCGTAGGCCCCGGCGTCCAGAGCCACTCTCGGCTCGTGCTCGACGATCTGGGGGTCGAGCCTGTCGACCGACGTTGAAGGTATGTAGGGCGGGTTGCATACGACGAGATCGACGGCCCCTTCGAGGCCTTTTCCCCTCATCGGCTCGAACATGTCGCCGCTGAGCAAGGTCACCCTGCCGGCAACGCCGCATCTCTCCACGTTCGACAAGGCGATCCCGACCGCTTCCTCGCTGATGTCCGAGGCGTAGATCTCCGCGCCTTCGGTCTTCAACGCGAGAAGGACCGCGATGTTGCCGCTGCCCGTGCCGAGCTCGATGATCTTCGGGCGCGTTACGCCCGCCTCACGCTCCCTCTCGATGAAATCGATGCACGTGAGGGTGAGAAGCTCCGTCTCCTCGCGCGGGATGAGCGCGCCCTCGCGGCACTCGAGCAGCTCCCCGAGGAACGGAGCCACCCCGAGGATATACTCGAGCGGCTTTCCCGAGGCCCTCTCCCTGGCGATGCCCGCCGGATCGAGCCCCCTCGCGAGAAGGGACGGATCGGCACGCCTGAGGGCCCCGCCCGAAACAAGATCGGCGAGCCGCAATGTCTCGCGCAGGGGGTCGGCGACCCCCTGCTTTTTGAACTCCTCGTATATCTCGGTTAGTTTATCTATCATGGCTTCTCGATCCCTCCTGCGCCTAGGCCCTTTTAAGCCATTTGAGGATCTCCCTCGCGTCCGGTTTCTTCCCGTACATCAGGATACCCGTCCGGAATATCTTCGCGGCCAGGGTTCCGGCGATCCTTATGGCGAGGACCATCAGGACGATGCTCAGCGCTATCTGCCAGAGGGGAGGCATCAGCACGTTTATCCTCATGAACATCACTATCGGGGTGAAAAACGGTATCAGGCTGATCACCGTGGCGAAGGTGCTGTCCGGCCTCTGGATGACCATCATCGGCAGGAGGATGGTGAAGACGAGACAGAGTACGACCGGAGTCTGCATCTGCTGCGCCTCCTGGTCGGTGTTGCACACCGATCCTATGCCTGCGAACATCGTCGCGTAGAAAAGGAACCCGAGAAGATAGTATAGAATGAAGAACCCGAGCGTCGCGAAGGAAAGGTTCCCGGCGAACTCGGCCACGGGGCCGCCCATGGTCAGGCCGTAGGCGGTCATTATCGTCCCGAACAGCCCCCAGATAGCGTACTGCGTCAGCCCCACGGCGCCGATGCCGAATATCTTGCCGAAGAGCAGGTCCTCCGGCTTGAGCGAGGAGAGAAGCACCTCGATCACGCGGTTGTTCTTTTCCTCGATGATCGACCGCTCGACCGCGACCCCCCACATTAGTATCGTCATATAGAGCAGCATTATGAAGAGGAAGCTCGACATGAAGACGAAATCGAACCCGCCGCGCTTCTCCTCACCCTTCCCGGTGACCTGCATAGTCTCGAGGTCAACCGTCTTTACCAGCCCCTTGACCTCACTGTAATCGAGCCCTCTCGATGAGAGCCTCATCCCGATGACGACATTGCTCAGCGCGCTCTCGAGGCGCTCGAGCGTCTTTATGTCACCGATGCGCTTTCCAAAGAACGAGGCCTTTCCCGAATCGATGATGTCGGCGGGGATTACCAGGTAGCCCTCGATCGCGTCGTTCTCGACCTCGAAATTGAGCATTCGTTTCGCCTCGTCGAGGCCTGCCTCGTCCGTCTCGTACTTCGAGAAGCGGAATTTCGGTGTGCCGTCGCCGAGCGTGTCGGAGAGCGAGGCCTTCATCTGCTCGAATACTTTCCCGGTCAGGTCGATGACGGTGACCGAAGTCTGCGTCTCCGGGGATAGCCTGAACAGAAGGGCCGGGGCGAATATAAGCAGGCCCATCAGGACCGGGCCCAGGATCGTCCCGATGAGGAAGCTCTTCTTCTTCACTCGATCGAGATACTCACGCCTTACCACGAGCAGCATTTTCTTCATCGAGCTCACCCCCCTTCGCCCTGACCTGGGCTATGAAGATGTCGTGCAGCGACATCTCGCCGACCTCGAACCTGTCTACCCGACCGTGATCGAGCGCGTAGCGCAGCATCCTCGAGGGGTCCGCGCCCTCCGCGAGGGTGACCGAGAGGCCCTGGCCGAACTCACCGATCTTCTCGACGTCCGGGTGGCTCTCGAGCTCGCTCGCGCTACCCGAGTACCTCATCGCGACGACGTTTTTGCTGAACCTCATCTTTATGTCGGCAAGGCCGCCCTCGAGAACCTTCCGGCCCCTGTTTATCAGGCAGATCCTCTCACAGAGCTTCTCGACCTGGTCCATCAGATGGGTCGAGAGGATCACGGTGCGCCCTTCGTCCTTCATCTCGATGATGACGTCCTTGAGAAGCTGAGTGTTGATCGGGTCGAGGCCCGTGAACGGCTCGTCGAGTATCACCATCTGCGGCTCGTGGATGACCGTCGATATGAACTGTATCTTCTGCTGCATCCCCTTCGAGAGGGCCTCGACGGGCTTGTCCTCCCAACCGGCCAGGTCGACGCGCTCGAGCCAGCGCTTCGCCCGCTCTGCCGCGGTCCTGGCGGGCACTCCCTTTATCTCGGCCAGGAAGATGATGTGATCGAGGACCTTCATCTTGCGGTACATGCCCCTCTCCTCGGGCAGGTACCCGATCCTCTCCTTCATGGACTCGCTGAAGGGCTCGCCGAATATCTCTATCTTCCCCTCGTCGGGCTCGATGATGCCCATCGTCATCCGGATCGTCGTCGTCTTGCCAGCGCCGTTCGGCCCGAGCAACCCGTATACCACTCCCGGCTCTATCGTGAGGGAGAGATCGTCGACGGCGGTATGCCCTTCATACCTCTTCGTGACATTCTCTATCGAGAGCAAATCGCGTCCTCCTTGTACTCTGTATATATATCAGCCGCAGTGAACTGCCTCATGATATACACGGCCGGAGCGATGATTATTCGTCGGACCGTTTCCTGCCGCGGCGCGGCGCCGTTCACTCGAGTGGCCGTCCGCCGCGGCCCAGCATCGCTCGCATCTCCACGAGCGCCCGGTACCTGTGGCTGATCGAGTTCTTTTCCTCGGGCGTCATCTCCGCAGCCGTCTTTCCCGCCCCGGGGATAAAGAAAACCGGGTCATAGCCGAACCCGTTCTCCCCGGCCGGCTCCCTCGTGATGCGTCCCTCGAGGATCCCCTCTGTGACGAGCGCGCCTCCGTCCCCGCCAGGCGCGGGGTAGAGGACCATCACGCACCGGAACCGCGCGGACCTCTCCTTTTCCGGCGTCCCCTCGAGCTCCTCGAGCAGTTTCATGTATCTTCCCGCGTCGTTCAGGCCGTCGCCGCCGTACCTGGCCGAACGGATCCCCGGCGCGCCGCCGAGGGCATCGACCTCCAGCCCCGAATCATCGGCCAGCGCCGGAAGGCCCGTGGCGGCGTGTGCCGCCCGTGCTTTTATCACAGCGTTCTCGAGAAAAGTCGCTCCTGTCTCCTCCGGCTCCGGATAGGGGGTAAAGCCGCCCAGGCCGGCGAGCTCCAGTCCCGAGCCGGAGAGGATGCCGGAGATCTCCGCGAACTTGCCGGCGTTGCGGGATGCCACTACTATCTTCATCTCCAGCGGAGCCCCGCTTTCTGTTCCCTGACTATCGCGCCGATCCCTTTTCGGGCCGCTTTGAGCATCCTGCCGAGATCCTTCTCGGTGAAGGTGCCGTTCTCGGCAGTGCCCTGTATCTCGATCAACTCGCCGCGCCCGTTCATCACCACGTTCATGTCGACCTCGGCCGACGAGTCCTCGACGTAGTCGAGATCGAGGGCCGTCCTGCCGCCGACGATACCGACGCTCACCGCGGCCACAAAGGAATCGATCGCGCCATCTGCGATCCTGAGCCGGCGCAGGGCCGAGGCGACCGCCATGAATCCGCCGCTGACCGACGCCGTGCGTGTTCCACCGTCCGCCTCGAGGACGTCGCAGTCGACCGTTATCGTCCTCTCGCCTATCTTTTCCAGGTCGACGCCGGCCCGAATCGAGCGGCCGATCAGCCTCTGTATCTCCTGCGTCCGCCCCTTGACCCTTCCCTTCACCGACTCGCGCGAAATCCTCTGCGGGCTCGAGCGCGGGAGCATGCCGTACTCGGCTGTTATCCAGCCCCTGCCGCTCCCCTTGAGGAATGAGGGGACGCCGTCCTCGACCGTGGCGGTACAGAGGACCCTGGTGCGCCCCATCCCGAAGAGGACCGAGTCTTCAGCGCTGCTTATGAACCTTCTCTTTATCGTTATCGCTCTGAGCTCGCCGCTCTTCCTGCCGTCATGTCTCGGCATCGGTCCTCTCTTTCTTCACCGCCTGGCCCCGCCACCTGCTCTACGCTCTCGATCGGCCGCCCGAGAAACCTCTCACCGACCTCCCTGAACCTGTATGGGATGTCGCTCAGGTAGACATAGATCTGCCCCCCCGAGTCGTTTTCCGAAAGGAGGCCCGATGACGCGAGCGTCTCTTTTACCTCGGCAGCGGTCTCCGTCGCCGAGTCGACAAGGACGACATCACCGCCCATCACACTGGAGATCACGCCCTTGAGCAGGGGATAATGGGTGCAGCCCAGCACGAGCGTATCCGCCCCGAATTCCGCCAGAGGCTCGAGATAGCGCCTTGCGACCATCAGCGCGACCTCGTCGTCGACCCAGCCTTCCTCCGCCAGCGATACGAAGAGGGGGCAGGGGCGCGACATGATCTCGAGCCCGCTGTATATGTCGTGGAGGGCCTTCTCGTAGGCCCCAGTGGTTATCGTAGCGGTCGTGCCTATGACCGCGACCCGGTCGTTGCGCGTCGCCGCCGCGGCTCCCCTCGCGCCGGGGAGCAGCACGCCGATCACCGGTATGTCCGCCTCGTCGGCGAGCCGAGGGAGAGCGATGGAGGAGGCGGTGTTGCACGCGACGATGATCAGCTTCACGTCCCTGCTCCTTAGGAACGCGAGGTCCTCGCGGGCGAACCTGACGACCGTCTCCGCGCTCTTCGTGCCGTAAGGCACCCTCGCGGTGTCGCCGAAATAGACGATGTCCTCGCCCGGGAGAAGCGCCATCAGCTCCCTGACGACGGTGAGCCCGCCTACGCCGGAGTCGAATACGCCGATCGGCCTGTCTCTTCCGCCATCCATCTGTTCCTGCCGGCGCCACGGTCGCCGGGCTACCTCCATTTCCTGATGTCTATAGGCTTGCTGACGCCGTAATGCCCCGCCAGCGTCTCGACCGGGTATCCCTCTACAAGCAGCTGCACCCTGCCCGCCTGCGGGAAATTCGCGCCTATTGTCCTGATTATCGTAGTTATCGTGTAGTACTCGGCGGTGCTGCCGTCGCCTGTCGTTATGCCCTTATTGAAATCAAGATAGAGGGTCTCCGTATCCTCGACCCAGAATACCTGGAGGATGGCGGTCCCCATCGGGATCGCCGAGACCGCGCCCCCGTCCTCCGGCCCCGCGAGCATGGCTGCCATGACGGCCTTGACCTCGTTGACGATCCCCTCCCTGACAGGGATCTCCCTGGTCTCGGCTACCAGGCCGTCGGCGTCGCGCCCGGCAAAGTAGAGTGTGACGCTCCTTGTCTCCTCGGATACCTGCTGGATGCCGGGGATCTCTCCCTTCTCCCGGGCCGCCCATCGCCGGATCCCGTAGACCGAGGTGATCACGGCCGCGAGAATGATGATGACGGCGACTATCTTCCTGCCGAGGTCCGTTTTCCTCACTCCCCAGCGCCCGGCCCGGAGGACCTTGCGCGGTATCTCTGTATCGCCTCAGCTATCCCGCGGGCGACTTCCTCGCGGAACCGCCTGTCGGCGAGCAGCCTCTCTTCATGGGGATTGGAGAGAAAGGCAGCCTCGACCAGCACCGCGGGCATCCTGCAACCCTTCAGGACTATAAGCCCGGCCTGCTTGACTCCCCTGTTCCTTATCTCGACGGCATCGCCCAGCTCTCTCTGTATCAGCTCGGCGAGCTCGCTGCTCTCTGTGACAAATTCGTTCTGGACCATGTCCCACAGCATGAAACCGAGGTCGTCGAGTTCCTCGGGGCTCACGCCGGTTCCTTCGAACTGCATCGAGGCGTTCTCCTCCATCGCGAGCCTTGTAGCCTCCTCGGTCTTTGCCTGGGAGAGGAAGAATGTCTCGTAGCCGCCGGCGTCAGGATGGAACCAGCCGTTGCAGTGAATGCTTACGAATATGTCGGCCCCTTCCGAGTTGGCGATCTCGGCCCTGCGCATCAAGGGGACCAGCACGTCCTCTGTCCTGGTCATGATCACTTCCATTCCGTAATCGCTGACAAGGAGGTCTCGCAGCTTCATGGCGATGTCGAGGTTGACCTCTTTCTCCATCAGCCCGGTCGGACCGGTCTTGCCCTTGTCGATGCCGCCGTGCCCGGGATCGATCGCCACGCGCACGATCTTCCGCCTGCCGGTCCTGCGGGAGTCGTCCAGGATCTCCGTCATCCTGCGGCCGGCGTAGTCGACATCCGGGATCTCGGGAAGCTCTCCCTTCTCGACATGGATCACCAGCTTTCTCCGGCCGTCCGCGGAAGGCCCGGTGAACTCGACGCGGAAGGTCTCAGCCGACCTGTCGACGTCGAAGAAGAGATACGAGTCGTGCTCGGTCTGCTCGGCCCGTACGCGGTTGAAGAGGCCGAGGCCCTCTGTCGCGTCGATCTTCAGCGTGTTAAGCCGGCCTCCATATATCTTAAGCCTCAGCAGGCCCGGGGTCTCGCTGTCGACATGGTAGAGAAGCTCCTCGGTCAGCGTCAGCACCGCCCTTGTCCCGTCCTCGCCCTCCTCGAAATCCACCGACGTGATATTGTAGCGCGGCGACCCGATCGTCATCACGAGCCTCTCCTCGTCGAGCTCTATCTGCTCGAGCGTCATCGGGGCGAGTATGCTCGAAACGAACTCGAGAGGCACCATCACAGACCCATTGGCGTACGAGACGGGGATCCTTATCAGGACGGGCTCGTCATCGACGACCACCACCCTGGTGTCGATCGTCAGCATGAATGAATGGCTCTCCACGCGCAGGACGAGCTTTCTCGCGCCTGCGTTCCAGTACCGGGTCGCCCTGAATATCCTCGCGATATCGTACGCCGATATGAAGAGCTCTTCGCTCGGCTCGGCGAGACGGTAGAGGGGGACGTTTTCAGTCGCCCGTCCGTCCCCGTAGACCACGCCGAGCGTGCGCACCGGCTCGACCTTCTCCGGGTCGTTAGCCCACGCCGCCGCCGCCAGGATCACCGAGGCGGCGAGGAATGCCGCCAGGACCGGTATGTGCCGTTTAATACCCACTATTTGCGTTCCTCGTCCTTGAGCGCTCTGCTCATCTCTCTTTTCGCGTCCCGGTCGGCGATCTCGCGCCTCTTGTCGTACGCCCTGCGGCCCTTCGCCAGCCCCAGCTCCACCTTGACCTTCCCCGCGTCGTTGAAATAGAGCTTCAGCGGGATCAGGGTGAGCCCCTTCTCCTGGATCTTCCCGAGGAGCCTGTGGATCTCTCTGGCGTGCATCAGCAGCTTCCTCGTCCTGAGGGGCTCGTGGTTGAACCTGTTCCCCTGCTCGTACGGGGCGATGTGGGCGTTGTAGAGGAAGAGCTCCTCCCCCTCGATGGCGGCGTATGAGTCCTTCAGATGTGCTCCGCCCCCGCGCAGGCTTTTGACCTCGGTCCCCTGGAGGACCACGCCTGCCTCCATCGTCTCGAGGATCTCGTAATCCCGCCTTGCCTTTCTGTTCGTGCAGACTATCTTCATTACTATGGTACACCGCCGCCGACCCGCCGTTCGCCCGTCTGGGGGAAAACGGCGAAAAAGACACACATCAGCGTTGACTGGCCGCAGATTTTCAGCCAGACTCGGTCAGGCGAAAAGTACCAGAGAGGATGACCGCTGGCAAGGTATAAGATGACTGACGACAAGGGGAAGAGACAATACCATCCGGCGTTCCGGGCGCTGACCTGGGGCCTCCCCATAGTTGCCCTCGGGATCATCGCCGCCCTGCTGATCCTCGGCAATGGAAACGACAGGGCCGGCAGCGTCGAGATAAGCCCCCCCGCCACGGCCGGCATACCGTACGTCGGTTTCGCCGAGATCGATACGATCATAGCGGGCGCGACCGAGGCGTTCGGCAGGAAGAGGTACGAGGAGACGGCGAGGCTCCTCACGCGGGCGCGGTTCTTCATCCATTCAGGAATCAGCGAGGGCAGGTTCGACGTGATGCCCCCCAACCTCGAGCTGATCCTCGGCCTCTCCGAGTTCTACCGCGGATACCCCGTAAAGGGGATCCTTTTCGTCACGAGCGCCGCGACGGAAGAGCCGATGAACGAGACATATTCATGGTACCTAGGCCTGATGCATCTCTCGCAGGGGAACGACAGGGAGGCGAGGATGTGGCTGGAGAAGACCGCGTCCCTCGGAGGGGTATACGCGGATTCGGCGAGGACCATCCTCGGGGAGATGTGACGGCCCCCGGAAGGCGCCGGCCTACGGAGGGCCGGGCATCCAGGCGATCTCCTTCTTTCCTTCCTCCACCCAGACCTTCAGGGACCCCGATTCTCCGACCATCCTTCCGCCCCGATCATAATATCTCAGCACTACTTCGTGCGGTCCCGGCGCCACTTCCATCCTGAAAACGGCGATCTCCGCGGGAAGGGTCTGCCACGACCTCGTGTCGGCTGTCTCGACCGCGGAGAATATCTTGGCCACGACCGAGGCGATCCGGCCCGCATCGCCGTCGAGCTTGTTCTGGGCTAGTATCTGCAGGTATGTCCGCAGCGCCGACCTCAAAAGGATCTTTCCCAGGTCCCTTCTGAACGCCTCCATCGCCGTCCTTTCGAGATCGTCGAGCGTGACGGCCGTGCCCGCCTCGACTCCGTCCACGACGGGGCGGCACAGGACGGCGACCCTCGGCATCCGGACGTAATCGGGGAAGGCGAAGGTGAAGACCGTCCCCAGCCTGGCGTCCCCGGTAAGAAGCGCGGAGGAGACGGGGTATACATACTGGCCGCCGCCTCCGGGGAGCGCGAAGTACCCGAAAGTCCGGCCGTTGACTTTCGCGAAATACCCCCTGATCTCTCGCGATACCTTTACCGGTGCCCTTCCCATCTCGGCAAATACCACCATCTCCGTCAGGTGCGCGTTAGGCGCCCAGGTGACGGCCTCCGGAAAGAGCTCCGCAACACGGTCGTACTCTATCCTCGCATCGTCGAGCTTCCCCTCGTTCTCATAGAGCACCGCGGCGACGTACCTCGCGAATGGAACATCTAGAAGAGAGTCGCTCCCCGCGACGGCGGGGCCAAGGTACTGACCGAGGCGCATGATGACGCGGTTCCGCTCCACATACGCTCCCTCCATATCCCCCGACTCGAGATAGGAGAGTAGCAGATAAGTATTGAGCAGGATCTTCTCATAAGGCTCCGGCTTGTATTCCTTGCTCGCGTCGCTGACGATCGACTGGGAGACGATCTCGCCCACAGAGGCCGTTCCCTCTATCTCGTCAAAGCGATTCTCGGCGGCCCGCATGTCGACTATCGCAGAGTCGTACATCCCCGCGGCGAGGCGCACCTTGCCTCGCTCGAGCAGATAGAGGTACAAGTCCTCGTTGGACGAGGACCGAGCAAGCTTGTCGAGCTCGTCTATCGCTCGACCGTACTCGCCGTCGTAGTATAGAATGCCCGTATCGCTCATACGGGCGGTATAGGTGGCACAACCCGCCGCGGCCGCAAGGACTGCGAGGGCCGTGATGGCGGCCTTCCTCGTCATCGTTCCGGCTCCCGGCGCCTATAAGCGCATCGAGCTTTTCGTGCTTGCCCGCTTGTACTCGACCTCGTCGGTCCAGGTTATCAGGAGGGTCTCGATGTCGACGATCGTCATCGTGATGTTGTAGTAGTTCCTCGTCTCGCGGCCATCGATCTTGCGGATGTTGCCAATCGATCCGCGCATTATATAGTGCGCCCCGACGAACCGGCCGAGCTGAGCGGCCTTGGTGTTGTCGTAGAGGTCGGTAGCTTGCATGTTGAGCTGGTCGAGTGCCATATCGAACGCCTTGTCGTCTACGAACTGCGCCACGCCGTCCCTTATGAGCGCGGTGCGGATCTTGTCGAGGATCATCCTGGTTTCGATATGCTCGTCCGTGTTGTTCTCGAGGCTGCGGGCGAGTATCATGACCGGTTTCTGGCCGCCATGCTCGGCCATGTAGCTGGTATAGAAATGGTCGGCCTGTATCGACATGACCATCTCTTCGGCTATCCGGGTAAGGTCGGCGCTCGTGTAATCGGCGTCCTCGGCCTTGTCGGTCTCGAGATCGATCTCCTTCGTATAATCCCGCGCGCAGCCGGCGATAAGCATGATAGACATGAGAACAATGAGAAGCCTGGCCATCTTTTCCTCCTCGTTCAGGACCACTGGCAACATAACTGGCGACATATTACGCCCATACGCCTGAATGTGCAAGAATCTACGTCAATACGGCGGTCTTGACAAACTATCCGGCTTTAATTATTGTACTTACCTGCAAAGAGAATGCCTGAGTGGTGGAACTGGTAGACGCGCTGCGTTCAGGGCGCAGTGAGGGCGACCTCGTGGGGGTTCGACTCCCCCCTCAGGCATTTTTTCTTGTCATGATGATCGTATTTGACCTCGACGGGGGGATTCAGATGGAAATCACGGTGACTTTTCCCGGAAACAAGAAGACAAGCGCCAGGGTGGGCGAATTCGATGTGATCACTGACCAGTCCGTCATGGCGGGCGGAGACGGGAGCGCTCCGGCGCCGTTCACCCTTTTCATGGTGTCTATCGCCTCCTGCGCTGGGATATACGCGGTCTACTTCTGCGAGAAAAGGGGGATCCCTCTCGACGACATAAAGGTCGTCCAGAGGGACGAGCGCGACCCGACCACTCACAGGGTGACAAGGATCACCCTCGAGATCGTGCTCCCGGCGGACTTCCCCGAGAAGTATAAGAAGGCGCTCCTGCACACAGTCGACCTCTGCGCCGTCAAGAAGACGATGCTCGATCCGCCCGAGTTCGAGCTGACGACCGTCACGGCGGGCTGAGATTCAGTGTATGCAGACCAGGCTGTTCATAACGGGCGCATCCGGCAACACGGGGCGCGCCTTTCTCGACGATCTTTTCAAGTCGGAGCTCGCCGCGGGCGCCGATGTGACCTGCCTCATACTGCCGGGGGACCCCCTGGGCGACCTTTCCGCCTGGCCCGTCAGGGCAGCGGAGGGGGACGCGCGGGATTCGGCGTCGGTCTCGCGCGCCTGGGACGGCGACAGGTCGATAATCAACATATCATCCGTATATCATTCGGGAGCGATTCTTGATGCCTGCCCTGGCGCGAGAAGAATCATCGTCATCAGCTCGACGGGGCTTTTTTCCCGCTACAGGGAGGAGGCCGTCAGGATAGAGGCAGCCGAAAAGAGGGTCATGACATCCGGGATCCCCTGGACGGTGCTGCGGCCTACCATGATCTACGGCACTCCGTACGACAGGAACATGTCGAAACTCATAAGATACATCTCGACAAAGAGGGTGATTCCAATGCCCGGAGGAGGCGGATCCCTTTTCCAGCCGGTGTCCGCTTTTGATCTCGCCTCGTGTGTCACCGCCTCTCTCCTCTCGCCGGCGGCAGAGGGAAAGAGCTATGAGATCTCAGGCGGAAGCGTGCATTCCCTTCGCGATATCGTGTCGATGATAGCTGATATGCTCGGCCGTAGGATCACGATGATACCGATACCGCTCAGGGCGGCCCTGGCCGCCCTGACCCTGATCCCTTCAGCGCCGGTAAAGCCTGCCCAGGTCAGGCGCCTGCTCGAAAACAAGGTCTTCGACCATTCCGCCGCTTCTGCCGATCTGGGTTTCTCGCCAGTCCCTCTCGTGGAGGGACTGAGGCGACAGATCACACTGATGGGTCTTCTTCCCCGGTGATCACTCTATCTTGGTGACCGGTATGATCTCTATGTCGCCGAGGCCCTCGAGCTGGTCCTTCGTCTCCCCGTAGTTCGTCATCACCATGATGAGGTTACCGTCGTAGCCGAAGTACTCCCTGGCGACGCGCTCCACTCCGTCCGGAGAGACTTCGCCGATCCTGCTGCGGTACTTCTCCACGAAATCCCCGCCGAGGCCGTAGAACTCGAGGTCGGTCATCCACTGGGCGATGTCGCCGTTCGTCTCGATGTCGAAGGGGAAGAGTCCCGATATGTAGCGCTCACAGCCGGCGAGCTCCTCATCGCCGACCCTCTCGTCGCGCATAAGCCTCACCTGCTCGAGGGCGACGTCGATCGTCTCGCGCAGTGTCGCGTTCTTCGTATATGTGTAAATGCCGAAATAACCGCCGTAGCGGTACTGGCCGAGGACGCTCCTGGCCCCGTAGGAAAGCCCGCGGTTGACGCGGATCTCGTCCATCAGCCTCGATGTGAACCCTCCGCCGAGGACGCTGTTCGCCACGGTCAGGTCGAAATAGTCCGGCGTGTTCCTGCCGGCAGCGATGTTACCGATCCTGATCTGGCTCTGGGTGAGGTCCGGCTTGTCGATAACGATCACCCTGCGGACCTTGGCCGGACGGGGCTCGAGAGCGACGACGCCGCCATCGGCCGGTGCCGCGCCTTTCCAGCCGCCGAGCTTCTTCTCTATCAGCTTTTTCGCCTTTTCCTTGTCGATATCACCCACGACGGCCAGCACGGAGCCCTGCGGGACGTAACGGCTCCTGTGGAAGGCGGCCACGTCGTCGCGCTTCATCTCACTGACGCTGGCCGGATAGCCTTCGACCGGGTTTCCGTAGGGATGAGGGCCGAGCAGGAGCCTGAGAAACTCCCTGTTGGCGAGCGCGTACGGGTTATCCTTTACGCTCATCGCCTCGGCCAGCACCATCGACTTCTCGCGCTCGAACTCGCTGCCGGGGAAATCGGGGCTTGTCACGGCGCGGGCGAGATGGCCGAGACCGAGTTCGAAGTCGCGAGAGAGAAAATCGCCATAGACTATCGCGTAATCGCGCCCGGCCCACGCCTCGAGCCTGCCGCCGACTCCTTCTATCGAGGCGGAGATCTCCTCGGCGCCCATACCGCCGGCGCCCTTGAGCAGGAGTCTCGCGGTCATGCCGGCCAGTCCCTCGCCGCCTGCCGGATCGGCGCACGAGCCCGCGGGCACGAGGAGACGCATGGTGACCAGAGGCACCTCGCTCGTCGGGACTATGAAGACCTTCAGGCCGTTCTTCAGGACGAACTCCTCGTAGGCGGGGAGCTTTACGTCCTTCGTGCCCGCCGCGGCGGACATCGAGGCGGCGACGAGGACCGCCGCGACAAGTACCGGTAATATCCTTCTCATCGAATGACCCTCCTATGCCTCGGGCACCAGTGTCACGACAGTCCTGTTATTCCGTTGGAAGTATTTCCTGGCGGCCTCGCGGACCTCATCGGCCGTCACGGCCCTGTAGCGGTCCGGCACGTTCATGATCTCCCGGTAGTCGCCGAAGAGTATCTCGTACCGGCCGATCTTGCTCGCCCTGCCGTTTACCGTCTGCATCGACCTGACGAAGTCGGCCTCGAGGACGTTCTTCGCGCGGGCGAGCTCCTCCTCGAGGACCCCGTTATCCGCGATGTCGGCCAGCTCGGCGTAGACGGCCTCCTCGGCCTCGAGCGTAGGATGGCCCGGCTTCATCTTTATGTCGAATTCGAAGAGGTAGGGATCGACCCTCCAGGGGAAGGAGGCGTCCACGGACATGGCGGCTTCGGTCTCGCGCACGAGCCTGCGGTAGAGCCTCGAACTCTCCCCGCCGATCAGTATCTGCTGGAGGACATCGAGCGCGTAGATGTCGCTGCTTTTCACATCCGGAGTGTGATAGGCGATCAGCACGGCCGGCAACTCAGCCTTCCTGTGGACCTCTCCCCGGCGCTCGCCCATCTGGGGCGGCTCGACGGTGCGGACCGCTTTCGGCTGCTGCTGTGCCGGAATGTCGTCGTAGTATTCATGTATCAGCTTCATCGCCTTCTTCGAGTCGAAGTCACCGGCGATGATCAGTATCGCGTTGTTGGGGGCGTAGTATGTCCGGAAGTACTCCACGCAGTCGTCACGGTCGATGGCCTCGAGGTCGGACATCCAGCCGAGGACCGGCCACTTGTAAGGATGGGCCTTGAAAGCGAGCGCGTCGAGGTCCTCCCACATCTGTCCCTCCACCGAGTTGTCGGTGCGCAGGCGTCGTTCCTCCATGACAACGCCCATCTCGCTTACGATGAACTTGGGGGCGAGGGCCAGCGACTTCATCCTGTCCGAGTCGAGATCGACGCAGAGCTCGAGCCCGTCGCTGGAGATGTCCTCGTAGTACGCCGTCATATCGTCAGAGGTGAACGCGTTCGAGTAGCCGCCGTTCGCCTCGAGGATCGCGTCGAACTCCTTCGGGCCGTATTTTTCGGCTCCGTTGAACATCATGTGTTCCATGAAATGCGAGATGCCCGTTATGCCGGCACGCTCGTTGCGCGCCCCCACACGGAAGAACGTCTGGTAGCTGATCACCGGCACAGAGTGGTCCTCGACGAGGATCACCTTGAGGCCGTTGCCGAGCGTCTCCACGGTGGCGTCGAGCTTCACCTCGATCTTATCGCCGGCGATCGCGGGGACCACTGCGGAAAGGACTGACAACAGGGCGGCCAGAGCGACCGCGGGAATGATTCTCCTCATCTCTCCTCCTGTGCGTTTGAAACGGACACACCCGGATCAGCCGATACAGCCATCGGGAGAATGAATAATAACCAAAAACGGAGCCTCAGGCCACATTCCGCCTGATGCGCTTCCTTGTCTTCTTACGATGATAATTGCGTACGAGTTCCATGAATATCCCGAGATCGTTTTCGAGATCGGTCTGGGTCCCGTCGAAGTAGAAGTTCCTGATAGGGATGTTCCCGTGGTCGGCGCTTACCCTCGGGTAGACCGCCTCGGAGACGATGCCGTTCATGCAGGTGAACGGGCTGATGTCGATTATGCCGTCAGCGCCCTTCTCGTACATGTAGATAGCCTTCCCTACGCTCAGGACCATCTCGCCGTGGGACCCCTGCACCGGGAGATACTGCGCCGCAAGGTCGAGGACCTCCTGGATGTCGTGGGGCTCCTCCACCCCGACGAACTCGCCGCTCAGCGGCTTGAGCAGCTTCCTTTCGTATCCGTGTTGCACTCGCCTCTTCAGCAGCGCTCCGAGCATCCCGGTCGAGAAGGTCTTCCCGAGCCTCTTTAGGTTCCTGATATTGTCGCTGTCGGTGTAGTGGACCCATTCGGTGATGTCGGAGAGCCACGCCTGCGCCCCGAACGGCTCGAGGCGCCTTATCAGGTCCTCGTTACTGAAGGTGCTCAGGCGGCAGAAGATCTCGCCGACCACTCCGACGAGCATCACCTCGCGCTCCCAGTCGGCCGGAACGGCGCGGAAGATATCGCGGGCCTGCTCCATCGCGCCGACGAGAGAATCGAGTTTGCTGCCGAGCGGCTCGGACCTGTCGGAGAGGGTGTCGCAGAAGATCTTCAGCGACTTCTCGTGAGCCTCGTCCGCGGCTCCAGGCACTGTCTCGTAAGGCCTGTATATGTGCAGCATCTTGCGGAAGGCGTCGCTGGCGACCAGTCCCCACCAGCCGAGCTTGAGTGCGTCGCCCGCGTTCTCGCCGAGGCTCGCGTACCCGTCGGCGCTCGTGGGTGAGACGATCAGCACCTCTCCGTGCCCCATCTCGTCCATGACCTGCCTGGCAAAGGGTGAATACTGGCCGAAACGGCAGGGGCCGCCGGCGGTCGGCATGAAAAAAGCCGTCTTAGCCGCGTCGAACCCGGGCTGCTCGATGACCCGCAGGAAGTTGCCGATCGTGACGCGCGCCGGCAGGCACTCGTCGCCCGAGGTGCACTTTCCCGCCAGTTCGTATGTCCTCTCGTCGCCCTCCGGCGTGGGCCGGGCCTCTATCCCGAGGTACCTGAAGGCCGCAGAGAAGGCCTCCGCTCCTCCGGAAGACATTCTCGGGACGTAGAGGGTCCTTCCCGCGAGGGGGTTTCCTTTGTGTTCCACCATCTGAGGACTCCTTTGCTGTCGAGATAGGCCTCGCAGCGCGTCATTATGCCGGCGTCATTGCCGTGCGCGTCGAACTGAAGGGTGAGATAGGGGCGCACCGCCGCTCTGCCCGCAAAGTGTTTCACGTAAGAGTCGGGGCCGCACTTGAAGTTCGTTATGTATATGAGGTGCAGGTTCTCCCTCTGCGCGGCGTAACGCGCCGCCTGCAGGATCTTCCTGCCGTAGTTCCAGAACATGTTGGGGCCGAGGTCGCGGATGCCGATGCCCTCGATGTCGACGAAGAATATCGGGATCACGTTCGTGCCGTAGTAGTCCCGAAGCTTCCCGGGAACGTTGAGGTTGACCTCGCGGTCGACGATGTTGTAGGGGCGGCCGACGAGGATTATCCCCTGCTCGCCAGTCTCGTCGAGCGTCCTGAGAGCCTTCGCCCCATGCTCGCGCACGGCGTCGCGGAACATCTTCTGCGCGATGTAGGCCGCCTTGACCGCTTTCCTGTGGCGCTTCCCGCTGATCCCGTACCTCGCGGCGAAGGGGCGCAGCTCCTTCTCGACATATCTCTCGCCCTCGCGGAAGTGGACGAGCGGCGCAGATATGAAGTCTTCGCGGCCGCGAAGCGACGGCATGCTCCGAACGACGAACGGCAGGGTCTGACCCCACGGGCAGACGTACGAGTTGATCTCGGGGATATCGGTCTCCGCGTCGATGACGTTCGGTATGAGGATACTGTCGAGACCCTCCTCCTCGAGGAGCGACTCGACATGGCCGTGCGCCACCTGTATAGGGAAGCACGGCTCTGAGACGACCGCCTCGACTCCCTGATGGACGATTCTTTTGTTCGTCGCCCTCGAGGTCACTACCTCGATCCCCATCGCCCTAAGGTAGGTGCCCCAGAAGGGATAGCGGTCGAAGAAGTACATCGCGCGGGGGAACCCGATGCGGTATTTCCCCGCAGCGGCGGGCAGATCGAGCCCCGCGGCGGCGGCGGCCCCGGGGAGCCAGTCACGCTCGAGAAGCTCGTCGTAGATAGCCATCAGGTCGGGGATTACCGGTTTCTTCGGCACCTTGGCCCGCTTGCGGTACTTGTCACTGCACTTGTCGCCCCAGTAGGTCTTCTCGTTTTCGACGGTAAATTCCTGGATGTCGCAGTAGTTCGTGCATCCCTTGCAGGTGAACTCGCGGATGCTGAAATCGACCTTTTCTATCTCGTACCCCCGGAACGAGGTCTGCAGTTCGAGCGATTTGACCTTTTCCTTCGCCAGGAGTGCCGCGCCGACGGCGCCGATAACGCCGTTGTGAGGAGGTACGATTATCTCCCGCCCGACGACCTCGCTGAAGGCTGCGGCGACCGCGTCGTTGTAGGCTGTCCCCCCCTGGAAAAAGATCACGTTGCCGATCCGGCGGCCGCGCACGACCCTGTTGAGGTAGTTCTGCACGACCGAGTACGCGAGCCCGGCGATGATGTCATCTTTTTTCGCGCCCCGCTTCATGTAGGCGGAAACGTCCTGCTCCATGTAGACGGTGCAGCGCTCTCCGAGCCTGAGCGGCCTCGCCGAAGCGAAGGCCCTCTCGGCGAACTCGCCGATGATGCTTATGTCGAGCTTCTCCGCCTGCTCTTCGAGGAACGAGCCGGTGCCGGCGGCGCAGGCCTCGTTCATCGTGAAGTCGGTCACGATCCCGTCGTCGATCCTTATGTATTTCGAATCCTGCCCGCCGATCTCGAAAATCGTGTCGACCTTCTTGTGGAGCAGTCGGTCGCCGATGAAGGTCGCTCCCGTCTTGTGGGCGGTGATCTCGTCGTTGATCGTGTCGGCTCCGATGAGCTCGCCGACCAGCTCCCTGCCCGACCCGGTCGTGCCGACGCCTCTGATGCGGACCTTGTCGCCGACCTCGTCGCGCAGCGTATGGAGCCCGTTGCCCACCACCTCTATCGGGCGGGCCTGCGTGCGCAGATAGATCTCCTTTATCACGTCGCCGTTGTCGTCGAGCAGGACGAGGTTGGTGCTAACCGAGCCGATGTCGACGCCGAGGTAGGCGTTGACCGGGAGCGTCCTGCCCTCGAACGAGTATTCCCTGACACGGTCGCGCAGGAAGCTGACCTTGTCGCGCGTGAGCACCTTCCACGAGGGAAAAGACCTGCCCGAGGACTCCCCGCCACTCTCGAGTACGCGGAAGAACTCTACATCGTCGAAACCGCTGCCGTTCCCCGCGGCGATTATCGCCGCGCCGATTGCGCCCGCGTAGACTCCCTCCTCGGGGACGAAGAAGTCCTCCTCGCCGAGCTCGAAGACCTCGCGGACCGCGCTGGCGACCCCCCTGTTGAGGGCGACCCCGCCGATAAACGCGGTCCTCCCGCGGACATCCTTGCCCTTGGCGATATTGCTCTTGAAGTTCCTCGCCACCGCCTCGCAGAGCCCCTTGAGGACCTCCTCGGGCTTGTACCCCTTCTGCTGGGCGTGGATCATGTCGGACTTGGCGAAGACGCTACAGCGGCCTGCGATTTTTGGGGAGCGCTCCGTGCCGAGGACCAGGTCGCCTACCTCCTCGATCCCGAACCTCAGCCTGCTCGACTGCTGATCCATGAACGAGCCCGTGCCCGCGGCGCAGTCCCCGTTAGTTTCGTAGTCGACGATCCCGGTGACGTCCCCCTCGCAGGCGACGCGGATGAACTTCGAGTTCTCGCCGCCCATCTCGAAAATGTTCTCGACATCGGGGTAGATCCGCCCGATCCCGGTGGCGGCCGCCTTGAACTCGTTCTCGACGGAGATACCGAGGCTCTCGCCGACGAGCTTTCCGGCCGATCCCGTTATCAGGACGCCGCGAAGCTCTCCGGGCTCAAGAAGGCGGGTAAGCCCGCGTACTTGCTCGACGACGGCGTCGAGTGGACGGCCCTGGATGCGCCTGTATCCCGACACCGCCACCGCCCTGCCGGGTTCCGGGGCGTAGTCGAACACGCCGGTGACCGCATCGCCCGCAGCGGCTATCTGCCGCAGCCGCTCGGCCGGCCCGAACAGAGCGCACTTCGTGCTGACCGTCCCGACGTCTATCCCTATTGTGATTCCCATCTATCTTTCCTTCGACTGTTCCAAGGCCTCATGACGGACCGCGCCATTTAAAAGAAGCGGAGATGTCGTATTCTTTATAAGCATCCCTGTTATCGAACACGTAAATTGTACTTCTCCCCTTGCCCTACACAAGGCGAAAACAGCGGACGGTCGAATTTCATGGGTGAAAGGCCCTATATGGATGGCGAACGGCTGCAGAAGGCATTGCTCTTGATTCGGCCGGCCTCGATAGGTCACAATGACCGTAACGGATGACAACCGCCCCTGCCTGAAGGTAAAACGATGAAAAGAATAAGGCTTCATGAAAACGGCCCCGAGCTCTCCCGCATATCCGCCGGGATGTGGAGGCTGAGCGGCTGGGACATGAGAGGCGAGGCGCTCGCGGACTGGATCGAGGAAGCCATAGGGCTGGGTGTGACCACATTCGACCATGCCGACATCTACGGCGGTTACACTTGTGAAGGGATTTTCGGCGAGGCGCTCGCATCGAGACCGGGCCTGCGAGACCGACTGGAGATAGTGACGAAGTGCGGAATACAGCTCGTCTCGAAGAACAACCCCGGCTGCAAGATCAAGCATTACGACACGTCCCGAGGTCATATATTGAAGTCCGTCGAGAATTCTCTCGGGCGCCTGAGGACAGACCACATAGATCTGCTCCTCATACACCGTCCCGATCCTTTCATGGACGCTGACGCTTCGGCCGCGGCTCTTACGGCACTTCGTGAATCGGGGAAGGCCCTGCATTTCGGCGTGTCGAATTTCACACCCCTCCAGTTCGGTCTGCTGCAGTCGAGGCTTTCTTTTCCGCTGGTCACGGACCAGATCGAATGCTCCGTCCTCCATACTGAGCCCTTCGATGACGGGACGATCGATTTCTATTCCACCAGGAGGATCTCTCCGATGGCCTGGAGCCCGCTGGCGGGCGGAAAACTGTTTGCCGGGAATACGAAACAGGTCCTGCGGGTCCGCGAAGAACTGGAGGTCGTATGCTACGAACACGGGATCGGATCCATTGCGAGGCTCGCCCTCGCCTGGCTTTTAAACCACCCTGCGGGGATAGTACCAGTGACGGGAACAGGAAAGATCGACAGGATACGTTCAGCCGTCGAAGCAGCGGATATCAGGCTCTCCCGGGAGGACTGGTTCAGGATCCTGCGTGCGTCAAAGGGGACTGACGTCCCCTGACCTGGAATGACCATGAAAGAAAAGATAAGATGGGGCATTCTCGGACCCGGCCGCATCGCGGGAAAATTCGCCTCGGCGCTGCGTGAGGCCGGTGGAGCCGAACTTGCGGCTGTCGGTTCACGAAGTCTCGGGCGGGCCGGGCGGTTCGCCTCTGATTTCGGTTTCAAGCGCGCGTACGGCAGCTACGAGGAACTCGCCGGCGACAACGGGATAGACGCCGTTTATATAGGAACTCCGCACTCGTGCCACAGAGACAACACAATACTCTGCCTTGGCGCCGGCCGGCACGTCCTCTGCGAGAAGCCGTTCGCGATCAACGCCATTGAAGCCGAAGAGATGATCACCGCCTCGCGAAAGAAGAAACGGGCCCTGATGGAGGCGATGTGGATGCGTTTCATGCCCTCGATATTGAAAGTGCGAGAGCTGGTCGCCGGGGGAGAGATCGGAGAGATACGCAGGATCACGGCCGACTTCGGGTTCCGGGCGGAGTTCGATCCGGAAAGCCGCCTCTTCGACCCCGCCCTGGGGGGCGGGGCGCTTCTCGATGTCGGTGTATATCCCGTCTCCCTGGCATACTTTCTCCTCGGGGAGCCCGCTGTCGTGGAAGGCACGGCTTATATCGGCGAAACGGGAGTGGACGAAGAATCTGTCGCCCTGCTCGGGTACGAGGGCGGAAGCCAGGCGGTCCTTATGATGGCTCTTCGGCTGAAGACTCGGTGTGACGCCTTCATCTTCGGGACGGCCGGATCGATATGGATACCCGAGCCGTGGTGGAAGTCAGAGAGGATCGTCATGCGCCGTGACGGCCGCAGAGAGAGGACGATCGACCTCCCACGTCTCGAGAACGGCTTCATCTACCAGGCGGAGGAGATGATGGGCCTTGTCCGCGAGGGAAAGACCGAGTCGGAGATAATGCCTCTCGATGACAGCCTCGCCGTTATGAGGATCATGGACAGGATCCGCAGGCACTGGGGACTGAAGTACCCGATGGAGTGATGGACATGAAAAAGAGACTACTCGGCGGCACCGGGCTTTCCGTGTCGGAGATATCGTTCGGCGGCTGGCAGATCGGGAATGACGATTCCTGGAAAGGGCTGGATGCGAAGGCCTCGCTCGGACTGGTACACGCTGCTCTGGAGGCCGGGATAAACCTCTTCGATACCGCTCCCAACTACGGGGGCGGCGAGAGCGAAAGGATCCTCGGAAAGGCTCTCGAGGGCAGGCGCGGCGATGTCGTCCTGGTCAGCAAGTTCGGGCACAGGCCGGAAGGGTCGAAGGATTTTTCGGTCGCTAGATTCAGGAAAGGGCTCGGTGCAAGCCTCGAGCGACTCAGGACCGGCTACCTCGACGTCCTGCTCCTTCACAACCCGCCGGCCCGGATGTACGAGGGAGCCGATCCACTCTGGGACGCACTGGAGGAAGCCCGGAAAGAAGGGAAGATAAGGCATTACGGCGCCAGCCTCGATTTTGCTTCGGAGGCCGAGTCATGCCTGCGAAACACCGGTTCCGAAGTCCTTGAGATTTTCTTCAACATACTCCACCAGGACGTCAGGATGGCATTCCCGACCGTCAGGGAAAAGGGAGCGGGGACGATAGCAAAGATACCTTTCGACAGCGGCTGGCTGACCGGCAAGTACAATATAATCAGCCGGTTCGAAGGCGTCAGGAGCAGATGGAGCGAGGAGGATATTGCCCTCAGGGCCAGGCTCGTCTCGGGACTGGACTGGCTTACAGCAGACGGATCGGAGCTCGCACACAAGGCGATCGCGTATCTTCTTTCATATGAAGAGGTCAGTTGCGCTATCCCGGGTATCCGGACAATGGAGCACCTCAGGAGCAACATCGAGGCAGCCGACTGCCGGATCAGCCCGGCAGAACGCGAAAAACTCGAAGATTTCTGGAATGAATTCACCGAAAACGGCCGGAATCTGCTATGCTGGTAGCCGTAGTCCGGAATATAGCCGCGATGGCGGACCGGATGGTCCGGTCAGTACGGAGCCGCGGATTCGGAATTCATAATGGACACGGAGGCGGAAAATGAATTCGAAAAGAACAACACTGATCATAATGGTTATTATGGCTTCGCTCTGGACCATTGGCTGCAGCAGGGACAAGGGCACACTGGAGCCGGCTCCGATCAGCACCGATCCTGTCGTCTTCACGGACAATTTCGGCGCTCATGTCGACTTCCAGGCATTCCTCAACTCAAAGCTCGACGCGGTGCAGATCGACACTGATGTGAAGTTCGATGGAACGGCATCCCTGAGAATCTCGGTCCCCGGGCCAGGCGACCCGACCGGCTGGTTCGCGGGTGGCGCCTTCGTCGACGCCATCGGGCGTGACCTGACCGGCTATGACGCGATCACCTTCTATGCCAGATCGAGCAAGGCCTCCGCAACGCTCAATGTGGCAGGCCTGGGAAATGACAACACCGGCACCTCATTGTACGAAGCCTCCACCGACAGTCTCGCCCTGACTACCGCTTGGGCGAAATACATCATCCCCATCCCCCTGCCGGCCAAGCTCAGCCTCGAGAAAGGACTCTTTTACTTTGCCGAAGGGTACGAGGAGGACGACCTTGCCTACACGATGTGGTTCGATGACATCATCTTCGAGAAGACAGGCCTCGTAACGGATCCAAGGCCTGACCTCGAGGTAGATGACTTCAGCGCGTATCTCGGGACGAGCGTGGATATTCCGGGTACAAGCGTCACTTTCGACGTCGACGGAACGGACATGCTCGTCAATCACATGCCCGCGTATTTTACATTCTTCTCTTCCGACGAAGACGTAGCGAAGGTGATAAACGGAAAGATACAGTCGCTCAGCGTGGGAAACGCCACGATAACCGCAGCACTCGGATCGATACCCGCTTCAGGCGAGATCGCCTTCACTGCGCTTGCCGCTCCCGTCGTGCCGGCACCTACTCCGACCCAGCCCGCAAACAATGTGATCTCGATCTTCAGCGACTCCTACACCGACGTGCTCGTTGATTCCTATTCTCCCGACTGGGACGAGGCCAATCTCACCGATTTCTCGGTCGACGGGGACAATATACTCCTCTATACGAACATCAATACATACGCGGCGATCTTGTTTGAGACCTCGGTGATAAACGCCACGGCGATGGATTACCTGCACATCGATTTCTGGCTGCCCAGCAACGTCACTTCTGTTGGCGTCAAGCTTGTCGATTTCGGCGAGGACGGCGTCTACCAGGGAGCTCCCGATTCCGAGAAAGAGCTGATCTTCAGCGCCGGCAGCGTTCCTCCCATCACTCCCGGGTCATGGTCCAGTCTCGATATTCCCCTGGCTGATTTCATGGTCCCCGGTGGCCTGGTCAGCAGGGCGGCTCTCGCGCAGTTGTTTATCACGGGAGCCGATATAACAGCCTTTGTCGACAATATCTATTTCTACGAGGTGCCGCCAGGCCAGTAGAAGAACGGGAGACCGCGCAAGCAATGACTGCTGCACGGAATAAACGATACGGAAATTCCATCCGTCTGGCGATACTCTTCTTCACTCTCGCCCTCGCGACCTTTGCCGGCTGCGGCGAACGGGATGAAGCCCAGCAATATGTACTGATATGGGAGGACGAGTTCGAGGGCCCCGAGGGGCAGCTGCCCGACCCGGAGAACTGGGCCTTCGACGAAGGCACCGGCTGGGGAAACAACCAGCTTGAGTGGGACACCGACAGGCCCGAGAACGTCTCCCTCGACGGCAACGGCAACCTGGCGATAATCGCCCGTGAGGAAGTCTTTGAGACGTGCGATTACACATCGGGGCGTATAACGACTGAAAACCTCTTCGAACACGCGAGGGGACGTTTCGAGGCGAACATAAAGCTTCCGGTCGGCCAGGGTATATGGCCCGCATTCTGGCTCCTCGGTGCCGACATCGGCACCTTAGGATGGCCCGAATGCGGCGAGATCGACATCATGGAATACCGCGGCCAGTCTCCGAGCATCGCGCAGGGCGCCCTGCACGGCCCGGGCTACTCGGGGGGCTCGTCGATCTGGCGCCAGTACGTGCTCACCGGATCTGGATTCAACGAGGATTTTCACGTCTTCGGCGTCGAATGGGAGAGTGACCGGATCACATGGTATATCGACGATACTAAATTCTTTTCCGTTACCAGGGCGGATGTGACCGGCAGGGGCGACTGGGTCTTCGACCATACTTTTTTCATAATACTGAATGTCGCTGTAGGAGGGGATTTCGTCGGTTCGCCGGATGAGGCTACCGTCTTCCCTCAGACGATGCTCATAGACTGGGTCCGCGTTTACAAGCTTGAGTAGAAAGGGAGATCATCCTGCAATCTGATCTCCCTCATGCCAGATCTGCCCCCTATGCTTTGTTCGATTTCCGCTCGGCGAGCTCCTTCTCGATCCTTTCCATAGTCTTGTCGTCCAGTTCATAGAATAGGGCGGCGACGACCGCTATGGCGGTCCCCACTACGGGGATGTAACTCATCATCAGCCGTATTCCCGCCAGCGTCTCTGGGCTCTGGGTCACATTGGGCTGGAAATTGAACCTGGCCAGCAGCCAGCCCGCCAGTCCGCCGCCTAGGGCCATACCGAACTTCTGCGAGAAGGTCGCGGCAGAGAAGATAAGGCCCGTGGCTCTTCGCCCGTATTTCCATTCCGAATAATCTACGGTGTCGGCGTACATCGCCCACAGGAGAGGCGCCTGCGGGGCCATCACGAAGGAGATGATTATATTGACCGCGAACATGAGGACTATCTGATCTTTGGGTACGTAGTAGAAGATGATCGTAAAGACGCTCGCCAGACCCATGACTATCAGATACAACCTCTTCTTGCCCAGCCTTTTTGAGAGAAAATCGGTACAGGCCACGCCGATGATTACAGCAACGGTACCTGTCACCATGAACAAAGAAGCGAGCAGTTCGTTTTCGATGTAATACTTGAAGTAATACATTATCGTGCCCATACGTATTATCACGTAACCGAGAGTGAACATGCTCATCACGAGAAGGATCATCCAGGGCCGGTTCCGCAAGAGGTTTCTCAGGTCCTTCCGGAGCGATGTCTGCTGATCCTTCGATGGCTGAACGCGTTCTTTAGTGAGAGCGAAGGTCAGGTAGAACAGGACACAGGCCATCACGCCGTATATGACGAGCGTATACTGAAACCCTCTGGCCACATCCACTTTCCTAACGGAGTATGTCAGGTCTTTTCCTTCCGGATCGATGAACGCTTTCGAGACATCCACGCTGTACTCGCCGAATCCCTTGTTCAGCGCTATATTATTGAAAGAGCTTATTATCGCCGGGGGATCGTTTTTCCCTGATTCGACCTTGACGTAGAAGGAATCCGCCGCCAGGCCTCCCCTGCCATCGACCGCCGTTATGATGATTTTTGAGATGCCGGCATTTCTGATCTCGAAAACCGCCTCGTTTCCTGCAATATCGACCGAAGCTGCCGCTTTGTCTCCGGATGAAGCCCCGAAGACGAGCCGGTCTCCGTCCCGGTCGGTGAAGTGCTCGGAGAGATCGACTGTGTGCCGTCCGGATTTCGGTTTGTACGTCCTGTCGGGAATACCTTCTGTCAGGACTGGCGGATCGTTCCCCGTTTCATTGATCCTGACTGTGAAGCTGTAATCCTTTTTTCTCTTATGCTCGTCGAATGCAGTCAGGGTGATCCTTGAGATCCCCGGTCCTTTCTCCCTGAGAATCAGCACGGAATCCGATTCTACGGCTGCCTCGACGACACCGGTCTCGCCGCTTGACGCTTCATACACCAGCCTGTCTCCGGGAGAGCCCTGAAATATTTCGCCCAGAGCGATCTTCCTCGTTCCGAACCCCTGCTCCAGGAGCATATCGCCGACAGGGTTATGAACGGCCGGGGGGGCCTCACCCGGCCTGTCGATCTTGACCAGAAATTCCTGAGATGTCTTATGGTGGCCATTGTCGGCTTCGACTATGATCCTGGATGTCCGCGTGTCGACTTCTTCTATTTTGACGATACTGCCTGAAAGGGATATCCCCCTGTCCTGGTGCCCCAGGAAATTCACGAGCGGCAGCGTGGCGCCCTGAACTATGAAAGCCCCGGCGAAAGCGAGTACGAATCGATAGGTCGAGGCGCTCGTCCTCTGCTTGGAATGGGGCGAAAGGACGCCCAGCAACGCCGAGTAAGGGATATTGATCGCCGTATAAGCCATCATCATGAGAATATAGGTGACATATGCATAGATTATCTTGCCCTGAAGACTGAGCTCGGGTGTCGTGAACGTCAGAACGCCGATGACGGCCAGCGGGAGCATCATCCACAGGAGATAAGGCCGGAATTTCCCCCACCTGGTATTTGTCCTGTCCGCGATTATCCCCATCATGGGATCGTTTACGGCGTCCCAGAACCGCGAGACCATGAACAGGGTCCCCGCTACTGCGGCCGGGATCCCGAACACGTCCGTATAGAAGAAGAGGAGAAAATTGATAAACATCTGGAAATAAAGATTGGACGCGGTATCCCCCAGCCCGTAACCGATCTTTTCTTTAACCGAAAGCCGATCCTCGATATTCATCCGATTCTCCTTGTCGATCATGGCATCGTCATTCAATGATAATGGTCTGCAGGGCGCTGCCGGGAATAGACATCTCTACGTATCTCGCGTCGAGCTCGAGAGAGAATCTATCGCCGCGCTCCGCCTGGTTCAGGATCTCCACGACAATGGTCCCGTCGGGATTCCTCAAAGCCGTTACCATC
Organism: uncultured bacterium; assembly: GCA_964599375.1. Classification (GTDB taxonomy): domain Bacteria; phylum Krumholzibacteriota; class Krumholzibacteriia; order Krumholzibacteriales; family Krumholzibacteriaceae; genus JAUWCL01. The sequence continues at coordinate 86,174 of CAZREW010000001.1, forward strand.
AGGCCTGAAATCTCGCAATCCACGCCTATCCGCACCGCTCCCGGACGTATGTACCTGCTGAAATGACGCATCACGTAGTAGAGCGGAGTATAGTAGACCTCGTCCGTTTCTGGCCTCGCGATGACCGGCGCGATGCACCAGTTCTCCGCGTGGTTGGGGCCTCCACCGCCGTCGAGAACGATGTTCCAGTCTATCCAGCCGTTGAGCCAGCTGTTCAGGCCACCGATGATATCGCGGGCATATCGGTAGACCGGCACGTACTTCGGATGAAGATGCCTGTCTTCCTGCGCAGCCCAGTAATAGCCCCAGTCCGTCGCATCCGGTTTCCAGTACCATTCATCGTCCCGCCATACAGGCACTTCGGAGTCTATGCACGCTTCCGTATTCAGCAGTTTCTTGTCGGGGAACCGCTGATGGACCCGCGAAAGCTCTTCGGGATACCACTCGTATGTGCTGCTGTACCAGTGGACCGCCGTCCCCCAGACGTATTTCGCCGCCTCATCGTCACCGAGTATTCCGTAGGCCCATTCCTCCAGATGATCCCGGTTCTGGTCGTAGATAAGGATCCGTGCGTCGATATCCTCCTCGGCGAATCTCGGTCCGAGGCTGTCCCTGACGAAACGTCCCATCTGCCCGGGGGTGAATATCATGCTTTCCCATTGACCATCATTACCGAGCGGTTCGTTCAATGTCGTTACCGCCCAGATCGCAATGCCAGAACTCTCGTAAGCCTTGATGTACTTGCAGAAATACAGGGCCCAGGTATCGTAATATCCGGGGAGCAGCGATCCTCCGTTCCATTCATTATTGTCCTTCATCCAGGGTGGCGCCGTCCACGCGGAAGCTATTATCCTGAAATCCGCCCCTTCTACGGCCGCTGCGTCCCTGATCAACGGGATGAGATCATCCCTGTCTTCGTCTATGCTGAAATCGGACAATTCGAGATCTCCGGGAGTATTCGCATACGTATAATTCGAGAGGGAGAAATCACAGCTGCCCATATGAGTACGTGTCAGGCTGTACGCGGCTTCGTCAGGGCTGAAATATGCTTGGAGCACCTCGTCTCTCTTCTCCTCGCTCAGGCCGCTCAATACACAGGCGGACGATTCGGTGAATGAACCTCCGAATCCTAAGATCTCCTGATATCTCTCTTCAGGATCGATCTTTATGACGGGAAGCCCGGAATCGCTCCCGGATGTGAACGGCAGGCTTTGCTTTTCCGAGCATTTATCACCCTCCCTGGAAGTCTGTACTATCCTGGCCGTGTGATCCCCGCTTGCGGACCAGGCGGGATTCAATGCAAACGTAAATCCGACGCAGCCCGCGATCAATGATCTCAGGGAGTTTTTCGTCTTCTTTTCCACTCCATCCCCTTACAGAGATATGAGCATATAGGTCCGGATCTCCCACTCCGTGCCGTTCGGTCCCGGTGCCGTAGGGTCGCACTCGAGGGTTCCGCCGATTCCGGGCAACCTCTCCGGGCAGTAGCGGTTCGAGTACTCGTCGAGCGACCTCCACAGGCCCCTTACCCCGATCCGTGTCTGCGGGAACCCGAACCAAGTCGGCTTCCCTATCGCGTACGACAGATCCCCCATAAGGTGAAGAGGGAAGGTCATGTTGAAGTCGTGGTGGTAATCATACGGACCGAAATCGTTGACCTTGACGAATGTCGCAAAAGACCACTTGTCCATCGTGATACGGGCATCGACGCTGAAACGCTTGACGAGCCTCGAGTCGTCGCCGCGCGGCTCCGCCGTGCCGGCCAGGAAGTGGGTTACGAGCCGGCTGCTCGCCGACAGCTTCGACGCCGTTCGTCCCCATACTTCCCACAGGTCACGGGGAGGAGTCGCCCCGGGGAAGGCGAAGTCTGTGACGCCGTCCTCCAGGAACCCGATCGAGGCATCCATCGTGGTCGGCATGTGCCTGAAGACGTAGCCAAGGCTCCAGGCAAGCTTCGCGTCCTCGCGAATGTCATTGTCCCAGGCCCACATCCAGGTAGCCGGAGTGGGATCGTGAGTAAGGATGAGCTCGCCGGCGACCATCTCCCTCTGGTACCGGACCGCGAATGGATCGTCCACGACGTTACGCGGCACTCCCGGCGCCGGCGCGTCCCCCGGTATCGGGCCCTCGATCGGTTTCTGCCAGAGGAAGTTGGGCCCGATCTGGAAATTGCCGAAGTTTACGGCGAGTCCGGTAGTGATGCTCCTGTTGTCGTACCACCCGCTGTCCACCAGCTTCCAGCCGGTGAAGTTCTGGACGGCCGTCGGCCCTCCGTCGGCTACGAGGCCCTGGAACGCGGCCTGCGCGTACCAGTGCCAGCGGCCGGCCTCGAATGTGACCTTACCCTTGCCTCCCAGGGCGTCGCTGGCACTGATATGGTCGAGGTAGATCAGGTAACTGTCCCCCACTTTTTCGGCGATCTGGAAGGCCTCACCCTTCTTCGTCGACCCGGCCCAGATACCGCCCAGTTCGAAGCCGAGCCTGCCCCAGTTAGATTTTGCGGCTAGCGTGGCCCTGCGCGTCGGCTCCAACGGGATGACAGAACTAGTGGAAACCTCCGACTGCCTGGCAAACTCCTCCTGGTAGAGGCCGGTGACCGTAGCCCTCCCGACCTGTCTCGAGTACTTGATGATGACCGCCGGGTTGGCGCCCCAGTACATCTGCGGGCCGAATGCGATCTTGAGACCTTCGAGTTTCTGCTTCAGGGTCATCTCAAGTCCTACAGGGGCTTCGGCGTTGTAAATATCGATGTTCTCGCCGTAATACGCGTCCCTGTAGATCCCGAAGAAGTCACCCTCGTATCCCCAGTGCGTGTGCCCCGTACGGTAGTAACCGTCGAGGCGGAACCATGGCTCGTCCCAGGTCACCGAGGCGCCGTATACCTTGACCCTTTCAATATCATCAAGGTTGAGAGCCTTCCCATTTTCGAGCCTCACCACCTGGCGGCGGCCCCGGTTCTCATAAAAGATCTCGTCGATTGGGTTTACAGCCACGTGGCCGAGGATGTTAAGCGAGAGTGTGCCGGTAAAGTTCTGCGCGGGCTTTACCTCGAACTCGGTATAAAAAGACTGCATATGATCGAATCCGAGATAGGAAGGATAACTCTGCTGCGGACTCTCCGCTTTGGGCGTGCTGATGTACGATCCGCCAGTGCTGTAAGTCTCGAACTCCATCCGCACATTCGACACCCTGACCTTCTCGGTCTGTTCGACGACCATCGCATCGTGGTCGGACCTCGCTTCAAGCACGAATGTCATCGGCGCGAGAGCTTCGAAATGCTCCCTGATCGTCTTGATGTCCGTCCCGGGAGCGAACGGATCGAGCTTGAATGCCTTCTGCAGGGCGTAGTATGCCGCTCTCGGATAGATCTCGAAAAGTCCCCTGTTGTCTGGAAAACCCTTGGCGGTGATTCCCCACCACTCCTCGTTCATGTTGTTCTGGCCCTTAACGAAGTCGGGATAGGCGTCGTCCGGCCACGATGCGTTCGTGTCATGAAAATCGAGGCGGCTCTCCTGCCCGAACTTCCACCAGCCGTCGGACCACTGGAAGATGAACCCTCCGATGGCGTTCCCCTCGCGGCCCTTGCCGTAAGATTGCTCGTAGATCTCCTCCCACTGCCCGAGAAGGAAGCGGGCCTGCGTCAGCTGGTCCTCTCGCATGTTTTTCTCGTCCCAGGCGTCGGCCCCGAACTCGGTGAACATCACCGGTATGCCGAGCTTCTGCCTGACCACGGAGAAGAAGTCACGCGCGGATATTCCTCTGTACACGTTGGACCCCAGGATATCGAGGTTCCTGCACTCCTCGGCGAGTATGTCGATGTACTGAAGGTCACCGTTCGCCAGGGCGACGGGCCTGTGTGAGTCGACGGCCTTTATAGCGTCCGTCACGTCGCTGTACAGGGTGTACAGGTACCTGGCTCTCGCCTCGTCGCGCTGCCCCTCGGGAAGTGCCTCGACCTCGGAGGAAGACCAGTGGAGACCGTAGTTGTTCTCGTTGCCGAGGAGCCAGAAAAGCATCCCGGGCGTTTTCTCGAAACCCTTGACCATGTTCACGATGTCGGCTGTGATCGCCTCTCGCATCTTCGGATCGGAATAGTCGATCGATGGGTACCAGATGCCGTCCACGGTGAATCCGTACCTTCCCATCGGGTGGTTGACCACGGTGTAGATGCCGTAGTTCCTGTAAATATACTCGACCCATCGGGGCGGGATGCCGACGTACTGGCGGATGACATTTACGCCCATGCCGCTGAGCAGGGGCATCTCCCGGTCGAGGACCTCTTTGATGAAATCATCCGGTTGTACCCAGAGACTGTAGAGGTAGTTCTCGCCGATCGGGACGTAGTCCCAGTTCATCCCGAAGATCATGAAGTCGCGTCCGTCGACCTCGATCCTGGAACCCTCAGCGTCGTTGATGACCTTTACCAGGGGGGCGGCCTGCGCCTGGATCCCTGTCTGCATGGAAAAAATGATCATGATGGCGAACAGGACCGTCATGATCCCCGGTCCACCTTTTCTGTTCAGCATTGCTTTCACCTGCATCTCCTTTTCAGATAGTGTCAGGGTCCGTCGTCGACCGCGTTTGCGGCGATGACATCACGATACATCAACGCGCTGTCTTTTGGAATACGTCTCTGCGTCCAGTAATCGACCATGACGAACCCGAATCTTTTCGTATAGCCGCGTGTCCGCTCGAAGTTGTCGAAAAGCGACCAGATGAATTACCAGGCAAACGGCGCTCCATATGAAGCCATCGGGAAATCTCTTAAGCGTCATCGGAAGTCAGCTCCCGGACGGATCATCGTCCTCCTGGTGGAAAATTCCCCACGCAGCAGCTCTCCCGCATGATCAAGTAAAAGAGGATGAACGGTCAGATTTTAGAGGTCAGCTGGAAAAATGGCAAACCTTAAGTCGATGCCAGGGCTATCACCTTATCGTTTCAGTCACGTACTCCGTTGAATAATAATGAGATTTATGTTATAATGATTTGCAGTTCGATCAGGTCATTCTCAAGGCAGCGCCCATCATACCGATACTGGTGAAACGGATGAACTGTTTTCTGACCGGAACACATCGTCAGGAGGGCAGATTGACAAAGCAAAGGATGCTTATTCTGCTTCTGGGTGTCGCTATGCTCAGCGCGGCAGGGCCACGCAGCACCGAGGCGCAGTGCATCCTCGCTAATCCCAGTTTCGAGATCAGCGACGACGGAGCCAACAACTTCAGAGGCTGGGAGCAGTTCGGTGTTGTCGGAACATCGGCAATGGCGACTCACGGCTCCGTCTCGGCCGTCGTAAAGGGACCGGACTTGGGCGGATGGGACGTTTCGGCCTACTGGCAGCGCTTCGACACGGCACCCGGAGAGCAGTGGACGGCAACGGTGAACGCCTGGCACATCAATGATAATCCTGTCACCGGCCAGTCCAGGGGGATACTCAACATCGAATGGCGCGATTCCGGCGACAACCTGATAAACTACGAATCCCACGAGGTAATAATCGCCTCGACACCCCTGGATGAAGTACAGAAATTCTCAGTCACAAGCGGTCCGGCCCCTTCAGGAACGGTCGCGACTCATTTCCTCCTCGCGGTGCTCCAGAGCCCGACCGACCCCCCTCCGGACGTCTATTACGACCAGGCCACCTTCTACAATGTCGGTCCCCCTACGCAGGACGAAAAGCAGTGGGTGGATTTCCCGGGCGGTACGACCATAGAATTCAGCGGGAGGACCTGGCGCGTGAAAGGCCCCGGTTACTACGGCCCCGGCCCTAATCTCTTCAACGATTCCTCCGCGTCGGCCTGGGTCGACGTCGACGACAGGCTCCACGTAACGGTCAGGAATATTGGAGGCGCATGGTACAGCTCGGAGGTGGTCCCCGAGGAAGCGCTCGGATACGGAGACTATATTTTCACGACTGTCGGCAGGCTCGATCAGCTTGATGAAAACGTCGTCCTCGGCCTCTTTCTGTGGGAATACGGACCCTGCTATGACTACTCGTATACATGGTGGGGCGCCTACAACGAGATCGACATCGAGTACAGCCGTTGGGGAGATCCGGGAAACATCATCGGGCAGTTTGTCGCCCAGCCGTACGACTGGCCCGGCAATATAGACCGGTACGACTACACATTTTCCGACGGCGAGCTGACGAGCCACGCCTTCCGCTGGCTCCACGACAGGGTCGAGTTCCGCTGCTGGCGGGGCGGCCCCCAGGATGAATCGCCTTCGAACATGATCCATGAGTGGACATACTACGGGCCGCAGATACCGAGGCCTGAGCAGCCTCGCGTACATATAAACCTTTGGCGGAACGGCGACCCTCCGACTTCCGACCAGGAGGTCGTCATCGACAGGTTCGCGTTCTACCCGGTAGGAGTAACGGCTGACGCGCAGCCTCCGGCTTTTCCGGCAAACCACCTCTCCGTCGCGGTCCCCAATCCGTTTAATCCAAGCACTACCATAAGGTATTCTATCGAGAAAGGAGGAAGGGCAGAACTTACAATCTATGATATCGCGGGACGCAGGATCCGCACGCTTTTAAGCGGCTTCGTCCCGGCTGGTGACCACGAGGCCGTCTGGAACGGACGAGACGACAGTGGCAGGCCGGCAGCTTCCGGCGTATACTTCTATCGTCTCCATACGGATGGATTCGCGGAAACCAGAAAGATGGTCCTTCTGAAATAACGTCAGTGCTGTCGGCTACCAGTCCGGTGGACCGGTAGGCACGGATTAATCGAGCCGGGGCGCCATAAAGAAGGCAAGCGAGCAGGTATTTTCAGTTCAGACGAGCTATGAAGCCAAACGGTCCGCTCGTCACCAGAGGAGGCTAAGGATGAAACGTTTATACTGTGTATCATTGCTTGTGATCGGGCTGCTGGCCTTCTCGGCCGTCGGTTCCCGGCCGTTCGCACAGACGAACATGCTGGTCAATCCCGGCTTCGAAGCCCTGGGCGGCTCATACGACGGATGGTTCACCTTCGGAGGCGGGCCGAACATCTCGACTGCCGCGACCGACAATATCATCCACACTGGTGATGCTGCTTCGAAGATCTACGGCGAGTTCACCGGATGCCCGGATGCCGGCACCTTCACAACAGGCGGCTACGGCCAGCTCTTTACACCTGTAGTCGGCAACGTCTACGAATTCGGCGGATACTCATTCGTATCGAGCGCCGACACGATCCCGGGCACAAACAACTGTGATAACAACCGCTGCATCGCCAAGGTAGTATTCTTCAATGCGACTGTCGGTGGAGCGGAGATCTCGAGTAACGAGATAGTAATTGGCGACTATTCGACTCCGCGCGATGAGTGGATCGAGTTCTCCGTGTCGGCGATCGCACCGCCCGGAGCACTGCGCGTGGAGGCACTGATCCTCTTCCTTCAGCCCCTATGCGACGGCGGCTCCGTCTTTGTCGACGACTGCTGGCTTTATGAGAGCGGCCCCGTTGTCGAGCCGAACATCCTCGTCAATCCAAGCTTCACCGGCAGCCTGGCCGGATGGGAAATCTTCGGAAACGTGTACCTTGACACAAGGAACTGGGCCGTTCGCACGCCTACGGGTTGCGCGAAGCTATTCAGCACGTTCGTTCCCGGTTCCGATTCGGGAATGTTCCAGCTGTTCCCCGCAGATCCCGGCTCGATCTGGAAACTGGGCACCAACTCGCTGACCACCTGCCGCGAGAACCCGATCGAGGGGACCAACGACAATTTCATAACGTCCAAGATGGTATTCTATGACGTAGACACACTGGAACTTGACGCGGTCGAAACGGTCATCCTCGACAGCGATTCACCGATGGGAACATGGACCCACCATGAGCTGATCGGCACCGCTCCCGAGAACACCGTTTTCGTGAGAGCCTACATCCTCTTCATCTCGCCCTCGCTGCTCGGCGGAGCAGGCTGGGTGGATGACATATCGCTGTACCAGACCGGCGCGACCGACGCCGAGCCGATGCCGGGAGCGCAGGGCATCACCCTTCACCAGAACGTTCCCAACCCGTTCAACCCGACTACGCGCATCGATTTCGAGATCGAGAAGGGCGGGACTGTCGACCTGAGCGTCTACGACGTCGCCGGAAGGCTCGTCGCGAACATCTTCCAGGGGCGGCTGGGCGAGGGCGCCCACCAGGTCACATGGAACGGAAAGACTAATAGCGGCACCACGGCCGCCACGGGAGTCTACCTCTACGTCCTCAAGACAGAGACTGGGATAGCTTCCAGGCGCATGGTGCTTCTGAGATAGCCAATGTCAGCAATTCTCTGCCGACAGGGCCGGGCCTGGAGCGATCCGGGGCCGGCCCTCGCTTTATCTGAGGAGCTCTTCGGGGATATCGACCTCGATCCGCGACAAGACGCCGAGCCTGTCGAAGATAGAACTGCTCAGGTCCCTGTCGAGGCTGTCCCCGTCGATCGTGGAGGATGAACTGTCGGCCGTCGTGAGCCGGATCACGGCTCCTGCCCCAGAGACACGGTATATCACCGGCACCTGGCAGAAGGTAAAGGCCAGAGAGCCTTCCGGCAGATCTATCGACCTTTTTTCCCCATCGAGATCGTAATAGCTGAATTCCCCTCTTTCCTCGAGGAACTCATCTCTCTTCAAAAGGACAGGCCTGAAACTCAGTATACCGTCCTTCACGATGACGCCTAGCTCGCCGAACCGGGTCAGGATCTCTTCCTTGACCTGGCCGGTCATGCCCGGCTGCCGCGCTCCGCCGCGGGGAGGAGTATGCGAATATGGATCGAGAGGGAAGGCGCCGTATTCCGACGCGGTCTTTTCGAAGCACAGCCCCGACCGTATGCGGTAGTAGAGATCCGCCAGCCTGTCCAGATACCGGCTTCCCTCACCGCCGCCCGCAGCCGCGAGCACTACCTCCTGAGCGGCCAGCAGCAGCTTGGAGACCATGTGCCAGTATATGCACCCCAATCCCTCATAACCGTACATCGTCCCGGAACGGCCCGTGAAAGACCTGTGGTCGAAGACCTCCTCGAAGAGACCGAGTACTGCCTTCCCGTCGGTCCCCGAGACCCTGGCCCGCCGTCCGCTCTGTTCAAGCCGTTCCAGGGCGGCCGAAAGGTCGGCCGCGTTCGAGAGGTCGCCGTTGAAGCGCAGGATGCCGTCAGCGTCGCGTTCCACGATCGAGCCGTCTTCCGCTTCGAGCAGTCCGCGGATCAGGGGGATCGACATCGCCTTTTCCTCAGGCACGATGTTCTTCTCCATGAAAGCGGGCAGCTCTCTTTCGGGATAGAGCATGAAGCTGCGCTGATCCTCCCTGAACATCGCGCTTCCGAAGAGCGCCTCGAGCATCCCGGAGCCCTCCTCCGGCCCTATCTCGCCCGAGCCGAGCGCCGCCACCTGGCCCTCGAGCATCTCGTAGAGATGCCTGACGGACGCCTCCTTTCCGTCATCGGAAAGCTCGAGGAGGTTATAGGAGTGGTAGAGACCATCGTCTCTCCTGTTGGCGCGTATCGCGTGGTCGAGCCACCCGATCGCCGTCCGGCAGAAACGCGCGGCCCTTTCCGTATCCACGCCGGCCTTTCCCGAAAATCCCGCTGAGTAGACCTTTTCCCTGTAATCCGAGAATGCCGTCCCAAGCAGATCGAGGATCCTCTTCCTGTCCCGGTCCCCGATCGTTTCCGGCCCGACAACCCTTTTCTCGCTTTCGAATACGGATTCGATCGAGCCGAACCAGCCGGCGACCTCTGAAGAGACCGGCAGTTCAACGCTTTCCATTCCTTCGAGCAGGCCAGCGATGAAGGCGAGGTGCCTCCTCAGGTGGCACAGGGTCACCACCGATATACCGCTGCCGACCAGCGCGTTGTTGGCGTCGTTCCATTCTGGCCTCTGCGTGTTCATCCATACCCCGCCGTCCGGGACGAGGCTGGAAAGCTTCGCCAGGACCGGTACGAGGAGCTTCTCGAACAGGTTGACATGATAGACCTTCCCGTCCGGGCCGTGCACGAGACGGCCGTCCGAACCCGCGGCCGCGACCCGCGCGGCCACCGTGCCGGCGAGCTCCGCATCGTAGTCGACCGTGGCGTATGGGTTCTCCAGGATCTTCTCATACGGCCTGATCCTGTAAGGCACATCGGCGTATGAGAAGATGTCCCTCGAAAGCATCTTCTCCAGCGTGCCTGGATAATGGCGCGATTCGGCCTCGAGGAATCTCAGGAGGTAGATGATCTGATGGTCGCCCCAGTATCCTATGTAGCTCCAGGGATCGTCCGGATCGACCGTCTCCCAGTCAATGCCTTCCCTGGTTATCCTGTAGGGGTTGAATCCATCGATCGTCGAGGCGTTCACGAATTTCGCGATCATGCCGCGCAGAAAGCCGGGGTAGCTCGCGGCGAGCGCCTCCCAGTTCTGGAATATGTCGCGCCAGTTCCCCTCGTACCTCAGCAGGCGCCGGCCGCCCTCCTTGAGGCGTATCGAGAATCGGTTCCATGGCCTGCTGGGATCTCCGTGCCGCCGCCCGAAGTACAGGGGCAGATACTCGTGACAGAGGCGCTCTAGATCCGCGTCTCCCGACCGGCCCGCCAGATCGATAAGCTCCTGAAAGGTCAGCCCGTCGGGGAGCGACGAGATAAACTCCCCGTTTCTCTCCGCAGTCTGCCTGTTGCGAGTCCGGATGAATTCCCCGAGATCGCCGGCCGGGATCCTGTAGTTATCAGCGAAGACGCCGCCACGCATATTGTTGAAAAGGACGTTCGCGAAGTGATGCGCCGTGGCTTCCTCGCTTCCCGTGAGTTGTAGCCCGTCGGCGGTAGCCACGTTTTTCTTCAGGTTCTTTTCGGCCTCCTCGAGGCTTTCCTCGATCATGCCGCCGATATCGCCTCCCCCGAGTATGAGAGCCCTGAGCGCCGCAATATCCACGTGGCTCTTTCCAGCGTCGGCCGCTATATGCCACTTCCCGGCTTCACCCTCCGCCAGCTCCATCCGCATCGAGATCAGATAGTTCCCCCGGCATCCCGTAAGTACTCGCTCGGGCGTCACCTGGTCGCGGCGCCTGAATCTATCGACCGCTCCGGCCGACAGGCTGACTTCGAAACCGGTGTCGGCGCAGCACCAGACCGTGTTAGCACGAAGCTCCTCGGCGGCTTCGGCTCGATCGATGATCCTCGATGTGAGGGAGTAGATGCAGAGTTTCGAGCGGGGATCACAGTCGACCCTCTTATATGCGTCTACGAGCGAGCTGAGCTGCTGGTAAAGCAGCAGGGGGGCGCCGCAAGGAAGGATGTTGCGCAGCCCGTCGAGCACCGACAGCGTAACAGTGGCGGACCCGGTATTGACCAGCGTCGCGGTCCTGACATGTCCGAACCTTTCGCTTCCTGCCCATCTGTATCTTAAAGTGAGCCCGAGGTCGCGGTTGATCTCCTCGAAGACGAGGCGGTCGCCGACGACGTTCTTCAGCAGGTTGCGTTCTACATCGAAATTCTCGAGGGAGTTCTCGGTGAAAGGCTCCCAGAGGACGGCTTTGCCGTTTTTTGTCTCCGCCCTGATCAGGGTCACGGGCCCGGCATTGTATTGCGAGTCGTGCAGCTTGTCGACAGTCTCGTACGGAAAGATCGCTCCGTCAGGGTCTACCCTGCCGGCCGTCAGCCCGCCTGTGGACGAAACGAACATCCAGAGGTCGGTGTCGCTGGCGATGTTCATCAGGAATGGCGGGATCCTGTCATAATGAGAGATCCTGTAATATCTATCTCCTTCCAGGGTCATGAATCCGTCAGCAGCAGGCATGCCTTCTATCTCTCCGTGTTCTGTCGATGCAGCGGTCCCGTCCGTCGCGGGGACTTTCACTCAGTATATTTATCGCCGGGGCTGTCTGACAGATAAAAATGTATCTCGCCTCCGGCAGCCAGCTCGCCGTGCAGCAGATACGTCCTGTCCAGCGCAGTGCCGTTGAGCTCTACCTTCCGGACGTAGACGTTGCGGCGGCCCTGGCCGGACGTCCTGATCCTGAAGGTCTTCCCGTTCCCCAGGGCGACGTCCGCTCTGACGACCGATGGGCTCCCGATCTCGTACCTGTCCGAACCGGGGCAGACCGGATAGAAACCGAGGGCGCTCAGAACGTACCACGCCGACATCTGCCCCGCGTCGTCGTTCCCGCAGAGGCCGTCCTCCCCGGGGCCGTACATAGTGTCGAGGATCATCCTGACTCGCTCCTGTGTCTTCCAGGGGCTCGATGTCCAGTTGTAGAGGTATGGGATGTGGTGACCGGGCTCGTTTCCGTGGACGTAGTTCCCGATTATACCGTCGCGGGTGATGTCCTCGGTGCGTTCGATATACCTGTCCGGCAGGTCCATCGTGAAGAGGGAGTCTAGGCGTTCGGTGAGCCGCTGCTGCCCGCCCATCAGCGAGATCATCCCTTCTACGTCATGCGGTACAAACAGGCTGTACGTCCAGGCGTTCCCCTCGATGAACCCCTGCCCGTGTGTGTCGAGGGGATCGAACTCGCCTTTCCAGTCTCCATTTTCATATTTCGGCCTCATGAATCCCGAAACCCCGTCGTACAGATACCGGAATCCTTCAGAGCGCTTGATGTACTCGACGTATTTCCCGTCGTCCCCGGCCAGCTCCGCTACCTGCGCTATGCACCAGTCGTCGTAGGCGAACTCGAGCGTCTTCGAGACGGAATTCGAGGTCTCGCCCTCCGGCACGTACCCGAGCCGCATATAGCTGCCAAGCGCGTCGAAGTAGGGTACGGTCGATGTGCTGACGCACGCGGCGAGCGCCTCGGCCGGATCGAGGTCAGTAGTCCCCTTGACCAGCGCGTCGGCGATCACGGAGACGGAATGGTACCCGATCATGCACCAGTTCTCGTTCGCGTAGTGGCTCCAGACAGGGAGCATCCCGTGCACGCTCTGCTCCTGGTGAGCCATCATCGACCTGACCATATCGTCCGTGCGCCCGGTCTGTATCAGGTTGAACAGGGGATGCAGGGCCCTGAAGGTGTCCCACAGGGAAAAGATCGTGTAATTGGTGAACCCCTCCGATAAGTGGACGTTGCGGTCCAGTCCCATATAAGTCCCGTCCACGTCCTCGTAGACTATCGGGCTGAGCATAGTGTGATAGAGCGTCGTGTAGAAGGTGACCATATCCTCCGGGGTCATCGTCTCGACGGCGATCTTCGAGAGCTCGCGGTTCCACTTCTCCCTCGTCTCGCTCCTGACACGGTCGAAGTCCCAGTGCGGCACCTCTGCCTCGAGGTTCCTGAGTGCTCCTGCCGTGCTTACCGGCGAGAGCGCGACCTTGATCTCGAGCTGTCCGCCCCTTCCCATGTCGAAATCGAACCAGGCCCGGATCTCCCTGCCCGCCATCTCGGGGAAGTCCCGTGTCTCGTCGAACCTCCGGTAGAAGCCGTTATAGGCCGCTTTGTCGTACTTCCTCTGCCCGTAACCGTGGAACGATCTGGAGAACCGCATCGCGAAGTATACGATTCTCGTACGCGCCCATCCCGTAGTCTGCCTGAAGCCGGTCACCAGCGAGTCGTTCTCGACGCGCAGGAAGGTCCAGATGTCCTTGCCCTCGTAGCCGTAGATGTTGTGCGTGAGGTCCAGGATGATCCGGGCGCTGTCGGCCGCGGGAAATGAGTACCGGTGGAACCCGACCCTGTCTGAGGCGGTCATTTCGGCGATGATGCCGTAGTCATCCAGATATACGCTGTAATACCCCGGCTCCGCTTCCTCGCTGTCGTGAGAGAAGCGTGAGCGCCAGCCGCTTCCCGGAATGCCGGCCGTGCCCGGCTCTAGGACCAGAGGCCCCGTCGACGGCATGACGAGGAGATCCCCAAGGTCGGAATGGCCGGTCCCGCTGAAATGAGTGTGGCTGAATCCGATTATCGTGCTGTCGCCATACTGGTATCCCGAGCAGTACCTGTAGGCGTCCCTGTTGTAGCTTCCATCGTCGAGGAACATCGGCTGGACGTCCGTTTCGGGGCTGAGCTGCACCATCCCGAACGGCGCCGTCGCGCCTGGGAATGTGTGGCCCATGTCCTTCGTCCCGACGAAGGGGTTGACGAAGCGTGCGGGGTCGGGGGCATTGCTCCCGGCCGCATATCCCGCGCGAGAGGAAAGGGCAAGGAGCATCACCAGAAGGCAGGCCGGCATAATATTTCTCATCATCGCTGGATCCTCTTCAGGAAAGGGACCGTAACGGCAGTCTTACGAGCTCAGTATATTTGCTGGCTCCTTGAGCCGCAACAGATGAGATGATACTCGAGATCATTTCCTCTGGATGTCCAAGATAGAGGACGGGATTACCCTGCAGGCTTCAAAAAGTGTCCACTTACATGGACGGCGATATTCCAGTAACTCTTTATAATATAATTTGTTATGCGACATTTTAAATCGCGGTACAGAATATGCGAAGTCAAATCTATGGGTCACCAATGGGGGTGGCCGCAGCAGGAGGTGTCTCATGAAAAGAGAGAGAATGAGACTTCTGATACTCGCCGCCGCGACAATCGCCTTCGTCGCCCTTTCTGCGATGCGGGCCGGCGCGGAGATACGCGTAGCCGCGAGCATAAACGCCCCCGGCGTCAGCGTACGCGTAGGCACCGTCCCCTCCTGTCGCTACACGATAGAGCAATACCAGCGCATGCCGGAACGCAGATACATGTACTACGAGGTCGCAAGGGATGACCGTATGATCGCGCGACGCGTGAACTGGTACACCGGTGTTCCGCTCGGAGAGCTGCTACGGCTCAGGCAAGAAGGATACGACTGGTCCGAGATCGGACGATGGCTTCACATGCCCCGCCTCGTGGTCAGGGCGGCGATGGACCAGCGGAACTGGGACCGCTTTCTTCTAGGCCAGCAGAGACGCGCGCAGACCTACGGAAAGCAGAAATATAGAGTGACTTATTACAACGGACGCGTATACAGGAAGAGATGATTGCCCGGAAGGCCGACCAGCCTGCCACGAGAGCGGGGGGCGGGAGAGATCCCGCCCCCCGTCTTTTTATGCCGGTGACGGTCGATCCTCCGGAGGCTCTTGCCCTACCCTGCCTCCGTGTGCGAAAATGCATCCGTAACGGATACTCACACAGTCTCAGTTCCCGGCAGGAGGTCGCAGAAATGAAAATAAAGATGGTTCTGTCGGCGGCCATATTGACGCTGCTGCTCCCCGCGGCCGCATCGGATGCTGTCGCGGACGATACACCACGGTTCGTGATCGAGCTCGAGGGCGGAGCGCTCTGGCAGACGCGAAACAATGTCGAGATCCCCAACGACGGGACCGCCACAAGGTTCTCCCTCGTCGACGTCGTAGGAAAAGGGCCGTGGCCGGTCGGTCGCCTCTACCTGACCTGGAACCTTAGCAGCAGGCACGGGGTTCGCGCCCTGCTCGCGCCCCTTTCGATAACGGAATCGGGCTCGGTCGCCGGACCGGTCAGATTCGCCGGCGAGACCTACATTCCCGGCGAGCCGGTCGAGGCGACCTACCAGTTCAACTCGTGGAGACTCACCTATCATTACATGTTCATGGAACGGGAGAAGCTCCGGTTGTGGGTGGGGTTCACTGCGAAGATCCGCGACGCGAAGATCAAGCTCAGCCAGAGCGGCACGACGAGCAAAGACACCGATGTCGGGTTCGTGCCCCTCCTGTACCTCGCCGCCGACTGGAGGTTCGCCCCCCGCTGGCACATGCTCTTCGACTTTGACGGGCTGGCCGGCGGGCCGGGGCGCGCGTTCGATATAGCGC
Organism: uncultured bacterium; assembly: GCA_964599375.1. Taxonomy (GTDB): domain Bacteria; phylum Krumholzibacteriota; class Krumholzibacteriia; order Krumholzibacteriales; family Krumholzibacteriaceae; genus JAUWCL01. The sequence continues at coordinate 101,877 of CAZREW010000001.1, forward strand.
TGAAACTGGGATGCGACCTGGGTGATCACTTGAGCTTGACCGGAGGATACAGGACGCTGGAAGGCGGAGCCGACGTCGTGTCGGTCTACAATTTCGCCTGGCTGCACTACGCCGTAGTATCGGCGAGCTATCGTTTCTGAGAGCCCCCGTTCCGGCCCTCCGGAGAGAGTCTCGAATCAATCGTAGTCCAGCCGGGTCTTCTTGTCGGCAAGGAGCTGCTCGAGGTCTTCCCTGGCGGCCATCGCAGGCCATGTCCCGAGGTCCTCGTGGATGAGGTTGTATTTCTCGGGGATCGGATGCGTGCCGACGACCACCTCCATCCCGAACTTGCGCGGGATGAACTCGCGGAAATAATCGAGCCTCGGACACGGCGGATATCCCACGACCAGTCCGGTCGCCAGGTGTACCACTTCCGCTCCGTTCTTCTTCATCTCTTCGGGAGCGTACTCGACGTTGCCTCCCGGGCAGCCCCCGCAGGTGGTGTAGCCGACGAGCTCGACCTCTTCACCGGCATAACGGGCGAACGCCCCCTCGCGCTCGCGAAGCGACCTGAGGCATTTGCCCCCGGCGCAATTATGGTAACGGTCGCAGATGATTATTCCGACCTTCTTCATAAGTGCCCCTTTCTTTACATTTATCCCAGCGTTCATTCCGCGTCCCCGCAGCGGGCGGTCCGCTCAGAGATGCAGCCTGCGCTTCAGCTCGCGGGCGTTGGCACGGCTGACCGGGATGACCGGCCCGCCGTCGCTTCCCATTCTCACCCTGTAAGAGTTGTTCTCCCATGGGATTATCTCGCGGATCCTGTATACGTTGGCCAGGTAGGCCCTGTGCACTCTCATGAACATCCCCGCGGGGAGCTCGGCCTGGAGCTCGTCGAGCGACCGTCTCGACGACATCCCCTCGAGATCGTCGGTGACGATCATGACTTCTCCGTCTGCGACCCTGGCGTAGAGGATCTCCTGCACATCGACCATGACGACGCCGCTGCCCCGCCTTACCGGCACCCTCTGCGCCAGCGCGCCGACGCTGCGCAGGAGCTCGTCGAGGTCCTGTCGAGGTGCGGCGCCCCGCACCCGTCCGGCCGCCCTTGCAAGAGCCTCGCGGAGCCTGTCCTCGTCTACAGGCTTGAGGATGTAGTCGACGGCGTGGACGTCGAAGGCCCGGATCGCGTACTGGTCGTAGGCCGTCACGAATATCACGGGGGGCGCGCCGCCCGACTCCTCCAGCCTTCCGAGGACCTGGAACCCGTCGAGGCCGGGCATCTGGATATCGAGAAGGACGATATCGTGATCGCCTCCGCGTATCATCTCGAGCGCCCTGATGCCGTCTCCCGCCTCGCCGGACTTCTCGAATCCCTCGATCTTCCCCAATATCCTCGTCAGATCCCTTCGCGCCGGCTTCTCGTCGTCAACGATCAGCACCTTTATCTTCTCACTCGACATGGCGCCCCCTTTCGACGGGAAGCTCTACCCTGATCTCGGTGCCCTCCCCCGGGACCGAGTCGATCGTCATCGACTGCTGCAGCCCGTACGCCACCGAGAGCCGCTCGCGCACATTCCTCAGCCCGATCCCCTCGCCCGCATCCCCGGCGAATCCCTCGCCGTCGTCCTTTACAACGATCACGATCTTCTCGCCGTCGCTCTCCGCCTCTATCCATATGGTCCCGCCGTCGACACGGCCCGATATCCCGTGCCTAACGGCGTTCTCGACGAGCGGCTGCAGGAGCATCGAGGGCACCGGGACATCGAGCGCCCTCGGATCTATCTCCTTCTCGACCCTGATCCTCTCGGCGCCGAACCTCGCCTGCTCGAGGCTGAGGTAATCGTCGATGAAATCGATCTCGCGGCTCAGCGGCACGAAATCCTCCGTGCCGTGAAGAAGCTTTCGCAGTATGCCGGCGAGCTTGACGAGGATCCACCTCGTCTTGTCCGGCTCCGACCAGATGCACGATGTCGCGGCGTTGAGCGTGTTGAAAAAGAAGTGCGGGTTGATCTGGCGCCGCAGCGCGTCGAACTTCGCCTGGACCGCGGCGGCCCGCTGCTCCTCGAGCAGCATCTCGACCCGCGTGTTGTTCCATATCTTAAGAGGGATCCCTACGCAGGCAAGGGTCGAGAACCAGACCAGGATATTCATCCAGTAGTGGTCGGGCGTGAATGCGAAGAGGATCCGACGCCCGAAATGCCCTGCGATCACCGTCCTCGACACATCGAGGGCGAGCACGGCGAAGAACACCATCGCGGTCGCGTCGAATCGTTTCTCCTCCCTGAAGATCTTCCAGGAGCGCGAGAGCCCCCTGTAGAAGAAGGGAGTAAACCCCCAGATCTCGTCGCGCCTCTCCGGCCTCATGCCGATCGCTCCCCCGGTCCCGGCGCAGGCGAGCAGGTAGGCGGGCGTGAGCCACTCGCCGGCCAGAACGGCCGGGACGGAGACTAGCAGGGCCGCCATGACCCCGGGGCCCGTCCCACAGAGCAGGCCGATCAGGAAGACCCCCGGCATCGATATGTCTACCCCCTCGTAGCCGACCATCAGGCGGACCGCCGTTCCGGCCGTGATCAGCGCTCCGAATATCAGCGCGAACCACCAGTCCTCCCTGCGGGTCCTCGTCTGTATGAATATCAGCCTCTTGAAGAAATTCGAGGTCACGAGCACGCCGGCGATGCTCGCCATTATGCCGAGCCTCAGGAAGAGGAGAAAGAGGATGTACTGGTCGCCTGTAAGGGTGATCCTTGTCAAGAGCGCTCTCCCGCATGAGTCCCGCGGATTATACTCCGCGGCGCTGCTCCCTGTAAATACGGCGTATCTCCCCGAACTCCTTCATGTAGAGCCCCTCCTTGAAGTCGGGGAACGACCACGGCAGGGTGCGCCACTCGTGGTCCTCATACATCAGCACCGGGTCGGCGTAGACGCCGCGCCCGAGGTATATCTTCTGGGGGCCCTCCTTGAAGGACGCAAGCACCGCTTTGAAGAAATCTATGTATCCCGGGTCGATATTTACGGTACGGCCTGACGGGCCCGAGAGCTTCTCCTCGAGGCGGAAAGTCGCCAGTTTTATTTTCACCAGGTCGGGTGCGTTGCCGAGATCTCTGAACGAGACTATGACCCTGCTCAGGCCCGGACCCATTTCGCCCTCGTAATAGCCGGTCCTGTCGAAGGGGTGCGGCTCCCCGACCATGTCGGCCTCACCGAGGATACCCCTCAGTTCCCCTTCAAGAAGGTGGTGCGGTTCGACGCCCTCCGAGAGAAGGAGAGCTGCGAAATACTTTACCGGCGAGCCCCCGCCGGGTCTGCCCGCTTTTGGATGCGCCATCCTTCTTTCATCCTCTCTATCAGCGCGCGCGCCTCGGCGGTTATGTCCCCCGGGATGCCGAACTCAGCTTCGATGCGTTTCTCGAGGCCGGAGCGTATGTTCTCGTTGATCTTCACGTCATCGCGGCGCAGCCTGAGGTGATGATCGCGTATGTAGAGGTGGCCGCCACCGGTCAGCTTCGTCAGCTGAAGCGAGTTCATCATCGGCAGGGTGAACGAGGCCTGCCAGTGCCTGAAGAACACCGCCCGGGAGACCGGCGCCGTCCGTAGCCTGTAGCGCCAGCTCTTCTCCCCGCCCGATACGGTGAAAAGATCATAGCTCGACGTCCCCCTCGGGCGCAGCTCGACCTTCCCGAAAGAGGTCGGGATGAGAACCGGGTCCCCGGTCAGCTCGACCGGGCCGCCAAGCAGGTACCCGGGATCGACCAGGTACCTCTTCGCGCCGACGCGGACGATCAGAGCGCAATGTATGTTGCGCCTCTTCATGTCGGCCATCGCGGGCCAGCAGCTGTACCCGGCCTGCGAGAGTATCGATCCGAGGCACCAGGTCAGGGAAAAGCAGGTCCCGCCGGTGTGGTGCTCGATGAAGCCCTTGATGACCTCCCCGGGCCCTCTCAGCCGCAGGGAGGGATCGCTCTCGCGGAACTTGCGGATGATCTTAGTGACGTTCTCATAGGGGACCTCCGCGAAGCTTGATACGACCGCCTTCAGCGTATCGAGATCGGGATCGCCGGTCGATATCCTGAAATGCCCGTAGAAGAGTCCCGCGGCCACGCTGTCTTCATTATTCAAATCTTTCTCCCGGAACAGCGCGGGGGGACCGGATTATCCCCCCTTAACACATTACAGGATAAAGAGATTCAATCTGGAATGCAACGTCCGTGTTCTCCGGGGCGACTTTCGCCGGACACGGTTGACAACGCTGCGCTGTATGATATATATTAATTCCCCGTTTATATTTGATTCCATGCGCCGCCGGTAGGGCCTGTCGCCGGGCCGGCAGAACGGATAACTCAAGCAGGAGGCTCGCGCTTGTCTTCCACCAAGAAGTTCGATTTCGCCCCCCGCCGGGGATACTTCGCGGAGATCGGCCCCAGGGATGGTAAAAGCATCCCTGAGGACCAGGTCAGGATGTTCGACGACTACGACCTCATCTACAGGACCCTCTGCGGCATCCTCTATAACTTCGTGCCCAAGTCGGGGCATCCCGGGGGATCCATCTCCTCGGGCAGGATGGTCGAGGGAGTCCTCTTCTCGATGATGAAATACCGCATGGGAGATCCCGAGGCGCAGGACGCCGACATCATCTCCTACGCGGCAGGCCACAAGGCTATGGGGCTCTACGCGATGTGGGCGCTCAGGAACGAGTGCTGCCGCGTCTCCCGTCCCGACATGCTCCCCGGGCCGGAGAGGCAGCTGAGGCTCGAGGACCTGCTGGGCTTCCGCCGCAACCCGACGCAGGAGACCCCGCTCTTCAAGAAGTTCAAGGCAAAACCGCTGGACGGGCACCCGACGCCGCTGACCCCTTTCGTGAGGTTGTCGACCGGCGCCTCGGGCGTAGGCATTCCGACGAGCTTCGGCCTGGGATTCGGCGCGATGGACATGTACGGGCCGGACGCGCCTTTCGTTCAAGTCATCGAGGGCGAGGGAGGCATGACCCCCGGACGCGTCTCCGAGGCGATGGCAGCCGCCGCCACTGCGCAGATGTGGAACATCATGCTGCACGTCGACTGGAACCAGGCCTCGATCGATTCGAACCACGTCTGCCGCGATGGCGCCGAACCGGGCGAATACGTCCAGTGGACGCCGGCCGAGTTCTGCCACCTGCACGACTGGAACGTCATCACGGTCGAGGACGGCAAGGACATCGCCCAGGTCCTCGCCGCGCAGAAGTACGCGATGGAACACGTGAACACCCAGCCGACCGCGATCATCTACCGCACTATAAAGGGTTGGCAGTACGGGATCGAGGGACGCAAGTCGCACGGCGCGGGGCACGACTTCTGCTCCGAGGCGTTCCGCAAGACGCTCGAGCCTCTCGAGAAGCGGTTCGGAGTCGAGTTCCCCGCCTGGTGCGGCGATAAGACCCCCACGAGCATCGAGGGAAACTTCTTCGACTATCTGATGGAGATCCGCAAGATCCTCGAGAACAATACGGAGCTGGCCTCCTTCTTCGGCGACCGCCTCAAGGAAGCGGACGAGAACCTCACGAAGGCGGGCAGAAAGGTCCGCGATGGCGCCCCCGATATCGAGGCCGTCTACGGCGACGACGTCTCCGCCGAAGAGGTGCCAGAAGAGCTGACGTACAAGGTCGGAGACTCGCAGACGCTTCGGGCGGCGCTCGGCGAGGCCCTGAACTACCTGAACAAGAGATCGGGCGGAGGGATATTCGCCGCCTCCGCCGACCTGATCGGCTCGACGAGCATCAACATCGCCGCTAAGGGATTCCCCGATGGATTCTTCAACGCGGTCACCAATCCGGGAGCGCGGCTCCTCTCGATCGGCGGGATATGCGAGGACGCGATGGGCGGCGTCATGGCCGGAATCTCGACCTACGGCTGCCATATCGGGGCGGGCTCCTCTTACGGCGCCTTCATCGCGGCGCTTCAGCACATCACCGCGAGGCTCCACGGCATCGGGCAGCAGATGAAGCATGTGTACAACGGAGAGCCTTTCCACCCGTGGCTCCTCGTCTGCGCCCACGCCGGGTTGAAGACGGGAGAGGACGGACCGACGCACGCCGACCCGCAGGCGCTGCAGCTGCTCCAGGAGAACTTCCCGCAGGGCATAATGATCACACTGACCCCGTGGGACCCGCAGGAGATGTGGCCTATGCTCGTGACGGCGCTGAAGAAGAGGCCTGCGGTGATAGCTCCTTTCGTCACAAGGCCCAATGAGAAGATCTTCGACCGCGCCGCTCTCGGAATGCCGCCGGCGACTGCGGCGGTCACCGGTGTCTACGCGATGCGCCGGGGCGACCGGGGGAAGAAGCCGTATCACGGCACCCTGATCCTGCAGGGAAGCGGTATCACCAACACGTTCGTCGAGGAGGTCCTCCCGAGGATCATCGAGGCCGACCTCAACATGAACATCTTCTACGTATCGAGCGCCGAGCTCTTCGACATGCTGCCGGTCAAAAAGCAGCGTGAGATCTTCCCCGAGAAGTGCGCGCTGGAGGCGATGGGCATGACCGGGCTCACTCTTCCGACGATGATGCGCTGGGTCACCTCTGAGGAGGGACGCAGAAGGACGGTCCACGCCTTCCGCAAGGGCCACTACCTCGGCAGCGGACAGGCTCACAAGGTCTTCGAGGAGGCCGAGCTCCACGGAGAGGGCCAGTGGAAGGCGGTAAAGGAGTACGCAGAGTACATGGCGGAGAAATAAGCCTCGCCTGTATGACGCTTTAAGCAGAGAGCCCGGGCCGGCCGCCCGGGCTTTTTTTGCGGCCCCTTTTCCGTTGCCGGGAATATCCCGTTTACTTATCATGAAAGCGCTCGGGGGACGCACACTTTTCAGGAGTCGAGAGATGAAGATCGCGCTGCTCAGCGCATCATTCCGCGGCGGCGGCGCGGAAAGAGTCCAGATCACCCTGGCCGGGGAGTTCTCACGGCTGGGGCACCGAGTGCATTTCGTAGCGTTCGAGGATGACGGCCCGCTGCGGGGCGAGGTCCCCGCCGGTGTCGAGCTGACCGTCTTCGGCGTATCCAGGGTGGCGCACGGGATAATCCCCCTGGCGCGATTCCTGAGAGAAAAGAATCCGGACGCCGTCATCGCCGCGATGGCGCATGTCGGTACTGCGGCGCTGACTTCCAGGATACTCGCTCGCTGGAAGGGAAAGGTCATAGTCAGGGCAGACGGATCGCGGCGCTATCACGGCAGGGAAGGATCCGGACAGGGGCGCCCAGGCCTCGATCTCGCGCAGCGCCTACTGCTGCCCCGGGCGGACGCCGTCGTCGGCGTATCGACGGCCATCGCAGCAGAATTCCGCGAGGACCTGGGGCTGAAGAACTGCCATGTGATCCATAATCCCGTGGCGACCAGGTTCGCCGATAGCGCGCCCGCGGAGCATCCGTTCTTCGCCAGCGGCAGGCCGGTCGTGATCGCCGCAGGGCGCCTGAACAGGCAGAAGGGATTCTCCTTTCTCATCGAGGCGTTCGCAGAGCTGCTCGGCAGGCGCGATTCTAAACTAATAATCCTGGGCGAGGGGAACCAGAGGCGACATCTTGAAGCGCTGATAAGCAAGCTCGGCCTGGAAGACAGCGTAAGCCTGCCCGGGTTCGTTCCAGACCCGTTCTCATACATGCGCCGCTCATCGGTCTTCGCGCTTTCCTCCGAATCCGAGCCCTTCGGGCTGACCCTCGTTGAAGCGCTTTTCACCGGGATACCCGTAGTAAGCACTGATACGGAGGGCCCGAGGGATATCCTTGACGACAGCCGGCTCGGGTTTCTCGTCCCTTTCGGGGACAAGGCGCGGTTCGCGGACGCCATCGACAGGGCCATCGATATGCCCGGCGAGTATCGCCAGGCCAGGATCGACCGCGCCTCGGAGTATGCCCCTGAGCGTATCGCCGCCGAATACCTTCGACTTTTGGAAGCCTGAGCCTGCGGCGCAGAAAAAGAAGCCGGCAGCTTCAGCCACCGGCTTCTTTGTACTCATAATGATCGTTTCCGGCGAATCTCCTACCGTTCTTCGATCTTTATCTTCGCTTCAGTCTCATCCTTCTTGCTTGCGATCTTATCCTTGAGGAACTCTATCGCCTTCTCGAGCTGCATGTCGCGCCCGATCTTCTCCATCTCGGGCGGGCTCTCGACGTAGATGTCGGGGATGGCCCCCCTGCTCTCGAGCTGGGCTCCAGTGCTCTCTTCCCAGATGCCGACGAAGGTCTTGCGGATGTAGCCCCCGTCGATCAGGTAGTGCGGCGTCACGGCGATAACGAATCCCAGGGTCGGGACACCTATCAGCGTGCCGAGGCCGCGCTCCTTGACCGCACTTGGGAAGACCTCGGCGTCGGAGTAGGAGTACTCGTTGATCAGCACCACGACGTCACCCGTGAAGACGTCCCACGGCCTGGTTATGACCGATTCGCCCCGTGACCGCTGCAGCTGGTACGGCCGCCGCTCGAGATAGTCTATTATCCTGGTGTCGATAGAGCCGCCGCCGTTGTAGCGCACGTCGATGATGACCGCGTCCTTGTAGCGGAACTGCTCGAACTTCTCGCGGAACTCGATCCAGCCCGCGGTGCTCATGTCCTTCAGGTGCATGTAGCCGATCCGCTCATCGCTCGCCTTGTCGACCTGTGCGGCGTTCCCGTCTACCCAGTCCTTGTAGCGAAGCGTCAGGTCGTGGGCGAGGGGCTTTATTTTCGTCTCGATCGCGCCTTTCATCGTCGGTTTGTCGTTCGTCGTGATCGTCACGTCGTTGCGCGTCTTCGCGACGAGATACTGCCAGAAGTTATCCCCCGGCACGAGCTCATGCCCGTCGACCGCGAGAAGATAGTCGCCTTCCTTTACCTTCACGTAGTCGGCGTCCAGCGGAGACCTTTCACGTATGGAGAGCTTATCACCCTTGAATATCTTCTCGAACCGGGGATACCCGCTCTTCTCGTCGAGCACCAGCTTCGCTCCGAGGAAAGCGAGCGAAGTCCTCGGCACCGAGCCTGTGTCCCCGCCGGAGACTCCCTGGTGCGAGGCATTCAACTCGCCGACCATCTCGGTCATCAGCCAGTTCAGCTCCTCGCGCGTCCTGACGTTGGGCAGAAGGCTCTCGTAATAATTGTACACATCGTCCCAGTCGACTCCGTGGTAGTTCGGGTCGTAGAAGTGGTACTTCACGACTCGCCAGCCTTCGCGCAGTATCTGGCGCCATTCCTCGGTACGGTCGAGGTCCATGACGACCTTGCGCTTGATGTCGAGCGTGCCGCCGTCGTCGTCGCCGTCCGCGTCCGGCTTCTTCGCGGACTTCTTGGCGCCGACCTTGATTATCTCGAAGTTCGAGCCGTCGAACGTCGCGATCTTCTTCTTGTCGGCCGACATCCCGTAAGACACGATGGACGATGCGACCTTATCCGCCTTCAGCTTCTCGAGGTTATAGGCGTAGAGGTCGTACGATACCCGGAACATCATCCTCCGAGTACCCATCACGAGGTAGTAGTAGTACTTGTCGGTGGCGTTGACGTTATGCAGGCTTCGCCCCGCGGCGCGCGGAACGCTCCTGATGCGCCCTTCGATGCCGTCGAAATCGATCTTCACGACGACTTTCTCTTCCTTTTCCTTCTTTCCCTTCTTCCCCTTCGCCGGCTTGTCGTCGTCATTCGCGACGACCACTTCGGTCGAGTCGTCATCGTCGCCTTCTCCGTCGTCATCCGTCCCGTTGACGTTCTCCTCGTCGTCCTTGTGGACGAAAGGCTCTTCCTTTTCCGGCTGCAGGCTGATCCTGCAGAGCATGTTCGTCCCGTGATACCTGTCGCTTATCAGGAGCAGGTTCTTGCCGTCAGGAGTGAAGACCGGCTCCGTGTCGTCGGCCAGGTTCGTCGTGATCTGGTGATGCTTCTTCTCCTTGGTGTCATAAATAAATATGTCCCTGGTCCTGTTCTTTCTGGCGAAATCGTAGGCGACCCATCGCCCGTCAGGCGACCACGCGTACGTAGTTATGTCACTGTGCTCGTTTTTGTTTATGAGGACGGGGGCCTTGCCGTCGATGCCGAGCATGTAGAGCTCGTTCGCCTCGGTGGAATAGAGCATGCGATCGCTCTCCGGCGACCACATGATGTTTTCCTTGAAATGACCCGAATCGGTGAGCTTTTTCTCCGGGTCCTTGCCCATCTGGTCGATGAGATAGACCTCGTCGTCCCCCGACTTGTCGGACACGTAGGCGATCCACTTCCCGTCCGGAGACCATGTCGGATATGAATCGCGCGCGCCTGACGAGTTGGTCAGGTTGCGGACGTCGCCGTACTCGGCCGGCGCCGTGTAGATCTCGCCGCGGGCCTCGAAGACGATCCTCTTCCCGGTGGCCGAGATGTCAAAGCTGCGGATGTACTGCATCGGATCGATGTAGCTGATCATGTTGTCGTGGTCGTCCGCCGGAGCGTATACGACTACTTCTTTAGCCGTGCCGCTCGCCGTGTCGAGGACGAAGAGCTTCGCGTCGTTCTCGAAGACGATCTTGCTGCCGTCCTCGTTCATCGAGGGCCAGGTCACTCCGCGGCCGGTGAATCTGGTGACCATGTGCGATTCTCTCGTGTCGAGGTCGATGTAGTATATGTTCCTCACATCGTTGTCACGGTCGGATACGTAATAGATCCTGTTTCCGATCCACATCGGCCAGGAATCGTTTCCCTCGTAATCGGTTAGCCTGTCGTATGTCCCCTTCTCGAAATCATAGACCCAGACGTCCTGGTTCTGGCTTCCCTTGTACCTCTTCCACCACCAGAACCTCTCGGGATGCCTGTTAAGGGCCATCTTCTTCCCGTCAGGCGAGAACGAGCCGAGGCTTCCCTTGCCGATGCCCATGTCCACGGGCAGGCCGCCATCCGGAGAAACGGTATAGAACTGCTTGAAAAACGAGACGAACGAATCGCGCCTCGAACGGAAGACTATCTTCTTGCCGTCGGGGGTCCATTCGACGGGCTCGGCGCTGTCGGTATGCCAGGTGAGCTGCTTCGGCGGCCCGCCTTCGGCAGGCATTACGAACAGCGTGTTGATCCTCTCGTTATAGTCGCCCGTGAAAGCGATCATCGAGCCGTCCGGCGAGAACTTGGGAAAGTCCTCGATACCCGAGTTCACGGTCAGCCTCCTGGCCATACCGCCTTCCGCGGGGACGGTCCATAGATCGCCCTGCCATGTGAAGACGATCGTCCCGCCGTAGATATCCGGACGTCTCATCAGACGCAGCGGGTCGCCGCGCCCGTCGGCGGCCGCGGCGGCATCTATCGGCAGGATTGCTGATACGATAAGCGCGATCGCCAGAATGGTGATGACTCTGTTCATGCCCTGGATTCCTCCTCCTGGATGCTCTGAAAGAATGACTTCTTCTGCCCTTTAATATATTTGTACTGTTTAAATACCTGTCGATCTCATGATGCCAGGGTCAAGCGAACCGGTCCGGTAACTGCAGGATGTTTATATGCCCGTCGCCCTCTGCCACCTTTGTTAAAAGAGGGGGCGGGCAGGATCCGCCCCCTCAAAGTGCACGCGGCATGGGTACTACCGCAGAAGGATCATCTTCCTGGTCATCTCCTGGTCAGCTGTCCTGAGCTTGTAGAAGTAGACGCCCGAAGAAAGGCCCTTCGCGTTGAAACCAACATCGTAACTGCCTGCCGACATCTCCTTGTTCAGAATCGTCGCAACGACCCTTCCGGCCACGTCGTATACGTTCAGCGATACGAAGCCGTCCCTGTCGAGCGAGAAACTTATCGTCGTCGACGGGTTGAAGGGGTTGGGATAGTTCTGGTTGAGAACGAACGGAAGGCTCATCGGCGTATCGCCTGTGGGCGAATTGTCCCAGTACTGGATCATCGCCTGGTAGCAGCCGATGTAGAGCTTGTTCGTCGAGCTGTTCAGGTAGATCGAGTAGATGTCATCAGACGGTGTCTCGAGAACGGGAGCCATATCGGTCCAGGTCACTCCGCCGTCGACACTCTCGCGCGCTGTCTGGTCGTACCCGGCTATATAGCCGTGGCCGTTCAGCGTGTTGAAAAAGACATCCATCAGCTCGACTGTTGTCGTCCACGAGGGCTGCTCCAGCCAGTTCGCGCCGCCGTCGACCGACTTGGCGATCGTGCCGTTGTCGCCTACGGCCCACGCGGTCAATCCGTCGACCATGAAGACCTTTTCGATGTCGTTGGTCGTCGAAGCGATGTCCTCTGTCCCCTGGGTCCAGTTGAGGCCGCCGTTCACCGTGCGGAAGAAGGCGATGTTGTCGGCTCCTATCACACCGAACTTGGACTGGCCGGGAGCGAAATTGACGTCGTTGAACTGCTGGCCCCAGACATTGTGCCAGATCGTGGTGCGCGTGACGCCTCCGTCATCGGTCGTGTAGATCACGTCGTCGCCGCCGAGCTCGCCTACGAGGATCCCGTTGTCGGCGTCGAACCAGTGCATGCCGTAGATGCCGTCGGCAAGCGCCGTCACGGTATACATCTCGGTCCATGTGTCGCCGTCATCGGTCGACTTGGCGAGGAAGTCATAGCCGGCGCTCGCGTAGAGCACACCGTCGATGTAGAAGATGTCCTGTAAGTTGGGAGCGTATCCGTTGGGCGAAAGGACAACGGGGGCAGTCCAGTCGCTGTCCCCGACCTTCTTCATGAAGAGGCCTTTGCCTCCTACCGCGAACGTCGTCGTCCCATTGTGCGTGAATCTCAAGATCCCGCGGAAGCCGAAGCTCGCTGTGTAGAGAAAGTCCCAGGTATAGCCCTTGTCGTCCGATTTGGCGATGGTGCCGTCGTCGCCCACGGCGAAGACCGTGTTGGTCCCCGGAACCACCGCGCAGGCATTCAGGCCGTCGCCGGTGAACTCCTTGACGCGCGCCCAGTCGGCGTAGGTCGCGCCGCTGTGGATGTTGGGCGCCGCGAAACCGGAGCCGCCACCGACAATGATGACTTCGCCGTCATCGAACATCGAGATGCCGTAGCCGTAGGCGTACGTGTTCCACGGATACGAGGCATTGGGCACGTTCCACGTCGCGCCGGCATCGGTAGAGACGATAAGGATCGTCGGCTGGTATCCGACCATCGAGCCCCAGCCGGTAGCTACCGCGGTCGTGTCGTCGATCGTAAATATCCTCTCGATGTCGGTCCTCGTATAGGGATAGGGACCGAGGTTCACCGAAGCGGCCGACCAGTTGGCGCCGCCGTCAGTCGAGTAGGCGATACCGGCGCCGTCGAGAGCGACGTAACCGTTGTTCGCATCCGCGAAGCTGACGCTGTTGACGTCATCGGTAAACGTTCCCGAAAGCACCCAGGTAACGCCGTTGTCGGTGGTGTAGTAGAGGTTGTTGTCGTCGTTACCGGCCCAGCCGCTGTTGCCCACGAAGTACACGTCGTTGAACGTGCTCGTCGTGAGGACGCCGCTCTGGGCGTGAACGTTCCAGTTCGTGCCGCCGTCGGTCGTCGAGATGATCGTGCCGCTCGCGCCTACCGCCCATCCCTCGGTCGCCGATTTGAAGAAGACGCCGTTTAGAGTGGCGGTGGTGTTGGATGTCTGCTGGGCCCATGTGCTTCCGCCGTCCGTGGTCTTCATTATCATGCCACTTCCGCCTACCATGTAGCCGACGGTCGATGACGGGAAAACGATCGCGTTGTAAGTATCGGAATTGCCTCTCTGGTACTCGACCGTCCACTGGGCGCTGGCGGGCCCTGCGAGCAGGAGCAACAGAGCGATACAACAGCTGATTAATCTCATGTAAGCCACCTCCTGTACTGCTGTATCAGATTCTTGTAAACAGGGGAATTTAGCCTTCGAACCTTGTTACCCGGAAGTTCACCTCCTTCACGTATCTTTCAGAACACCTTTTAAGGCTTTACGATTATAACATATTTGTCAAAATATGTTTACACATTTCAATTCATGTACTTGGTAAACCAGACGGCGGCGCCCATCCTCTGCCTTTCCTGGTCGGAATAATCCGCTGTCCCCAGCCCGTATTCGACGTGCAGATCGACCTTCCAGCCGTTCACGAAGGCGCCGATCCCGCCTGTGACCCTCGATATGTCGATGTTCCTCGGAAGCTTTATCCACCTGTCGATCGGGTAGTCTGTGTACTCGTACCCGGCCCTGAACGAGTAGACGTTCGATATGTTCTTCTCGACCGCGAACCGCCCTGTCTGCGAGAGCTGGTCGGCCTTGCGGTAGAGGTTCGCCCCGTTGTCCCAGACCTCGATGTCGTACTGCTCGGCCGTGTACTCGCCGATGAGAAGCAGGTCCACGGCCGATATCCAGTACGAGAGGCCGAGCCCCGCCGAGTACATCGCGTAGGGATTGTCGTAGAGAAGGACGTCGCTGAAGTCGGGCCTGACGCCCCATCCGTCGTTCGTCAGGTATCTCGCGCTGAAGCCGACGGCGAGCGGCATCCCGGCAGGTGTCCACCTGCCGCGCAGCTGAGCGTCGAAAAGATCCTCTTTCCAGTACCCTTTCGGGTACTGCCTCGAGGCGTTGTATTTCACTTCTGTCTCGCTGAAGCCGCCCTTGACGATCAGGCCGGCCTTTAGGTCGTCTCCCATGTAGAACCCCTGCAGGTCGACGTAGTGGCCGATCTCGATCTCTCCGATCGAGTAGCTGCTGAATGCCCTGACCTCGTAGATCGCGTCGCCCGAGTATCCCTGGATCACGTTGTCGTATCCCTCGTCCGGCTTGGCGAAGTTTGTCCTGTTCTGGTCCCTCACCGGCCTGTACCCGAGGCCGAATGCCCATCTCTCCGAAGGCTTCCAGGCAAGGCCCAGTATCGCCCCTGAATAGTTATGCACGATCTGGGGCCTCGTGTAGACCTGCTTGAGCCCCGTGCTGAGATTGTAGTCGAGCCCGGCTCCTATCCATAGGTTCTCGACGAGCCTGAAGCCCCAGTCTATGCTCGCCCGCGGCCCGTAGTAGTCGAAGTCTCCCGTGGTCTTGTCGTTGAGATAGAACGGGTCGTTATACTGGTCTATCTCGAGGTTACGATAGACCTCGCGATCGAGCAGCCGCTGGTAATCGATGTAGCCCCTGACGGTCTGCCTGTCGCTGAGCCGCTTGTTTCCCGCCACTCCGATGAAAAAATCGTTGATCAGGTGCGGATCGAATTCGCGCCTTAGGTCGCCCTTGGTCTCGAACAGGCTTCCGTTGAACCTGAGGAACTGCAGCTCGTAATCGTTGTGCAGCCACGCCGGATTGCGCCCGAAATCAAACGGGTTGATCTGGTTGTCCCTGTCCTCAAGAGCGAGGCGCGCGTTCGCTAGGGACTCGATCCTTATCCCGTCCCCGAGAGCCGGTGCCGTCAGAATGACGGGCGCCGCCACCACGGCGAGCGCGGCCAGTAGTGACATCCTGCATCTGATCATTCTCTCATTCTCCTTCATCGATTCCTGCTATTGCCAGCCGGGTGACGGCGGCTGCGTATTCTCAAAATCGAAAGTGCTGTTGTTCGAGTCGAGTCCCGGGAACCTGCGCTGCACCGAGGTCGCGCTGTACTTGGCCATGCCGTTCCCTGCGAGCCCCGCGTCGACACGCAGAGTCAGGTACCTTGTCGTAACCGTCGTGTTGGACGAGTACTCGACCCCGTCGACGACAGTGCTAAGCGGCACGTGTATGTATTCCTTCATCGCGTTCATGCTCGGATCGAAATGCTCAACATACTCCCATTCCTCCCCCGTGGCGATGAACACCCCTGTACGCCCTACGTTGAGCTGGAAATCATTCTCATAGTTCGAGAGGGGCAGGAGGTTCGGCACGCCCGGCGCATCGTAATCGCTGCCCAGCGGGTTAAAGAACTCCCAGTCGGCGTCCCGCAGATCGACGCAGAGAGCTCCCCCGTAAGCGGTATGGTTGGTGGCGTCGCCGGCGAGCACCAGAAACTCCTCCGGGGCCAGCGGTATCGTCCGCGTGACCCCAGACTCGCCGGGAAAGGCAAAGACATAGTATGCCAGCGCGTAATCAACGGTCTCGAGTCCGATGATGTTGATCACGTCATCGGACTGGGCCGTGCGGCAGACGATATATCCATCGAGCCAGAGGGTATCGGCCGAGGAGTTGTACAGCTCGATGAACTGGTCGTAGTAGTAGAATCTCCCGTAGTTGCACCCGCAGTAGTAGATCTCGTTCATGGTAAGCGGCGATGCCTTCTTGTAGTCCATGAATACCGTGTCGTCGGTCTGCGGGTCGTAAAGGACGGAAAGTTCCTTCTGCCCGAGGATCGTGTAGTTCTCCTCCATGTTGATAAGCTCGGCCTGCAGCATGTAAGTGCCCGCCACCAGGCCGTCCAGCCTGGCGAACCCGCCGGGGCCGGTCTCGAAGACCCGCTCATACTGGCTTGTCGAGCTGCTCACCCTTATGGTGGCGCCCTCGATCCCGACCCACCCGCCCTGGACTCCCGAAGTGTCGACCGCGTAGAGCATTATATTGTTATTCCCGTCGGGCACTGTCGGCTTCTCCCTGCCGCAGGAAAAGGCCAGGCCGAGGAGTATCAAGAGTGCTGTTATGACGGCTCTTGTCTTCATATCTTCATTTCATCTTCACTGCGCGTGCGAATATCCGACCGTAGGACGCTCTATCAGGTCGAAATCGAACGTCGAGTTGTTCACATCCACGCCGATCTCGCGCCGCTCGGTCGATTCACCGCTGTATTTCGCGCACCCCAGGCCGGCGAATCCCGCGTCGACGCGCATCGTGAGGTACTTGGTCTTATCGGCGCTGGTCGCGTACTCGACTCCGTCTATGACCGAATAGAGAGGAAGGGCGATCCTTATCGAGCCCTCGATCTCGTTTACCCAATAATCTTCTCCCGTCGTCAGGACGACGGCGTCGTGGCCGAGGTTTATCATGTAATCGGTCCTGCTCGAGGGATGGATGCTGACAATGTTCGGTATGCCCGGCACGTCGTAATCGCTCCCGAGCGGATTGAAGCATTCCCAGTCGGCATGAGAGAGATCTGCGCCATTATTCGCGTAGGCCGAGTGGTCGATCGCGTCCGCCGCTATGACGACGAACTGCCCCGGGGAAATCGGATACTGCCTCCCGGTGACCGGCTCACCGGGGAACTGGAAAGCGTATACGGCCCTGACGTAGTCGATCTCCTCGATATCGGTAAGGTTCGCCGAGGAATTTCTCGTGATGATGCAGCCGTCGAGAAATAGTGTGTCCTGCGACGAGTTATAGAGCTCGACGTACTGGTCGTAGAAGTAGAACTTCGAGTAGTCGCATCCACAGTAGTATACCTCGTTGATCATCAGCGAGTTGACGGTCACAGTGCTCAGATAGAGCGTGTCCGCGACCGTTCCTTCACCGGCAACACGGATATCGGCGAACCCGGTGAAGACCTTCTTCTGCGCTCCGAGAACGAGCTCGCGCCTGGCGAACACTGTATATTCGCCGGCGGCAAGCCCCGAGAAGCCTGCTACACCCCGGCTGTCCGACTCGCTCGCGTCGACATACTCGTGCGTGCGAGCCTGGATGCTGACCTTAGCCCCCGGCAGGACCGCCGGCTCCCCCGGGACGGAGCCCGGCATGGTCCCCGTCGTATCGACGAGAAAAAGAGCGATAGAGCCTTCACCGTCAGGGGCCATTGGTTTCTCCCCGCCGCATGAGGCAAAAAAGATCAGGGCCGTTATAAAAAGCGCCTTCTTCATCATCAAGGATCCAGATGCGACCATCCGGGCGTCGGCGAAGGCAGCAGGATGAAGTCGAATGTCGAGTTGTTGACATCCATCCCCGTCTCGCGCCGTTCAGTCGACTGCATGCTGTACTTCGTGCAGCCGAGCCCGGCGAATCCCGCATCGACGCGGACCGTCAGCTCCTTCGTCGCGTCAGAGTTAGTGGCGTATTCAACGCCGTCGATCACGGTGTAGAGAGGCAGGGCGACCCTTATCCTCTCGTAACCCGCGCTGTTTATGTACGATTCGTAGGAGTATTCCTCTCCCGTAGCGAAGACGATAGCGTTGTGGGAGACATTTATCATGAAATCGATCCCGCTCTCGGGATGGATGCTCACGACATTGGGCACCCCAGGCACGTCGTAATCGCTTCCCAGCGGGTTGAAGAACTCCCAGTCCGCGCCGGAGAGATCGACCGCGTGCGCGTATTTCGAATGGTCCACCGCGTCGGCTGCCACTACTACGAGCTGTCCGGGATATATCGGGTACTGCGTGCCCATGACAGGCGTCCCCGGGAACTGGAATGCATATATCGCCCGGACGTAGTCGATCGACTCGAGGTCGCCCTCGACCGTCGGGAAGTTCCTCGTGAGAATGCATCCGTCGAGGAAAAGCGTGTCCTGAGAGGAATTGTAGAGCTCGACAAACTGGTCGTAGAAGTAGAACTTCGAGTAGTCGCCTCCGCAGTAATAGATCTCGTTTATCATAAGAGCGTTGACGGTGACTATGCTCACGAAGATCGTATCGGCGACCGTTTCCGGCCCCGGCACATAGACGTCTATAAACCCTGTGAAGACCTTCTTCTGCGCGCCGAGCGGGAGCTCCATGCGCGCGAAGAGCGAGTACTCTCCGGCGGGCAGCCCCGTGAAATCGGCCTCGCCGCCGTCCGCATCCGTCACTTCCACAAACTCGTGCGTCCTCGCCTGAAGGCTCACGCTCGCCCCGTAGACTACGGCAGGCACTCCCGGGGTAGAGCCGGGGATCGTCCCGGTGGTGTCGGCTATGAACACGCTTATTATCCCTTCGCCGTCCGGCATGGTCGGCTTGTCGCCGGCGCAGCCCTGGATGACCAGGAGGGTAGCAAAGATGAGGATAGAGCTTTTCATCACTCGCGGCCCCTTCTGAAGAAATTGTCGAGGATCATGCTGAACTCGATGCCGTAGAAGATGTCGGAGTTCCGCTGGACGTAGTTCCCGTACTCGTTCACGTAGAAGGCCTGATCGTCGAAGAAGTTATGCACGAACATCGACACCTCGGCCCCCCTTCCAAGGGATTTCGACACATTGAGGTTGAACAGCAGCCTGTCGTTCGGCACCCTCCTGACGGCAAGATCGAGCTCGTCGTAGACGCGGTCGAGGCCGAGCTCCTTCGATTCTTCCGGTGATATGTATACCGTCTCCCTGGTCAGAGGATCATAGTACCCGGAGGAGTATATGACCGGATCGACGACGCTCCGGCTCTTTTCGAAGAGCGTCTGCTGTACGTGGAAGGTCACCCACATGCCTATCTTCTTTATCAGCCAGTCGGCCCTGTAGTTGACGATCGCCTTCTGCCGCCAGGCCTCATTATAATTATAAAGTGGATATATCGTCCTGCCCAGCGACTCGTTGTTCCGGGGCGTGGACATGTAGAGCCCGTCGGCGCCCGACCGGGACTTGTAGAACGAGCCGTCGACCCTGAACACGGTCGAGAGGCTCTCTATCCTCTTGGTGAGGAACTGGAACTCTACCCCCCATTTCTTGTAGTACCCGACCGGGTCAAAGAAGCCATGTCCCGAATCGTTCTCCGTGTAGATCGTGTCCAGAACGGTCCTGGAAGCCGGATCGGGGTAGTTCTCCCACCTGTAGCGGTGGATGGTGAGGGGGTCGTTCCTGTCTCTGGGCGATTTTGTCGATTCATCGTAGAACCCGGTGAGTATCAGCGCCAGCGGGCCCAGCTTGTTGTCGAGAGAGACCTCCGCCTTCGAGTTCTGGTACCCCTTCAGGTTCGTATTGTCATAATTGTATATGTAGGTCGTGACCAGAGGCATCGAGTCCGGGGGCGAGACGTTCTCCTCGACGACATCGATGTACATCGGCCCCTGGTATATGTTCGTCATGGGCGGCATCTTCGAGCTCTTTCCCCAGCTCAGGCGCACGCGGGTGTCGTCAGTGAAATCGAATCTGAACCTGAATCGGGGATTGAGAAACGAACCGTTGTTCGACTCTATGAAAGGATCGCTGTTGAAAAACCCGCCCCAGTTTACGCTCTGCGGGGTATACATCTCGTACCTGGCCCCCAGGATGAGCGACCACGGACGGAAATTCAGTGAGCCTTTGATCTCGTCCTCGATATAGAGGGACGCGTTCTTGAGGGCGGGAGAGTAATCGAACGGCAGGGGGCGCTGGCCCGGGTTGCCGTAAGGGGGGAAGAACGGATCGAAGATCTTGCCCTTTCCGGTATTGTTGTCGTATGTGTACTCCGCGCCGAAGAGCATCCCGTGGTCGAACCTGTAGTTGCTGAAGTTCCAGCGGAAACTAAGCTTCGCCCCGACGTTCCACTCCTCTCCCTTCGTCCAGATCTTGGAGAGATAGGCGCCCGCCCCGAACACTCCGGGGAATGTCCCCTCTTCCTCGGCGTCTGTAAGGATGCGTACGTCCGAACCGACGAGCTTCTGCTGGTAACTGTCCCGGTTAGTATAGGTTATGTTGCCCCTCCACTCGAGCTTCGTGTCGGGGGACGGGCTGAAGTCGATCGTGTTCCCGTACGTGTACGTCTTGTCCCTGTTGTATGTCTCTATCGAGAGGGGGTCGTTCACATCGACGTTCTGCTCGTCGCGGATCCCCCTGTACTCGAACATGTTGAGCATGTCCATCTTCTCGTCGAGAAAAAGGTTCCTGATGTTGAACCGGCCGTTGTAACGATAATACTCATCGCCTGAGCGTCTGATGTCCCTCTCACTGTAGGCGCCGTTGAGGTTGTACGAGATGCCGGTCCCTCTGACGATTATTCCGCCGTTGAAGTTCGCTTCCTTCGTGTCCGGGTTGGACTTTATCTTGAGCCTGTTGGGCTGGCGCCCCATCTTCGTCCTGACCTTGACCAGCCCGGTCGTCACGTCTCCGTACTCGGCCGACGGGACACCGGTGATGACCTCGACGTTCGCGATATTGTCGGCGGGTATCGTCCGGAGGTCGATCTGGCCTCCGGCGGACGTGCCCGTGGAACCGTACATCGTCCCAGTGCCGGCCTGGAGATTGGCGTTGTTCGAGATCGCTATGTCGTCGACCATTATCTTTGTCCCGAACATCGCAGCCTGCTGCTCGGCGCTTGTCCCTATATTGCTGGCGCCCCTGAGCCCTATGTTTGTCTCCCGCGAGAGGCCGGGGGGCGCGGTCCTCTCCACGCCGGGGATCAGTTCGAGGACATCGCCGAGACTGCTGGAGAGGTTGTGCTCGATCTCAGCGCTCGAGATCTCGTGCGTCGTCTCGATCTGCTCCGGAAGGAGCTCGCGTTTGTCGAGGACGTTGATGCCCGCGATCGAGAAGAAGAGGTTCTGGGAAGGGTCGCCCGGGACGCATTCGCACCCGTAAGTGGTTATCTTGCCTGCCTCCACCTCGATGTCCATGTAGTTGGTGCTGAAATATTCGTCCTTGAAGATCGTGATGTTGTACTTGCCCGCGTCGAGGTCCAGCTGGAATTTCCCGTTCTTGTCGGTCATCGTGCTGATCGTAGTCCCCTGTACCGCCACGATCGCCCCGGCGATCGGTTTCCCGGTGATGTTGTCCGTTACCTTGCCGGCGAGCCTTCCTTTTCTTGCCGCATCGGCGGGGGATGAAACAAGCGCCAGGATGATCAGAACACAGAAAATCCCCGTCGCGACGGGGATAGGCCTCGATAATCTTCTCATTTTCCTGCTTTCCTTCTTTTCAGACCAGACGGTCATCGGAGCACCTCTCGAGGACATCCGGACACGACAAGCGTCCGGGAGACACTTTCCCCCCCCGAAAAAGCATTTACGGCCGTTGAGGTTTTTCTTCAACCGGTCGGCTGGTAGTGGCTTGCGAATGGATCGGCCCGAAAAATCCTCTCACCATCAATATAAACGCCGCAAACCCGATTATCCTTCATAATTATTAAGGAATTGCGCAAATGATTGTTTACGACTATCCGGGGATCTTCCCCGGTCCGGAGCGGAAATCAGCCACAGACAGCGGTAAAGAGCCTCAGGACGTTCCCGCCCATGACGTCGGCGATGTCGCCCCGGCTCCAGCCCCTGCCTTCCAGGACGCCCGCAAGTGCCTGCATCTTCGAGACATCCTCGAGGCCGGGGGGCACGACCATTATCCCATCGAAGTCGGAGCCGATGCCGGTATGGGCGACCCCGGCGACGGATGCGATATGCTCGATATGGTCGGCTACCGCCTCGATGCCGGGCATCGGTATCTTCTTTATCCGCTCGATATAGGCGCCGCCTATCTCCTGGTCGACGCGCCTGGGGTCTCCCCCGTACTCGGCCGCGAGGCGGCTACGCTCCCTGCGGTAGTCGCCCCAGATCGCGAAGACCCTGGTGTGGCACTCCTTGTCGAGGAAGGCCGGGAAGAAGTTGACGCAGGCGACGCCGCCATTCTCGGCAAGGACGCGGAGCATATCGTCGCTGACGTTCCGGGGGATGTCGCAGATCGCCCTGGCGCTCGAATGGGAGACGAGAACCGGCGCCGCCGAGGCTCCGATCACGTCGAAGAAGGTGGCGTCGGAGGCGTGGGAAAGGTCGATGACGATCCCGTGGCGGTTCATCGCAGCGATCATCTCACGGCCTGCGGGGCTCAGGCCGTTCCACATCTTCTCCCCGTCCGATGAGTCGGCGATCTCGTTCGAGTTCATCCAGGTCAGGGTGAGGCACCTGACGCCGGCTCCGTGGAGCTCCTCAAGCTTCTCCAGGCTCCCGCCCAGGACGTGACCCCCCTCGATCCCGATCACCGCCGCGGTCCTGCCC
This sequence comes from uncultured bacterium, assembly GCA_964599375.1. Lineage (GTDB taxonomy): Bacteria > Krumholzibacteriota > Krumholzibacteriia > Krumholzibacteriales > Krumholzibacteriaceae > JAUWCL01. The sequence continues at coordinate 124,494 of CAZREW010000001.1, forward strand.
GAGCCCCTGACCTCCTCTATCTCCGTGCCGGACAGGGCAACTGCGAGGCGGCCGGAATGCCTTTCCGCCTGTCCGCGGACAGCCCCTATCATCTCGAGGGTGCCTTGCATCCACCTTTCGATAGCGAGGTCCGGGTCGACCCAGCATGCGAAGACCTGCGCGCCGACTCCTCCTTCGGCCATCCTCGGGAGATCGACATGCCCGTCCTCAAGCCTATTGCCGAGATCGACCGGCCTGTCGCCGGTGAGCCTCTGGGCGGTGTCGCAGTGTGCATCGAATACAAAAAATCGCCGCATGTCATCCATACGGCAATTATAAGCGCCTTGGGTGCGATGTCACGTATTTTTAACTTGTGAGCCCGCGGGCCCTGTCCCTCGCCCGGTCAGTGGACGATCTTCGCGGAAGTCGCCGCGTCGCCGTAGATGTAAAGGGCGTAGGGCAGGAGGCTCTCAGTGCTCCTTATAGCGTACTCCTGGTTGTCAGGGCCGCCGAACCTGATGTCATCGTCGTTGCTGGCGAAGAAATCCCATCCCCCCTGGTTCCCGGCTGTCGTTCCCCCGATATACTCGAGATTCGCGACGACACGGCCCCCGTAGAACTGGAGCCAGATCGTGTTCAGCGTCGCGGGAAACTCCCCCTCCATCGCGAAGTAAGATGTCAGGGCCACCTGGATGTTCTTGATGTTCTGAACGGCCACGGCCACCTGGGCGGCCTTCTTGGAGCGATAATAGTTTGAAAGCACTACAGTTGCAAGGAATCCGATTATCTCTATCACGATAAAGAGCTCAAGAAGGGTGAATCCGAGCCTTCCGAGCCCGCGGCGCTTCCTGCGGGCGTTTGAAACCCTTGCAAAAATGCCGATAAAATCACGTATACGTCGCATGATGCACTCCCGTGCGTACGGATCCCGGGTTTCATCTACTTCCAGAGCGGGGATTTGCAAGAATTATGACAAAACAGGGGACCGGCGAGGATCGGCCCCGGCAGGGCAAAGACCGCTCCACTCGGCGGGCAACCTCAATAAAAAAGGGGGCTTGCGCCCCCATCAAGATCCTGTATCGGGAATGCCGCGTTCCGGCGCCCTGGACAGCCGGACCCTGAGCCTACATCGAGACCGATTCGACCCTTACGACCTCGGGGATCCTCTCCTTGAGGACCCTTTCGACGCCGAGGGCCAGGGTCATCTGCGACATCGGGCAACCGGCGCAGGCGCCCTTGAGCCTAACCTTGACGACTCCGTCGACCACGTCGACCAGCTCGATGTCCCCGCCGTCCGCCTGCAGGTTCGGCCTTATCTCCTCGAGCACAGCTGCTACCTGTTCCTTCATCCTGATTACCTCCGTACTTCGTTCATCATGATCACATCATGACTGTCCGCCGGGGGCCTCTCGCGCAGACTGCCCACCGGCCCGCCCTCAAGCCGGACGGTGATTATGCCTGACAAATATAGTCAATTTCGTACTGGAATTCCAGTATGTAAATCGGCCGGGGCATCTTCCATTTCGACGGTAATACCGGCCCGCCTCCCGGCAGGGGATCGCTCAGCGGGCCTCGAACCATCCCGTCTCGTAGTCCCAGCCGCCCCAGACCTCGATCGCTCCCTTGAGGCTGTGCCTGTCGATGAAGGCCTTCATCCCCTCGCTGTCGATCCTCGCCATCACCCTCTCCTTCGTGCTCGCCAGCTCGAGCGCCACCGAGGCGACGAAAGCCGCGCTCAGGCTGAGCTGCCTGAAGGCCACCTTGTCGTAGGTGTCCGCGGAGGTGTGATAGTAGCGGTCCGCGTCGTTCTCGATCCGCGAGACCGGCATCAGGACCGGGACTCCGGCCAGCAGGAAGAAATGATGGTCGCCGTAGAGGCTCGCCCTGTAGGATATCCCCTCTGTCAGGTCGAACGCGTCTAGGCTCCCGGCTAACCCCTCGAACCAGGGAGCGGCGTCCTCTCGCCCCATCACGCTTATCCCTAGCGGCGTTCCCTCCATATCGAGGTTTATCATCGCCCTGTAGCGGTCGAGCTCGCCGGCGTGGGTCTCGACATACGACCGCGATCCGTCGAGGCCCATCTCCTCCCCCATGAATAGGACGAAACGGATCGTCGCCTCAGGACGGATCCCGGCCGCCCTTATAGCCCTTGCGGCCTCCATCAGCACGACGCTGCCGGTGCCGTTGTCGACGGCCCCCTGCCCGTTCGCCCAGGAGTCGAGGTGGGCGCCGACGACGACTATGTCCCGTCCCCTGCCCGTTATCTCGGCGACGACGTTCGCACTGCTCACATCGCCCGAGAGGTTCGCGGCGGAGAGTCTGAGCCTGACCTTCTCGCCACGCTCGAGCATACGCCTTATCGCCTCACCCCCCTCCTTCGATATCCCGACGCCGGGGATCGGGCTCAAGCCGCCATGCCAGCACATCCCCAGCATGGGCAGGTTCCCCTCGCTGCTATTCTGGTAGAGCATCCCTACGGCGCCAGCCCTGACAACCTCAGCCATGACCTCGGAGCGGTGCATCCAGCGGCCTCCCGGCATCCGTCCCGATTCGACAAGAGCGAACTTGCCTTCCAGCGGGTAGCCGAGCTTCTCAAGCTCTTCAGGATTGCCGTGGGCGGCGTAGGCGACCTCGGCCTCAAGTCCCCCTGGCGGCGTCGACGGGGTGTAGGCCAGCGCGAGCGCTTCGAGCCCGAAGGCCCGTGGGAAGACCACCTCGCACCTGAGGTCGCCCCCCTCCCAGCCGAACATCTCGAACGATTCCTGGCGGACGTTATCTAGACCGTACCCGGTGAATGTCCTCTCCGCGAAGCCGCGGGCCTTCCTGCCCGCCTCGGTGCCCGTCACCCTGCCACCGATCTCGTCGCAGAGGACCCGCAGGTTCTCGCGGATCCCGGAGCCGGCCATGACCTGCCCTGTCACGGCCGCAATCCTCTCGGCGCGAGTCATGGCGGCAGCGTCCCTTATCCTCCCGCTGGCCGGCCCGGAAGCCGCCGTCGGCGTCTTGGATGCCGCCGGGGCTCGGATCGCCATCGAGACCACGAGGGCAGCAGCCGCAATAAAGACCGCCGCGTGCACTGTAAGAACCTGCATTCTTTTTGTATCCATCATCCGCTCCCTGCCCTGGAATCAAATGGAAGATCGACAGGGACAATCTATCGCATCGAGGCGTTTGGTGGCAAGCCGCCACTCGCCCTGCAGGACGAGAATTCACTTGTGGGCGGTCCGCAGGGTTTCTATTTTCACTACGGATATAGTATAATATCCCTTTGAAGTCAGATTCCTCGTCACAGCTGCTGCGCCAACAAGGAGAGACCGCCCTATGAGAGACCGCTACCGCATCCTGCCGGCCCTGTTCATTTCCATTGCGATCGTACTGTCGACCCTGGTGTTTCCGGCCATTTCATCCGCCGGAGAGTCGCAGGAAGCGCGGATAGAGAGGCTCAACCGTGAGATCGCCGAGAGGGGCGGCGCGTGGACGGCCGGCAAGACATGGCCCGGCTCCCTTTCAGCGGAGGAAAAGAAAGCCCTGCTCGGGCTGCTTCCGTCGCGGGCGCCGGCGGGCCTTAGCGCTACGCTTCCGGCAAGGCCGCTCGAGGGCAGGGCCGAACTGCCCACGGTCTTCGACTGGCGAGCCCATGAGGGAACGACTCCAGTGACGAACCAGGGAGGCTGCGGTTCATGCTGGGCGTTCGCCGCTGTCGCGCAGCTCGAGTCGTTCGCTCGGATATACGACTCGCGGATTCTCGATCTCTCCGAGCAGGCCGTCATCGACTGCAACCCACACGGCGCCGACTGCAGCGGCGGATGGGTGGAGTCGGCATACTACGTATTCTGGGACTACGGCGCCGTCGCCGAAGCATGCGTCCCCTATGAAGCCTCCGACGGCCATCCCTGCACCGAGACCTCCTGCGAGCCGCTCGCGAAGATCGGTCCGACCTACTACGACGTCCCCAAGACGGTCACCGACATCAAGCAGGCCATATACGACTATGGCCCCGTTACGACATACTTCCATGTGCAGGACAATTTCTATGACTACAGTTACGGGTGCTACAATTCCGACTCCTCGGCCCAGCCCAACCACGCGATGCTCATCGTCGGGTGGGACGACTCGCAGTGCGGCGGCTCGGGAGCGTGGATAGTGAAAAACAGCTGGGGGCCGGGCTGGGGCATCGACGGCTATGCCTACATCGGTTACGGCATCTGCAGCATCGGGGAAGGCTCGGTATACGTGCCCGACTATATCCCCAGCACTGTGTTTGTCAATGTCATCTCGCCTAACGGCGGCGAGGAGCTCGATGTAGATGAAGAGTTCGAGATCACCTGGGTCACATCGCGGGAGGTGCCCGACTCAATAAGCGTGCTGGCCAGCCTCAACGGCGGAACGAGCTACGACTCGACACTCGTCAGCGGGCTGCCGGGCACGGCCGTCAGCTACATCTGGACCGTCCCCGAGTGGCCGGTGCGCTCGATGAGGATCAAGGTCGTGGCTTATTTCAACGGGGACATCGGAGGATACGATACGAGCGAAAGCGATTTCAGGATCATAGGCAGACCCCTCGTATATGTCTCCCCCACGGGCGGCAACGTCTACCCGTACTCATTGCCGCGATGGGCGGCCAGGAATATCCAGGATGCCGCAAATGCTGCGTGGGCCGGCGATTCGATAATGGTCGCGGCGGCGACGTACTACACGCCGGTGACGATCAAGACCCCCGTGATGCTCTTCGGCGGCTGGGACGCCTCGTTCTCTTCGCGCGATCCGTCGGCGAATCCGACTGTCATACAGAGCCTGGGGAGCGTCATAGCCTTTATGAACGTCCCCGGCGCCTGCGGGATAGACGGCTTCACGCTCAGGGGCGGATCGGGCAAGACCGCCCAGCTCCCCGTGATGGGGATCTACGGAGGCGGAGTATTCGCCTTCAATTCCTCACCGGTCATAACGAACAACATCATCACCTCCTGCGGCTACACGAACGCCTCTCAGTTCAGCGGCGGAGGCGCGATCGCCTGCTACAACGGCTCGGCGACGATCACCGGGAACACGATCACCGGATGCGTCGCGCAGAGCGGCGGCGGGATATACCTCTACCAGGCGTCGGCTCTGATAACCGGCAACTCGATCACCGGGGCCTTCCCATCGGTCGATTACGGCGGAACGAAGAACGGCGGCGGGGTATATGCCCTGCATTCGGACGCCGTAATGTCCGGCAACGCGATCGAAGGATGTCACGGCTACGCCCACGGGGGCGGAATATTCGCGAAGTTCGGATCGGTCACGCTTGACGGCGACACGATATCCTCGAACACGTGCACTTCCAATGGCGGCGGGATCTGCACAGAGCGGGCCTGGCTGACCGTTTCAGGCGCGTTCATATCGGGCAACAGCGCCGGCTCGATGGGCGGCGGGATCCATCACAGGTTCGCTCAGCTGGACATCGACCACACCATAATCGCCCTGAACGGGTCGTCTCTCATAGGCGGCGGGATTTACGCCGACAGCATCTGGGGCGCGATCGACCAGAACACGATCGACCGCAACTCGTCAGTGTACGGCGGCGGCAACGTGCTGCTCGGTACGACGATGCCCCTGTCCCTGAAGAACAATCTCTTCACCTTCGGCAGCGGGTACGGGTTCCAGGCGAGCAGCCTTGCGAATATCGACATGAGTTACAACAACACCTTCGGAAACCTGCCGGCGGACTATTTCCTCGTCTCGCCCGACGGGACGAACATAAGCTCCGACCCTCGCTACGCCGACACTTCATCGTTCGACTACCATCTCGGGATAAATTCCGGGGCGATTGACGCGGGCGACCCGGCGGGCCCTCCCGATCCCGACGGATCCCGTGCAGACCAGGGAGCGTTCGGCGGGCCGGGGGCCGACTTCGCCGCTCCGGGCTTCGTGAACGATCTGAACGCGTCGGCCATCAACGATACGACGATCCAGATCTCCTGGACCGGCATACCGGAAGCAGCGCTCTATGAAGTCTATGGATCGCAAGACGCCGGCTTCGTGCCCGGAGAATCCGTTAATCTCGGGACGGCCGTGTCTCCGGAAGTGTCCTTCGACCACAGTCCGGTTACCGCGTGCACCTATTACAGGGTCGCGGCGGTGAACGCGGCCGGATACAGCGGGGGATGGTCTAACCTGGCCGGAGACTGCACCTCCGGCGACGGGATCGATCCCGTAGTCCAGGTCGTCTACCCAAACGGCGGACAGCGCTTCTACGTGGGGCACACCCTGGGGATAGAGTGGGTCGCTACCGACAACGACGCAGTCGATTCGGTCAGCGTATGGCTGTCGGTCGATGCCGGCGCCGATTACGAGCTGCTATTCAGGAGTGAGCCGAACGATTCTCTCTGCGATTGGGTGATCCCTGACATCGATGCCGACTCTTGCGTGATAAAGATCGTCGCTTACGATCCGGCGCTCAATATGGGAGAAGGTATCAGCGAGGGTTACTTCTCGATCAAGGACCAGACTGCGGTAGGAGAGGACGAGGAAGAGGAAGAAGAGACGCCCGTCTATGTCACCACGCTCGAGCAGAACTATCCGAACCCCTTCAACGGCGTGACGAACATAGCCTATACACTGGCGTCGGCCAGCGTCGTCGACCTGCGGATCTACGATACGGCTGGCAGGCTTATCAGGACGCTTGAGTCGGGGGCGTCACGGCCCCAGGGCAGGCACGTCACAGAATGGAACGGGAAGGACGATGCTGGGAGGGCAGTCACCTCCGGCGTATATTTCGCGAAGATCAGCGCCGGCAAATTCAGGCAGACTAGAAAGATGGTTTACCTCCGTTGATTCAGGCAGTAGAATCAGCTTTGCGATGTAATAAGAATCGGGCCGCCCCTCCGACGGGCGGCCCCGCATCATAGCCCGGGGTGCGGATCAGGATCGCGGGCGTGAAGGCGCGGCAAAGGCCCTTCGCCGGCCGCCCTGGCACACGGAGAGACGATGAGCGGGCACTCGCGCGATCACCATCACGATCTGGAACTGGGACGCAGGATCACCTGGGCGGGGATAGGCGTCAACGCGGTCCTGATCGCGCTCAAGCTGTGGGGAGGGCTGGCGGGCCAAAGCCGCGCGCTGATAGCCGACGCGGTCCATTCGATCTCCGACCTGGTCTCCGACTTCATCGTGCTGATCGGCCTCCATTTCCTCGGCAAGGCGGAGGACGAGGAGCACCCGTACGGACATGGCAAGATCGAGACTCTCGCCGCGCTGGGCGTCGGAATGCTTCTGCTGACCGCCGCCGCCAAGATCGGGTTCGACGCGGCCATGGCGATCTACAGGGGTGATATCTCCGCGCCGCACAGGTTCACGATAATCATCGCCGCCCTTTCGATCATCGCGAAGGAAGCCCTCTACCAGGCGACTATCAGGGTCGGCAGAAGGGCCGGCAGCGAGGCGATGATAGCGAACGCCTGGCACCACCGCTCAGACGCATGGTCGTCGGTCGTCACCCTCATCGGAGTCACCGCCGCTTCATTCGCTTCGCGCCTGCGCGTTCTTGACTCTTACGCGGCGCTGCTGGTGTCGTTCTTCATCGTGAAGGTGGGGGCGGAGATCCTCTGGAGCGCGGTCAGGAAGATAGTCGATACGTCCCCCTCGCCCGAGTTCATAAAGGCGGTGAAGCTCTGCGCCGAACGCGTGCCCGGCGTGAGACAGTGCCACGACATAATGGCGAGATACTACGCTCGCCGCATACGTATGGAATTGCATATAGTAGTCGATCCCGGCATGACCGTTGCAGAGGCTCATGCTATTATCGACCGGGTTGTCGAGGAGATCACTGCAAGGTTCGAGGATATCGACAAGATCCTCGTCCATGTCGATCCGGACCGGGCAACGACATCAGGCCGGCCACGGGCGTGAGAAGGAATAAAGAAAGGAATCCCCGATTGAAAAAGGTCGAGTTTTTCAAGCACGGCATCGACAAAGAAGAGTTGGAGCGTCTGCGCGAAGTGCTCGGCTCCCTGTTCATCACGACAGGCGAAGCAGTTTACGAGTTCGAGGACGACTTCGCCAGATACCTCGGCCTGCCTCACACAGTGGCGGTGACGAGCTGCACTGCGGCGATGCAGCTTGCGCTGCTGGCCGGAGGCGTCGGGCCAGGTGACGAGGTCATCACGACCACGATGACATTCATCGGCACCCCTAACGCGACGCTGATGGCCGGCGCGACCCCAGTCCTCGTCGACATCGACCGCGGGACAGGGAACATCGACCCTGCCGCCGTCGAGGCCGCGATAACGGAGCGTACGAAGGCGGTGATCCCCGTCCACCTCTACGGGCAGATGTGCGATATGGATGCGCTAAGAACGATCGCGGACAGGCACAACCTCTTCATCCTGGAGGACGCGGCCCACGCGATAGAGTCGAAGTGGAACGGGAAGGCCCCTGGGCACTACGGCGAGTATGCGGCCTTCAGCTTCTACGCGACGAAGAACATCACCTCGGGCGAGGGGGGCTCGATATCCTGTCATGACGAGAAGCAGTACGAGCTGCTCAACATGCTCCGGCTGCACGGGTTCAACCAGCTTGCCGTAGACAGGTACACTAGCAACTACGAGAAGTACGACATAGGGATGTTCGGATGGAAGTACAACATGGACTCGATCCACGCGGCCATCCTGATCGAGCAGCTCAAGAAGATCGGCGCATACAGCGCGAGGCGCAAGGCGGTATTCGACCGCTACACCGAGGCCTTCTCCACAATGGACGGGATCGAGCTCCACACGATAAGGCCAGAGGCGGAACACGCCTACCACCTGCTGACGATCCTCGTCGACCCGAAAAAGCGCGACGCGATGATGAAGGCCCTCCAGGAGCGGGGCGTCGGCGTCTCGATAAACTTCGTCCCGGTCCACCAGATGACCTACTACCGCGAGCGGTTCGGCTACAGGGACGGGATGTTTCCCGCTGCCGAGGAGATCGGCGCGCGTACGATCAGCCTCCCGCTCTATCCTAAGCTTACCGATGAAGAGGTCGAGTACGTGATAGATGCGGTCAGGGAGACGGTCCGGTCGGTCTGATTCCCGATAACTTCCAGATCTGTGGTATTCACGCACGAAATGCCTGGCGGGCCACTCCCGGCGCCGGGAGTGGAATTGTAACAGTACATATTGAAAAACCCGGCCCCGGAGTCTCGTATCATTCCGGGGCCAGGTCATACTTATCTACAATTTACTAAAAAGAGACCCGCACTACCGCAGAAGCACCATCTTCCGCGAGAGGCTCTCCTTCCCCGCCGTCAGCCTGTAGAAGTAGACCCCCGAGGTGGCCATCGAGCCCGCGCGGTCGCGGCCGTCCCAGTCGACCGAGTGCTCGCCGGCGGCGAACTGCCCGTCGGCGAGGAGATCGACAAGCCGCCCGTTGACGTCGAATATCTCGAGGCGGACATTCCCCGGCCGCGGGAGGTAGAATCCGATACTGGTCGACGGGTTGAAAGGATTGGGGCTGTTCTGCCGCAGCGTGAGCGGCATGACCGGCGTCGCGACGGCGTCGGTCTCGAAGAGGATCTTCCGTCCGTCATCCTCGATCGATTCCACCCGGTATCTGTACGACCGTCCAGGCTCGAAACTGCCGTCTATCATCGTGAAATCCAGGCGGTCGCCCCGGATAAGTCCCGAGGGAAGCCGCTGCCATGATCCCGAACCTTCCATGGCCCTCGAGACCTCGAACACGGGCGCCGGCTCTATCTCCCGTATCGACCAGCTCAGCTCGACGCACCCGTTTCTGAAGGACGCGTTCCAGCTTTCGACCATCACACCCACATATTCCACATTGATAAGCAGTGGAATCGTATATCCGACTGTCTCCATCGGATGGCCCGGCAGGCACGACGAGACCCGGACGGACGTGGCGCCGGGATGGGCCCTGATAAACACGATCTCCTGTTCACCCGGCAGGAGGCAGAAGCAGTCGACGCGGGTGACCCAGAACCAGTCATCAGCGCACATCGAAAGAGCCACACTGTGCCCGTCGTACGGATTTCCCAGCTCGGAATCGACCCATGCCGGATTGGCTTCGTTCCCGATCCATATATATGTCTCAGGCCAGCTCAGGGCGTATTCGACCGCGAAGACCCCGTTACCTCCAGCTTCTACGAAGACATAGAAGCTGTAGAGCTCATGAAGAACCTCGGTCTCCAGTTCGTTTGTAGTCCGGGCCTCATCGATATAGAGAGCCATCTTGGCCGCAGACACGCTGATTACGCGTCTTAGGGTAGCTTCAAGATCCGCACAGGGATTGCCGAACCTGTCCTCCACCCCATCGACCCTCACCGTGTAGTCGACATTGGCAATGATGTCGGAAGCGAGATCCAGCCTGACCTCGTCGGTCATCCAGTCGGCCGAGGTCACACCGGTCTCCTGTGAAGGATCTGATGACAGGTATACGGAATAGTTGCCCGTATCGCGCGCCGTCGATGAATCGACAGGCTCCGAGAACACAATCGACACACTCGCCGCGCCGAGCGGGGTCACGCTGATGATCGCCGGAGGGTAGATGTCGAGGAAATTGAAATCAATGGCGGCAGGCTCCATCGTCAATCCCGCGAGGTCGATGATGCCGGAGACCTCGAGTGTGTAATCCCCGCCATTCAACAGGTCCTCGTAAAGGACGAGGTCCACGGCCATGCCGTCAGGCCTTCTCCCGGCGCTTGAGATCCCTATTTCCGACTGTGGATCGCCGGCGGGGTAGAGCCTGTAGTTAAGCGTGTCCCCGGCCGAGGCATCCGTGACGATCTCGCTGAAATTCACCATGACGTGCCTGGTCGAAAGACCCGCCGCCGAAAGCACCCGCGGAGGGATATCGTCGATGAACTGGAAGCTGCCGGATGAGACATACAGCGCGTTCCCCGAGATGTCCGTCACGCCCATGATCAGCACGGCGTATGACGTCCCGGTCTTTCCATGGCCGTCGATCGCGATATCCACTCTCATGCCGACGAAATCGAGCGAGGCTGACCTGAGAGTCAGCCTGACCGAGGTGTCGCCCGTCTCTACGACTGCATACCTCGCGACATTCTCCGCGGTCATGAAGTCCAGTGGCTCGCTGAAGCCGAGATGGACAAGGCTGTCGCTTGTAACGGTAACGCTTATAAGGACAGGGTCGACGGTATCATCCGCGATGAAGGTCCAAGAGGTATCTGGATCGACCATGTTACCGAGAAGATCCCCTACGCCACTCATCCTCAGTGTGTAAGTCTCTTCATGGACAAGAGGAGAACCAGTAGTCAGCACGGCTCTTGTCTCCCCGTCGAAAAGATCCGAAGAAGCGATGGGGATCGACGCGGCGGAATCCCCCTCCTCTTGCAGCAGGTAGCTCTCCGTTTCCCCGGCGGCTTCGTTGACGGGTTCGCTGAACTGGATATTGACGTGAGTGAGATCGGACAAAAATATCGTTTCGATACGCGGAGGATATACGTCGTAGCAGGTGAAATTACGCTGCTGCGAGGGGAGCGAGTTGCCCGCGAGGTCGCGTATATTGTTCGCACGGACTGTATATTCTCCTCCCTCTGCCATCTCCGCAGTCAGATGGATACGCAGGATTGAGCAGTCCAGGAAGCACGAGATGTGATCGATATCCAGTAGCGTTCCGGGATCCCCGACGGGACAGATCTGGAAAAGGCTTTCCGACCCGGTCATCGCCGGGTCGACAGGCTCGCTGAACGTGAGTTCTATATCCATAAGCCCCGGTGCGCCGGCATCGACAAGGATCGGAGGGATCGTATCGAGGGGTATAATGTGCAGTGTGTCGGGACTCATCAGGTTTGCCGAAAGGTCCGTAACGCCGCTTATATAGAGAGTGTATTCCCCCTCCGGATCAGCCGCCGGCTCGAAACTCAGCCGGATCCATCTGCCGGTGTTGTAGTAGATGGATTTGATCTCCATCGGCTCCGGCGGCGGCCCGTCATCGAAGAAGGCATAGTTCGAAGGATCGACGGCCGTAACTGAATCGACCGTCTCATTCCAGTGGATCATCAGTGAGGTGTCAGCCGGCATCGAGGTCTCGTCAATATAGGGCGGGGCTATGTCGGGCGGCGCAAAGGCCCACTCTACCGACCCGTCCATGACGTTACCCGTAAGATCGGAGATGCTCACGATCGTTATCTCGTAGCTCGCATACTGGGCCAGCGGAGAATAGAAGGTCATCACTACTGTTCTGCCGTCGGGCTGAAGCTCCGCGGATACAGGCTGGGGCGTGCCGGCGCACCCCAGTCCCGAGCAGTCAAACGAATAGTTGGAGAGGTTCTCCGCCGAAGTCTCTGTGACCATCTCGGAGAAGACGATCACGACGCTGCTGTCGCCGGGAGCGTAAACGGTCTCGACCGACGGAGGTTCGATGTCAAATCCGCGGAATTCGAGATAATTCCCGGGGGGGGCGGGGTTACCAGCTATATCCCTCATCCCCGGGGTCTCAATCCTGAACTGCGCGTCCCATAGATGCTCTCCGAGAACCATCCAGACCCTGTCCTCCTCGGGTCGAAGCACCGCAAAGTTCACGGGTATCGTATCCTGCCTCTCGTCCATACTGTAGAGCAGGTACTTGCTCAGATCTTCCGCGTCCGGTTCGAATACCTTCTCATCGAAGTACAGCGTCATCCTCATATCATCTTCGAGGTCGACGCTGATCGGTGCGGGCGGGTCCGTGTCGGGCGTACATGTAGAGTTGACGTACAGGCGGGGCCCGAAGAAGACCGGCTCAATCGGGCTGTCGGGAAGGCAACTGGCGAACTGGTAGCAACCGACATCCGGGTGCCGCACTATATCTATCCCGTCGACGCCTTCCTGTGTAGTGATCATCGCCGCCCTTACAATGCAGACCCAGTCGGTCTGGCACTCGAGGAAGCACGCGCTCACCCCGGAGGCCAGAGCCCCGAGTACGACGGAAAGCCCAGGGTGCCAGTCGGTACCGGCGATGACCATCGATCCCGTCGAGGACGATAGAGCAAACTCGGCGCAGTACATCCCGTTCTCGCTCGGCTGGCAGAATATATAGATATCGAACGGTATGTACGGGACGGGCACTTCGACTCCGCAGGAAGTCCTGAATGAGTCGGCATAGATGGCTATCCGCCCGATCCCGGGCGCCTGGGCCATAACTGTGAAAGGAATCAAAATGCCTGCAAGAAATAGAACGCTGACACGTTTCATCGTCATCCCCCTCCGGACGATGAAAGAACAATAGCCAACGGCGGCGCAGGCAGAAACCCGCCGCGCCGGTCGAACGATCAGATGTGCTACCGAAGTTTTATATTTGGATTATATCACAAAAAGCACCGGATGGCAACGATGCGCCGGGACCGGTATCTGCCGCCACTTACCTGATCCTGACCCGGTACTCGATAATGCCCATCTCACCGCTTCCGAGGACGAAAGTCGCCTGTCTCGACAGGATGACTCTCAGCGTGTTCGAGCCCGGATCGTAGAGCGCCTCGTCGGCGTCAGCCTGGTCGGCGGTCAGATAGACTGTTGTGCCGCCTCTGGTCCAGGCGATATCATTCCCCGGGCCATAGGCATCCGCGACCAGGTCGACCGCCGGCGAAATCGGGTCGTATATCTCTATCTCCCGCACATCCTCTATTCCGGGATTGGTGAATGTGATCGTATAAGTGATCACGTCCCCGGGTCTCGCCTGCACCCGATCGACCGCCTTGACAAGATCGAGAAGGCCGCTGGCGCTGGCGAGCACGGCGACCAGGTCGGTCACTTCGGAAGTCGTTACTATCACTGTTCCCGACAGCGTCTGCTCGAGTGTCAGCACGCAGCTGCCCGTCGTGCCTGCCGGTGCCGCGGCGGGTATGAAGATCTGGACGATGACCGGAACGATATCGCGGCCTGGAACGGCGGGGTCGAGATCGAGATCAGCCGCGGTGAGCTTTGTATCGCCAGCGTCCATCACACCGTCGCCGTTTGCGTCGCGGTACCAGACATCAAGCCAGCCTGCCGGCAGCGCGGCCGCTACCGCCGACTGGCCCGCCGTTCCGGCCGTTATCGTATGGGCGATATATACGGATCCGCCTGCCGGGCCGTTGGCGCTCATAGCCGGCGCGATAAACGACAACCGGACATCGGCGAAATCCGCGGTAACGGTATCTCCCGCCAGCGGGGTGCCCGCCGATACGGTGTCCGGGCTGATGCTGATCATGCCGGTGGGCGTAAGCTCGATCACGTCTCGGAGGATCCCCCCGGGCACCTCGAATATGTAAGAACCATCGGCGATAGTGACAAAGGTCAGCGGCGTCGACGGATCGGTAAGGGTAATGGTCACTCCGCCCAGGCCCGTTTCGCCGGCGGTGTAGAGCCCATCGTGATCGGCGTCCTCGAAGACGCGCCCAGTGACGAAGGCCGAGGTGATGATCTCGAGCAGTACCGAGTCCTCGAAGTTGCCCGACAGGGTCAGCCCGTCGATGATCAGGCGGCTTCTCGGTGCGGAGGCGGCCGGTATGGAAACTTGCATCGTATACGTCGCCGACGCGGCCGGATTAATGACCGGCGTGACGAATGGCGACGAGTGATCCGAAGTGCCGTCGTTAAGCACGATCGAGCCTGCCGGCCATCCGGCCGGATCGGCCCATGAGATCCTTATCGAATCGGGGAAGCCGCCGCGGTTGACCACGCCGAGCGTAGCCGTGACGAGCGTTCCCGGCGAGCCGAATACCATCGCGCTTCCACCTAGTCCCGAACCTGCGACGGCGATATCGAAGGCCCCGTTGCCGTCGATCGTGAGATCGACTGAGGGCGGCGGATTGATCCTGATCCTGGCGATCACGCTCTCCACGTTGCCCGGATCGACCGTCGATACGACATTGATGACATAATCGTAATCGCCGGGGGATGCCGTCGAGGGTATCGTCACCCTGAACAGATAGAGCCTCGAGCCGCCCGGTATGACGTTTCCCGTTGTGAAGGGCGATGCGCCGGCGTCTAATGTCGCGGCCCAGCCGGCGAACGAGTTCCAGCTCGCATTGTAATTCTCGTTGAGTGATCCCTCGTTCTGAAGTTCGACGGTGAAACTTACCGTCCTGCCGCTTATGGTGCTCTGCAGCGAAGATCCGCCTCCTCCCATGCCGGGAGTGCCGTAGATCCCGTCGCCATTGCCGTCGATCAGCGCGTCGACCCTGTAGCCCGGGATGACTATCACGCGGTTCAGCCCGCTGTCTACCGCGTAATGCTTGTTCGTCTTGAAGGCGTCTAGGATGATGTCAAATGTCCCCCCGGCGCTTCCGGCCGGTACGACGACCTGCATCAGATACGTACCCGAGGTCATTCCCGTCAGGGGGGAAGGCAGTCCGTTGAACAGCACCGTCCACCCTGCGGGGCTGTTCCACTGGATATCGAAGAGATTCTCCCCGTTCTCGTTCTCGAGGAAGACGCTGAACGAAACGGTATCGCCGGGCGAGGAGGTATGGACGGAGCTTGCTCCAAGTCCGGTCCCCAGAGCGCCGTACATATTGTTCCCGTCGCCGTCGATGACAAGGTCGGTCTCGTTGCTCGAGCTGACGGATACAGCCGCCGTGACACTCTCCGATATCGCGCCGTTGACCCTTGAGACGGCATTTAGTATCGAGACGTAGGTATCGTACGCCGCGTTGCCAGGTATCGTGATTATAAGGACGTATTCCCTCGACGTGAACGGAGCGGACCCGGGGGTCGTCCACGGGAAGGCATGTGTGACGCCGCCGCTGTCCCTGATAACTGCGCTCCAGCCGTTGCCGGGCGATGTCCAGCTGACGGTGAAGGAGTCTCGCACCGCTCCCTCGTTCTGGAAGGTCACGGGGAATGTGACCATCGCGCCACGCGTTCCCGTCACGGTGCTGGCTCCTCCCAGACCGCTGCCGGTCAGATCGTAGATGTTGTTCCCGCTGCCGCTGATCAGCATGTCGAGCTTCGGCGCGAGGATCCTCGTCACCGCTCTCACTCCGTCCTTCTTGAGGGTGTCACCCTGTGAGGCAGCATACAGGAAAGTGCTGTAGTCGCCACCGGCAAGCTGCGCGGGCATGGTGACTCGCAGCGTGAAAGTGCCGGAGCTTCCCGAAGCGATCGGTCCGGTGAGGAACTGTCCGGAGTGGGTCGTCCCGCCGTCTATTACCACGGCGGCAAGCGGGGCGGGGACCGCCCACCTTATCCGGAAGACGTCGCTCAGCGCGCCCTCGTTGTAGAGATCGACCGTGAAGTCGACGGTAGTGTTCGGAGGCGTTTCAATGAACGATACCCCTCCGTTCCCGCCCGGATCGATGACTCCGAGGCCGTTCGAGTCTATCGTCAGGTCGACGAGGAAATCTGCGGGGATGACCGAAGTGTAGAGCCTTACCGAGTCGTACCTGTTGCCGAACGACGACGAGACGGCGTTAAGTATCGTCGAATAACCTCCGAGCGATGCGCCGGCCGGGATCGTGAGCCTGACCTCGGCGGTGATCCTGGTTCCGGGCGAAACCGCGGGCGTCGTCCATGGGAATGCATGGTCGGTTCCACCGTAATTTATCACGGCGGTCCAGCCGGCGGGTGGCGCGGCGGACAAAGTATAGGAGTCGGCATCGAGCCCTTCGTTCTCGATCTCTAAGAGGTAAGTCACCGTCTCCCCCGCCTCACCACTTGAGTACGAGCTCCCCCCGGCTCCCGTCCCGGGGTTGCCGAAGAGGTCGTCGCCGTTGCCGTCGACCGCGAGGTCGACGAACTTGTAATATTTGAGAGAGACGTCGTCGACGAAGGCCCACGTCTCATAGAGATCGTCATAAGAGTTGTACTGCCTGAAATCGATCCTGATCGTCTGCCCCGCGTAGGAGGTAAGGTCGTATCCCGGAGTGCCGTCTCCGTTGTCCTGGATCCATCCGCTGTCCTTGAACTGGTTGTTCCACTCGCCGAACGCGAACTCGACGACTTCCTCGCGGAGCGCTCCGTTGGTCCTTCTGACCGCCGCAATGAATGGATCGTACTGCAGGCCGTCGAAGCCCTGCTGGCGGAACCTGAAATTCAGGACGGCCCGCGATATGTTCGTCGGGATCGTCACATCATGGTAGATGAACCCGTAACGGTCACTTCTCTGCGCCGTATACTTGAAGCCTATAAGGGCCGACCAGTTGCCGGAGTACGGGAGGTCGAGGGCGACGACATGATCGGCGAAATTATTCCTGATCTGGCCGTTGCTCCGCGCCGCGCCGTCCACCCACGGCGAGACGAACGAACCGGTCTCGAACCCGCCACCCTGAATGAGCTCTCCCGCGCGCGGTCCCGCCGTTGCCGTAAAAAGGAATGCGACGGCAAGAAACAGCGCCGCTGATAAGCGCTTTATCTCTGAACCTGGTCCCGTTTCTCTTATTCTCTTCATATCCATATCCCGGTCCGTCCGGTCAGTCTCCAGAGCTGCCGTTGAAATATCCGAGCAGCTTCTCGTCGAACTTAAGCTTTATCCCCATATGGAACCCGTTCTGCGTGAACTCGTTGATCTCGGTGCCGGCGTCCCTGTGCCCGCCGAAATCGTACCCGGCCCCGACCCAGACGTTCTCCCTTATGATTCTGCCCGCCTCGATCCCCCCGCCGTATCTGAGCGTGCCCGTCTCGATCTGCTGCACGACGCGCCCCGCCACGCTGACGTCCCAGGCCCTGCCGAAGAGCCTTATCAGCTGAGTCTGGTACATGTATGACGAAGAGCTTACCGTCAGGTACCGGAAGGAGTTCTCGACCCAGCGTCCGACGACCTTGCCCTCGAGCTCCCACCTGTCGTTCATATGGTAGTTCGCCTCTGTCATAATGGTGAGTGCCTTGTCGATCCCTTCCGGGTGGGCGGGACTGTTCTTCTCGTACGCGCCCTTTATCATCGACAGGACCGTAAGTGGACCGCTGGCAGGCCTGTATGAGAACCCTAGCCTCCCCGAGCACTTCGACTGGTCCATCGCCGCGTCCTCGTCGGAGTACCACGCATCCGCCTTTATGAGGCCGGCCCAGGTCTCGCTAATACGCTTGAGGGCAGCGACCCCGATGAGGTGTTTCGTCCGCTCGTTCTCGAGCCTGATCTCGTATCCACCCCTTACCTTGTAGTCCTTGCCGATCGGCGTGTAGAGCCACTCGGTCGCGAAAGCTGTGAAGTCCTCGAGGTCCATCCCGCTCACCGTTGCCAGCTTCTCCACCGACAGGGTCGAAGTCAGCCCCGGTGTGAGCCTGAACCTGTTCTTTACCCCGACCATCGCCTGCGACCTTTCGCCGCTCATGGCGCCTTCCATTCGGTAGCGCGAGTAGGCGCTGAGGTTTTCGTTTATTGCCGACTCTATGCCGAGCTGGGTCAGATGCCTCGAGCCGGAGCGGCTCCCCGACCTGTATTCGTACGAGAGTACCCCATTGAGCCATCTCCATATCTTCTGCGTGAGCTTCGCCTGTATGCGGTCGGGATAATCGGGCACCTCGTCACCGGCGACGTTCTTATCCACCTGAAGCTCCGTCTTCGTGCCCTCGGCGCTGTACCCGCCGCCGGCCACGAGTAGCCCTGAAGAAGAGGATCCGTCCCTCGTGTCGCTGAACGAGGCGCGTGCGACGCCGAACGAGCCCTCCAGGGCGCCGGAGCGGTAGACGCCTCTCGCGTCGAAATATCCCTTTCTTTCGTCGCGCTGCGCGTATCTGTGCCCGTATCCCTTCGAGACGAGCGACCATCCCCGGCCGATCATCCAGTCCAGGTCGGCGCCGATCTTCCTGCTTCCAAGCTCGGTCTTGCCTCCAGAGAAGGAGGGATTGAAGAAGTCCTCGTCTACGTCGCGGTAGTATGCGCTCCACTTCATCATCTTGTCGTGGCGGCCCATCAGCTTGAGCCTGAAGGCGTCTCCGCTCCCGATCACGAATTTCTCACTGTGCGCGTATTCGCTCTCGACGAAGAGGTCCTTCCAGAGATGTCCGGCGAGGTCGACGCCGACGAGCGAATAGTTCTGCTCGCCCTCATCCTGGACGACCGCCGTGACGCCTATCATCAGCGAGTCGGCCAGCTCGATCGTCGGCCTGATCCCGGCCACGATATTGTTGTCGCCTTCTGAGCGGCATTCGTATGTCACTACGATATGCTTCGAGTTGAAGTCCGAGTCGAACGCGAGGACCGGCTCCTTGAACAGTATCGAACCGTCCATGTAGTTGATGTCGTAATCCTTGTTCATGCTGAAGTAATCTACACGCACGATCTTTTCCGGCTGGAACCTGTCACGGACCTCTATCCTTATCTTCTCGCTGTTCTCGAGCAGCGGGTAGTGGCTGAGGAAATAGAAGCCGCTCGTCCCGTTTGCCCTCAGCTCGTCCTGGACGGTGATCTGGTCGCTGTACGACATGAAGCCGGCGGCGTCGAAGCGTCCCCGGCGCGCCCAGCCCCTCAGGCCCGAGAAGGTCCTGTCGTACTTCGTGAACTCCATCGTGCCGAACTCCGTCCTGTAGTCCCCGGCCATCACCGAGTAGGAACGGTGATCGAGCCTCGCGTATGTCCCGTGCCTCGAGTACGAGTTGAATCTCAGCTCGCTGGCGTCTCCGTATATCGGGTAGTATTTCTCCGGTTCGGGCCGGTCGAGGAGCTTGTCCTCGACTATCGGCCTCGTATCGACAGCCATCGTCAGCAGGTGGCCGGTGGTGACCTCGCCCTGCCCGTAGAAGGCGATCTTCCCGTCTGCGTACAAGCCATCGTGGTACCGGTCGTAAGTCCTGTGAGTCGAGCCAGTCCCTTTCAAGCTGCTGTAACCGACCTCGCCCTCACCGAACCCGAAGAGGAACCAGTCCCTCATCGGCGAGACGTACTCGAGGCGGCTCTCGGCGGTCAGGCCTTCGAGCGCGACGGCGATCCTCTCCCTGCGCGAGTAGCTTGAGGGCGGCAGCTCGAGCGATACCCGGCCGTCTCTGGTGGCGACCTGCACTCCGTTTACCTGCGGGTTGGCGTCGAGCTTTCCGATAAGGTCGGCCGGGCCGGTCACTGTGAGGAACAGCCCGTCCCGAGCGGGCAGGCCGTGCTCGTCGCTGACGAGGAAGACGAGCCCCGGCTTCGACTTTCCGTCGGCAGGCACCTCGATGTCCCTGTGCTCAGCGACTACAGATGATGGCTTGCCGGCGAGATATACGTGACGAACGCAGACGTTCCTCTCGCCGCTGGAACGGCAGACGACGAGGATGTTGTTTAGCCCGGGCTTGATCTTCACGCCGTAGAAGATCGTCCCGAGTGTGCCCTGTCCGATGTCTATCTGTTTCTGGCCTATCTTCTCCCTGCCGACGGGGATGTTGTTGACGTAGAGCTCCACGCCCGAAACAAGCGGAGCGATGACCTCGACGTCGATCCCGTCGCGGTCGGTGAAGATCGTCCCTTCTGCCGGTTTGACGATCTCGGCGCAGACGCCGGCGTCGTCAGCGAGCATGAATTCCTTCGGCGCCGTGGTGTCCGGCATCGCCAGCGCCGCGGGGATGCCGGGATCGGCCCCGGTGTATCCCTCCGGAGGCACGGCGCGGATCTCGACCCTTCTGTTAAGAGCCCTTCCCTCCTCCGTGTCGTTGCTCGCTACGGGGAACCTCGCGCCGTATCCGGTGTAGTCCATCACATTCTCCGGGATGCCGTTCATCCTCAGGAGCTGATAGACGCTTCGCGCCCTGGCGAGCGAGAGCTCGAAGTTCGACGGATAGTCGGCCGTCCTGATCGGAGTGCTGTCCGAGTGCCCCGAGATCTCGATCTTCCAGCCGGGATGCTCGCGCACCCAGAGGCTCAGGGCCGCCACCTCGCGAAGCGGGATCTCCTCCATCACGGAGCTTCCCGCCGCGAAGAGAGTCCCGGGAAGGTTAAGGGCGTCGTAAGTCTCCTGCTTCGCCGAAGGGCTATCCGACCCCGCCGGCCCGGACACCGCGTCATCGCTCGTGCCGTTGCTCTCCGGTGCTTTTGATGCCGCAGCAGTCTCGGTACCGGCGGAGCCCTTTCGGGCAACCGCCGCCGTGTCGCCTTCGATGGCGGCGAAGGCATCCTCTTCCACGGCGACTTCGCTCACCTGGAGAGGGAAATCCACGCGACGGTTGCCCGACGGGGCCAGATCGATCAGATACTGGCCCGCGATACCCATTCCTAAATGCCCCGCGGGACCCGGCGAAAGCGAATCGGGGAGCGACTTGGGATCGACGCGCAGAATGTGCCTGCCCTCCTCGACGCCCGGTATCGACCAAAGCCCGCTCGAATCCGTTACCGCGTACGTGCCCTTCTCGTAAAAGACGGCCGCGCCGCACACTCCCTCCTCGCCCGCGTCCCGCTTCCCGTTCCCGTTCCGGTCGATAAAGACGCTTCCCATCACGATCCCGCGCCTGGTGAATTCGCCCTCGAACAGGCGGACCGAGGCGTAGGCGGGCCCGTCCTCGGCCTTTTCCCCGTATTGAGTGACGCCACTGACCCTTGCGGCCGATACGAGCTCGTCCTTTTCCTGACCGGCTGTGACCGTTGCCCTGATGACGATATCTTTCCTGGCTCGCGGCGCCAACGAGCCGATATCGAAGATTAATCCGTTGTTCTCGATAGCGGGCTGCTCGTCCCCCTTCGAGAACTTGAGTCCCGGGGGCAGGCTTTCGACGAGGATGATACTGTCGATGACTGTCTCCTCGGTCATGTTCTCCAAGGTGACGATAAAGCTGATTATGTCCCCGACCATCGCGTTCGGCTCGCGGATCGCCTGGCTCACCGAGAGTAGCGGCATATCCGCCTTTAAAAGGACGTCCTGCACTGGATCCCGGGAGGTAGCGTCTACCAGCGAGCGGACCTCGAGAGTATAAGCAAACTCCCTTCCGGGAAAACTCCTCAGCTGTTCCGGACTCGCGGTTATCCTGACGCAGACCGATCTGCTTCCTCCGACCTCGATCGGCCCGACCGAAGTAATATTAGCGGGCGATTGCGCCAGGCGGGAATCTCCTGGACCGAAGAACTCTATCTGCCATCCGGCCGGGATGAGTAAAGAATCAGCGATAGCAATACTGACGGTATCAACGAAGTTGCCGGCATTGTAGATCTCATGATGGAAGGCGCACATGGAGTCGATCCCGTCCACAGTCTGCACAACCCTGTCCTCAAGACTTCCAGACGGCGCAAGTGGATTCCCGAGCGGACCGACGTAAAGCTGGCTCACCCTGCCCACCCGGACCGTCACAAGGTTCGATCCAGCGTGGTAAAGTGATCCGTCGCCACCGATAAAATCGGCCTCGGCTGATTCAAAGATGTCTCCCCAGAGATGATCATCATCGACGCGGACACTCACTGAAAGCGTTCCCTGTTCACCGGGTGAAAGCGTGTCAAGGCGCAGGCGAGCGCCCTTTACCCTGCTTGCCGGCGGGGCGACATCGATCCACGCGGACGTCTCGCCGTCGAGATATTCGATCAGGCCGGCGGGGGAAGCCGAAACGCTACCCGCCACGTACTCCGTTCCGTCGATCAGTCCGAGGGTGTCTATCATGCAGACGATTGCGACTTCAGTCGCGGTTCTCTCGCCCGCGTTCACGAAACGCACCGTCCAGGTCATCGGGCCTCCCGGCATGACTGACGTTACGTCGGATTCCAGCGTCAGTTCGACTTTCGCCTCATCGCGCGCCGTCACGCGGATTACGTTGCCGCGGTCGACCTGAGAGGTGTCACCAAGCGAACTAGCCACCAGATCGATATGAGCGGTCTCCCCGCCGGTCAGGCCGGAAGGAAGCGTCGCCGACATGACGAGGGCCACCGACTCGCCGAGTGCGATCGGGCCGGCTTCAGTGATAAGCTGCTCGCCGGGGTCGACGTCCCCGTCACCGTTCCCGTCGATGTAGACCGCCGTGGCCGAGGGGACGAAATCGGAGGGCGCCGCGAGGACCGGAGTGAGCCGGAAGGTGTCGTCCGCGTTCCCATCGTTGGAAAGGGTGAACGGGAAGTAAACGGTCTCCCCGCTGAACGCCGTCCGCACTGCTGCCGGGGCTGCGGCCGTCCCGTCGGGCGTCAGAAGTGGCCCGAAAAGCGGCAGTACGCTGAATGCCGTCTCGTTGGAGAGGATCGTGAGCTGATTGCCGTTGTCGATGTAGGATGCTGACGACCGGCTCGTTATAATGGTGCCGGCCGGAGGGACCTGCGAGAAAGCGGGAGCGGAAAAACCGAAAAAGGCGGCGAGTGCCAGAACGGGCAGGTGTATCCTCCTGCCGGTGGACCCTGAGCGAAAATCAGATATTCTGTTCCTTCTTTTCACGGCGCCGCCTCGCCCGTGGTTATCAGAAAATGTGCCTTACTTCATAACTCTCTTTGTTCATTGCAGTTGCTATGCTGTTGCCTCCCGGCTCCATGTCCCGCCCCCTTTTACTGACTCAGAGGCGGCCCCGGGGGGCCTGCCTCTGAGCCTGTCGTCAAAATGTGCGGCTGGAGGAGCCGCGGGGCTCCTCCAGCCCTGTTTTGGCCTGTGGCTATTCCGCGATGATCCTTACGATCAGGGAAACGCCGTCGCCAGTGCCGTCGCCGCCGGCCAGCGTGCCGGTGAGGACCCACCGCACATTGGTCACGTTGGCATCGAAGCCCGCCGGGGCTCCGCCGCCGCCACTCGCGGGTACATAGACCCACGTGGCGCCGCCGTCACTGGAGAACTCCGTCGTTATGGCCGTGATTCCGGCCGCCAGGGTGCCATCAGACTCTGAGCCGACCCTGAACTGCGTCCAGGCGGGGATCGCGTCGTAGATCACGATGCTTGTAAGGCCCGCCACGCCAACGTTCGAGTAGTCCGTGCGGTAGGTCAGCTCCGTTCCGGGAAGCTGGTCGCCGATGGGGCTGACGAACTTGGTAAGGACGAGGTTTCCGGCCACTATAGTCGTGACATCGGCTGCGGAGTCAGTCGCTCCGGTACCGTTGCCGGTCACCGTTATAGTGCCGTTCTCGATCGTTCCTACGGCCACGCCGCCGGGGATCGAGACCTGGACGACGACGTCCTGGCTCGCGCCGGCTACGAGGTTGACCGAAGCGATCGGGTTGTTGGCCAGATCAAAGAACGCGTAGCTCCAGCCGTTCGAGCTGAGAGCGCTCAGCATGAACGTATCATCGACGTTGCCCGTGTTGGCGACGGTGTGCTGGTAGCGGACCGTTCCGTTTGCCGTACCCGTGCCGTTCCTGTCGGGCGTGATCGTGACTGAAGCGGCGCCGAGCACCGTCACCGTGTTCGCGATCTCGTCGAATATGCCCGCGTTGAGGGCCGAAGTCGCCCTGAAGGTGACCGGATTGACGCCCGGGACCTCGCCTGCGGGGACCGCGACGCGCGCGATCACGTTTACCTCGCCACCCGCGGCTACTGGCCCGATGTTCGCGATCGGAGTGAGCTCGGGATTGTCGAGGATGCCGTTACCGTTGGTATCGCGATAGTATGTCACTGTCCATCCGGCGGGGAACGTAGCGGAAAGCCCGAAGTTGTCGCTCGAGCCGCCGGTGTTGATCACGTCGAGAGGGAAGTCGACGTTGAGACCCGGGTCCGTGTCCATGTTGACCGGGACGTTGTTCGTGCCGACCGCTCCATCGTAGTTACCGATGTCGACTGCCGCGGGGTTGACCGCGATTATCTGGTCGGTCGTCGTGTTGGTCTCGGCCGGATCGTTCTCCGATACGGCGTTGACCACGGCCACGTAGGGGCCGCCAGCGGCGGCGTTACCCGGTATGGTGATGCGGACGATGAAGTCGCGCGTCATGCCGGGGTTGATGTTCCCTACGTCGGGGATACCATCCGCCCCCAGATTGCTCAGGGGGGTGACCCCGTCTATGCGGAAGAACTGGATGTTGTATCCCGGAGGGAAGGTCGAGGCACCGGCGTCGAGGACGATGTTGATAAAGTCCGCGGCGTTGCCGTCGTTCCTGACCGTGTTGACGAAGTCGATCGTCTGGTTCGCGTACGCGTTCGCGATAGCCTGCGAGTCATCGTCGTACAGCGGAGGCGTTCCCGCGTCGGGCACGCCGGCCGGGCCCACTAGGACCTCGGCGAGTGTGTTCACATCTATCTGTGTGTTGTTAGTCGTGACGATAGTCGGGTCGGGCGTGCCGGCGTTGTTGTCCACGAAGGCGACAGCGCCGAAGTTGTTGATGATGCCGGCCCGCATCGTCAGGGGAACCGTCACGTCATAGGTAAAGTTGTAGTTCTGGCCGATCGCCAGGTCGCCATTGGTCACATAGGCGACCGCTATGTCTCCGGCGGCCGCGGAGGCCGACCATGCCCACGTCTCGGGGGCTCCGACCGTCGGGCTTCCGGCAGGCAGGTATAGTACCGTTCCGCCAGCGGGAGCACCGGCGGGAGCGCCGGACAAGGCCAGCGGGTTGCCGGTCGAAGGATCGAGCGGAAGGATGTCGTATACGAGAACACCGGTTAGGCCGACTGAAATGACGGTCACACCGTGGGCGATGTCATTACCGACATTCTGGCCTGTGACCGTATAGGTCGCGATGTCGCCCGGATCCAGGCTGGCCGGAAGGCCGGTCATCGTCGCTGTCAGGACGGCATCGCTAACTACGTCTGTTTCGTGATAATTGCCGGTGTCGATCTGGGCGGCGTCGCCGACCGAAGTGGCCTGGACGCCGACATAGGCGACCTCGCCGGCGGCTGCCAGCGCAGGGACCTGGTATTCGACAAGAAGCTGGATCGTGATACCGGCAGCCACGGGGCCGATGTTGCCAGGAACGCCGCCGGCTGAGATAACGGGTTCGCCGCCATCGCGGACACCGTTACCGTTGACATCGTGATAGATGTCTATATCGCCCAGCCCGAGCGTCATCGTCGTGGCCGGATCGATAAGGGGTTCGATCGTGAAATCGTCGTCGTCGTTACCCGTGTTTGTGAGATTGTAGCTGTAGTATACCGTCTGTCCGGGTATCGCGGTTCCAATCATCCCCGGCGCAGCCGCAGTACCGTCCGGAAGGACCGATACCCCGAAGACAGGGAGCACGAGCGTAGTGACCTGGTTAGAGGTCGCCGTGTAAGTGTTGCCGGAGAGATCCTGGAACGTGGCCGAGGCCTGGTTCTGGATCAGCGTACCGGCGGGCGTCTGGGCGTTGGCACTAGACGATACGATGAGCGCTATCGCCAGGAGCACCAGGAACCCAGCGGACTTTCTGAAAGTCATGCCTGATCACCATCCTTCCGCCCTCCGCATGGAGAGCATCCTCAAACGGGGCCATCCCCTCGCGGGGAGCTTGAAAACGAAACTTCTAAAGCCTCCAATGTCTACTTCACATGGACACGGTAGCTGACCATGATCTCTTCCCCGATGCCGAGGCTCCCCGCCAGTGACCACCTGACATGGGTGATCATCTCCGGGGCGGCCTTTCTCTTCTCGACCGTCCCGTCCTTGCGAGCCACCTCGACTATCACCGGCGCTTCATGCCAGGTCTTGCCCTGGTCGATGCTGTACATGGGTTTGATCCCGGGGATTTCTGTGGCTGTTTCCTCGATGTAGACCGTTCCGGCCGGAACGGGCCCGATCAGGTCGACTCCGGCCGCTGTGGCGGTACCAGCGTTCGTATACTTAAGCGTGTATTCGACCGTATCGTTCGGGTAGACCTTATCGGCCGGCAGTGCGATCTCTCCCTTTTCCTCGTCGACGACGATCTTCGCGGCTGCCATCTCGCCCTTGAGCTCAGGGCCCTCGGCGAAAGCGGAACCGGCGGAGACGGCGGCAAAGAGGAGAAGGATCGCTGCTGACAGACTCCTTCTCATCTGGCTGTCCTCCTTTTCTTCCTCCAGTCTGAATGGAGTTCGCACGCGGTTGATGCGGCTTCATCATGACGATGGAGGCCTGCTTGATCCTCACGACCGGATTGCGCCCGGTCGCAAATTGGTTTTCGTGGCGAGTCCCAAACGCAAAGTATGTGCCTCTGGTAAACGATCTGGCAGGGAACGGTGGGGCACAGAGGTCCCCCG
Organism: uncultured bacterium; assembly: GCA_964599375.1. Lineage (GTDB taxonomy): Bacteria > Krumholzibacteriota > Krumholzibacteriia > Krumholzibacteriales > Krumholzibacteriaceae > JAUWCL01. The sequence continues at coordinate 151,372 of CAZREW010000001.1, forward strand.
GAAATGACAGCCTGACTGGCGATGATTCGTATTTACTTACGTGTTAACGACTTGAGTGAGCGGTCAGGAGTGCCGGCAGGCTGAGTAATCAGGAGGAGTGACAGGGAATGATGAGGAACCAGAAGGCATAAAAAAAAGTCCCTGGGGCAAGGGACTTTAGTCTTATGCACTGCCTGCCTCTCAAAATGCAATAATCGGGAGTCTTCCGCCGGAAGACCCTTCGAGGGCACCTTTCCGGATCATACCTGTACGGGTGGAGTTCGGAGGGTTGGGTTTGAAAGCAGTCGCAGAGTCAACGTTCGCCGTGGTGGTGCTATAGAGTCACTTTCGGGCGCGGACGGGGTTATCTTTCTTAATAGTTCCCCTCAGACGTTCTATCGTCTTCCTCATCCATTCAGCCTGCTCGGAATGCCTTATGAATGAACCGGCGTTGTCGGCGAATACCTGCAAGGCGCGGATATCCTCATCGTTGTATTCGACTTCTTCGTTCGTCGTGGTCACATTCACTACTCCTACAAGTTCATCCCTGAGGACGATAGGGACGACCATTGCAGAAATCGAATTATCGATCCTGTCCTTGAGCCCGCTTATGCTCGTATGATCCGCATCTCGTCTCAGCAGCAGGGCCTTCCTTTTTTCTGCGACGTAACCGGCAATCCCCTTCCCGATCTTCTGTTTTACCCCCGAGAAGATGTCCTCGCTGAGAGGCGACACCGCGCGAACAACAAGTTCGTCATTTTCAGTGTCGAGAAGCATGAGAGAGGCCCTGCTGCAATCGAAGATCTCGGTACATGTGTCTGTGATGTACTTGAAGATCCTTGACGGGTCGGTCTCGGAGCACATCTTGCGGCTGACACTTGTCAGTGCATAGAGCCGTGCGGCATTCCGGCTGATCTTTTCGTTCTTTTCCATCTCCAGTATCTGCAGCTTCTTCTGCATATCGATTATCTGCTTCTTCTGAAGTGTCAGATAGAGTATAAAACCGACGTTCGCGACAGCCAGTACGGCCATCAAGCTCATATGCGTCTTCTGCCAGGGCCATTCATCGGTTATGAGCCCGCTGTAGAGAAGCATCTGAGCCGTAATAAGGACGGCGACGTTCATGACGGTGACAAATGTCAGAAGACACCAAATCCGCCAATGCTGTCTTTCCGGACTCGAGCAGTTTTTGTTTCCCGGCGAGTTGTCGAGATCGCTGAAATGCATATTTTCTCCTGTAATCTGGCCTCTTATCCCCAGTTCAATGGCTCTGGCGGAGCTATTCGTTGAATACCCTGTGAAGTAATTGTGTGCGGTTGTTGATCCCCATTTTTCGGTATATTTTCCAGAGGTGGTTTTTTACTGTTTTCTCGTCAATATTCAGTCCCTCTGATATTTCCCTGTTCGTCTTCCCGCTGATCAGCTGGATGATCACGTCTTTTTCCCTTCTCGTCATCTCCACCTTGCCCTGCGCCACACTTGCCTTCATGATCATCTTTTCTATTTTTACCTCGTCCTTCACATCTTCTTCATGAGTTCCATTCTCGACTATCATCGCCAGTTTCCTTATTTCTCTCGCGTTTTCGAGAAGCTGAAGACATATATCGCGTAATATCTTATCAAGCGCACCCGGATCCTCCACTTCCCCGTTCATTTTTTCCTTCTCGACCCGCTCACTCAGACCGGAAGCAAGATCCATATATTTATCGACCTTCACGATTTTCTCCTTTGCAGTCATCCTGCCCAGGTTGTACTTGCGCCCTTTTTTGCATATATCGATCAGAAGTATTTTCCATTTATTTCTTTGGTATTTCTCTTCTATTTATATTGTCACAACATTTCTTTTACTTGTTTATGGCAATCGCAGTGCCAATTAGTTGGTTCTCAAGAGCTTTCCTATCTGTAATATTTATTGGACATTCCGGAAGTGTTCCGAAATCGTTCTTTGCCTTGTCAAACGGATCGTTATTTCGAATGGGCATATAAATGGTTTGGTAGAATATCCGTACCATTCCTTTTACATATATATGTAACTTAAATGCTGTAAGGCCGTATTGCGTCTTCCTTCTTTGACATTCTCTTTATTGTGCCAGCATCTTTATATTATGGCATATATCACGTAACATGCTGTCATATGATAGGTTAAAGAAATTCTGTGCCACCCCGTTAATATGCTTGTCTTTTACTGCATTCTCTATCCGAATTGACAATATCCTAGAAATCAGAGAACCGTCAAATAATGTAACCATGCAACAGGATAATCTGACCGTTCAATGTCTTAATGAAATAAAACCGAATATGGCATGATGATGTCCAAAGGTGGATCAAAACCTATCGAATATTTACACGATCACCTCCGCCATAGGTATATCAACCTATATGCTTAAAAAATAAGTCGATGGCTCAATCAAGCATTAGGTATATATACCCATATTTTGTTAAAAGATGATGTTCTCTTGACTGGACTACTGGAAATATGTAAACAGTTAAAATGTTATCAACGATTACGCGGGAGGCTGAGAACAGCTAAAAGAATAGGGACCGGACGGTTTTTCAAAAACGACAGGCTTATGGATATCCAATACTTCATGGATATCGTCGGGTCCGACAAGAAGGCGCTATGGCATCTGGAAAGCATCTGCAGCGTTATCGAAGGGAATGTCTGCCCTAAGTGCGGGGAAGACGATATTTACAGGATCGATAACGGAAAGCGCAAGCGCTGTCAGGCTTGCGGTTACCGGTTTACGCTCTACACGGGCCGATGGCTCAATGAAGCCCATATTTCTCCTGAAACCTGGCTGTGGATCATCAAGCTGTTCGAAATGGGTCTGACGGCGAAAAGAATATCGGATGAAACCGGCAAAAGTTATCCTACGACCCTCAAGGCAGTCACAGCGATCAGGAGATCGATTGCCGCAGCCACGCCTCACGGCAGAGAGTATTTACATGATCCAGGCGCCAGCAGGAAGATCCCCGTCTTCTACATGAGCGAAGATGGTAAACACGATAAAACAGCACCCTTGCCATCCACCCGGATCCATGTAATCGGACGGCTCGGATATGGGCATCTTATCTGTACGGACAAGAAGGTCAGGTACGATCGTCTTATATGCGAGGGAGTAACGCACCGACCTGCCGATTTTGGCCGCGGCCACCCTCGCTTTCGTTTCTACATGGCGCTGCCTCCCGTGGCAAGGCGGTCTATCATGGAGAAACTGCTCAAATATCACGGCGTGAGGAACAGCATGCTGCCCCTTTATGTCCTGGAAATGGAATATAGGCTGAATAATCGCGGAGGCGATTTGCTCGAGCTTCTGATCGAGGGTATCTGCCGTTTTATCCCGCGGAAGACACCGGGCCTCCTGGCAGCCGATCCCGGCAACCCGCCTTTAATAAGAGTCCTTGAACCCGTAGAGTCATCCTAAGCCGGGCCTGAAATCAATGCGGCGCCCTGCCGGGACTCGGATCTCGACTGAAGCGTCTCTTCACCCTTTATTTGGACACGTACTTGGATGGGTCTTTCTTGAAAGCCTCGTAGTGCTCCTTCGAATTGAACCTGTACTCGACGCCTTCATAGACATAAGGGTACTTCGCCTCTTTGAAGTTCTTGATCTTGCTTTTATCGACGGGATCCATGAGAGAGACCATGCGCGCTGCGCCGGCCTGGGTTGTTGCCGGAGTTTCCTGCTTCTCCGGCTTATTGCCGCATCCCGCCCCCGAGAAAAAAGCCAGTGCGAGACAGATGACGATCAGATTCTTCACTTTTTTACCTCCATTAAACGCTGTTCGGGCACAGCGAAGATAACAGATTTGCCCGCATCGGTCAAGTACGCCGGTCGTGCTCCGTATCCTTCCTTTCTTGTCCTTGAGAGAAAGGCGGCGCTGTTGTAGAATCACACGTCGGACGATGTCCGCACAACCGTTTCCAGCAGACGCTATATATCCGAGAAAGGAACCCGCGATGCCCGCAAAAGCAAAAAAAAAGGCCGCGACAAGAGGCCGGCCGGCGACGAAGATGCCCGCCCCTAAGGATATAAAAAACATCGCGATACTCACTGGAGGAGGCGACTGTCCCGGCCTCAACGCCGTGATAAGGGGCGTCGTCAGGGCTGCCGTAAACGTCCACGGCTGGGAGGTGACCGGGATACTCGACGGGTTCGACGGGCTCATCGAGGGCCGGACCAGAAAGATCACATCGAGGGACGTCCGCGGCCTGCAGGCTCGAGGAGGGACGATACTGGGCACTTCGAACAGGGGCAATCCGCTCAACTACCCGGTCGAGGGAGAGAACGGCGTGGAGTACAGGGACGTGACTGGCACGATCGTATCCAATATACGGGAGCTCGGCATAGATGCCCTGATCGCCGTCGGCGGGGACGGGACGATGAAGATCACACAGGCGATCTTCGAGAAGGGCGTGCCCGTTATGGGCGTGCCAAAGACGATCGACAACGACCTCAAAGCCACAGACGTGACGTTCGGCTTCAACAGCGCCGTCTCGACGGCGACCGAGGCTCTCGACAGGCTCCATACGACCGCAGAGAGCCACCACCGGGTCCTCGTGCTCGAGGTGATGGGGCGCGACAGCGGTTGGATCGCCCTCGAGGCGGGGATCGCCGGCGGTGCCGACGTGATCCTCATTCCCGAGATCCCCTTCGATATCGGCAAGGTCTGCGCGCATATCCGAGGCAGGAAGAAGACCGGCAGCAGGTTCAGCATCGCAGTGGTCGCCGAGGGCGCATTCCCCGCGGGCGGGAAAAAGATCTATGAGAAAGAGCCCGGCAGTGATGGCACCCCGGGGAGACTCGGCGGCATGGGGCAGTGGGTCTCAGAGCAGATCGCTCTCTGCGCGAATTTTGAGACACGTACCGCCGTTCTCGGGCACATGCAGCGTGGCGGTACGCCCACGACCTACGACCGCATCCTCGCAACGAGGTTCGGGGTCGAGGCGGTAAACAATATAGCCCTGGGAAACTACGGCAACCTGGTCTGCCTGAAGGGGACCGAGATAGTCTGCAAGAAGATAAGCGAGGCGATAGAGAACATCAACCTGGTCGACCCCGAGGGTCAGCTGGTGAAAACGGCGGAGGCGCTCGGCATAACGATGGGACGCCCGGCCTGACCGGGATGCAGGCCGATGAGAAGACCTGCAATCGACATTGCGAAAACGCATTGAAACCCGCCGGGGCTTCATGCCCGTCGCCGCATCCAATCCACATTCCCGCAGTAGGTTACGTCCGACACCATATGCTGCATCTGGTGGCATGATTCTTTCAAGTACGGCAGGGGCCAGACATCCATATATGCGACTGACTGCATGTGCCGGGAAAGGCAGCGATCATCTATGCGTATTCACAGCGATTCGAGAGGGTTCACGCTAATCGAGCTGATGTTCGTCGTCGTAATAATCGGTATCATTGTCGCGATCGCGATCCCCAATTACATGAAGTTTACGAAGAAGGCGAAGGAAGCTGTCGTCCAGGAGAACATGCACACTATTCAACTTGCGATCGAATCCTTCGCAGTCGACCGGCTCGGCCAGTATCCACAGGCGGGAGATGAAGCAGACCTGCTAGCCCTTCTGCCGAACGGGCATTATCCCGACAACCCCTTCACGAAAGCTGAGACCGCGGTTCAGTGGAACGCCGACCCGGCGGTACCGGGCGACATCAGCATCTTCAATCTTCCGGGGGACGGATACATGCTCAGGGGGCGGGGCACGGACGGACTGCTGGGCGATATCGTATCAGGTAACTAGGGTCGCCGGAAACGAGGTACAGCGATGAGCAAGCGGAAAAAAATAAGAATAGTCAATAGGAAGGTCCTGGTCGATTCCCTGCAGCTGAGGTTTGTCGGCATCGCGATAATCTATTTTTCCCTCATCGTGCTTATTTTCGTCAGCACCCTATTTGTGCCGATCGTCATGCGGCTTCAGGGCGGAGATATCAACTCACCACAGGTGCAGGAAGCAGCGCATGAGTTTCTCGTCCTTCATCATAGAGTATGGCTGCCCCTGCTTGGAGCCCTTGTAGTAATCGTGCTGCATAACATCATCTTCACCCACCGTGTCGCCGGACCTCTCTACAGGTTCCGCCCCTACCTCGAAACCGTCGGCGGCGGCGATCTGTCAGCTCCGATAAAATTCCGCCAGAAAGATCATCTGCAGAAAGAGGCGGAAGTCGCCAGCCGGATGGTGGAGTCCCTGCGCGACAAGGTCATGCAGGTGGAAGAGCAGTTCGAAAAGGCGGACAGGGCATGGATCGAACTTAGAAGCGCGTTGGACGAAGGGGCGGGAATAGAGATGCGGCAGAAGATCGACGCGGTGAGCGAGCGGATCGAGGGATGCAGGGCCAGCCTCTCGGTCTTCACCACGGGGGACAAGCCGGCTCCAGCGGCCGGCACCTCTGAAAAAGCACGAGTAAAAGACCCTGTTTGATATTACATCCGCCCGCTGGACAGAGCTTACTGGAATTCCTAGAAATAGAACCGGACTCCCAGGCCGCCGTTGAGCTCGAAATCGGTCGATGGAGCGAGATCGAGGATCGGGACTACTTCGCCGAATACTGCGATGGGCCAGCTTTCGAAATAGTATTCGAGGCCGACCGGGATCCTCACGCCTATCTTGTCGTCAGCGTTGTCCCTGAAAAGCATCCTTCCACCGATTCCGACATATAAGGGAAGCGTTCCCTTGGAAACGTCGAAGATACCGAAGTCATGGAAGAGGTAGTCGGCATGGATATGAAAATGCCCGTCGCCCGACCAGGACCAGGCAAGACCCAGATCGAACCCTGTGCTCTGCGTCGTCCACATCTTGGCGCTAAGCCCTGTCGGCTCGCCGACTATGACGCCTACCCCGATGTCGCCGTGATCAAAGCTCGGCGACGTTTCAGCGGCTGCGCCCGCCTTATCGTCCTGGGCGGACGCGCCGGCGGCCATCGAGACTACAAAGAAAACGGCGACGATCGCCGTGAGGAATCCCTTCCTTGATTTCATCCTCTACCCCTTCCTTCTTCCGACGACGTAACGGTAAGCCGGCGAAAGCAGTATTACGACCGAGAAGGCGAACAGAAAAGCGTCCTCGATCAGTTTCTTCCATGCGTACGTAGGCCCGAACCCGCATCCGCAGTCGAAATACACATGCCTCAGCGGCGTCCCTTCGGCGGACATTATACCAGCAGTCCTGTAAGCGATGACAACGATAAAAACGAGGTTCATCGCGGCGAGTATCAGCGCGGCGCCCCTGATGAAGACACCGGTGAGAAGGGCAAGGCCGCATATCAGCTCTATCCACGGCAGTATTATCGCGAAGACATTGAGAAGCGGGCCCGGCCCGAGGATCCCATACATCCCGATCTCGTCGGCGAACATCAGCGGCTTGTCGATCTTCTGCAGGGCGGCGTATATGAAGACGGCGGCGAGGATCACGCGGATAACGAGCAGGCCGGCCTGCGCGCGCGCCGCTCCCCCGGGGATCTCGAAGAAAAGGCCCGTATCCACCCGGCGGCTCATTCGCTCCACTCCTCGGCCCCGTGCTCTATCTCCAGCCCGGCCTCTCTCCATTCCTCCATACCGCCCTTGAACACGCAGAGCTTCTTGTACCCCATCGTGTAGAGCTCCCTGCCCAGCATCTCGGAATCGTCGCAGGAAGGCCCGTTGCAGTAGATTCCGATCCTGTCGCCGGGGTCCAGCCGCGGCAGGACGAAATCGAAGTAGCGCCCCATCTCGAAATAGTCGCAGAGTATCGCGCCCGGGACATGCCCGGATTTGTACTCGTCGGATGTCCTCGCGTCGATAATCGGGTAGCCGGCATCGACCATCTCACGAAATTCCTCGAGATTGACGAAGCAGATCCCGTCGTGGTCGTCAGCATCGGCCTCCGTGATCGGCTCGCCACCATTTTCGAAGACGGGGACCTCCTCGAGCCTGCGGAACGGATCGATCCCGTTGACCGAGAAGGCATTGTTTACCAGCCCTGCCGCCGTCCCGAGAAGGAGCAGCGCCGCGGCCTGTGTTATGGCTCTCTTCATCCTCATACAGGGAGTCAATATAAGGCCGAAGCCGTTTAAAATCAATCTCTCACGTACAGAGGGCGCCCCATGCCCGCAGATTACTGATACACCCGCACCTCCATGATTCGCCGGTTTTTTTATCGATCTTCTGCGTTGAAAGGGCGGGGCGGCGCCGATACAATATACGCGCTTGTATATGCCAGGACACCGGCAGGATGGAGAGAACGTGGCGCCGTCAGACAGGAGATCCGCTGAAAAGATACTCGGGAGGCTCAAGCAGCTCTACCCGGAGCCGAGGCATTATCTGGAGTTCGAAGGCCCCTTCCAGCTCCTCGTAGCCACGATCCTCTCTGCGCAGTGCACCGACGAGCGCGTCAATATGACTACACCGGCCCTTTTCGAGAGATATCCTGACGCCGCGGCCTTCGCGGCCGCGCCTCTGGAGGATATCGAAGAGGCGGTGCGTCCGACCGGCTTCTTCAGAAACAAGGCGAAATCTATAAAGGCCGCGAGCGGTATGATCATCAGCGACTTCGGCGGCGAGGTCCCGGCTGACATGGACAGCCTCACGAGGCTTCCCGGAATAGCGCGCAAGTCGGCCAACGCCATCCTGCAGCACGGATTCTCCCGTACTGAGGGTATCGTCGTCGATACTCACGTAATTCGTGTCGCGGGAAGGCTCGGCTGGACCGACCTGAAGGATCCGCTGAAGATAGAACGTGACCTCATGGAGCTTTTCCCCCGATCAGAATGGAAATGGCTCCCCTTCTACCTGAAGAACCACGGCAGGACGGTCTGCAGAGCGCCCAGGCCCCGCTGCGGCGAATGCGCGATCGCACCCCTCTGCCCCTCGGCTGAAAAGGGGAAAAGCTGAATGACCCCCCCGATCGAGATGGAATACCGCAAGGTCGGCACCGCGGCCCTCGAGCTCGGCGGCGGAGCCGCTTTCAGGTTCAGGTGGACCCTGCCCGGCGAGGAGGAAAACGGCCCTGCCGACGCCTCGCTTGTCGAGTCCGTCGGATCGATCGGGGTCATCTCGCCTCCTGTCCTTGCTGACCGCGGGGATTCGCTCGAGGTCGTTTCGGGATTCAGGAGGATCGCTGCCGCGAGAGAGGCGGGTGCCGGCTTGATCAGCGCTCTTGTCCTCGACCCGGGCGCGGCGGGGCCGGCTGCCGTCCTGGCACTCTGGCTCGAGTCATCCCTGCACGGCCAGCCCCTCTCTGAGATGGAAAGACTTACGCTGGTTTCGAAGGCTTCCGCCCTAACGACCGGGAGGACCGGGGAGATCCTCCCCTTCTTTTCCAGGCTTTACGGCAGAAAGATCACGGCCGATGTCCTCGATAGGCTCGCCGCCCTCCCGTGCCTTGACGCCGACGTGAGGCTGGCCGTCCACGAGGGCAGGGTGTCCCCTGGCGACCTTCTTCAGCTCGAAGCCCACCCGGGGATCGATGCGCAGGCCGCGGCCAGGCTGCTGGCCGCGTGTGGTCTCAGCAGAAGCGCCCGTCGTGAGGCGCTTCGCGGGATGCTCGCCATAGCCGACCATGGCAGCGATATCTTCGCGGACTTCGTAAGCGGGTACGACCCGGAGAAGATGCCGCTAGACGAGGCGATAAGCGGCGCTGCGCATCCGCGGATGACCAGCGACCTGGCTGCCCTGCGGCGCGTCGCGGCGCAGATCGAGCTGCCGCCGTCGGCGTCGGTGAAGCTTCCCGTAAATCTCGAGGGGGGTGGTTTCAACGTCGAGATAAGAGTGCGTGGGCTGGAAGACCTGCGCCTCTCTCTCGAGAGGCTCCGGGAAGCGACCGGGAACGGAACCATCGGGGAGATGCTGAAGGTCCTGCAGGGGAGAGATTGAAGGACGCGCGGGGAGGGCCGCTCGCGAAAGAGGCTGGCGGATAAAAAGAGGGGGCGCGCGCTGGGCTGAGCGTTCCGGGTATTCAGTCAGCGTTCAACTGAACAACGCGCCCCCTTCATACTTTCCGGCCCCGTTGCTCGGGGCCGTTCCATATCTTGTCGCCTGTATAGGTGTACGGTTTGATGGTTCGTATTGTTACATCTTTGCGCCAGATCCAGGGACCCGCGCGCGGAGAGGCCGGCGGCTACTCGTAGCGCAGAGCCTCGACGGGATCGACGCCGGCGGCCTGCCTAGCGGGGAATATTCCCGCAAGGACCGCGATAAGGGTAAGGATCGCCACCGTCACGATAGCGATCGGCCATGAGAAGATCGGATGCCCCATGAATTTCAGGATCCCCGAATCTAGAGGCGTGAGGGATACGAGCCAGATCACAGAAAGCGAAAGCGCGATCCCTATCGCTCCGCCGCCGCCGGTTATCAGGAAGGCCTCCCCGAGGATCTGCGTTATTATATGACTCTTCTTCGCCCCGATCGCCCTCCTGACGCCCAGTTCATGCGTGCGCTCCTTCACGACGACGTACATGATGTTAGCCACGCCGACTCCGGCGATCACCAGGGTGAGAGAGCCGATCACTCCGAAGAATATGTTGAGCCCGAGGAATATCTTCCTCATGATCTTTTCCGTCTCGATGTCGTCCCACATGCTCAGCGCCTCCTCGTCAGTCGGATCGAAGCGGTACTTGCGGCCGAGCACATAGCGCATGTCCTTGACAAGCTCCTGCGACCTGCTCAGCACGGCCGGCCTTACGAGCATCTGGTTTATCCATCTCCTGTTGTAGACCGTCCCGAATGTGGTGTATGGGATGATGACCCGCTCGGCGTCGGGCCCGTTGTTCATCGAGGTCTGGTGTTTCGGTATCATCACGCCGATCACCGTGTAGGGAAGGTCGTCGAGTTCTATGGTCCCACCGACAGGATCCTCGTCGCCGAAAAGGGTCTTCGCTATCTCGTCACCGATGAAGACGACCCTCCTGCGCGCGATGATATCTCCGTCATTGATGAACCGCCCGCCCGGCTGCGGGAACATGTGCCTCATCTCCATGAAATCGGGTGCCACCCCTTCACCCCAGGTCGTCGTCCTGTTGTCGCCGTAGCGAACCCTGAAATCTTTTCCGTGGCTGGGCGAGATCAGCCCCACAAGCGGGATGTTCTCCCTGAGCAGATCGACATCCTCCACGTTCATCCATATGTTCCTTCCGACGGGTAGGCCCTGGTACGGCTTCGACGTTTCCCCCGACCAGATCGAGACGAGGTTGTCCCTAGCTCCCATCTGCCCCTCGTACATCCGCTGCTTGAGACCGAACCCGAAGGCGAGCAGGAGGACGATGGACATCGTGCCCCATACGATCGAGACGAGCGTCAGCAGCACCCTTGTCTTCTGGTGCTTGAAGTCGACGATGAATTCCTCGAGCATCGTGCGCCACATGCCCTGCAGTCCCATCTAGTAGTTGAGACACTGTATCGGATCGAGCCGCGAAGCCTTCCTGGCGGGAAAGAAGCCCGCGGTGAACCCGATGAACGTTATTATCGATACGCATACCAGCACGACGAGCGGGTCGATCACCGGTGTGCCGATCGCCTCCTTGACATCGCCCGGTATAATCTGAAGCATGGCGATTATCCCCCATGCTATTAGGAAACCCACAGCCGCCCCTACGAAAGTTATGAAGAAAGTCTCCGCGAAGAACTGAACCATTATCACCCACCTGCGCGCTCCGACCGCTCTCTTTATGCCTATCTCTTTCGTCCTTTCGCGGACCACTACGTACATGATGTTCGAGACGCCGAGCCCGCCGACGGCAAGGGTAGCCGCGCCCATGATGACCAGAAAGACGTTGAATCCCGTGAAAAAGAGCATGAACTCCTCGAAGAACTCTGCCGTATCCCAGATCTGCAGCGCGCTCTCGTCGGTCGGATCGAACCTGTATTTTTTCCCGAGGACCTCGCGTATCCTTCCGACGAGCTGCGTCGATTTGCCAGTACCTGCCTTCTGCGTCACGATCATGTTGTTGATGTAACGGTGGCCGAACATGGTGATGAATGTCGATGAAGGGATGTAGGCCCTGTCCTCGTCGCGGGAGTTGTAGCTGGAGTTCTGGACCTTGTCCTGCAGGACACCTATCACGCGGAACGGCACGCCGTCGAGCAATAGCGTCTCTCCGACCGCTTCTGCCTCCTCGCCGAAGAGAAAGTCCTTTACCTTGTTCCCCAGAAATATCACGCGACGCTTCTCGGCCTCGTCCTTCTCGTTTATGAACCTCCCACCGAGGCGGGGGATCGTGTTCCTCATCTTCCAGTAGTGTGGAGCGACCCCCGCGATCATAGGGTTGCGGTTTATCGTTCCGACTCTCAGGTATGATCTCCACGTGCTCAGCTCCTCGCTGATAAGGTCGATCTCGGGGATCTCTCTGCGGAGCATCTCGACGTCGGATTTTGCCAGCCGTATACCACGGTCTACGCCGAATCCCTCGAAAGGCTTCGTCGTCGTCCCGCCGAACACGAGGATGATGTTGTCTCCGATGCCCCGGAAGTTTGTGATATTCTGCCTGCGGGTGCTCGTGCCGACGGCCATCATCAGCACTACCGCGGCGGTGCCCCAGATGATCCCGAATATCGTCATGGCGGTGCGCTTCTTCTGCGCCTTCATATCGCGCACGAATTCGCCGAAGAGGGAAAAGACGTAGAGAACATTAACTATCAGGGCTCTGAGACTCTTCATCAGATCTTCTTCTGCGGTTTCTCGAGGATCTCCTGGCCTTCCTCCAACCCTGATCTTATCTCGATGCGTATCGCGTCGGAGAGGCCGGTCTCGATCATGACCTTTTGCCTGGTCCCGTCGCTCCCCTCCATCTCTACCCACGTAGAGTCCCCGGAGAAATATACGACCCTCTCGGGAATGGTCAGAACGTTCTCGGCTCTGTTGATGATGATGTCGGCATTTGCCGAGTAGCCGGCCCTGAGCACCGCGAGCTTTGTGTCGGAGATCCTTATCTCCACGGGGAACATCCTCGAGTTGTTCTCCTGCTGGGCCTTCAGAGAGATCTTGTCGAGGACGCCGGGGATCTTCTTATCGGGAAGTGCCCCTATCTTTATCTCCACCGGCATGAAAAGGTCGAGCTTGCCGACGTCTATCTCGTCGACCGTCCCCTTGAAGAGGAGGCTGTCCATGTCAGCCAGGGTCATCAGCACCGTCCCCTCCTGGTAGGACGTCAGGGGCACGACCGGATCACCTATGTTGACGCTTTTCTCGAGGATGAACCCGGAGATCGGCGCCTTGATGATCGATTCTATCTGCTTGCCCGCGATGTTGATGTGCCCCTCCTCGATCAGCGCGAGATGCTCGCTGCTTATCTTCAGCTGAAGGGCCGCCTGCTCGTATTCCTTCTCGGCCCTGTCGTACTCGGCCTGTGAGATCAGCCCGCGCTCGAGAAGCTCGCCGCTGCGTTTGATGTTCTTCTGGGCATTCCTGAGCGCTATGTCGTCCATCTCGATCGCGCGTTTGGCCCCAGCCAGCTCCAGAGGCGTAGGATCGGGCCGTATCTCGAGAAGCGGATCGCCCCTTCGGACCTTTTCCCCGGGTTCCTTGAATATCCTCTGGACCACGCCGGAGACCTTCGACTTGACCGAGATCTCGTTGCGCGGGACTATCGAGCCGACCGCAAGCGCCTTTTCGACGATATTACCGCGCTCGCATAGGACGACAGGGCCGAGATCGCCGTTCCCGGAGGCGCGCCTTTTCGACATCACGCCTACGACCGCCACGGCAGCGACCACTATCGCTACGACGGTCCATATAACTCTCTTTTTTCTGCTTTTTGGTCTCGAGGCCATTCTTCACCGCCAGATGCAGATGGTAGGTAAGGATCCATGTCTCCTATAGGAGGTTACGGCCTTGCGGCCGTTATTGTTACACATCGAAAAAGAAAGGGGCGGCCCGGGCCGCCCCTTCACCTGCCTTAGATCTCCGCACGACCCGCACGGCCCTATTTCATCGTCCGGGGGGTCTTGTCCACGCCTTCCCAGCGCTTGACGATCTCCCGCATCCTCGTGCTGTCGGGATCATCGTGCACCACGGCGAGATACTGCTCGTACCAGCCTGCCGCGAAAAGATCCATATGGAAGTTCCAGGCGAGATCGCCGAGCTTCTTGAACGCCCACGGCATGTCTCTGGTGACCCTGCCCCTGTCCAGCTGAACGAGGTCCTCCAGGGTGCTGTACATCCGCCTCGTGTCGTCCAGCTGCTCGTACGACTTGTAGAGCACCGTCCTTATGGCGAAATCCTTCGGCCTCTTCGCTGCGACATTCACCAGTATCTCCGCGGCCTGCACGTGAAGCCCAGCCTGCGCATAAAAGAGCCCTCTCTGGTAATCCATCTCTATCTCAGGAAGGGTCTTGTTGAGGTCGGAGGTTTCGAGAAGCGCCTCCCCGGCACTTACGCGGCCGTTCGCCCCGAGGACCCGGGCAAGCTGAAAGAAGCCCTTCATATATGTCGAATCGATGGCGTAAGCGTTGAGCATCTCTTCCCTGCACTCTTCGCCCTTGTCGAGGAATCCGAGTGCTATCGCGTGCGAGAAGCGCAGGCCGGCATCCTGGGGATACGATTTGACCAGGCCGGCGTAGACCGCCGACGCTTCGGAGTAATTCCCCGCCGCCAGCGCACTCTCTGCCTGGATCATCAGTTTATACTTCTCCGGGAGGGGCCCTTCGAGCAGTGACGGGTCCCTGAGCGTCTCCTCTATGATGTCGGCAAAGTACCTCGTGTCGAGCGGCGCCGCCTGGTTTATCGAGGAACGGTTTATCGTGGCCATGACGGCGTGTATCCTCTTGCGCTTGAGCACCCTGAGGAAATTCAGAAGGGACGAGGTCCCCGGCTTGTAGTCAGGCGACACCGCCTGCAGCCCGGCGAAATAAGAAAGGTCGATGTCGAGCAGGGCCGTCTCTTCTACGTCGTCGAGGTCCTCGAGGCTGGTGACCGTCAGGGGGACCCCCGCGATCGTGCCCGTGATATGCCTGCCTGAAACGGCCAGGTCGCCCAGCGCCTGCTCCGGGAACCCGCGCTTGAGCATCAGCGCCTGCCTGAAGTTCTCCAGCGGCAGGTCGGTCACCGAGCCCCTGGAGGGGATGACCCAGATGACCCTCCTGAACATCCCGGACTTCACGCCGAGATTCACCGTGCCGCCGTTCTCGATGATCGTCGCGATCCTGTTGATGACCGAGGAGTTCTTCCTCTCGAGGTGGTCGGCGGTATTCTCGATCGTCTCGTGGAGCGACGTCGGAAAGACCGCCAGGTCGTCGGTCCCGTCGATGTGCACGAGCACACCGGCCTTTACGCCGGCGTCAGTCCACACCATTAGCGTCATCGCATTGCTCTCCGTCTTGACCACGTTACGCAGCGGCTTCTCGAGCACTATCGAGGATCTCTGCCCGCATCCGGCAGCCAGCGCCAGCGCGGCGAGCAGCGCCGCCGCCCGCCCCGCCCTTTTATTGATCAAAATCATCGTTCCTCCATTGTTCACGTGCTTTGACCATGTACACGGATATTGTAACACCGTTCCGCCTTATTCCCAACCCGATTGAGGCCGCGAGGCGGCAGGACCAGGTTGACAGGGTGGCCCGGCGGGGGTAATCTCTGCTCCTGCGGCCTGTCCCGGGAACGGCCGGCGGCTCCATGGAAAAAAGGAGAAACGAGATGCTTATCCGCCACCTCATCCGCGCGAACGACTCGAAGATAATCATGCTCATAATGGACGGCCTCGGCGGGATACGGACTCCATCCTTCCCGCGGACGGCCCTTGACGCTGCGGTAAAACCCAACCTGGACGCCCTGGCAGCCGGCGGCATATGTGGAAGGTCCACGCCGATAGCAGGGGGGATCACACCTGGAAGCGGCCCGGCTCATTTCGCGCTCTTCGGATACGATCCGCTGGCGCCGGAGAACGACGCCGGCAGGGGGGTCGTGGAAGTGACCGGGGTCGGGTTCGACCTCCTCCCCGGCGATGTCGCGATAAGGGGCAACTTCGCGACGATCGACGGCGACGGCATCCTCACCGACAGGCGGGCCGGCAGGATACCGCACGAAGAGGGGAAACGGATATGCGCGAAGCTTGGCGAGCGGATAAAGGAGATCGATGGCGTCGAGATCATCATCATGCCGGTGCGCGAGTACAGGTTCGGCGTGGTCCTCAGGGGCAAGGGGCTCTCACCGGCAGTGGAGGAGACAGACCCGCAGGTGACGGGAAAGGCGCCCCTCCCGCCTGTCGCCATGATCCCCGAGGCGGAGCGCACCGCGGAAGTGATCGCGCTATTCGTCGAGCGGGCCGGCGAGGTCCTCGCGGATGAGAAGAAGGCTAACGCGGTCCTGATGAGGGGGATATCGAGCAGGCCCGTCATCGAGCCTTTCGAGGAAAGGTACCGGATGTCAGGCGCCGCCGTCGCGGCCTACCCCCTTTACCGGGGCGTCGCGAGGCTCTGCGGCATGGATCTCTTCGACACGGGGTTCACGGTGAAGGAGGAGTTCGAGACCGCCGCGGAGGTCTTCGATCGGGGAGGGCACGGGTTCATATTCATCCACGTCAAGAAGACCGACTCTTACGGCGAAGACGGGAACCTCGACGGGAAAAAGGGCGTGATCGAAGAGGTCGACGCCAGCCTTCCGATACTGCTCGGCCTGAAACCGGACGTGCTCATCGTCACCGGCGACCATTCGACGCCGTGCGCCATGAAGAGCCACTCGTGGCATCCGGTGCCTTTTCTCCTGAAGTCGGAACACTGCGGCATCGACGAAGCCTCGTCTTTCAGCGAGGCCGAATGCGACCGGGGAGCGCTGAGCGTCTTTCCCGCCGTCGACATCATGACGCTCGCCATGGCCAACGCGGGACGGTTGATCAAGCACGGCGCGTGAGGTCCGGGGAGGCCCTACTTCCTCCTTATCGTCGAGGCCGTCTCCTCGAGGAAGGCGATGTTCCGCTCTTCGAGAGCCTTGTCGTCCGCTGTGTTCGTCATCATTCTGATCGAATAGATCCTGCCGTCTATCAGGGCCATCGTCCATGACCAGGCCCCGCCCCCCCTCATCTGGGTGCCCTTCCTGTAGGTCCACCTGCCATAGACTGCGGGAACCGTCTCGTCACCCACGATGAGCCTCTTCGAACCTTCTTCCTCGAGATTGTAAAGTCCGTCGGTAGTGCCCGCATACCTCGAGATCTTGTCGTATACGTCCTCGAGGATCACTTCGCTCCTGCTCGTCGGCTGCCAGCTCATCTCCATCTCGAGATATCCATCTTCAGACTGCGCGATCCACTGGACCATCCCCGCGTCGGGCCCTCCCTCGGCGTCGCTGACGACCAGCCCGGCAGGTATGTCGATATCGATGCGGGGCGCAACGGTCTCAAACCCCTTCGCCCTGTATATCGCCTGGATATTGAATGGAAGCAGGTTTTCCTGGAGGTACCCTTCGGTGCCGGGGACCTTTATCTCGAGGATCGAGTCCGAAAGCCGCCTTCCCCTCCTTATCGCGTCTACCGTGAGCCCGGTCAGATCTATGATGTAGCTTTTCTGGCGTTCTATCATTCCGGTGTCGCCGGCAGGGCCCTGCCCGGGAACGACTATCGCGGGATGGCTTTCCTCTATCCTGTCGAGGATGAGAAGCCAGTTGCTGAAATCGGCCCCCTGGTCGCCCATATTGGGGTGGTACCCGTTGCTCACCAGCCCGCCGGTGAAGACTATCTTTTTCGACGGGACCGAGACGACGAGGTCGCCCGCCGTATGCCCCGGGCCGAAGAACGAGACTACCGCCTCGATTCCCCCGAGGTCGAGGCGCAACTCGTCGCCGACGAGCGAATCGGGAAGGACGGGCTCTACGTCCTTTATCATCTCGAATACGTCGGGTTTGCGCTGCTTATAATACTCCATGTAGATGGGGCTGAACCTCTCCATCTCGATCTTCGTCTCGGGCCTGGCGAGGATAATCGCGCCCTCGGCGCGGAAGACAGAGTTGCCCCATACATGATCGGGGTGATAGTGCGTGTTCACGAGATACCGGACCGGCAGATCGGAAACCGAGCGGATCGCCTCAAGAAGCTGCCTCGCGTGGCTGTCCGTGAACCTAGAATCGATGACGAGCACCGACTCATCTCCCACTACGAACCCCGAGTTGGCGCCCAGGCCCCCCTCTGACGAAGGCCCCGCCGCGATCATCGCATAGACCCCAGCGTCGAGCCGTACCAGACCCTTACCGCCTATATCGGCCTGCCGGGAGCACCCCGAAGCAATCGCGGCCGCGAACGCCGCGACGGCCATCCATCTGTAGAATCTCATTTCCCGGTCTCCTTTTGTTCCAGGGTCTTTATTCAGGCGCAACGGCCGGGCGACGCCTGCCCGGAGATACCCGCGCGCGGGAGAAGTATAATATAGCAGGCGGGCCGCAAGATGTAAAAATTACATCCCCTGCGGCCCGCCGTCTGCCTTCTTCTCGTTTCAGGCGCCAGGTACCCGGCTAGATGGCCCCGTCTATCCAGTGCTTCAGGTGCTCCTTGGGAAGCGCTCCGGATACGGAAGCCACTTCCGCGCCACCCTTGAAGATCTTGAGGGTGGGGATACCCATGATGCCGTATTTTATGGCGATGTTTCTCGCGTCGTCGGTATTGACCTTGGCGAAAAGGACCTTGCCCGCGTATTCGCCGGCCAGCTCTTCGACGATAGGCCCGATCATCAGGCAGGGGCCGCACCACGGCGCCCAGAAATCGACTACCACGGGTATGGCCGAATCGAGCACCTGCGCCTGGAATTCGTTTTCTCCGACATGAATTACCTTGTCGCTCATCTTTCCCTCCTTGCCGTCAGTCGCGGGAGCACCCGCATCTACCTAGGCAGTTCAGCATGTTGACCACGTTCTTTTCCTTGAGCCTGTAATAGACCCTTGAAATATCTTTCCTGCGCTCCACGATATCGTTAAGTCTCAGGTTCTTCAATTGCTGTGAGACCATGGACTGTTTCAGCCCCGACATCTCGCAGAGCTGGGAGACGGTCCTTTCGCCGCCGACGAGCAGATTGACGAGCCGAAGCCTCGCTGGGTTGGCCAGAGACTTGAGGATCTCGGCCGACTTCTCTATCTCGTCTTCTCTCAACGGCCTTGGCGACACCGCCGCTCCTCTCTTTTCTGTTCTCGCCTTCTTCATAAGGGTATTAAGATATTTTAATATTACGCTTCTGTCAAGGGTGTTTTCTCGGTTTTTCACGCTTGTGGCCACATTTTCCCTGTAGACCTTGACATCGCGGAGGAGTCGGAATAGAGTCGATGGTGCCTGAAGGCGCCCCGAAGACGCGTCCAGGCGTCCGCGACTGCACGGACAGGGCTGTGAATGAAGGAGGAGGGTGTTATGCTCAAAGGTCTTTACGTTGCTCTCGTCACCCCATTCAAGGAGAACGGAGACCTGAACGAGGAGAAGCTCCGCGAGCTGGTAAGGTTTCATGTCGACGCGGGGACCGACGGACTGGTCCCCTGCGCCACCACAAGCGAGAACCCCACTTACACCTGGCAGGAGCATTTCAGGATCATCGAGATCGTCGTAAAGGAAGCGGCCGGCAGGCTCAAGATCGTCGCCGGATGCGGCACCAATTCGACGACAAAATCGATCGAGAACATAAAGAAGGCGAAAGAGCTCGGCGCCGACGGCGCTATGACCGTGACGCCTTACTACAACAAGCCGACTCAGGAGGGGCTTTACGCGCACTTCATGAAGCTCGCAGACGACGGAGGGCTCCCACTGATGCTCTACAACGTCCCCGGAAGGACCGGGCTGAACATGCAGCCCACTACCGTCGCACGGCTCTCGAAGCACGATCTGATCGTGGCAGTCAAGGAGGCGAGCGGCTCGGTGGAGCAGATGGCCGAGATCATCCTGCGCTGCGAGGGCAGGATAGACCTTCTCTCCGGAGACGACGCTATCACCTTCCCGATACTCGCGATAGGCGGAACAGGAGTCGTGAGCGTCACGGGGAATATCGTCCCGAAGGACGTTCGCGCGATGATATCGGCGTTCGAAAAGGGAGATATGGACAAGGCGCGAAAGCTTCACTACAAGCTGCTCCCGCTCAACCAGTCGATGTTCATAGAGACAAATCCGATGCCGGTCAAGGAAGCGATGAACATGCTCGGCATGGGCGTGGGCAACGTCCGCCTTCCGCTCGTAAGGATGCTTCCGGCGAACCTCGAAAAACTGGCGGCCGCTCTGACCGCATACGGCCTCAAGGTAACGAGCCCGCCGGCATAGGGGCACGACATGATAAACGTGGTTATAAACGGGGCTCTCGGCAGGGTGGGCGGCATCGTCGCCCGGGAGGTCGACGCGGCGGATGATCTCGCCCTCACGGGCGCCGTCGGGGCCGCGGGGCATGAAGGTATCGGGACCCTCGTCTGTGGAGTCGAGGCGACCGGCGATCTGGCGGCCGCGCTCTCAGGTGCCGACGTGGCGGTCGATTTCACGAATCCCGCCTCGACGGCCGCCTTCCTGGAGGCCTGCGCAGCGGCGGGCGTCGCTGCCATAACGGGGACGACGGGGCTGTCGCACCACCAGATCCTGCGAGCGAGGGAGATCTCGGGCAAAATCCCGGTGCTCGTGAGCTCCAACATGTCGCTCGGCGTCAACCTCCTCTTCAAGATCACCGAGGATGTCGCAAGGGCCCTGCCCGGGTTCGATATCGAGATCACGGAGATCCATCACAACCGCAAGAAGGACGCCCCGAGCGGCACCGCCGTCAAGCTGGCCGAGGCCGCCCTGAGGACCCGCGCAGGAGCGAACGTAGTGCACGGGAGGCAGGGGATGGTCGGCGAGCGGCCACGCGGGGAGATAGGGATGCACTCGCTGCGCGGGGGAGACGTCACCGGCGAGCATACGGTCGTCTTCGCCGGTGAGGGCGAGAGGATCGAGCTGACCCACAGGGCCCATTCGCGCCGCACGTTCGCTATGGGAACGCTTCGCGCGATAAGGTTCATCGCCGGCAAGCAGGCCGGATTCTACAGCATGTCGGACGTTCTGGGTCTCTGACGGGACCGGCCGGACAGCAATAAAAAAGGGCGCTCCGGCAGGAACGCCCTTTTTGTCGCTTATATCGGAATCTGTCCGCTGTCCGTAAGCGCTGCCCGCTTACAGGTTGAAGCAGACCACGCGCGGCTCGGTCATCTCCTGGAGGGCGAACCTGATCCCCTCGCGCCCGAGCCCGCTGTTCTTCACCCCACCGAACGGCATCAGGTCTACGCGATAGTCGGACGAATCGTTGATGATGATGCCTCCGACCTCGAGCTCCCTTATAGCCCTGTAGGCCTTGCCGATATCCTTCGTGAAGATACCGGCGTGCAGACCGAAGTCGACCGCGTTGGCCCGGGCAATCGCCTCGTCGAGGTCCTTGACCGGGTAGAGATTCACGGTCGGGGCGAAGACCTCGTCCCTGTCGACCTTGCACCCTTCGGGCACATCGGCCAGGATGGTCGGGTCGTATATCGCACCCTTGCGGGTCCCGCCTGTGAGTACCCTGGCGCCCTTCGCCACCGCTTCGGCGACCCATTTCTCGATCCTCTTCGCCTCTCCCTCGGTGATCATGGGCCCCATGTCGCAGTCCTCTTCGAGTTTCGGGCCGACTTTGTACTGCCTCGTGCGCGAGACGAACAGGGTCTCGAACTTCTTGTAGATCCCCTTCTCTATGTAGACGCGCTGGACCCCGATGCAGTTCTGCCCGGCTGCCCAGAAGGCGCCGGAGACCGTGTTCTCGACCGCCTGGTCGAGATCGCAGTCGTCGCAGACGATGACCGGGGTGTTGGAGCCGAGTTCCATCCCGATCTTCTTCAGGCCCGCTTTCTTCGCGATCTCCTGCCCTGCTTCGACGCCCCCGGTGAAGCTTACCATCCTCACCCTCGGGTCGGTCACGAGCGGATCACCTATCTTCGCGCCGAAACCTGTCACGCAGTTCAGTATGTTCTCGGGCAGGCCGGCCTCCATCAGCGCCTCGCAGAGCTTGAGCGCCGAGAGCGGGGTGACGGTCGCCGGCTTGAGTACGACCGAGTTGCCTCCGGCGATCGCGGGCCCGAGCTTGTGGGCGACGAGGTTGAGCGGATCGTTGAACGGGGTGATCGCGGCGATTATGCCGATCGGGAATCTGAAGTAGTACCCCAGCCTGTTCTCCGAGCCGATGTTGGTGTCGAACGGTATCGTCTCACCGTTTATCCGGCGGGCTTCCTCGGCCGATATCGTCATCGTCTGGGCGGCGCGGTAGACCTCCTTGCGGGCCTCCCGGATCGTCTTGCTCCCTTCCCTCGCGATCGTAACGGCGAACTCCTCGGCCCTGGAGTCGATGATGTCAGCGGCCTTTTTGAGGATCCTGACCCTCTCGTGGACAGGAAGGCCGCGGCTGATCCGGTATCCCTTCCCGGCGGCAGTGATCGCCGCGTCCATGTCAGCGGCCGTACCGGCCGGCACGGTGTCGATCACCGAATCATCGAAAGGGTCGCGGACCTCGATCTTCTCCTTCCCTTCGACCCATTTCCCAGCAATCAGCATCTTCATACCTTGATCACCATTCCTTCCGGGGCGCACCGGCGCCCTCTGCCGGTACGCGCCGGCTATGCCATCCTCTCTATAGCCAGCATATCTATAAGCAACGAGTATCCCGTCTCTATCTTCCCGGCGCCCGGGCCGACGATCGTCACTTCGCCGAGCAGGTCGGTGACGAAGGTCAGGGCGTTCGTCGCCCCGCCTACTGCGGCGAGGGGATCGGTCAGCGCGACCTTCTCAGGCTTTACCGACGCCTTCACGCCCGAGCCGTCGCGCGTCACCTTCCCGATAAGCTTCCAGCGCTTTCCCTCGGCTTTCGCCGCCTCGACATCCTTGAGCGAGATCTTGGTGATTCCTGTCCTGTCTACGTCAGCCGGGGAGATGTCGGCGCCCATAACGCTCTTGGCGAGGATAATCACCTTGGCCATCGCGTCGAATCCCTCTACGTCGGCAGTGGGGTCGGCCTCGGCGAACCCGAGCTTCTGCGCCTCCTTGAGCACTTCCTCGTAGGCTCTGCCGGCCTCCATGTTGGTCAGGATGAAGTTTGTGGTGCCGTTTAGGATCCCGCGGACCTCGGTGATATCGTTCCCCGCGAGCGCGAATTCGCAGAGATCGAGGACAGGGGTCCCGGCGACTACCGTTCCCTCGTAGCGGAACTGCACGCCCTTTTTCTTCGCCAGCGCGGCGAGCTCCGTGAAAAAGAGCGCCGTCGGTCCCTTGTTCGTCGTGATCAGGTTCTTGCCGCTCTCCATGGCCGCCCTGAAGTGGCTGTTGGCCGGCTCGCCCGTCTTTATGTCGGTGTACGAGACCTCGATGACCGTGTCGGCGTCGCACCGCTTTATCGTCTCGAGCGCGTCGAGGCCGGTGGTCGCCCCGGGGTATTCCGATATCCTTCCCTCTTTCGCCAGCTCGAGGAGCTTCGCCAGGTCCAGCCCCTTGTTATCGAGCGCCGAGCCGAGCTTGAAGTCGCTCACCGCGACCACCGAGTAGTCGAGCCCGTATTTCTTCTTCAGCTGGTCCTTCTTCCTGAGAAGGATCTCCGCCAGGCCCTGCCCGACCACGCCGAATCCTATGAACGCGAGTCTCTGCATCGCTATCCTCCCTCGGATATTTCTGTCAAATCACAAGCTGACCGGCCCTACGCGTTGAGCGCCTGGTCGAGATCCTCCATAAGGTCTTTCTCGTCCTCGAGCCCCGCCGAGTAGCGGATCATGTTCTCCGGCACTCCCGCCTTCGCGCGCTCCTCGGGGCCGAGCTGGAAGTGGGTCGTCGCCGCCGGCTGGATCGCGACCGTCTGCGAGGAGCCGAGATGCGTCGTATGCACTGCTACCTGCAAGTTGTCGATTACGTTCCGGGTCGGCTCCAGGCCGCCCTTTACATTGAAGCTCATCATCGATGAATAGGCGCTCATCGTCTTCTTCGCCACCTCGTGCTGGGGGTGGCTCGGAAGCCCGGGGTAGCTGACCGATTCGATCTTCGGGTGCTTCTCGAGGAACTTCGCGATGGCCATCGCGTTGTCCGAGTGTTTCTTCATGCGCAGCGACAGCGAGTCGAGGCCGAGAAGGCAGAGCCACGCGTTGAACGGGGCGATGGACGGCCCGATGTTCCTGTAGCCGATGTGCCTTACATGGTCGATGAATTCCTTCTTCCCGCAGATTACTCCGGAAAGGCTCGTGCCGTTCCCGCTTATGTACTTGGTCGCCGAGTGGATGATAATGTCGGCGCCCATCTCGGCGGGCCTCATCAGCGCCGGCGAGCAGATCGTGTTGTCGACCATCAGGGGTATCCCCTTCGATTTCGCCAGCTTCGCGATCGCAGGGATGTCGGCCACGAAGAGGTTCGGGTTGCTCGGCGACTCGACATGCATCAGCTTGGTCTTCGGTGTGATCGCCTTCTCCCATTCCTCTATCCTGTCAGGCTCGACGACCCAGTTCGTCTTTATGCCCATCCTCGGGAACGACGTGGCAAAGAGCTGCTGCGTCCCGCCGTACACCCTCTGCGAAGAGACGATCTCTTCGCCCGCCTCGACGAGATGATGGGCTACCATGAAGACCGCCGCCATCCCCGAAGCGGTCCCGAGCGCCGCTTCGGTCCCCTCGAGAAGCGCCATCCTCTTCTCGAAGATGTCGCAGGTCGGGTTGTTGATGCGCCCGTACGCGAATCCTTCCCTCTTGTAGCTGTAGAGCTCGGCGGCCCACTCGGCCGACTCGTAGGGGAACACGGCGCTCTGGATGAGCGGCGGCGGCATCGTGTTGTACCTCAGCTGCTCCTCCCAGGGGTATCCTCCCTTTACCGCGAGCGTGTCGAACCTCAGATTCTTCTCATCCATTGCCGCCTCCTTCTTTCTGTGACTTTCCGTTTTTCCTGCCGTTTCTTTTCTCGCCGTTGCCGTTCCCGTTCCTGCCCGCCGAGGGCTCCCCGCACCCGGTCGCCTCTATCGGGACTCCCGTTTCCCTCTTCAGTGTCGAAAGGACGAACATCGTCTTGACCCGGTCTATCCCCTTTATCCTCGTGAGCGAATGGAGAAGGAAGTTCTCGTAGTCGTCGATGTCCCTCGTGTAGACCTTCAGGAGATAATCGTCGGTCCCGGCTATGTGGTAGCACTCCCGCACGCTCGAGCATTCCCCTACGAATACGTGGAAGTTCTCTATCGAATCCTTCTGGTGCAGGTTCAGCGAGACCGCTACGAAAGAGACCGTCCCCATGCCGACCCTGCGGTTGTCGACGAGTGCCGTGTACCCCGTGATCACGCCCTTTTCCTCGAGCTTCCTTACTCGCTCGAGGACTGCGGGTGGGCTCAGGCCCACACGCTCGGCTAGCTGAACGTTCGGAATGCGCCCCTGTTCCTGCAGGATCTCGAGGATCTGCCTGTCTACAGGGTGCATATCCACGACTTCAGCAGCCAACGCGGGTCTCCTTGGATTATTAGGAATATTTCCTTTCCGGCAGAAGATAGTAAAGACAATTTGCATAATTGTCAACTAATGTTAATGGACATTGTGATATTCCCGTCGATAATTCATACTTGCGCGCCCACAGGGCGGTGCTACAATGGATAGAGGGCCCGATACCGGTCTCAGGCCTGTTCTGAAGGGATATGAAGATGAAGATAGCGCTCGTCCAGCAGCATGCCTCAAGGGATATGAAAGAGAATATCGAGAGGGGCCTGGCCGCCCTTGAGGAGGCGGCCGGGGCCGGGGCTGAGCTCGTGGCATATGCCGAGCTGGCCTTCAGCTGGTTTTTCCCCCAGTACGAGGCGGGCGAAAATGTCCTCGAGCTGGCAGAGACCGTGCCCGGGCCGATCACCGACGCCTTCTGCTCCAGGGCGAAGGAGCTGGGAACCGTCGTCGTCCTCAATCTATTCGAGCGTGACGGCGACATGACGTACGACTGCTCACCGGTAATCGACGCGGACGGCACGATCGCGGGCAGGACCAGGATGGTCCACGTGGCCGACCTCCCCTGCTTCCGCGAGAAGGGATATTACGCCCCCGGCGACCTCGGGGCCGGGGTCTTCGACACGCGCGCGGGCCGCATAGGCGTCGCAATATGCTACGACAGGCATTTCCCAGAGTACATGCGCGCGCTGGCGCTCAAGGGCGCCGAGGTCGTCGTGGTGCCCCAGGCGGGCTCGGTCGGTGAGTGGCCCGAGGGGCTCTACGAGGCCGAGCTCCAGGTAGCCGCCTTCCAGAACGGCTACTTCGCCGCCCTGGTCAACAGGGTCGGCAGTGAGGACTGCCTCGATTTCGCGGGGGAATCGTTCGTCGCCGGGCCAAGCGGCAGGGTCCTCGCGCGGGCCGCCGCCGGTGAGGACGACATCCTCTACTGCGACATCGACCTCTCCTCGATAGGGGAGAGCAGCGCACGCAGGTTCTTCCTTCCTTCGCGCCTGCCGGAGATCTACCCTGGCCTGTAATAAACGGAGAGGGGGGCGGGCCGGCGGCCCGTCCCCCTCTCCACCTCTTGACGCTGTGGTGGGGTCCTTATGAAAGCGCGGCCTCTGTCGCTCGCGCTTCTAATCCTCTTTTATCCGCACGTCTCCGTTGATCGTCCTGATCTTCACGAGATTCTTTCCGCCACCGACCTCGCCGGTGCCGTAAATGTACTTCCTCTTCGAGCCGTGCTTCTTCACCCAGTCCTTTGTCTCCTCGATAACGATACCGAGGCTGGAGACGATCTTCGGCTTGCGGTCGGCGTTCTTCGTCCACTGGATCTCGATGTCGAATTTCATCGACAGCCCTTTCGGAACGGTCAGGTCGATATCGCCGCCCATCGACTTTATCTCGATGTCGCGGTCGCCCGTGCCCGGGTCGCCCGTCATCGTGACTTCGACATCGCCCCCCATCGTGACCGCCCTGACCCAGCCGTCGACATCGTCGACCGTGATGTCGCCGCCCATCGTCTCGGCGTCCACATAATTGCTGGCCGACCCTATCTCTATGTCCCCGCCCATCGTCTTGACCTTGGCGCCCTCGGGAGCCTTTTTGACTCTGATGTCGCCTCCCATCGTCACCACGTCGATCTTCTCGGCCCTGTCGACGTCGATGTCGCCGCCATAGGTCTTCGCCGTGACGTTCTTACCGGCGTAGTCGAGGACGAGGTCTCCACCCATCGTTGATATGGAGACTTCCTTGTCGCCCTTGCCTGAACGTACAACGTCCTTGTACGTGACGTCGCCGCCCATCGTCGATCCCTTGAGGTCGCCCTTTACGTTTCTTATGTCGACGTCGCCGCCCATCGTCTTCACCTTGCCGTCCACCTCGGAATCGGTCACCGAGATGTCGCCACCCATCGTCGTGACGTCGAGATTGCCCGCAAGGCGCTCAAAATCGACGTCGCCGCCCATCGTCCTTCCGGAGATCTCTCCCTCTACTCCCTTGATCGACACGTCGCCGCCTAGCGTCTCGAACTCGATGTCGTACTCCGCCGGCACCATTATGTACAGGTCGCAGCTCGCCTTTATGTCTCCGTGCCTGCCGATCCCGGCCGATATCTCCAGCCCGGACCGGGTCTCGTCGAAATCGAGATCGACCTCGTCCCGGTGCCTACCGCTTATGCTCGCCTTTACCGAGACCTCGTCGCGGTCCCAGCCCTCGATGGTGATGTCGCCCCCCAGTCTGATGTCTATATCGAGATTCCCGCCCTTTTTCAGCTCGAACGATTTCTCGACCTTGCGGACGTCCTTTTTCGCCATCGCGAGCACCGGCAGCATCACTACCAGCAGAGCCGACAGCGCTATGACCATGGTCCTTTTCATCGGGAACTCCTTTCCTTGACCGTTAATACTCCGGTTACGGGCCCGGGGCGATTTTGTTTCACCGGCCGCCGGGCGGGTGTTACAATGGCCCTGATATGAGCTACAGGCAGGATAAGATCCGAGTCGGGCTCGCCCAGGTGAATCCTACCGTGGGCGATCTGAGGGGAAACGCCGCCCTGGTGAGGTGGCACATCGCCGAGGCGAAGAAACGGGGCGTTCAGCTCCTCGCCTTCCCGGAGCTCGTCCTCTGCGGATACCCTCCCGAGGACCTCCTGCTCAAGCCCGCCTTTCTGAGGGACTGCGACAGGGAGCTCCACTCCCTCGCGCGGGCCTCGCGCGGGATCGCCGTGATAGTCGGCTGCCCGGAGAGACCGGGCAGGCGCCAGGGCCCGCTATACAACAGCGCCTTTCTTCTATACAAGGGGAAGGTGGCGTCCAGCTACCGCAAGATAAACCTCCCCAACTACGGCGTCTTCGACGAGAAGAGATATTTCACGGCCGGCTCGTCAGCGACCGTCCTCGATTTCGCCGGTACGAAGGTCGGCCTCAACATATGCGAGGACGTATGGGTCGATGACGGCCCGATCGGCTGCCAGGCCGGCGCCGGCGGCGCGGGGATCATCATAAACATCTCCGCCTCGCCCTATCACCGCCGCAAGGGGCCCGAGAGGGAACGGCTGATGCAGAAAAGGGCGCGGGAAAACGATGTCTGGCTCTGTTATATAAACCTCCTCGGGGGCCAGGACGAGCTCCTCTTCGACGGGAGCAGCGTGATCTGCTCGCCGCGGGGAGAGACCGTCGCCAGGGCTGCCCCCTTCCGCGAGGAAATGATCATCGCCGACGTGCCCGCCCGCAAGAGGGCGGGGAAGGCCGGCCGGGGCGCTTCCTGCGCCTCGATAACAGTCGAGACTGTCGATCTTCCCGGCCTCCCGAATAAAAAAGCCGCTCCACTGCCTCGCAGGAAAAGATCCGGCCAGCCCGGGCCGGTAGAGGAGATCTACGACGCTCTCGTCATGGGGACGCGCGATTATATTCTCAAGAACGGGTTCAGTGGAGTCGTGCTTGGTCTGAGTGGCGGGATCGACTCGGCTCTGACGGCCTCGATAGCGGTCGACGCCGTCGGGCCGGACAGCGTCCACTGCGTGACTATGCCCTCCGGGTTCACCTCGAGCGGGACGCTCGGTGACGCGAGGCGGCTCGCCGAGAACCTCCGGGTAGACCTGTTCGAGTACTCCGTATCGGAGATATTCGATTCCTACCGCGATCTTCTACGCCCCGCCGTCCCGAAGAAGGGAATCGGGGTAACCGAGGAGAATATCCAGGCGCGGATCAGGGGGAACATCCTGATGGCGCTCTCAAACCGCTTCGGATGGCTCGTGCTTGCGACGGGGAACAAGAGCGAGATCGCCGTCGGCTACTGCACGCTCTACGGTGACATGGTCGGGGGGTTCGCGGTGCTGAAGGATGTTCCTAAGACCCTGGTCTACGCGCTGAGCCGCTGGAGAAACCGCGAGGCGGGAAGGGCTATCATCCCCGCATCCACGATAAGGCGCAGGCCGTCTGCCGAGCTGAGGCCGGACCAGGCCGACGAGGATTCGCTCCCGCCCTATCCGGTCCTGGACCGGATAATCGAGCTCTACGTCGAAGGCGACCTTTCGGCAAGCGAGATAGTCGCCGCCGGAATCGACCGGGCTACCGTCCGCAGGGTCATCAGGATGATCGACTTCAGCGAATACAAGCGCAGGCAGGGCCCGCCAGGAATCAAGATCACGCCGAAGGCCTTCGGGCGCGACCGCAGGCTCCCTATCACGAACAGGTACCGGCCGGAGGACCGGTGATCCTCGTGACGATCAGGCCCTATCTCCCAGAGGACAATCCCGGAGTTATAGCCGCTGTGAAGGCGGCGTACGGCACGCTCGGATACACGATGGACTTCAGCGAGTTCGACCTCGACCTTGCCGACATCCCCGGTACTTACCAGGACAGCGGCGGAGAGTTCTGGGTGCTCGAGGATGAAGGGCTTGTCGCCGGATGCATAGGCGTCACTCGGGAGGACGCGGAGAGATGCGAGCTGCACAGGCTCTACCTGCTTCCCACTCACAGGGGCAGGAAGCTCGGCAGGCGGCTGATAGAGACCGCCGTCTCGTGGTGCAGGGAGAACGGCTGCCGGGAGCTTTGCCTCTGGTCCGATATAAGATTCGAGACGGCGCGGGAGGTCTACATCCGCTGCGGGTTCTCTCCCGCACAGAAGACACGCGCGATCGATCCCGTCAATCCCGGCAGCGTCGAGCGTTACTTCGAGATGAGGCTCTGATATCAGAAGCGTGTTCCGGCGGGGATGACGGCGTTCTTCGGCACAACTATTATCCCGTCGCGCACGAAGAACCTCTCCTGCGGGTCGTCGTATTTCCTCAGCTTTTTCGAGTTCTCGAGGATCGCGCCGCGGCCGATACGTACGTTCTTGTCTATCACGGCCCGGTGGATAATCGCCTCGCGGCCTATGCCTATCGGCACGGCGCTCCTTTTTTCCCGGCTCTTCTCGAGCTCATAGAGGTCGGCCCCGAACACGAGCGAATCCTCGATCACCGCTCCGGCCCCTATCCTCGCACGCAGGCCGACGATCGAATGCCTGATCGTCGCCTTGTCGATTATGCAGCCCGCGTTGATCATCGAGCGGATTATCTCCCCCTGATTTATCTTCGAGCCGGGCAGGAACCTCGGGTGTGTATAGATCGGAAATCCCGCATCGTAGAGGTTCATCTTCGGGACGGGGGAGAGAAGGGCCATGTGCGCGTCGTAGAAGGAACGTATCGTCCCTATGTCCTCCCAGTACCCGTCGAACACGTATGCGCTGACCTTCATCGTGCGCAGGGCGTCGGGTATTATCTCGCGCGCGAAGTCGATCGACGAGACGTCCTTGCTCAGGCACTCCGCCAGGGCCTCGGACCGGAAGACGTAGATCCCCATCGAGCCGAGATAGGGGCGCTTTCTCGCCTCGGAGGCGCTGAGGCCGAGAGAGCGGGTGTCGGTCTTCATCGAGAGGAGTTCGCCGCCGCGCGGCTTCTCCATGAACTCGGTGATCCAGCCCGTGCTGTCCGCGTGGAGGATACCGAGGTCCGGCGCCTTCGCCCTGGAGACCGGGTGCACAGCGATCGTTATGTCCGCGTCCTTCTCGCGATGGTGCCTTACGAACTCCCTGTAGTCCATCCTGTAGAGGTGATCTCCGGAGAGGATCAGCACGTCCCTCGCACTGAAGTTCTCGAGATGGGGCATGACCTGCCTCACCGCGTCGGCCGTGCCCTGGAACCAGTCCGACGACGACAGGGTCTGCTCGGCGGCCAGCACCTCTACGAATCCGCGGCTGAAGGTATCGAACCGGTAGGTTTCGGAGACGTGCTGGTTCAGCGACGCAGAGTTGAACTGCGTCAGGACGTAGATCCTGTTGATGTCGGAGTTGATGCAGTTGCTCACCGGGACGTCGATCAGGCGATAATTGCCGGCAAGCGGCACGGCCGGTTTCGACCTGTCCTTCGTCAGGGGGTAGAGCCTGGTCCCTCTTCCTCCTCCGAGCACTACGGCGGTTATATCGTCCATGAGTCGCTCCGGGGCGGCGGCCCCGGAGGTCTGCCTCCGGGGCCTTCCCGCCCTGTCTCTATTCCTCGAGATCGATCACGTTCACCTTGCCGAACTCGCTGAGCGGCCTGTCGAAGGTCGCCTCGTCACCGACTACGAAGACGGTCAGCTTGTCGGGGTGAAGATATTTACGCGCCGCCCCCCTGACATCCTCGAGGGTCATGTTCGCGTACCTCTCCATGTCCCTCTCGGGGGTATCCAGCGGCATTCCCTGGAACTTGAGCATTACGAGGCGGCGAACCATCCTGCTCTTCGAGTCGTAGTCGAAGACCTGGCTGTTGACGTACGAGTCTATCGCCTTCCTGAATTCCTCCTTGTCCGGACCGACGTCGCGCATCTTCTCGATCTGCTCTATAATGATCTGCATCGCCCTGCTGTACTCCTCGCCTTTCGTCTGGGCGAAGGCGTAGAAGACGCCGAGGGTGAACGCGTCGTCGCCGAACCTCGAGCCGGACGAATAGGCCAGACCCTTCTTCTCGCGCACCTCGGTCACGATCCAGGATGTGAACGACCCGCCGCCGAGAATGAAGTTCATCACGTCAACGGCGCAGCGGTCCTCGTCCTTCGAGTTGATGCCGTAATGGCCGAGCATCATGTACGCCTGGTTGATGTCCTTGTAAGCGTAGTTCCAGCTCGCCGTGAATACAGGCTTGATATCGGGGACCTCGGGGATCACCGTCCCGGCCGGTTCCCATCCGGCGAAAATATCGTCGAGTTTCGCGGTGATCTCCTCTTTCGTCACGTCGCCGCTCACGCCGATGATAGCCCCGTCAGGATGGAAGTACGCCGCGTGGAATGACGTCAGGTCGTCCCTCGTGATCGCTCCGACCGACTCGACCGTCGTGTCCCATCCGTATGGATGCCCCTTGTAGATGAGCTTGTAGAACTCGCGCCTCGCGATCGCCCGCGGCTGATCGTTCTTGCGGCGGATCTCCTCGAGCATGTCTCCCCGCTTCTTCTCGATCTTTTCAGCGGGGAATACGGGGTTCCTTACCAGGTCGGCCGCGATCGCCAGGACGGTGTCGATGTCCTTGGTCAGGCAGTTGATCGCCACGCTCGTGTTGAGATCGCCCCCGTACACCTCGACGCTCGCCGCGAGGAACTCGAGCTCCTCGTTGAGCTTGTCAGCCGGCCAGTTCTCGCTGCCGCCGTTGCGGATGACCCACTGGGCCATCTCGTTCAGGCCGTACTTATCTTCCTCGGGGAAATAGGTCGGGAAGAGGATCACGATGTCCACTACCGGCACCTCGTGGTCCTCTATGAGAAATCCCTCCATCCCGTTGGCGAACGATATATCTATCACCTCGGGCGAGGTTATCTCGATGGGGGGGTACTTGAGCTTGTCGGGATGCTGGCGCTTCCCGGCGGCAAGCGGCGACGCGAGTGTGGCCATGAGCGCCGCCGCGATCACTGTAAACAGGATACTGCGTTTCATCACTCGCCCTCCGTCTTTTCTTCCTTGATGAATCCGGCGTCCCTGGCGCGCTGGATAAGTTCCTTCGCGTATTCCATCTGCTCCTGCTCCGATCTCATCGTCTGGAACTTCTGGAAGATCTCCATCCGCTCATCCTCGGGGAGGGACTGGATGTATTGCATCAGCACCGCGCGGTATTTCATCATCTCATCCTCATCAGCCGACCCGGGCGGGCTCTCATCCTTCTCGTCGACGACCTGGACACGCCATCCGACCGTCCTGTTCTGCTCGGTGAGATACTTCTGCGCGACCTCCATAACGTCCTCGGGCGTGACGTCCTTGACCATGTCGATGTAGCGGAACATCGCCTTGTAATCACCCATGTATATCTCGCCCATCAGGAGGGTGAACGCGATGCCGAGGTTCGAGCCGAGCTGACGCACCTGGTTGGCGTCGAGCTGGTTCTTTATCCTCTGCAGCTCCCTCTCGTCGACGGGTTCTGTCTTGAGCTTGTCGACCTCGACGTAAATCGCCTTCTCGACCTCGTCGAGAGTGTGAGGGTGCCTCGGCTCCGCCGAGATGATCATCAGGTTGTCGTAGCGGTCTCCCGGACCCGTGTATGCCGCGGGCGGCTCCGCTGTGAGCTGCTGCTCCTCATAGATCGACTTGTAGAGGCGCGAGGTGCGGCCATCCGAGAGGACGCTGGTTATTACGTCGAATACAACGGCCTTGGGATCGGGGTATACCGGCTTGTGCCAGCCGATCTTCAGCGCCGGATTGGCGTCATTCTCGACTACGACCCTGCGCTCGCCCCGTTGCTCCGGCTCCCTTGTCTCGACCGGGTTCGGGGGCTCCTGCGCCTTGATCGGGCCGAAATACTTCTTCGCCATCTTCTTTACCTGCTCGACGTCTACATCGCCGACGATGCAGGCTGTGGCGTTGTTGGGCGCGTAGTATTTCTTATGGTAAGCGGCAAGCTCCTTGCGGTCGATCGTCTGCAGGTCGCTCATCCAGCCGACGACGGGCCACTTGTACGGGCTGGCCGTGAAAGCGACCGAGTTGAACGCCTCGTCGAGAACGTCGTCGGGATCGTTCTCTCCGAGCCTGCGCTCCTCCATCACGACGTCGCGTTCGATCCAGAACTCCCGGAAGACCGGGGTATCCATGCGGTCTGACTCCATCGTCATCCAGAGCTCGAGCCTGTTCGACGGGAGATAGACAAAGTAGACGGTGAAGTCGTTGGACGTGCCGGCGTTGAGCATGCGGGAGCCGTTGTTCATGTAGGTCTCCCAGAGCTCGTTGTTCACTACGAATTTCGAGCGCTGCTCGTCGGTAAGCCTTACGATCTCTCCCCACGTCTCGAGATACTCGAGATAAAGCGCGAGATAATCCCTCTCTCCTTCATTGATGAGGTACTTCTCCGACTCGAGTTCGCCGGGCAGGGAGTCCATCGCCCTGATCTTCTCGACGACGAGCTTGTTCTGGAGATACTTGTCTGTCCCGACCTCCTCGTTATCCGCGTCGGTAAAGGTGGCAAGCACCTCCTTGCGCAGCTCCTCGAACTTCTCGAAGCGCCACTCGCCGATCGCCTTGCGCAGTTCGATCGACTTCTCTCCAAGCTCGTCCGTCTTCTCGATGTACGGGATCTCCTTCTTGTAGTCGGATGTCCCCATCATCTCGGTGCCCTTGAACATCATGTGCTCGAGCAGATGGGATATCCCTGTGACGTTCGGCCACTCGTTGGCCGAGCCCACGTTGAAGACGATCGACATGAATGCCACCGGAGCTTCCTTGCGCTCGACAACGAGGAATTTCATACCGTTGTCCAGCTCGAACTCGTTGACCTTGTCCTCCAGCGATCCGGCCAGCACGGCCGCCGCCAGCAGCAGCGCCGCGAGAAAGGCCGCCATGGTGGTGACAAGGCCCCTGCGTCTCAAGCTCATCCGTCCTCCTCTCTGGTAGGTCCGTATCCGTGTCTTTCTGAATGGATTTTCGGGACCCGAATAGTAACAGCAGGGGGGGAATCATTCAATCGATTTCGGCGTATAACACGAAACGGCCGGAACCTGCGCTTGCTGGGGAGCTGTCCATATGCTAACTTGAGCAGACCGGCACCCGGTCCCGTATCCCGGGTATCGATATCGAGGCCCCTTGAAAGGACTGAAATGCCCAAATCCATGATATTTACGATATTAGCGTCAGCCGCGGCCCTTACGGCGCTGCATGGGCCAGCCGCCGCCCAGGGACCCGCCTCGCAGGACCTGCTCTCCGATTACTGGCAGCAGCGGTCCGACTACGACATACGGTGCACCCTCGACATCGAAGCGAAGATGCTATCCGGCACCGAGAGGATCACCTACACGAACAACTCCCCCGATACACTGAGGCGCTACTTTATCCATCTCTACCCGAACGCCTACAAGTCCGCCGATTCGGAGCTCTACCGGGATTTCTACCCCGGGACATGGGCCTTCCTGAGGGACCTCCCCGAGGAGAAAAGAGGGTGGCTGGAGATCGACACGCTGACCGTCGGAGGCGAGCCAGCGGATTTCACGGTCAGCGGCACCCTCCTCGCCGGCAGATTCCCCCGTCCCCTGCCGCCAGGCGGCACGGTGATATTCGACATGTCCTTCAGGGAGAAGATCCGCAGGCGGATCGGCCGGGCCGGATATATCGGTGACCATTACGACATGGCCCAATGGTACCCGAAGATCGTCGTCTACGACAAGACCGGCTGGCATGAGGACCAGTTCCGTCTGGGCGAATTCTACGGCGAGTTTGGAACGTACGACGTGAGCATGACCCTCCCGGACCAGTACGTTATAGCCGCCACTGGTCTTCCAGTCGAGGGTGACCCCGGCTGGACCCGCAACAAGAAGCCGGAGCACATGGAAAGCGGCGGCGGCGGTCACCCCGGAGGACACCCGGGCGGAGCCCCCGTCGCGGACTCGGGCGGGATGGACCGGGGCCGCGACGACGCCGGCCTCTCGCTGTCTCCCAAGACTGTCCGTTTCCGGGCGGTGGACGTACACGACTTCGCGTGGTGTGCAGATCCTCTCTTCGTCGTTGAGGAGACGAAGATCGGCGATTACTCGGTTAGAAGCTTCTACCGCCGGTGGAACCGCGCCTGGGCCGATTCGGTCCTCTCCCGGACGGTGAGCACGATGAAACGGCTCGACGGCCTCGTAGGCCCGTACGGGTGGCCGCAGATCAGTATCGTCGACTCCCCCACGCACGGCGGCATGGAATACCCCATGCTCGTGATGAACGGCAGCCCCGACATGGCCCTGATCGTCCACGAGGTAACGCACATGTGGTTCTACGGGATGCTCGCGAACAACGAGCGCGACGAGGCCTGGCTCGACGAGGGGCCGGCCCAGTACTTCATGTTCGACTGGCTCGCCGCTAACACCGGCCAGAAAGACCTCTGGAACAGGATAGGCGATTCCGTGATCGAGCTGCAGCGCAGCGGTTACGCGGAGCCCGTGGCGACGCCCTATCAGGATTTCGAGAGCGGTGGGCGCACGATGGTCTACAACAAGAGCGCTCTCTTCCTGCGCGCCCTCAGGATCATGGTCGGAGATGAGGACTTCGACGAGATCCTCAAGGAATATTTCAGGACATGGAAGTTCAAGCATGTCGACGGAGAGGCCTTCCTCGCGGTGTGCGAGGACGTGACGGGCCTGGACCTCGACGATTTCTTCAAGCAATGGATATATTCCGCGAAGAGCTGCGACTACAGGCTGGACAGGTTCAAGCGCAGGGAAGAGGGCGGGCTGCACTGGGCCGACGTGAGAATAAAGCGCAAGGGAGACATGATACTGCCCATCACGCTCGAGTTCAGGCTTGCCGATGGAAGCGTATCGGAGGAGCGTCTGGACGGCATGCCGCGGGTGACCGAAAGATCGTTCTCTTTCGAATCGAAACCCAGATCGGTCTCGATAAACCCGCGGAACGAGATCCTCGACATATACCAGCTTGACAATAACTCCTCCGGCAGGTGGAAACTCGCCATCGAGAATCCGTGGCGTTCGGAGTGGCCTCGCGCCTCGAAACTGATAGCGTTCGCCCCGATCGGCTGGTACAACGACGTCGACGGGATAAAGGCGGGCATAAGGCTAAACAGCAGCTATGAAGACACTTACGACAGGCTCATCCTGCAGGGCCTCTACGGCGTGGACAGCGAGACCATCGATTTTTACTTCAATTACAGCGACCCTGTCGGCTGGCTCGGGCGCGAGACCACGATCGGTCTCGAAAGCTTCTACAGGGAGGGGAGGAAGGGTGTATCGTTCGTCCTCGACAAGATCCAGAGAAAGAGCCTCAGCGATCCGATGCCGAAATACTGGCAGCTCAGGTTCGTCTACCACGAGTTCTTCGACGCGAGGTATGTCTACCCCGGCACGTACGACAGGGGCGTAAACCTCAGGATCGGCGGAAGCTTCGAGCTCGCGCCGAAGACCGACATACTGGCCACGTCGCTGAAATTCGATTTCGACAGGTCCTTCTGGGGAAGCGAGGACAGCTACGAGAAGTTCTCCGTAGACGCCCGCATATGGCCCACGCACAGATTCAGCGCGTGGCTCAAGCCCAAGCTGCGCCTCTGGTACGGCAGCAGCGCCATCGACCCGCCGGCTCAAGAGAAACGGAACCTCGCAGGAGCGGGAGTGCTTGAGAAGGAGAAATATTTCTGGCTCCGCAGCGTCGGCGCCTTCCCCAAGGACTATTACTCCAACTGGCTCCTTCCGGGAAACTCGAACCTGAGGGGCTACTTCGACGGCGACTACGCCTTCAAACAGACCTTTGCGGTCAACACCGAGCTGGGGCTTCCGTTCTGGGTGCCGCGGTTCCTGAAAAAAACGCTGAGCGATCGCCAGCTCTACCTTTTCTATGACGTCGGGACGGTCCTTGACGACAGGCCTTTTGAAGCGCTGCCGGCCGGCCTGGCGGAGGATCTCGGCCCGGTCTTTTTCGAATCCTGGCTGCAGGACTTCGGCATCGGCATGAAGATCTGGACCATCAAGGCAGAGGTTCCCCTGTGGCTCAGCAATCCGGAGCTGTCTGGCGAAGAAGAGGAATGGGCGCCCAGATTCACTCTCGGGATAGAGACTTTATTTTAATAAGGAATCGGGAAATGAAAGCGGCAAGACTCGCGGCTCCCGTACTCGTCCCGTTGTTACTGATTTCCTGTTCGGCCAGGCGGGAGATGGTTCCGCGGTCCGATATCTCAGCTTACACGATAGGAGATGTGGAATCCGGGACCAGGATCCTGCTCGCGTCACGGGACAGTGATTTCAAGGTGGACGTCGCCGGAAGGATTGGGGAGTCCCTGAAGGACAGGCCGGTCTTCGTCAAATTCATCGGGATCGATCAGCTCGACGGTGAATATGCCTCGACGTATTCGGCCGTCATCATCCTGACCGACTGCCGTGAGTGGAGCCTTGACCCCGCCACCGAATCATTTCTGCGGATGAACAGCGATATGAGCAATATCGTGGTCCTCATCACTTCGGGGGCCGGAGACTGGAAACCGGACATGGAAGGAGGAAATTTCGACGCCGTGACATCCGCATCGGTACTCGCAGACGCTGGAAGCGTTGTCAATGAGATACTTGGAAAGGTCTACACGATTATCAACACTCGGAGCCAATAGCAAAATGCCAGATCATTTCCGGGTTTTTCTGATACTGATCGATGGGTCGCCTCCCTCTGTCGCCCCGTTATCGAGAAATTCCGGCGTGGGGGTATAATCGATCTTTATCCGTTCGCGCGGAGTTTCTATCGCTATCCTAAGCCGCCCCCCTGGACTTCCAGAGGATCTTTTAAGATCACTGTCATCGATCGAGACCTGGAAAGCCGAGGGGGATCTCTGCCCGGTAGGCACGAACAGATAAATTGCGTAGGCTTCATCCAGAAAAAGAATATGGTTTTGCAGCGCGTCTGCCGGGACAAATTCGCCAAACATGCCAGAATACCATCCCTGGAATTCCGGCTCTGTTTGTCCGCGTATGATCTTCTCTTCGATTTCCGACACCAGACAGCTCCCTTTCATAATACAGGATCGCCCACTGGGCGATTTAAGAATATAGTCGAATTTGCCTTTGCTTGTGACTGAAACATCTGGGGCGAAATGGAACAGTTGCTTTATCAGCATTTTTTTCTTTGATGAAAACCTGTCCACCACAAGATAATAGAACGGCTTGATGAACAGGATTGCTCTGCCATGACGCAGGTATTCTCTTTCATATCGCATTTGCCCTTCTAAATAATCAAATCTCGTGTTGGATATCCACGAGAGTACCTTGGGTCCCATCCCGGAAGGGTACTTGACTTCTTTGCGAATGGTCTTTATTTCAATATTTCTTTCTATTTCCGGCCTGCTCGTGTACAAATCTGCTTTTCTCTCTACAGAAGAGATCTCTCTCTCTGAACTTTCATCCGATTTCAACAACTCGTCCTGATCTCCGTCCATCACAGAAAGGTACTGACGGGCGAGAGCAATATGTTCTTCGTCCTTCGAATCCCTGATAATATCATTCAGATAAGCCGCGGCCTCCCTATTGTCTCCGAGTTCCTCCGCAACGACAAAAGCGATTGCGAATTTGATCCGTATCGCATCATCACCTTCCGCGTCTTTGAGCAACCGTTTGTATAAATCCACTTTTTTATCCGGTTCTGTTTCCAATGAGATCCTGTTAATCGCGGATTCGAGATTACTCCTGTCTGAGATAGAACTTGTGTCTTTCGGAACAAATCCCTCATTTTTAGGCTTATTTCTGCTTCCCTCTGTGATCGGGGCCTTTCCCGCTCTGAACTCTTGCTGCGTCACTAATCTATAGGGAATGATCCCGTTATGAGCCTCAGCGGAGACGATATATTTTCTCTCTTCCGTCAGATAGTTATAGTTATATCTGCCCAGATCCGTGATCCATTTTACTCCCCCTGCGTACAGCTCGAATTCAAACAGATCCTCATGATCATGATTCAACGCTGAGGGAGTGAAAAATGCCATCATGCAGCTTTCATCCTGGCACGGCCTCATTTCGCCCCATCCGCTCCGCATGATGTATATATGAGAATCTGTAAACGCCACAGAACTGGAGGCGGGCATTTCGCCTTTGTGACCTTTCGTTGATATGTACTCTAGCCATGGATGGCTTTCCATGACAGGGCCCATCATCTTCTCTGTCAGATAAAGGTCTGAGTCTCCAAAAAGTGCTACGGTCCAGTCAGGATGGAAAAAGTTCACGCAGATACCCACAATCTTCTCTATTGCCTGTATGCTGGTATCCGGAAGCTGAACATCGTTATACCTGCAATCATCAGCATATACGTTCAGGAGCCCCGCGATCCATATCTGATACCATGGGGAATACTCTCTGTGTACACCATCTCTGTCGAAATTGTCTTCTAATTGCTTCTCGAAACGGGCAAGCGAGAACGCGAGAAAGTCATCCGATTCCACCATCTCAGGGAAGGCAAATGCGACCCTTTCAAGCGCCAGACAGTTGAAGAGGCCATGGTTTGTCTTTGGATTATAATTGTCCGGAGTCTGCAGGAATCTGGCATGTCTCCAAATAAGCTCGAGCAAGAGAGATGTGAATTCAGGAGTAGCCTCACAGGCTGAATTATAAAGAAACCAAAAGTCCACAAGATATACAAGTCTGTTCGCGGCCGGATGGTCGTACCAGGCATTGCGGCTGGGAAGTGAGAATCGATCAAGATTGTCCTGCGAGAAATCTTCAATCAATATTCTTCCTTTTTCGAGGTATTCTGTGTTTCCGGTCTCTTTGTAAGCCTCGTTCAGTATCCACAGGAACTCGAAACTTAACAGGTAATATGTCCAGTTTCTCGAATTGGGAGGGTCCTCATTCCACATGAGGTCTTCCGGTAATTCATATTCATCATATATCCAGAACCTGTACCTGTTCAAAAGTATGCCGTCTGCTCTTGCAACGGCGTCAGTACATCTTCCCAAGCTTGAGAAGACGCAGGATATTTTTTTCTTCATGAAATATGACCTGATGAGGTCCTCGGCAGCCGCCGTGTCACCACTTTCGAGAAGTGCTGCAGTCTCGAACGAAAACATGTCCAGGTCTAGAACTGAAATGAGATTGAATTTTTCTTTGAGGCATGACGTGTTGCGTTGATCAGCCGACTCCGCGTTCCCTGCCAGGAGGAGAATTGTCAAGATAGAAAGAAACATGACTCGCGTGCACGACATTTTTCCTCCTTTAATCTGAATTACCCGAATATATCCCTGATCCTCGGATCGAGATCATCGAAAGAATGGAGCCAGTTTATCCGTTCTTCGCGGAGCTGGTCGTTGAGCTTCCTGATCTCGTTGTCGTGATAGTACCTGTGTTCGTCGAACCTGCGAAGGTCGAGGCCGGGTACCTCCGCCGGCACCTCGTACCCCCAATAGTCCTCGCGGGTCCACTTTATCCCGCTCCGGGCGATCTCCCTGATAAGCGCGGCGGAATCCTGTATCCGCACCTTCTGCCCGGCCAGGCAGTATATCTTGACGAGCTCGTAATCGACCGCGCTCTTCCTGCCGCTCTCGATATCGACGAATACCTTCTCGATGTCCTCCTTCATGCGCAGCCGCTTTTCTCCGTTACCGACCAGTTCGAACCGGACTTGATTGACACGGGACCATTCTTCCGTCCCGTCGAGGAGCGCTCTCTTTATCCCCAGGCCTTTGTCAATGTGCCAGAACCCGCCGAGGTACCGGCGGAGAATCTCCACCGCGCCCGGATTTCCCAGACTTTCGCGTTCGATGTCGACCTGGCGGCCGCCGAAGCCGCCCGTGTTAAACAGGAAGCACTGGATCCCCGGGTTCTTCCTGAGGATATCGTAGAAGATGTTTCCCTCCTCGCCTTTCGACCCGACTATGAAGGGATTAGTCCCGACAGAGCGGACCGACTGCCCCGCCTTGGTCGGATCCGCCGCCGACGTCAGGATGGACTCGCCGAGCATGAAGAAGGCGGCCGCCTGCTCGGTGTCGAGCCTGGCGAGCGGCGGCACGACAGTCTCCCGCCGCGTGATGAAAAAGATCAGGTCGACGTGGTCGAGGTCGACCTTGTCGTCGGTGTAATCGAGCTCGCGGCGTATTACGATGCCGCGGCCGTTGAAGCACTTCCCGCCCGGGACGAACGGATGATCGTACCTGAAAAAATCGACTTCCCTTGTCTGGGGATCGACGTAGACGTTCTCGAGAACCGCGTTCGGGCTCGTCGCCCCCGCGTAGAGTAGTGGCTGCCCCTCCGCCTCTAACCCTTCGGTCTTGATGTAGGCGTTGTCCTCCGTGCCGAAGGCACGGGCGTCCGGCGAAAGGGAGAAGAAGTCGTCCTGCCTGATGACGACCGATTCGCCCCTGTCAGGATCGAGCCAGAAATGGTGGACCGACAGCGTCGTCTTCCCCGTCCCGCTGAGGCCGAAAAAGAGCGCCCCCATTTCCCTTAGCTCTTCACTCGCGGCGTCTCTGGCCCTTATGAGCTTCCCTCCGGCGTGGATCCCGAGCCCGCCTCCCCTGCCCTCTTTCATCAGGACCTTTTCGCGGTACATCGCCATCCTGAGGTGGCCCTTCTTTATCTCCCCGAAGTAGTCGCTCCCAAGGACCCACGTGGCCATCCCGTCGGCGTCGGCCAGGATGCTCACGGGCGGCAGGCCGTGCTCGCCGGCATGTTCCCTCCACTCGGGGATCATGATCTCTATCTGATCTGGCTCTCCTGCTTCGCGGCCTTCCGGGAGATCGAATATCAGTTTGTCCCACATGACGAGCATCCGGGCGTAGTCGGGCGTGATGATCGTCCTGCAGTGGTGTGAATGCTCCGGGTGGAGCCCCATCATCTTGTCCATCACGAGGAGCTTTCCGCCACCCTCTAGGTGCTTTTCGAGCCATCGGAAGGCGCCCTGGAGGATCCCCGCCTGCCGCTCGTCCACCTCGCCGAATAAGACCTCGGTCATGGCGGCCGATCGGCTGGTCGTTCTGGTCACGAACGCCGGGCTTCCGAAACTGTCTATAACATCGTCGGTCCCGCGGGTCTCGAGGGTGACCGGGTCCCTCAGCGCGAGATCGAAGATCTCCCGGCGGTCGATTATAAAACTGCCCTTCTCTTCCGCCAGGGCGATGATCTTCGAGGCAAGCTCCCTCGCGAGGGGCGTGTCACTGTTGCTCAAAAAGAATCCTCCTGCGGGATCTCATTCCCGCACTTTAAGCTGCCTGACAGTATCTATCACGGTCCCGTCCCGCCATTCGATCAGGGCGACGATCCTGTTCTCGAACTCCGGCCTCTCCGGAATGCCGGAGAGACCGACCGCGATATCCCTTAGTTCGTCTATTGTCCTGACTGGAAGGTCGCTCCCCTCGAGGCGGGCAAGGATATCCTCGCGCGCGGGATTGACCGCCACGCCGCGCTCGGTGACGAGCACGTCGATAACCTCTCCCGGCGCTGTCACCGTAGTGACGCTGTCCGTAATAACGGGCAGCCTTCCGCGAAGAAGCGGGGCCGCTATCATCGTGATCTGCGAATCGGTCACGTCGGTGAATCCTCCGATGCCGTGCAGAAGCCATCCGTCTGAATGAGTGTTGACGTTGACGTTGAAATCAGTGTCTATCTCCGTCGCCCCTAGGATGCCGAGCTTGACCAGAGGAGCGAAATTGCCCTTGGTGTGGTAGCAATACGACGTGAACGGATCGGTCTCGATGTGCCTCGGGTGTTCGCCCAGCGACCTGACCCCCACGAGGTCGAAACACTGGCCGTCGAGTATGTATTCGATCAATCCCTCCTCGAGCATGTCGACGAGGTACTTGTTGGAGCCGCCGCGGGCGAACCGCGCCACCACTCCCGTCTCCCTCATCATATCGCCGAGGTACTTGAGAAAGGCCAGTGATATCCCGCCGGCCCCTGCCTGGAAGCTGAAATCGGGCTCCTCGAGCATCCCGGTATCCCTGACGAATCTCGCCGCGTACTCCGCTATGAGCTGCCTTGTCGGGCTGCGGGTGATCCTCGTCGTCCCTGATATTATCTGCTCAGGATCGCCCAGCTTGTCGACCGTGCAGACATGGTCCACGTTCCCGCCCCTTATCACCCACGGGAATACGGGGAAGGGCTGCAGATTGTCCGTGATGACGACCGTCTGCTCGGCATAGAGCGAGTCGGCCAGCGCGTACCCCATCACGCCGCATGCCGAAGGGCCGCTGTGCCCGTTGCAGTTGCCGAAGCTGTCGGCGGCAGGAGCGGCTATGAAAGCCGCGTCGATGTGGATGTCTCCGTCCTGTATGGCCCTGTACCTTCCGCCGTGAGAACGGAGGATGCACGCCTTCGACATCTTTCCGAGAGAACAGGCCTTTCCCACCGGGCCGTTCATCGATCCCTCTATGTGAGAGATGACCCCGTTCTCGATATGCCTGATCAGCGGCTCATGTACGGGGAAGAGCGCCGACGGCACGAGCGTGAGGTCCTTGAGCCCCCGTTCGGCGAGCTTGTCGACGACCATATTGACCACGTAGTCGCCGTTGCGCAGATGATGGTGGAACGAGACGGACATCCCGTCCCTGATCCGGCACGCGTCGATCGCCTCGTCGAGCGATCCCCTCAGCTTGTCCGCGTAATCCGGGACCGCCCTTATCTGCGGGGATGCCTTGCGCCCTCCTCCGTGCCCGGCGTGCGCGCCCATGAAGGGCTTTAGCTTTCTTCCGTCTATCTCCTCCGGGATCATCCTTCCCAGAGAGTTAGGGACCATCTTCATGATACTCCCCCTGTCTTCCCGCCGGCCTCGCCGTCATCATCCGCGAGCAGCCCGAGCGCTTCGGCCAGCCTCAGTATCTTCCTCGCTCTCGTCTCGATAGGCGCGTCTATCATCTTGCTCCCGATCGTAGCGACGCCGCTGCCCTCGGAGCGCGCCTTCTCTATCGCTGAGACGACCTTCCTCGCGTACTCGATCCGCTCGGGGGCGGGGCTGAACACGGAGTGGATAGGCGCGATCTGCGCCGGATGGATCACACCCTTGCCTTCGAATCCCAGGGCCATAGCCTCCCTTGTGTTCGCTATCAGGCCCTCCTCGTCCTGGACGTCGGAGAAAACCGTATCGATGACCTGCACGCCAGCCGCCTTAGCGCCCAG
This sequence comes from uncultured bacterium, assembly GCA_964599375.1. Lineage (GTDB taxonomy): Bacteria > Krumholzibacteriota > Krumholzibacteriia > Krumholzibacteriales > Krumholzibacteriaceae > JAUWCL01. The sequence continues at coordinate 196,249 of CAZREW010000001.1, forward strand.
CACGAGCATCGACCGCGCGGTGAAGCTCTCCGTCCCTTCCTTCGTCCTCTCCGCGCCGATGTCGGCGGTGAAATCCTCCGCCCCGAAGCAGAGCGCCACCACACGTCCGCTCGCTGAGCCTATCTCGAATGCGTTCAGTATCCCCTTCGCCGTCTCGATGAGCGGCATTATCAGGACCTCGTATTCGAGGAAATGTTTCTTTTCGAGCCCGGCGATGATCTTTTCCACGGCTTTCACGTCTGCGGCGGATTCGCACTTCGGCACGAGGATCGTATCGACGCCGTAAGGGACGACCATCTCTAGATCCATGGCGCCGTATTCAGTCGAGAGGGGATTTATCCTCACTATCCTCTCGCAGTCGAAGTAATCTATCGTCAGCAGCGTGTTGCGCACAAGGACCCTTGCCGCGTCCTTCTCGCCGGGAGAGACAGAGTCCTCGAGGTCCAGTATCACGCTGTCGGCTCCGAACAACCCGCCGTTAAGCATCAGGTCCGGGTTGTTGCCCGGCATGTACAGGCGAGTCCTGCGGAGACGTTCCTTCCGCGGGGGACCGTATTCGACCTTGCGCTCGGGCAGGCACCCGGGGCCGGGTATCTTCCGGAGCCTTCTCGCGGCGGCCTCGATCCTGGCCATGATCACATAATCCAACGCTCCCATGTCATCGACGGCGAGATGGCAGTCCCTGATGCCGAGGCGTTCCAGTGTCTCCCTGGCCGTCCTCTCGATCTGGCTGCCGAACATGTGGCCGACGGAGCTCTCGACCGATATCTCGATACCGCCGGCGTCCTTTTCATCCAGGAGGACAGCAAGGTCGCCCTTCTTGCCCTCCCTGCCTGCGCGGGCCTGAACAGAATCACTCATTGTCCACTTCCGGGATTGATCGTAAGGGGTGAATCAGCCGCTTCTTCCTTCGTGATAAGGGGCGTCCCATTCCCTTCCTCACAAGGTGAAATAGTCAGTGGCGGCCGTCCGGCCGCCGCACCAGCCGATAATCTAAACAATACAGACCTGTTTGTCTAGGCATACCGCAAAAAATGCGGCGGAGAAAAAAAGGACGGACCCGTTAAAGGTCCGTCCCCAGGTCCCGAAGGCTAAGTCATGCGTTCCTGCTGCTCACTGCCCCCTTCGGCTACGCGGCAACCTGTTGAGCCTTCTCTTAACGTTGGGGGGGAGGCCCCGTTCATCAAAGAGTTTCCGCGGGCTCAACAACAGGTTAACGCTTTCTTAACATCAATATCTGTGCCAGTTTCCTCAGATCATTACACGGCGTGTCGGGGACCGGGCCGGACCCGCCGAGCCCCCCGTGGATAATCCGCCTAATAGCTTATTATGCAGGAGGTTGTATAGCCACCGGCACCGGTGCCGGCTCTGCTATGGTGCCGTAATTTCTTGATTTCCAGCAGGAAAGGCTCACCGGGCCGGTAATTAAATATTTTGACTGTGCCGCGGCGCGCGTAAACTTTCTTTCCTCAGATATCGACCAGGTGTACGGTGTTTGTGGGAGCCCTTTCCGTGGTCGGGATGCCGGCCGTAAGGACGATCCGGCCCCTGTATCCCGCGCCTGCAACCTTCTCCTTTATCGCGGCGAATATCTGGTCGGTCGTATCCAGGCTTTCGATCGGGATCGTCTCGACCCCCCAGACGAGGGCGAGCTGCCTTACTACATGCTCTAGGTCTGTAAGGGCGATCACGGGGACAGCGGGGCGCCTGCGGGCGATAAGCCTGGCTGTCCTTCCCGAATGAGTGAGGACGACGATCGCATTTGCCCCCACTTCGCCGGCGATCTTCACGGCTCCCGCCGTGACCGCGTCGGTATCGGAATCTGCGGCGTTCTCCGGCTTCGAGAGGACATCCTCCGTGTGCCAGGCCCACTGCGGCCCGAGAGCATATCCCTCGGCTGTCTCGATGATCTTTGCCATCATCGAGACGGTCTCGACCGGGTACTTCCCCGTCGCCGTCTCGGCAGAAAGCATCAGCGCGTCACTCCCGTCAAAGACCGCATTAGCGACGTCACTGGCCTCCGCCCTTGTGGGAAGTTCGGAGGTCGTCATCGATTCGAGCATCTGCGTCGCCGTGATCACGGGCTTTCCTGCCGCGAGGCACTTTCTGATAAGCTCCTTCTGGATGACCGGGACCTGGTCGGTCGGGACTTCCACTCCGAGGTCCCCTCGCGCGATCATCACCGCGTCCGAGGCTTCCATGATGCCGTCGATGTTCTCTACCGCCTCGCGCTTCTCTATCTTCACCACTATCTTCGCTTCTGATCCGGCGGCCTCGAGTATCTTCCTCAGCTCGACGACCTCGCCGGCGCTCCTTACGAACGACAGCGCTACATAGTCCACGCCCAGGCCTATGCCGAAATCGAGGTCTTCCCTGTCCCTGTCAGTCAGGGCCGGCGCGCTTATGCTTACGCCGGGAAGATTGACTCCCTTGCGCGAGGTGAGTGTGCCTCCATGGAGCACCCTGCAGAGAACATCTCCTTTCTCGATCCGGTCGACGGTGAGATGTATGATGCCGTCGGCGAGAAATATATCATTGCCGGGCCGCACGTCGCCGGCGAGCTTCGGATAATCGATATGCACGACGCCTTGCCTTCCCGCCGGATCCCCGGAGGTGAGGATCAGCGCGGAGCCCCTGGCAAGCTCCATCCCGTCCTCGATCTCGCCCACGCGGATCTTCGGACCCTGCAGGTCCTGCATCACGGCTATCCGTGAGCTGATATCCCTGACGCGGCGGCAGACCTCTGCGTGTTCGTTATGTTTTCCATGGGAGAAGTTGATCCTCGCGACGTTCATACCCGCTTCGGCTAGCTTTTCCAGAGTTCCCATGTCCCTGGTGGCTGGTCCTATAGTGCAGACTATCTTTGCCCTCTTCACAGTCGACCTCCGCTCTGCGGCCGGTACGCGGGGCCCGCGTCTCTTCGTTGCGCCGATCAGGCCCCGCAATGTATACTACCATTATAGGAAGGCGTCGCGAAGAAAAACAATGGAGGAGAACGGATGGAGAAGAGGAAGCTCGGCAGGACAGATATCACCGCATCAGTGGTCGGATTCGGCGGCATCCCGCTGCAGGGGCTCACCTTCGCGGAAGCTGAGCGGGTTCTCCTTCACGCCTGCGACAGAGGGATCGATTTCTTCGATACGGCCCGGGGATATACCGACAGCGAGGAAAAGATCGGCCGGGCGCTCGAGTCGCGCAGGGATTCTGTCTGGATCGCCTCCAAGGCGATGTCGAGGGACGCATCGGGGATGAAGGGAGAGCTCGAGACGAGTCTGCGAAACCTGCGTACGGGGATGATAGACCTCTACCAGTTCCATGCGGTCGGAAACATGAAACAGCTCGACAGGATCCTCGGGCCCGGCGGGGCGTACGAGACACTGGCCAGGGCCCGCGAGGAAGGCAGGATCAGGTGGATAGGGATAACGGGCCATTCGAGGGAGATCCTTCTCCATGCGGCCGGTATGGGCCTTTTTGACACGGTCCAGTGCCCCTTCAACGCGATAGAGACGGAATGGAAGGACAAGGTCCTCCCCGCCGCCCACGCGGCCGGCATGGGAACGATAGGGATGAAGCCTGTCGCGGGCGGAGCCCTTGCCGACGTGCCCTCAGCGATAAGGTTCACGCTTACCGGTGGTATAGACATATCGATCCCCGGCATGGATGCCATCGAGCAGGTCGACGAGAACATCATGGCGGGAGACCTGACCGAGCCCTCCGCAGGGGAGCTCGCAGGCCTGGCCGCTGAAAAGGAGGCCTGGGGAGAGCTCTTCTGCCGCAGGTGCGGATATTGCATGCCCTGCCCGTCGGGGCTGAACATCCCCTTCCTGCTCCTTCTCGAGGGGTACTACAACCGTTACGGGCTGAAGGACTGGGCCGTCTCAAGGCTCAAGACCCAGAAGATGAAATACAGCGACTGCACAGCGTGCGGGGAGTGCCTTGAAAAATGCCCGTACGGCCTGCCCGTCCCCGATCTGATGAAGCGCGCACAACGGCTTCTGGAAAAATGATATATACAACCTGCCGCGGCCTCTGGCACGCATCTTGTAATATCGACTTTAAAAACCTGTTGACAGCACCGAGAAACCCGGATTTAAGATGGTTGTGATCTGAGGAGATCGGCCGCGAGGCGGGCTTTCAGAGCCCCCAGGTCCGTGCGGGAGTACCAGCGAGCAGCGGCGACGGCTGGACGGGATCCTGCCGGCCCGTGAGTGTTTGGTCACCCCGGGGAGAGAGGGGGAGGATCGGAACATAAGCTAGCAATAGACGGAGATTTCCGGCGGGGCGAAAGGCCTTTCCGGACAAGATAGAGCGTTCAACTGTCGGGAGGAGCCGATATGAAATCTTTTCTAATGGTCGTTTTCGCGGTGCTTCTGATATCCCCCGCCGCTTCAGCGCAATCGAACGGTTATATAGGCCTGTTCGCCGACGTAGGGCATACTTCTTGGTGCGGAGCTGCGGCATCCGTCCCCGGGAGCCTGAACATGTACATCTACTGCCTGCCCCGGTCAGACGGCATGTACTGCGCGGAGTTCAAGCTTCAGATGCCCACGGATCCCACGCTGCTCCTCGCGAACGCGACCGCACAGGCCGGATACTCGGTAATCCTGGGCGACCTCGCCTCAGGCGTGAGCTTCTGTTTCCTCGAATGCAAGAACGACTGGATCTGGATCTACAACGTGCTGCTGATAGATACGGGCGGCAACAGGAACACGATCAGTATCGTTGACCATCCGCTGTCGCACGATGTGTATTTCGCCAGCTGCGAAGAGCCCGACCGGCCGCAGTACCCGGCAGTGGTGTTCAACAATTTCTACACGAACTACACCGACGGCATCGACCCCGAATGCGAAGCTACCGCCACAGCCGCGCGCACATGGGGAGCGATCAAGAGCATGTATAACGACTGACCGATCGCGCGAAGATGTCAGAACATGAAAGAGGGACCGGATCCTTCCGGTCCCTCATGATTTTCCCATCCAGCCTGTCCGCCGGCCGCGCGCGTCCGCTCCGGTCAAGGTCTATTCCGGCCCCGCTCCCGACTCCCTGATCAGCTTTACAGTCTCGTCGGCAAGATCGCCGGCCAGGCTCGAGCCTGCCCCGAATCCCGTCACGATCCCCATGAACCTACCATAACTGAATACTCTTACTGTCCCCCTGTAGGGAGCCTCGCCCTCGGCCGTCGCGTATTTCGCTTCTTCCTGCCCCGCCTCTTCGGCCGTGGCCCCGATCTCCCCTGTGTACCAGTTAAAGGCCTCTGCCGCCGCATCCACGGACTCCAGCGGGAATATATACAGCTTGCCCTTCTCTTCGCCGATGCTGTAATCGCCGGTGAACGCCGGGGGGAGCTTGCCGCTGCCCATGACTCCCTCGTTCACGAATGTCACGCTCTTTTCGATAAGGCCGCCCCTGGGGAACAGGAAGACCTCCGCAGGTTCCCTTCCCCCGTCAGGGATCTTCCCCGCGACTGTCTCCGCGAACTCCTTCATCGCCTCGCTGATCTTCTCTCCCTCCTCGTAGGCGTAGATCTCGACGTAGAAGCGCCCTTTCCAGAAGTGGATGGAGTACTCGTCGCCGAAAGCCTCGTTACCTATCTCAAGATATTCCACGTCGGGGCTTCTGAACTGGGAATAGATCCCGAAAGCCATAAGCGGGCTCCCGTGCTCGTATATCTCGACCTTTATCTCGAGACCGGAGGGGTCCAGATAATGCTGGGCGGCCACCTCCCGGAAATCGTACATCAGAAACGTCTCGGCCTGGCCGTCGATATACTCCCATAGGTCCTGCGGACCGTAGATAAGAGGTTCCCCGTCCAGTTTCCAGCCGCTTATCTCGTTATCAGCGGGCAGGAGCCCAGGGGGAGTGATATCTCCTGAATGCGCGCTGGTCCCCGCGATGACCGCCAGAAGCAGGGCCGCGATGACCGACCTGGAATATTTCATACTTTCACCGCCTTGTTTAATCCTGGGCATTCCTGTATATTATAGGTTCAACGATGGGAAATCGCCTAATTATTCTTGGTACAGGCATCTTTCACGGAGATAAAATGGGTTTTTTCAAGAAGCTTCTGGGGCTGGAGAGTTCGCCGGGAGAGCCGGAGCTCCTGCCGGACGAGAGATTCGAAGAGACGGTCGGCAGCCCCGATATGCCCCTTTTCGTGGTGTTTTTCAGCCTCTGGTGCTCCTCATGCCAGGTGATGCTCGGCCTGCTCAACGAAGTCGGGCCGGAGTATCTCGGCCGCGCCCGCTTCTACAAGATGGACGCCGGCAGGAGCCCCCGTGCCGTAACGGCGCTCGGTATAAGGGGCGTCCCCGTGCTTGCCGCGTTTGCTCCGGGCGCTGCGGCTGACACGACAACGGGGCTTATGGACATAACCGAATTGAGAGAGTGGATAGAGAGCCATCTTCCGGGACAGGAAGAGACTTCCGGGCGGGATTCATCCGGCACCGGCAAGGACAGCGTGTAAAGGCAATGAGATTCTTCGCCATACTGGCCGCGGTCACGATCCTGGCCGCCGCCCTTGCGCCTCCAGCGGCTGCGGCTGAAAGCAACGTCTTCCTCAAGGCCACGGTCGGGGGAAGCTATCCCATCATGCAGAACCTCAACAACGAGCTCGGGGACCAGGGAGGACGCCAGCTCATACCCGGGGTAAGCTTAAGCATGTCGATCGGGCGGATGTTCTCAGATCACAAGTGGGGCCTCGAGTTCTGTTTCGATCAGGCCCGCTACCAGAGCTTCAGGTACGAGAACGACTACGAGAGCTTCGAGGGCGACATGAAGCACTACAACTTCATGCTCGTCGGCAAGAGGAGCCTCCTGCCCTCGAACGATACCTTCCGCCCCTGCATCGGCGCTGGCATCGGCTACGGGTACACCAACATCTCGCGGGCAGGGGGCAAGATAGACGGCCTGGAGGGCCTGCTGCTTCTCCAGCTCGAATCGAGGATAAAGGACAACATCTCGATATTGATCGAAAGCGCCTTCCTGACGACCTTCGACAAGTCCAGGTACGACTCGTCCTTCCTCGAAAGCTCGGCATACGATGCGATCCTCGACGGCAACGGCGATCCACTCGACGAGAGATTCACATCCATAGACCTGAGGATAGGCATCCAGGCCTGGCTCAAGCCGCCGTCGAAGTACGGCGAACCTTAGAAATGGCGGTCGGACCATGCGTGTGATCATCCCCGCCCTCTCCATCCTGGCAGGAATGCTGCTTCTCGGTGCATGCGCGGATGACGGCCGTTCACAACCAGGGCGCATAGGCGGCTGCACCGCCGATACGTTCCCGCTTGATATCAGCATGGATGTCTCCTGTGACGACCCCGTCTCCCCCGTGCGGATCTCGATACTCTCAGTCGAGCGCCTGCAGGACGGGGATTACAATGCGGCGGCTGCAGGGCTCATCTCGGTCCTCGATTCGCTCGGAGCCCGCATCTGCGGCCGGCCGCAGCTTGTCGTGATAAAGGAAGGTCCATGCTGGCCCCGCTGCCGTATCGATATAAGGCTGGAAAAGGGAGCGGAGAGATTGTTCCCGGAGATCAGGTCCGAGCTGGAGAACGGAACACTGGCCGGTTCACGTCCTTCTCAAGAGAGGCCCGAAGGGTATGGCCTATTCTTCGTGCAGACCGGGGTCGGCTCTACCGATCACTGGACCCTCTGGTACGGCCGGCCGCTGCGCTGAGCCAGCCAGGGAGCCTCGCGGGCCTGAATCTCGCACCGTAGACAAGGTCGTCGCCAAGCACCAGGGCTCTCCTTATCCATGGCACTTTCACCGCAGTCGTGGCAACGCTTCTGTGAAAGATGTTGTCCGGTTTCGTCCATGGACAGACGGTCTGGCATATAGTGCAGGTGTACCCCGTCCTGCCCCAGTAGAGCAGGCAGGCCTCGGGGTCCAGCTTCCACTTCCGAACGCCTCTTACTTCCGTCATATCTCCCCGCGGGATAGCCCCCGAAGGACAGCTGGCCGCGCACTTCTCGCATTTCGAGCAGAAGTCCCGCATACCCAGGTCAACCGGGGCATCGTACGCGAGCGGCATATCGGTCGTGACGGTGACAAGCCTGAAATTCGCGCCCAGTCTCCGGCTGACCACGTACCCACAGCGCGCCAGCTCGCCTATTCCGGCGTCGACAGCGACTGGTACGCAGAGGACGAGGTAGTTGCGCAGGTGATGGGCTCTCGCCTTCCAGCCGAGCGCCCTGATGAACCGGGCCAGCTGGACGGAGACGAGTGCCGAGAGGGCGTAGATCCTGCCGACCTCGAAATCGACCGCACGGGAAGAACCTGTCGCCGTCATCGCCTTATCCTGCCTGAATGCAAGCGAGATGGCCGACGGGTGGTCGAGTTCGATCTTTTCGCCGTAGAGCCTTCCGCTGTAGTCCTCCGGTATGCCCCGGAAGTATGGTGGATTGATGTACTCCTCGCGGAAGAACGGCCGAGAGCCCTTATGGGAATAGACCCACTCCGGTCTGAGCGGACCTATCCGCACGTCGTCGGCCCCGAGCCGGCGGCCGAACTCCTTTATCCGCGCCGCCGCGTCCTCTCTGCCCCACTCTATCCCGGGCGGCCCAGGCTCACCGTCCACCATATCGGGCAGGGCAAGCGCCGCCGGGGGAATGAAATGGGATTCGTAGACCGCCCTGGCCAGCTGGTCGACATCCTCGCCCCCCTCCATCTTCGATATGATAAACCTCGACAGACGGGCATCCACTTCGGCAAGGTCCGGGTTCCAGCGATGATAATCGATCTCCTCGGCGCTTCCGGGCACGAGGGCCTCCCTCGAGAACACGGTGTCCCTCTCGTCGAATCTCGAAATCTCCCCGATTATCTCGTACGCGGGCCCGTCAACCATTCCGATCCTCTCCTTGGTTCAGTAACTTTTTAAATCATAAGGGATTCCTGAAACGCAGACCAATAAAAAATTTGTGCCCTTTCCTCTATAAACGGTTGAATTTTTCCGGTATTTCGGTTAGTTTTCTATGGCTATGATTCAACCTCTGATTATCGCAACCGTGATTTCAATACATTCAGAAGAGCGGGAGGAACCCTGATATGGAGATGCTTCTGTCCGGAAACGAGGCTCTCGCACGCGGCGTGTTCGAGTACGGCGGCGAGTTCGCCTCGGCCTACCCCGGCACACCCAGCACCGAGATACTTCAGACGATCGCCAGATATTTCAAGGACGACGTCTACGCGGAGTGGGCGATCAACGAGAAGGTAGCTCTCGAGGTCGCCGTCGGAGCAAGCTACGGCGGAGCAAGATCGGTCGCCGTGATGAAGCATGTCGGGGTCAACGTAGCCGCAGACCCCCTGATGTCGCTGACATACACGGGCGTAGGCGCCGGGCTCATCCTGGTGAGCGCCGACGATCCTAGCCTCCACTCTTCCCAGAACGAGCAGGACAACCGCTACTACGGCAAGTTCGCGTCGATACCGGTGCTCGAGCCATCCGACAGCCAGGAGGCCAAGGACTTCGTCAAGGCGGCGTTCGAGATCAGCGAGCAGTTCGATACGCCGGTCCTTCTCCGGGTCACCACAAGGATATCGCACTCGAAGGGCATCGTCAGCCTAGGAGAGCGGGAAACAGTCGAGCACGGCGGATTCGAGCGCAACATAACGAAGTACGTCATGGTACCGGCGCACGCGGCGAAGCGTCACAAGATCGTCATAGATAGGCTCGAAGCCCTTAAGGAATATGCCGAAAAGACCGATCTCAACCGTATCGAGTGGAACGGCACGGATGTAGGGATCGTCACCGGCAGCATCTCTTATCAGCACGTAAAGGAGGCGATGCCCGAAGCGAGCGTCCTGAAGCTCGGTATGGGCTATCCCCTCCCTATGAAGAAGATCGCAACCTTCGCCGCCGGAGTGAAGAACCTGTTCGTGGTGGAGGAGCTCGAACCTTTCTACGAGGAGCAGATCAGGGCGGCGGGGATCGAGGTCGAGGGAAAGAAATACTTCTCCAACTGGCTCGAGCTCAATGTCGACCGTGTCCGCGACGGGTTTATAGAGGCGGGGCTTCTCGATGCGTCCGTAAAATCCCCGAATGCCTCCGCGGAACCGGAGGATGTCCTTCCAAGGCCTCCCGTGCTCTGTTCGGGATGCCCGCACAGGGGGATAATGGTCGCGATGAAGAAGCTCAAGCTGTATACGACGGGCGACATCGGGTGCTATACGCTCGGGGCGCTCCCTCCACTGAGCCAGATCGATACCTGCCTCTGCATGGGCGCTTCGATCGGCCACGCCTTCGGGATCACAAAGGCGGGAAAGACCGAGGGCAAGGTCGTCTCCCTCATAGGAGACAGTACCTTCCTCCACAGCGGCATCACAAGCCTCGCATCGGCGGTCTACAACAAGGCGACCACCACGAATATCATAGTCGACAACAGGATCACAGCCATGACCGGGGGGCAGGACAATCCCGGCACTTCGCGGACCCTGATGGGCGAGGAGACGCACGCTGTCGACCTAAAGGCGATCTGCCGGGCGGTCGGCGTGGAGCACATCAGGGAGGTCGATCCCTACGATCTCGATGAGACGATAACCGCACTGAGGGAGGAGACGGCCCGCGAGGCGCCCTCGGTAGTGATAACCAACAGGCCGTGCATGCTTTTCCCGAAGAAGATCAAGGATGCTCCATATACGGTGGTGCTCGAGAAGTGCATTGCCTGCGGCCTATGCTTCGGCGTTGGATGCCCATCGATCTCCGCGAGCGATGAGAAGAACGAAAAGGGCAAGCCGAAAGCGGAGATAGACCCGCTCACATGCACGGGATGCACCATATGCGCCCAGGTCTGCAATTCGAATGCGATCGTCCCGCTGGAGCAGTAGCTATAAGGCCGGGAAAGGAGTTGCGCGAATAATGAAGAACGGAATAACAAATGTACTGATAGTAGGCGTGGGAGGGCAGGGCGTTCTCCTTGCCAGCGAGATCCTTACCGAGGTGGCCAGAGTCATGGGGCTCGACGCCAAGAAGAGCGAGGTCCACGGCATGTCCCAGCGCGGAGGGGTCGTGACCAGCCATGTCCGTTTCGGCAAAAAGGTCTATTCGCCGCTGATCCCTTCCGGAGAGGCCGATGTCATCCTCGCCTTCGAGTTGGCTGAGGGACTCAGATGGGTGCACGAGCTCACCGAGGGCGGGACCTTCATAGTCAACGACCACAGGTTAGTGCCGCCGATAACGGCTACCGGCCTGTTCTCCTACCCCGAAGACGTGATGGACAGGATCAGGGCACACGCTCCAGATGCGAAGCTGGTCGAGGCTACCGACATAGCGAAGGGTCTCGGCAATCCGAGGCTCGTCAACACTATCCTGCTCGGCGTGATGTCCCGCGCCATAGACCTGTCAGAGGAAAAATGGCTCGAGGTCATCGAAAGGATGGCGCCGAAAGGCACCGGTGAGCTGAACAAAAAAGCCTTCCTGGCGGGAAGATCATCATAAATGACAAATGGGTTTTAGGTAATCCCCTGCAATAAAAAGGGCGGCCCTAAAGGCCGCTCTTTTTTGATCCCTTCCTCACTGTTTTCTTACTCCACGACCTTTTGCAATATCCCCGCAAGCCTTTCGGCGCCGGCCGCCACCTCGCCGCAGACCCCCTCCCCTATCTCCATCGATACGGGCTGGATGCCGACCATCAGGGCGTCCCCGGCCCATTCTTCCTTGAGGAACCTGATCATGTAGTGCAGGGAAAGGTTGTGGGTGCTGGTCACCGACTCCATCATCTTCTCCAGCGGTATTATCCTGACTTCCCCCGGCTCTCCCCCGAAATCCACGGCGTCGACGTATACTACGGCTTCGAGATCGCGTCTCTCGACCCAGCCACCGTAGTTCTCCGGCACTTCGGCACAGTCGACTACAGGCATCGGAAATCCATCGCCGAGTCTCTCGACGACAAGGCACCCGGCTCCGTCGTCTCCCTTTATCACGTTTCCGATACCGACGACTCCGAAGCGCTTCCCTTTCAGTCGTCCAAGCAGCTCTTCTTCTAGCCCCTTCATCTTTTCCCTCCCCTTCATGCCGATGCGTCGGGCCCGGCCAATAAAAAGGCCCCGTGAGGGGCCTTCGAGTTCAACATCCGGTTCGCCCCCGTCAGCTTGTTCCCCATTCGTCGGAGAGTATGTAGGCCGAACGGCAGTTGGGACACATTATCTTCATGTAGCGGTCCCTCTCGAGAGTCTTTCTCTCGTTAGATCCTGTGTTCTCCTCGACCAGCCCGAGGTCCTTGTACTTCAGCACGTTCAGCGTCTGGTTGCCAAACGAGAGTTCTCCGAGCTGCTTCGAACACCATCTGGCGTGGTCCACCGCGGTGATGATCCCGCCGCAGTTCTCGCAGAAGAGAAGCTCCTTCTCATGGGAATCGATGATGTCCTCGGGTGACAGCGCCGACTTCTCGAAATCGGGGTCCAGCTTGATGCCCTTGCCCGTTACGCAGTATACGAAACACTGGCTGCAGAATATGCAGGATCCCCAGTTGCGCTCGATATAGCGGATCATCCTGCCCTCGTCATTCACACGGTCGACGATAGTGATCGCCCCGGCCGGGCAGACCTGGCCGCACGCTCCGCACCCGACGCATTCGTCCGGCACGTACGTGGGGGTCCCCCTGAAACGTTCCGGCAACACCGGCATGACCTTCGGGAACTTCGACGTGTACGGCCCCGTGAACAGGGCGGTCAGCGCCTCTTTCAACTCTCTCAGCTTAGGTTTACGAATCGCCACTTGAAAAACCCCCGATGTTCCAGCGCCTTTCTCAGGCTATATCCTCCGCGCCTTCCCTGTCGTCCGCGTACTTGTCCATGATGCTGCCCTCCCAGAGCCTTATGCCCGAACGGTGGGCGGCCCTGGCAATGGCATGAGCGCCTGTGGGCGATGTTATCAGGACGAACCATATGCAGAGCAGGGCCTTTACGCCGATCGAGTTCAGGCCGGTGTAGAAGACGACGCTGAGCAGGATCATGCACGTCCCGAGCGTCACGCATTTCGTCGCTGCCTGGAGGCGGTTATAGATGTCGGGCAGTCTGACGAGGCCGATACACCCGACCACGTCGAACGTAATGCCGATTATCAGCAGGATCAACCCGATGATCTCATTCATCGAAACCCCTCCCTTCGAGATATTTGGCCAGGGCGAGTGTCCCGATGAAGCTCAGGAGCGCCCAAGATATTCCGATGTTCATGTACAGGTCTTTCTTGGTGATGATCGAGTATATCGCGCAGAACCCTACCACGAGCGTTCCGAGTATGTCGATCGCCACTGTTCTGTCCGGTGCGGTCGGACCTTTCCCCACCCTGTACAGACAGAGAAAGATGCAGAATACCAGCAGTGAGGTAAATACGATCACTCGAATACCCTTTCTAACAGTTGCTCAAAACGCCGAACTATGATCTCCGTTTCCTTCACGGGATCTTCCGAAACGATATTTATCCAGTGGACGTACAGATGGTCGTCCACGCAGTCGACGCTGAGCGTTCCCGGCGTCAGCGTGATCGAATTAGCAAGAAACGTCCTGCCCATGTCGGTCTTCAGCCTGGTCCTCACTTTCACTATCCCCGGCCGTATCGGCATATTGATGTTCAGCACCCTGTAGGCCACATCGAAGTTCGCCTTGACCACATAGGCGAGGAAAGTGACCGCGTATGTTATGAACCAGAAGAAACGGACCGGGTTCAGGATCTTTACCGCGTTGACCGGATATATGTCTCCGAGCAGCAGGTCAGCTATGAGCGCGATTATCACACCGACCAGCACGTCTTGCCAGTGCACCGACCAGGTAAGCAGCACCCATATCCCCAGCAGCAACAGAAAATGGACAAAGCGTTTCATCTTCTACCTTTTCTTTTTCTAACCACCGATCAGATAGTTCATGTAGGCCACCTTGTCGAGCAGCGCGTTCGCGGCCGAATCAAGCATCTGCCCTTCGATGGCCCAGTATCCGATACCCATCGCCACGCAGAGCGCCGCCAGTATGACCAATGGCAGCACCATGGCGAACGGAGCTTCCTTGACCTTGCTCAGTGATTCCGGGAGCTTTCCGAACAGCGTCTCCTTCTGCAGCATCACGAAGTAAATCAGCGTGACGAACCCGACCGCTACACCTACCGTTCCGTAGATCCAGTATCCTCCCCGGAAGAGGGCGAGGATGATGATCAGCTTGCTCCAGAAACCGTTGAACGGCGGTATGCCGGCGATGGACAGCGAGCCGATGGCGCACGCCGAACCGGTCACAGGCATCTTCTTTATCAGTCCGCCGAGTTTTCGGAAGTCGCGCGTTCCCGTCCGGTACTCCACGGCGCCGGAGCAGAGGAAGAGCAGTGACTTGAACACGGCATGGTTGATAAGGTGGAAAAGCCCTCCGATAAGGGCCAGCGTGGCAACGACCAGCTCCGCGCCCGGCTTGAGGGCGAGCCCTACCGCTATCATGACGTAGCCCATCTGGCTGATAGACGAATAGGCCAGCATCCTCTTGAAATCCTTCTGTCCGACCGCCAGGAGGCCGCCGATGACCATTGAGAGGGCCCCGAGGAACATTATTATCGCCGAGATAAGCTCGTTCCTGCCTATTATGTCGAACATTATCCTCATTATCGTATATACGCCGAGGGCCTTGATCAGGACCCCCGAAAGCATCGCGGAGATGGGCGCAGGCGCGCTCGGGTGTGCGTCGGGCAGCCACGCGTGGAAAGGAACCATAGAGGCCTTCAGGCCGAAGCCCATCAGGAACAGCGCTACTACGAAGCCGACAGTCTTGGTCATTCCGACCAGCTCGAGCTGCTGCGCCAGGTCAGGCATGTTGAGCGTACCGGTTATCGAATAGAGGAACGCGATGCCGAACAGCACGGCCGTGCTCGCCACGCCGCCGAGGATAAGGTATTTGAACGACGCTTCGAGCTCCTTCTTTCCCGTGCCGAATCCGACCAGCGCGTAGGAGGCGATCGACGCTATCTCCAGGAACACGTAGAGGTTGAACATGTCCCCCGTGATGACGACTCCGTTCATCCCGGCTATCATCAGCATGAAGAGCGAGTAGTATTTCGGTTTCGCCGTGTATGTGGTCATGTATTTCATCGAGAATATCACAGAGAGGAGGCTGATAAAGTTGATCACGACCAGCATCAGCGAGCTGAGTCCGTCGGAAACGAGAAGGATGCCGAAAGGAGGCCTCCAGTTTCCGACCGCGTAGATGAAAGGAGCCTCGAAGAGCATCTCGACTGACATCACGGCGAGAATCCCTGTCACGAGGAACGCGATATAGTCGCTGACCTTCATCGAGATCTTAGCCAGAAGAAGGTTCAGAAACGCCGCCGCAAGCGGAATCGCCGTGAACAATGGATAATACGTCTGCATTTGACTCCTCTTATCCCTTAAGCGTGTTTATCTTTGTCATGTCGAAAGTCTTGAACTTCTCGTACATCCTCAGGCAGAGGGCCACCATGAGGGCCAGAGTCCCGAGACCGATGACGATCGACGTCAGCACGAGGGCCTGCGGCAGCGGGTCGACGCCCTTCTGCACGAGCTCTTCGTGCTGCATACCTTTCAGAAAGATGGGCGCGATCCCTCCATGCCTGTATCCTACGAGTATGAGGAAGAGGTTGATGGAATACTCGGTGATCACGATCCCGATGATCTTCTTTACTATATTCTTCTTGGCGATGAGGCAGTAGAGCCCCATGACGAGCAGAACCAGCGAAAGAAAATAAAAATAATGGTTCATCCGCTATTCCTCGCTTTCCGGCTCTTCGCCCTCGGACGCCTGATATATGAACCTTCCAAAGATCGATAGGGCCATGAATATGGCGAAGACCGACGCAGTGACCTTGACGCCTATCGCTACGTTCGCAAGTGGTATCATCCCGGCGCTGAAGAGCCGGAACGGCGTACCCTTGGGCAGGAAATTCAGGAAGAAATACCCGCCGGTAAAGCCCAGCAGACCGATGATCACGAACGCCAGGGCCCCGGAGTTGTCGAGGATCGAGGCGCCCGTATTGCTCATCTTGCTCAGGCCCATTTCCTTTCCGAAAGCCAGGGTGAGGAGGACATAGGCCGAGGCCAGTATCACGCCGCCGGCGAAGCCGCCTCCCGGGGTGACATGCCCGTACAGGACGATATATGCCCCGAATATGACGATGATCCCGATCACGAACCTCACGATAGTCTTCACTATCGGGGTCATCCCCCTGCTGGTATCTCTCATTTCCTCTTTGAGTCTGTCCATTAAGCGCTCCCTAGAACCCCTCGAAGTTCTGCTTGATATCCTCATCCTCGAGTATTCCGAATTTTTCCTGGTCGATCTCCGTCTTGCCCTTCCGGCCCCTTCTTCTGAGGATCACGAACGCGCCGACTATCGACGTAAACAGGACCGTCGCCTCCCCGAGCGTATCGTATGCCCTGAAATCGAGGAGCACGGAGGTCACTATATTCGTCGCTCCGGTCTTCTCCGTCCCCGTCCTGAGATATTCGCCGGATACCCGCATAAGGGGCTCGCCGAATTTCGGGAGCTCCCGGACCGCGAAGTAGGCGAACATGAGGAACAGCCCGAAGAAGATAAGGCTCGATACGAACGGGAAGGTGTCCCTCGCTCCCTCGATGGAGGTATTGTCCGTCGTGATGGTAGCCCTTATAAGGACGACCAGGATGAGGATCTCGACCACGACCTGTGTAATGGCGATATCCGGCGCCCCGAGCATCAGGAATATGATACTGAGGCTGAACCCGACCACGCCGACCGAGATGACCGAAGAAAGCAGGTTCTTGGTCTCGATCGCGATAATCGAACCGATTATCATGAAAACCATCAGTAAAAGGAGAATGATCTCCATCCGTATCCCTTTCCTCTTCGTTTGCTACAAGGCAAAGAACATCAAAATAAACGTCAGCGCTCCCAGACCTATTATAGTCCAGGACAGGTAAGTCGACAGAATCCCGTTATGCAGGCGCCTGAGCACCTCGACGACGTTGGACCCGATCAGCCCCCAGATATTGTAGATATCAAGGGCGCCCCCCTCTCCGTCCCTGAAAAGAGCCGAATAGGCGGGATAGAGGTCGTCGGTCACAGTCTTGTAGAATTGTGTGCCGGGGATCCTCATCTCCTCGTTATCGAGGATGTTTCCACCGACCCACACGTTTTCATCGAGACGCACGTGCCTCGTCCTGCCGAACGCGTAGATGATAAGCCCCACGATCAGCCCGGCGATCATAAGCAGCGTCGCCGTCACGGGGCTCCAGTATCCGGACGCTGTGCTGACCGTCAGTTCGTGAACGCTAACGGCCGTCGACCCCGCTACGCTCGGCGCGATGAACTGCTCTATCGGAAACTGCGCGTATATGCCGAAGACGATGCAGAGGATGGCAAGGAATATCATCGGGACCTGCATCGTGAACCCGGCCTCCCGGACGCCGTCGAACTTCTCCTGCCGCCTTCCGAGGAAGACGGAGTGGATCACCTTGACGAATGACGCCAGGGTGAGCGCGCTTCCGAAAACTGCCACGATAAGGAATATGATATTGTAACCCGGCCCCTCGAGCATCCCCTGGTAAACGAGCCATTTCGATACGAATCCGTTGAACGGCGGCACCCCGGAGATCGACAGGGCCGCCACCATCGTTGTCAGGAATGTGACCGGCATCAGCCTTGCCAGCCCTCCGAGCTGTTCGAGGTCGGTGGTCCCCGCTCTCTTCTCGACCGCTCCGGCCGACAGGAAGAGCCCGCTCTTGTATATGGCGTTGTTGAGCATGTGGAAGAGGCCGCCGACTATCGCGACGGGTATCCCGCTTCCCACGCCGAGGACCATATAGCCGACCTGGCTTACGGCGTGAAAAGAGAGGAGCTTCTTGAGGTCGTGCTGTACCAGCGCCATCAATACTGCGAACAGTATCGTCACCGCTCCTATGATCATCATCATCAGCGAAAGCCCCGAGCCCGGCCTGATAGCGAAGATGTCGAGCGAGATCCTCGCGAGCAGATAGATGCCCAGCAGTTTGTCCAGGGCGGCGGGCAGGAAGGCCATCGTGGGCGCAGGCGTCGATTCTGCGATCGCGGGCACCCATGAGTGAAGCGGCATGGCTCCGGCCTTCGCTATCGCCCCCGTGAAAAGGAGCAGGAAAGCGAATATCCCCGTCACGGTGCCCGTCGGGATCCCCTCGGCCGAAAGAGCGGATATAGAAAGCGTGCCGTAGACCATCCAGATGATGATCACGCCGAGCAGCATCGCAGCGTCGCTGAATCCGAGTATGGTGAAGCACTTCTGCGCCGCCGTCTCTGCGCCCTCTCCACCCATGTTGACGAGCATGTAGAGGAGCAAGGTCAGTATCTCCCAGGTGACGAGCAGCAGGAGAAGGTTGTCCGAGAGCACCGCGCACGCCGCCACAGCGAGCGTCCATAGCAGATAAGTGTAGTATATCCCCGGCGTCTCCCTGTCCCTGAACCAGTAGCCTATCGAATATAGGATGATAAGAACGCCGAACAACGCTATGAAAAGAAGCACGAACGCGCTGAAGTTCGTGAGCTTCAGGGCGAAATCGAAATGGAAGACATCCCCTATCGTGAATATCGTCCTCGCATACTCCAGGTGGGGTTCCGCCCCCCGCAGCCCAAAAAGCTGAATCGTCTTGAAAAACATCCACGCGGACGCCAGCAGGGCCAGTATTCCGGCAGGCAGCCTCACCTTCTTCGGGAAAAAGAGGGTCACGGCGCCCATCACGGCCGGGATCACGATTACGTACAGAAGTTCATGCATGCGTTCAACTCCGCTACGCGTATAAGTGTTACGTTACATTTCGAGCTGCCTGCGGATCTCCTCTGTCTTCTCCACCGACAGCTTTATCAGGTCTCCCTCCGAGAGGACGTATTTCTCGCCGGAGTTCACATCCAGGCGCCCGACGCGCTCGGTGCACGAGTAGCATGGATCGACCGCCGCTGTGATCAGCCCGGCGTCGGCCACCGTGTTGCCCGGCACGCTTGCCTCGTTCGTGAGGATGTTGTTGAAGCTCGGGGCGCGGATCTTGTGCCTCATGGGCATGTTCCCGCCGTTCGAGCGTATGTAATGAAGCACCTCTCCGCGAGGGGCCTCGTACACTCCGATCCCCTCGCCGGGCGGCACTTCGCCGATCTCCATGCAGAGCTCGCTGTCGTCTTTTATCGGGCCCAGCTCCTCGAGCTTGTCGAGACACTGCCTTATGATCTTTATGGCTTCGAAGTTCTCGAGCTGCCTTACGACAGCCTTGTCGAAGACGTCGCCGTTCTCGCATACTATGACGTCGAAATCGAGCTCGCCGTAGGCGTCGATCGGATGGTCCCGCCTCGCGTCGATATCGTATCCGCCCGCTCTCGCCGTAGGCCCGAGAGCTCCGTACAGGCGGCACTGGTCCCTGTTGAAGATGCCGACGCCCTTTGTCCTGGCGTGGATCACGGGGTCGTCGATGATAGCCTTGGTGAGCAAGTCGTTCTTTTTCCAGAGCTCATCGAGCATCCCCCGGACAAGGCCGAACTGAGTCTCGGGGATGTCCCGCCTGACGCCGCCGATGCGCATCATCGCGTAATGGTTCCTGTTTCCGGTCACCGCCTCGAGCACGTCGAGAAGGGGCTCGCGGTACTTCCATGTCCACATGAAGACCGTGTTGTAACCGATGAAATGGCCTGCCAGCCCCGTCCAGAGAAGATGGCTGTGCAGCCTCTCGAGCTCAGCCGTGATGACCCTGAGGTACTGGGCGCGCTTCGGGACCTCTATCTGCAGGAGGTCCTCGACCGCCTTGACATAAGCAAAAGGATGGGAGCAGGAACAGATCCCGCAGACCCTCTCTACGAGGAACGGGACCTGGTCCCACGTCTTCGACTCGGAAAGGATCTCGATCCCTCTGTGGCTCCAGCCGATAGTCATGTCGATATCGACCACGTTTTCACCGTCGACATGAAGTTCGAAGAACTCGGGTTCCTCGAGTATCGGATGGAACGGGCCGATCGGGATCTTTTTAACCATTTCTGTTCACCTCTTTATAAACACAGCCTGTAAGGCCTAATATTCGTTTACGGGTTCCGTCCCTTCAGGGGCCTTCCCGCCACCTCGTCGGCCCTTTCCTGGCCGTCGTTCTTGTTCCGGGACATCTCGAGTTTTGTCTTGTTCTCCCTCTTGTGGGGATAGAAGTCGACGGGCCTCGTATCGGACCTCAGGACCGGCCTCAGGTCGGGGTGGTGCCTGAAGTTGACCTCGAACATCTCAAATATCTCGCGCTCGATCCATTTCGCGCCGGGGATGACCGGCGATATCGAGTCGAGCTCGGGGTTCGGCTTCTTCGCGAAGGTCTTGATCGTCACATAATAATGCTCTTTGTCGAACGGGAAGAAGAACATGACCTCGACGCCGTCCCGGTCATCAACGCCGACACCGGTATCGAATCTCGCATCGAGATCGTTGAACAGGAACGAGGCGAGCTCTACCCAGACCTCGTTCTCGGCATATATATAGATCCTATCCTTCGACCGATCGGCTATCTCCACCTTGCCGCCGAACTTCCCGGCAATCCTCTTTTTTACTTCTTCCCGTTCCATATTTACTGTTCCCCCGTGTTCGTCTTCCCTAGAGCGTTCCCAGGACTTTCACTACCCCCGCTATGATCGTCTCCGGCTTGGGGGGACAGCCGGGGACATACGCGTCGACCGGGATGAACTTGTCTGCCGGCCCGATGATATTGTATCCGTCGCGGAAAATGCCGCAGCGGCATCCGCACGCCCCGACCACGATCACTTTCACCGGCTTCGGCGCGGCCTCGTACAGCCTCTTGAGCCGGGGCAACACGTTGCGGGTGACCGGTCCGCTTATAAGCAGCACATCGGCGTGCCTGATGCTTCCGACCAGCACGATGCCGAACCTCTCGACATCGAATCTGGGGGTCAGGGCATCAAGGATCTCGATGTCGCAGTTGTTGCACGCGCCGGTGTTCACGTGAAAGACCCAGGGCGATTTTTTCAATGCTTTAAGCGCCAGTGACATTTAAAAGCCTCCGCGACCTAGTACCCCAGCACCGCCAGGATCATTGCGATAATCGAAAGTATGAGCATCGGACCCCAGAAGAACCTCATTGCCTGGTCGATCCTCACCCTGGGATTCGTGTTCTTTATAAGCACCATTATTGTTATGATAGCCACATACTTGAGGATCGTAGTGAGGATCCTCCATCCTTCCAGCGAGACGCCGCCCCAGAGCATAGTGATTATGAATACCGGCACCACGAAGAACATGATGCCCATATTCAGCCTCACGACCGCCAGCGGCGCGCCTGAATACTCGATGTGAGAGCCGCCCGCCAGCTCCGTCTCCGCCTCTGGTATGTCGAAGGGGAGCATGGTGCATTTCGCCTGGGCACAGAATATGGCGACTATGAAGGCGATGACCCCGGAGAAGCTTCCGAGCATGACCCCGTGATGCGCCTGATAATCCAGTATCGCGGCGAAAGAAAAAGAGTGTGCCTTGTAGACGGTCGTCAGCATCGCGATCACCAGGGGCAGCTCATATGCGGTGAGCAGCTTCATCTCACGGGCGGCGCCGAGTATCCCGAGCGGGTTGCCCGATGCGCTCGCCCCGATGATCATCGATATCGCCGGGATCGTCATGATATAGAAGACAACTATCGAATCGCCTACGAATGACGCCGTTGGGTAAAGGTTCGCCATCCACAGGATCGTCGAGGCCAGCGTGGCCGCGGCGAGGCCTACCAGCGGGGCGACGAGAAATCCGGTAGATTTAGCCCCGGCCGGGACGACGATCTCCTTCCCGAGCAGCTTCACGGTATCGGCGAACGGCTGGTACCAGGGAGGTCCCACCCTCCAGTGCACCCTCGCGGTTACTTTCCGGTCCACCCACGTCGCCAGAAGGCCGACGACCGCCGTGAAAAGGAACCCGGGAAATATCAGAAAGTTGAGCAGATATTTCGCAGCGTCCATAGGTCCTCTCCGCTAACGCACCAGCATCCAGCGGGCGAAGTATCGCCCGCCTTCAGCGGCGTGCCTGTGTTTCTTCTCCAGTTCGGTGAGCTCCTCGAACACCAGAGCCCCCGACGTACATGTCGCGACGCAGCGTGGCTGCTTTCCCTCTTCGAGCCGATCATGGCAGAGATCGCATTTCGGCGACACGTGCCATGTCGAATGCATGAACATCACGCCGAACGGGCAGGACATGATACATGACTTGCAGCCGATGCAGAGCTGGCTCTGGCGTATGATCGTGCCGTTTTCGTCCTTCATGATCGCGTCCTGGGGACACACCTCGAGACAGAGGGGCGTGTCGCAGTGCCTGCAGTGGAGAGGCATCAGGGCGACTTCCTCCACGGCTCCGTGCTTCAGCAGTCCCTGGTCATGGTGTCCCTGGGCGCAGGCGGCGGCGCAGGCGCGGCACCCGGTGCACAGGTTCATGTTGATATAGATTCTCTTCTCCATAACCTCAGCTCTTCTCGCTTTGCCTGCCCAGCGTCACCGCGACCGGGGCGAGGCTTATCTCACCGTGACGTTCATCCATCTTCCACGGGAACAGCTTGCGGACCGAGGGGAAGTGTATCGTCGCGGCGACGGTCCTTCCCTCGAGCTTACCCGTCGTCCTGACCTTCAATACGGCCTCTCCACCCTCGGAAGCGACCTTCACCAGATCGCCGTCGCGAAGATGCATCTCGCCGGCGATCTGCCCCGATACCATCAGTTCGGGCCCCGGGCATGTGACCGTCGACCAGAAGAGGTTCCTGCTGATCGATCCGTCTGCGGCGTGAACAGCCTCACTCCACGGGATAAGGACGGTGTCGGCTATCTCGAGGTCCTTCATGCGCGCCGCGTATCCCGCCCAGTCGGCCGAGAGGCTTTCGCCCGAGCCGGCCCTCTCAGTCTTTCTATGCACCTGCGCGGCCTCCAGCCTGGACCCCATCGCTCTGGCGAGGTCGGTGAGGAACTGGCCGTCGCTCACGGCGCCAGCTATCGGGGTTATCGTCTCCTCGCGGATGATGTCCTCGCCGAACGAGGGCGAGACCGTGCCCTTTTTCTCCACCAGGGCCGCCGCGGGGATAACCACGTTAGCGCCCGTAGCCGTCGCTCCCCGGAAAAGCTGCGTCGCGACGGTGAACTTGCTGTCGCGAAGCGCTTTCTCGACAGGCGCGGCGGGAAAGACCGAGAACGGGTCGATCCCGAGGAGGACGAATGCCTGGACGCCCCCCGAGGCTATATCTGCAAGGGCCTTTCCGGATCCTGATCCGGCGAGTACCGACCATATCCCCCAGGTGTTCTGCTGAACGAACTGGGCGTCGAACACAGCCTCTCCCGGGCAGATCCTGGTAACCGCTTCGGCAAGGACCGACGCGAGGCCCGGCGCGCCGAAGCGCCCGAATATATTCGAAAGGTGAGTCTCGACCCTGGCCGCTCCCAGCATCGAGCCGGCCGCCGCCTCGATATCTTCCCTCGAGACGCCACCGAGACGTTCGATGTCGTTCCATTCCACAACGCTGATCAGCTTCCCGAGCCCGCCGGGAAGGCTGGCTCCGCTTTTGGCGGCGGCGGCTTTCAGCAGTCCCGCGAGGACCGCCGGCTCTCCGCCTGGCCTGCAGGCCAGGTGCCTGTTCGCGAACCAGGCCGAGTGGTTCTTCCCGGTGCTGATCGTTATGACCTCGTTGCCCCTGCCGGCATACTTGCCCGCCGCGACGGCCTTGGCCGTACACGGGTGCTCGCTGAACGGGTCCCCCACTAGCAGGAAGACCTGCCTCTCGCCAGCAGGCTTCTCGCCCGCCGCGGTGAGACCGGAGAGGTCGTATTCCGTCCACGCCCTGAACAGCGGGACATCGTCCGGAGCCATGAGGGCGATCTTTTCCGTCCCTATGATCTCCCTTGCGAACTTGAGCGCGAGCGCCGCCTCCTCGTTGGTCAGATTGTCACCCACGAGTATTGCGATGGCGTCGCCGCCCGCCTCTTTTTTTACGGCCGAAAGATTCTTCGCCGCATCCTTTACCGCGGCCTCATAGGGAGCCCTCTCTCCGAGGATGTACGGGTAGTTGAGCCTGTCGGGGTGGGAGACGAACTCGACCATCGCCGCCCCCCTTGCGCAGAGGCTTCCGCCGTATTTCGAATCCTCACTGCCGTCCCAGTCCAGGGTAAGGATCGACGCGTTTGTGAAGACAGGGCTCCTGCGGCCGCCCCTGAGGATCAGCGGGCAGGCCAGAGAGCAGATCGAACAGTTGCTGCGTATCTCACTCATATACGACTTTTCTTCCCGGGCCGCCGGCGCGGCCCAACAACA
This sequence comes from uncultured bacterium, assembly GCA_964599375.1. Classification (GTDB taxonomy): domain Bacteria; phylum Krumholzibacteriota; class Krumholzibacteriia; order Krumholzibacteriales; family Krumholzibacteriaceae; genus JAUWCL01. The sequence continues at coordinate 220,506 of CAZREW010000001.1, forward strand.
AGTGAACTAGCCGAACACGTTCGGAACGTGCTTGATCTTGTCGTAACACATATCCGGACCGTCGACACACAGGTAATAGTGGCCGACGTTACAACGCCCGCATTTGCCCATCCCGCAAGACATCTTCCTGTTCATCGACAGGTATATCTGCGGGGGCTTGTAGCCTATCTCGAGAAGTTTCAGGGTGACGAACTTGAGCATGATCTCGGGCCCGCACGAAAGGGCGAAACCGTCGCTTATGTCGATCCCCTCGAGCTTGCCCTTCTCGAGCAGAGTAGTGACCAGGCCGACGTGTCCCGTCCAGTCAGGATGCGGAACGTCGATCGTCGTCTGAAGCGATATGTTTCCCGCGAGGCCGCGCCATTCGTCGTACTGCCTGCGGAAGCTCAGCTCGGCAGGTTCTCTCGCGCCGAACTTTATCACGATCTTTTTGTACTTCGAAGGGTCGGCGAAGAGCGCGTAGAGAAGTGCCCTCATCGGGGCGAGGCCCACGCCGCCGCCTACGACGAGCACATCTTTGCCCACGAGCTTATCGAGCGGGTATCCCTTGCCGAACGGCCCCCTGAGGCCGACCTTCGCGCCGGGGCCAAGGTCGTGCAGCGCTTCGGTGACTTTTCCCGTCCTGAGGATGGTGATCTCCATCCTTTCGGTGATGTTCGGGTCGGAGCTGGGCGTGAACGGAGCCTCGCCCACTCCGGGAACCGTGAGCTGCATGAACTGGCCGGCCTTGAACTTTATCGGCCTTACGGGCTTGAGGACGAACGTCTTGATCGTCGGGGTCTCGGTGATAACGTCTTCTACGACAGTATCGATGGGATAATACGGGTTTTTCATCCCATTTGCTCCCTTACTTGGCTGCCTTGCTCATTACATTCCGGAACACTGCCCGCATGTCTATACCGGCGCTGCATGTGTCTATGCACCTTCCGCAGCCGGTGCAGAAGATCTCGCCGTGGCTCAGGGGCAGATAATCATACTTGTGATAATAACGGTGCTTGACCCTGTCGCTCAGGCGGGGCCTGGGATTGCCCATTCCCGCCATCCGCGCGTACCCGGTGACCTGGCAGCTGTCCCAGGACATCACTCTCCTGAACTTCTCGCCGTCGGCGATATCGAAGAGGAGGAAGCAGTAGCAGGTCGGGCAGATATTTGTGCAGGCGCCGCACTCGACACACCTGGCCGATTCCTCTTCCCAGAGGCCTTCTGTCAACGCTTCCCTGAGCGGCTCGGTCATCTTCGCCGCATCGGGGAAGTCCTTGTTGTTTTCCTTGAGTTTCGCGACGACCTTCATCCGCGCTTCGTCTCTCGATTTCTCTTGCCCGTCGCGCGGGGCGGTGAAGAGGTCCCCGTTTTCGGAGATGACCTTCTCGCCGCGCTCAGATCCCGCTTCGACAAGATATCCCGCGTCGACCTTCGATACGGTCAGGTCGTACCCCTTCTCGGGCCACGGCTTCCTGCCGACCAGGTTGCAGAAACACGATTCGCCGCAATCAGTGCAATCGGCGGCTATCGTGAACATCTTCTCCCTGCGTATCCGGTAGAACGGGTCTTCGAAATCCCCTTCTATCTGTACCTTGTCTACGAGTCCCATTGCCGCGATGTCGCAGGCCCTCGCGCCGACGATGATGAACGAGGGGGCGTTCTCACCAGCCTCGAGCTCATCGAGTTCCTCGGCCGGATACTCGGCGACTGTCGAGCGGAGAAGCTGCGCGAACCCCTTCAGCGTCTCGACGGTGCGATAGCCTTCCAAGCTCATACCGTCGGGCAGTGGGAAGGCATCAACGCGCTCGATATGTAATTTTCCGGTGTCTTCTTCAGTGACGGGCACAAAAAGCTCTCCCTCACCGGAAAGCTTCTTGAGCAACCTCTCGAAGTTTGTCGAGTCGATAAACTGCATGTGGTTTGTTTCCGTAAAAAGAATCGGCTACCGTGGATACGGCGGCCTTAATTCACCTTACCAGCAGCATGCCACCTTCGGCATGCCCGAGACAGCAGAAAGTACAATTCCACAAACGCGGCGAAAGTGTCAAGATTATTTTTTTCGGAAAACCGTAAAGGAATTGTTTTCTTGGCGCAGGAAAACGAGTTGGGGTTTACACGGAAAAGGGCGGACCGCCTGGCCCGCCCGTCCTGTCTCATGCCTGCGCGCGCGAGCGGCCTCCTGGCAGCGGCGCCGCTCCCCGAGGCTTTGCGCTATTCCTTGAGCAGCTTCTCGACCGCCTCGGTAAGCTCGCTGCCACGCAGGTTCTTGTACCTGATCTTTCCCTTCTTATCGAGAAGGAAGGTGGCAGGTATGGAACTGACGGCGTAGAGCTGGCCTATCTCGGCTTGCCATCCCTTTCCGTCGAAGATCTGGCGCCATTTCATGTCCTGTTCCTTCAGGTATGAATCGAGCGCCTGGCGGTTGTTGTCCATCGAGACGCCGATTATGTCGAAACCCCTGGCATGATAGTCGGAATAGATCTTCTTGACATTGGGCATCTCCGCCCTGCAGGGAGCGCACCAGGTCGCCCAGAAGTCGATCAGGACGACCTTGCCCCTGTAGTCCGACGGGCTGATCGGTTTGCCGGCTATATCCGTCGCCTTGAAATCGATCACTTCCGCGCCGATCTTAAGCTTCTTCATCGTCTCGAGACGCGCGAGCATCCCGCTCGCGGATTCCTTCATCTTGGGATCGATGCCCTCGATCGCGACCGCCTTGCTCAGTGCGCTCGCCGCGCCATCGAAATCGTCCTCGCCTAAATAAGCGTTGGCGAGCGCCATCCACGCCATACCTTGTTCCGATGGATCCTTCGGGAACTTCCCCTCGGTATACGTCTTCAGAACGGCCTTCGCGTCCGCGCCGCGCCCTATCTGCGAAAACATCTGCCCTAGCACGACCATGGCGCTCCCGGAGGCCGCCGTCCCGGACCAGGTCTTTATGAAGCCCTTGAGCCCTTCCTCGGCCCGGACGATGAGCTGATCCACCGGGACCGTGTTGCGCCCCTGCTGGAGTTCGCCCATAAGCTTCTCCAGAGCCTCCTTCGCGGCCGTCTCCCTCTGCGGATCGACCCCGGCAAAGGTCGAGCCTGCCAGAACGGCCACAAACAGCAGGGCCAGCACTGATATCCTGATTCTTCCAGTCATTATATTCGCCCCTTTAAAAACAGGGACGCGCCGAACTCCGGACGCGTCCCGGATGGTTCCTGATGTATCGCGGCATGCGTGGCAACAAGAGCCGCGACCCGTCCGCTGCTACTTTCCCACTTCCTTTGTTATTCTCACGGAGCCCTTGATCGGCACGACCATCTCCTCGTATCCGGGATAATTGGTCAGGAACTTCAGCGTCGCTTCGTACTTGCCCGGCTCCGCCTTCGGCCTGATCTGGAACTTGCATGTGTATGCCTTGCCGGGCTTGACCTCCCTGATGTTCCATGTGATCGAGTCATCACTCGGGATCACGTCCAGGATCTTCAGCGAGTCTCCTCTGGCGGAGATTATCGATACTATCTTCTCGAAGCTCTTTGATGTTCCTTCGGTCATCTGGAGCTCTCTCATGTATATCGTGCTCGGATGAAGCTCGACGTCATCCATGATCTGCAGCCTGAAAGGCAACTTCTTCTCGGGAAGCTTCTTTGAATCGGTATCGATGTACAGGTCGGCGTAGTACTGCCTCGGCGCAAGGTCCTTCTCCAACCACGTATCGATCTTGAACTTCTTGCCTTTCTCGAGAGTGGTTATCTTGATGCCTACGCCATCGGCGAGCGCGTTCTTGTCCTTGCTCTGCTCAGACCAGTGATACCCGGTCAGATTTATCGGCTCCTCGAGAGAGGATGTGAGGATAACTTCATCCTTGAGCTTCTCTCCCCTGAATCCCGACAGGGCCAGCGCTTTCGAAGCCTGGAACACCTGAACGACATTCCCCGTGACGCTCAGCGTCACCTTCGACTTCTCGGGATCATTTGTCGTCACCGTGAAGTCCTTCTTGAACCGTCCGGGATGAAGTTTGCTGCCTATAAGTTTTACGCCTATCTTTCCCTCCGACCCGGGAGGGATGACCTCGTCATAGTCGGCCACTGAGCAGCCTCACCCAGGGCGGACGCCGAGTATGTGCAGTTCCGCCACCCCGTTGTTCCTCACCGTGAACACATAATCGATGTCGACTCCTTCGTAGAACGTGCCGATATCGGGTTCCGTGTCCCGAATATACATCTTGGGGGGGTCCTTCTGCGCCGCCCCGGCTGTCGACGCGAGCACTACCGCTGTCAAGGCGAAAGCCACAAGCGACAGGCCCAGCTTTCTCGAAAGGTTCATCAGGTCTCCTCTTTCATGCGGGCGCCGGCTGGCGGCCCCGCTCTCCAATGATAGATACCTCTGATCCCTCTACTGAAAACAGACCCGATACCCCATTTCTTCCCGTCGGCTCCGAAAGGGGGACCGGGACTTCTCCGTATCGATCAATAGTATATTATAAAATAGTATTATCCGGAGGTTCCACCAATTATTTTTTAATGTCTTGTCCGGCGGCGGCGGCTGCCGTCCCGCCGGCGCCGCCTTAGAGAAGTGATACTGCCCCGGCGGGGACGAGATGGAGATCCCCGAAAAACCCTGCCGCTACCTGTCTGTCTGCCAGCCGTAACCCTCGTAATGATAGTCTATTGCGCCATCCACGATGTCGACGACCAGGAACCCCTCGGCAAACCCCTTGTAGGGCCCTTTCCACCAGGCCCCGCTGACGGCGCCGCCCGTGACGAACTTTGTACGCCCGACCTGCGCCTGCTCTACGATATGAAGATGTCCCTGGAGGACGAGCCGCAGGTCGTGCCTCTTGAACAGCGACATGACCTCCGGGGTATTGGTCACCATCTCGGCCGCCGGAACCCCTTCAGCCGTCCCGTAACTGATCTGAATCGAGGGAGACACAAGAGGGATGTGCACGCAGAGGACTACTGGGGTCTCCGGGTCGACCCTGCCGAGATCCGAGGCGATCCATTCGAGCGTCTCCCGCCCGACGTGGCCGTAATACCGCCTCTCACCGGTGAAACCTATCGTGTCGAGCAGGATGAAGTGCCAGCCCCCGAAATCGAACGAGGAGCTGGTCGAGCCGCCTCCCAGCCTGCTGCTGAACATCTTCCTGCCGTACTCGGGGTGCGAGGGGTCTATCCCGCTCGCGGCGTAGAGTCCGAAGATCTCATGGTTGCCGATCGTGTTATGGACGGGCATCCGGAATCGCCGGCAGAGATCGCCGTACAACCTGTAAAGCGAGTCTGCTCTTTCGTAACTTGCTTCCAGCGCGTCATATACAAGATCGCCGCCCGTTATGACGAAGTCAGGGGAAAGTTCGTTGACCCTGTCTATGGCTGCCGTGAACCCCTCTGCGCCCCGGCGCTCCGGCATCACGTGGATGTCCGTCATGAATACGAACCGGAACCCGCCAGGCTGCTCTGGGCCGCCGAGCGTAATGGGCGGGAGTGCCATGAGGACTATTACGGGAATCACAAGAAGAAAGAGAGCGGGGATCGGCCTGCGTGTCATCATGACTCTCCTCGGGTAACAGATACGGGCAGGCCTGCCTGAGGCGGGCCTGCCTGGGTCCGTGCATTACCTCGTCATTGTAACAGGAGAAGGTAACCGCGTGAAGCCGGATCAGGCGCCCGGGCAGGAACCATATCAGCGGCCCCTGATCCGCCGTCCGGCCCTGCCGGGCGCTGATTCTGAAAAGCACTGCTTTCACTCGAATATAATATATTACCGAAATGGTGGGTATTTATTTTTGCGTCGTGCGGAAAAACCAGGGTTCCCCTGCGGGGTCACCGGGCCAGTCCGATCTCTGACCATTCGGAGCCGGGCTGGAAGAAGGGCTCACCCGGGACGCCGGAGACCCTGGCGACCCACCAGAAGGAAGCGACCCGAGAATAGACGTCCTGACTGCTGCGGACGTAGTATTCCTGTGTCTCCGGGTCGAAATCCATGACGAACACGCCGGCGTCACGCAGCTCTCTTCGGAATCCGGTCGTATCGCCCTCGAGGGACAGTACGTAGAACTTCGTGTTCCTGCCGCCGGGCACGATCTTGTACTCAGGATAGTATTCACCTATCCACCTTATGCCTTCTCGTACCATGAGGTCGAGGATATCGGAGACCGGCATCGATACAAGGAAAGATGTGCGGCCGACGGGGCCGTAATAGAACGCGTCCGTGATGTTGTCCCCGAACCTGTCTAAGAACTCCTCCCATCCCATCTCATCCATGGTCTGCACGATCGCGACGATCTTCGTTCCGCCAAGCCCCTCCTGCTCGAGGTTCTTGAGCCTGATCAGCAGGAACTCGCCTATCTCCCACGGGAGGATGGGGCCGAAAGGAAGTTCGATCCCGTACAGGTCCTCGTCGATCGACCCTGGAAGCGGCTCGGGGAGATATACATGGGGATAGTCATAGTATATGATCGTGCGGGGGTAGTGGATACGGGGCGGACGGGGCTTCGGCAATATGCGCGGCGGCCTCGGGCGTATGAGGGGCATGATGTGGCGCCTGAGGTCATCCCTCCTGTTCCTTCCCAGCTCGCCCATCTCCTTCTTGTCAGTCCCGGGAGCCTTCCCGGCTTCTCTCGGCGGCCTTCTGACGAAGGTAGTGCCGGATGGCGGATCCTTGCTGTCACGCCTCTCCGCCGGCCCCTTCTTCTTCTCAGAGACAGCCCCTTGGCTGCGGTCCGGCACATTCTGCGAATCGTCCCGCTTTCTCTCGTGCGCGGCGGGGTGCTTCCTGCCGCCGGACGCCGCCTTGCCATGAACGCTGGCCGGGGCAGAGAGCAACATCGCCGTGAATATCAATGCCGCCGGGGCGAGGGACCTTGAGATCGTTTTTGAGCGTTTCATCATGCACTTCCCTGTCAGAGCTGGTATCTCCGGGCAGGAGGATCCCGGGCTTACCGCTGGTCCCTTTCGGGACCCCCCATGATGATCGTCCCGATATCCGAGCCTGTGGTTACATTTGATTATAACATAATACGCGCCCGGGTAAAGGCTCCGGCCGCTCCGGTTTCGTTGTAAATTGTTGACAGTCCGTGTCATTTTCCTTTTCTTTAAGGGGGGCTCGCAGTAAATTATTTCTACTTATCATCGATCTCGAATATATATGATCAGCCATACCGGTCGGATGGGGTGTCTCCGACGGAGGCGGTCGCGCCGCCGGCACGGCCACGGTAAGACAGGAAGGGAACCTTATGAGCGAAAGCAGAGAGATATATCTCGATCACATCGCGGCCTCACCGGTCAGGAAGGAAGCCTTCGACGCGATGATCCCCCTTCTCGAGGAAGGGTTCGGCAATCCCCAGAGCGTGACCACCCGCGGCCAACGGGCGGCCGAGGTCCTGGCCGAGGCGCGCGAGCAGGTCGCGTCCCTAGTAGGGATGACGGCGAACGACGTGATATTCACCGCAACCGGCTCGGAGGCGAACAACCTGGCGCTCAAGGGCATCGCAAGGGGGCGGGCGAACAAGTCGAACAGGATCATCATCTCTGCGATCGAACATATATCGATAATGACACCCGCGAAGACACTCGAGAAGGAAGGGTTCGAGGTCGTGGCCCTCCCGGTCGACAGCTTCGGGTCCGTCGACCCCGGCGACCTCAAAAAGGCGCTCGAGGGCGGAGCAGCCGTCGTCTCGGTGATTCACGCGAGCACCGAGGTCGGCACGGTACAACCGGTCGTGGAGCTCGCCGCGCTGTGCAGAGAGGCAGGCGTCCCGTTCCATACCGATTCGTGGGGCGCTGCGGGAATGATCGAGACAGACATGACGAAGATCGGCGCCGGAGCCATGACTATCGCGGCCCAGAATTTCGGCGGTCCTCCGGGAGCGGCGTCGCTTATAATCGGCAAGGGGTTCCCGCTCAGGCCGATGATCCAGGGCGGCGTCCAGGAGAGGGGCCTCAGGGCCGGCCAGGAGAACATCCCCGCGATCGCCGCAATGGGCGTCGCTGCCTCTCTCGCCCTGGCGGAGCTTAACGACAGGGCGGCCCGCCTGACCAGGATAAGGGACGCTTTCATAGAGAGGCTTCCCGCCGCGATCCCCGACGTGATCGCGACCGGGCACCCCGAGAAGCGTCTTCCAGGGCACGCTTCGTTCTGCGTCAAGTATATCGAGGGGGAAGGGCTTCTGCTGTTTCTCGACAACAAAGGGATCATGGCCGCCAGCGGCTCTGCCTGCACATCGAAGGCGCTTAAGGGAAGCCACGTCCTCGAGGCTATGGGATACGACGCCGCCACGGCCCAGGGATCGATAGTGTTCACGCTTGGCGACTCGAACGAGCTCTCGGACGTCGACACGGTGATAGAGGAGATGAAGCCCGTCGTCTCGCGGCTGCGCGAGATGTCGCCCATATATAACAGGGACAAAAAGTGATCTGGCAGCTTATCTGAAAAAGGGAAGGCAACCGACAGGAGAAAAACGATGCCGATGTACAGCGACAAAGTGATGGACCATTTCATGAGACCGCGCAATGTGGGCGAGATCAAGGACGCCGACGGCATAGGAGAGATCGGCAACCCGACATGCGGCGACATGATGACTTTCATGATCACCGTAAAGGACGACCGGCTCGCGGACGTCAAGTTCAAGACTTTCGGCTGCGGGGCAGCCATCGCCGTCTCGAGCATGGTGAGCGAGATGGCGACCGGCAAGACCCTCGATGAGGCGATGAAGATAACCAACGAGATGGTCGCCAAGGAGCTCGGCGGCCTTCCCAAGAACAAGATGCACTGCTCCAACCTCGGGGCCGACGCCCTTCACGCGGCGATCGAGGATTACCGCAAGAGGAAGGGGACCGGCGAGCCCGCTCCAAAACCGCACGCCCATGAAAGCGAGTTGCACGGGCAGACCTGCCCCTACTGCGATTCGGACATCGAGGATTCTTATCCGTTCTGCGCATCGTGCAAGACCAAGCTGAGCGACTGCCCCGAATGCGGCAAGATCGTCTCGAGTTCGCTCAGCGAGTGCCCGCACTGCGGGTGCATCCTCGACGGAGAAGAAAAGAAAGACTGAGAAGCCGGGTGAGGACCTGGCTTCTAGAATCAACCAGCGAGGGCCCTGATAAGATGCCTGCAATCGAACTGGTCGAGAAGATCCTCCGCCTCAAGGAGGAGCGCGGCGCGGTCATCTTCGCACACAACTACCAGCCGCCGGAGATCCAGGATGTCGCCGATCATCTGGGCGACTCCCTCGATCTCAGCCGCCTCGCCGCGACGCTGGAAGAAAAGATCATAATATTCTGCGGCGTTCATTTCATGGCCGAGACCGCGGCGATCCTTTCCCCCGGCAAGACAGTGATACTTCCCGACCCTGGCGCGGGCTGCCCGATGGCCGACATGCTCGACGCCGGCCAGCTCCGCGCGCTCCAGAAAAAACATCCAGGCGCCGTCACGGTGATGTACGTCAATTCGACTGCGGAGGTCAAGGCCCTGACCGACATCTGCTGCACCTCCGCTAACGCTCTCGCCGTGATCGACTCTATCCCTGAGGAAGAAAAGATCATCTTCGGACCAGACCAGTACCTCGGGGGCTGGGTCTCACTGCAGACCGGCCGCAGCATGATACTTTGGAACGGTTTCTGCCCCTCGCACCAGAAGATCATGCTGGAGGAGATCCGGGAGCTCAGGGAACGATACCCCGGCGCTGTCGTCATGGTGCATCCCGAGGTCAGCCCGGAGATCGAGGCCGAGGCGGACGTTACGCTCGGCACCGGATCGATGATCAGGTATGCCGGGGAGAGCGACGCGGACACCTTCATAGTGGGCACGGAGGTCGGCATGTGTTACCGGCTCGAGAAGCTTTACCCTGGCAAGACTTTCATCCCTGCCTCGCCGAATGCGGTCTGCCCCAACATGAAGAAGATCTCGCTTGAGAAGATCCTCGCATCGCTCGAGACACTCGAGCCCGTGATCAAAGTCCCGAAGAAGACATCCGACGCGGCGAGAATAGCCATAGAGCGCATGATCGCGATCGGCTGACGGCGGCAGGAAAATGACACGATCCAGTTCCTCGGGAAAGATCTTTATGGCCGTTTTCGCGGCGCTCGTCTTCCTGCATGTCCTGGCCGTGTCGGATTCACGCCTACTCCCTTTCGTCGATCTGCCGAACCATCTCGCGGCATCGACGATCGTCCGTCACTATGGCGAGTTCGGAAACGAGTTCGCGAAATACTACGAGGTCGATCTCTTTCCAAAGCCGAATGTTCTGCACATCATCTTCTGCTCGTCGAGGATCTTTCCATCTGTCGAGGCGGCGAACAGGGTCTGGTATGCCCTCTATGTCCTCCTGCTGCCCCTTTCCGTACTGCTCCTGACAAGACGGCTTGGAGGAGCGCTGTGGCCCGCCATCCTGTCCCTTCTGCTTCTTTACGGCTATTCGGTCTGCTGGGGTTTCGCCGGGTATACCATGGCGGTCCCGCTCATTATTCTGTCGGCCCGGGCGTCGGCGGGGATGGCGATGGGACTTGGATGGAGGGATGCGGCCGCCAGCGCTCTGCTGCTCTTTCTGATCTTCTTCGCGCACGCTCTGGCCGCGATCTTCGCGATCATCCTCCACATTGTATTCATGGTTTCCGCGCGCGAGACGAGGCCGGCGCGCAGGGCATTAAACTGCCTGACCGCTGTTCCCCCGGCGGCGATGCTTCTGGTATGGTGGTTTTTCGGACGCGGGTTCTGGCTGGGACCGAGCACTTCTGGACATCTCGCCGACTACTACACCGGCGAGTTCTTTTCTTCATTCACGGCACGGTGGCAGATCCTGTTCCTCGATAACTACAGCGTTATCGGCGGTTCAGCGGGAAAGGCGATCGGCATCGCTTTTACGATTGTAATAATAGCTGCGGCGGTTATCCCGCTTTTTCTCAGGCGCAGGCAGTCCTTCCAGGCGCCACCGGGGAAGAGATACGCTCTCCTGCTGCTCGCCGTCTCTCTGGGCTGCTACGTCCTGCTGCCAAGGGACCTTCCGGGCCAGGCGGTCCTCGCGCAGAGGTTCTCTGTCATCGTACTGCTTTCGCTAGCTGTATTCGCGGGCGTCGCCTGGAAGGGCCGTCCAGCCGGCCTGATTCCGGCTGTCGCGGCCGCGGTGTGCGTCGTTCACCTTCTTCTCTGGTGGGGCGATTTTCGATCCTTCAACGGCAAGAATGAGGGATTCACGCCCGATTTCCTCCCTGACAGCTGGAAGGGAAGGATACTCTCGGGAATGATCTATGACTACAGGTGGCGCGGCACTCCCGCGTACATCCACTACCCCGGCTACTACATCATCTGGAAGAAGGGGATCGCGACGACAAGCATCATCGCGTACAGGTTCGGCGTGGTGAGACGCAAGGCGCCGATCACCATCCTGCCCGCATACCTCGAGTGGATCGGCAGGTTCGGCCGGTATGACGGGCGTTACTCCAGCCTCGATTATCTCCTCGTGCGCGGCGCGCCTCCTCCCGGGCGCGAGTACGAGACGGACGGGTTCGAGCCTTTCCGCTCCGCCGGCGAATGGCGTCTCCTCAAAAACAATTGACACCGGGGCCTCTTATGCCCGACTCTCTGTCGCTGAAAAAACGTTCAGGCGATTACTGAGATCGCGCGACACCAAAAGGGAGGAGAGTCAAATGAAGCGCGTTATAATGGCGGCCCTCGCGGCTGCCGTCCTCGCTTCGGTCTCGATGCCGCTGTCGGCCGCGGAGCCGGCCTACGGATTCAAGTTCAGCGGATTCTTCAAGACGGACGCGGCATGGGACAATGCCAGGATCTATCCGGGCGATTACAGGCTATGGGTCGTCCAGGCTGACGAGAAGAACGACGAGTTCTTTATGACGGCCAACGAGACGAGGCTCGGGTTCGATTTCTGGTGGAAAGAGGATTCCTACACGACAAAGGCGAAACTCGAGTTCGATTTCTACGGAGCGGCGCCGGCGGAGAACAAGTCGCAGCCGATGCTTCGCCACGCCTACGTGTCGATGGAAGCCGATTCCTGGGCCCTTCTTTTCGGACAGACATGGGACATCATCTCTCCGCTCAACCCGAAGACCGTCAACTACTCGGTCAACTGGGACCAGGGCAATATCGGCTACCGCAGACCGCAGATGCGCGTCACCCTGAAGATGAAACCGGGTGAAAAGGCCGACCTGAAACTCGACGCCGGGATCTCGAGGAACATCGGCAACAATCTTGACAAGGACGCGTTAGATGACGGCGCCGACTCCGGGATCCCGACCGTCCAGGGCCGCCTCGGCCTCGGGGTACCGATGGGGAGCGAGGGCAGATTCGCCATCGGCGTATCGGGCCACTATGGCCAGGAGAAATACTCCAACGACGAGTCCGACACGCCCTCCTGGTCGCTCAACGGCGACCTCACGATAAAGATCAACAGGCGCGTCACCCTTCTCGGAGAGTTCTTCACTGGCGAGGACCTCAGCCAGTATCTCGGCGGGATCGGCCAGGGCGTCAACCCCCTCGGAGATCCTCTCCCGTCTATGGGCGGCTGGGGCCAGATCCAGATCGGCGCGACTGATAAGATGAGCCTCAACCTCGGCTATACGTTCGACGATCCGGACGACACCGAGTGGAAGGTCCCTGACGACGGCGAGACATACACGCTGAAGGACCTGAACTCAGAGGCGTACGGCAACGTGATGTACAGCCTCACCGGCAATGTCTCCCTGATGTTCGAGGTCGCCTACATGCAGACGAAGTACACGGCCAAGACCTACGGAGAGGCGAGCACCAGCGAGGACTGCGACGCCATGAGGTTCCAGTTCGCTGTGAAAGCGGCCATCAAGTAGATCGACCCGGAGCGGGTCTGCACCAGAATCCCCGGAGGCACCGAGGGATTCTCAGGGCAGACCCGCTCCTCATACCCCCCCGATAGGCCCGGGACGCTCACATCCAGCCGCGTAATCCCCACCCTGCCTGTGGACATTACCCCCGGTACTTTTATTGAAGTCAGCCGCTGAATCTGCTAGACTTTTTACGGGTTAAATCTCTTTACAATTCTGCGGGAGGGGTACGCTCATGCGGCACAGGACCTTTGAACCTGGTGTCCTTATTGTCATTTCAATCCTGATCTTCGCCCTGCCCGTCCGGGCGGCGTGGCAGAATAACGGCGTCAAGGTCTCTGCTGGAGACAGGAACGAGCTCGCCCCGCGTATCGCCCCGGATACTACCGGAGGCGCGTATATCGCCTGGCTGCAGCATTTCGTCAGCTCTATGCAGCATCCCAGCATCTTCGTCCAGAAGATAGACACGAACGGGAATCTTTTATGGGGCGGGGGCAGGATGCTCACGCCGGATTCCCTTTACGCTTGGGAGCCTGTCGATATAGCCCCGGACGGGGCCGGAGGAGCGCTCGTCGTCTGGTCCGACGGCCGCGAAAACGCGACCTACTCCCAGGACATCTACGCGCAGCGCCTCGACGCCTCGGGCAACAGGCTGTGGGCCTACTGGGGCGCCGTCGTCTATGCCGGCACGGATGTCCAGAATTACCCCCTTATTGTATCTGACGGGGCGGGCGGCGCGATAATCGTATGGAGGGATGACGCCGCCGGAGACTACGATCTCCGAGCCCAGCGTCTCGATGCCTCCGGGAGCAGGCTCTGGCCTCTCGACGGCGTTCTTGTCTGTGACGATCCGGCCGACCAGCTCAGGCACCGCATCGCTACTGATGGAGCGGGGGGTGTCATCGTCGTCTGGGACGACGATCGCGTCGTTTCGGACCAGAACGTCTATGCACAGAGGCTCGACGCGGGCGGGACGGTCCAGTGGGGGCCGGCAGGCATCCCGATATGCACCGAGGCGGGTCAACAGACATTTCCCCAGCTTGTTTCCGACGAGGCCGGCGGAGCGATCATCACGTGGGAGGAAAGTACCCGCAACGGACTTTATGCACAGCATGTCGACGCCGGCGGCGATACCCTGTGGGCCGCGGACGGCCTTGTCATATACTCCTATTATATCGGCGGCCGTACCGACCCCCAGATCGCGCCCGACGGCAGCGGCGGCGCGGTCCTCTGCTGGAACGACGGCCGGACCCCGCGAGGGATCTATGCCCAGCGGATCGACGGCGCCGGAGGCCTCCTCTGGAACGGCGACGGGGTCCTGATCTGCACGGCCATCGCGTCCCAGTACGACCCCCAGATAGCTTCCGATGGCAAAGGCGGCGCCGCCGTCGCATGGCAGGAAAACAGGAATATCTCCTACCTCGGCGATGTCTATGCCCGCACGGTCGACGCTTACGGAAACGTACAGGGGCCCGTCACTGGAACGGCGATCTGTACCGATGTAGAAAACCAGATGGATATCAGGATCACCACCGACAGCGCCGGCGGCGGTATTGTCTCCTGGCGCGACAACCGCGACGCCGCGACGACATGGAATGACATCTATGCGGGCAGGGTCTACTTCAACGGCTCCACAGACGCCGATCCTGCGGAATCGCCGCGGGCTGCGTTCCTCTCGCAGAACCACCCCAACCCCTTCAACCCGTCGACGACGATCCCCTTCTACATCAGCGAGCGGGCCCGCGTGCGGATCGCGATATACGACGCTGCGGGAAGAGCCGTATGCCTTCTTGTCGATGGTGTTTTCGAGAAAGGCAGGCACGAGGTCGTCTGGAACGGCAGGAACAGCGAGGGGGGCGCGGCGGCGACAGGGGTCTATTTCTGCAGGATGAGCACCGGCGCGATCATACAGACGAAAAAGACGGTGCTTTTGCGCTAACGGTCTTTTTCCGATTCGTCATTGTCTGATATCTGCTGCCGGCTGTATATCGCGGTCCTGAAGAGCACTGCTCCGACCACTATTACGGGGACATCGACAAGAAGCGTTGCGCCGTCCAGCCTGCCTAGAATAAACCTCGAGACGATCAGGCTGATCGCGAGTACCGCGAACATTATACCGAGCATCGCCCTGAGGCGATGTTTCACCCGTCCCTGGCGCTGAAGGGTTATCACGGTCAGCGCGCCGAAGAACGCCGCAAGGATAATGGAGACTATCTCCGCGATAAGTCCGGACATGAAACACCTCTTCTCTTTTCAGGCCTTTTCCAGTTCGTAGTTGTACCCCGCCTCGAAGGGTTCTCCCCCGTCGAGGTATCTCCTTATATATTGTCCGCAGTTCGAGCCGATGTGGTTCTCCTCGAACTCACCTATCGAGAGGATCACTTCGTACCCGGCGTCACGCAGGGGCGAGATCACGGCTTCCGGCTCTACTCCCCCTACTATCAAGGATCGGACACCGCTGCGGACGGCCTCGCATGTCGGGTTGATCGGCGTCAGCTTGACGAGGAACTTCTCGGGGTCGAAATGGCTGAAGAGGGCCGCCGCGTCGAGGGGCATTCCTTCGGCGAGAGCGAAGTTCAAGGTTATCTTCCTTCCGCCTGCCACGAAAAACCGCTCGCCGTATCGCGCTATCGCCTGGAAGTCCCACTTTTTCGGCGGCACCAGCCAGTCGCGCTTTACGGCGTCGGTGGTGTGCAGGGAGAACTGCAGCTGGAAACGCCCGTCGTAAATCCCCCTCCTGATATCGAGCAGCCGTTCGAAGAACGCATCTCTCCCGACGGGGGCGATCGTCGACAGGGCTGGCATCAGGCCCGGAGCGTCGTACCGTCCGGGAAGCATCTCCAGGACATCGAGCACCGCGTCGTTCAGCGCCGGCTCGCCCATCCTGGCCAGCTGCACCTTGAACTTTTTCGCCGGTACGCGGCGGCCGGGATACCTGCGGTCGATCATATAGTCTGTCTGAAATAAGATCTCGCCGGTGGATAGCCTGCCGCCATAAGAGCCGCCCGCGTCACAGAAACGGCAGCCGCCCGGACATCCGAAGAGGGTAGATACGATCAGCACCCACTTCTCTTCTCGCGGCAGCGGCGGTTCGACCGACTCGACGAATTCGACATGCCTGCCGCCGTCCGCTTCCGCCATGTATACCCTGGCGACCTCGTCGCTACCCGTCCAGGCCTTTACCTGCATATATCTCCATCGCCGCCCTTACGCCGTCTCCAACGGCTATCGACGTCTGCCTGTACATCCCGTTCATGACGTCCCCGGCGAACCGAAGCCTTCCCTCTTCCGCCAGACCGTCGATCGCGTCCGCAAGGCCTGAAAGAAACGCTATCTCCCTCGGCACCCTTCCTATCGCCGCTATGACGTGGTCGGCGGTCATCCTGTCATGTGAACCGCACCCCCCCGCGCAGAGCGACAGCGCGAATCGCCCGCCTCCGTCCCGCGAGATCTTCACGACCGAAGCGCTCTCGAGGACCGTGACCCGTTCGCTGCCGGCAACACGCCTCAGAAGGGCGGCATTGCAGCGGGGTCTCTCGCCCCTCTGCAGGATCACGATGTCGTTCCTCTTTGAGAGGGTCAGCGCGTAATCGAACGCCGCGTCCCCCGCGCCGATTATCGCCACCGACCTGCCTGTGATGTTCCTGATCTCGCCGATCCCGTAGTCTATCGCTTCCTCCGTGCCCGGATCGTCGTACTCTACGTCGTCGAGCGGAACGGGCCTGGTGCCCGTGGCTATTATCAGCCGTGAGAAATCCGCCTCCGCCTCCGCGTGCACCCTGAAAACGCCCGCCGAGTAGTCCGCAGCGAGGACTTCCTCGGGACAGACCACGGCGCCGGTCGAATCGAGCCCCGCTGCGAAAAGGGACGCCAGGTCGGGGCCGTCTATACCCTTCGGGAACCCCGGATAGTTCTCGACCCTTCCCGCGTTGTAGAGAAGACCGCCGGGAGTGTCTGCTTCATAGACAAACGGGCATATCTCATATCTCGCCAGCTGAAGCGCGGCGGATATCCCCGCGGGACCCGCTCCTATTATCGCTGTGTCGCTCTTCTTCATGTCTGCTTCTTCTCCATCATCTCTATCAGCCCGGAACATGTGGTTATGGCCGCTGCGCCGTGCGAGAGGTTGAGCAGCGTGGAAGCATGATATTCCCTGTTGTATGCCGCGGTCCCGTCGGCGGGGATGAATACTGCGAATCCCCTGACAAACGCCGCCCGTGCCGTCGTCTCGACGCAGAGATGAGTCATCACGCCGGTGACCGCTAACTGCTCTGTACCGGTGGCGCGGATGATGCGCTCGAGATCAGTTTTATAGAACGCATCGTACTGCGTCTTGGCCACAATATCAGTAGAGAGCTCCTCGAGAATCGGCTCCAGTGCCGCCTCAGGAGACCCGGGCTCGAGGAGGTCGCCCCACCACACCTCCATCATCCCCGCGTCGCCCGCCGTGTTCGAATGTCTTGTCGATATGACCGGCCGGCCGGCGGCGCCGAAGCGCCGGGCGAGACCGGCCAGTCCGGATACTATCGCCGGGGCGTCCGGCACGAAGGCGTGAGACTTCCCGTCGAGAAAATAAGCCTGCATGTCCAGTATCAGCAGCGCCGCTTTCGAGATGTCGAACTCAGGCCCGCGCCTGGCGGCTTCGGGGATCAACCGTCCCGCGTTCGCTTCCAGGTCTCCCGGTGTGAGATAGTTTTCCTTCAATTCGTTCAACCGCTCCGCCTCAGACAGGAAGCCTGTCGAGCCCGTACCGTTTCGCCTCGGCTTCCATCAGCCCGGTCATATGTTCGACGATTTCCGGATCGAGCGCCTCGGGTTCGTGTTTCGCGAGGAGCTTCTCCGCTCTCTCGTGTGCCCGCTCCGCCGCGTCCTTCCTCCCTTTAGAGCGCCACTCATCGAGCGTCCCTCTCTCGATCACGGGATCTGGGAAATATGCCTCCTTGCGGAACCACTTCGTGGTGTGCGGCAGCGAGAGAAACTCCTTTTTCGCGAGCCCCGCCTCTATAAGCGGCAGCGCGATCGGGTCGTCGCGAAGCTCTATTCCCCGTGTGAGCCTCAGGGCCATCCCGCAGATCTCGTTGTCGAGGACGAGCTTCTCGAGCGACTGGCACGACTCGAAATCGAGCATCCCGGGGCCTGAGACGTTGTTGACGCCGGAGAGGGCGGCGACGACCGCGCCCATCGCCGTCTCCATGCCGGCCTGGTAGTCGACCGGCTTCGAATCGCTCAGCGCCATGTAGGCGTGCGTCGGTACGCAGAGGTGCTTCCCGATCTCGGCATAGGCGCCGTCGATCATCATCGTCTCGATAGCTCCCATCGGAGTCGTCCCCTTGCGCATGTCGAAGCAGGCCGGCGAGCCGCCGTATATGATCGGCGAGCCCGCGCGCGCGAGCTGATGTATCGTGATCCCGCTGAGGTTCTCGGCACAGTGCTGCGTGACAGCTCCAGCCAGGGTGACGGGCGAAGTCGCTCCCGTAAGCGGCATCGAGACGAGCTCCGCGGGGAGCCCGGTATGAGCGCAGTCGATAAGGGCCTGGCAGGTCAGGTCGCTCCACATCAGGGGAGGCGAAGGGCAGCAGTCGAATATGGCGATGGGCTTCTCCATCAGCGTTTCCGCGTCGCCCGAGACGGCGGCGAGCATCTCGTGCATCACCTTGAACGCCTCGACCTTGAAGGTCCCGGTCACGATCGGCTTCGCCGAGTTCTGCAGGCCGAGGAAGACTCTGTACCTGTCAGCTATCTCCTCGGGGACGTCGCCCGGGATCAGCCCGGTGCTCTGTGCAGCGTAGTTCGGCAGGGCATCGGTGAGGCGCACGTACTTTATCACGTCGGCCGTTACAGGTATCCGCGCATCATTGATCGCAGGGTCGAAGATCCGAAGCGCCGCCGAGCCCGGGTTGAAGTGGATCCTGTCCCCGCCCAGGTCCATCGCGACTTCCCCACGGCGGTCGTAGACGAGTATCCTCGAGGGCGCGGTCTCAAGCGCCTTTTCGACGACCGCCGACGGTATCATCACGCGACCGCCTTTTACCCTGGCCCCTGCGCCGGCCAGCAGCTCTGTCGCCTCGTCGTTCTCGACGAAGACGCCTATCTTTTCGAGGATCTCCATCGCTTCAGCGATGATCTTCTTTCTCGTCTTTTCGTCGAACCATGTAACGCGCGGGGTCATGCCCATCTCGCCAGCTCCTTCCGTACCGTTGCCGTTCTAGTCCGGATTGCCGTCTTGTCATCGTCCAATATCAGGGGTCCGCATAATTCTTTCTATTCCAGTAACCTGTATGGGCAGGTCTCCATATCGCAGTTCCTGCAGGAACTCTCGCTCCGGAGCCTGACCGGTTCTTCGGCGATGTGGACGGCGAACGAGACCGACTTGCGGGGGACCATCATGCTGCTCGCGGTGAGCTTCACGCCGATCCTTCCGGCCGGGACAAGCTCGAAGAGCGCCCTCTGCTCGCTTACGTCCCAGTCGCCGTACCCCGGACTGGCCCTGCACGAGGTCCTTAGCCCATCCGCGGCGGCCATCTCGTCTATCCTGTCGTTCGCGTAGCGGGCGGTCGCCTCGGCGGCGGCCGATCCTATCGCGTCGAGGACGATGGCGGCGAGCATGTCGCCCTCTTTCGTCAACGCAGTCACTCTCTTTTCGAGGGCAGGCCCTATAGTGCATACGCAGAAGGCGACCATCTCGAGATCCGTGAACATGTCCGATCCGGGCAGGTCGGCCCCGGCCGCGGTGACGTATATCGCCTTCGGCTCCATAAGGCTTCTTGATTCCTCGAGCGCGGAGTCTAGAGCGGCCGATATCTTCCCGGCAGCGTCGCTGGCCGGCGAATCGACCCCCGGACCTGTCCCCGTGCCGGTCCCTCCTCCGTTTTTCCTTCCCAGGAGTCTCGACAGCTCGGCGCGGTCGGGCTCGATCTCAAATCCCTCGAGGATCACAGGTTCCATCTTCAGGTCTTCACATCCTGTCCAGTCGGCGCCTCACGGCCCTTATGAAATCCGGCGTGGTCCCGCAGCACCCGCCGACGGCGTCGGCGCCCGCCTCCACCATCTTCATCAGGTCGCCGGCGAATTCCTCCGGATCCTGCCTGTAGACGGCACACCCGTCTTTGAACTCAGGCAGGCCGGCGTTCGGCTGGAAGAGAAGGGGGGCATCTGTCAGGGAGCGCATCTCCACAGCAAGGTCTATCATCTCGCCGCTCGTTATCGAGCAGTTAGCGCCGATGACATCCGTACCCTCTGCTATCAGTACCTCAGCCGCTTTCGCCGGCGTATCGCCCACTATCGTAAAATATCCCTTTTTCTTGCGGTCCATCGTCAATTCGCAGACGACCGGCCTGTCCGAGACCTCCCTTACGGCCCGCACAGCCTCCACCGCCTCCCGGATATCGTACATCGTCTCGATCAGGAAAAGGTCCACGCCGCCCTTCTCGAGGGCAGCGGCCTGTTCCCTGAACGCCTCCCTTGCCCGGTCCGCCGTAAGGAGCCCCATCGGGGGGAAGAATTCTCCGGTCGGGCCGATGTCGCCCGCGAGGAACCGGCCCCCCACGATGAACTCGTCGAGCGCCCGCCTCGCCACCTCGGCCGCCATTATGTTGAGCTCCGCCGTGTCGGGAGCGCCGCCGCGGCATGAGGATGCGAGCTTGATCGAGGTCGCGCCGAAGGTGTTCGTCTGAATGACGTCCGCGCCGGCCTCGAGATATCTCGTGTGAATATCGGCAAGGAGGTCGGGGCGCGTGAGGCTCCACTCGTCGGGCGCCTCCCCCTCACCGAGCCCGGCAGCTATCAGCATACTGCCCATGCCGCCATCGAAAAGCAGCACCTTCTCCTTAAGCGTATCGAGAAATCCGCTCATTTCCCCTCCAGCTCTTTTCCCGGCCCCTCGGTCAGCCGGCCTTTCCCTTCGCCAGCGCCACCGCCGCTACCGCGTCTCCGGCATATCCGTCGGCGCCTATCTCGGAGGCCCACTCGGCGCTGCACGGCGCGCCCCCGACCATTACCTTCACCTCGCTCCGGAGCGACTTCGCCTTGAGCTGCTCGATGACCTTCCGCTGCCCCGGCATCGTCGTGGTAAGAAGCGCTGATACGGCTATCCAGTCGGCGCCTTTATCTGCGGCGGTCTCGACGAACTTCGCCACCGGCACGTCGGCGCCGAGATCGGTCACCTCGAATCCGTTCGCGGAGAGCATCGTCGCGACGAGCGTCTTCCCGATATCGTGTATGTCTCCCTCGATAGTGCCGATCACGACATGGCCGAGGCTGTCCTTTCCGCCCTTGCCCCCCTCGAGGGAGGGCTGGAGGACATCCATGGCCTTTTTCATCGCATCGGCTCCGATCACGAGCTCGGGGAGAAAGAGCTCTCCCTCTTCCCAGAGCCTGCCGACCTCCCGAATCCCCTCGACAAAGCCCTTCTCGATCACCTCTAGGACGTCCATCTTCTTCTCGAGGGTCAGCCTGGCGAGCGCCTCGGATCTCTCGGCATCGCCATCGATGATCGCCTGCCTGCAGTTGTCCAGGTGTTCCTTCATCCGGGATCCTCCATCCTTGTTTTCTTCATACCCGGTGTCTGGCCCGGGTTCAGGTCATCTGCTTCAGGTATCAGCGCAGATTTTGGAGTATATCAGATCCGACCTGATTACAGTCAATAAAATGGCGCCGCCGCCGGGCAGTGCCAGTAAAAAGGGAAAGCCCGGGGCATATACTCACTCCGGGCTCCCGGCGACGATACTGCAGGGGGTGCGGCCGGGCACCCCGGTTATCTCCTCAGAAAACCTTACCCCCTTGAAGGCCGACCAGACTCTTCGGAGGTGGCGCCCGGCCAAAAGTCAGTTCGCCGCAAACTATTCTTCTATTTCGAACTCCGGGACGATGTCGACAGGCAGACGCGCCATCCTGATCTTGAGCAGCGATGCCTCCACGTCGGCATCCATCTTCCCGTATCTGTCGAGAAGGCCGATTGCCGCGTCATAATCGCCAAGGGCCTGTATCATCAGTATCGTGGCCGAGAGATCTTTCACGGCAGGGCGCATCTTCTCCGTATCAACGGACCAGGTCCCGCTCCCGCTATCATAGAAGTAGACCCCGT
This sequence comes from uncultured bacterium, assembly GCA_964599375.1. Taxonomy (GTDB): domain Bacteria; phylum Krumholzibacteriota; class Krumholzibacteriia; order Krumholzibacteriales; family Krumholzibacteriaceae; genus JAUWCL01. The sequence goes on from CAZREW010000001.1 coordinate 242,364, forward strand.
TCTCTCTTAAGTAGTTGAAGATGACCATGTTCGCCCTTCCATGCGCGGACTCGGCGCCGAAACGGACGGAGCGGAAGAACCCGGCGAGAAAAGTGACCGCCACGTCCTTTTCGAGCTCGCGGTCGAAGAACCCCTCATTGATAAGATAATAGATGTTATACTCGCCCACAATATCCGCTTTCGCTTCCTCGAGGGAAGAATGAGCCTCTTTCAGGGCCTTCTGCGCGGTCGTCTCCGTGCCATCGGCCAGGATTATCCTGCCGGGTCCGAGGCCGTGCGAGAACTCATGCAGCAATATGTGGTTGTAGTAAGCGACGAACGTCACGTTCTGCAGCTGGTCCTTGTCGATCAGCAGCCTGGCTATCGGCATCAGTATCTTATCGAACTTCGCGTGAATGACGTTGCGCAGCAGGACCTTCTTGCTTCCCTTCGCCTCCTGTACCCTCTCGTCGTTGGGAAGGTTGAAGGCGAGGGTCTGCACTCCGGCCTTGGTGTCGCCGGCGGTGAAGACCTCGTCGACTACCGAGATCGGGGATTCGCTGCCGCGGCTGAGGTTCTTGTGTTCGTCGGGAATGGGAAGGTTCTTCTCCATCTTTTCGAGATACCCCTTCAGCCCATCGAGCCTGATGCTCTCCATCGGGTCGCGGATGCATACGAAGGCCTCGAACGACGCCTTGTAGTTGAAAAGATTGTCTTCGTATACCTCGTATGGGCCGATCGTAACGTCGATGACGTTGTCTTTGACGTCCATCCAGTCCATGTCGCTCTGGAAGTAGTCGTTGGTGGCGAAGGCGGCGGCACGCGAGCGCAGGAACTTCGCCAGAGACTCGTTGGCCGTCAGGTCGGCGGCCTTCCGCAGGTATCCGGCCGCCCTGTCGAGCAGTTCCTTGTATTCTATCGAATACGGGACAGCCACGAGCTGGTCATCTTCGTTTCCGCGCCTTATCACCGTGTACGGCCCTTCGAAAGCATCGCGGTCCCCGGGATGATCCACGATCCAGCCCTCGAACTCCTCCTTCGTCATGTCGGTGGGATAGAATTCCGCCCCGTCCGGCTTGGAAAAATCTGTGATGAATGGCTTGTTATCGTCTATCCGGTCCCACGGGCCGAAATTGATGTCGAAGAACTTCAGCTCTCTCGTCCAGCCCTTTGTGACCAGCTCGTTGCGGAGCTCGACGTTCCCCTTCCAGACCTGCCTGAGGAAGATCTCGTCCATGACTTTTGCCGCCCTGTATATGTTCTCCAGGGCGGCTGTCTCGTTCTTGTCAAGCAGCTCCCAGGGGACCGGGATCTTCACCGGCGCGTACTCGGCGAGCCTCTGTTCGATCGTCTTCTCCCACTCTTCCTGTGCGGACACGGCATCTCCTCCCACGGCTGTGACAGCCAGCATCACCAGCGCAACGGTCACGGCCGAGGCCATCGAAAAACTCTTTCTCATACCTTCCTCCCAGGTAAAAGACAGGATATTGAACACCGGAAGCCGGAGGATTATCTCAGAAAGAAGACTTTTTATCAAGGATGGCTTGGGGAGGACCGGGATCAAGGCGTTGACATCTCCGATCAAGTCGATTACACTTTCTGTAGAAATATTGCTATCGCTTTAACCCCTGCAGGTTAAATCCAATTCCTTTTCAGAGGGAGGAACGCGATGAATCGCAGGATTCTCGCCGCGGGGTTTGCGGCGATAGCTTTCTTTTTTGTCGGATGCGGCGAAGAAAGCGATTGCGATATCCAGTGTCCGCTGGATGGCCCCGCTGTTTCGAAGGCGATCGATGTACTTGTCCTTTCCGCGGTGTACTACCCGGAGATAGCTCTTCTGCCCGCCGGGCCTGTGGAGGATACCGGGATCCTGCCGTCCGGGTCGGACATCGATGACTTCTCCTTGCTAGATGCTGAATGGAACCTCGTCGTGCCAGATCCGGGATTTCTTCAGTGCTACGATGCTATCCTCGTCTGTACCGATACGGGGCCGCACGATGATCAAAGCCTTCAGGCATTCGATTCCATCGGGGGCCTGCTGGCCGATTACGTGGACGGCGGCGGCGGGCTTGTGATATGCCAGTTTTCGTTCAGCCCTGGTTGGGCGGGGATCCGGGGAAGACTCCAATCTCCCGGATACTCTCCATTGATCTCCGGGCCAGTCGAATTCGGCCGGCGTGATGACAGATCGATCGTCATGAGCTCTATCGAATTCCCGCTGCACCCGGTGTTCTACGGGATCGCGGTCGATGAACTCCTGCTGCCGGGAGATATCAACCTCGGGTTCCCCGGCCTGGACGACTCAGCGATACTTCTCGCCATGGACGACCAGGGCACGAACGCGATAGCAATCAATGCCGGCGGCTCCATCATCGGCTTGAATATGTACCTGAAGGCCTTCGCGTTTCCCGACGACTATCAGGAAGCAGTGAAACTCGCGGCGAACTCGATCCGGTATGTCTCCGGTATCGATGGGGATTGAGTCCCGCAGGAAAACTATCTCTCCTTCGGCGCCGGGGTCCCCGTCATGTATCGCCGCTTCCTGATTCGCCTTGACCATGCCTCCCGGCTGGTGATAGCGTGGACCGGTCCGCAATACGACCTGAAAACGAAAGGGACATGGTATGCTCAAGAAGATCTACGGCAAAATCGACGGTTACAGCACTGGCATGAAAGAGCTTCAGTCGAAGCTGACGGCGATCCCCGCCCTTGGCCCGGAGAACGACGGGACCGGCGAGAAGGAGAAGGCCGATTTTCTCGAAAAATGGATGGCCCGCGAGATCGGGTTCGATTCGATCGACCATTACGACGCGCCGGACGACAGGGTGCCGGCCGGCATCAGGCCCAACATAGTCGGCATGGTCAAGGGCGCCTCAAGCGACAGGAAGGTCTGGGTCATGGGGCATATCGACGTCGTCCCGCCCGGCGACCTCGAGAAGTGGGACACCGACCCCTGGGAGGTCGTCGAGAAGGACGGAAAGCTATATGGCAGGGGAACCGAGGACAACCAGCACGGTATAGTCACTCCACTGTTCGCGCTCAAGGCGATCAAGGAAGCCGGCGCAAAGCTCCCATATGACGTCGGCGTCGTCTTCGTCTCGGCCGAGGAGACCGGGAGCGAACACGGGATCGGTTACCTGCTCAAGAACAGCGACCTGTTCGGAAAAGACGATTACATCATCGTCCCCGACGCCGGGGTGCCAGAGGGTGACATGATCGAGGTGGCGGAGAAATCGATCTACTGGCTCAAGGTCGAGACGACTGGCAAGCAGTGCCACGCATCGACGCCGGCGGCCGGCGTCAACGCCCATTTCGCCGGAGCTCACCTTATAACAAGGCTCAACGCACTCCACGAGCTGTTCCCGCAGGTCGACAAGGTCTTCGATCCGCCGATCAGCACCTTCCAGGCGACCAAGAAGGAGGCGAACGTCCCCAACATCAACACGATACCCGGAGACGACGTCTTCTATCTCGACATGAGGATCCTCCCGGGCATAGACCTCGCCAGGGTCGACGCGGAGATCAGGAAGATATGCGACGGTGTGGAGAAGGAGTTCAGCGTGAAGGTCACCCTGTCGGCAGCGCAGAAGGAAGAGGCCGCGCCGGCGACCCCGGCCGACGCGCCGGTAGTGAAGGCCCTCGCGGCGGCGATCAAGGACGTCTACGATATCGAGGCGAAGCCGATGGGGATCGGCGGAGGCACCGTCGCGGCGTTCTTCAGGCGCGCGGGGCTCCCGGCAGTAGTCTGGTCGAAGATCGAGGACACCTGCCACCAGCCGAACGAATTTACGACGATAGCGAACATGGTCGGGGACACGAAGGTGTTCGCGAACCTGTTCATGCAGGATAAATAACAGCGGGCGAGCACTCTCTTCGAGTCTCGCCGGTTCGAAGGAGGGTGCAGCGCCTTCTTCGATTTCAGAAAGCCGGGCCGGCCGGGGAGCCGGCCCTTCTCTTACCTGCCGATCACCAGCAGGCGCTGCTCGCACATCGCGCGGATCGCCCAGCGCGGCCCCTCACGCCCAGAGCCCGACTCCTTCACCCCGCCGTAGGGCATGCGGTCGGCCCTGAACGTGGGGATATCGCCTGCGATTACGCCCCCGACCTCGAGGGTCTCGAACGCCCGCCTGACCAGCCCGATGTCCCTCGCGAAAACACCGGCCTGCAGCCCGAACCTCGAGTCGTTGACGCCGGCCAGCGCCTCGTCGAAATCGTCGTACCCGAAGACTGCGGTGACGGGGCCGAATACCTCCTCGTCGACGGCCTTCATCCCACCCCTGGCGTTCTCCAGGATGGTCGGTGGGTAGAACCGTCCCTCCCTCGGGCCTCCCGTGACAGCGACGGCACCTTCCGATACGGCCTCGTCCACCCACAGCTCGACCCGGCGGGCCTCGGCCTCGTCTATCATAGGCCCGATCCCGGTCGCCTCATCGAGCGGGTCACCCCTTCTTATGGCCGAGACTTCCCTTGTGAACTCCTCCATGAATGACGCGTAGATGCTGTTGTGCACGAATATCCTCTGAACCGAGATGCAGACCTGGCCCGAATAGGCGTACCCTCCGACTGCTATCCTCGCCGCGGCGCCGTGGATGTCGTTCCAGTCCTCGTGCACTATAACGGCGGCGTTTCCCCCTAGCTCGAGGGTCACGTTCTTCATATGAACCCTGCGCCTCAGCTCCCATCCGACCGCCGCGCTCCCGGTAAAGGTCACCCTTGCGATCTCCGGCCTTTCAGCCAGAAGGCCCGCCTCCACCCCGCTTGCCGGAAGAACGCTTAGCGCCCCTTCGGGCAGGCCGGCGTAGATCATGATCTCGGCGAGCCGAAGGGCCGTCAGCGGAGTAGCGCTCGCCGGCTTGACGATCACCGGGCATCCCGCGGCCACCGCCGGCGCCAGCTTATGGGCGACCAGGTTCAGCGGGAAGTTGAACGGAGTGATCGCGAGGACCGGCCCGGCCGGGAACCAGCCGGTGATCCCGACCCGCCCCTTGCCCGGCGTCGACGTATCGAGGGGGATCGTCTCGCCGTAGAGCCTGCTGCATTCTTCGGCGGCCTCCGAGAATGTGTGAACGGCCCTGGCCGCCTCGCCCGCCGCGTACCGCCAGGGTTTGCCCGATTCCATGGAGATCAGCCTCGCCAGCTCTTCGCCCCGCTCCCTGATCAGGCCTGCGGCCCGCCTCAGTATCTCCGCCCTCTCGCGCGTCGACATCTCCTTCATGAAGGGGAAAGCGGCCGCGGCGCCCGAGACCGCCGCTTCCATCACTTCGGGGGAGGGCCGCAGCGCCACGCCGGCGACGCTGCCGTCATACGGGGACAGGACCTCGAACTTCTCGCCTTCAACGGCCCACCTGCCGGCCGCCAGGCATATCTTCTCGCTCATCTTCTCACCTCTGCGATCTGTCATTTATAGTATTCACACAAACCGTGCCTGCATGCTATAATGCCGCGCGAACATCCTGACGTCCCACTGGAGGGGGATTTTGAAGTATCTCAAGCACCTTCTCGTACTTGCCGTGTTTCTCCTGCTAAGCTTTCTCTTCTTCAGGCTCTGCCTGGACAACGGTTTCTGGGACGGCTACGACTACGTGGGCCTTGAGAACAGCCTGATGATGCGCTCCGACCCGGGAGCCGCGTTCGCCAGCGCCCCGCCGTTCAAGTTCCAGCCTCTTGTTTACATCATCCATTATCTGCTGTTCAAACATTTCCTTTTCAACGCGTCGTCCTATTTCCTTTTCAACATACTCCTGCACGGGCTGAACTCGTTCCTCGTATACCTCCTGGTGAACACGCTCATACGCGACAGGGCGATAGCGCTGCTCTCCGGGCTCCTGTTCGTCTTTACCGTCGGAAGCTACGGGAAGTCGGTGATGATCGCCTCGGGCCTCGAGGACCTGGTGATAACGTTTTTCACGCTCTGCACGATGATCAGCTATTTCCACAACGAGCTTCGTCACGGTGGAAGGGTCCTCTCTCCCTGGTACCTGCTGACGCTCATATTCTTTGCCGCCTCGATGCTGACCCGGAGCACGAGCTTCTCCATTCTGGGAGCCTTTCTGGCCTTCAACTTCTTCTTCCGCAGGGAGAGAAAAAGAAAGGTCGTCGACGCGGGGTTCCTTATACTCATAGCGATGTCCATCGTCTCCCTGATAGCGAAAGCTTCCCTTTTTCAGTACTCCCCGCCGCTCTACAAGCACTACCCCGGGGCGTTCAAGTTCATCTTCTACGCGGCCAAGAACGTGATCAACTATCTGGTGAGGATGATCTTCCCGATCCACACATCCCATCTGGTGACGGGAGCCGGACCGGCGGTGAGGTTCTTCTACAGATTTGCGACCGAGATCAGGATATTCCTCGCCCTGACGGTACTGTCCTATTCATTCTTCGGTTTCGTCTTCGGAAACAGGACGATCAGATTTTTCATCGCATGGACCTATATCATGGTGCTGCCCTTCGCGTTCTTCCAGTTCCCCGGCGACTGGCTCAACATCCGGCATCTCTATCTCGTCTCGGTCGGATTCGTGTCGGTGATAGCCGCCGGCGCGGTCTACTGCTCGCGCCTCATATCGGAGAACCGCTGGAGGAGGCTCGTGCCGATGATCGTCCCGGTCGCCTTCATACTGATGTCGAGGTTTATCGTGGTCCAGCTCGATAGCAGCTACCGGGTAAAGGCGGCGAGCCCGATAATGGCGGATTTCAGGAATATGCTGGCCGATAAATACGAAGATGTATACGTAGATGGGGACACGCTGAAGTTGCGGACCAGGCCCTGACCATTCAGGGCCGCCCGTTCTCATCGTGCAGTATGGTCAAGTCCGCTTCCCTTTCCAACCTCCCCACATCCCTGCGGCGAAGCCTCACGGTGATGAACACGTCCTCTCCATCGACATCCCTGCCCACCACCCGTCCCATTTCCTCTACAAGGGCCAGGACCCTGCCGTCGGAGGCCGGCACCCTGACCCGCGCCAGCGTGGTGTCCCTTGCCATCCTGGCTCCTATCTCGCCCAGAAGAGCGCCCGCGCCTGTGCCTGTCTTAGCGCTCAGCCTGATGGCCCCCGGGTATCTCTGCTCCAGAACGGCCGCGGCCTCGGCATCGATGAGGTCGGCCTTGTTGAGGACGAGAAGATCTGGTATCGAGCCTCCTCCGTCCTTTTCAGCGCGCTCCCCGAGCACCTTGTGAAGGACATCGTTGACCACCGATATCTTCTCCGCGCACCTCGGCGATGACGCATCGACCAGGTGTATGAGCAGGTCAGCCTCTTCCACATCGAGCAGGGTCGCGTGAAAGCTCGCGACGAGATGTGCCGGCAGCTTTCTTATGAACCCTACGGTGTCGGTCATCAGGAATGCCGCCCCGCCGGGGAGCTCCACGCGCCTGGTCGTCGAGTCGAGCGTCGAGAAGAGGCGTCCGCTCTCCGCGACTGCGCTCCCGGAGATCCTGTTCAGCAGCGTGGACTTGCCGGCATTCGTATAGCCCACGATCGTGACATTGAACAGCTCTTCCCTCTTCTTCCGCCTTTCCCTGGTGCGGCTCTCGATCCTGACAAGCTCACGCTTGAGAGACGCTATCTTGTCCCGGATCTTCCGGCGGTCGACCTCGATCTGCGTCTCGCCGGGCCCCTTCGTGCCTATGCCGCCGGCCTGCCGCGAAAGGTGGTCCCAAAGGCGGCGAAGTCTCGGCATCGCGTAAGTGAGCTGCGCGATCTCTACCTGTATCCTCGCCTGCCGCGTCCTGGCTCTCTTTGAAAAGATGTCGAGGATCAGCTCCGTCCTGTCGATCACATTGACTCCGAGGCGCTTTTCGATATTCCTCGCCTGCGCCGGCGAGAGGTCATCGTCGAAGATAACCAGGTTCACACTCTTTTCTGTGACTGCCGCGGAGATCTCTTCGAGTTTTCCCTTCCCGATATATGTCGATCCGTCGAGCCTCGTGCGCTGCTGTATAGTTGAGCCTGCCACTGTCGCGCCCGCCGTGGTGGCCAGAAGCTCGAGCTCGTCCACGTTCTCCTTCTCGTCCTCGAAGGTCGACCCGGGCAGCTTGACACCTACAAGAAAGGCGGTCTCGACAGGATTTTTGGGGGGAGGTATATAAAAGGCCATGTTATCTCAGGAGGATCACCCTCTGTGTAAGAGATCGCTCTCCGATCTGGAGCCTGCAGTAATAGACGCCTGCCGCGACCTCCGTGCCCGCCTCGTCCGTCCCGTCCCAGCCGAGAGTGTGGTTCCCCGGGTGGAGGACCTCGTCGGAGAGTATCGTCCTGACGAGCCGGCCCTTGACATCGTAGACCTTCACCGAGCTTATACCCGGCTGGACCGGAGCGGGGCGTTCCTGGGCGGATCCCGCCGGCTCATGGACCAGTATTTCTATAGTGAGGGCTCCTGCGAAAGGATTGGGGAAAAGCTTTATGCTGTCCTCGGGTAGCCGTCCCGGCAGAAGGTCCTCATCGCCCGCGTAGCGCTGGAGCTCCTCTTCCCCTATCCAGGAAGTGAATATCGTTCCGTCGGTCAGCTGCCCCTCGACCACGAACGGCTCCGCGGTCGCCGCGTCCCCGTCCAGGGCGATCACCAGCCTGCCTCCGACCGTCTCGAAATCACCGGTAAGCTCCCCGGCCACCTTGATCCACTCGATCTCCTCGCCCTCGACGGGCGGCAGGTCGATCGAGACGGCGGGGCGCTTTTCTCCCTGCACCCATACAGGCGCGAGAGCCGCCGCGGCCTCGATCCGGACCGCCCTGCGGGCCGGGACGACCCATCTGAGCCTTGCGCCGCCGGGCAGGGTCAGCCCCTCCCAGGTCTCCCTGGCTCTGGATATGTTCCGTGTCAGGGCCTGAAGGTCCTTCCCGAACACGATGGCCCACTCGATCTCGACCCTGTCGCCCGGACAGAGGTCCCGCGGCGGGGTAAGGCGGTGGGTGATTACGATATCCCCGGCTTTCGCTCCGGTGGCGATGAAGTCCGTACCGTCAGCTCCCAGAAACCGCTGCGCTCCCCCGGTATCGATCATCGACGGATCGCCGCCGAGAACGGCCCGTGCCTGCGTTGCGGCGACAAACAGGGAATCGGCATTGCTCGGCCTAATGCGGGCCTGCGCCTCGACTGCCACCGGGCCGCCCGGCCCCGAAGCGCCGAAGATGACCACGGCGGCCAGCGGGGCTCCCATTTCCGCATCGGAGGCAACGGCATACGCGGGGCCCTGCCTGCCGTCATTACCTGGAGCCGCCTGGATGAAGAAGGCACGGTCGTTCCGGCCGCGGCCAGCGTCATCCCTTTCCCCGATATCGAAATCGATGTAGCTGATAAGTTCGAATTTCCGGAGGACCTTCTCACGCCCACCGGGAGGCATATACTCCACGATCGTCCTGAATCCGACGAAATCCCTCACGTGCCCGTAGTTCCAGATTCTGGTCGCGCGCGTCACCCTGATCCCGTATGTCGGGTCGACCGCGCTGGTAACGTACATCCCGTCCCCGACGGCGGCGAAATCCTCATCGACAGCCCCGTCTCCGTCATTGTCGCGCCCGTCGAGTGGATCCTCGTCGACAGCCCCATCTCCGTCATCGTCGCATCCATCAGAGGGATATCTCTTCCCTCCTCGGCATCCCTCCGATGCCCCGGCTATCCCGGATCCGGACAGGGCCGACTCGAAATCGCCCGGCCCGAGAAGAACGGTCTCACCCTTTTCGCCGGCGACAAACCTCATCAGAAGGCCGCCGCTGCCGAGAAATTCGGTCCCTTCCACACCGGGCCACCTGAGGCCCAGCCTGAGCCGGCCCGATTCGATCTCCCCGAGATACCCACGGCCATCGAGGGAGAGCGCGATCCTCCCCGTCCCGGTGACCGAGAGAGCCTCGTCTCCCGGCTGCGCGGCGCGCCCCGGCCCGATCGCCGCAAACGCGGCGAGCATCACCGCGGCAACTGTCACCGTGCGCGGATCCATCACTTCCCGCCTTTGCCCTTCTTCCCCGCAGCGGGCTTCCTTCCGGCCTTTTTCCCGGTCTTCGGCTTCGGTTTCGGTTTCGGCTCCTCTTGAGGAGATGCCTTTTCAGCCTCTTCTATCTTTTCTTCCTCGTCTTCTTCTTCCAGGTCCTCTCCGGCGTCCAGTCCGTCGATATCTTCCATGTCGTCAGGCTCGACGTCAGATTTACCGTCCGTCTTTTCCCCACCGCCGGAGCCGTTATCGTCCTTCTCACCGGCAAGAAGCGCCACGTCGACGAGGGAATCGCCCTTGTTGAGATTGATCACCTTGACGCCCTTCGCCTGGCGGCCGATGACTGAGATCCCCCGGACTGGGCATCTTATTATCATCCCGTTTCGGGTTATCATCATGACCTCGTCGGTCTCTATTACTTCTCTGGCCGCGACGACGGGGCCGTTACGGCCATCGGTCGGTATGAGGGCCACTCCCTGTCCGCCGCGGTGCTTGTTCCTGAACTCGCTGATCTTCGTGCGTTTTCCGAACCCGTGCTCGGTCACAGCGAGGATAGCCGAATCGCGCTTGACGACAACCATCTCTACGACCTGGTCGTCCCCCTTCAGGGTGACGCCCTTGACCCCGAACGAGCCCCTGCCGACCTCGCGCACTTCCTTCTCGTTGAAGCGGATCGCCTTCCCGTCCCTCTTGGCGAGGATCAGGTCGTCGCTCCCGGAGGTGAGCTTGGCGGCGATCAGGCGGTCCCCCTCCCTGAGCTTCAGGGCGATGATGCCCGCGCGTCGGGGATGCGCGTACTGCGACAGGTGGGTCTTCTTGACCAGCCCGTTCTTCGTCACCATAGTGAGGTAGCAGTCGGCGCCGAAGTCCGCCACCGGGATGTTCGCGGTGATATTCTCCTCCCTCGACATCTCGAGGAGGTTGACGATCGCCTTCCCTTTCGCAAGCCGCCCACCCTGCGGGATCTCATGGACCTTGAGCCAGTAGCACTTCCCCGCGTCGGTGAAGAAGAGGATATAGCTGTGCGTCGACGCGATGAACAGCTTCGAGACAAAATCCTCCTCCTTCATCCCGAGACCGGTAATGCCCTTGCCGCCCCTGCGCTGCCTGCGGTACGTGCCGATCGGAATCCTCTTGATATAGCCGGTATGGGTGATCGTGATGATCATGTCCTCCTCGGCTATCAGGTCCTCGAGCTCGAGCTCTCCCTCGGCGTCCACGATCTCGGTGCGCCTCGCGTCGCCGTACTTCTCGCGCACCTCGTCGAGCTCCTCCACTATGACGGCGAGCAGCCTCGCCCTGTTCTCGAGGATCGAGCGGAGGTACTCTATCAGCTGGATCAGCGCGAGGTACTCGTCCTCGATCTTCTTGCGCTCGAGGCCGGTTAGCCTCTGCAGCCGCAGGTCGAGTATCGCCTGCGCCTGGATCTCACTAAGCTTGAATTTCTTCATCAGACCGTTGCGCGCCTCGTCGGGCGATGCGCTCTTCTTTATCAGCTGGACGATCGCGTCTATATTGTCGAGCGCGATCTTGTACCCTTCGAGTATGTGGGCCCTCTCCTCGGCCCGCTTCAGGTCGTACTCGGTGCGACGCCTGACGACCGTCTCCCGGTGCTCGAGAAAGAGCTGCATCGTCTGCTTGAGGCTCATCACCTCGGGCCTCATCCGGTTCAGGGCCAGCATGTTGACGCCGAACGTCGCCTGCAGCTGCGTGTGCTTGAAGAGCTGGTTCATCACGACCTTGGGATACGAGTCCTTCTTGAGGTCGATGACGATGCGCATCCCGTCCTTGTCCGATTCGTCCCGGATGTCGGAGATGCCCGTGATCTTCCCGCCCCTGACAAGGTCGGCGATCTTCTCTATGATCGAGGCCTTGTTAGACTGGAAGGGGATCTCGGTGACCACGATGCTCGATTTGCCCGATTTCTGCGTCTCGATGTTGGCCCGGGCCCTGACGACGACCCTTCCCCTGCCGGTCTCGTACGCCTCCTTGATCCCCGCGCGCCCGTAGATTATTCCGCCTGTCGGGAAGTCGGGACCCGTCACGATCCTGCTGAGCTCGGCAATTGACATATCCGGTTTCTCAAGGAGCGCCTTGAGCCCGTTGATTATCTCGACGACATTGTGCGGAGGGATGTTGGTCGCCATCCCCACAGCGATGCCCGAGGCGCCGTTTATCAGGAGGTTGGGGACCTTCGACGGAAGGACGAGGGCCATCTGCCTCGTCTCGTCGTAGTTGGGTCCGAACTCGACCGTCTCTTTGTCGAGGTCGGCGAGGATGTCCTCGGCGAGCCTCGTCATGCGGACCTCCGTGTACCTCTCCGCGGCAGGCGGGTCGCCGTCTATCGAGCCGAAGTTTCCCTGCCCGTCGATCAGCGGGTACCTCATCGTAAAATCCTGCGCGAGCCTCACGGCCGCGTCATAGACCGCCGCCGTCCCGTGGGGATGGTAGTTGCCCGTGACGTCTCCGGTCAGCTTCGCCGATTTCCTGTACGGCCTGTTGTGCGCGAGGCTGAGGTCGTTCATCGCGAGGAGAATGCGCCTGTGCACGGGCTTGAGCCCGTCCCTCACGTCAGGCAGAGCGCGCGATATGATGACGCTCATCGCGTAGTCGAGGTACGAGTTCTTCATCTCGTCCTCTATGTAGACAGGTATTACCCGCTGCCTGCTGATATCCATCCTGCTTTTCCTCCTTCACCGCCCGGTGAACGCGCCCCGCCCGGGGGCGCCCTTTCAATATTTCCCTCTAGATGTCCAGATTGCGCACGGCCAGCGCGTTCTCCTGGATGAAGTTCTTTCTCGGTTCAACCTGGTCGCCCATCAGTATCGTGAAGATGTGATCGGCCTCGACGGCGTCCTCGAGGGTGACCTTGAGGATCGTCCGCCGTTCCGGGTCCATCGTCGTCATCCAGAGTTGCTCGGGGTTCATCTCTCCGAGCCCCTTGTATCGCTGGAGGTAGATCCCCTTCGAGCCACCCATCTCCTTGACGATCTTGTCCTTTTCCCTGTCGTCGTAGGCGTATTTCTCGTCCTTGCCCTTCTTCACGCGGTAAAGGGGCGGCTGCGCGATGTAGATGCATCCCTCGCTGATCAGCTTCGGCATGTAACGGAAGAAGAGTGTGAGGATCAGCGTCCTGATATGGGCCCCGTCGACGTCGGCATCGGTCATCAGGATTATCTTCCTGTACCGCGCCTTCGTTATGTCGAACTCCTCCTCTCCGATGCCCGTCCCGAGGGCGGTGATCAGCGTCTTTACCTCCTCGTTAGCGAGGATCTTGTCGATGCGCGCCTTCTCGACATTGAGGATCTTGCCCTTGAGCGGCAGTATCGCCTGGAAACGCCTGTCCCGCCCCTGCTTCGCCGAACCCCCCGCCGAGTCGCCCTCGACGAGGTACAGCTCGCACTGCTCCGGATCGGTCATCGAGCAGTCCGCCAGCTTGCCTGGCAGCGAGCTCGACTCAAGCGCCGATTTTCGCCTGACCAGCTCCCTCGCTTTTCGCGCCGCGTCACGCGCGCGCGCCGACTGCAGGGATTTCTCGATGATCTTTTTGGCAACCGGGGGGTTCTCCTCGAGGAAATCAGCGAGCTTCTGCCCCACCGACGTCTCGACGAGCCCCTTCATTTCGCTGTTCCCGAGCTTTCCCTTCGTCTGCCCCTCGAACTGGGGGTCGGGGAGCTTGACGCTGACTACCGCAGTAAGGCCCTCGCGCACGTCATCGCCCGAGAGTGTCGTGCTCGTCTTGCTCTTCTTGAAGAGGTTGTTCTTCTGGGCGTAGTTGTTGAACGTCCTCGTAAGCGCGCTCTTGAACCCGGACAGATGCGTCCCGCCGTCGACCGTGTTTATGTTGTTCGCGAAGCAGAATATCTTTTCCGCGTAAGACGTGTTGTACTGCATCGCGATCTCAATCTCGTACGGCTCCGTCCTGTCTTCGATATAGATAGGTTTCTTGTGGAGCACTTCCCGGTTCTCGTTGAGGAACTTCACGAACGAGACGATTCCGCCCGAGTAGTTGAAATCGTGCTTTTTCCCGGTCCGCTCGTCCAAGAAGACGAGGTTGACCCCCGCGTTGAGGAAGGCAAGCTCGCGGATACGGAGCGATAGCGTGTCGAAGCTGTACTCCAGCGTGCTGAATACCTTCGCACTCGGCATGAACCTGACGACGGTGCCCTGGCGATCCTTCTTTCCCGTCTGAGCCTTTGTGGAGAGCTTCGTCTTCGGCACGCCGTTCTCGTACCGCTGCGAGTATACGTTGCCGTCGCGGTATATATCTACTTCGAGCCACTCGGACAGCGCGTTGACCACGGAGACCCCGACGCCGTGCAGACCGCCCGAGACCTTGTAACTGTCGTGGTCGAATTTCCCGCCTGCGTGCAGCGTCGTCATCACGACCTCGACGGCCGGCTTCTTCTGCGTCGGATGCATGTCGACCGGGATACCCCGGCCGTCGTCGGAGACGGTCACGTATCCTTCCCTGGAGATCTCTATCTCTATCCTCTTGCAGTACCCAGCCATGGCCTCATCGATCGAGTTGTCGACCACCTCGTAGATCATGTGGTGCAGGCCGTGGATATCGGTGCTGCCGATGTACATCGCCGGGCGCTTGCGCACGGCGTCGAGACCCTTGAGGACCTGGATGCCTTTTGCAGTGTACTCCTTGCTCATTCCCCGTCTCTCACCCTTTCCATCCTGAGCCGGATCGCGTTCACTCCAAGATCCGGGAATCTATCGTTGATCTTTTCTATTATCCGTTTCTGATGAAACCTGATCTCCTGCATCCAGGAGTTGTCCCTCACTTCGACGGTCAGGACCCCCTCCCTGATAACGAGGGGGCAGCTCTTCGAGGCGAGGAGCTCTCCCACGATCAGGGGCCATTCCCTGACCAGCCGCCCCTCGTCCATCCGTCCCTCGAGGCCCAGCATCCTGAGGACCGCGGGTATGATCTCGCCCATGCTTTCGGACGCCTTTTTTTCACTCATTTCCTGCGGCTCCAGGCGTTTTTCAGGTTCCATGTATATTATGACTAACCCGTTTGAAAATAAAGGAAAATATGGCCTTTTCAGGAGTGTTTCTGCGGCCCCCGGGAGCCGTCGAAAACACCCTTTTCGACGTCGAGTCTGGCGGCCCCCGGGATGTCGCCCGGGAAGTCCTCCTCCCGGGGAGAGGTTATGAAGCTCTGGTACCGGTCGGAAAGCATCTTCCTCACTCCCGCCGCCACGCCGGGGTCGAGCTCGGAGAATATGTCGTCGAGAAGGACTACGGGCCGTTCCCCCCTGCGGGACATGATCACGTCGGCCTGGGCGAGCTTCAGGACGACCGCGAGCAGCCTTCTTCGCCCCTGCGACGCGTACCTGCGTACATCCTCCCCGCCGATCCTCATCACCACGTCGTCGTAGTGGGGCCCCGCCATCGTGTACCCCCTCCTTCTCTCGCTCTCGCGCGCCGCCAACAGGGCGCCCAGCAGGCTTTCCTCCCCCGTCCCCTCCGGATCGTACGAGCATCGGTATTCCAGCTCGAGCCCGTCAGCCTGCCCGAGGACCTCGCCGAATATCTCCCGCGCGCGCCCGGCGACGACCCCCAGCATCTCGACGCGTCCCCTGACGACCGCCGTCCCCTTGCGCGCCAGTGCCTCATCCCAAGCGCAGAGCTGAGATTCGTCAAGGGCTGCTCCCGCCGCGGCCGCACGCAGGAGCGAGTTCCGTTGCTTCAGGGCCTGCCTGTATTCCTTCAGGTCGGCGAGGAATCCCGGGGATACCTGCGCGGCGGTATAGTCGAGATAGACCCTTCTTCCCGCAGGCGGCCCGGACGAAAGCTCGACATCTCCGGGGGTGAAGATGACGCTCGGCATGAACCCGATTATCTCGGAGACGCTGTTCATCTGCCTGCCGTTGACCGAGAGTCTCGTCCTTCCGCTCCGCTCCTGTCCCATCTCCAGGCGGAACGCTACCCCGGAGTCGCTTCTGCCCG
Organism: uncultured bacterium; assembly: GCA_964599375.1. Taxonomy (GTDB): domain Bacteria; phylum Krumholzibacteriota; class Krumholzibacteriia; order Krumholzibacteriales; family Krumholzibacteriaceae; genus JAUWCL01. Next base: position 258,229 of record CAZREW010000001.1, read on the forward strand.
TGAGCCTCAGGAAGAAATGTTCGCTCCCGAAGCGTATCATCTCGGACGCCCGTCTCGTTCGGAACGACCTTCCCAGAGAAAACAGGTGAATCGCCTCGAGAAGGTTCGTCTTACCCTGGGCATTGCGGCCCGTGATGAAATTGAACCTATCCGAAAACTCCAGAGTGGCTTCCTCGATGTTACGGTATGAACTGAGATGGAGGCTCTCGACTATCAATCCGGCTGCCTGCTCCCTCCCGGCCGTTCAGTTGATCCTGAGGGGCATGACGATGCACAGCTGCCTGAGGTCTCCCTTTTCATCGACCGGCGTCACCATGCCGGCGTTGTCCGGCCTGTCGAGCCTGAAGGATATTTCGTCGCCTTCGATCGTCCTCAGTATATCCTGTATATAGGCGGCGTTGTACCCGATGTCCATCGGCTCGTCGGCATATGCCGCCGTGACCTCTTCCCTCGCCTCGCCGAGGTCCTGCGTAGTCACATGAAGTGTCAGCTTGTCCCTATCCAGCGAGAAAACGACCTGGTGCGTCAGGGCATCCGATAGGATCGATACTCTTTTCGTCGCGGCCGACAGATCATCCCTTGTCACGACGAGCGCCTTCTTGTTGGACGCCGGTATTACCTTCTGATAGCTTGGAAACGGGCCTTCGAGAAGCCTTGAATATATCGATACGTCGTTCATCTCTATCGAGACACTATTGTCTCCCAGGCCAACCCTGATCATCTCGTCGCCTTCCGAATACGACCGGAATGTCGCCAGTGCCTTAGGTGGAACTATTACATCGGCCTTCTCGACGTTTTTCAGATCGATCTTCGCCTCCACCTTCGCCAGCCTGTGCCCGTCAGTTGAAACCATCGTCAGCCCGTTGCGGTCGACCTCCCAGAGTACACCGCACAGGGCTGGCCTCGTCAGGTCCGTCGACACGGCATATATGGTCTTCTGGATCATCTTCCTGAGGAGAGGCGCCTGGATCTCAAACTCCGTGCTGCTTTCCTGTCTCGGCATCTTTGGAAAATCTTCCGCGCTGCGGCCGTTTACCGAAAACCTGCTCTTTCCGCACCTTATCGTAAGCTTCTCCCCCTCGACCCCGAGCGTCACCTCGTCGCCAGAGAGAGACTTCACTATCTCCGCGATCTTTTTCGCCGGCACCGCTATCCTGCCGGGGTCCTCGACCTTTCCAGAGACTTTTGATGTGACTGATATGTCCAGATCCGTTGCGGAGAATGTGATGGATGTATCATCGGCGCTCACAAGTACCATGGACAGTATCGGCATCGTCGTCTTGCCTGGAACTACCGACGATATCGCGTTCATCTTCTTCGAGAGCTCTCCGAGCGGTACCTGGATCTTCACGCCTGACCTCCTGATGATCGCGGGAACGGTTACCCGCTTCAAATTATATTCGGTCTTTCCATCCGGGGACGAAATCATAATTCAATCCCAGTTGGTTATTCAAGGAAAAAGGGTTCCTCGCCGGAATCCGGATATCTTCTTCTTTTCTTAGAGAAATATAAAAGAAAGTAGTAGTAATAGAGGGTGTTGAAATGTTCATAAGGTGTCCGAAAGGCGCGCCGGAGACGGGAGACGCGGAGAGTTGCCCTGTAGATAGAAATGTGGAGGCCGATGGAAAAACCCCGGATTTTGCACAGGCAGGCCGGTATCCACAGATTATCACAGCGTTTTCAACACCGATGTCGTGGAAAGTGTGGGAATAGCGGCTCAACCGGATATCTTCTTTATGATGTCGCCGATCCTTCTTTCGAATATCGGATCGTCGGCCATGAGCCTTTCGATCTTTCTGATCGAGTGAAGCACGGTGCTGTGATCGCGTCCGCCGAACTGCGCGCCGATCGTAACAAGCGAAAGGTCGGTAAGCTGCCGGCATATGAACATGGCGGTCTGCCTGGCCCGGACAACCCTGCTTATCCTGGTCTTTGACCTGAGGCTCTCGGCGGGGACGTCGAACTCCCCGGCGACCGTCTCCCGGATCCTGCGCGGCGTGATTTTCCTCTCCTCCGGGACTTTCATGATGTCGCGAAGGGCCTCCCTCGCCATGTTGACAGTTATTTCCTGACAGGTGAGGCTTGCGAAAGCGAGTATCTTGATAAGCGAGCCCTCGAGCTCTCTTATGTTGCTCGTCACGCTCTCGGCTATGAACTCGATCACGGCAGGAGGTATCTGTATGTTTTCGTCCTCGATCTTGTTTCTGAGGATCGCTATCCGCGTTTCGACGTCAGGCGGCTGGAGATCCGTGATGAGGCCCCATTCGAACCGCGAGCGCAGCCGTTCCTCGAGAGTGTGTATCTCCTTTGGAGGCCTGTCACTTGTGCAGACTATCTGCTTGTTGGCGTCGTGAAGGGCGTTGAAGGTGTGGAAGAACTCCTCCTGCATAGCCTCCTTGCCGGCGAGGAACTGGATGTCGTCTATCAGAAGGATGTCGACATTCCTGTACTTCTTCTTGAACTCGAGGGTCTTGCTCTTCTGGATCGCGTGGATCAGCTCATTTACAAAGCTCTCGGTAGAGACATAGGAAATGACCATGTCGGGATAATCCCTGTGTATCTGATGGCCGATTGCTTGAATTAGATGTGTCTTGCCAAGGCCAGCCCCACCGTATATGAAAAGGGGATTGTAGGCCTGGGAGGGTCTTTCAGCGACAGCGAGCGCCCCCGCGTGCGCAAATCTGTTACAATTGCCTACTATGAATTCCTCAAAGGTGTAGCGCTTGTTCAGCTGGACCTTGTTGGGGAGAGTAACGGGCTCGCGTATGATCATCGACCTGCCCGGTGATTTTTCCGGCGGGCCTACCCTGGGCGGGCCGGGCCGGGAAGTGAGTTCTACGCGGGTGTCTTTGTCGAGCATTTCCCTTGCGACCCTTTCGATCTTGTCCATGTGGTGGGCGTGGACCCAGTCGACGAAGAAGGGGTTCGGGCCCTCGATACGAAGGACGCCGCCTTCGTAGCTCAACGGGCGCATCGGCGAGAACCAGGTCTGGAAGCTTTGCTCGTTGACCAGCTTCTTGAGGCTGTCGAGCAGGCCGCCCCATAACTCGGATACCGATTCTGCGCCTTTCGGCCGGCCTCTTTCAAACACCCTTCCCCCCTGTATCTTTTTTCGGGCACCGGAGACACCGGTCCAAAGGGAATAACGGTTCTTCCCCTTTTCCCCCGAATTTCCCACATTTGTGGATAACTCGTTATTTTCGTGTGTGACAAACGGTTCGGCGGGTTACTTTGTGTGTCTAAAGAGCGTTTTCCACAATTCCAGGCTGTCGGTGCGGAGGATGTTGGATCTTATGATGTCGGCGCATGGAAAATTGGAATACTCCCCTCATCCCGCAGGCGGAAATGTAGCACATGGCCGGAAAGCTAGGCAAGGCAATTTTTTCAGAAAGAGGAAAAATTTTGGAAGGCCTTATAATGAAAGAAAATAGCCGCGTCTCGCCTTGTGGTACTGGAGGGAATGCGGCGAAGCTGCCTTAGGGCGGTAGCCGGCGGAGCATGGAACCCGTGAGATGACAGAAGATTATGGGGGCGCACCATAAAGTGCTTGACATAAAAACATCCCTTTTCTATTGTAAGTTGTTTATGTAGTGTAAATGGCTATGCCTGCAACTATTTAGAATTGGATCGAGGGCCCGGGAATGAAGCGCACATATCAACCGCATAACAAGAGAAGAAAACGCACACACGGATTTCGCAAGAGGATGAGCTCGAAGAACGGCCGCCTGGTGCTCAAAAGAAGGAGGACGAGAGGCAGGAAGCGTCTGGCGGCATGACGTGCCGGGACAGGAAGTGCCCATGGCACAAAAGGGACTCAAGAACACCGGTCAATTCAGACGAGTTTACAGAGAGGGCCGCAGGGAGGCCGGAAAGAAGATCATCATCTATTTCCTTGATGCCGGAGACGGGGGGATCCTCCCGGGGTTTGTGGCCAGCAAGAAAAATGTAGGAAACAGAGCCAGTCAGCGAAACAGGGCGAAGAGGTTGATGAGAGAGGCTTACAGGAGCCTCGCTCACCGCATCGTCGAAAAGAATCTCTGGATAGTGTTCATCGCCTCGTTCGACCCGTCGGAGACAACGCTGGAGCAGCTGACGGAAGATGTAAAGAGCTCTCTCGGCAGAGCCGGACTGATATCAGAGGGCGCATGATAACAGGAATTCTGAATAGCGCGGCCATATCGGCCATCAGGATATACAGGATCGCCATTTCACCGTATCACGGGCCAGTCTGCAGATATACACCTTCCTGCTCACATTATGCCGAAGAAGCGCTTAGGAAGCACGGACCCTTCAGGGGCTCGGCCATGGCGCTCAAGAGGCTGCTGCGCTGCCATCCATTCTCCGCCGGGGGCCACGACCCGGTCCGCTGAAGTTAGCCGCGGAAAACCTTAAAGCATCGCCGAAGGGAAGTATAGAATGGACAAGCGTTCATTGATCGCCATCCTGATTACATTCGCTATCCTCATTACATGGCAGATGCTCTACGTACAGCCCCGGCAGAAGGAGGCCGCGAGGATAAGAGCCGAGCAACAGGCGGTCGCCGACTCCATGGCGGCCGAGCGGGCGGACAGGGAAGAGACGATCGATGACATCGAGGCTCTTGAGAGCCCGGGGCTGGAAGATGTTCGGAGCGCCCCCGAGACAGAGGAGAAAGCGCCGGCGCAGGCCGGCGGCCTGTTCGGGGATGATGGTGAGGCAGTGATGGTCACTGTCGATACAGGCCCGATGGTCGTGCGGCTTTCGAGCGTGGGAGGGGAGATCGACGGCGTCGAGCTGACCTCGTACAAGAGGTCGGGCGGCGGCCCCGCGCAGCTCGTGCCCGAAGGCGCTGGAGGCGGAGTCACGCTGGGCATCATGAAGGACGGCAGATGGATCGACCTTTCAGAGGTGAGGTTTTCCGCGAAGGTCAACGGGCGGGAAGCTGTCGACGGGGAACGGATCGTCCTCGGCGAGGGCAGCGACGAGGTCGAGATAGCGTTCGCCAGGATGGCGCCTGACGGGGGGCTCATTGAGAAGAAGCTGAGGTTCTACCGGGACAGCTATGAGGCGAAACTGTCCGTAGTGATCGGCAGGGAGGGGGAGCTCAGGGACACCGGCGCCTACTCGGTGTCCTGGAACTGCGGCCTTGCCCTCAACGAGAAGGACGAGAGGTGGGAGAAGCGGCAGATGGCCTCGATGGGCAGAGTGGGCGAGGATACGTATACAGAGTCGGCGAGGAGCTTCGGGAAGACGGGCCTTAAGGAGGAGGAGGGCGTCGTCGTCTGGGCCGGCGTCCGAAGCAAGTATTTCCTCACGGCGATCATGACGGAAACGCAGAGGACCGGCAAGCTCGGAATGCTGGGGGACAAGGAGACATCCAGGGTCGGCTGGTCGGTGATGTACCCGTTCAGCGGGGACCCGAGGATGGTAAGGGACGAATACACGCTTTACATGGGCCCGCTCGACATAAAGACGCTGAAGGGATACGGCGTCGGCCTCGAGAAGATGATAGATCTCGGGAGGCTGCGGTTCTTCAGCAAATTCATCCTCCAGCTGATGATGTGGATGCACGGGTTCATACCGAACTACGGTGTAGTCATCATCATAATTTCGATACTGACGAAGGTCCTCTTCTACAGACTGACCCACAAGAGCTTCAAGTCGATGAAGGACATGCAGAGGCTTCAGCCCAGGCTCAAGGAGCTGCAGGACAGGTACAAGGACGACCGTAGCAGGCTGAACCAGGAGACGATGAAGCTGTACAAGGAGGCGGGAGTCAATCCGCTCGGTGGATGTCTGCCGCTTCTGCTCCAGATGCCGGTATTCGTAGCGTTGTTCAGCGTGCTGAGGAATACGATCGAGCTGAGAGGAGCGCCTTTCATGCTATGGATCAGCGACCTTTCCTCTCCCGACGTCCTTTTCGACTTCGGGGCGAAGATCCCATTCCTCGGCAGCGAATTCCATCTTCTGCCCCTGCTGATGGGAGCCGCCATGTACCTGCAGTCGAAGATGAGCGGGGGCTCGCCGACGGGCGAGGCGGCTACGGGATCCGCTTCACAGCAGAAGATGATGCAGACGTTGATGCCCGTGATGTTCACCTTCCTGTTTTACAGCATGCCCTCAGGGCTCGTGCTGTACTGGCTGGTCAACAATATATTCTCGATCATACAGCAGTATGTAGTACACAGGCAGATAGAGTCCGAAGGCGCCGTCGTCAAGACGGGAGCCTGATACGGCGGCAATATGGATAAGGACCCTGATATCGGGAAAGAGGAGACAGCGACATGAGAGGTTCCGGAAGAGAAGAGAGAAGCAAGATAGTGGAGACGACCGGCAAAAGCGTGGAAAAGGCGCTGGAAAAGGCTCTCAAGTCTCTCGACGCGAATGTCGAGAACGTGGAGATAGAGATACTCGACGCGGGGCAGAAGGGTGTGCTCGGCATATTCGGGGCACGGGACGCGAGGATAAGGGTAACGAGGAAGACCGATTCGAAGGGGATCGAGGAGATCGCCGACGAGGTCACGCGATATATCATGGAATGCCTCGATATAAGCTACAGGCTTTTCTCAGAGACGCAGGACGAAGCGACGTATATAAACATAGAGACCGCCGGCGTCGACGGCCTCCTGATAGGCCGCAAGGGGGATACGCTCAACTCCCTCCAGCACCTGATCGGCAGGATAGTCTCCAGGAAGATGGGAGGGTACCAGCGCCTTACGCTCGATGTGGGAGGGTACCTGAAGAACCGCCAGGAGATCCTCAGGCAGAAGGCGGTAAAAGCGGCAGAGAGGGCGCGCAAGTCGAACCGCGAGGTCCAGATGGAGCCGATGAAGGCTTCCGAGAGAAGGATCGTCCATGTCGCCCTCACGGATGAAGATGGCATCATGACATATACTACCGGCAACGGCGATATGAGGAAGGTCTGCATAGCGCCGGCGGGCAAGGGACGGGAACGCAAGAGCGCAGGCCGGTCAAGGAACAGAAGATAGAGCCATGCACGGTGATACGATCGTCGCCCTGGGCACTCCCCCGGGGAGCTCGGGGATCGCGGTCATAAGGATCTCGGGGCCGGACGCGGTCGGGATCCTGGACGCGATGGCGCCCGGGGCCCGGGAATGGGAGCCCGGAACGCTTCACAGGCGTCTGCTGCGCGGCAGTGGCGGCACGGTGCTCGACGATGCTGTCGCAGCAGTCTTCCACGCCCCCAATTCATATACAGGTGAAGATACCGTCGAGATCTCGTGCCACGGGAGCATGCAGGTCGTATCAGCGATAATCGAGGAATCGACGAGAGCGGGAGCACGCCCGGCCGGGCCGGGAGAATTCACGAGGAGGGCATTTCTATCGGGCAGGCTCGACCTCGCGCAGGCGGAGGCGGTCGCTGACCTGATAGGGGCCGAGACGAAGCTCCAGGCGCAGGTCGCACTGGAGCACCTCGAAGGCGGGCTCTCGAGGAAGATCGAGACTGTCGAGGAAAAGCTCAGCGGTATGCTCGCCCAGGTCGAGGCGTCGATAGATTTCCCCGAGGAAGACATCGAGACATACTCTCCCGACAAACTTTTGTCGCTATCCCGGGGGCTTAGAGGGGAGATATCGGCCCTGCTCGAATCAGAGGTCGCGGGAAGCAGGCTGCGGCGCGGCATGAGGATAACGATAACCGGGCCCAGGAACGCGGGAAAGAGCAGCCTCTACAACGCCCTTCTCGGAGAGGAGAGGGCGATCGTATCCCCGGTGCCCGGAACGACGCGGGATGTACTGAGGGAGAGGATCCACATCGGAGGGTTCACATACTACCTCGAGGACACGGCGGGACTGGCGGAGACGGCATGCGAGATAGAGAGCGAAGGGATGCGAAAGGGGAGAGAGGCGGCAGGCGCGGCAGATCTGGTGCTCTTTGTGGTGGACGCTCAAGAGGGATGGAACGCTGGTACTTCGGCCGAGCTTGCCGCCCACGAAGGCGGAAACCGGGTCGTGGTAGTGAACAAGGCTGATCTCGTCCCGGGGGGAGGGAAGGCGGCAGAGCGCTCACCGGCAGGGGTGGAGCGGACGATCGCCGTATCAGCGATGACCGGCGAAGGGCTCGCCGGCCTGCGGGAGAAGATCTTCGAGTTCACGGCAAACGGCGAGGCCTCAGGCGTCATGAGGGAGCGAATAGCTCTTAACATAAGACAGGGCATAGCCTTGCGGAGGGCGGAAGAGGCACTCGAAAGGCTCGCCGGAGAACTGGGCGAGGGGTCCCCGGCGGAGATCCTCAGCCTCGAGCTCAGGGAGGCTCTCGATGCATGCGGCGAGGTGACGGGGAGGGCCGCCACAGAAGATATCCTAGACACTATATTCTCCAAGTTCTGTATTGGTAAGTAGTAACAATACATTTCCACAATTTTGGCGGGCATTAAGTGAAGTTTGAAGTAATAATAGTCGGCGGAGGACACGCAGGGTGTGAAGCGGCGCTTGCGTCGGCAAGGATGGGTATATCGACACTTCTTGTCACAATAAGGAAGGGCGATATCGCACGTATGCCGTGCAACCCGGCGATAGGAGGGCTGGCCAAGGGGCAGCTCGTGCGGGAGATCGATGCGCTGGGAGGCGAGATGGGCCTCTGTATCGATCACGCGGGAATACAGTTCAGGATGCTCAACAGGGCCAAGGGGCCGGCTGTGTGGTCACCGAGAGCGCAGGCGGACAAGGCCGCGTATCACACGAGAATGCTTTCCTCCATAGAAGCGGAAAAAAACCTAGAACTGGTGGAGGCGGAGATTACGGGCCTGATAATGAAGGACGGGAAGGTCATTGGGGTAAGAACGCTGGGAGGTGAGGAGATCGGGGCACGGAAGGTGATACTCGCCCTGGGGACATTCCCGAACGGGCTGATGCATATAGGAGAGAAGAAGATACCAGGCGGAAGAGAAGGGGAGCCCCCGTCACGCGGACTGTCAGATATGCTCGAGGGGGCCGGGCTCGAAAGAGGAAGGCTCAAGACCGGCACTCCGCCGAGGCTGGTAAGGGGATCGATCGATTTCTCGAGATGCGAGGTCCAGCCGGGCGACGAAGAGCCGGCCCCGTTCTCCTTCAGGACCGGGAGGCTCGAGGTCGAGCAGGTGCCTTGTCACATAACCTGGACGGGAGAGAAGACGCACAGGATCATTCACGAAAACATCGGGCGTGCCCCGCTCTTCTCCGGGCAGATCCAGGGGACCGGGCCTCGGTATTGCCCTTCCATAGAGGACAAGGTGGTCAGGTTCCGCGAGAAGCCGCGGCACCAGATATTCCTGGAGCCGGAAGGCAGGGACTCGGAGGAGATATATGTCAACGGCCTTTCCACAAGCCTTCCGGCCGATGTGCAGATCGAGATGGTGAGGTCGGTGCCGGGCCTTGAGGACGCTGAGATCGCAAGGTACGGGTACGCCATAGAATACGATTTCTTCCCGCCATACCAGGTACATTCTACCCTGGAGACAAGAATTATCGGCGGGCTCTACCTCGCCGGGCAGATCAATGGCACATCCGGGTACGAGGAGGCGGCGGCGCAGGGGCTGATAGCTGGTATAAACGCGGCGCTGGCGCTTCGAGGAGGCGGGGTCTTCGTACCGGACAGGAGCGAGGCATATATAGGCGTACTCCTCGACGACCTGGTCACTAAAGAGATAAGGGAGCCTTACAGGATGTTCACATCGAGGGCCGAATACAGGCTCTCGCTGAGGCAGGATAACGCGGACGAGCGGCTTCTGAGGTACGCGGTGAGATTCGGTCTCCTGCCCCGCGACCAGTGGAAAGGGATGATCGCGGCCAGAAAAGAGGTCCAGCGGGCCAGGAGGCGTCTTGATAAGGAGAACGTGAGCGCACATGATGCGGGGACGATGCGCGCGGCCAGGCTCCTGCAGAGGCCGGGCGTAAGTCTGGACGACGTGGAGGCGCTCCTGCCCGGCGGACCCCTGGGGTTGGGCAGGCGTGAGAGGGAGACGCTCGAGATCGACACCAAGTACAGGGGATATATCCAGAGGCAGGACAGGGCGGCCGAAAAGTTCAAGAGGATGGAGAGAAAGCGGATCCCGGAGGACTTCCGGTACGGGGATATCGAGGCGATGAGCACTGAGGCGAGAGAGACCCTCGAGAAGTTCCGGCCAGAGACTCTCGGAAAAGCGGCAAGGCTCGCCGGTGTAAGGAACGCGGACGTGTCGGTGCTCATGGTATTTCTCGAGAAGGCGGGGGCCTGGAGGGGCGGCGATGAGGGATAGGGCGCAAGAAACCTGGAATAGGGTGCTCGAGGAGCTCGGCGGGGCCGAACCGCCGGAAAAGCTCAGGGAATATGTCGAGGAGCTGGTGATATGGGGCGCCCGCATCCACCTTACCGGAAGGGAAAAGATGGAGGGGGCGATTGCCGCCCAGATCTCGGATTCGCTGCTGATGCTGGAACTCGCCGGGGACGGGGGCGATATCGCAGATATAGGCGCGGGAGCCGGGTTCCCGGGGGTCGTATGGAAACTCATGCGGCCTCGCTGGAGGGTGACTCTCTTTGAGAGAAAGCAGCGCCTTGCCTCGTTCCTGGCCAGGACCGCCGCCGTGCTGGAGCTCGAGGGGATCTCGGTGATAGCGGAGGACGCCGCGCGCTACCAGGCCGCCGGCGGATTCGATGTCGTCACTTCAAAGGCGGCCGGACGCCTTGGCGAAGTGCTTCCCCTCGTGGCCGGGCTGCTACGAAGCGGTGGGATATACGTCACTGCAAAGGGCGAGGGATGGGAAAGCGAAATGTATGAGGGATCGGGGTTCTCGCTAGCCGGGAGGATCCCGCTCGGGGGGGGGAGGGGCGAGGCGATCTCGCTCGTCCCGGACCGGGAGGAGACCTAGTTTCACGTGAAACACTCGTGGCTGTTTCACGTGAAACATGCATTCCTCGAAAGACCACGATTTTTTCATTGCTTTACACCTCTGCTGTTCATATAATGCCGCAAGCCCCACTATATTTCTCCAGGAGGCGTCCATGCGAGGCAATATCAGTTATATCTTGATGTTACTGTTCTTTTCCACAACGGTCACGCTGGTTCCGGGATGTGATGAGACTCTCGATTTCGCGAACAACCCTCCTGGCGGGCTTTCCATATCCAGGGACAAGTGCTATCTCGGCCCGAATGATACCGTCGTTCTGACCGGTCAGGCCACTGACAGCGATGGAGACGAGATAAGCTACAGCTGGACCGCCGGGGAGGGCACGCTGACTCCCGCGGACGGGAAGGGTCAGGTCGTCTCGTGGCGGGCGCCAGACAGCCACGGCACATACAGGGTCACCCTTCACGTCACAGACGGGCTCGACTCTGCGGCAAAGGGGATAGATCTCGACGTGGGGAGGAATCTCGACATCCTTCACGAGGGCGGAATCCTCGACCAGACCGACTATCCCTACATAGTTCCGAACGCGCTGCCGCTATATATAAGCGAACTGATCTCCATCACGATCCAGGAGGGCGTGACGATCGTCTTCAACCAGGGTACGGGCGGGCTCAATGTAAGCGGCACGCTGATAATCAACGGGACAGAGCAGAACAGGGTCCTCTTTACGCCTAACGTATGCCCGGGTGACGACCGCGTCTTCGGCGGGATAGAGTTCAACGGGGACATGGCGTCCGGGACTATGAGCTACGTCACGATAACATCCGCAGCCGATGGTTTAGCTGTCAAGGATGGCGCATCGCTGACGGCCGACAATCTCATCCTGGACCGGGCGTCGGGCGCGGGGTTGTCGGTGGAATCCGCTGCCAGCGCCACCATTTCGGACGCGAGGATATGGGATAACGGTTCAGGCGTATACGTCGCTAACGGCACGCTGCATATGAGCAATGCGACAGTTAGATACAATGTGAATTACGGCTTCTCGATGATCCGTACCGCCGGCGTCTTCGATGTCGATATCACGGACTGCGAGATCGCGAACAACACGCAGAACGGGTTCGTCCTGGCAGGCGATGCGAGCCCGGTGGTGCACAATTGTTCGATATTCCTAAACGGCCCGACGATGGAGGACCTCAGGACAGTGAGGTTCATCAACACGTATTATGGAATGACGCCCGTCGACATGACGGGGAATTTCTGGGGCGTTACAGAAGCGTTCGAGATACAGGCGCAGATAATAAGGGAAGGCGCGAACGGCACCGTGGACTTTTCCGGATGGCTCACAGAGGAACCTTCCGGCAACTGACGGAGAAGAACAGGACGGGAGAGGAATGGGAAAGGTCATAGCGATCGCCAATCAGAAGGGCGGCGTAGGCAAGACGACGACGGCGGTAAATTTGAGCGCCAGCCTCGGAGTGGCGGAGAAAAAGGTCCTGCTCGTCGATGCCGACCCCCAGGCGAACGCGAGCAGCGGGCTCGGGGTAAGGCTTTCAGAGGGAGAGGACACGATATACGAGGTCCTGATAGGAGAGGCCCGGGCGAAGGATATAATACGGGACGCGGGCCTTATAGACCTTCTGCCCTCGCACCCGAAACTGAGCGGAGCGGAGATCGAGCTCGTCTCCCAGATTGCGAGAGAGCAGAAGCTCAAAACAGCCCTTTCGGGAGTGACCGGCGACTACGACTTCGTCATCATAGACTGCCCCCCGAGCCTAGGGCTGATAACTCTGAACACGCTCACGGCGGCAGATTCGATCCTAATACCGATACAGTGTGAGTACTACGCGCTCGAGGGCCTCAGCCAGCTCCTAGGCACCATCAGGATGGTGCAGAAACATCTCAACCCCGACCTCAGGATCGAGGGCGTCCTGCTGACGATGTTCGACAAGAGGCTCCGTCTTTCGGGGCAGGTCGCCGACGAGGCCATCTCGTACTTCGGGGAGAAGGTCTACGAGAACATCATACCTAGGAACGTGAGGCTGAGCGAATGCCCGAGCTTCGGCAAACCGGTGATCCTATACGATGTTCAGAGCAAGGGAGCGAAGAGCTACCTCAAGCTTGCCCTGGAAGTGATCGAGAAGCAGGACCAGCATCACGACGAAAAGCGCTCCAGGAGGGGCCGCCCGCGTAAAGAGGCCCTGGCTGGAGAAGGAGTCTGACATGAAGAAGGATGTCCTGGGAAGAGGGCTCGAAGCGCTCCTTTCGACAGACCTCAAGGAGAGCGTGTCTGAGACTGAAAGGATCAAGGAGCTCGATATAGAGAGGATCGATGCCAACCCGCACCAGCCCCGCGAGCGTTTCGACGACGCCCATCTCACCGAGCTTGCCGGGTCGATCAGGGAGAACGGCGTTCTGCAGCCGGTCGTCGTTCGAAGAGCCGGGGATAGGTACCAGCTGGTCGTCGGCGAAAGGCGCCTGCGAGCGTCGAGGATGGCGGGAAAAGCCACGATTCCCGCGATAGTCCGGGATATCGAGGACGATGATTCGCTCAAGTTCGCCCTTCTGGAGAACCTCCAGAGGGAGGACCTCACGCCGGTCGAGGAGGCGCGGGGATACGCCGCGCTGAGGGACGGGTTCGGCCTCTCCGTGAAGGATGTCGCCGGGATGATCGGCAAGGACAGGAGCACGGTTGCCAATACCCTCAGGCTTCTCAACCTGCCGCCGCGCGTGATAGAGTTGCTCGAACAGGGCAGGCTGACGGCAGGTCACGCGAGGGCGATCCTCGCCGTCGAAGGAGAGGCGGCACAGGTGGAATGGGCGGAGAGGGTCGTCTCCCAGGGATTCACAGTGCGTGATATCGAAGTGGCCGTGCCCGCGAAGAAGGAGCGCCGGCAGGCACGCAGGCAGCCGGACCCGGAGCTTGCCGCCGTCGAGGAGAGAGCCGAGATGAGGTTAGGGACAAGGGTGAGGATAACTCCAAGGCGCAAAGGCGGAGTCATCTCGATAGAGTATTATTCGAACGAGGAGCTCGAGGCGATACTGGAGAAGATGGGAGTGGAGACGGAGATGTAGGAGCCCGCGGGCTCAGTCTCCCTGCGAGGAAATGGACAAGGATACATTTACAGTCATAGTCGTGCCGCACGATCCGCAGAAGACGCGGAACTACAAGGTCCCGTACAGGCTGTTCTACGTCCTCGTTACTCTGGTAGCGATCGGCCTGGTGGCCATGGTCATCTTTCTGGCCACGTACGGGAAGCTCCTGATAAAGGCGAGAGAATCTGTCCTGCTGGCCGGGCAGGTAGAGGAACTTACAAAGAGAAACGCGCAGATAGGCGAAGTCGTGCGCGATCTCTCCGAGCTCCATGCTATGGACCTGAAGGTCAGGCGGATGCTCGGGGTCGACATCGCGGCAGAGGACAGCCTCGCGCTCAGCAGGGCGCAGGAGACCGAAGAGCAGACAGACGGAGATGTGCAGATCGGTAAAGAACAGATGCTCAGGTCGATCCCCAGCTTCTGGCCGGTGCGCGGATATATCACCAAGTCATTCAACATTGCCGGCGGCAGGGGCGACGCGGACTATCATCCGGGCCTCGACATAGGTGTCGATAGGGGTACGCCGGTAAGGGCCGCGGCCTCCGGATATGTCGAGGAGGCGGGGTGGGACGACACGTACGGATACTTTGTAAAGATCGACCACGGTTACGGCATAAAAACACTTTACGGACACAACGACAGACTGGTAGTAATGAGGGGCGAAAGAGTCGGCAGGGGGCAGACGATCGCCTATTCCGGCAACAGCGGAAGAAGCACGGCGCCTCACCTGCACTTCGAGGTGATTCAGGACAACGTGAATGTGGATCCGTTGAAATACTTGTTGAAATGAGGACGGATTACAATGAGAAAGGCAGCGAAGAAAGGGCTCGCAATGTTCGGGAAAGAAGGTGAGAGCATGGCTGACGAGGGAAAGATGAATTCGATCATCGGCAAGGGATGCAAGGTGAACGGGACGATAGACGTCCAGGACGGGACCCTCAGGATAGACGGCGATTTCGAGGGTAACGTCAACTGTCCCGGCGGGACACTGGTGATCGGAAAGGGCGGAACGGTCAAGGCCGACATAAAGGTATCGAACGCGGTCGTCGGCGGAACGGTCCACGGAAACATCGACGCCAGGGAAAAGATCGAGCTTCAGGCCGGGTCGCGCCTCGAGGGAGACATCAAGACCAGAAGGCTCGTCATCGACGAGGGCGTATTCTTCGAGGGCTCGTGCAAGATGAGCCCGGACGGGAAGCCGATGGCATCACAGCCCGCGCAGCCCGAGATGAAGAAGGAAGAAAAGGAAAAAGCCGGAGTCTGGAACAAGTAGAGCGGCCCGGCGGCAGAAGAAGAAAGCCGTTTCACGGGAAACGGGCAGGGACACGTCGCCCGCGGAGGCAAGATCATATATTAAAAGGGGGCGCAATAAGCGCCCCTCTCTTTTTTCAGTCAGTGGCCCGCGTCTACTTGACTTCGACCTTGATCTCTTTAGGCTTCTCGGGCTCGATCTTCGGGATCCCGAGCCTGAGCACGCCGTCCTTGTACTCGGCCTCGATATCGTCCGTCTTCACGTTCTCGGGAAGCGTGAAGGCTCTCTGGAAGGTGCCGTAGCTCCTCTCGCAGATGTGATAGTTCGCCTCCTTTTCCTCCTTTTCGAACTTCCTCTCGCCTTTGATTGTCAGGATGTTGTCGCGGACCTCGATATCTATCTCGTCTTTCTTCATGCCGGGGACCTCGGCCGTGATCTCGAACTTGTCTTCGAGCTCTTCGACGTTGACCCTCGGGGTCCAATCGAAGTTCTGGAGGTCCATCCTTCTGCGGTCCATCCCGAAGAAGTCGTCGAACATCTTCTCGAAATAGTCGTGGTTCACGGGAAGGCCGGTTCCGGGTTTCCATCTTACCAGTCTCATGTCCATACCTCCTGTTTCTTTCCGGATCTGTGATCCGAGTCTGTTTCCTCCACAGATATAAAGCATGCCGTATGCCAGAACTGCCTGCCATCAGGCAACACTATATTATATAAGATGATATGTGAATGGTCCTGAGCGGATGATATGGATTTCAAGGCAAAGCCGGCCTTCTTGCAAACTACGACACTGTCAGAAATAACATACTGGCAGCGCCAAAACTGCCAGTGTGGCAGATTGATGTGATGCCTTCGGGCAGGGGCCTGGAGCGGGCATGCCCGCGTAGCGTCCCCTGGAGGCGCAAAGGGCGAAAAACTATGGAACATATATCGTTTTTACCGTATAAAGTAGTACTGAACATGATCGATGAAGGCTGAGCAAGGACGGACGGCACCGGCCGGGCGGAGCCAGGCACTGCAGGCGGCCAGGGCCGCCCGAAGGAGGAAAAATGAGACGCACCGCCCTGACATTATTCCTGGCGACGCTGCTGGCCCTTTCAGGGTGTTCGGGGAAGGGCACGAAGCAGTACACCATCGAACAGTTTATGAACACGCTCGCCGTTTCTGGCGGGGCCTTCTCTTTCGACGAGACCAAGCTGCTCGTCACTACCGACAGGACAGGGATAAGGAACGCGTATTCCATCCCCGTCACTGGCGGCGATATGGACCAGTTAACATTCTCAGGCGACAACGCCATATTCGCGCTGTCGTACTTTCCTGGTGATGACAGGTTCCTCTGTCTGGCAGATCACGAGGGGAACGAGCTCTATCACATCTTTCTGTACGAGCCCGACGGGACCGTCACAGACCTGACTCCCTATTCCGGCGCGCGCGCCGTCTTCTACGGATGGACCCATGACATGACCGGGTTCCTCTTCGGCTCGAACAGGAGAGACCCGAAATTCATGGACGTCTACGTCATGGACATCGAGAAGATGGCGCCGAAGATGATCTACCTCAACGATACCGGCTATAACTTCGGGTGGATCTCGAACGACATGAGATACCTGGCCATGTCGAAGACGAACACCACGCACGACTCCGACATGTTCCTCTACGACAGGGATACAGGCGAGGTCAGGCACATCACGCCTCACGACGGGGACGTCAACTTCTCCCCGATGGATTTCAGCAGCGACTCGCGCTATCTCTACTATCTTACCGACAAGGGAGCGGAGTTCACATACCTGTGCAGGTATGACATAGAAAGCGGGAAGAGCGAGACGGTGGAGAAAGCCGACTGGGACATCAGCTACGCCTACTTTTCCTATTCGGGACGCTACAGGGTGACGGCGATCAACAAGGATGCGCGCACAGAGATAAAGGTCTTCGACATGGTCGCAGGCGAGCCCCTCAGACTCCCCGACCTTCCGGACGGAGTGATCACCTCTGTCGAGATCTCGAGAAGCGAGAGGCTGATGAGGTTCTACGTGAACGGCTCGCGCTCGCCGAACAACCTGTACATATACGATTTCGGCACGGGTCTCTACAGCAGGCTGACCGACACGCTCAATCCCGAGATCGACCCTAAAGACCTCGTGGACGCGGAGGTCGTCAGGTACAGATCGTTCGACGGGCTCGAGATACCGGCGATCTATTTCAGGCCGCATGGCGCCGGTACGGGGGGGACTATCCCCGCGGTGGTATGGGTCCACGGAGGTCCGGGAGGCCAGGCGCGCGTGGGCTACAGCTCGCTGATCCAGTACCTCGTCAACGGCGGGTACGCTGTACTGGCGGTGAACAACAGGGGCAGCTCGGGGTACGGGAAAAGGTTCTTCAGCCTCGACGACATGAGGCACGGGGAAGACGACTTGAAGGACTGCATCGAAGGGAAGAACTGGATGGCGGCTTCGGGGCTCGTGGATCCGAAAAGGGTCGCGATAGCGGGCAGCAGCTACGGTGGCTACATGGCTCTCGCGGCGCTGACGTTCACGCCGGAGGAGTTCGCCGCCGGAGTGGATGCCTTCGGGATCTCGAACTGGGTACGCACGCTCGAGAGCATCCCTTCCTGGTGGGAGAACTTCAGAAAAGCGCTCTACAGGGAGATGGGCGATCCCTCGACGGATCTCGAATACCTCAGAAAGATATCGCCCCTTTTTCACGCCGACAGGATAGTCAGGCCCTTGATGGTGCTGCAGGGCGCCAACGATCCTAGGGTGCTGAAGGTCGAGTCGGACGAGATAGTCGACGCGGCGAGAAAAAACGGAGTCGAAGTGGAGTACCTCGTATTCGAGGACGAGGGGCACGGCTTCATGAAGAAGGAGAACCAGATCGAGGGTTACAGAGCGATCCGCCTCTTCCTCGACAGGCATCTGAAGGACGGAGGCAGGGGCAGGCATGAACGGTAACGACGACGGCAGGGTGCTGGAACGGTTCGAAAGCGCTTACTCGAGCCTTCGCTCCGAGACGGCGAAGGTCATCATCGGCCAGGAGCGAGTGCTCGACGAGCTTCTATCGGCGCTCTTCGCCGGGGGGCACTGCCTGCTCGTGGGGGTTCCGGGACTGGCGAAGACGCTCATGATATCGACGGTCGCTTCCTGCCTGGGGCTGAAGTTCTCGAGGATACAGTTCACTCCCGACCTGATGCCGAGCGATATCATGGGGACCGAGGTCCTCGAGGAGGACGCGGCCTCGAGCCGCAGGATATTCCGTTTCATCAAGGGGCCGGTCTTCGCCAACGTCGTGCTGGCCGACGAGATCAACAGGACGCCGCCCAAGACACAGGCCGCCCTGCTCCAGGCGATGCAGGAGAAGAACGTCACAGTCGGGGGAGAGACGCATCCGCTCGAAGCGCCCTTCTTCGTTCTGGCGACGCAGAACCCGATCGAGCTCGAGGGTACGTATCCGCTCCCCGAGGCGCAGCTCGACAGGTTCATGTTCAACATCATGGTAGATTATCCCGACGAGAGCGAGGAGCTGAGGATCGTCGACACGACGACCTCGGTCGAAAGCCCTTCGGTGGGCCAGGTGCTCACCGGAGAGGAGATCGTCGAGATACAGGGGCTGGTGCGGAAGGTGCCCGTCTCGGAGAATGTCCTTGCCTACGCAGTGCGGCTGGCCAGGGCGAGCCGCGACGGCGCCTTCGAGGGCGTCGGCGAGTACCTGTCGTGGGGCGCGGGCCCCAGGGCGGGGCAGTACCTCGTCCTCGGCGCCAAGGCGAGGGCCGTGATGCGCGGCAGGACGACCCCCGACATCGAGGATGTGCGGGCAGTAGCGTACCCCGTCCTCAGGCACAGGCTGGTCACGAACTTCCATGCCGAAGCGGACGGCGTCACCACCGATGAACTGGTGAGGAGACTGCTGGATACCGTCGCGCCGTGACCAGGCGCGGGGAAAGACATCTATGCCCCCGGAAAAAAATAACGCGGGAGAGTTCCTGCGCCCCGAGACAGTCAGCCGCCTGGCGAACATGGAGCTTCGCGCGAGGCTGATAGTCGAAGGCTTCATAGCCGGCCTCCACAGGTCGCCGTACCACGGGTTCTCCGTCGAGTTCGCCGAATACAGGCAGTACAACGCGGGAGAATCGGCAAGGAACATCGACTGGAAGATATACGCCAAGACCGACCGCTATTATCTCAAGGTGTTCGAGGACGAGACCAATCTGCGCGGCACGCTGCTCCTGGACAGGAGCGCCTCTATGGATTTCAGCGGGGACACCGCCGGCGGGGGCGTTACGAAACTCCGGTACGGCGCCATGCTCTGTGCCGCCCTCTCTTACCTCATGATAAAGCAGCGCGACGCCGCGGGGCTCGCTCTGTTCGACGACAGGCTCGGCGAGGTGATCCCGCACAGGTCGGCAAGGCGCCATCTCTTCCGCCTGCTCAGCACGCTGGAGAACGTAACGCCGGGAGGCAGGACGGGGATCAGCCGCGCGCTGCACGATATGGCCGAGCGGATACACAGGCGTGGGCTCGTCGTCCTCGTGAGCGATCTGCTCGACGAGCCGGAAGAAGTGATCAGCGGCCTGAAACATTTCAGGCACAGGGGTCACGAACTCGTCGTCTTCCACCTGCTCGACCCCCTCGAGCTCACGCTCGACTACGCAGGGGAAGTGACCTTCGTCGACAGGGAGACGGGTGACAGGCTGAGGGCGCAGCCCTGGTTCGTCCGGCGCGACTACAGGCGCAGCGTCGGCGACTGGACATCCTATCTCGGGAAGAGATGCGTGGAGAACGCGATAGACTATAACCTCGTGACCACGTCGACGCCGTTCGACCTCGCGCTCGTGAGCTATCTCGGCAAGAGAAGCAGGATGGGCTGATCCGGATGAACTTTCTGAATCCAGCATTCCTCTTCGCTCTCGCCGCTGCGGCGGTCCCCCTGCTGATACATCTGCTCAGCCGCCGGCGCGCGCGGGAAGTCCCCTTCAGCTCTATACGGTTCCTCGAGCGGTCGGACCGCAGGAGCATGAGAAGGATAAACCTGCGAAGGCTCATACTCCTCGCGCTTCGGACCGCCGCCATAGCCCTGATCGCCCTGGCTTTCGCGAGGCCGGTGATCACGGGGCGCACGGCCTCTCTCTTCCCGGGGAAGGAGCCCAAAGCCGTCGTCGTGATGATCGACCGGAGCTACAGCATGGGGGTGCGGGGAAGCGGAGGCACGGCGTTCGACTCGGCGGTCGAGGCTGCGCTCGATATAGCGGGAGGGCTCGAGGACGACGACGATCTGACGATATCGCTGTTCGACGAGGTCACCGAGGAGATATTCATCGCGGAGAGGGCGGGACGACAGGCGGCAGCCGGAGCACTTGCCGGCGTGGAGCCTTCGCTCAGGGGGACCGATCTCAGGGGTGCGGCCGGGCACGGGGCGGCCATCCTCGAAAGGAGCAGGCGGACGGCCAGGGAGCTTTTCATCGTCTCCGATTTCCAGAGGACGGGCCTGTCGGGCGGGAAAAGGGACCGGGCCCCTGCCGGGACAAGGGTATTCCTCGTGCCGGTGATCCCGGCCTCCGGCCCAAATATAGCGGTGGAGAGGGTGATACTCCCCGGCCAGGCGCTGCACAGGGGAGAGGCGGCGTCGGTGAGGGTCCACGTGCGCAACACCTCTCCAGACCGCCCCGCCGTCTCACCGCTGCGTATCGACCTGGACGGGCGCAGGATCGTCGAGAAGGAGCTGGAGCTCCCGCCGGGAGGAGGTCAGGAACAGGTGTTCGAGTTCGACGCCGGGCGTCCCGGCTGGATCCGGGGCAGCGTGAGCTGCAGGGAGGATATGCTCCACGCCGACGATACGAGGTTTTTTGCCCTGCTCGTGAGGGAGAAGACACCGGTGCTGCTGATCTCCGGAGGTGAAGATTTCTATCTCTCGCAGGCGCTCGCCCCGGAAGGGGCCGACGGAGACATAGACCTGGCCTGGAAGGGATGGAGCGGGTACACGACCGCCGACCTTTCGAGGGCCGAAGTGGTGGTGTCGGGGCCGGGAGCGAAGCCGCGCCCGGGGGACGCGGCGCTGCTGAGAAGATTCGCCGAGGAGGGTGGAAGGGTGGTCGTATTCATATCGCCGGGAATGGAGGACCTCGCCGCTGGCCTGAGCTCGCTCGGCGCGTCCGTCAGGCCGCGCGTGAACGCGGAGGGATTCCTCGAGCTGGAGCGGCCCGGAGGGGACAACCCCCTGCTGTCCGTATTCAGCGGCGCCGACCTCGACGGTATATCCCGGCTGAGATTCTTCAGGACCGCCGAGGTGGCCGGGCTCCCGCCGGGAGCCGCCTCGCTCTCCTTCTCGGACGGCACGCCGTTCGTCTGGACGGAGCGGGCGGGCAGTGGCGAGATCGTCTTTGTCGCCTCATCTCCGGTTCCGGAGAGCGGCGACCTGGTCCTGTCGCCATGGTTTCTCCCGCTCGTGCAGCAGATGGCCCTCTCGCCGCTTTCGGTATCGCCGGGAAGGGAAGGGGCCCTGATAGGCTCGACGGTGGAAGTGCCTCTGGCGGAGGACGGGGGCTGCACGGTCATCCTTCCCGGGGAGACGGAGTTCGTCGATCCGCTTAGGACCGGGCCGGGGAGGCTGGCGGTTCAAGCCGGGGGCAGGCAGGGGTACCTTGTCGCGAGATGCGGGGATGATGAATGGCAGACTGCCGTAAACCCGGACTGCCTGCTCGAATCGGCTCTCGAATACATGACCCCGGCTCAGACCGCTGATTCTCTGGGCCTGAGGAGCTGGGCCGCAGCGCGTGCCGGCGCCGGGCTTCCGGAAGCCGTAAGAGAAGCGAGAGAGGGCAGGGAGATCGCAGATGTGCTGATAATGGCGGCCGCGCTCCTACTGGTGGCCGAACTCGCAGTGGCGCAGCGCCAGGGCGGGGAGAGCGGAGGTGAGAACAGCTGATGTGGGAGTCCCTGCGGGAGAAGATCTCGGGGCTTGCCCCTTTCGGCGACCTTTGCGCAAGGCTCGCGGCACAGGGAGCGGTGGCGCGGGCGGGCGGCCTTGTGGGCAGCTCGCGCTCGCTGGTGCTCTCGACCCTCGTCCCGACCCTCGGCAGGGGTGTCGTGGCTGTTGCCTCCGATCCGGTGAAAGCGAGGGACATCGCGGCCGACCTCGAGCATTTCGGCGCCGGCCGCGTAGTCTTCTATCCCGAGGACGAGATCCTTCCGTACGATTATCACGATCCCGACAGGAACCTCACCGGGATGCAGATGTCCGCTCTCGCCGCCGTGGCGGAGAAGAGATGCGACGTGCTCGTCTGCACCCCAAGGTCGTTCCTGAAGAAGGTCTTCGCCCCCGAAGTCCTTCTCGGCCTGCTCATCGACCTGCGGAAGGGGGAAGCGAGGGATCCGTACGAGCTGGCGGAGATGCTGGTCCGGCTCGGGTACGAGAGGCACAACATAGTCGAGGAGAAGGGGCAATTCGCACTGCGTGGAGGGATACTCGATCTGTTCGAGGTCACATCGCCCGACCCCGTGAGGATGGAGTTCGACGGCGACGAGATCGCGTCGATGCGCCTGTTCGACATCGAGACGCAGAGATCGACGGCCGAGACCGGTTCGATCCGGATCCACCCGCTGCACCATCTCGTCCCTGACGCCGCCGGGATCGCGCGGCTCAGGGCTTTCCTCGAGAAGGCAGGCGCGGGGCTCGATGAGGAGGCGCGGAGAAAGGCGATGCTACCCGCCGAAAGGCTCGAGGCGGGGATCCATTTCTTCGGGATGGAGCACTACGCCGCCGTAGTCCACGAAGTCGTCTCCGTGACCGGATACTTCACGGAGCCTCCGCTTGTAGCGATCTACGACAGCGAGGAGATCGAGACACTCACCGCCGAGTTCAGGGAGGAGATAGAGAGGAGCCACGAAAGGTCCGCCGATGAGAACATCTACCCGGGCCCGGAGCTTGTGTATGCCGGCGGCCCGGAGTGGGAAGCCGAGCTGGAGGCCTGCGGAAGGCTCGAGTTCGTCTCTCTGCCCGGCGGTGACGACGCCCGTTTTGCCACTTCGGCGGCAGGCGACTACCGCAGGAACATAAAGGGTCTCGCCGCGGATGTGCGAAAGGAGCTCGCCAGGGGCAGCCGGGTCTTTCTCTTCTGCGCGAACGAGATCCAGAGGGAAAGGGCGGAGGATATCCTCTCGGATGTCGCTCTCGAGATCGATTTTCCGATCGGCGAGATCTCGAGCGGCTTCAGGTGGCCCGCGACGGGGATGGTCTTTCTCAGCGAAGAGGAGGTCTTCGGCCGCTACCACAGGCCGTGGCACTCGCCCCGGTCGAGGAGCCGGTCACTCGTATACGACCCGTCTCATTTCAAGCCGGGCGACTTCGTCGTCCACGTGAGCCACGGGATAGGCCGGTACATGGGGATGCGCGTCCTCGAGATCGAGAGAAGCAGGACAGAGTGCCTCGACATAAGGTACGAGGGGGACGACAGGCTATTCATCCCAGTCTCCCAGCTCAGGATGGTCGAGAAATACACCGCCGCCGAAGGGGCGCAGCCAGCGCTCGCCCGACTCGGCAGCGGCTTATGGAACCGGACGAGGGAAAAGGCGCGAAAGAGCGCGGGCCTGATCGCGCAGGACCTGATCGAGATATATGCCGCCCGGCAGATTGCGGACGGATTCGCCTTCGGCCCCGACAAGCCGTGGCAGAAGGAGATGGAGGCCTCTTTCCCGTGGGAGGAGACCCCTCATCAGCTCCAGGCTACGGCCGAGGTGAAGGCCGACATGGAAAGCCTCAGGCCGATGGACAGGCTGCTCTGCGGGGATGTCGGGTTCGGAAAGACGGAGGTCGCCGTTAGGGCCGCTTTCAAGGCGGTGCTCGCCGGGCGCCAGACGGCGGTGCTGGTGCCGACAACCGTCCTCGCGCTGCAGCATTACAACACCTTCCGCGAGCGGCTCGCCGGGTTCCCGGTCAATATCGGGATGCTCAGCAGGTTCGTCCCCTCCGCGCGGGGCAAGAAAGTCGTCGAGGGGGTCGCCAGGGGAGAGATAGATATCCTCATCGGTACGCACAGGCTCCTCTCGAGAGACATCCAGTTCGCCGAGCTCGGCCTCGTCATCGTCGACGAGGAGCACAGGTTCGGCGTGGCGCAGAAGGAAAAGCTCAAGAAGATGAAGAAGACGGTCGACGTACTGAGCATGACCGCCACACCGATACCGAGGACCCTCTCGATGGCGATCTCCGGGATAAGGGATATCTCGGTGATCGATACGCCTCCGCGCAACAGGCTGCCCATACATACCGAGATCCTCCCCTTCGACGACGAGAGGATCCGCGAGGCGGTGATGCGCGAGATCGGGCGCGGCGGCCAGGTCTTCTTCGTCCACAACCGGGTCCAGTCCATCGAGGTGATGCAGGGGTACCTCGCCAGGCTGCTCCCCGACAGGGTAAGGATAGCGCACGCCCACGGGCAGATGAAGGAGCGTGACCTCGAGAGGATCATGGTCGACTTCGTGGAGCGGAAGTTCGATGTGCTCCTGAGCACGATGATAATAGAGGCTGGACTTGACTTCCCCAACGTCAACACGATCATAATCAACCGCTCCGACAGGTTCGGCCTCGCGCAGCTCTACCAGCTCAGGGGGCGCGTCGGCCGTTCGGACCGCAAGGCTTACGCATATCTGCTGATCCCGAAGGGCGGGGGGCTGACCTCGACGGCGATAAAGCGGCTCCAGGCGATCACCGAGTTCGATTACCTCGGCGCCGGGTACAGGATCGCGATGAGGGACCTCGAGATACGGGGCGCGGGAAACTTTCTCGGCCACCAGCAGTCAGGCCAGATAAATGCCGTCGGGCTCGATCTCTACTCGAGGATGATCAGGGAAGAAGTCGCCAGAAGACTCGGCGAAGAGGTGGAGGAGGAACAGGAGGCGAGGATATCGGTCCCCGTACCGGCCTATCTGCCCGACAGCTACGTATCCGACTCCGAGGAGAGGATGGATATCTACCGAAGGCTCAGCCGCGTGCGCGGCCCCGAGGAGGTCGCCGCGATGCGAGACGAGCTGCTCGACAGGTTCGGGGCGCCGCCCCCGCCCGGCGAGAACATGGTAAAGCTCGTGGAATTCAGGGAGAGAGAGGCGGCGGCGGGCCTCGACAGCGTTGAGATAGACACGAAAGGCGTTGTGAAAGCGATATTTAATCCAAAGAACACGCCCTCGCGGAAACTGATCGCGGAGATCGCGCGCAGGTTCGAGGGAAGGCTCGCCTTAAAGATGGAGAAGGGTTTTTCGATGACTATGTCGCCAGAAGATGGCGTGAAGCACCCTCAGGATGACCTCTGGTCGTCCAGGCCGGGCATGAAGGATCTTGAAAGCCTGTTGAATTTATTGGAAATTTTTGATAAATAGAATAGTTTAACATATACATGCCCGGCGTCAGGGGAGAGCCCTCCGGCGGCCAGGCGGAAGAGCTGGAAACAACACAGTCCGGAAGGAGAATGTTTTGAAGAGGACATCTATAGCTCTGGTTATAGCGGCTCTGGCCATAACGGCGGGTTGCGGCAAGAAGGATGACAGCGACCTGGTCATAGCCAGGATCGATTCGAGGGTCATAACCGTTGGCGATTTCGATAGGGTCGCCGAGACGATCGACCAGAAATACCTCCCCGATACTGATGATCTCGAGGGGAAGAAGGTCCTTCTCAACCACATGATCGACAAGGAAGTCATGGCGCTCAAAGCGCTTTCCATGGGGTATGAGAAGGAGCAATGGTTTATCGACCTCTGGTCGACGTACAAGGGCCCGTTCATGATCGCGCAGCTGATGGACCAGATGGTGGCCAAGAAAGTGGTCGTCACCGACGAGATGGTTGCCGACTACTACAACCAGATGCACTATGAATACACGCTCAGCCAGATCATTACCGCCAATGAGGACGAGATCGTCGAGATCCGGGAGCGGGCCCTCGCAGGGGAGGATTTCGCCGAGCTGGCGAAAAAATACTCGCTCGGCGCGGGAGCCGAGCAGGGCGGGTACGTTGGATCCAACCCGGTCGGGAACATCCACTGGTGGGTCGAGGAGGAGCTCTTCAACATGGAGCCCGGGGATATCTCGAAGCCGATGAAGACATCGAGCGGATGGGCGATCATCAAGGTGCACAGGAAACGCAAGGTCGATCCGCTAAATGACGAGGAATGGGCCGCGAGGCGCGTCAGGGCGATCCTGGAGAAGAAGGGGATGGAGGAGCTGAAGGCCAAGATCGAGAAGGATATCGACCTGCAGTTCTACACCGACGCGGTAAACATCGCATACGACGGGTTGCCGCAAGACATCCCGATCGAGGATATAATGTCGTACAAGGTCACGCGCGAGAATGCCCCGAGGCTCAACATTCCAGAGCAGTTCAAGGACAAGCTGATCTGCCAGTACTCGGACGGCAGCTACACACTGGGCGATTTCGAGGATCTGTATTACAAGCTTGGTCTTCCCGAAAGGCCGAGGAGGCAGTACGGCCGGGAACAGATCATACAGACGATGCACAAGATGATCTTCGACAAGGTCCTTCCCGTCTACGCGGAGGAACAGGCGAAGCTCCTCGAGATCCCCGAGGTCAGAAAGAACCTCGAGAGTAAGAAAGAGATGTTCCTGGTCCATAAGCTCTACGACGACCAGATCAAGAACGAGGTCACCGTTACGACCAAGGACATGCAGGATTATTACGCCGCGAACCTCGATAAACTCGTCAAGTACGAGAGGCGGGATTTCTCCGTCATCCTGGTCCCCGACTACAAGACAGCCGATGAAGTGCACCAGAAGGCGATGGAAGGGGTGAACTTCGGTACGCTGGTCAGGAAATATTCGACGGGCGAAATGGCCAAGGATAGCTTCGGGCGCACCGGGCTTCATGTCGAGGGAGCGATGCAGGATTACGACACGGTCGGGTTCATGCTCGACGGGGTCGGGGCTGTCTCCGACCCATTCCAGACCGCTAGGGGCTGGGCGGTGCTCAAGGTCGAAGAGATCGAGGATGAGGGGATCCCCAGTTTCCAGGAAGCCGAAGGGATCATCAAGAAGCAACTCCTCGAGGAGAGGTACGAAGAACAACTTCACGAAAAGCTCGAGAAGTGGCGCAAGGATTACGTCATCGAGATAAACGATTCCGCGCTGAACAAAGCCGAGCTCAAGAGGACCAGGCTCTGACCCGCAGGGCCAGGATCAGCAGTATGAACAGGCGCACCGTTCTTTCCGCCCTGCTTGTACCGTTCCTGCTGGTCGCGGGATGCGGGGATGGGAAGAAGGGCGAGGAATCCGCCGTTCCCTCCGATGCCATCGTCAGTGTCAACGGGAAGGTCCTTACCGAGAGATATCTCGAGGACCTTCTTCCCGCCGGCGAGAAGACGCCTTTTTCCGACTCGGAAAAGGCGGCATGGGTCCGCCAGTGGATCGAGATGGAACTGCTCTGCGGCGAGGCGGTGAGGCGCGGGCTCGACAACGACCCGAGGGTAAGAGCCAGACTCGAGAGCCTCGAGCGCGAGTATCTCGCCGACCATCTGACATTCATCGAGCTGCGCGAGAGGATCGAGGTCTCCGAAGAGGAGATCGAGGAGTACTTCGAGGAGCACAAGGACGAGTACGCGAACGAGTACAGGGTCAGCCATATAATGGTGAACACGCTGGAGGAGGCCCGCCAGGTCCAGGAGCTTCTGAAGAAAAACAGTTTCACCTGGGTCGCCAACAGGTACTCGGTCGACCCTGTAGCGAAAAGAGGCGGAGATCTCGGCTACCTTACCAAGGGGAACATGATCCCTGCCTTCGAGACGGTCGTATTCGACATGCAGCCGGGCGAGGTCAGCGGCATAATACAGTCCGAGTTCGGCTATCATATAATAATGCTAGTGGGCATGCGCGAGGCGCAGGTAAAGATCGAGCTCGCCGATGTCCGCGAGATGATAATGAACGAGCTGGTGCTTCGCAAAAGGGAGGCGGCGTACCGCGAGCTGATGGAAAAGCTGTTCGAAAAAGCGGACATCCGATATTTCAACGGCGGATATCCAGAAGAGGGCGTGCAGACGGACACCGCCATCGTCGAAGAGCCCTCCGACACCGCCGCGACCGACACGATGACAACGGAAGGATGATGATGAGGATAAGGATATCGACGGCCCTGCTGGCCGCGGCATTATGCCTGCCGGCGGCCCTGGCCGCCCAGCAGAAGGGCGAGGTGATAGACCGCGTCATCGCCGTCGTGGAGGACCGCGCGATCCTCCTGAGCGAGATGGAGATGGAGTACAGGCAGTACCTGTTTCAGAACCAGATAACGGCACCGTCCCCCGAGGAGGAGGCGCGGCTGCGCGCGCAGATCCTCGAGCAGCTCGTGGCCGACCAGCTGCTCGCCGTGCACGCCGACAAGACCGGAGTCAGTGTGCCGGAGGAAGCGGTCGAAGAAGAGCTCGAGAGGGCTCTCGAGGAGAGCCGGCGCAGCGCGGGAAGTGATGAGATATTCAACAGGGAGCTCGAGAAAGCGGGCCTGACCCTCCAGCAGCTCAGAACTCAGTGGGCGGAGAAGATCAGGTCCAGATACCTTATCGAGCAGCTCCTCAGGGGCGAAGTCTTCAAGGACATCACCGTCACCGATGCGGAGGTGAGGCGTTACTACAGGGATCACCAGAGCGAGTTGCCGAAGAGGCCCTCGACGATGAAGCTCGCGCAGATAGTCATCATGCCGGGCGTCGACGACCAGGCGAGCGACAAGTCGCTCGAGCGGATAAAGGCGATAGAGGCTGAGATCAAAGGGGGGAAGGATTTCGCGGAGGCGGCTGGTGAGTACTCCGAGGACCCGAGCGCAAAATTCGGAGGAAGCCTCGGATATATCAGGCTCAGCGACCTGGGGAGCCCTCCTTTCGAGAACGCCGCCAGAAAGCTACTCGTCGGCGAGATGAGCCCACCCGTGCTGACCAGGTTCGGGTGGCATCTTATCAGGCTCGAGGATGTCAGGGGGGACCAGGTAAAGCTGCGGCATATACTGATCAAGGTCGGGACCGACGATGCGCAGGTGGCCGATGCGGCCCGCAGGGCGGAAGCGGTAAGGCAGGAAGTCATCGGAGGGCTCGATTTCGGAGCTGCCGCGGCGAAGTACTCGGCCGACGAAAAGACGAAGAACAACGGTGGGGTGATAGACCAGGAGATAGTCCTCGAACAACTGGTCGGCAAGGCCGACTACCTCCTCGAGATACTGAAGGAAACCGAGGTCGGAGGAATAACGCCCGTAATCAAGGAAGACGCCGGCTTCAGGATAATAAAGGTGCTCGAGAAGAATCCCGCCCGTCCCTATACCTACCAGGAGGCGAAGCCGGAGCTCGAGAATCTCATCGCGCAGCAGAAGAGGATGGAGAAGTACCAGGAATACGTCCATGAGCTCGAAGGGATGTACTACGTCGACATCAAGGTCGGCGCGGAAACGGCCGCGCAGGCCGACAGCACCAGCTCGGGCGGATGAGGCGATGAGGATAGATACCCTCCTCAAGACGCTATGCCTGGTGAAGACGAGAAGCCTTGCCAGGAAGGGGTGCGAGACGGGAAACGTCAGGATAGATGGCGCGGTCGTCAAGCCGTCGCGCGAGGCGGCTGCGGGCGACATCATAGAGGTCAGGATGCCGGGCCACTCGCTCGTGGTCGAACTCCTCGAGATGCCGGCTGCCCAGGTCTCCAGGAAGGACGCACCCCGGTACTACAGGATCGTGAGGGAGACGAGGACTGGATGACACGGCGAAGGATACCTATAGCGCTCACGGTCGGCGATCCGGCCGGCGTAGGGCCGGAGATCATGGCGGCCCTGCTCGCCTCGGGCAGAGATTACGGGGCGGACATTGCATTGATAGGCTCGGTGGCCGCGATGGCCGCTGCCGCGGAAAAGGCCGGCGCGGCGATGCCGCGTGTTATCGGCCCCGCCGGATCGGTAGACGGCCCGGCCCTGCTCGATGCCATGGCCCCGGGCTCCCCGGTGATGATCGATACCGGCGGGGGAAGAGATGTTCCCGCCGGAGGGCCGAGCCCGGCAGGAGGCGCCATCTCCGGCGAGGCGGTAGAAATGGCCGCCCGGCTCGCCTCGGGGGGGTTCGTAGAGGGGATAGTGACGGGCCCGATCTCGAAGGAGGCGCTGGGGCTCGCCGGAAACAGGTACAGGGGACACACAGACATGCTCTCCGCGATGCTCGATGCCCCCGACTGCCAGATGGTGATGGTGTCCCCCGAGATGAGGATAGTCATACTGACGCGAGACATCCCGCTCTCCGAGGTTCCGGCCGCGGTCACCAGGGAAAGGCTTACGACCGGTGTGAGGGTCACGGCTGCAGCGCTCAAGGAGCTCTGGGGGATAGAGGCCCCGAGGATAGACATAGCGGCGCTCAACCCGCACGGGGGAGACGGCGGAGTCACCGGGACTGAGGAAAGGGACGTGATCATTCCGGCGGTCGCGGCTCTCGCAGCGGAGGGTATCGATGCGCGCGGCCCCTTCTCGGCCGACACGCTCTTCAGCCGCCCCGGAAAACGTGGCTGCGACGCCTTCGTCGCGCTCTATCACGACCAGGGGATGATCCCCTTCAAGATATCCGGGTTCGACCACGGCGTGAACATGACTATCGGCCTGCCCGTGGTGAGGACCTCGGTCTGCCACGGGACCGCTTACGATATCGCCGGGAAGGGAGAGGCGGAAAGCGGAAGCCTCGCCGCCGCGCTCGAGCTCGCTGTGGACTGCTGCCGCATACGCAAGCCCGAAGGGAGGGCGGCCCTATGAATTCCCAGGATAACAGGATCATAGCGGGCGTCTACCACCTGTCGAAGGACCTCGGCAGGCATTTTTCGCTGATCGACATAAATCTCCAGGTGACGAACGGCGAGTTCGTCTTTCTCGTCGGGCCGAGCGGCGCGGGGAAGAGCACCCTGCTGAGAATGATGTATATGGACGACAGGCCCGACTCGGGCCAGATAGTCGTAGGCCCATTCGTCTCGACACGGGTCACAAGGAAGACGATCCCCGAGCTGCGCAGGAAGATCGGGATAGTGTTCCAGGATTTCCGGCTGATAGAGGACAGGACCGTCTTCGAGAACATCGCGCTGGCGATGAAGGTCACCGGGACTCCCATGAGCGAGATAAAGCAGAGGGTCACCGAGATACTCACATATGTGGGGCTCTATCACAAGAGGCACGACTTTCCCAGGGCCCTCTCCGGAGGGGAGCAGCAGCGGGTCGCGATCGCCAGGGCGGTGGCGAACAGGCCGGCGATACTGCTGGCAGACGAGCCGACCGGCAATCTCGATGCCATGGCGACGAGGAACGTGATCGAGCTCCTGTTCAAGATCAACGCCGGCGGCACCGCCGTGCTCATGGCCACTCACGATATCGAGATGGTGCAGAGCTTCGGCCAGCGGATCATCTACCTCGAGAACGGGCGCATCGTCCGCGACCGGGAGATGGTATTCGTCGGCGACGTCCGCGACCGGCTGGATGAATCGCGCGTGTCGCGCAGGGCGGAGCAGCTCTCCGAGCACGATATCAGGGACGAGGAGCGCGAATGAACCTCCGCACAGCGAAATACATGATCGACGAGATGATGATCAACCTCGGCAGGAGGAAAGGCGGGAACACGATCGCCGTGATCATCATGGGGCTCTCGCTGCTGATACTCGTCGTCTTCCTGATGGTCACACTGAACCTGGCCAGCCTGATCGACAGGACGAGCGAGGAAATGCGGCTGTTCGTCTATCTCGATGAAGGACTCGGCCAGGAGGCCGTGCAGGAGATACAGCACAAGCTCCTCGGGCTGCGCGGGATAGAGGAGGTCTCCTTCATATCTAAGGACGAGGCGCTGGCCGAGTTCAGGGAGATGCTCGAAGGGGAGAACGATATCCTCGAAGAGCTCGTCGACAATCCCCTTCCAGACGCGTTCAGGGTAAAGCCGAAGCAGGGATACATAACGAGCGGGTTCCTCTCCTCGGTCGCCGCGGAGACGGAGAAATGGGAAGGGGTCGAGGAGGTCAGGTACGGGAAGAAATGGTTCGAGAGGGGCGAGAGGCTCGCGAAGGGGATATACATAATAGACCTCGCACTCGGCCTCATCATATTCCTCTCGGTGATATTCGTGATCTACAACACGGTGCGGCTGACCGTGCTGCACAGGCGCACGACGATAGACGTGATGAAACTCGTCGGGGCGACGAACGCGTTCATCCGCGTTCCCTTCATCCTCGAGGGGGCGCTACAGGGCGCGGCAGCGTCTCTCATCGCCATCGGGCTTCTCGCGGCGATCTATACCTTCTCGTCGAGATACCTCCCCGGTCTCGTTTTCATGAGGTACGACGCGCTGGTCGGCTTCGTGATATTCTGCGCGATCCTCGGCGCGGTCGGAAGCTACTCGGCGATGCGCCGGTTCCTCAAGCTCTGACAGGCGGACCCCGGCATGAAGGGCAGGCTTCTCATATCGATGATCGCGATCGCCCTGGCGGCGTCCGTCCCCGTCCTGCCGCAGGACAAGGAGCTCAACAAGAGCATCAGGAGCAAGGAGGACGAGCTGCAGAAGCTGCGCGACGAGATCCGCGACCAGAGAAAGAAGATCTCCGACATAGAGAGGCAGGAACGGGACGTCAGCGAATACATCGCGAAGCTCGACAGAGAAGAGAAGCTGATGAAAAAGCTCCTCGCCGGGCTGGACGACAAGGAGGCGCTGCTCGAGGAGCAGGTCGGCCAGCTTCGTTCCGATCTCGAGACGAGCGAGATCGTCTACAGGCACAGGCTCGACGTCTTCTCGAAAAGGCTCAGGGAGATGTACAAGGACGGGCCGAGATTCGTCTGGCAGGAGCTCCTCGCGGCAGAGGATTTCGCCGACCTGCTGCAGAGGTACAAGTTCCTTTCACTGATCGCCGAAGGCGACGCGGCGATGATCGCGGACGTGAGGGAGCGAAAGGCCGGCATAGAGACGCAGGAGGCCGAGCTTACGGAGCTGCTGCAGGAGGTATCCGCGTCGAGGTCCGAGCAGGAGTCGGAGCTGCGCAGGCTCGACGAGAACGGGGCTAAGAGGAGGCAGATGCTGGCCGACCTGAAGACGAGCAAGCAGCAGCACCAGAAGCGCGCCTCGGAGCTCGAGGAGCGCGAACGGAAGATGCAGAGCCTCATAGAGGAACTGGAGAAGTCCCGGCTCTCCCGGTCCCAGGACTGGGGGGACTACGGGGAGGGCGATTTCGCCTCGCTGAAGGGGCGACTGCCGAGGCCGGTGGACGGGAACGTGACAAGGGAGTTCGGCAGGTTCAGGCACCCCGAGTACGGGACGGTCACGTTCAACACCGGGATCGACATCAGCACACGCACGGGAGAGCCGGTACGCGCGGTGGCCAGAGGGCGCGTCGAGTACGCAGGCGACCTGCCCGGATATGGCAACTGCATAATATTGAATCACGGGGGCGGATACTATACGCTGTACGCCCACACGTCGTCGATATTCGTCGCCCAGTCGGCGCAGGTGGAGAAGGGGCGCGTGATAGCGGAGGCGGGAAGCGCCTCGTCCGGCTCCGGCGGCACGATACATTTCGAGCTCAGGCAGGCCAAGAAGGCCCTCGATCCGGGCGAATGGTTCGCCAGGTAGCCTGCGCTGGCAGGGGGAAAACGCCATAGACATAATAGCCGCAACCGACCTTGTCGCCGCGGGGCAGCCGAGGGTCTTCTCCATGCTGGAGAGGATGATATCTTCGGACACCCTCCCGGCGTCGATGCTGTTTACGGGGCC
The DNA here is from genome assembly GCA_964599375.1 of uncultured bacterium. GTDB lineage: Bacteria > Krumholzibacteriota > Krumholzibacteriia > Krumholzibacteriales > Krumholzibacteriaceae > JAUWCL01. The sequence goes on from CAZREW010000001.1 coordinate 292,099, forward strand.
GGAAGGCTCCGGGAAGGAGCTTGCCGCGATGCGGCTGGCGGCCATGATCGAGTGCGGGGAGCGCTCGGCCTGCGGAGAGTGCCAGGCCTGCAGGAGCATATCTTCTCTAGAGCACCCCGATGTGCACCTGGTCTACCCCGTTCCTTCCGCCGACAGGGAGAAGAACGTGCCTGTCATAATCGAGTCGAGGCGGGAGGATTTTCTCGCCCGCGGCGAGTTTGGCAACCGCGCGAGGTCGATCGGTATAGAGCAGATAAGGGAGATCGTGGAGAAGGTCTCGAAGCATCCTTTCTCCGGCCCCCGCTCCGTCGTGGCAGTCATGGAGGCGCACATGGCGACGATAGAGGCGCAGAACGCCTTTCTCAAGATCCTCGAGGAGCCTCCCGGGGCGACGGTCATGATCCTGGTGACCGAGAGGGCGGATCTCCTGCTCCCGACGATAATATCTAGGTGCAGCGAGATAAGGTTCGATCCGCTCCCAGACGATGCGACGACTCGTTACCTCGAGGACTTCCTGTCGGTCGAAAGCGGGGAGGCGGCGGGGATCGCGGCTCTGGCCGCGGGAAACCTCCAGCGGGCGGCCCGGCTGCTCGACGAGAGGTTCCTCGGCATCCGCAGGGACGCCGTGTCGATGATCGAGCTCGTGCTCGAGGGAAAGGCGCGAAGGCTTCCCGCCGAAGCGCAGTCGGCGGCGCACGATTACTCGCGCGAGGAGACGGCAGACCTGCTCGACGAGATGATCGCCATAATGAGGGGCATTATGAGGGGCGACGAGACGGGGATCTCGCCCGAGGCTGCCTCGGCAGCCCCGTCGAGGGACATCCCCGCCGACATAAGGAAGATCTCGGCGGCATCGCGGAACCTCCGCAGGAACGTCGACGTGGAGCTGACCCTCTCTCAACTCCTCCTTGATTTGGCGGGCAGGTGGTATTAGATTGAACTCACCGCTTAAGCGATGGAAAAATCTGTAGTTAACGGCCGGACGGAAGAGGGATGAGAAGTGGAACTGGTCGAAGTTCAGTTCAAGGGACAGCGTAAGGAGCTCTACGTCAACTCGAGAGCGCTCTACCTGCATACGGGCAACTACTGCGTGGTCCAGGCTGACCGGGGCGAGGATATGGGGCTTATCGTATCGATCGTCAAGACAGGCCCGAAGGATGTGGAGTCCGACATGAAGGAGATCCTCCGCCACGCCACCGACAACGACATCGTGATGATGGAGGAGAAGCGCGAGAAGGAGGCCGAAGCCCTCAAGATATGCCAGCAGAAGGCCGCCGAGCACGACCTGCAGATCAAGCTCGTCGACGTCGAATACCAGTTCGACAGCAACAAGATCACCTTTTATTTCACCGCCGACGGGAGGATCGATTTCAGGGAGCTCGTCAAGGACCTCGCGGGCGTTTTCAGGACCAGGATAGACCTGAGGCAGATCGGGGTGCGCGACGAGGCGCGAAGGTTCGACGGGATGGGCATGTGCGGCCGCAAGCTCTGCTGCTCCTCCTGGCTCAAGGATTTCGAGCCGGTGACCCTGAAGATGGCCAAGGACCAGAATCTGCCCCTCACGCCGTCGAAGATATCAGGGGCGTGCGGGAGGCTCATGTGCTGTCTCGCCTACGAGCTGTGCGACTACAAGGACCTGGCCAGGGACATCCCGAAAGTCGGCAGCAAGGTCAGCTGCTTCGGCGGAAGGCACCGCCTCGAGAAGGTCGACATATTCAGGGCCACGGTCATACTGAGCGACGAGGACGGGAACACAGTCGAGGTCACGATCGACGACCTCAAGGAAGAGCTCAGCAGTAGTGCAGCGATCGCGCTCGACAGGGAACCCGATAACGACGGGAAAAGCGAAAGGGAAGCTGGCGAAGGCGGGCGGCGCGACAGGAGAGACAGGCCGGGCCGCGGGCCGCAGGGCGACCAGGAAAAGGAAGCGCCGCGCGAGAGGCGGGACCGGGAGAGCCCGCCACGCGAGAGGCAGGAAGCGCGGAAAGCACCTGAAGGCAGGAAGGACGGCGGCCAGGGCCAGAGGGACGGAGGCGGTGGAAGGTCGAGACGCCCGGGACGCAGGCGAAACAGGAAGACCTGACAGGATGAGCAAGCCATTCTACATAACAACGGCGATCGACTACGTCAACCAGAAACCCCACCTCGGAACCGCATACGAGAAGATAGGCGCGGACTGCATGGCCAGGTACATGAGGCTCCGCGGATATGACACGCGCTTCGTGATGGGCAACGACGAGCACTCGACCAACGTCGAGAAGGAGGCGCTCCGCCGGGGCATGGACACCCTAGACTACTGCAGGGAGATGTCGGGCGTGTTCACGGGGACCTGGAAGGCGCTGAACATATCGTACGATGATTTCATACATACGACCGAGGAGCGGCATATCAGGTCAGTGACCGAGCTCTTCTCGCGGATCGAGAAGAACGGGTATATATACAAGGGGAAGTACGAGGGGCTTTACTGCGAGTCGTGCGAGGAGTTCATCGTAGAGAAGGACCTCGAGGACGGCCTCTGCCCGAGGCACAAGACGGAACCGAAGAAGATCAGTGAGGAAAACTACTTCTTCGCGCTCTCGCGTTTCGAGGAGAGACTGCTCGAGCACATAGCGAAGAACCCGGAGTTCATCAGGCCGAAGACTCGTGAGAATGAGATAGTGAACGTGATAAAGGGCGGGCTTCAGGACGTGTCGATCTCCCGGTCGGGCATAACCTGGGGCATCCCGCTCCCTGTCGATCCTGGACACGTAATATATGTCTGGTTCGACGCGCTGACCAACTACATCTCGGCTCTCGGATTCGGCGGGGATGACACCTCGCTCTTCGAGAGGTACTGGCCCGCAGACGTCCACGTGATCGGCAAGGATATAACGCGTTTCCACTGTGTGATCTGGCCCGCGATGCTTATGGCGGCAGGGCTCGAGCCGGCCCGCGGCGTCTTCGCCCACGGCTTCCTCTCGCTTGCCGGCGAAAAGATGAGCAAGTCGCGCGGGAACATACTCGATCCCGACAAGATGGCGGGGATATTCGGGCCGGACGGCCTGAGGTACCTTCTGCTCCGTGAGGTCCCCTTCGACAAGGACGGGGATATCTCGACACAGATACTTGTCGACAGGTATAACTCCGACCTCGCCAACGAGCTCGGCAACCTGTTCAGCAGGACGCTGGCGATGATCTCTAAATATCTCGGAGGCAACGTCACTTCCGCTCCGCTAGATGCCGGCTGCAGGCTGCACGGCGTCCTGGCCGGCGCCGTTGCAGGGTACAGCGGGCATATGGAGCGTATGGAGTTCTCAAGGGCGCTCGGAGCCTTCTGGCCGGCGGTGCAGTCGGCCAACCGCTTTATAGAGGAGCAGGCGCCATGGGCGCTCGCCAAGGACGAGACGAAACGCGGCGAGCTCGAGGCGGTCTTTAGGGAGCTTCTCGCTGTCCTGCGCACTGCGGGCTCAGTGCTGTTCCCATTCATGCCCGGAAAGATGGGCGACATGCTCGCGCAGCTCGGCTACGGCGGGCCGTCGCTCGATGGACTTCCCCCTTCCGTTTCGGGAGCCGAAGGGCTCTCCGCTCCGGAGCCGCTCTTTCCGCGGATCCAGGAGAAGCCGGAAGACATATTCAAGGACTGATCACGGATGCTGATCGATTCCCACGCGCATCTCGACATGCAACAGTTCGACGCCGACCGCGAGCAGGTGATATGCCGCGCTAGCGAAGCGGGCGTCGGAGAAGTACTCAACGTAGGATACGACGAGGCTACGATCGATTCGACGCTCAGGCTAGTCGACGGCCACGGATCGGTCTGGGCTGCCCTGGGCATACACCCGCACAACGCCGCCGACTGGAACGCCGCCCTCGAGGAGAAGCTCAAGCAGCTCCTGCTGCGCCGCAAGGTGCTCGCAGTCGGCGAGATAGGGCTGGACTATTACCGGGACATATCGCCGCGCGAGAAGCAGCGCGAGATCTTCAGGCGTCAGATCGGGATCGCTCTGTATTTCGGCAAGCCGATAGTGATCCACTGCCGGGACGCCTTCGAGGATGTAATGAGGATACTGCGCGAGGAAGGCGCCTCGGAGGTCGGCGGGATATTCCACGCCTTCTCGGGAGGAGGGCTCGAGGCGGAGGCCGTGCTGGGCCTCGGTTTCCTCATCGGGATCGGCGGCCCCATCACTTATAAGAACTCCAGGCTCCCCGAGGTGGCCGTGAGGCTTCCGTCGAGCGCCTTCGTCCTCGAGACGGACTGCCCTTACCTGCCGCCGCAGCGGTACAGGGGAGAGCGCAACGAACCCGCCTACGTCAGGATAGTCGCCGAAAAGCTCGCCGAGCTGCGCGGCGTAGGCGTCGCGGATATCGAACGGGCCGCCGAGACGAACTACAGGAGACTCCTGCACGGCGAGGAGGATTTCCCCGTATCGGTCGCCTACGGGCTCAAGAACAGCGTCTACATAAACGTCACGGGCATCTGCACCAACGACTGCGTCTTCTGCTCGCGCCTCAGAACGGAGAACTATCTCTACGGGTACAACCTGAACCTGCTGACCGACCCGACCGTCGAGGAGATGGTGGCCTCGGCAAACGGGATCCTCTCCAGGGGCCGCTGGGAGGAGATCGTGTTCTGCGGTTACGGCGAGCCGACGGCACGAATGAGGGACCTGATGGCCACCGCGCGCGCGCTGAAGGCGCACGGGCTCCCGATGCGCCTGAACACGAACGGACAGGGCAACATGATAAACAGGCGGGACATCGTCCCCGAGCTGGCCGAGCTCTTCGACAGGGTATCGGTCAGCCTCAATGCCCCTGACGCCGGGACATACGTTATGATCTGCCGGCCCGACGCGGGGGAGAAGGCCTTCGCGGCGGTAGTCGATTTCATCGGGAGGGCCGTCTCCTCCGGGATGGAATGCTACGTGTCGGCTCTCGATTATCCCGAGGTGGATATGGAGGCGACCCGCAGGCTCGTCGAATCGATCCCGGGGACGCGGTTCAGAGCGAGAAAATATCACCTGGCATCCCCTGCCTTGACCTGAGATAGATCCCCTGTTTGTCAGATAATAGATGATGTGGTTATAATGCAGCCGGTTACAGCCCCGCACAGGGCCATGACGGAGGAACGGGACCATGGGCAGCGACAGGCGGCCGCCGAAAAAGAGCCTCGGACAGAACTTTCTCGTCTCAGACGGGGCGATAAGGGGCATAATATCGGCCGTCAGGGGTGATGACGGCCTGCCTGTGTTCGAAATAGGCCCCGGCAGAGGGGCGCTCACACTTCCGATGGCCGAGGACGGCACGCAAATTGCGGCGTTCGAGATCGATGAGGCGCTGGCGGAAGAGGCAACCGCGCGGCTCGAAGGGCTCGAAAACGCCGAGGTCGTCCATGCCGACATCCGGAAGGTCGACCTTGACGCGGAGGCGGAGGCCAGGGGCTGGAACGGATATGCGCTGGCAGGCAATATTCCGTATCTGCTTACCAGCACTATACTTCTGCGGTTGCCTGCCCTCGAGGGATGTCGCAGGGCGGTGATCATGATGCAGAAGGAGGTTGGCGAGCGGGTGCTTTCTGCTCCTGGGAGCAGGGGCAGCGGTATCCTGCCGGTCTTCCTCCAGTCGTATCTCGCCGTTAAAAGGGTAATGACGCTCAGGCCCGGCTCTTTCCGGCCGAAGCCGAAAGTGGACAGTGTTGTTCTTGTTTTCACGCCTTTGAGTCGAGAAAACGCCCCCGAGGACAGGGAGGGATTCCTCTCGCTCCTCAAATCAGCGTTTTCTCAGAGGAGAAAAAAGCTGGCGAACGCCCTCAGAGGCGTACCCGGGATCCCGGAGGCGGCCGCCCTGGAGAGAAGCTCCGGTGTCGACCTGAGCCGCAGGCCGGAGGAGCTCGGCCTCGAGGAATGGTTCGCCCTGTTCGCCGCGGCTGCAGGCCGTGGATATAAGAGATGAAGAAAGCCGCATTCATACTGCTTGTGCTGATTGCCGCCGCAGTGGCGCCGCCGTCGCATGCTCAGCAAGCCGACTCGACCTCCACAGTGGCGGCCGATTCGACAAAGAAGGTGTCTGCGCCGTCGGGCCTGCTCGCGGGGCAGGCAACGCAGGGGGAGGCGACTTCGACGAACCTTGAGTCGGACACTTCTGTGGTGCGCCTGCTTTCCCCGAAATGGACGGTCGAATACAGAGCGAGCGAGAGCGAGTACCGCCTCGGCTCCGGGATGGGGCTTTTGTTCGAGCCGGGGGCCGGGTGGCACGGCTCCAGCAAGGTTGAAATAGCCAAGAGGGATTACCGCGGCAGGGACATGTCGGATATAAACGAGCGGTTCAGCAACACCGCGATAAGGATCATCCCCGACCTGTACAACATCAATTTCAGCCTCGGGCAGGACTATCTCAGGCAGAAGGCGATCGGTCTCGCTCGCTCGGGCGGCGACATGGTGATCGAGAACAAGTACTTCAACGCGGGCGCGAGCTGGGAACGTCCCGAATTCTGGGCGAAAAGATCGCGATTCGCGCTGCTGGGCAGGGCCGGAGGGGGGCAGAACGACTTCAAGTATGACAAGAACCTGCAGGCGGACGCCAGCGGGTATCTCTGGTACGGGATCGGGCCACAGCTCAATGTCAGCGGCGGATACGGCGTGTGGAGAAGGGTCGAGTACAGTGATGTCAGCGGCCGCAAGTTCGATAACATGCCGAGCGACATGGATACGATCTCGGCGAAGGTGCGGTACGGCACGGGGGAAAAGAAACTTCTCTTTCTCGACTACAAGAGGACGGTTGGGGTTGTCAGAAAGGTCGACCCGCCACGCGGAAACTCGCTCGAGGTCATAGAGAATCCCGAACTGGCCATAATGGAGAGGTCCAACCGGCAGGCTGAGAAGCTTCTTGTAAGGTCGAGCATGCAGCCGATGAGCTATCTTGCCCTCGATTTCGAGTTCCTCCGTGATTACTTCAACCAGCAGAACCTCGTCGACGACAGGCTCTCAAAGGAGACCGAGACGAGGGATGTCAAGGCAAAGGCGGGGTACAGGTACGCAGCCTCGGGATTTATCGATTTCGAGATCGGAAAGAGGAATAACGACATAGACTACGGCCCCGTATCCCTTTCGAGCTACCTCGAAAAGGAGCAGTCGATCAAGGTCTCGATGACGCAGGACGTCAGCGACTCGGTCAGGGTCATGCTGCGCGGTTCCGGGTCGCTGAAACAGAGGTTCTACAAGAAAAGGGACGCCAACCCCCGCGACGCTGATTACCTGTATTACTCCCTGCTGGCGGACCTCGACGCTGGGCTGCCCCTCAATATCAGGGCGGGCGTGAAATTCACATATAAGTACAACGAGACGATAAACATCGACGCGTCGCTCTCGGACGACAACCACACCGAATACACGTACTGGGTCGTGCCGAGGTTCACCCTCAGGCCGGCGCTATGGTTCGAGATAGGGCAGGAATACGAGATAAAGATGGAGTTCACCGACTTCACCTTCAAGGAGAACGAGAACTATCTCGACCGCACTACTATCATGAACACACAGGCGCGTTTCAAATTCTACAGGTCGCACCTTTCGATCAACCACAGGTACCAGTTCATAGACACGGGCAGCTACCTGCGCCCTCCCGAGGGGGGCGAGAGGCTTTACGGCAGGACGAACGAGAGCTACGAGCACAGGATGAGCTTCAGGTACGAGTACATGCCGACCACCGAGTTCACGCTCTACACATACTCGAATTACAGGTTCCAGCAGAGCAACAGGCTCGGGGCGATCGACGGGGAGATGGGCATCCTGAGCACGAGATACTACGATTCCGGCGAGATGACGCTGGGACTGAAGAGGATGACGAAGGTCACCGAGGCGGGGAAGGTAAACCTGGACATAGCGTGGGTGAAGAGGTTCGGCCCGAATCTTAGCCCGGAGAGAAGAGAGTTCTGGGAAGTTAACTTGAACGCGGAAATCAATTTCTAGGAGCTGGCGATGAAGAGATCAGTGGCGATCATTATAATTCTGGCTTCCGTACTGGCGGCGGGGGGATGCCTGTTCGAGCCGAGGGACGCGCAGCCGCCGCTCGACGAGAGCGAGGGGGACTGGGTCGTGCCGAAGACGCCGAAAGACGTCTTCCTCAACCTCGTCACCGGGCTTTCCTCTCCGGGCAACTCGAACTACGAGAGGAGCCTCGCCGATGAGTTCTCCTTTACGCCGAGGGACCAGGACAGGCTGCAGTTCCCCGACGGCACCTTCGACGAATGGACGAAGCAGGTCGAGATGGACGTGCTCTCAAGGATAAAAGGAGACTACCAGGGAGCCAGGACGGCACAGTTCGGCGACGAGAACGGGGCCTTTCCGAAAGAGGATGTCCAGGTCGGGTGGGCTGAGTATGAAGGCCCATACATGCTGTCGCTGACCCGCGCGGGAAGCTCGGAGCCCGAGATATACGCGGGCACGGCCAGGTTCTACCTGAAGGAGGGGACCTCGGGCTGGGTCCTCGAGAGATGGGAAGATATCGATGTCATCGAGAGTTACCCCACTTCCGGGAATCTCAGGGGGACCTTCCGGGCGGCTAACTGACGGGAAGGACATGGTTAAGATATATCTTACGACGGACGCCGGGCTTGCCTTTCCGGACGGAATGTGCTAGTATTTATGGCTGGAGGTATGCATATGCGTAGAAGTGTATTCAAAGCAGCCTTACCCCTGTTGCTGTTAACGGCGCTCCTCGCGTCGCCGTCATGTATCTTCGATCCGAAGGAAGACCCCGTTATCCCGCCGGTAGTGCCTGTCCCATGGCCGGCGATGACGGCAAGGGATGATGTCATAAAGACGATAGTCCTGGCTTACACCTATCCGAAGGACGGCCAGTCGGATTCGAAGTATAACGCCCTTCTCCACTCGCAGTATTTCTTCAAGCTTCACGAAAGCGATGTGGAGCCGGGCGCAAGCCAGATCATGCCGAGAAACGATGACATAACGTCCACACTGTGGATATTCGAGCATGAAACGCTGCTCGAACTCTCGCTGACTCCCGAAGTGGGGTCGTGGGACTCCTATCCCGAGATCGATGGGGAGCCGTGCGATAACTGCTGGGAGACTACAAGGTCGTATTTCATAAGGGCCCAGTTCGGCGACGAGACGACGATATTCCAGAGCCCGCCCGAGAGGGCTTTTGTGACGATAATCGTCGCGCCTGATGAGAGCGACGCGACCAAGTGGGTGCTCAGGGCGATGTTCGACCTCGGCATCTGACGCTCAGGCGGCAGAGAGGATCTTGAAGCCTTCCGCGGCGCGGGGGGCTTTTTCATGCCTGTGCGGATTGCTATCATGCCGGCGCTCTGCTATGATCGCCTTGTCAGAACTCATGCATCCACCAGAGGGGTATCTTGATGAAAAAACCATATATGATGACGGCCGTCGCGGCCGTATTCTTGGCTGCGCTGATCACCCTTCCGTCGTGCTTCGAGGATACTACGGAACCTGTGAAGGAAAAAACGGCGGTCGACTGGCCCGACATGACTAGCCGGGACGACGTCGTAAAGACGATCGTACTCGCCTACACCCATCCGAATGACGTACAGACGGCTTCGAAGTATAACGCCCTTCTCCACTCGCAGTACTTCTTCAAGTTTCAAGAAAGGGACGTCGGCCCGGGTGAGAGCCCGGTGATGACAAGGGCAGAGGACATCTTGTCTACCGAATGGATATTCGAGAACGAGACGATGCTCGAGCTCTTGCTGACTCCCGAGATCGGGTCATGGGATGCCTGTCCCGAGATCGATGGTGCTCCCTGTGAGGACTGCTGGGAGACGACCAGGTCGTATTTCATCAGGGCCCAGTTCGGCGAAGAGACGGTAATACACCAGAGCCCGCCCGGAAGGGTTTTCGTGACGATAATCGCCGCGCCAGAGGGGAGCGATCCCATGAAGTGGACCATAAGGGCGATCTATGACATCGCAATGTGACGGCAGCCCCCTTCTTGACACGGGTACATCCATCCGCATATAGTACTCCTGCCTTGGGCGGAGCGCGTCCGCGCTGATCCGCCGCGTATATACAACACGGGGCGACATGGCAGGCAGGAGCACAAGAAAGAAGAAGGCGAAAAGCGCGAAGGAAAGCCGTGGCCGGATAGGGCGGCTGGCGATATTCCTTGCGTGCGCGGCGGTGGTCTTCTTCGCCATGGCCAAGTTTGTCGAATCGCCCCGCGGCAAGGTCTTTCTCCTCGATCTGGGATTCGATCGCTATTATGCCGAAGTGCAGGCCTCGATCGGCGGCCTGATATCGAAAGGCGCCTCGGAGGCGGGGATGCCGGCTGGCTCGATCGAGATCTCAGCCATGGACGTTCTGGGCAAGCCGGGGCCGGTCGCCGTAATGAAGGGCGGTCTTCCTGCTGACAGGTCGCTCCTTCAGCTCAACGTTTCTATAGACAGGGCGATCGGCGCAGCCGGCGGGCGCGTAAGGACGTGCGTCGAGAAGAAGGGCGGCTCCATCATAGAGATGGAGATCGGGACGCGGCGCACGGTGACGCATAGATGTGAGTTCAGGATCAGGCGCAGAAGCGTTGCGGCCGAGGAAAAGCCGTCGGGTCCCGCGATAACGGTGATAGTCGACGACTTCGGATATTACAATAACCGGCGAGTCCGGGAATTCCTCGCCCTCGAAGTGCCTTTCACCGTCTCCGTGATACCGGGCCTAGAGCATTCGGAGAAGATCTGCCGGCAGGCGCGCGAAGCTGGCAAGGAAGTGATCTGCCATCTGCCGATGGAACCGGAGAATGACGGCTACGACCAGGGCGACATCCCACTGGTCAGGACCGCGATGAGCGGTGGCGAGATCGAGAAGGTCGTAGAAAAGGCCCTCGAATCGACCCCGGGAGTGATAGGCATGAACAATCACATGGGTTCGAAAGCGACCGCCGACATGCGCGTGATGGAATCGGTCATGAAGGTCTGCCGCAGGAAGGGGCTCTTCTTCGTGGACAGCTACACGTCGGCGAAATCGGTCGTGAAGGCAGCGGCGGAGAAAGAGGGGGTCAGGACGCTGCGCAACGACCTCTTCCTCGACAACAAAGGTGAGGACGTAAGAGAGAATATGCGCAAAGCGATTTCAATCGCCTCGCGCAGCGGTAGCGTGACCGTTATAATGCACATCAGAAAGGGGAACGCCGAGCACCTCCAGTGGTTCGCGCAGGAGGCCGGGAGGAAAGGCGTGAGGATCATCAGGCTTACAGAGATGATGGGGCGCTGAGGCGCCCCGGGAGAAGAGGGAGGTCGCATAGTGGAAAGGATGAGGCTGGGAGTAAATATAGACCATGTCGCCACCCTGCGGGAGGCGAGAAAGACGACCGAACCCGATCCGGTCACAGCGGCGATGCTCGCCGAGATGGGTGGGGCCGACCAGGTGACCTTTCACCTCAGGGAAGACAGACGGCACATCCAGAACCGCGACGCGAGGCTGATCTGCGAGATGGCCCAGACGAAGGTCAATCTGGAGATGGCCGCGACCATGGAGATGCAGGAGATAGCGCTTGCCATGAGGCCCGATTCGGTCACGCTCGTCCCCGAGAAGCGCGAGGAAGTGACTACGGAGGGCGGCCTCAACCTTCTGAGGGAGAGCGAGAAATACGCCGCGACGGTGAAGGCCCTCAAGGACGGGGGGATCAGGACCGCCGCTTTCATCGGCCCGGACCAGGCGCAGGTGAAGGAAGCGGCGAAGCTCGGGTTCGACGCGATCGAGATCCATACGGGCGAATACGCCAATGCGGCGAGGAGAGGCCCGGGCGACAAGCTTCGCGCGGTGCAGGACGCGGCGACCGCGGGCAGGAGGTACAGGCTCCACGTGCACGCCGGACACGGGCTGACCTATCACAATGTACATCCGATCGTGCAGATTTCCGAGATAGAGGAGCTCAACATCGGACACAGCATCATATCGAGAGCGGTCTTCGTGGGGATAGAGCAGGCCGTCTCGGAGATGGTCGCGCTGATGATCCGGTGACTGTGCGGAAGGCTTTGCCCTGCACCCACAAATCCCGCCGGATATATAGCCCGCGGTCTTCACCGCGGGCTTTTGATGAAAGAACCCCCGGCCTGATGGCCGGGGGTTTCTCTTCCGTTCTTTCTTCTTTTTCAGCTCCGGATCAGATGATTTCCTCGAGCGGGGTGTGTTTCATCCTGAAGGCGCGCGCCACGGCCGCGTCGGTCACGCATCCGCGGAGCATGTTGACGCCTGTCCAGATCGTCGGGTTGACGTTCGCCGCTTTCTCCCACCCCTTGTTAGCGATCTCGAGGGCGTACGGGAAGGTCGCGTTTGTCAACGCGTAGGTGGAGGTGCGCGATACCGCCCCTGGCATGTTCGCTACGGCGTAGTGGATGACGCCCTCTACCTCGTATATCGGGTTTGAATGTGTGGTCGGCTTTATCGTCTCGATGCATCCGCCCTGGTCGACGGCGACGTCGACGATAACCGAGCCCTTCTTCATGAGCTTGAGCATCCTGCGAGTGACTAGCTTCGGAGCCTTGGCGCCGGGGATCAGGACGGCACCGACTACGAGGTCGGCCTTCGCGATCTCCTGGCGGATGTTGGCCGGGTTCGACATCAGCGTCTTTACGTTCGCGGGAAGGACATCGGAGAGGTAGCGCAGACGCTCGAGGTCTATGTCGAGGATTGCCACGCTTGCGCCCATGCCGGCCGCCATCTTCGCCGCATGCGTTCCGACAACGCCGCCGCCTATTATCGTCACATGCGCCGGGTCGACTCCGGGGACACCGCCGAGCAGTATGCCGAGACCGCCCATCGGCTTTTCGAGATACTTGGCGCCTTCCTGGATCGCCATGCGGCCCGCCACCTCGCTCATCGGGGTGAGCAGTGGAAGCGTCCCGTCGAGCCCGACCATCGTCTCGTAGGCGATGCAGATAGCGCCGGTCTTGAGCATACCGTCTGTGAGAGGCTTGCTCGCCGCGAAATGGAAGTACGTGAAGAGGATCTGCTCCTTGCGGGCCATCCTTATCTCGACCGGCTGGGGCTCCTTGACCTTGATGATCATGTCGGACTTCTTCCAGATCTCCGAGGCCGAGGCAACGATGCGCGCGCCGGCGGCTCGGTACTCGGCGTCGGTGATGCCGCTGCCGAATCCGGCGCCTTTCTCCACGAGCACCTTGTGCTTCTTCTTGCTCAGTATCTCAGCGCCAACGGGCAGAAGGGCGACTCGATGCTCGTCCTTCTTTATCTCTTTCGGAACGCCAATAATCATCTGTTCACCTCTGTTAAAGGTAAGGGGCCACCGAAAATTAAACTAACTGCCTCTCAGCGAGGAATAATATAATAAACCCCGGCCCGAAATGACACAACCCTAAATCTATAGGAACGGGGCCATATGAGAGAGGATTCATCCGCCGCGGGTAGCGGCCGCTGGAAGGCGGTCCTGATCGAAGGGCCTGTCGGCGGGACACTGCTGAGGCTTACCGCCCCGATGGTCGCGGGAATCGTCGGGATGGTAGCTTTCAATCTGACCGACGCCTTCTTCGTCGGCAGGCTCGGCACGACCGACCTGGCCGCGCTGAGTTTTACATTCCCGATCGTCCTCGTCCTCCAGAGGTTTACGCTGGGGCTGGGGATAGGCGCCTCGTCGCTTATCTCCAGGGCGGTCGGGAGGGGCGACTCTCACGAGGTCAGGCGGCTGACCACCGACAGCCTCAGCCTCGCGCTCCTCATTGTGGTCGTCTTCGTGGCGGCCGGGTTTCCGCTGATGGGACATGTATTCCGCGCGCTCGGCGCAGAGGGGGAGATCCTCTCCCTGGTGACGACCTACATGTCGATCTGGTTCGCAGGCCTCCTTTTCGTCTTCTTCCCGATGGTCAGCAACAACGCGATACGGGCGAACGGGGACACGAAAACACCGGCGATTATCATGCTCACGGCCGTCTTCGTAAACATCGTCCTGGATTACATCCTCATATTCGGGATCGGCCCATTCCCGCGCCTCGGGCTCGCCGGCGCCGCCCTGGCGACGGTGATAGCGCGCATGACCTCGTTCTCACTCTCCTTCTATATAGTGCATTTCAGAATGAGGATGCTCACATTCGAAAGGACCCCCTTCCGGGAGGTCCTCGCCTCCTGGGGGCAGATACTCTACATCGGACTGCCGGCGGCCGCGACAAGGGTCATTGCCCCGATAGGGATAGGTGTCGTCACGGCATTTATCGCGCGCATAGGAGCGAAGGAGGTAGCCGGGTTCGGGGTCGCCTCGAAGGTCGAGTTCTTCGCGACGGCCGTTGTATTCGCCCTCTCCAGCGTGCTCAACCCATTCGCCGGGCAGAACTGGGGAGCGGCCAAGGGTGGGAGAGTCCGCAGGGCGATCGCCCTGAGCAACCGGTTCTCCTTCTTCTGGGGAATCGGCATGTTCACCGGCCTGGCCGTATTCGCCCGCCCTGTCGCCTCGATGTTCACGAGGGATCCCGATGTGGCCGCGTCCATCGTCCTCTACCTGAGGATCGTTGCGGCGGGATACTGCATGTTCGGTGTCTTCGTCATATCGTCCCTCGTGCTGAATGTGCTCCACAGGCCTATACACGCCGCCCTACTTGCGGCAGGGCAGGCTTTCGTCCTGACCGTGCCGCTTGCCTGGACGGGGATGAGGATCGGAGGCCTGGCGGGGATGTTTGTCGGGATCGCCATCTCGTACGCCCTCGCGGGGCTGGCGTCCTGGCTCGTGGTGAGCCGGGTCCTGTCGACGCTGGAGGAGAGGGGATGAGAGACCTACTGCGAGCCGTTACAGAAGAGGATGCGGTCCTCGTCGAAGGAGCGGTGATCGAAAGGATCCGCCGAAGAGGCGGGCACCTCGACAGGGACCTGCTCGCGGCGGCCCTCGTCCTCGACGAGGAAGGCAGGGAAGCACTCAGGGAGATCTACAGGTCATACATCGACGTCGCGGAGGAGACAGGACTGCCGATAGTCATCCTCGCGCCGACATGGAAGGCCGGGCCCGACGCCTGCGAAAGGGCGGGGCTCGACCTCGGCGTGCTGAGCGCCGCCTGCGTATCGTTCATGAGGGATACAGCCGCGCAGTATCCCGCACTGGCCGGCCGGATATTCGTCGGCGGGCTTGTCGGGAGCAGGGGGGACGCCTATCGCCCCGGCGAAGGGTTGCCGCGGGAGACAGCCAGGCGGTATCACGCGCCGCAGATCAGGGCCCTGCTTGCAGCGGGGGTGGATTTCGTGATGGCCTCTACCCTGCCAGCCGTGGAGGAGGCGGCTGGGATCGCGATGGCCGCGGCCGACGAGGGGGCCCCGCTCGTAGTGAGCTACGTGGCGAGGAGTGACGGCAGGGCCCTCGACGGCACCCTCCTTTTCGAAGCTGTCGAGCGAATCGACGGCCTCGGCTGCGCCCCTCCGCTCTTCCACATGGCCAACTGCGTCCACCCGGCCAACTTCGCCCGCGCCCTGGGCAGGGACGCGAACGCCCCGCTCGTCATATCGGGGAGGCTCGTCGGCCTGCAGGCGAACGCGTCGGCTCTCGACCCGGACGAGCTAGATGGCCGCGAAGAGCTCGACGCCGACGATCCGGTCAGGTGGGCCGGCTCGATGACGGCCCTCAGGGGCGGATTCGGGATAAAGGTCCTGGGCGGTTGCTGCGGGACAGACGAGCGGTATATCCGACACATGGCCCGCTTCCTCACTGGCAACCGATAATCTTTCCGATTTATATTCCGTTGGAAAAGAGTTATAATAGTAAGTCCATAGAACAGATACGAGCGGCAGCCATTGATCTGACAGGACAGGGACTTTGAGACGAAGGATATTCACGAGTAGATTCCCGGCAGTAGCTGCCCTGGCCTCGGCCATGCTCGTCTCCGTGCCCGGCGCAGGCCGTGCCTGGGAGGGCGCGGGCCCGCTCGTGATAGACCATGCCTGCACGGACCTGTCCAGGATACCGCCAGCGTGGATAGATTCGACGAAGGCGAAGATGAGGATGTACTACGGCCACACCTCGCACGGCGAGCAGGTCACCGAGGGTCTCAGAAGGACGGCGCAGGCCGCCCCTTTCTTTGCCTATGCGATGGCGTACAGGGTCCTGCCTGACGATTCGGCCGCATACTGCGTAAACGACGACCTCGGCGTGACCCCCGACCTCTACTGGGCGACCCCCGCCGGGATGGACCGTACGAGGGCGGCCCTCGCGGCTTACCCTGATATAAACATCTCGATGTTCATGTGGTGCACCGAGCTCAACACCTGGACGGCGGGGCAGGTCGGGCAGTACCTCGACTCGACGGCGGCGCTCGAGGCCGAGTTCCCCGGCGTGACCTTCATATACGCCACCGGCAATGCCCAGTTCGAGGGGGCCGAGGGATACAACCGATGGCAGCGCAACGAGCAGATCAGGGCCTGGTGCGTGGCGAACGAGAAGGTCCTCTTCGACTTCGCCGATATGGACGCGTGGTGGTATGACCCCGCCCTGCCGGGCTGGGATCACAGCACGTACGAGTATGAAGGGCAGATCGTCCCCGTCCAGCATCCCCGGTACTTGGGGGACGAGTGGGGGCACACGACCTTCGAGAGTTGCGAGGTCAAGGGGAGGGGGATGTGGTGGCTCGCCACGATGCTGTCCGGCTGGTACGCCGATCAGACCGGCACGAGGGCGACATCGCTCGGCGGGCTGAAGCGACGGATACGTCCCTGACAAGCCCCTTTACACGGGCGTCATTTCGTGCGAAAATAATCCGGTAGTTTAAAAGGGAGGAATGGCTATGGCACATTGTCATGAGATGCAGCTCGGACAGGTATGGTGGTGCAAGAACTGCGGCTTCGAGATCAAGGTCCACAAGGAATGCAAGGACCGAGGAGATGACGGCGCGGAAGCCTGCGGGGAGGACTGCACCGGCTTCGAATGCTGTGGTGAAGAGATGGAGCTCAAGGAATAGCAGGGACTTCTACGACGGCAGGAAAGGCGCTTGCGTCGAGCCTCTCGGGCTGAAGGAAGAGCAGGCCTGCATGAGGATTCCCGCGAGGGAGGAGTATAGCAATGTCAAAGATCAGAATCCTGCTGATCGAAGACAACCGTCTTCTACGGGAAGGCATTGCCTCCATGCTCAACGATCAAAAAGGTCTCGAAGTAGTGGCGTCAGCTGAAGACGGGAATATTTTCAGACATCTGAAGAAGATGGTATCCCCCCCCGACATCATCCTTCTGGATCTGGGGCTGGAAAAAGAAGACAGCCTGAATCTGATGAACCAGCTGCTGGAAAAAGTGCCCGAGGCAAAGATCATAGCCATGGACATATTTCCCGAGCAGCTCGATATAATCGCGTTCGTGAAGGCCGGTGGCAGCGGCTTCATCCTTAAAGATGCCCCTTTAGATGATTACATCAAAACCATCCGGGACGTTGCGGGCGGGCTTAAGGTACTTCCACCGGCTTTGGCCAATTCCCTCTTTACACAGCTCGTTGAATCAGTGCTTAAAACCGGCAACGGCATCCCTGAAAATTCAATACAGTTGACAAGTCGTGAACGGGAGGTCGTCGTCCTGATCTCCGAAGGGATGGGCAACAAGGAAATCGCCGGGCGTCTGCATATAGCCACCTACACCGTAAAAAGCCATGTTCATAATATCCTGGAAAAACTAGCGCTTAATACCCGCTTGCAGATAGCGGCCTTTGTCCATAGGGAAAGATCTGAATGACAGGGTCCAGGCACTGATTCCAGCCCGGTTTTCGCAGCCGACTAATCCTTGCGGACTAGTTCCTTTTCCATCCATCCGGTCGATTTACATACGACATCATTCCTAATAGACTCCAAGTATTAGCACCACACTACTTGACACTCACTTTTTTGAAAGGAGCTGGAATACGCTGTCACGGTGTTGGCAATAGGCCGGTTCTTTAATACGCCACGAAAGGAAAGGAACAGATATGTCAAAGCGAACAGTACTGGGGATCGTTCTCACGATGTGCGTTCTGGTCTATGCGGGAACGGCAGCGGCGCAGGACAAGATCCAGAATTATTTCAACGAAGCTTCATGCAAGGTGAAAGCGACTGACGACCCGTCACAGAAGCGTGAAATACTCAGCACCAGGATCCAGGATATGTCCAGCGCGCTGGAAAAGGTCCGGAGCTCATCGATCGTTTCGGAATCAGATCGCGCCGCCATCGATCGCACCAGGGCCACCCTGCAGGAGAAACAGAACGAGCTTGCGGGCACTGATGGTTTCACGCGTGTTTCGGACGACCAGCTCAACGCCTTTTCCGATTATATCGTTCAGGACATGGAACAGGCAGATAAGACGATAACCATCGGCGTTGTCACGGCGCTACTGATCGTAATCATCATAATCCTGGTCGTGTGAGTCTGTTTTTAAACGAAAAGAGAATTAGCGGGGTCCGGCATGAAAAGAACAATCCATCGATCTTTAAAAAGAGTCACGCGGGCAAGCTTCTCGATAACGATCGCGGGTGCCGCCTGTGCGGCACTCGCGATGTCCTTCTTCTCATGCGGCTCGACCCCTCCCGCTCTCCACCCTACACCGCCAGAAGATGATGGCGGGATCCCGTCACGCTACTCGATCGTGTGCATTATTCACGGTGATAGCGGATACCTCTATCATGATGCCAGTGGCAATGCGTACAGAGCGGATGAGGTGACCCTTGCAAAAATGAAAACGGTCGCGGAACGTAATCCGCAGGCAGAAGTTTTCATTTTCCACGAAAGGCACAGGAAGCATCTCCTGTTTTTCATCCCTCGCCGCGACGGAACATTTTATTACTACCGGAACGGCAGTCTCCTGGCCGAAGAATCGTACTGGCGCGATCAGGGACAATCGCGTTTCGATACTGAAACGGAGCTTTACAACCGTTTCCGCGCCGAAGGATCCCCGGGGGCGGTAAGGGTTTTCATGTATTTCGGTCACGAAATACCCGAATATGGCGGGCTAGGTTACGACGATTCGTACAAAAAACGTGCGTTCACGATCAACGACCTCGCAGACGGATTGAAAAATATAACGCAGGATTCAACGAAAGTAGATCTCGTTGTACTTTCCACATGTTTCAACGGCACGCCTCACGTCATCGCCACGCTTGCTCCTTACGCGCGGCACATCATAGCTTCTCCCGAAAATCTTCACCTCTCATATTTCGACCTCAGCCCATTTGAACGATTGGATCTCGGTCTGCCGGAAGCAGATGTGTCCGGATTCGCGAAATCATTCGCGCGGCATGCATTCGACAGTCTGACGGATGAACTGCAGACGACGGTTACGGTCGTTGTGTACGATGTTGATCTCGTCCAGCCATACGTGCACTTCGTCGAAGGTATCTACAAGCGTACCTTGACCGCATTGGAAGAAGAACCAAAGGCATCCATTGAACACTGCGATTGCGCCGATGATCCCGCATACGCGAGTCCGGGCATCAATGAGGGAATGACCGTGCATTATAGGCCGCCGCGCTTTGGAAGGTCAAAGAATAAGGAAAGCCACTCGGGATGGGAATGCTTGAGGTTATTAAAGAAGGAAGTCGTTGTGCGAAACGCCCGCCCGGCCGGGCTGACAAATTTAACTGAATCGATCGATACGGATCATTCGCCCGTTCCGCCGGAGGAACCGGACCTTCGGGAATTGCAACAAGGGCATAAATAAGGGCAAGGCAAGCATTCTGAATATTTCAATGCATCTTGTATGCGATTGCGTTCATTTACAATGGGAGAGCACAGGATGGCCATCCGCAATATCGTATCCGTCGTTGCAACAATTCTATTGTTTCTTTTGATACCGCCCTCCTGCGCCATCAATCCCGTCACGGGCAAGAATGAATTCATGCTGGTTTCGGAGCAGGACGAGGTCGCCCTTGGCAAACAGGCCGACCAGGAAGTCGGTCAGACGTACGGTTTCTACGAGAATCAGGCCTTGGCGGATTATGTCAACCGGATTGGTCAGAGCATAGCCAAAAACACGCAGCGTCCGAATAACGAGTACCATTTTAAGGTGCTGGACACGCCGATCATCAATGCGTTTGCCGTGCCGGGTGGATACGTGTATGTGACGCGAGGCATTCTGGCTTACATGAATGACGAGGCCGAGCTGGCCGGAGTACTCGGGCATGAACTCGGTCATGAGAACGCCAGGCACATTGCTCAGCAGATGAGCCGCCAGCAGATCGCCCAGCTCGGATTCAACGTCGGCATGATAATTTCGGAAGATTTCCGAAATTACGCCGGACTGACCCAGTTGGGCGTAAGCATGCTGTTTCTTAAATTCAGCCGGGACGACGAGCGTCAGGCGGACGACCTCGGGGTCGAGTACGGCAGCAAATCGGGCTACGATACGTATCGGATGGCTTCATTTTTTGAAACCCTGGATAGACTCAATCCGGCCGGCGGCGGCCTGCCGGACTGGTTTTCGACCCATCCCAATCCGGAGAACCGCGTAACGGCGGTAAACAATAAAACAACGGAATGGCGTCAGAAACTTGATCGGACCGAATATGCGATCAGGCGCGATAATTACTTGAATATGGTAAATGGAATCATTTTTGGAGAAGACCCGCTTCAGGGATACGTCGAAGGGAACGCATTTTACCACCCAACCATGAAATTCACGTTCCCGATCCCAAGCGGCTGGCAGGTCAACAATACACCATCGCAGGTTCAGATCGTCTCGGATAAACAGGACGCCGTCATCCTGCTCATGCAGGACAAGGCCTCGTTGGTCTCCGGTGCCGCGGATCAGTTCATCCAGGAAGCCAAGGCGACAGTGCAATCCAGAGAAAAGTTGACGGTCAACGGCTTTAAAGCCGAAAAGGTCGTTGCGGGTCTGATCTCCGGACAGGATACGCTTCGTACCATGTCCTACTTCATCGCGAAAGGAGGAGCCGTTTATACGTTTCACGGAATGACCAGATGGAATCAATACTCGCAATACTCGTCGACATTTTCCAGAACAATGGGCGGATTCAAGAGTCTGGACGATCCATCCAAGATCAACGTGAAACCCGAGAAGCTTATCGTAAAAAGCGCCACCAAGACCGGTAGTTTGAAAACGGTTTTGAAACAGTTCGGCATATCGGACGACGAGCTGGAAAATCAGGCCGTTTTGAACGGAATGCAGCTGGAAGACGATGTAAAAGTCGGAACGTTGATCAAACTTGTGGTCAAGTGACAGTGCGAAAAGGCTCGGATCTGGAAGGTGGAAGGAGAGTTCGGGGGGTTCGATCAGGATTGTTCGCATGTTCCTTGAAGGAGGTGAAGACGGAATGCTTTGGACAATAGCGGTTATTCTGTTGGTTCTCTGGCTACTCGGGGTCGTCACCGCGCACACATTCGGTGGAGCCATTTACGCTCTCCTGATCATAGCGCTTGTGGTGGTAATCTTACGTATTTTTAAAGGGCGACGTGTATAGCGTCTCAAACAAGTTTAAGTGTTGTGGGACGACGAGCTGTGCGGTCGGGTGGTTGTGACCCGTGTCGTGCCGGTCGTGCCCGGCCGCACCGCTCTTAACGGGTATCCTGCCGCCTTTCAGAGGAGATGATATTATGAGCACGCTGAAAATAGTGGCAATAGTGCTGATCGTGGCCGGCATCTTAGGTCTAGTTTATGGCAAGTTCATGTACACCAGGGAGAACCACGAAACCAAGCTGGGTTCGCTCGAACTGTCGATTCAAGAAAAGCGTACCGTCAACGTCCCTCTCTGGGTCGGTGTGGCGGCGATAGTAGTCGGTGGGATTCTTTTGTTTGTGCCAAGGAAGATAGGATCATGAAAAAGATGCAGCGATTAGGGTTGTTTGTGCTTTTACCCGCCGCAATCTGGGTGCTTGCCGGTTTTGGCGACACGCAGGCCCAGGAAAAAAAGCAAAAGAAGGACAAGGGTGAAAAGGGCAAGAATAAGAACGAGCAAATGACCGAAAAAGAAAAAGGAGACAAGGTAAAATACAAACCCCATGGGATGACCGATAAAGATATAAGGGATTGGACGGACGGGAATCCTCCGGGATGGTCGCGAGGCAACAAGACCGGCTGGGGAGGAGCCGGTGTACCCCCGGGAAAAATGAATGAACATGAGCAGGAGCTGATTCATAGTTATCCCCCCGGATCGGAAAACTGGGATACGAAAAAGAAGGAGGAATGGCGCAACGATCTGGAGCAATCGAGAGCCAGGATTCTAAAACAAATGCGAACCAAGGGACTGTCGCAAGAAGAGGAGGAGAGCGCGACTATTTCGATTGAGAGGGCGGCGCGGGAAGGAGTTCCGATAAAGCCCGTCGAAAAGACAGTGAATAGAGCAATTACCAGAGGAATGGGAGGCCGGGACATCGAAAAAGTGACCCGAGCCATGTCTTACGGCGCTGACAAGGACACAGATTACAACAAACTGGATCAATTTATAGAAAAAAAGATAAACGAGGGCGAGAGGGGCGACGACCTCGCAATCTCGATCTATAAAGAGATCGACAAAAGGCACGCGGCGAAACAGGAAGAACCGGTTGAGAAATCCTGGTGGAAGCGTTTCTTCGGTGGATAGTAAATCATGAGGAAAATACTCAAGGCGCCTTTTGTCGGGCATCCACCGCTCGCAAGCGATCCGGCAGCAAAATCCGGTAAACTCTCGATCAAAGTGATAAGAGAGTGGAATGTAGATAGAAGTCAATTCGTCGAACGAATCAATTGCTTGTCACTGAGTATCCTGATCCAAGGAGGGATCACCATGAAAAAAGCCTTAATTCTGTTTTTAAGTGCGGCATTGTTCTTTGCCATGGGCACGGGATGTGCCTGGAATAAAAAGGCCACAGGCGCAGTAGTCGGCGCAACCGCAGGGGCGGCTGTTGGCGGCGTTATAGGAAATCAGTATGGAAACACGGCAGTTGGCGCCATCATCGGTGCGGCGGTCGGTGGAGCGGCAGGAACCCTGATCGGTAATGAGATGGACAAGCGAGCCGCAGAGATGAGGGAGGATCTGGAGGGAGCAAGGATCCAGCGCATTGGAGAAGGAATCAAGATCACGTTTGATTCGGGTCTTCTTTTTGATGTGAATAAATCGGATCTGCGACCGGAGGCAAAGACAAACATCGATAACCTTGCCAATATTCTAATCAAATACCCCGATACGAACATCCTCATTGAAGGAGATACGGACAATACCGGCACTGAAGAATATAACGTGACATTGTCCGAACGTCGCGCTCAGTCCGTGGCAAACCACTTAATGAGTATTGGCGTTCCCCTTTCAAGAATTTCCATGATCGGTCTGGGCGAGTCGAACCCGGTCGCTTCAAACGAAACGGAATATGGTCGTCAGCAAAACCGGCGTGTTGAAGTCGCTATTTTTGCGAACGATGAACTGAAAAAAGCGGCGGAAAAACAAGCTGGGTTGAATTAATCGATCTGTAAAGGAGTATATAATGATTTGTTATGTAGAGAAGAAGCTTATGAACAAAACACTGGTGATATTGGCAGGCTTGATTGTGCTGGTGCTCGGTATGACTGCGTGCGGGGATAAGACGCCATCCGAGCAGGCAAAAGCCACCGGCGAAGTTGTCGGCGACGCTGCAGAGGCCGCCGGCGACGCCGTCAGCGGCGCCGCAAAGGCCACAGGCGAAGCTGTCGGCGACGCGATGCAGGCCACGGGCGACTTTCTTACACAGTCAAAAGAAGAGGACGTCAAATCCGCCCGGGAGACGCTAGCCGAAATCGAGAAGAATTGGCAGGACTTGCTTACCAAGGCCGAACCGGCCACCGACGAGGCTAAAGCCGCTCTCAAGATCGCCAAGGATCAGATGACGGAGACCCTTGACGATGCCAGAGAAAAACTGGTAGAGGCGGAAGACGCCAGTGCCGACGATTGGCAGCAGAACGTCAAACCCGAACTCAATGCTGCTCTGCAGAAGGCGCAAAAGCTCTATAAGGATGCGGCCGACAAGTTCAGCGGCAAATAGGCCCGGTGACCCGCGTCCATTTTCGATCCTGCGACTATCATATCTCTATCCAGGAGGATGTATTATGAGGAACTCTCGAATAGTTAGAATCATTTTTGGCGCTGGTCTATGCCTGTGCTTCGCGCTGCCGGCCGCAGCTCAGTACATTGGTATCATGCAGTCTGCCGAGACGAACGATCTCGGCACCTTCAAGCTCATGATTGCCCCGATCATGGCATTCGGTAAGAACGAAGCAGACAACGAGTTCGGGGTAGGTGCTCGCGGGGGGTATGGATTCACCGACCGCTTCGACGCCGAAGCCAAGTTGGGTTTCTTCGAGAACAGTACGTTCGTCGGCGCGGATGGCGAGTTGTGGATTCTGAAGGGTGAGGAAGAAGAGGCCGGTCTGGATATCTCCTTGACGGCAGGCATCCACTGGATATTCGGCAGGGATAATCATTATGACATCATGGGGTTCGAGATCACTCCGCAGTTAAGCGGGCACGTGACCAAGAACCTGGAGCTGTGTGGCGCCCTGGACGTCTCGTTTGAGTCGATACAGGATGCCCCGGCGGGGGTCGACGACTCGTTCACGAGGCTGCACCTCGTGCCCGGAATCGAGTACCGTCTGTCCGACTCAGTAGACTTGGTCGGCGAGATTGGTATTGCGCTCAACGACGACTCGTCTAACTATGCAGGCATCGGGCTAGCTTTCTACATCCGCTGATGACGGGTTGTGTGGTAGTCACATTCACCTTCTGTTCGTCACAGCCGTTGCTGTCTCGTCTCTTCGGCTGAATCATGGCGAGGGGAGGCCGACTGTCAGGTTTCTCTACAAGCAGGCTGGGTGACTCCCTCGGACCTTTTCGGCTCGAGCAGAGGAAGCCTGCTATAAAATACTTGCTGCTGCAATCAGCCGGCGGGTTGAGTCGCGCCCTGATCCAGATACCAGGCGCCTCACGACTCGCCGGCAGGTCTGTCTTGAGATCCATGTCAATAACCTCTGCCATAGGCTTGATCTGGGAACAATATCCCGGGAATACCGGAGCTCAATGCCCGTCTGCAGATAGCAGCAGACTAACCCCTACGGGCTAGCTCCTTTTCCATCCCCCCGGTCGATTTACATGCGGCATCTTTCCTAATAGACTTCAAGTATGAACACCACACTGATGAACGCAATTTTGAAAGGAGCTGGAATACGCTGTCACGGTGTTGGCAATAGGCCGGTTCTTTAATACGCCACGAAAGGAAAGGAACAGATATGTCAAAGCGAACAGTACTGGGGATCGTTCTCACGATGTGCGTTCTGGTCTATGCGGGAACGGCAGCGGCGCAGGACAAGATCCAGAATTATTTCAACGAAGCTTCATGCAAGGTGAAAGCGACTGACGACCCGTCACAGAAGCGTGAAATACTCAGCACCAGGATCCAGGATATGTCCAGCGCGCTGGAAAAGGTCCGGAGCTCATCGATCGTTTCGGAATCAGATCGCGCCGCCATCGATCGCACCAGGGCCACCCTGCAGGAGAAACAGAACGAGCTTGCGGGCACTGATGGTTTCACGCGTGTTTCGGACGACCAGCTCAACGCCTTTTCCGATTATATCGTTCAGGACATGGAACAGGCAGATAAGACGATAACCATCGGCGTTGTCACGGCGCTACTGATCGTAATCATCATAATCCTGGTCGTGTGAGTCTGTTTTTAAACGAAAAGAGAATTAGCGGGGTCCGGCATGAAAAGAACAATCCATCGATCTTTAAAAAGAGTCACGCGGGCAAGCTTCTCGATAACGATCGCGGGTGCCGCCTGTGCGGCACTCGCGATGTCCTTCTTCTCATGCGGCTCGACCCCTCAGCCCGATTCGATCGATACAGATCATGCTGATCGTGAAATGAGATCACGCAACAATATCGAATTCAAGCGTTCTCTATTGATCGGGAGGTGAAAGATGAGACTGTCCACACATTACTATGTCATGTCTTTGGGCGAGCAGACAACCAGGCTCTATGAGGCTTTCCGGGACAATCTCATTGATATTCAAAACAGCTTATTCCCGGTAATGTCTTCTCACGGCGTGAATGAAAAGGTCGATTCAGCGCTTACAGAAAGTGAATTGAAGGAATTCATTATAAAGGTGGATCAGCATTTTGATCATTATTTCAGGCAGGATCCTCTTCATTTTGTCGCAATCGGCAATAAATATGACCTTTCCATTTTTGACGAAGTAACATCTCATCGAGAAGTGTTGTTAGGCAGGGCTGAAGGAGACTTCACCGCCTCTTCTCCAGATGATGTGGGTAAGATCGTATGGCCAATCGTCAAGGAAGCCATGTCGGGCGCGAGTGAAAATGCGATGCAAGACCTGGAAAAGGTGAAGAACTCACAGAATATCGCTCACGGAATCGAGGAAGTGGGACATCTTGCGGGCACGGGGATGGGAAACACTTTATTTGTTGAAGAAGATTATCATATTAAAGGCGCTATTCGCAGTGCTGATCAATCGCTCATCCCGCCGGAGGAATTGAGTTTCCTGGAAGTGATCGACGATGCGGTGGATGCTGTTATCGAAAAGGTTCTTGGAAACGGGGGAAACGTGGTTTTCGTGCAGAGTGGTTCACTGACAAAGCTCCGGAGGATTGCTCTCATCTCGACCGGCTGAGTTCACAATTACAGTAAGGATAAGACGGAAGGCGTTGAAGCTGAAATGCTTATAACTATAGGGCTGATTCTGTTGATTCTATGGCTGCTCGGATTGATCACCGCGCACACATTTGGCGGAGTAATTCACGTTCTCTTGATCATCGCGCTCGTGGTGGTAGTCATACGGCTTCTTCAGGGTCGCCGAGTGTAGTGTTACGGTGTTACGGGTTGTTTTGGTGCGGCGGGTCTCAAAGGCTCGAAGATTGCGACGACGGCGACACATTATAGAAAGGGAATTCTGACATGAATAAGATTATCACAACGATTTATACGACATTACTCGCAAGTCTGTTAGTCGTAACGGCGGCATTTGGAGGTGAGCGCGCGGAGTCCCTGGTGATAGACCATAACTGCACCGATCTAACGAGGATCCCTCCCGAGTGGATTGAATCCGCGAGGTCTCAGATGCTGATGTATTACGGACACGCCTCCCACGGAGAGCAGATAACAGGCGGGCTGAACCTGATAGATGAAGGGGATCCCTTGTTTGCCTTCGAAATGGCCTACAGGGTGCTACCGGACTATAATGAGACCTTCTGCGTGAACGACGACCTCGGAGTGACTCCCGACTACTACTGGGCGACACAAACGGGGATCGACCGGACGAGGGCGGTCCTCGAGGCTTACCCGGAGATAAACATCTCGATGTTCATGTGGTGTATTGAGCTGAACACCTGGACGGCGCAGCAGGTAGAGGCTTATTTCGCGGCGATCGAATTGCTCGAGGCGGAGTTCCCCGGCGTGACATTCATCTACACCACGGGAAACGCTCAGTTCATGTACGGGGAAGGATACAACCGGTGGCAGCGTAACGAACAGATAAGAGCCTGGTGCATCGCAAACAAAAAGGTCCTTTTCGATTTCGCCGACATGGATGCATGGTGGTACAACCCGGTTACTCCGGGATGGGAACAGAACACCTACCAGTACAACGGGGAAACCGTCCCTGTGCAGCATAGCCATTATTACGGGGACGATTGGGGGCACACGACCTTCGAGAGCTGCGAGCAGAAGGGGAACGCCATGTGGTGGCTTACGGCGGTGCTGATCGGCTGGACGACATCAGGCCCGACTGGAACAGAGGACACTCCCATTGCCAGCATCCTCGGGCAGAACTTCCCCAATCCGTTCAATCCGAACACGAGAATAGCCTTCAGCATTGAGAAAGCCGGGCACGTCAGGCTCGATATATTCGACCCGGCCGGAAGGTTTGTAAAGACTCTCGTCGATGAGGACCTGCCGGCATCCAGGCACGAAGTGAACTGGAACGGAAAGGATGGAGCCGGCCGTGTGGCCGCCAGCGGAGTCTACTTCTACACGATCGTGACGGATGGAAACAGGTATACGAAGAAGATGATCCTTCTGAGGTAGTTTTATTTATACTTGCCTTCGATGAGGGACATGATTTCTTCGACCGAAAGGACGGTCGGGCCTAGCCTGATCGCCTTTTCGTAATTGGAGCCGGGATTGTCGGCGGCCATGACGCAGTCGATCTTCGCGTTCATGGTCGAGCTGACCCTGCCTCCGAGCGCAGCAGTTCCTCGACCGTATTGCGGTTGCGGCTGATCGCGAAGAAGCCGGTGCAGTAGTGATTCGCTCCCTCGGGGGGCCGAAAAGCCTTTCCGCTGACACAGACACGGCGCTTTAAATTGCCTGCATTTCATGCAAGAATCTCAATTCCATTTATTATCTGGAGGCATGCGATGGCGCACTGCCAGGATATGAAAGAGGGAGAGATATACTACTGCAGTGAATGCGGACTGGAACTCGCCGTCGTTAAGGAGAACAGAAACTGTTACAATGGCCGCAAGGGGAAGTGCGTGGAGCCCTGCGAGCTGAAGTGCTGCGACACACCGCTGAAACTGAAGAAATAAGGCCTCGACCCGGAAATAAAATTCGCTTATAGGGGCTCAAGCTGGCCCTGGGCGCCTTTTGTCGCTTCTGGCGGCTCTCCCGCTAAATGAGTAGTTACCCCGATATTGTCCCCAGTCGATAATCATTATATTTCAACGACATTTCAAAAGGTCCGGTATCCAACCAGCCCCACTGGCCGAGAGACCGTAACGAACCCGATATAGACAGAATACTTTGGACGGAAAGAGAGTCATGAGCATAGTAAAGTACGCCCGAAGAAACAGTATGTCGAGAAAATCAGCCGGAGCCTTGCGGCTGATCATTGCCGCCGCGTCCGTCGCCCTAGTCTCCCTCACGGCGGGAGTCGCCATGGCCTGGTACGGCCCCGGCGCCCTGGTGATAGACCACAACTGCACCGATCTCCAGAGGATCCCCATCGAATGGATAAATGCCGCGAAGGCGAATACACGGATGTACTACGGGCACCTCTCGCACGGAGAGCAGATCACGGGCGGCCTGGAACGGATCGAGACATCGGATCCCTTCTTCGCCTTCGAGTTCGATTACAGGACACTGCCTTCAGCGCCGAATATCTTCTCCATCAATGACGATCTCGGTGTCACTCCGGAGCTTTACTGGAGGGGGGAGTACGGAATCGCCCGGACGAGGGACGCCATCAACGCCTACCCCGGAACTAATGTCTCGATGTTCATGTGGTGCGATCATCTCACCTACTACACGGCGGAGGAAGTCGACGAATACCTCGCCTCGATGGAGGCGCTGGAGGCGGAATTCCCCGATGTCACATTCATCTACGCTACGGCTCACGCACAGAACGCCGGGGTTCTGGGCTACAACAGGTGGCTCCG
Source organism: uncultured bacterium (assembly GCA_964599375.1). Taxonomy (GTDB): domain Bacteria; phylum Krumholzibacteriota; class Krumholzibacteriia; order Krumholzibacteriales; family Krumholzibacteriaceae; genus JAUWCL01. Next base: position 321,393 of record CAZREW010000001.1, read on the forward strand.
CAACGAGCAGATCAGGGCGTACTGCATTGCGAACGAAAAGGTCCTCTTCGACTTTGCCGATATGGATATCTGGTGGTTCAACCCAGCCACCTCGGAGTGGGAACAGAACAGCTATCAGTACGAGGGATACACTGTCCCGATCGAGCACCCGCAGTATTACCCGGATGAGTGGGGGCACACGACGTTTGAGCAGTGCGAGCTGAAAGGCTCGATGATGTGGTGGCTCGTATCGGTGCTCGCGGGGTGGCCGGCGTCAGGGGCCGTCACCGGCGTCGACGAGCTTCCCGCCGTAGGTGCGCTGGAGCAGAATTTCCCCAACCCGTTCAATCCGAACACCCGCTTAGCATTCAATATCGCACACGCCGGGCACGTGAGGCTCGATATATTCGATGCGGCCGGCAGGTACATCAGGACGCTTGTCGACGAGGCACTCCCCGCCGGCAGGCATGAGGCGGCCTGGAACGGCAGAGACTCCTCCGGGCGGTCTGCGGCCAGCGGCGTCTATTTCTACTCGATAACTGCGGATGGGCTGAGGGATACGAAAAAGATGATACTCCTGAGGTAGGGCACCCGGGACGTCAGCCGCCCTCTACGAGGGCCAGGAAGTCATCGATGGAAAGGACGGTCAGGCCCAGCCTGACCGCCTTTTCATATTTGGAGCCGGGGTCGGCGCCGGCCACGACATAGTCGGTCTTCGCGCTGACGCTCGAGCTGACCCTTCCGCCGAGTGCCTGTACGCGCCTTTTGGCCTCGGCCCTCGTTATTCCCTCAAGGGTGCCTGTAAAGACGAAGGTCTTTCCCGAAAGCGGGAGGGTGGACGCGGTGACTTCCGGCGGTATCGGGACGACTCCGAGCGCGAGCAGCTCTTCGACCGTGCCGCGGTTGCGGCTGTTGGCGAAGAAGCCGGTAACGCTGGTGGCTACCTCGGGACCGATCTCGCGGATCCCGGTCAGCTCTTCCTCAGTGGCGGCGGCGACCGCCTCGAGAGAGCCGTAATTCAGGGCGAGAAGCCCCGCGACGTGCTCGCCGACGTTCCTTATCCCCAGCGCGTATATGAAGCGGGCCAGTTCGATCTCCTTCGAACGCTCTATCGCCTCGAGCAGGTTGTCGGCCGACTTCTCGGCGAACCCCTCGAGCTCGAGAAGCCTATCGCGCTCGAGCCGGAAGAGGTCGGAGACGCTACCGAGCATCCCGAGGTCGACCATCGTCTCGATCGTCCTCTCGCCGAGCCCCTCGATATCGAACGCTCCCTTCGACGCGAAGTGCATGATCCCCCTCTTCAGCTGCGAGGGGCAGGAAAGCCCGCCGGTGCAGTAGTGGTTCGCGCCCTCTTCCTTTACGGGGGACCCGCATACTGGACACGTCTCGGGCATCGAGAAAGGGGCCTTCCTCCTGCGGCCAGCCACCACGATCCTCTCCACGACGGCGGGGATGACGTCGCCCGCCCTCTCTATCCTCACCCTGTCGCCGGCGCGCACGTCCTTGCGCGCGACTTCGCGGGCGTTGTGCAGCGTGGCGCGGCTCACCGTGACGCCTCCGACGTCGACCGGCTTCAGCAGTGCCACCGGCGTCAGCTTCCCGGTGCGCCCTACGCCGACGACGATATCCTCTATATCGGTGATCTCCCTTCGCGGCTCGAATTTCAAGGCGAGTGCCCAGCGCGGCGAGCGGGAGCGGAAGCCGACCGCCTCGCGGTCGCGCTTCGAGTCGACCTCGATGACGACGCCGTCTATCTCGAACGGCAGCCCCTCTCTCGCGTCAGCGAGAGAGGCGTGAAAATCAATGGCGTCCTCTATACCTCTGCAAAGCTTGAAATGAGGATCTACCAGAAATCCATAAGCGGCAAGGGCGGCGAGTTCCTCCGTGTGAGCCGATGGTCCGGGGATTCCCTCTATCGTCATGATCTCGTACGCATAGAACGTGAGCGGCCTCGACGCGGTTATCCTCGAGTCGAGCTGCCTGATGGCGCCCGCGGCGGCGTTTCTCGGGTTGGCGAACCCGGGCTCGCCACGCTCGGTCATCCGCCTGTTGAGCTCGCGGAACCCGTCGAGCGGCAGAAGCGCCTCGCCGCGCACAGACATCGCCGGGGGGGTATCCTTTCCCGCCAGACGAAGAGGGACGGAGCGTATCGTGCGGACGTTAGGTGTGACCTCTTCGCCCGTAGTCCCATCGCCTCGCGTGGCGGCCCGCGCCAGCACACCTCCCTCGTATATGAGCTCGAGGGAGAGGCCGTCGAACTTCGGCTCGGCGGTATACTCGATCACTTCCTTCTCCAGAGCCTTGCGCAGCCTCTCGTCAAAAGCCCTCGCCTCGTCCAGGCTCGTCGTCGAATCGAGGCTGAGCATCGGCATCAGGTGCGGGGCGGAAGGTAGAGACGGGCGGGGCGGCGCGCCTACTCTTCTTGTGGGCGAGTCGTCGGTCGCAAGGTCAGGGAATGTCTCCTCTAGCTCCTCGAGCTCCCTGCGGAGGCTGTCGTAGGCGGCGTCCGAGATCTGCGGGTCGTTTTCTATATAGTAGAGGCGGTCGTGCCTGTCGATCTGTTCCTTGAGTGAATCGATCCTCTTTTTCGCCGCGGCCCTGTCCATGCTATACCGGTATCCGTTTCTCGTACGACTCGACGTTGAAGTTGAACCTCTTCGCCAGAGTCAGCATCTTCTTTATCCTGCCCAGCTCGTCTCCGCTGCCCGGCTTGGACGTTTCGAGTCTGGCGACCGCATCCTCGAGAGGCCCGGTAAGGATATCGAATATCACGTTCTGCACGCCGTGGTCGTCAAACGCGACACCCGCGTCGTCGCCGAAGTTCACGAACTCGATCAGAATCTCCGCGTCGCCTTCGTCGATCCCGCTCATATGGCTGCCCAGCGCCTCTATAAGGAGCTCGGAGAACATCCGGGAGACTTCCGACCTGTCGAGGGATACGCCGTAGTGATCGGCCTCGCCGAGAACTGCCTTGACCCCTTCGAGCCCGGCGGGATCGAGGGTCCTCTCCCAGTGCTCGAGCTCGCTCGCGAGCCTGCGCGAAAGGACTGTCTCGGCAGGGACCCGGATCACTGCGGGGGCCGTGATGCGGGTCTCGCTGAAGAGCCTCAGCATGTCGCGGTCCTCGAGATAGAGCTGCTCGAGACGGGACTCGAGGCCGTCGACCTGCCTCGACGCTAGGCTGCCGAGGATCCTCTCCCGGTCCTCCTGGAAGAGGTCGCGCATGGCGAAGACCTGCCCGGCGAAGAGGGAGGCGAGCCTGTCGATGATCGCGTCCCGGCCGGCATCCGCGGGGATCGAGGCGAGGCGCCCCCGGAGTTTGGCGTACTCTCCGGGCCCGTCAGCCCGCAGGACCATGCAGAGGGTCTTCGCCGGAGGGCCCATCACGAGCGCGTAGGTATAGAGCCAACGCTCCAGCGAGTAGGGAGAGACCATGCTGAACAGACCGGTGCGGACCAACTCGTCGCCGAACTCCGCCGAGTCCTCCTCTACTGCTTCGAACTCGTAGCCGAAGGATTCCGGCGAGGCTCCGGGGCACTTGAGGTGCCTGGTCAGCACGAACTGCCCGGCGAGAAAGTCGCCGCTCACCGAGGCCGATGTCCTCTCGCGCCTGTATATGTCGGCCCCCGTCCCGAGCGCCGGGACGTTACTGGCGGCTTTTTCGAGCTCGGAAAGCAGAGCCGACTCGAGCGCCTCCCTCTGGTCCCCGTCCGCGAGCTCGATCGCCCTGGCCGCGTATCCCATCAATTGGGTCGTCTCGATTCCCGAGATGTCGTTGAAGAACCATCCGCAGGATGTGAACATCAGCAGGGCGTTGCGCTGGGCCTCGAGCAGGGACACGCCCCGCGCTATATCGGATTCGGAGGGATCTCCCGCCGCCCTGTCCCTGACGAAGGCGGCCGCCTCCGTCGACGAGCGCTCTTCGATCACCTCGATATACTCGTCACGTGCCTTCCACGGGTCGGCGAGGATCGCAGCCCCGTCCTTCTCGAACATCCCGTCGAGCCCGTCGCGCAGCCCGTCGAGCCCCTTTCGCAGGGGTGAACGCCACTTCTGGTTCCATCCGGCCGGCGCTCCGGTGCTGCATCCGCAGTCCTCCATCCAGCGCCCGACACCGTGAGGGCACGACCAGGCGGTGCCTTCTCCCGCGCGGCCCTGCTTTATCTGCACCTCGAAGGCCGGCTCGGGATGGGTGTTGAGGTAGGCGGGGAAGTTGGTCATCTCGATCCCGCGCTTCTCCGCAGCCACGTCTATCAGGTAGGACAGCGCCATATCGGCGAACGGCTCGTGGTGGCCGTATATCTCGCCGTCGGTCGCGATCGTCACGAGGTCGCCTCCGGTGCGTTCGTACGCGGCGAGTATCGCGTCGGCGAGCGAGTCGCCGTTGCGGCAGAGATGGTTGAAACTGACGTCGGTCGAGAGCTTCGCGTCGTAGAAGAATATGTCTATCGACTTCTTCCTGCCCCTCCTCTTCCTCGACCCGAAGCAGCGGTAGGGCATCCCCGTCATGATGTTCCCGGCCGAGACGTCGAGCCACTCCCTGTCGCCGCCGATCTCCTTTACGCGGTCGGCCTGGAAGGGGGAGAGGATGATGAAACGGAAGCCGAAGTCGATGAGCAGGTCGAGGGTGACCTCGTTTATCGCCGTCTCGGCGAGCCATATGCCGGCGGGTTCGCGCTCGAACCTCCGCCGGAAATCGTGAACGCCCCAACGTATCTGCGTCTCCTGATCGCGCTGGCTCGCGAGCGGCATTATGATGTGATTGTAGACCTGCGCGATCGCATTCCCGTGGCCGCTGCGCCGCGCGGCCGACTTTGCGTCGGCCTCGACGATCTGCCCGTGCAGCATTGGGTGGCGCTTCTCGATCCAGTCGAGAAGCGTCGGGCCGAAGTTGAAGCTGATGTGCTCGTAGTTGTTAACGAGCCTGAGGATGCGCCCGTAACCGTCGAGCCTGCGCGAGCGCGCGTTAGGGTGATAGCACTCGGTCGCTATCCGCTCGTTCCAGTCATGGTACGGCGCGGCGCCCTCCTGCCGGTCGACCCTTTCGGTCCAGGGGTTCTCCCGGGGAGGCTGGTAGAAATGTCCGTGTATGATCAGGTATCGCTTCTGATCTTCTTTACTCATCGGGCGACCCGTCACGCATAGACCCGGTAGTCGATGTCGGGGAAGATGTTGTCCCTGTTTTCGACCTCACCGAGCCACTTCTCGTTGATGCTCGCGGCCAGTATGTCCTTATAGAGACGGTCGAAGCGCCCGATGTGGTCCCTTGTCCTCTTGTGGGCGTACTCGACCATCGTCCCGGTCTTCATTATAAACGCCCAGTCGCTGCTCTGCGCAAGAAGAAGCTCGCGCGCCGCCTGGTTGAGCGCCCTTCGAAGGATGCCGTCGGCTTGCGGGAACCTTCCGGCTAGCTCGACCATGCGGTCGGCCATCATGTGCAGGTGAGGGTATATCCAGTCGTTCGACCCCTCGAGCCAGACCTCGTTGTACCCTTTGTATCCCCACGACGACATCGAGGGCTGCACCATCTGCAGCTTCGGGTGACGCTCGAGGTATTCGGACGGGGTGATCGTGTCGATCGTGTCCTGGTCGTAATGGATCTTCCGCAGGAGGAACTCGATCCAGTCCGGCCCCTCGTACCACCAGTGGCCGAACAGCTCGGCGTCGTAGGGCGAGACGATGATCGGCCTGACCCCGAGAAGCCCGAAGAGGTGCTCGGCCTGTTTCTCACGGTTGAACATGAAGTTCCCCGCGTGCCCGGCGGCCTTCTCCCTGGCGATAGATGGTCTGTAGACCTCCTTGTCGTCCCCCGGGCCGGTGATCCGGTGGTACTTGATCCCCGTGTGGATCCTGTTTCCGTCGGGGTGGAGGTAGGGCCTGATATAGTCGTAGTCGAGGTCGAACCCGATGTCGCGGTAGAAGTCCCGGTAGTAGTAGTCGCCCGGGTACCCTTCCTTGGCGCTCCAGACCTGCTTCGACGATTCGCGGTCGCGCCCGAAGGCGGCCACCGCCGTGCCGGGGCAGTAGACCGGCGCGAAGACGCCGTATCTCGGCCGCGGCTCCCCGTAGAGGATCCCGTGCGTGTCGGTGAAGAAGTACTTTATCCCGGCGTCCTTGAGCAGCCGGTCGACGCCCGGCCGGTATCCGCACTCGGCGAGCCAGATGCCGCGCGGCCTGCGGCCGAGAAGCTTCTCGTAGTGGTCGGCGGCGATCGTGATCTGCGCGCGCGCGGCCTTCTCGTTCGGCATCAGCGGCATGAAGCCGTGCGTCGCGCCACAGGTTATGATCTCGAGCTTGCCGGTGTCCTGGTGGTGCCTGAACGCCTGGATGATATTGCTGTCGTACCTCTCGAGGAAGATCTGCCTCGCGCGGGTGAACTTCCAGTGGTACATCAGCGCCAGCTCATGGAACTCGGGCATCCAGCGCGTCCGCTCTATCTCGCGCCCGGCGAGGTCGATCAGCCTGTTGAGGTGCCGCAGGTAGCGGTACTGCAGCAGGGGATCGGCCATCATCGACAGGAGCGACGGGGTGAGCGACATCGTCAGGCGGTAGTCGACCCCCTCCTCCTCGAAACGGTTGAACATCTCGATCAGAGGGATGTACGTCTCCGTCAGCGCCTCGAAGAACCAGTCCTCCTCGAGGAAGTCCTCGTACTCGGGATGCCTCACGTAGGGCAGGTGCGCGTGCAGGACGAGCGCCAGGTATCCCTTGCAATCTTTCTTCATTTGATTACCGGCGCTTTCTCCTTCGATTTCTTGTTCACGTCGGTGTCTATCGCCCTCTCCTCGATGCCGTCACCCGAGACGGCGACCACCGGGATCTCGATCGTCCCGTCGGGTAGGGCCCAGCGGGCCGTGAACGTCCCGTCGCTGCGAAGCTTGACCGGCTTGCCCTGTATCGTCACCTTGGCGTCGGGCTCGGTCGCGCCGTAGAGTATCAGCTCTGTCGCCACACGGAGCCTGAAACCGCGCTCTTTGCGCTCCGGCATGAGCTCGCCGCTCCCGAAGCTCGAGACAGATTCGGAGGAGAGCTGCTCCTCGAGCCTCGCTTCGAGCATCTTGCGCATCTCGGCGGAGCCGCCGCTCGCGACGACGTCGTACCCGCCGGAGGCTGCGAATATCCTGTCGTAGATATCGTCGGGGATGAGCCACTCCTCGTCGACCCGGTCGCTGACCTTTCCGCGCGGCGTCTCGACGACGTCCGACTCGGCGATCATCACGAACTTCCCGCCGGGGGTCATGACACCGATCGCGACCTGGTAGCGGCCGCCGGGGGCGACGCCGATGTACCATGCGCGCGCCTCGTAGTGTATGTCGATGTCGAAGTGCCCCTTGCCGCCGCGGTCGTAGACCCTCAGCGCCATCGTGCACTTCGTCCAGTCGTCCCTGAACTTCTTCTCTAGCTCCATGAATCGGTCAGCCGTGATCTCCCAGTAGGAGAAGAGCCAGCTCGGGTCCTTCGCCATCGCGACTATCCGCGTTACGCCGTAGTCGGCGGGGATCTCCATAGATTCGACGGGAGGCATCGTCACCGGGCCTGAGGTAAGCTCGAACTTGCCGGCTACGGCGCGCTGGCGGATCGTGGTTCCGTTCTCCCAGTCCCGCGGCCTGGCGGGGGCGCGCTTCTCGTCGACTGCAGGCGCGGCCTTGGGCTTTGCCCTGGCTTTAGGCGCAGCCTTTGCCTTCGGCTTCGCTTTTGCCTTGGCTTTTGGCGCCGCCTTTGCTTTCGTCTTCGCTTTGACCTTCGGCTTAGTCTTTGCCTTGGCTTTCGGCTTTGCTTTTGACTTTGCCTTCGCCGAGGCCGCAGCCTTTGGCTTCGCCGCTGTTTTCGCCTTTGTCTTAGCTTTAGGCTTTGTTACCGGATTCTTTTTAACACTGTTACTGATGTTCCCCGTGCCGCTGGAGAGCTTGCCGTATATCTTCTCTACGATATCGGCCTTGAGCATGGAACCGGACACCGTTACCCGGTTCTTCTTCGCGAGCGCGAGGAGGTCGTTCTTCGTCATCTTCGAAAGCTCAGACTTTGTCATGGCTTTTCCTCCTTCGCGGTTAGTCCAATCAATAAAGGGCACCGCTGGAGCCATTGTCAATGGATAAAGCAGGTGAGACCGGAGTATAGCCCAATAAGGGGGAAAATGCGAGCCTGAAAACCCCCGAGAGCCAAATAACTTATTAGGACGGTAGGCCTTACGCCGGGAAAAGCCGTTGAAAAATATGCGGATTTATGGTATAAACAGGGTAGCGGTTCGAGGATTTGTGCCGGAGCCCGCCGGGCGCGCCGGCACAGGGGAGGCTCCACTGCCACGGATCTCGGCTTCCTGCCCTGCGCCGACGTCACCTCCTGCCGGAGGGCAAGCCCCGACACACAGGTCCGCGCCCATCGTCGGCGGGGAGACCCGCTCCGCCCCGATACCGATTGATCCGCGCTCTGTATCGCCGTAGCCGTGTGTGCGGCCGTCGGGGAAGGGCGCTGGCGCCGACGGTAAGTATCGAGGGGTAGAGATGCAAAAATCAGGCAAGAGTAAGACTGCCGCGGCGGGGTGCGCCCTGCTCGCGGCGATTTTTATCCTCGCTTCCGGGCAGGAGGCGGGCGGCAAGGATGTCCCCGTCCCCCGGCCGAGGTTCTACAGGCCGGACATCAGGGGAGAGATAACGGATATCGAGGGGCTCGATCCCCGCGCCTCAGCCATCGCAGCCGCCGACACCTACTGCATCGTCTGGTTCGACTTCGAGCAGATGAACTGGCAGGGGTGGACCAGAATCGACAATACAAGACAGGCGGATACCTTCGTCACGGTCGAGGATTTCGCAGGGCTCGGAGGAGGATCACACGGGCGTCTCGTCCCGCTGGAGGGAGCCCGGTCGGCCTGGATCGGAACGAGGCCGGGCAGCGATCCCTATCGCTGTTCATGGTCGCCGGCGGCGCCGGGCTACGGCAACGGCTGGGACCAGTGGCTAGTGGCCTGGGCCCCCGATACCCTCGTGGAGATCAGCTACCATCTCGTCTGCGACACGGAAGAGGGAAAAGATTTCGTGACAGTTGGTTGGTACTGTGGGGATGACGAGGTCTGGGCGACCTATTCCGGCATCGTCGACACGGTCGCCACTCACGCTATAGAACAACCGTATTCGACTGAATGGGGGGCGTACTACTTCTTCCGTTTCACCTCCGACGGGGCGGTCTCGGACGAGGACGGCCTGATAGACACAGACGGAGCGGTCATCATCGACAGCATCACGATCGTTTATGATGGAAGCGTCTTCGATTACGAGGATTTCGAGTCTTATACGCCAGGCACGGTCCCCTATGGGCGGTGGGACGCCAGGACGGGGCAGGAATACGGCAACTATTCCTGCCTGATGAACAATCTTCTGGACAGGGACCCCTGCGCGTTCAATCTCGCCACGGTCATAACCTTCTTTTGCTATTCGCAGATCCCATCCTATCCGTACCCGGGGCTTTACGTCACCCCCTTCTGCCAGGGGTATGGCAGGGTCAGCAACCCATGCCAGGACGAGATGGTCGCTTCGCCGTGGCTCGACCTTCGAAGGTACAGCAGCAACTGCGACGAGAACCAGGACTCGGATATTTCCCAGGGCGATCTCGGAAGCCTCAGCGGATACATGCTGAGCTACTCGGCCTACCTCGACAACCCGATCGAGAACCTCGTCTTCCACACGTGGAAGGTGAGGAACGTCGAAGGCGGCTGCCCCGGCCCGTGGCTCTCCGATCCGCTGGTGAGATACTACGGGGACAACGGGCTCTGGTACAGGTTCGAGCACGACATCAGCGGGTACGTCATCTCCGACTCGATCCAGGTCGCGCTCGGCGTTGTCGACATGTGCTCTGCATGGTACGGGATATACGGAGACTGCGCCGAGCACACCCCGGCGCCGTGGTTCGACAGCGTCAAGGTACAGCGGTACGAGACGGTCGGACCCCAGTGGGCGTACCAGGGAGCTGACCTCTTCCAGGACAACTTTCCCTCGACCGACGAGATGGAGAGCTTCGTGCGCGCCGATATGGCCGCCGACATCAGCCCCCCTTCGTATCCCGGTATCGTTCCCGGCGACTCGGTCGTCGTGACCTGCCGGGCGCCGGCCGCCGGAGGGCTCGACACGCTGGGAACGGGGGAGGCGAGGGTATACCTGCACTGCAACGTCAGTTTCCTCGGCCCTGACGGAAAGCCGGATCTCTTCGGGCCGCAGCTTGCTGGCGATCATGGATCTTATGTCAGCGACGACGGCGATTGGACGGTCCTGCTCTGCGAGCCGGCCAGGGCCTCGAACGGTGCGATATCTCCCGACAGGTACTGCGTAGACCTGAACGACTCGCTCTTCACCCGCGGCTACATGATCGAGTACTACTTCAAGGCGTACGATCTCGACGGGGTCAGTACGACCCTGCCGGCAGGGGCTGAGACGATACCTCCGTACGCGTACCCGTCAGCACGGTCAAGCAACCTGTTCGAGTTTACATGTCTGCCCAGTCTTCGAACGGTTCCTGACGTGTTGTACGTCGACGATTTCGACGGCCGTGGCACGCACGTAG
>CAZREW010000002.1:0-6163 GCA_964599375.1 uncultured bacterium
ACGCTGACCGCGCCGAGGTCGCTCTCGACCCGTCCGCGGATGTGGTACGGGCCGCGCGCGCGGAAGAGCTCGCGAGCCACGCGGCGGTAGACCTCCGGGAAGAAGATCGCCTCGAACCTCCCGGCGAGGTCGGAGAAGGTCACGAAGACCATCTCCTCGCCCTTGTCGCTGGTACGTGTCGCCTTGGCGGTGACCCTCCACCCGACCAGGTCGACGTCGCTCCCGTCGCGGTCCGGAAGCTCGGCCGAGCTGGTGAGCCGCACCCGCCCGCCCAGGCCGGCGAGCGCCTCCTCGAACATCGTGAGCGGATGAGCGGCTACGCACATGTCGAGCGTCTCGCGCTCCGCCTCGAGGCTTCGGCGAAGATCGAAGTCTGGGACTCCCGGGACGAGGGCGAGCATCGAGGCGGCGTCATGATCCGCCTCGCCGCCGCCGGCGCTCAGCACGCGAAGCTCCCACATGAGCTCCGGCCTCGTGCGCCCGAAACAGGAAAGCGCCCCGCAGCGGATCAGCGACTCGACCTCGGACCGCGCCGCGGGCACCCTCGCGAGAAGGCCGGAGAGCGACTCGAACGGTCGCGCGGCGACGATAGCGTCTATCGTCGCCGATGTGAGCCCCTTTACCTGCATCAGCCCGACGCGTAGCTCCCGCCCCCGCCCGTGGTGGCGGACCCGGCTCCTGTTGACGCAGGGCGGCAGCAGCGTGAGCCCCATCCGCCTCGCCTCCTCGAGGTACTCCTCGTACCCGTAGTAACCCCCGCCGTTGGAGAGGACCGCGGCCATGAACTCGGCCGGGTAGTGCGCCTTCCACCAGGCGCTCTCGAAAGACTCGAGCGCGAAGGAGGCCGAGTGCGCCTTGCAGAAGGCGTAGCCGGCGAAGGCGGCGATCTGCCCGAAGACCTCGCCGGCCGCGTCGCCGGCGATCCCGCGCCGGCGCGCCCCGCGCAGGAAAGCCTCGCGGTAGCTCTCCATCGTCTCGTCGCCCGCGTTCTTGAAAGACATGCAGCGCCTCAGCCCATCGGCCTCGCCGTAGCTCATCCCGGCCACCGCCACGGCGAGGCGGATCACCTGTTCCTGGTATATGAGGCATCCGTAGGTGTCGCGCAGCACCTCGGCGACAGCCGGGTGCATACCCGCCACCTCCTCGAGGCCGAGGGCGCGGCGCAGGTAGCTGCGTTTTCCGCCATGGCTCGAAACGCCGGGGCGTATGATCGACGACAGCGCGGTGAGCACCTCGAAATCGTCGCACCTCGCCTGGCTCATCAGCTGCATCATGATCGGCGACTCGATGTAGAAGCACCCTTCCGTTCGTCCCGCGCGCAGGAGCTTCTTCGTCTCCGCGTCCCCTAGGTAGTCGATGCGCTCGGGATGAAGAGGCCGCCCCTCGTTCTCTTCGGCCATCGCGCAGGCCTCGCCGATCACGGCGAGCCCCTTCTGCCCGATTATGTCGATCTTCACCAGCCCCGCCTTCTCGACCTCGTACATCGACCACTGCGTTATCTCGTACCCCTTGTCGCCCCGCTGCATCGGGATCATGCCGGTGATCGGCCCGGGCGAGACGACGAGGCCGCACGGGTGCGTCGCCATGTGGCGCGGGAACCCGCCGATCTTCCGGGCGATGGCGATGAGGGTGCGGAAGGGCTCCCTGTCGACCGGCAGCCCGGCCGCCCGCGGCGATACCCTGGCCAGGCGGTCGAGCCTGTCTATCGACGCGTAGAAGGGGATCGTCCTTATGAACTGCCGTATCTCCCCCTCGGGGATACCGAGCGCCTTCGCCGTCTCGCGAAGCGCAGAGCGGGCCCGCAGGGTGCTGAAGGTGCCGATCATCGCGACCCGGTCGCTGCCGTACCGGCGGAAGATGTACTTCAGCACGACCTCGCGGTCGTCGGTCCCGAAGTCGAGGTCGAAGTCGGGAAGGTGCTCGCGCTCGGGGTTGAGGAACCGCTCGAAGAACATGTTGTGGCGCAGCGGATTGAAATGCGTGATGCCGAGCGCGTACGAGACGAGCGAGTTGCCCGCGGACCCGCGCCCGAGGGTGCGGATCCCGCGTGAGCGGGCGAACCGTACGATGTCCCAGCATATCAGGAAATACCCCGCGAGCCCCTTGTCCTCGATCACGGAGAGCTCGTGGTCTATCTTCTCCATCGCCGCGCGCTTCTCGTCGTAAGGGCACCCGTCCCCCATCCGCTCGCGAAGGCCGCGCAGGGCTATGCGCCGCAGCGTCGCCGGCGCCTCCTCCCCCGGCGGCAGCGGGAACACGGGGAGCCTGCGACGCCCGAGCCCGAGGTCGACCCTGCAGTCCGCGGCGATACGCGCCGCCTCGGTGACCGGCCCGGGGTCGGCGGCGAAGACTCTCATCACGCTCTCCGGCGTGTGGAAGAACGAGTCGCGCTCCGCCACCTCGCCGCGCGGCAGGGTGCCGATCGTGGTGCGCGTGCGGATGGCGGTCAGCACCCGGTGGACGAGGTGCTCCTTCTCCTCGAGAAAATAGACGCCGCCGGCCGCGGCGGCCTCGACCCCGAGCCTCCGCGCCGCGTCGGCTATCCTCCATCGCTCGCGGTCGCGGTCCCTGCCCGGCGCGACCGGCAGGGCGGCACGGAGGTTCTCCAGGTGCCGCAGCCTCGTCATCAGCAGCCGGTCGGACACGAGCACGTAGACATCGTCCGACACCCCGGCCAGAGCCTCGCCGAAATCGAAATCCCCGTCTAGCCGCCGGCGGGTGACGAGCCTCGAGATCTCCGAGTAACCGGCGCGGCTTCGCGCCAGCAGCACGGCGCGAAGGGATGTCGGCCCGTCCCCGCCGGTGAGCTCGGTCCCGTATATCGGCCGCACCCCGTGCTCCGTGCATGCCTCTGTGAAGGGGACGACCGCGTGCATCGCGTCGGTGTCGGTCAGCGCGAGAGACTCCATCCCGCAGCGCGACGCCGCCGCGACGAGGTCCTCCACCCGCCTCGTCCCCGCCAGCATCGAGAAGTTCGAGTGGACGTGCAGATGGGTGAATCCGCCTGGCGGACGCGCGGGCCTTATCACCAGATCACCTCCCTGCACCGATAACCGGTGCGCGGGATGGCGGTCACGTGGTATGTTCGGCCGTAACGTATCGACCCGCGGGGAGGCGCCGCATTGAAAGGCCGTATGAGAACGCTGTCTCTGATCATCCTCTGCTCCTACGCCATATCCATACTATGTCCCGGCGGCGCGGCTGCCGCGGCGCGCACGGGGCCCGGGCCCGCGGCCGCGGTGACGCCGCTCCCGGTGCCGGCCCCGCCGGCCTCGAGCAGCGGATCGGGCCTGAACATGCGCACCGCCCACCGGTGGCTCGGCTACGGCGCCATAGCCCTCGGCGCGGTCGCGGCCTTATCGAGCTCGAACCAGGACCTGCACTGCACCGCCGCCTGGGGCGCCGCCGCACTGGGCACGGCGGCACTCGCGTCGGGGATCGTCAAGTACCACCGGGGCTTCGACCTCGGCGACGGGATCTCGCGCCGCGACGGGCACGCGATCCTCGGCGGCCTGGCCGCGGCCGGGTTCATCGCCGCCTGCGTCATGGCCGGCTCCGGGGAGGATGACGAAGGCGGAGGCGGCGACGATGACGTCAACCTCGCGCATGCGGCGATCGGCGCCGGCGCGCTGGCGGCGATGGCTGTATCCGTGGTCGTCGTCAAGGTGAAGTGGTAGGCGGGCACGCACCCGGTCATCGCGGCTTTCCTTTCATCTTTTCACGTGATTCCCTATGACGCGGCGCGTCTGGCGGCGAGCGCCCTTCCGAACGACGGCGCCACCCCCGGGGGCATCGCGGCCCTGAGCCTGTCGAGCACCGACTGCACCCGGCGAGCCTTCATCGCGGCGCGCTCCCGCGGGCCGGGGAAGAGGTCGATCTGCAGCGGCTCCGGCTCCACGGAGATGGCCGCGAGGCTGACGGCCCGCACCCTGACCCTCCGCCCGAAGATGCGGTCGAAGAGCATCCCCGCCGAGTCGAAGAGAGCCACGTCGTCGGAGGTAGGCGCGGCCGGCCTCATCTGGCCGTGCGCCGTGACCTCGTCGGCGTAGCGGATCTCTAGACGCAGCTCGCTGGCGAGCGAGCGCTCGGCGCGCAGCCTGCCCCCGAGCTCCTCGGCCAGCACGCAGATATAAGATTCGAGCAGCCGCCGGTCGACCGCGTCGGGCTCGAGCACCTTCTTCACTGCAAACTCCCCGTCATCAGCGCTCCCCGCGCGCACGCGCGCCGGGTCCATCCCCTTCGCGCCGCGATGGAGCCTTCGCCCCCACGGGCCGAAGCAGAAGGCGAGCAGCTCCTCGTCGAAACGCAGCACGTCGCCGACGGTCGCTATCCCCAGCTCGCGCAGCATGGGGACGTGCCGCTCGCTCACTACAGGGAACCTCTCTATCGGCACCGGCGAGAGGAAGTACCGCTCGCACCCCGGATAGACGTCGACCATGTGCGCCCGCTTCGCCTCGCGCGAGGCGACGTGGCTGACCAGCTTGCTCGAGGCGATCCCGAGCGATACGTCAAGGCCGGTCTCCGCGCGCACCTCGCGCTTTATCGCCCTGCCGGCGTCGAGCGCCCGCCCGAAGAGGCGGCCGCACCCGGTGTAGTCGGCGTACCCCTCGTCGAGGGACACCGACTCGACGACGGGGCTGTACCTGCCTATCACCGAGAAGATCGACCTCGAGACCGAGCGGAAGAGGTCCCAGTCGGGGGGCATGAATACGCCGCGGGGGCAGAGGCGCATCGCGGACGATACTGTCATCCCGCGGCGGACCCCGTCGCCCCGCGCTTCGTACGAGGCCGATATCACCATCCCCCTGGGGGCAGGCCCGGAGACAACGACCGCCTTCGAACGAAGCGCGGGATCCCTGAGCCTCAGCGCGGAGGCGTAGAAATCGTCGGTGTTTATGTGGAGTATCTCCCGGTTCATCTTCATCTACTCGTAGCGGTGCCTCATCTTCATCTCCGCGTACCAGGCCTCGAGCCCGATCTCGCGTATCCTCATGCCGGTCTCTATCCATCTCTTCTTCAGATCGTCGTCGATGATCTCCACCTCGCATGGGAACTCGCCGCACTCGAAGCAGAAGTCGACCCCCTTGCCGCGATAGCACTTCAGGATGCCGCAGGGTTTCTCCTCCACGGGCGAGTTGCGGCAACCGGCGCAGTCGATCCCGGCGAGGAAATCGACGAACTCCCTGAAGTCGCCGTACTTGGCAAACACCGGGACGCGCTCGGCAAACCTGTCGGCGAACTTGTGGAACGAAGGACCGAAGACCTCCTGCAGCGCGGCGGCGTGCCTGCGCGCGTCGCCGCCTGCCACCGCGATGCACCGCGAGCAGTCGATGCCGCACGGCGCCACCTCGAGGATTATCTCTTCCTTCTTCATCCGGCTTCCCTCCCTGTCAAAGGCAGACCTCTCAAAGCTTCCTGCGTATCCCCACCACGATCCCCAGTATCTCATCCGACCCGTTTCCTTCGCACCGGCAGAGGGACTCGATCCCGCCGCGCCTTACCAGCGCGAGCTCGCCCTCCCCCGGTTCCCCGGCCGTTTCGAGCAGAAGGCAGTCCCCCTCGCGCACCTCGTCGCCGGCGTTGCCGGAGAGGACCTTGTCGACCCTGCGATAGACGAGGGACATCCCCGTTCTCCTTTTTGCTGGATCCTCCGCCCGTGACGCCCCGGTCAGAACGCCCCGTAGCGCCGCAGCAGCCCCACCACCACACCGCTCACCTCTACCCTGGCCGCCGGGAGCACGATATCCTCCATCTCGGGATTGGACGGCCGGAGCGTGACGCTCCCGCCCCGCTGATAGAACCGCTTGACCGTGGCTTCCGCTCCGTCGACGAGCACCACCGCGAGCGCGCCGTTCTCGGCCCGCCGGCGTTTCTCGACGACGATGATGTCGCCGTCGAGTATCCCGTCTCCCGTCATCGACATTCCGCGGACCCTGAGGGCGAACGTCTCCCCCCTGCCGGCAAAGCCGGGGGGAAGCGCCACGCTCTCGGGGACCTCGATCGCCTCTATCGGCGAGCCGGCCGCCACCGTGCCGGCGAGCGGCACCGAAAGCCCGCTCTGCCCGGAGGAGAGCGGCTCTATCGACCTCGACCTGTTCCACCCGCGCCTGAGCAGCCCCTTAGCCTCGAGATTGCTCAGGTGCTCGTGTACCGTGCTGACCGC
>CAZREW010000002.1:6263-94675 GCA_964599375.1 uncultured bacterium
AAAACCGAAAGTCAACCCGAAAAATGAAGCCAGGGTAAGAAAGTCCACAATGACTGCATTGACAGGCTATTATTTTATCGATAGACTATACGTATTACAATATCCTTATCGATGGAGGCGCCCGGATGACCACACTTACCATCTCCCCCAAATATCAGGTAGTGATTCCAAAGGCAATACGCGAGATGCTATCCTTGAGGCCGGGACAGAAGATCCAGGCGATAGTGTACCAGGACAGGATCGAGCTCATCCCGGTGAGGCCCGTCAGGAAGATGCGCGGTTTCATCGGGGGGATCGACACCAGGGTGGAACGGGAGGATGACAGGGTATGAACGTGGTCGATTCTTCGGGCTGGCTCGAGTACTTCGCGGACGGCCCCAACGCTGATTTCTTCGCGCAGGCCGTCCAGGACCTCGAGCATCTCATCGTGCCTTCGCTCACAGTATTCGGGGTGTTCAAGGCGATCTGCCGCCAACGGGACGAGGGCACGGCGCTGCAGGCGATCGCGGTGATGCACCAGGGCACCGTCGTCGATCTCGATTCTGCCATAGCGCTCGATGCCGCGAGGCTCAGCCTCGAGCGGAAGCTCCCCATGGCCGACAGCATCATCCTTGCGACTTCGATGTCACATGATGCTATACTCTGGACACAGGACTCAGACTTCGAGAGGATGGCGGGAATAAAATACATAAAACGGAGAGGACCGGCAGATGAAACTTGAACAGAGCTTCATGGATTTCATGCTCCACCACCAGGAGCGCCACAACCGCAGCTACAAGTTCCTCGTCCTGATGGAGGCGCTCCAGGCGGCGGCAAAGTACATCCAGTACTTCTACCAGACCGGATCGATGAAGAATATCATGTGCGAGGCGGGGATCACGAACGTCCAGGGCGAGAGCGTGATGAAGATGGACGACGTCGCCGACTCGATCGTCCTGCACTATCTCGAGCGCTCGAACCAGGTCATATGCGCGGTCACCGAGGAGGAGGCCGACCCCGTCATGCTCAACGAGGAGGGCGGCCGCTACTTCGTCTACTACGACCCGCTCGACGGCTCCAGCAACATCAAGCACAACCTCCCCGTCGGCTTCATGTTCGCCGTCGCCAAGCGCAACCTAGAAGGCCCGGAGGACAACCACCTCAGAAAGGGCTCGGAGCTGCGCGCCGCGGGGATATACCTGATCCCCAACGGCGTCTTCACGATAGCTCTGGCCGACACGGGCGTCTTCCGCTTCCACATGGACGAGACGATGACTTACGTCATCCCCGAGAACGCCGAGCGCCTGATGATGCCGGAGAACCCGAAGGGATGGGAGCTCTCTTTCAACTCCTCGAACCGCGGGACCTTCGCCCCGCGCATACGCGAATGGATCGAGGAGAACGAGCCGGAGTACGCCTTCCGCTACATGGGATCGCTCGCCGGCGACTTCCACCGGCTCCTCTCCAACGGCGGGATGTTCCTCTACCCCGCCATAGTAAACCACCCCGACCCCTCGAAGAACCGCCCGAAGGGGAAGCTCCGCCTGCTCTACGAGGCGAACGTCGCCGCCTTCATCGCGAGGGAAGCGGGCGGGATGGCGATCGACGAGGATGGGAACGACATCCTCGAGATCATCCCCGAGACGCCGCACCAGCGCACGGCGCTTTACGTCGGCTCCAGGCCGCTCGTCGAGAGCGTCAGGGAGATATTGATCTCGTAATGGGATATAGTCCTGCCGATCATGTGCTGATCACTTTTCCCATCCTGTCTTTCTCAGCAGGGTATCTATCTCCGGGCCCAGCACCCGAAGCTGCCTTGGAGCGATGCGGTTGAAGTTCAGCCACGCGTCCCTGACCTCTATCGCCTTTTTGATATGGCGGTACGCCTCCTCCGGGTCTCCCCTCGCCATAGATATCCACGCGAAGAAGGTCGGGGGTATGAATATTTTTTCCGCCGAATCGAGCAGTTTCCCGAGATGCCTGTCACCCTCCGCGGTCCGGCCGGAGACAAAATCAGTCGCTGCGAGGATCATCCGGGTTACTGAAGCGCCGCCCGAGAGCTCCAGCGCCTTCTCTGCCTCGGCCGACGCTTCATCGAGGAGCGACTGGTCGAGATAGACGTTCGCCAGATGGTAGTGCGGCTGCCAGTGGGAGGGGTCCATCCCGATCGTCTCGTGCAGCATGGCGACAGCTTCATCCACTTTACCTGCGTAGAATAATATCATGGCGGACCAGGTATTGACTATAACGGAGAAAGGATCGTAACGCTTCGCGATCCTGGGCTGTTCCAGAGCTTCATCCAGGCGTCCGTTCAGTATAAGGTGAAGCCCGTAGTTCACGCGCGAGATAGAATAGGTCGGATCGAGCTCCAGCGACCGTTTGAACTCACGCTCTGATTCGGGCCAGTTCCGGTCGTAGAGGAAGTAGTTGCCGGCGAGGACATCGTGCACCAGGGCCATCTCCTCGTCGATCTCGAGAGCCTTCCTCGCGTTCGCCATCGACTTTTCGTACGCCTCTATCGGCGGCGTCGAACCCCAGTAAGCCTGGCTCTGGTACCATACGGCGAGACCCGCGTATGCCGGCGCGAATCCGGGATCGATCGCCACGGCCTCCTCCAGGCATTCCCTGCTGAGGACCCAGCTCTCGGGCGTCATCAGGTTCCAGTTATACAATCCCTTGAGGTAGAGCGTATAGGCGTCGAGGTCGTCGGTATATTTTTTTACGAGCTCGGTTCCGGGCCTGGGCGCGAGCTTCACTTCGAGTTCATTGACGACGGAGCGCGCAATCTCGTCCTGGATGACGAAGATGTCCTCCATCTCCCGGTCGAAGCGCTCCGACCATATGTGATAACCGTCCTCCACGTTTATAAGCTGGACCGTGACCCTCAGCCTGTCACCGCTCTTTCGCACGCTCCCCTCGAGAATGTTCCCCACGTCCAGGCGGCGCCCGATCTCCCTGATGTCCGTGTCCTTTCCCTTGAAGCTGAACGCGGAGGTCCGCGCCACCACGCGCAGGCCCTTCAGGCGGGTAAGGGCGTTGATGAGCTCTTCCGCCAGCCCGTCGCCGAAGAACTCGTTCTCGGGATCGGCGCTCATATTGACGAACGGCAGGACGGCGATCGAGGTCTCCTTTTCGTCAGCACGGTCTTCGACCAACGCTGTCCGGCTCTTCCGTGCTGCCGCTTCCAGCTCTTTCAGGAGATCGCTCATCCGCGGATACCTCTGCCCGGGATCCTTGGAGAGAGCCTTCCCTATGATCCGCTCCAGCTTTGCCGGTATGCCGCCGCGCAGTGACGACAGAGGCTTCGGCTCGCTGTTCAGGATAGAATAGATGACCGCCTGGTCGTATTCTCCGGGGAAAGGCAGGCGCCCGGTCACCATCTCGTAGAGCACGACCCCGAGCGACCAGATGTCCGAGCGCTCATCGACCTCGTCGCCGCGCGCCTGCTCGGGGCTGATATAAGCGACCGTTCCGAGGGTGGTCCCCTCTTTCGTGAGCATAGACCTGCCGCGCAGCTTCGCCAGGCCGAAGTCGACGATCTTGACCATACCGTCCTCCGTCAGGAGGATGTTCCCCGGCTTGATATCGCGGTGGATGACTCCCTTGTCATGAGCGGCCGTCAGCCCCCTGCAAGCCTGGACGGCTATATCGACAGCGCGGTCAGCGTCCAGAGGGCCGCTCATTACAATATCTTTCAGGCTGGAACCGCCGATACACGGCATAACGATGAAGGTACTTCCGCCGGATTCACCGATCTCGAATATGGAGCAGATATTGGGATGTTCAATGGCAGCGGCGGCTCTGGCCTCACGTATGAAGCGTCTGCTCGATTCCTCGTCTCCCGTAAGGCCGGGGGGCAGAAACTTCAGGGCCACATCGCGGCCCAGCTTCGTGTCGCGGGCGCGGTAGACCACACCCATCCCGCCCCGGCCAAGCTCTGAGAGGATCTTATAATGAGATATTGTTTCCCCTAACATACGAGCGGGATTCTATCATGGAGGTAAATCCATATAAAATAAAAAATAATACTGATTTCAAGTCACATACCGCATGGCACTTGTAATGATTCCTGAAAAAGGCGTATAATACCGGCAAGCGGTGAAACTACGATATAGATCTGACACTTATCCGCCCGGGGGCGACTCGCACCGCCTCCGCATCGTTCTGTCTGTCTGGAGGGGAGGGATCGGATGGCTCTGCCGTTTGATTCCGGCAGGACGAAGGGGGTCATTGCCGGCAACTGGGCTCTGATCCTCATCATTCTCGCCGCCCTGGGGATTCGGACGATATTCTTCGTATCGCTGAAGCCCTGGGATAACGACGTCGCCGAACATCGCGTGCTCACAGACGACGCCCGGAGCTACCACTTTCTCGCCACGGGTATCGCCGAGACGGGTACGTTCGACAGGTTCGACGGCGGATTCTACCTCAGGACCCCGGGGTATCCCCTCTTTATCGCCGGCGTATACATTTTCTCCGGGCAGCGCCCCTGGGTCGTCCTCACCGCCCTTCTTGGCCTGTCGCTGATGTTCCGCGAGAGGAAAACGGCCTGGGCCCTTCTGCTTACGCTGTCGATCGCCTACTTCACTCTCGTACCCGGTGTATTCTGCCTGTGTAGATTCCGGATACCTGCCATACCATTCTATATGATCGCGTCCGCGTAAGGGATGACCTTCCTTTTCGATGCGGTAAAAAGCCGGATCAACGGGCAGAAAAGTACGTGAACACCTGAAGCTGCTGAGGTCACACCGCATATCAGGATATTTGATAACAGCATATTCATATCAATAACCCACCTTCGTGGTGCGGCATATGCGGCCTAACTCAATATCAGGGTTCAGGTTATTATCGATATATGTTATAATGCTTCTTCGGTTCTTTTTCGTTAATTACATGCGCGCAATGTCCGCCCCACCCGCATGGAAAAGATTGAAAGGATGGTGCGACCGAATGAAAAACAGTCATCTGTTCGCGAAGACGGTGTTCTGCCTGATCGTCGTCCTGCTTGTTCAGGCGGCTCCGGTGCTGGCCATCTGGCCCGAAGGCGGCGTGCCTCTATGCACCGATGCCGCAAGTCAGACGGGGCCGGAGACAGTCAGCGACGGAGCGGGTGGTGCGATCATAGTCTGGATGGATATACGTGACGGAAACTACGACCTGTATGCCCGGCGTGTAGACGCCTCCGGAAACGCGCTCTGGCAATCTGACGGGATCCCGGTCTGCACCGACATATACAGCCAGTACTACCCGATGATCGTCTCCGACGGAAGCGGAGGAGCGATAATCGCGTGGTATGACCTCAGGAATACTACCGACTATGACATCTACGCGCAGAGGATAGACGCGTGGGGAACGCTCATGTGGGCCAGGGACGGCGTGGCGGTATGCACCGCGGCCGAGAGCCAGGACTATGTGAAGTTAGTCGAGGATGGAGCCGGCGGGGCGATCCTGACATGGGAGGACGACCGCGGAGCGACTGTGGACGTGTACGCGCAGAGGATAGACGCATCGGGAACGGCCCTGTGGGCCGCAGGCGGAGTGATCGTATCAGGCGCCGCGAGCAGCCAGTACGGCCCCGAGATCGTCACCGACGGCGCCGGCGGAGCGATAGTGACATGGATCGACCTGCGCAACGCCAGCAGGGATATCTACGCGCAGTGGATCGACGCCGCGGGATTTGTCCACTGGACGATCGACGGTGTGCCGGTCTGCACGAACGCCGCCTATCAGGAGGACCCCGGGATCACAACCGACGGAGCAGGCGGAGCGATAGTGGCATGGTATGACCAGCGAAACGGCGTAAAAGACATATACGCGCAGCTCGTGGACGCGGACGGCGACGTACAGTGGGCAGTGAACGGGATCCCCGTCTGCATCACGGCACAGGACAAATCTTACATCCACATGACCTCCGACAACAGGGGAGGTGTGGTCATAGCGTGGCAGGAATCGCGGTTCGGCAACAGGGACATATTCGCCCAGAGGATCAATAACAAGGGTGGCTTCCTCTGGGAGACCAACGGTGTTACGGTCTGCTCACACTACGCGGATCAGTACGACCCGCACGTGATCCAGGACGGCAGCGAGGCGACAAACATCGTCTGGATCGACGGCCGCAGCAGTGTCACAGGCAACGATCTCTACGCGCAGAGGCTGGATGGATACGGAATGCCCATGTGGCCCTCCCTCGGTGTCCCGGTCTGCGCCGAGCCCTACACCCAGACCGACATCGCTGTCGCTCCCGACGGCGCCGGAGGCGTGATAACGGCGTGGGCAGTAAACATCTCGAGTGTCTTCGATATCTACGCCCAGCAGACAGACCACCTTGGAAGGAACGGCTACTATCCCCCCGTCATACATTCGGTCGTCGACGTGCCAGGTGATGAGGGCGGCTTCGTGCGCGTGCTCTGGGACGCGCCTCCTTTCGACCCGCTGTCGGGGGACGTCACCGAGTACACCGTCTGGCGGGCGCTCGAGACCCCGGCGGCTCCGATGATGGAAACAGGCGCCGGGCGGCTGACGGATATCGAAGAGCTGCCGGCGGCGGAGCTCAGGGATGAGATCACGGTTCTGCGGCCCGCCCCGCTCCTGGGGGCCTCCTGGTACTGGGAGCTTGTCGCCACCCACCCGGCATACCGCCTCGAGAACTACTCGAGGATCGCTGAGACCTACTTCGATTCAACGGCGGCTTGCGGCGACCCGCACTACTTCCAGGTGATCGCGCACACGGATGATCCGGGCACGTACTGGGTATCCGGGCCAGACAGCGGGTACTCCGTCGACAACCTCGCCCCCGCCGCGCCCCTCGGCCTCGAAGGGGAGCAGTTCTACTCCCCCGCGGGGCTGGGCCTCTCGTGGGAGCCGAACGGCGAGCCCGATCTGGCCGGATACGCCGTATACCGCGGCACATCGGAATCGTTCGTCCCAGGGGAATCGGACCTGCTCCTTAAAACGGACGGCACGGATTACTTCGACGGCGACTGGTCGTGGGAGCAGGGATATTGGTACAAGGTGGCAGCGGTCGATGTCCACGGGAACGAGAGCGTCTTCGCCGTCCTCGGTCCGGAGATGCTGACCGGCGATGACCCGATGCCTCTGCCCGGGGCGACCTTCCTCGCACAGAACTTCCCCAACCCGTTCAACCCCATCACCAGCATCGGATTCGGGATAAAGGAGCAGGGTCATGTCTCGCTCCGGATCTATGACGCGGCGGGAAGACTCGTAACGACTCTCGTCGATGAATCGAGACCGGCGGGAAACTACACCACCGAATGGAACGGCCGGGATCATAACGGTTTGGCCGTCGCCAGCGGCATCTATTTTTACCGGCTGAAGACCACCGAGTTCGAGGAAACAAAAAAGATGGTCCTTTTGCGTTAACTGAAAGGAATATCAGGTATGAACAGGGCCCTTGCGATACTCATCTGCATGCTTGCCATGGCCTCGTGCTCGGGGGATTCCTCGGGCCCTGCCGATGACGGCGGCGGCAAGACCGAACAGTTCGCGGTCAGCTACACAGTCGAAAACGACAGGCCCGCTGAAGAGACGATCGCGGCCGTTTCGGGCGGTACCGTGGAGGCGACCGGGTCGAACGGAGTCGTCTACAGGCTGACCGTCCCCGCGGGAGCGCTCGCGACAGATACTCTGGTCACGATAACCCCTGTCTCTGACCTTGCCGTAACGGGTCCCGGGACCTTCACCTGCGCCTCGAGCTGCCCCGAGATCGACTGCTGCGTCACCGGCGCCCTCTTCGAGCCCGAGGGGCTCGAGTTCGACACGCTCGTGACCCTCGAGATAATATTCCCGGCGGGCGAGGAGTTTCCCTTCGACAGCACGGCCGGCGTCTTCATGTTCGACTCTCCTTACAGCGTCATAGGGACCTGTGAGTCTGATGTGGATTTCGCGGCGAAGACGCTGACTGCGAAGATATGGCACTTCACCGGGTACGGGACGGCCGCCTCAGACTGCGAACGTCTGATCGGGCTGTACCTGGGCATGAAAGCGAACGCCGAGGCAATGGCCGGGACAAGAGGATTCTTCTACGACCTCTACAGCCTCGTCCAGCTCATCTCACTCAACAGGGCCTGCGACCCGGCCGGGATATCGGGGTGCCATGAGCTCTGCGAAGGATTGAATACGCTCGTGATGGCAGCCGCTCAGAGCGCTGTCGGCAGCCATCGCTCGGCGCTTCTTTTGCGGTATCCCGCCTCACCCACTTCGCCCGGCGAGATCGAGGACCTCACCGAAGAGCTCGACAGGGCGCAGTATTTCTCAGGCATTGAGGAG
Source organism: uncultured bacterium (assembly GCA_964599375.1). Taxonomy (GTDB): domain Bacteria; phylum Krumholzibacteriota; class Krumholzibacteriia; order Krumholzibacteriales; family Krumholzibacteriaceae; genus JAUWCL01. The sequence goes on from CAZREW010000002.1 coordinate 14,529, forward strand.
CTCTCTTACGATATGCAGAACTTCAGGGAGGCCGTTACCGGCAGGATACTCGCTATGGCGCAGACGCTCGCCGCAGAGGCCCGGTCGCTCTGCTCGGCCAGGGAATGTCTGGAAGGTCATAATCTCCTCTATTTCATAAAGGACCTCGGAGCGAAAGGTTACATCACCGACGCAGCTTTTCTCTCCCAGGTGGATCAGTGGCTCGAGGACTGCTGCGGCGGATGGCGCCTGTCGATGTCAATCGACAAGTCGGAGATCCTGCGCGCTGTCATCAATCCGGGCGACGAGGATATGTGCGTGGCGACAGTCACCCTTAAGCTTACGACCAGTTCCGGCGAGCCGGTCGAGGGGGTCTACCTTGACGTTGACCTGGAGGACGGAGTCAACCTCGCAGGCGGCGATTCGGATGAGAACGGCGAGTACGAGGTATCCTTCTCCTCAGTCGCACTAGGATACGGCGAAAGGTTCTACTGCGTGGATATGCTTCAGAAGGAGATCACGTCTTCCGTCTACGACCCGGAACGGAGCGAGACGGTAGAGGCCGACCCCATAATAGTGACATTCCGTAACTTCACCGTGTCTACGACGGTGAATTACTCCTACACCGCCGTCAAGGACGAAGATACCGAGAACCACGGCACCACGACATGCACGATCATCGGGGGCGGGACGAACTACGCCAACACGATCGGTAACTGCGAGACGACCTGCACCGGCGTGATCACGCGCTCTTTCAATTCAGCGGGATGCACCAACGGCGAATGCGGGGAGACGATAATGCTTGCCGGGGCCGAGGCGACTGGCTGCCTCCTCAGGCCGAATCTGGACTATGTCGACCGCGGCGACGGCGTGCGCATACCGGTCCTTCTGGGCCTGAACTTCCTTGCCACCCCGATAACCGACGGCGTGCATCTGCAGTCCTGCCTCGAGGGAGACTGTGTCGACTTCTGGACCGACCTGAGAAGCCGTGTGGAGTGGCCCGGATATGGCGGGATACCAGAATACTGGGAGATAAGCGCCGAAGGGGCCTTCGAGCCGCTGCACTGGACATTCTCGGAGACTTCGGAGACCTCCAGCAAGGAAGCGACGCTTACGATATCAGTCGAGGCGAGCCACTAGGGCGGCTACCACTTGTGCCTGTCGCCGCCGCGGATCAGGTCGAGGAACTCCATCCTCGTCTTAGGGTCCTTGCGGAAGGCGCCGAGCATCGAGCTCGTTATGATCAGCGAGTCGCGCTTCTGAACCCCGCGCATCGCCATACATAGGTGCACGGCCTCTATGATAACGGCGACGCCGAGCGGCTCGAGATGATCCATCAGGGTCTTTGCGATCTGGTTGGTCAGCCGCTCCTGGACCTGGAGCCTTCGCGCGAAGATCTCCACGACGCGCGGGATCTTCGAGAGGCCGATGATCTTACCCTTGGGGATGTAAGCGACGTGGCACTTGCCGTAGAACGGGAGCACGTGGTGCTCGCAGAGGCTGTAGAGTGAGATGTCCCTGCAGATCACCATCTCGTCGTACTCTTCATCGAGGATGAATCCCCTCATCACCTTGTCGATGTCTTCCCTGTACCCGCTCGTGAGGAACTCTAGCGATTCCTTCATCCTGCGGGGCGTGTCCCGGAGCCCCTCGCGCCCGGGGTCCTCTCCAAGGGCTATCAGTATCTCGCGTACGTGCTCTTCCATCTCGGGCTCCCTCTATACGAGCGAAATCTCTTTTCCGGAATGTCCGGGAGGATAGTATCAGATATGCCCCGATTTTTCAAAGTGAGAGGCGATCTTCCTGGCAGAGGCGGCGTTGGTGACGCGGAAGTGCTTCCCCTCGGCCTTGTATGCAAAGAGCGGCCTGAACCGGTACGACCACTCGAGGAACGAGCCGATACAGTCGGCGCCGTTCCCCTCGGCGAGGTAACGGCCCAGGTATGGGATCGTCTCGGTGCTGAGATGAATCAGAGGCAGCGCGACAAGCGGCGTGCTCTTCTTTCCCGACGGATCGACGCTGAAGTTTATCACGCGGTCGTTCGCGGTCACGGCGGCCATCCCGCAGCGCACGGCCCTGCCGCTGTTCTTTACGTCCATGATCACGACCGAGTCCCCGTCGTGCTCCCTGCAGAACTCGACGAATCCCGAGAACGGGAAATCGAAGTAGCGGTTGCCTGTGGTGACTACCGCGCCGTCCTTGAAATTGCCGCGGGCCAGGATCGCGTTGAGGTTGTGGAGAGGGCCGGCGTCCGTGCCGTTGTGACTGTTCGCGACGAGCTCCACCCTGCCCGTGTAGCCGCACCCGCGCAGCCAGTCCCTGAAGGCTCCGTACCCGTCCTGTCCCGTGCAGACGCACGCCGACTCGACGCCGCCCCCGAAGAGGAAATCGAGCTGACGCTCTATGAGCGGACGGCCCGCGATGTCGACCAGGGCGCCGGGGAGTCTCCCCGCCCTGCCCTTCGCCGCGGCCGTACCCGGATCAAGGATCACTGCCTGCATTCCGTTACCCTTCAGAAGCGTGGCTGCCGGTCCGTAATTCACTGAATTAATAATAATCGGAGGACCCCGCCACAAACGATTTATAAGGGTGCCGGAAAGTCAGGAATCATCCCTGCGGGTAGACGAGTGCGAGGACCGATCCGAGCGATTCCTCGAGGGGGCGCTCGCCGTCCACGACGAGATCGGCGAATTCCCTTGTCGGCTCGACGTATTCCTCGTACATCGGGACCACATGGCGCTGGAACTGCTGTACGACCGACTCGGGAGTCCGCCCCCGCTCGCGCACGTCCCTCTCGACGCGCCTGCTCAGGCTCGCGGCCTTTCCGGCCTCGACGAAGACCTTCAGGTCGAGCAGCTCCCTTACGGCGGGGCTGTAGAAGGCGTGAAGGCCTTCGACGATCATGACCTTCCGGCCGTCCCCGCCCGACGGGGTTACCGGGATCCAGTCGCTTTCCGGAGCCCGTGTGTGGGTCTCGAAGTCGTATACCGGCAGGTGGACGCTCATCCCCGCCAGCAGCTTCACCAGGTGGGTCTCGAAAAGGTCGAAATCCACGGCTCCGGGATGGTCGAAGTTGTACCTCGCCCTCTCTTCGGCGGGAACGTGCCCGAGGTCGAAATAATACGAATCGAGCGGGATGACGACGGGGTGAAGGTCGTCGAGGCAGCGGGCCAGGCCGAGGGCCAGGCTCGTCTTCCCGGAGCATGAGCCTCCGGATATGCCTATCAGGTAGGGTCTGTCCATGTCCTCAAGATAAGAAAAAACGGGGGGCCGGGAAAGCCCCCCGTCGCGTTTTATCCATCAGATGCACGGGCTTCTACGCCTTCTTGACCGGCTTGAGCATGAAGCCGATGACCGCCGCGGCAAAGCAGGCGATCGCTGCGATCACGAAAGGCGTCCACCAGGCGTCCACGTCGCCGCCCTTGGCGGCGTCCTTGAAGTATCCGGCCACCTGGGGGCCGGCGATGCCGGCCACGCCGTACGCTGTGAAGACCCACCCGTAGTTCGTGCCGACGTTCTTGTTGCCGAAGTAATCGGCCGTCGCGGCCGGGAAGAGGGCGAAGTTCCCGCCGAAGTTGAAGCCGATTATGCAGGCGCCGATTATCAGGCCGATCTCGGAGCGCCCCATCATGAAGAAGAGAAGCATTATGACGCCCTGCAGGGTGCACATCAGGATCAGCGCCCACTTGCGCCCGATCCTGTCGGAAACGGTGCCCCAGACGATACGGCCCAGGCCGTTGAGGATCGCGTACCATGCCATGGCCGTGCCGGCCATAACTCCCGCCACCTTGTAGTCGCTCGCAACGCCGCTTGCCTGAAGCGCGTCTATGCCGAAAAGCCTTATGCAGTAGATCACCATCAGGCCGGCCATCGCCGAACCGATGAACATCAGCCAGAGCATGAAGTACTGGGGCGTCTTGAGCATCTCGTTGCTCGTCAGATTGACCGCGCCGGTCGCATGCGTTCCCGGATCAGCGGGAGGATCCCATCCCTTCGGCTTCCAGCCCTCGGGGGGATTGACCATGACCGCACTGCCAATAAGGACCAGCACCGCGAAGACGATGCCGTAGATGAAGAAAACACTCTGCACACCGGGAAGTCCGAAAAGGCTGGTAGTGTTGAGAAGCCCCCCGAACCAGCTTCCGGCGAGCTTGACCCAGAGCGTAGCGCCGAATCCGAATCCGGCCACCGCGAGCCCCGCGATCATTCCCTTCTTGTCGGGGAACCACTTGACGCCTACCGCGATGGGCACCACGTAGGCGAGACCGATCCCGGCCCCGCCGACGACGCCTATCAGGAAGAGCTGCGCGGCGAAGTTCTTGCCCAGCAGTCCCGCCAGGACATAGCCAAGCCCCAGGACTATGCCTCCGACCGCGGCGATTGGCCTCGGGCTGTGCTTCTTCTGCAGCCTTCCGCCGATGATCGTGAAGATGGCGAATGTCGCCAGGCCGGCGGAGAACACCCACGCGGCCTGCTTGGCGCTGAACCCGTACCCTCCGTCCGCGAGCGGCAGCGTGAGCTGCTTCGTGAATACGCTCCATGCGTATATCGCGCCGAGACAGAGCTGGATCAGGATGGCGCCGACCACTACTAGCCAGCGATTAAGGACCTTCTGGTCGCTCATGCGATCCCTCCTGTTAAAATACCTGCCTTCGTTTAACAGAACATCGCGCCCGCTGTCAAGTTATGAATAACATTCTGCGGCGCCCCAACCCGCGTAACGACCGGTATTTAATCCTTGATAGAGGTCATTCCATCAAATATATTGGAAATCCGCGGCCGCGCCCCGTCCCGGGACGGAGGGCCATCTTCCGAACGCGTTTAATAAAGGGGGGTTGTGCTATCTTTACCTCTATAGCGAAACTCAAGTCAGAGATAAAGCGGCGGGGGGTCAAGCTCGTCGACCTCAAGTTCACCGATTTCCTCGGCCGCTGGCACCGCCTGACCGTACCGGCGTCCCACGCCGACAGCAGGCTCTTCTCGGTGGGCCTCGGGTTCGACGGCTCGAACTTCGCCGGCCTCAAGACCGTCGAGCTCGGCGACCTCTCGCTGGTACCCGACCTGTCGACCGGGTTCGTGGACCCGTTCAGCGAAATACCGACCGTATGCTTCATATGCGACATCGTCGAGGCCGACTCGAAGAAGCCCTTCCCGCGCGATCCGAGGCATATCGCGCGCAAGGCGGAGGCCTGGCTTAAAAAGAGCGGTATCGCGGACGTCTCGATGTGGGGGCCCGAGTTCGAGTACTACATATTCGACGAGGTCCTCGTCGACACCTCGAACCTGAGCTTCGGATACGAGATCGTCCCCTGCGAGGGCGAGAACAAGGGCAGCTTCGGCCTGAAGACCCATGCCGGATACCACGCCCTGCCCCCAGAGGACAAGCTCGCAGGCGTGCGCGACCGCACCGTCGTCCTGCTCGAGGAAGCCGGTATCGACATAAAGTATCACCATCACGAGGTGGGCGGCCACGGCCAGGGAGAGATCGAGGTCGAGTTCGCGCCGCTGACCAGGATGGGCGACATCGCGATGATAACGAAGTACTTCGTGCGCATGGTCGCCGACGAAGCGGGGATGATAGCGACCTTCATGCCCAAGCCGATACACAACGAGGCGGGCAACGGGATGCACTTTCACCAGCACCTCTTCAAGAAGGGCAAGCCCCTCTTCTACAGCAAGACCGGTTACGCGGGGCTGAGCCGCACGGCGCTCCAGTACATCGCCGGCCTGCTACACCACGCCCCCGCCCTGCTGGCGCTCACCAACCCTAGCACGAACTCATACAAGCGGCTCGTGCCCGGTTTCGAGGCGCCCGTAAACGCTTTCTTCTCACTGGGAAACAGGTCCGCGGCGATCAGGATCCCCAAGTACGCGTCCTCGCCAGAGAAGAAAAGGCTCGAGTTCAGGCCCCCTGACGCGACGGGAAACATATACCTCTCGATGGCCGCCCAGCTGATGGCCGGGATAGACGGCATACGCAACAAGCTCGATCCGAAGGAGCTCGGCTTCGGCCCGCTCGAAGTAAACGTATTCGAGATGACTGCCGAGGAGCGCGGCAGGATAAAGGCGCTCCCCGGCTCGCTCGCCGAGGCGCTTCGCGAGCTGGAGAAGGACAACAAGTTCCTCCTCGAGGGGGGCGTATTCGACGAGACAATGATCGAGGACTGGATAAAGCTGAAATTCGACAAGGACGTATGGCCGGTGCGAAACCGCACCCATCCGCTCGAGGTCCAGCTCTACCTCGACTGCTGATATCAAGGGAAGGGAGCAACGGGTGATCGAATTCCGACAACTTGGCGAGATGACGCTCGAGGACTACCAGGCTGTAGGGATGAAGAGCGGCCTCGAGATACACCAGCAGCTAGACACGGAGAAGAAGCTCTTCTGCCGATGCCCGGTGCGCCCCTACAGCGAGGTCTTTGACGCTCAGATCCTCCGCCACATGCGCCCCACTCTCTCGGAGCTCGGCGAGTACGACGGCACCGCCCTGATGGAGTTCAAGACTAAAAAGAACATCATCTACCAGATAAACAAGGAAACGGTCTGCACCTACGAGATGGACGACACACCGCCGTTCGAGCTCAACCAGCAGGCCCTCGACATAGCGCTCGAGATCACGATGCTGCTCGGCTGCAAGCTAGTCAGCGAGGTCCACATAGCTCGCAAGCAGTACCTCGACGGTTCAATCCCGACGGGCTTTCAAAGAACGACGATCCTCGGCGTCGACGGCTCGATCCCCTACGGCGACCGCCGCATCGGCATCATCCAGCTCGGGCTCGAGGAGGACGCCTGCCGCGAGATCAGCGATATCGGGCACGAGCGCGTGTACCGCACCGACCGCCTCGGCATCCCCCTTATCGAGACGGTCACGTATCCCGATATGCGCACGCCTCAGGAGGTAGCCGATGTGGCCCAGATCATAAGGCACCTGACGCGCTCGACCGGCAAGGTCCGCACGGGGATCGGCAAAACGAGGCAGGACGTGAACGTCTCTGTCGCCGGCGGGCGGAGGGTCGAGATAAAGGGCGTGCCGCGCATCCCGATGATCCCGCTTCTCGTGCACAACGAAGCGTTCAGGCAGCTCGCGCTGCTCGACATAAAGAAGATGCTGAACGACCGCGGCATAACCGGGGAAACGTTCAGGTACGACTCGGCCGAGATAACCGATATCGTCAGGGGAACGCGATACCTGCCCGTGGCGACCGCGCTCAAGGAAGGCCTCGAGGTCCACGCCGTCGTGCTTCGCGGTTTCCGCGGCATACTGTCGACGAAGACCCAGCCCGAGACGACATTCTCGAAGGAGATATCCGACCGCGTACGCGTCGTGGCCTGTCTCGACACGCTTCCGAATATCGCCCACTCGGACAGCGAGGGCGAGACCTTCTCGAGCGCCGAGTGGACTAAGATAAAGAAGCACTCGAAGATGGGCGACAAGGACGCCGTAGTCGTGGTCTGGGGCGGGGCCGACGACGCGAAGATGGGTATCAGCGAGATAGCCCTCCGGGCCAGGGAGGCCACCGCCGGTGTCCCCGACGAGACGCGCCAGGCCCTGGCCGACGGAACCAACGGGTTCGAGAGGATCCTCCCCGGCCCGAACAGGATGTACCCCGACACCGACCTCCCGCCGCTGGCGATCACAGATGAACGGATCGAGCGGATCAGAGCGACCCTGGCCGAGCTCCCGTGGGACAGGCAGAAGAGATATGAAGAGATGGGGCTCGACAGCGAAACCGCCCGCAGGATGTCGATATCGAAGCGCAGATACGCCTTCGACAAGGCCGTCTCGAAGACGGACTATCCGCCGACAATCGTCGCCGAGCTCCTGCTCGGCGGCATGCGCCGGCTGCGCCGCCGCGACGGGGTCAGCCGGTGCGACGACACGTCGTTCGTCGATACTCTGAACGCCGCCGGCGAAAGGAAGCTTCCCTCGCAGAGCCTCGAGGTCCTTCTGAAAAAGACATGCGGCGACGGCGTAAAACCCGCCGAGGCCGCATCTTCGTTCGAGGTACTCGGCGCCGGGAAACTGGAGAAGAAGATGAAGGAGTTCGCCTCGTCGCTCGAGCTCCCCGACATAGACAGGGAAAGGCTGGTCAACTACCTGACCGGGCAGATAGCCATCAGATTCAGGGGATATATCACGGGACGCGAGGCCTTCGACTTCGCCGACCGTTTCGTCGCGTCTGTATAGGCGGAGGCAAGGAAGGTGAACTTGGGCAGCGATATCTACAAGGGATACAGAGGCGACGCGCTCGAATGCCTCAAGAAGTTCGAGGTCGGAGTATGGTTCGACGTCGAGGTCGATTCGACCCGCGGCAACTTCCGTGGGATAATACTCCCCCGGTCGGAGACCGCCGACGACGACCACATAGTGCTGAAGCTCGACAACGGGTACAACGTCGGGCTGGCGGTCGGCACTATAGAGTCTATGACAGCGCACGGGCGCCGCGAGGCGCACTACAAGATCCCCGAGAAGGCATTCCCGTTCGATCCGAAAAAACCGATGGTAAAGCTCCTCGGCACCGGGGGTACGATCGCCTCGAGGCTGGACTACCGCACAGGCGCGGTGATCCCGGCCTTCACCCCGGGCGAGCTCTACGGCTCGGTCCCCGAGCTCGCCGACATATGCAACCTCGAGACAGAAAAGCTGTACGGCGTCTTCAGCGAGAACATGGGCCCCGAGCAGTGGAAAGGGACCGCCGAGAAGATCGGCGAGGAGATCGTCAAGGGAGTGGCCGGCATCGTCATCGGCCACGGCACCGACACGATGCACCACACCGCCGCGATCCTCTCGTTCATGGTGCAGGACACCCCCGTGCCGATAGTCATGGTAGGCTCCCAGCGCTCCAGCGACCGCCCGTCTAGCGACGCGGCGCTGAACCTGATCCACGCGACTCGCACCGCCGCCCACAGCGACTTCGCCGAGGTGATGGTCTGCATGTTCGGCCCCACCAGCGACCAGTACGGCCTGCTGCACAGGGGGACCCGGGTACGCAAGATGCATTCTTCGTACAGATCGACCTTCAGGACGATCGGCGACATACCGCTGGCGATGGTTGACCGCGAGAAGTTCACCCCGCTCCGCGACGACATCAAGAAGCGCAGGAAGGACCGCAACGTCACGATCAACACAGCCTTCGACGACCGCGTCACGATCGTCTACTACTACCCCAACATGAAGCCCGACATAATAGACTCCCTGATAGACAACGGGTACAGGGGTATCGTCATAGCGGGCACGGGGCTCGGACACGTCAACAAGCCCCTATACCCCGCCCTGAAGAGGGCTTTCGACGAGGGAATCAGCGTATACATGACCGTTCAGACGCTCTGGGGATACGTACAGATGTACGTATACGACACGGGGCGCGACATGATGGACCTCGGAGTCATCCCGGCCTACAACATGCTGCCCGAGGTGGCGTACGTGAAGCTCGGATGGGCGCTCGGCCAGAGCGAGGACCGCGAAGAGGTCAAAAAGATAATGCTCACCCCGATCGCGGGCGAGATCACCGAGAGGGAGCCCCACAACGGCTACCTGATCTATCAGGGCGGCATCCCGGAGGTCGAGGAGTTCATCAGCCAGTACAAGAAATAGGTCCGTACGGAAATGAATCATAACGAGCCGGAAGATCAGCCTCGTCCTCCTGTCGACCTGTCCACCTCCAAGGTGATCTCCGACACGTTCTTCGTGTCGGTCTCCAAGATAGGCGTGACGCTGCTCAAGCCGATACGCGGCGTCATTCTCGGCAGGCTCCTCGGCCCCACCCTGTACGGCATCCTGAACATACCGATCTCCTACATCCAGCTCCTCGTCCTGCTGTCCAATTTCGGATTTACCACGTCGGTCATCAAGCTCGTCCCGGAGTACCTGCAGAAGGGACGAAAGGATCTCGCCGCGATGATCTACCGCGCGGCGATCGCCCTGACAGTGGCCTTCTCCGTGCTGTGGTGCCTTCTGCTGATCGCCTTCGCGCCGTGGATAGCCGAGAACCTCGCCCACGAGCCGGACGCGACGCTGCCGATACAGGTCTACGCGCTTATCATACCCTTCCTCGCCATCACCGCCTTCTACGCCGTGGCCTTCCTGGCCGTGCAGCGCGGCAAGCTCCGTGCTGTGATCACGGCGGTATACGGCGTGCTCAATGTGGCTCTCCCGATCGCCGCCGTGCTGTGGCGCGGAGACATCATCTCGGTTATTGCGGGCTTTCTGACGGCCGAGGTCATAGGAGCGCTTCTTTTCATAATATTCTTCCACCGCAGCGCGATCAGCCACTGGGTCGGGGAGAGAGGCTCCCTTCCGAGAGGGGTCCGCGAGGTGTTCTCGTTCGGGATCCTCTTCTTCTTCGCTAATCTCGGCTGGAACCTGATCAGCACGGTCGACAGGATCATGGTGAAGTACTACCTGCCCGCCGACCAGCTCGGCTTCTATGCGATGGCCGCCATCGTGGTGACCTCGCTCAGCGTCATCTCATCAACGGCCGGAACCGCGCTCATCCCCTCGCTCACCGCCTCGCGCGTGGACGGCAGCATGGACACCTTCAGGAGGCAGATAAGGAGCACGGCGCGGATCTCCCTGATAGCGCTGGTCCCTATAGTCATGTTGATATTCTCCCTTTCCGGAGACGCCCTGATGATCGTGCTTCCGAAGTTCATCGCGGCGGCCGGGATAATGCGGATACTGGCATTCGTGGGCATTGTCGATATCTTCTGCAGGATCTCGTGGGCGGCGCTCGCGTCGTACGCGAAGGGCGGCATGTCGGCGGCGGCATATATCTTCGCCGCGGCTTTCAACGTGGCTCTCAACGCCTTCCTTATCCCGAGGATCGGGGTCACAGGAGCGGCGGTGGCCACGCTCGCGACCTTCTTCGTGCTCGCCGTGATCCTCCTCTCGATGATGTGGAGGATATCCAGGGCGAAGATCTCCGCCCTCTCCCTTCTCCATCCGCTCGTCCTGTCGATAGTCTATCCGCTGCTTGCCGCCGCGTTCCGCTCGCTCTCTCCCGGGGCGAGGATCGTCATAGTACTCGTGGCAGGCTCGGTTGCATACATGATCCTCGCGGCGCTGACCGGGCTGATAAGGGCCGCCGACCTGGATACGGCCGAGAAATCCCTAAGGCCCAGAGCGCACGTCCCACACGTCAGGTTCGCTCTCTCCGGTATCGCGCTCCTCAGGAAGCTTATACGGAGATAAGCGGTCTGAAACGCGATTTTAGTAAACTTTCTTTTACATAATCGTAAACATGTATTTACGCAATAACTGTCTATTTATCATGCTGTTATACGCATTTTCTGAATGCACGTAAAATATTGTTTACTGTTCTCATTGTGCGACCCTGACCGTCAGGACCGGATCAGAAAATTTCTGCCTCTCTATCTCATTATATAATTATATGTTACAACTTTACGGGGAACTATGGGGAACTATAAGTAATTATGGCACGCGTCTGGCTATTACAGGTAAGCGTGAGCAACGACGATAAATACGAAGAAGGTTCAAGGAGTCTTGAGGAAAGGGGTTGAAAATGTTCCACTTCACGAGCATAGCGATAATAATCGCCCTGATGATCGCCGGCAAGAGCGTCTGGGGCAAGAGCGTCTGGTAGATCGACCGGACTCCAGAGGCGGGACGCAAAAGCGCCCCGCCTTTTTAATATCCCCTCCGGGTGCTCAGAGCGAACAGTGTCAGAGGACCCGCGAAGATCCGGGGCACGTGCGGGTGTCCCGGATCTTTTTGCGCCCTTTACTGTCCCCGCCTTTCGTTCTATATTCGTTGCCTGGAGATCTGATATATCGAAGGGGATCCGGATTTGAGAAAGACACAGGCGTACCTTGTCGAGCTGAGGGCCCCGTTCCTCACTGTAAGCATCCTTCCCGTTCTGCTCGCCGCCGCTGCGGCGAGGCACGAGACGGGGCTCTGGGACCCGCTACTCTTCTGGCTGACGCTGGCCGGGGCGGTCCTTCTCCATCTCGGCTCCAACACGATCAACGACTGGTTCGACCACAGGTCAGGGAACGACGAGGCGAACGTCGATTTCGCGAGCCCTTTCACGGGCGGCAGCAGGATGATACAGGCGGGGTATGTAACCCCCCGCGGTGTGCTCACGCTCTCGATCACACTGTTCTCGGCCGCGGCTCTTATCGGGATATACCTCTATACGGTAAGGGGGCCGGCCGTGATCCTCTTCGGCGTCACAGGCCTTGTCCTGGGGATCCTCTACACCGAGCCCCGGGCGATGCTCGCCGGCCGGGGGCTCGGAGAGATGGCGATCTTCCTCGCATTCGGGCTGATATCGGTCGGCGCCTTCTTCGTCCAGACCGGTTTCGTCTCCAGTCAGATACTGGCCGCTTCAGTGCCGCTCGCAGCCCTGACCACCGCGATAATCATCATAAACGAGTTCCAGGACGCGGCCGCTGACCGGGCCACCGGAAAAAGGACCCTGATCGTGAGGCTGGGAAGGAAAAGGGGAGCCGCCCTCTTCGCAGCCGTCATGCTGTCGGCTTATCTCCCTATCATCGCCGGCGCCTGGAGCGGCTTTATGCCCCGCTGGACGCTTCTGGGGCTCGCCTCGCTCCCCCTTGCGCTCAGGGCGATACGGGTGACTGCCCGGTCGTACGGCGATCCGCGAGCGATGACGCCCGCTAACGCCGCGACGATCATCACTCACCTCGCCACTGGAATACTGTTGACGCTGGGCTATATCATCCCTGGATAGGCCCGGACCGGCAGAAGGCCTATTTCGAATTCCCGAAGTCCTCGCCATCGAGGAGATTCGACACCCCTTCGACGACCTCTTCGACGGAATCGACCAGCTTTACGATATTCAGGTCCTCGGGGAGTATCTTGTCCTCGGCGATCATCCTTTTGTTGATCCAGTCGATGAGTCCCCCATAGTAGTCCTTCCCGACCATGTATACGGGGAACGGCGCGATCTTGTGAGTCTGGATAAGGGTCAGCGCCTCGAAGAACTCGTCCATCGTGCCGAAGCCGCCCGGCAGTATGACGAACGCGACCGAGTACTTGACGAACATGACCTTGCGGACGAAAAAGTACCGGAACGTGATCAGCCTGTCGATGTAGGGATTGGGCTTCTGTTCGAAGGGCAGCTCGATGTTCAGCCCCACCGAGAGCCCGCCGCCTTCCTGAGCCCCGCGGTTCGCGGCCTCCATGACCCCGGGGCCACCGCCGGTTATGATCGAGCATTCCCGCGACGAAAGAGCCATTGCGATGCTGCGGGCGTCCTCATAAGCCCTGTCGCCCTCTTTCACCCTCGCGGAGCCGTAGAAGCTTACACCCGGCGCGACGTCGACCATGTTGTCGAACCCGTCGACGAACTCCGACAGGATCCTGAAAAGCCTCCAGCTCTCCTGAATGGTGAAATCGTCAAGCAGGTACCTTGTCCCGTATCCTTTCGGCTCCTTCATCTCGCCTTCCTTCCTCCGTGCATATGAAGTGTCTCCATTATCACATTCCTGCAGGGTAAGCCAGCGCAAGCCCGTCGTTCAAGGACAAAGGGGGATCCCGGGGCGCTCTACCTCCAGAGGGACACGACCCCACGCGCGAAATCGATCTCGATCATAGTGTAGTCGTCCAGAAAATCGTTGCCGATGATACCGCCACCCTGCCTGAGCCCGATGCTCTCGAAGACTGAAAGGCCGGCGGCGAGGAACGGCACATCCGAGCGGAGCCAGTCGCCCAGCCTGAGTCTCTCCACGTTGACGGCCCTGGTCGCCACGGGGTTGCCGTCGAGGCCTCGGACCTCTCCCTTTCCGCCTCTGGGCGCATCGCCCAGCCGCGCCCTGTCCGCGATCGAGGCGGAGATTATCGAGTTCCTCGCACCGGTATCCAGGAGGAAGGAGACAGGCACTTCGTTCACATCGCCGTCCAGGAAGATATGCTTAGCCACCAGGGAGAACGGGACCTCGGCCGACGGGGCGTCGGTCGGGGCGAGGGTATGGCGGCTCCCCATCATCATCATGCCCGGACCGCTGCGGGGGTACTCGAAGGCGATCCTGTCGCAGAGCTTCAGCAGGTCCAGGCCCAGTATCCCGGCCATCTTTCTCGATCCGAAATCGGGCACTGACTCTATCACCTTTACCGTCACATCGGGGAACCGTACGCTGCCGAACACCAGGTCGCCTGGACGCGCGCTTCCGAGAAAGCCCGTGACTTCGCCGCCTGCCCCGCTCATCACGCTCTTTACCTCCCTGCGTCCTTTTTCAGAGTACTCAAGGCCCTTGATCTCCTCGATATCGACCCAAGCTGGCAGGAACTGCTTCGAGATCACCGTCCCGCTAGCGCCCAGATCGACGATGAACCAGCCTTTCCTCCCGTCGGGGAGCGAGCCTTCCGCGAGGATGAAGCCCTCTTCATAGATGACGGCAGTCTCGCCCGATACGCCAGCCGCCGGCCCGGCCTCGCTGACTTCCAGCGTGATGGACCAGTCTCCGTCCTCCAGGGGCGTCACCCCGGCGAACATGTCGATGACCGGCCCGTCGTCATCACCGGGCTCATCGTACATGCTTATCATGAAAGCCTTCTTCGTGCCGTTACCGCCTGCGATGTTGACCCTCACATCATATTCACGCAGGTCCTCTATCTTCACCGGAGGATAGGCCATCTCCCTGCCTCCATCCTGTCTCCTGCTGATAAGCAGCTCTCCGCCGGCAGACCTGACTGTGATCAACCCGTTCCTCATATCCTTCTTGATGAGGTCACCCGACTGCCCTGTCCCGACAGGGATGACGACCGTGATCACATCCGCGCCGTCGAAGGTCAGCTCGCCGCCCTCTGAGATCTCCACTTTCTCCAGATCGACTCCCCCTATCGACTCACGAAGCAGGAAGAAATGCGCGGGAAGAGCCGCGGACGGAAAGAGCACCGCGATCGCAAGAAACAGCGGGAATATGCGGGAAACGGTCCTTAAAGCTCTCATATTCGGCCTCCGTCGATCCTTGACATATATATCCAGTCACCATCGGGGACAAGGATATTATTCCAGTCATAGTATAACTCTACATCTATCAATTCCGCGCAGGATTCGTTATCCTTTACCGGTCATGCTAGCGCTCTATTTCAAAGACGGAAAGCTCGAGGAGCGGGAGATCGAAACGCCGCGGGCCGGCCGTGGAGAGGCCCTGGTAAAGGTCCGGTACGCCGGAATATGCTCGACCGATCTCGAGATCCTCAAAGGGTACATGGACTTCAGCGGAGTCCCCGGCCACGAGTTCACCGGGACCGTCGAGACGCCACGGAGCCTCGCCGGGAAAAGGGTCACCGGCGAGATAAATGTGAGCTGCGGAAAATGCACCCTGTGCAGGCGGGGGCTCGACAAGCACTGCAGAGAGCGGACTGTCCTCGGCATCTCCGGACGCGACGGCGCCTTCGCCGAATACCTCTTGCTTCCTCTCGCCAACCTGCATGCCGTTCCCGACTCGGTCAGCGATGAGGAGGCGGTCTTTACCGAGCTCCTCGCGGCCGCATGCGAGATCCCCGAACGAGTGTATGTCAGCTCGACATCACACGTGGCGGTGCTCGGGGACGGAAGGCTCGCCGCGATGGTCGCCCAGGTCCTGAGGCTAAGGACGAAAGCGCTGACCGTGATCGGGGTCGACGAGGAGAAGCTTCGCGTGTTCGCCGGCCTCGGCATGGATACCGCCCGCTCTCAGGATGCCCGGGCGATGGGAGACTCTTTCGACATAGTCGTCGAATGCTCGGGAAGCGGGACGGGGCTCCCTGAGGCCGTCGCGCTGGCGAGGCCCCGTGGCACCGTAGTCCTTAAATCGACATTCCACACGCCGCTTAAGTGGAATCCATCGCGGGTAGCGGTCGAAGAGATCACGATAGTCGGTTCGAGATGCGGTCCGTTCGAGACGGCGCTGGAGCTTCTAAAGGACAGACAGGTCGCCACTGGGCCTTTCCTCACAGCGATCTACCCCTTCGCGAAATGGAAAGCGGCCCTGAGGCGCGCGAAGATGAGGGACGCTTTCAAGGTCCTGCTCGAGACTGGAGCCTGAACCGCGCAGCCCAATTTATCACTTTCCCCGGAGACGTCTGCGATATATAAGTAATCTATGCTGTTATTACCGCTTAAAGACATGAATCCATCCCGCAGGAAGCCGGTCATAACGCGAACTCTGATCGCGATGAATATACTCGTATTCCTGTACCAGCTCTGGCACGGGCATGGCGGTGCAAATATCGTGGCCTCGCTCGGAGCCACGCCTTTCGAGATAACAAGGATGACCGATCTGACCGGGCCGGTGGCGGGTGTTTTCCACGCTCCGGGGCCCAAGCCGATCTTCCTGACCCTCCTGACCTCGATGTTCCTTCACGGAGGAATCTTCCACCTCGCTTTCAACATGCTCTACCTCTGGATCTTCGGCAACAACATAGAGGACGTGCTCGGGCCCCTGAGGTTCATCTTTTTCTATCTCGTCTGCGGGCTGATGGCCCACGCGATGCATATCGCGGCCGACCCGAGCTCGATAATTCCGACTATAGGCGCCAGCGGGGCCATATCGGGAGTCATGGGAGCGTATCTCATGCTCTTCCCTCAGGCGAGGATCATGACGTTGATGTGGATATTCATCTTCATCCAGTTCATCTACATACCCGCGTTCGTGATAATCATCTACTGGTTCGTCATCCAGCTGATAAGCGGCCTCATATCGCTCGGCGGCCAGTCCGGCGGCGGTGTAGCCTGGTTCGCCCACATCGGCGGGTTCCTCGGAGGAGTGTTCATGATACTCCTTCTCGAGGGCGGCAAGGTCTACTGGCTGCGCAGGGGCAACAGGTAGCGGGCGGGCTGAGATGATCCCTCTTTTCGACAGGCTGATAATCGACGAAATGGCTCTCGGTGATCCGCTCACCAGCCGGGTCATCGACAGGCTCAACCCGGTCGAGACGGTAGTGACCGACGATGTGGCAGTTTTTACCGGTCCCGGCTCCCTCGTGCTCAAGTACCACGAGGGCCGGTTCGTCAAGGATTTCCCCGTCACGCCGGGAGCCCCGCCCTGCGGGGAGAAGTATATCGCCGCCCTGCAGGGGTGTATCTACGCCTGCTCGTACTGCTATCTGAGGTCATACCTCTCGCACCGCGCGGTCACGCTCCTGGTGAACAGCGCGAGGATGGAAAGAGACATCAGGGAGGCCCTCCTGGCGGGAACGGTCAGGCTGACCACCGGCGAGCTGAGCGACAGCCTCGCTCTCGACCATATCACGGGGCTTACCTCGTCGATCATACCGATGCTTGCCGGCACGGGCGCGGTCATCGAGGCGCGGACCAAGAGCGCGAACGTCGATCACCTGCCGGGCCTCGGCGGAAGCGGCTCGGAGCTTGCCCGCAGGCACCTCCTGGTCACCTGGACCCTCTCTCCGCCGGAGGCTGTCAGCCAGCAGGAGCCCGGGACGGCGACTCTCGACGAGCGGATAGAGGCCATATCGAAGGTCTCCGCGGCAGGGATCAGGTACGCCCTTCGCTTCGACCCGGTAATCCCCTTCTACTGGAATGCCGATTCATACCAGGACCTGCTTCTCCGCGTAAAGGATGCCACCGAAATCGCCCCGCTGAGGATCGAGCTGGGTGTTCTGCGCTTCCCTCCAGGCCTGGCCGACAGCGTCAGGAACGAATCGCCATTCAACCAGATACTTCATGGAGAGTACGTACGCGACCGTGAGGGAAAGCTCAGGCTCTACCGCCCGATGAGGATCGCCATCTACCGTGAACTCGTGGGCACCATCGATATTCTATTCCCGCGGACCGTTGTCGAGCTGAGCCAGGAGGACCAGACCGTCTGGGAGGACGCCGGCCTCGAGCCCCCGGCGGCCTGCTGAGCCTGGGAAATCACCTTTCCGGTGCGGGCATGCCGTCGAACCCGAGTGTCTTGCCGTCCAGATGTGAAACATCCCCGAGAAGCCTGAGCCGCGGCCTGAAATCGATGATCACGGTGGTCAGAGATGTGTTCGGGAGCGAAAAGGACCAGATGTCTTCGGGGGACATGCCGAGGATGTGGGTGAGCCAGGCGCAGATCACGCCTCCGTGAGAGACGATGAGTATGTCGCCTTCGGTCGACTCTATCAGCCCGTTCACCGTCCGGCTCGCCCGCTCGTGGAACTCGCCGAACGGCTCGGCGCCCTCGATCGTCACCTTCGAGGGGCTGCGGAACCAGAGCTCCATCTTACCCGGATACATCTCCTGGACCTCGCTTACGAGCAGCCCCTCCCAGGAACCGAACGAGATCTCCCGCAGGTCATCCATGTACTCGATCGGGCGGTCACCGCCCAGGGCGATGCGGGCAGTCTCGACGGCGCGCTCCGTACTGCTGCAGAACACGCGTGAGAACTCCATCCCGCGCAGCCGCTCTCCCAGCAGGGCGGCCTGCGCCCTCCCCAGCTCGCTGAGGGGGACCTCGCCGTGGTTGCCCTGTACGCGCCGGCCCGCGTTCCAGATCGATTCTCCGTGCCTTACCAGATGTATTCTCCGTAATGCGTCGCTCATGTTCCTCCTCGCCTCGAGAGGGATAATCTACCAGACCCGGCGATTTATCTCAAGATGCCTTGCGGTAACCGGAACTTTTTCTTACTCTTATGCCTACCTGATATATGGCGGTCTATAATACGGAAGTAAGGATGATAGACATGACGATGAAAAGCCTTCTGATACTCCTTGTGCTGGCGGCGACGGCAACGTCTTGCGACTCGGCGCCCGGGCTCGAGCTCCTGGGCAGGGAACTCTTCGAGGGCCCGCCGAGGGAGGCTGTCTTTTTCAGCGGCGGGATGATCATCGCCTCCGGAGGAGCGGTCATGGTGATCCCCGCCGGCAAGCCTCTGGAAAATGGGATCATGCTCCCTCTAGGCGGCCTTCCGTCCGACATCGAGATCATCGGGGCCAGGGCCTGGATAGCCGTCACCGGATCCGGCCTCGCGGGGATAGACCTCGGCGATCCATCCGCTCCCCACTCGTGGACCGCCTGCAGGATCGAGGACGCACACTCATGCGCCTCCGCCGGCGACTTCCTGATCGTCAGCGGCGTCAGGTCGGGTCTGTATCTCTTCGACACGTCAGGAATAGCGACCGGGGAGCCTCTTTCCCCCCTCTACCGACTGGCGGACATGGCGCCCGGGGCCGAGCTGGTCTCGGCGGGAGATCTCATCGCGGCGGCCTCTGGCAGCGAGGTGATCCTTCTCAAGGTTAACGGCGTGGGAAAAGCGCTCGACGAGATCTCACGGATCAAGGCGCCCGGAAAGATAGACAGGGCTGTGATGTCGGCTGACCGAGTCCTTCACCTCCTCTCCCGGGAGGGAGAGGTCTTCAGATACGACGTGCGGGATCCAGCCTCCCCCGTCCAGCTCTCCCCCCTTCCGGAAAAAAAGATCAGGGACATATGCCTCGGATCCGAAGGCGGGATGGCGTTGCTCGGATCGGGCATGATAATGCCCTTCCCCGTACAGCGTTCATATGAACGATCTGGCGAAGCAATCCCTGCCGACCCTCGTTATTCCCTGATGAACGATGAAGGGATGCCGAGGTCCCCGGCCTTCCCCGGCAGTTCGATAAGATGCGGCGGGGACAGGATCGTCACATTCGGACCGAAGACGGGATTCCATTTCTACCGAAACGACAGAGGATACACAAGGGCCCAAGGGAAGATCGAGGCGGACGGATTCGCCTTCGAACTTGCCGTCAGCGGAGATCACATATACCTGGCCAACGGCATGGACGGCCTGAGGATAGGACGGACAGGCGAGGATGGCTCAGTGAAATGGGCCGGACACGCCAGGACCGGGGAGGCCAGGGACGTCGCGATCGAGGACGGCATCCTCGTCCTGGCTGACGGGGCCGGCGGCGCGAGGTTCTACAATATAGACCTTCCCGAATCTCCCGCGCTCCTGTCGACCTGGCAGACATCGTCATACCTCTCGTCCGTCAAGGTCCGCTCCGGCGTCGCCTACTTTGCCGGGGGCCTGCACGGGGTCGCAGCCGTCGATTTCACAGATCCGGCGGCGCCCAGCCTCGCCTGGAGCGAGAAGCTCTCCGAGGTCCGTGGGCTGGACGTAGACGACGACTATCTCTACGTGGCGGACGGGTTCAGCGGATTCAGGATATATTCACTCGCCGGAGACGTCCCCGTGCTCGTCTCGACGATGGACACGCCGGGCTGGGTCAGCGATCTTTCGGTCTCGGGCGACCTCCTCTATATTGCCGACGGGCAGCGGGGCTTCATGATCGCCGATATCAGCGACAGGTCGGCCCCGGCGCAGCTCGGACGCATCGAGACTGGCGGGATAGCCAGGACCATCCACGCCCGCGGCGATACTGTCTTCCTGGCGACTCAGTCGCTCGGCATCACGGTCGTCGACGCCTCCAACCCCCGCAGGCCGGTCATGGCGGCGAGATACGGGACGGTCGATGACGCCAGGGGCGTCTTCTCCGACGAGAGGTTCGTTTATCTGGCCAGCGGCTCCGGAGGGCTATATATTTTCAGGTATAAATAATGATCAGTCCCAGGAAAGGATAGATGGATGATGAGGACCACGCCGGCATCAAGGACAGCAGCGCTTTTTCTGATTCTCGCCGCAGCTCTAGCATTCCCCGCCGCGGCCCAGCTCTTCTCGCAGCCGGGCAGCCTGGTAGACACGGAAGGCTTCGCCTCGTTGACCGTCTTCCACCCCGGCTCGACGGGATACATAGCGGTAAGGGCGTCGATCAAGGAAGAGTGGCACATAAACTCAGACTCGCCGCAGGACAAATACCTGATACCGACATCACTCGAGGTGACCGCTCCCGACGGGATCATCATCAGGGACATCCTTTACCCTGAGCCGGAGATGCTCAAACTCGAGATCAGCGACAAGGAGATGCCGCTCTATCACGGGACGGTACACTTCGGTATCATCATCGAGTGTTCCACCGACATCGAACCGGGTGATTATACTGTCAGGGTGGCCCTCAGGTACCAGGGTTGCAACAACATGACCTGCCTCGAGCCCGCGGTCGCGATAGAGGAAATCCCAGTCAGGGTGGGCACGATGGAGGAGATCGAAGAGACGGTCTATGACGAGATATTCCTCGCTCCTCCTTTCATCGACGACGGGGGAGCCCCTGTCATGGCCGGCTCCGGCGACGGCGACAACGGTTTCGGCGACATGCTCGAGGAACACGGACTTATCCTCGCCTTCATATTCATCTATCTCGGCGGACTCGCGCTGAACCTGACCCCCTGCGTATATCCCCTGATCCCGATAACGGTGAGCTATTTCGGCAGCCAGGGAGGCGGAAAGACCTCGCAGACCTTCGTGCTTACCCTGTTCTACGTCCTCGGGATGTCGATCACCTACAGCATCCTCGGGACATTCGCAGCAATGACAGGAGGGCTCTTCGGCTCGGCCCTTCAGAACACTTGGGTCATACTCTTTATCGCGGCGGTGCTCGTGGGTCTTGCGGCATCGATGTTCGGCCTCTGGGAGTTCAGGATGCCGGCATTCCTCTCACACAGGACCGGCAGGGCGAAACAGGGGCGATGGGGCGCGGTGATGATGGGCCTTACGGTCGGCATCGTAGCTGCTCCCTGTATAGGCCCCTTCGTCCTCGGCCTCCTGATCTATGTCGGCGAAACAGGCAGGCCGATCCTCGGCTTCCTGATGTTCTTCACACTCGCCTGGGGGATGGGGACTCCTTTCATCCTGCTCGGGACTCTCTCGGGAAGCCTCGCCAGGCCGGGGCACTGGATGGTCTGGGTCAGGAAGATCTTCGGGTTCATCCTCCTGATGATGGCCCTCTACTTCGCCAGGCATATCCTCGGCCCCAAGTCTACCAGTATCGGATATGCCGTGATTGCGCTTGTCGCGGGCCTGATGCTCTGGCCGTTCGACCGCACCCCACAGGAGGGCAGAGGATTCGCTATCATTAAGGCTGTCGTCGGCGCCGCCTGGCTGATAGCTGCGGCGGCCGTCCTCGCCATGCCGGGCGGGCCTTTCAGGACAGCGCAGGGGCACGAAGGGATCGAGTGGGAAGCGTTCAGCGAGCAGCGGGTCGCCGGGGCGAAGGCGGAGGGCAGACCGGTCATCATCGACTTCTCGGCCGACTGGTGCATCCCCTGCCGCGAGCTCGAGCACAAGACCTTCACCGACAAGGCCGTGATCGATTACTCGAAGAGCTTCGTCAGGCTCAGGATGGACCTGACGACGATCGATGCGGAGAAGAGGCGCGTAAAAAGTGACTTCGGCATCCGGGGAGTGCCCACTATAATATTCCTCGACGCAGCGGGCGAGGAGAAGCCGGACGCGAGGGTCACCGGATTCGTCGGTCCCGGCGTCTTCCTCGAACGCATGAAGGGCGCATACAGGACAGAATAAGTGAAACTCGTCACATTCAGCAGAGAGGGGCCGCGTGCCGGGGCGCTTATCGGCGACCTCGTCCTGGATATAGGCGCGGCCGATCCCCTTCTTCCCGCTTCGGTCGACGAGATCCTAAGGCGCGGTCTCATCCACCGGGTCAGGAACCTCGTCGACAACGCGGCCGAGATAGACAGGGAACATTTCCTGCAGGCCGGCCAGCTCGAGCTCTACCCTCCGGTCATCTCGCCGGGTAAGATCATCTGCCTCGGCCTCAACTACAGGGGGCACGCGCTCGAGCAGGGACGCGAGCCTCCTTCCCGCCCGATGCTCTTCGCGAAGGCCGTGACAGCCCTGAACGGGCCCTACGACGACATCGTGATAAGGCCGGGCGTCGAAAACGTCGATGCCGAGGCTGAGCTCGCCGTCGTCATAGGCCGCGAAGGCACGATGATAGAGGAGCGGGACGCCGCCGGGTACATTGCCGGGTTCATGGTCTTCAATGACGTGAGCGCGAGGAAGATCCAGCGGGAGGACAGGCAGTGGTTCCGGGGAAAGGGATTCGACACCTTCGCTCCATGCGGGCCATGCCTCGTAACGCCGGAGAGCGTCGGTGAGCATGGCGGACTCGCGATCACGCAGCGCCTGAACGGGGCCGTGATGCAGCAGAGCACGACGGCCGACATGGTCTTCAGCGTCGAATCGATAATATCGTTCATTTCGGCGGGGATGACGCTGATGCCGGGTGACATAATCGCGACAGGTACGCCGGCGGGGGTCGGCGTTTACCACGATCCGCCCCTGTTCCTCGGCGACGGCGACATCGTCGAGATAGAGATAGAGCGGATCGGCAGGTTGAGGAACAGGGTAAAGGTACTGGAGGGATAGAAGCTTGGGCAGCCTCAAAAGACTCCTGATACTCTCGATATGGGACGACCCCTGGTCGCTCGGCGAGGGTAGCGGGGTCCCCGACGAGAGGCATTTCATCGAGCGGTTCAGGGAGGCGGGCATCGAGCTTCATTTCCTGATCCCCGAACCGGCCGGTCCCGCCCCGCGGCGCGGCGGAGAAGGCGTTCATTTCCACACGTACGGCAATGTCTTCCGCAGGGCGCGTGTCCTCCCCTCGCCGGTCAGGAGGATCACGCTCCCCTACATATACACCTGCTCCGTTTACGGAGATCTTCGCCGAACGGCGGAAGAGGTGAAACCCGACGTCATGCTCGGCTTCTCGCACTACGCGATCGAGCCGCTGAGCAGGCTCAGCAGGCAGAAAGGGATACCGGCGGCCGTCAAACTTTTCGGCGTGATGTACCTCTCCCGCGAAGACCTCGCCGGGCCGAGGCGCTGGTGGCTCAACTTCGACCAGGAAAGGGCGCTCAGGCACCCCCTCGATATGTATATCGTGCTCAATGACGGCACAATGGGCGACCGGGCCCTGATCTCCAGGGGCATACCGGAAGAGAAGATCGAGTTTCTCCCCAACGGGATGGACATGGGATGGGCCGGCATGGACGTGGACGTCCCAGGCGAACGTTCGAGGTTCGGGCTGCCCTCCGACAGGACGCTGATCGTGACCGTCTCGCGCCTGGTCAGGCTCAAGCGGGTCGACCTGCTCCTGGAAGCTGTCTCGAGGATGAGCGCCGCGGCGAAGGAAAAGTCCGCCCTGGTGATCGCCGGTGACGGACCGGACAGGCCCGCTCTCGAGGAAAAGGCCCGTGCTCTGGGAATCGCCGGCCTGACCCGTTTCACCGGCGCTGTCAGGTACGACTCGATGCCGCGGCTGCTCAAGTCGTGCGACATATTCGCCGCGACAAGCGAACTTACCAATATGTCGATGCCCCCCTGCGAAGCGATGCTCTGCGGGCTTCCCGTTGCCGCGTTCGACGTGGCCGGGACGTCCGAAGGGATCAGGGACGGAGAGACAGGTATCCTGGTCGAGAACGGCGATACGGCCGCGATGGCCGCCGCGCTCGAAAGGCTGGTGATGGAACCAGTCCTGAGGACAGACCTCGGCAGGGGCGCCGCCTTATATGCCTCCGGGAATTTCATGTCTTGGGACAGGAGGACCGCGCTGGAGTTGGAGATCCTCGAAAGGCTCGCCTCAAGTCGCGGCCCCGGATGATAAAACGCCACGGGTTCACATCGAATACTGGTACTGTGAATCCGCGGCGTCTCTGAGATATGAGAGTACCTGGAACGAGACATCCCGGGAGCCCGTACTTACCACCGCCCTACCTCAGGGACGGTACTAAAACACCAAATCACCCCGGGTCATGCTCTCGATCCGATAGGATTCTATCCATTTTTCATGATATGTCAAGCCCGCCCAAGCAGATTATCGAGGTCAGCGCAGAGATGTACGACCCGATCTCGTAGGTGCCCTTGAACATCTGCCCTTTAACGTCGATCCTGCCGCCGGTCGTCATCATCCTCATCGGGACGCCGATCCCGCTCATCTCGACAAGATCCCTCCCGAGGGTGTTGCCGCCGAATATCCAGTCGACTGCGCGCCGTATCTCGGCGCCGTATGCTCTGTCTCCGCCCGAGCCGTAATAGTAATAGACGGCATTGACGAAGAATGCCTGGTGGCAGGTATAAAGGTACTCCCAGTGAGGGGGCGACATGTCAATGTACCTCTTCTTGAATCTTGACGCCGCGGAGAGGTCCTCCCATATGATGGCCCCGTTATCAAGCATGCGTGATCTGACCGTGTAATCGAGAGTCTTCTCGATATTCCGCAGATATCCCTTCCGTCCTGTGGCCCCGACAGCCTGCCCGACCGCCCAGAGCGTGTACATCTGGTTCTGATGGCGCCTGGTCGTAGGGTTGGAGAAGACAAAGATGCCGTCCTTTCCCTGCCTGCCGATGACGGTTTCGAGGACGGCGGATATATCATCCGCGAGGACCTTGTCAGGGGCGGCTCCGTGAAAGGCGCACCAGCCGCTCAGAATGTGGCTGTCCTCGCTGTTGTCGAAACTGAACCTCCTCTTCGAGACGGAATGAAGCTTCCTGGCCGTCTCAAGGAAGGCCTCGTCCCCAAAGACACGGAAGGCCGCACTGAAGACCGAGATCAGGGGGCCCATGCCGATGCTGGGCATCGAGCTCAGGACATCCTGTTTCCCGATGTTGCCTGTCTGGAAAGCCAGCTCCGACCTGATACGGGCATCGTACGTATCGTCCCCGATCGCGGAGCTCCTCCAGCTCATTACGCCCGCCATGGCTAGCGGGACGTACCTGTATATGTAGGCATCGTCCAGCGACCAGACCGGCCGGCCGTCGCCGGAGAGCTGGAACTTAAGCCCCCTGACTACCTTTCCGTCCTTCTCGTCCCAAAAGCCGTTCTCCGCTACCGGCCTGAAGATGGCGTCCAGAGCGGACCTCAGGTAGTGTTGCAGCCTTTCGCTCATCCTGAATCACCCTCGCCGTGAAGCCTTCTGTACTCTTCCTCTGTCGTATAGATAGTCACTTTCTCAACTGCCAGCTCACTCTGCACCTGGTAGAGATCCCGGGCATTGACCGTCCAGGCCGTAGTTTCGCCGAACTTTCCGTAACTGATCATCCCGCGCCTGACTAGGATCTCGGTAAAGAATCCCCTGATCCAGTCCCCTTCAGGCCTGTGGTCGATCCGGGTCCTCGCCACTTCCGGGTCCTGCGGCCTGACTTTCATCGTTCTGGCACTGCCCTGCCAGTCCCTTACCTCGACCTCGTACTCCCTGTCGCAATAGGGATCTACGGGGAAATCGTCGATGACGTCCTCTATGACGTGATAGAAGGTCACAGGGCCGATATCTATCCCGATCCCAAGCAGCTTCCCGCCGGCTTCGAGAAAATTGTGAAAAGGAGTACCCCTGCCGAACGTCGTGGGACTCAGATGATGGCTGCCGGTCATCTCCTCAGCCAGCTTCCCGATCGCGCTTACCGAGCTCGTGGGATGGATGCTCCTTAAGGCGCCCTTTCTCTTCCTGAACGTCTCGGGCAGAAATCCGACAGTGGCCGGTGTCACCAGGGGATCGAAACCGCTGTATTCCTCGAGGGCAGCGAGCTGGCTGTGCTGCGGCATCGAGTATGCGGGCATCATCACGGTCCCTTCCGGCCCTACTGCTCTCAGGAGGGCGTCGATGACCGTGTCGGGGCCGTTCCTGACGTTCCCGATCCGTTTCATCGAGCTGTGGACAAAAAGGATGTCGCCCGGCACGATACCGAGACCGGCAAGGTCCCGGCGGAGCTCGTTCTCGCCTATCTTCCTCTTGAACAGCCTCAGCAGGCCGTTCTTCCTCTTCTTGATCGCTTTCTTCAAGCCGGGAGGGAAAGTCTCCTCGTAGAGATCTCTGAGGCCCATGATTCCTTTCAGCCCCGGTAGAGCACGAGGGCTTCGCCTTCGAGCTTGACTTCGGCCGTCGCGGCGGAGGTTATCAGTGTCCGTATCGTGTGCTTCCCCGATTCGGTGATGTCAAGGACTTCCAGTTCGGCGACCAGCTCCTCGCCGGGAAAGACCGGCGCCCTGAAACTGAGCGTCTGGCTCAGATATATGGCGCCCTCGCCTGGGAACTCCGTGCCGAGGATCTTCGATATGACGCTTCCCGTCAGGAACCCGTGCACTATCGTATCGGCGAACCCGAGCCCGGTCGCGTATTCCCTGTCGAGATGTACCGGATTGGTGTCGCCGGAGAGCTCGGCGAATTTCCTGACCTGGTCGAATGAGAAGGAGAACCGCTTCGAATACCTGTCTCCCTTACTGACCTTCATCGCTGTTCCTCCCCCGGTCGATATGGAGTCCGAACTCACTGATATACAAGATAATACGGGCTGACGGGGCAGTTCAAGTCTAAACGGCCTCACAGCCCTTTCACCGTTGACAAGGTTTCAGCGGCGGTTATATCGTCCATTCATCCGACGATGGGTACGAGATTTTCTGGAAGGGAAGGAGCCCGGATGGACCTGAACGGATCGAAAACAGGATCTTTCATACTTCTTATCGCGGCTCTCTCTGTGCCACCCGCCCAAGCGCTACACGCGCAGCCGGGCGGGACTGTGAGGACCCACTGGGGAATAGCCAGGATACAGGGTATCATGACGCTGCCGGTCGGAAACGATCACGCCGAGTTATGGAACGATTGCAGCGACAGCTGGCTCGATTTTCTCGATTTCTCCGCTTCGATCAACGTCAACACATCTGGGGGCATCCTCGGAAGCTTCGAATACGTGCTGGCCCGCAGGTACGGGATCGAGCTCGGGCTCAACTGGTGGAGGCATATCGTCGACCTGAGATTCGAGACGGAAGACTTCACCGTCGAGGGCGTCCCGAACTTCATCATGCCGACCCTCGGGTTCAACTACCACATCCTGACAGACTCGAGGGCCGACCTCTACGCCGGCGTGCTCGCGTGCCTCGGGGTGACCGCGTCAGGGACGGGGGCGGATATCGATGTCAGCAAGGATGTCGCGTTCGGGCTGAACCTCGGTTTCGACTATTACTTTTCCGGATCGTGGTTCATCGGCGGCGCGGCAAAGTACATCGACTTCGGGCAGATGGAATTCTCGCTGCTTCCGGCAGGCCTCGCCGGCATAGTATGCGGCAACGGGCTTTTCGGTATCGGTGACATGAATACCATATCCCTCACGTGCGGTGCGGGGTACCGGTTCTGAAAGAAAAGGAGAACGCAATGAGGATCGCGCGATTTTTCCTGGCGGCGTCGCTGGCTGTAGTTATATCAGCGGCCCCGGCGCACGCGGGGAAGACAAGTTTCGGGATCAAGGCGGGGATCAGCACAACTAACGCGTATAACGTCGCCGAGGGCTGGGACGATGCCATCGACTGGAAGACTGGGCTGACCGGCGGGGTCCTGATAAACTACGCTTTCAACGAATGCTTCAGCCTCCAGCCGGAGCTTCTCTATACCCAGAAGGGGTTCGGAAGCGCGCTCCTCGAGGATATAATCGATCTGACGGTCAGCCTGGATTACTTCGAACTCCCCGTACTGGCGAAATACACCTTCTCCCCGGGGAAAAAGTTCAGGCCCGCGCTCTTCGCCGGGCCGAGTTTCGCCTACTGCTCCAGCTCCACTCTCACTGTCTCGGCATTAATACTCTCTGCCGACATCGACTTCTCGTCACTGACGCATGTTACCGATTTCGGCCTTATCCTGGGAGGCGGATTCGATTACTCCCTGGAGAACGGTACCATCGTCTTCGACGCGAGGTTCGAGTGGGGAATGACCAACGTGATCATGAGCGGGGATTTCGAGATAAACGGAGATACCCATACGATCGACGAGGACGACTTCAAGAACTACGGCCTCTCCATCACGCTGGGATACATCTTCTAGCGGGGCTTTTTGTCTTCTTCCTTCTTTATCCCTATCACGAGCCTCTCGAGGCCTAGCTTCTTCGCTATGTCCATGACCCTGATGACCGTGCCGTGCTGCACCGTCCTGTCCGCGTTGAGCACGAGCGTCCTGTCCTCTATGTCCGGGAGCGCAACGCGCATCGTCTCCTCGAGGTCGTCGAGGTCGACCGGCTGGCCGTTGAAAACGACCTCGTTGTCCGAGCTGATATAGATCACCAACTTCTCCACCCTCGCCACCTCGGCGCTCTCGGCGGACGGAAGCTCGAGCTTCATGCCCGGCTGATCGAGGAAGGTCGAGGTGACCATGAAGAAGATCAGAAGCAGGAACATCACGTCGATAAGCGAGGTGATGTTTATCAGGACCCGGCGTTTCTTCTTCGGGTTAAATTCCACTGCCGGTCTCCTCTGAGCATTCGGTCATCCTCCTGATCTTGTGCAGGAGCGAAGCGGTGTACTTCTCAATGTCGAGCACGAGGCCCTCGGCCTTGCTCGTGAAATAGTTATACGCTATCAGGGCGGGTATGCCGATCGCGAGGCCCGTCACAGTGGTTATCAGCGCCTCGGAGATCCCGCGGGAGAGGACGTTTGCCTGCCCGAGGCCCTGCTGGGAGATTACGTTGAAGACCTTTATCATGCCGATGACCGTCCCGAACAGCCCCAGCAGAGGGGCCACTCCGGCGATAGTCTCCAGCCCCACGAGCCCCCTCTCCAGCGTTCTTACCTCCTGCCGCCCCTGGTCGGTGATGAATTCCTTCAGCTCCTCCCTGTCGAGGTCACGGTTCTGCAGCGCGGGAAGCATCACGTTGGCGAAGGTCCCCGGGTGGGTTTCGCAGATGCTCTCGGCGACCCTTACATCCGCGGGGCATTTGATCCTCTCTACCGCCGTGACGATCTCGGGGATGATCACCTTCTTGGGCCTCAGGCTTATCGCTCTTTCGATCACGATCGCCAGCGTGATTATCGAACCGAGCAGCAGGGGTATCATCGTGATGCCGCCCTTCTGCAGTTCAGAGATTATATCCATCATAATGCCGTTCTCCTCCCTGGATCAGCGCCTTGTGTAATAGTAAAAGGTCCATCTGAGTTCGAGGTATTCCTCGGGGAAATTAGCAGGCAACGGGCGGAATGGCGATGATTTTTCGACCGCCGTTACGCTCGTCTCCATCAGCGTCCTGTGCCCGTTGAACTCGATCACGGTCAAATCGCTCACCTTGCCGTCAGGCCAGACCCTGAATGACAGCGTTGTCTCCCCGCTGATACCCCCCATGTAGGTGAATATCGCGGGCGGGAAGATGTTCGATTTGAGTTTCTGTTTCATCTGCAGGATATAGGAGGCGTAGTCCCATTCGTAGGTGTTGAGCGAAATGCTTCCCTTCGCGTCGGCTCCTGTCAGCCGCTGCTCAAAATTCAGGTCGTCCGTGAAACGGCGTTGCGGCGATGGCGGCCCGACCTGAGGCTGAAGCCTCGAGGACTCGCCGTCCTTCGTGTCCCTGTCCTCGCTGCGCTTCGAATCGAAATACGAGCCCGCCCAGTCGAGTATCGGGTTCCATGGCTCCGATTCGGCGTCTTCCTGCCGCTGGTCCTGCACCTCTTCAGATTGAGCGGTCTGTACGCCGCCGGCGTCTGGATCGCCGGCGAAGACCCTGTGGGGGACCTCGCCCTCGCTGTAGGCCTCTCCCTTCGCGATGTCGCCCTCGTGCTCGTCCCTTGCCAGCGCGTTCTTGTCTGAGAGCAGGTGGGCGTTTTCGGGCTCCTGGCGGATGGCGTCGTCCGGCGTCTCGACCAGCTCGAACACCAGTGGAACGTCGGCCGCGGCCTCCTGCCGGCTCTTGTCGGGGAAAAGGTCGATATGGGACAGGGGACGCCAGACCAATAGCAGGATCAGGTGCGCGAGCACCGATACGAGGAGAGCGATTCGCTGTGTACGCGTCCTGAACAGATCGGTAACCTCTTTAGTACGTCTGTACCTTGACAACCCATAATATAATTCTATAGTCGGTCTTTATCACTATTAAGTTACAGCCGCTGTGAATGTTCCGGATTTCAGGCCCTGGGAGTGCCTTATTTTTCAACCGCTTTTCTTATCGCCCGGAGCTCCGTGCATGAAAAAAGGGAGCCGACCGGGCCGGCTCCCCTGAAACAGCATCAGCCGTCTCGTTCGCGTGCTACCTCAGAAGGATCATCTTCCTGGTCTCGACGAATTCTCCTGCGACGATCCTGTAGAAATATATTCCGCTCGCCGCGTTCAGCCCGGTGCTCGTGCGGCCGTCCCAGACTGCCTCGTGGAATCCGGCGGGCCTGGTCTCATCGACCAGCGTACGGACGAGGCGTCCCGCTGCGTCGTATATACTCAACTGAACGCTCACAGGCTCCGCGAGATCGTATCTGATCGTCGTGGAGGGGTTGAACGGATTGGGATAGTTCTGAGAGAGCGCGGTCTGTTCGGGCATCAAAGGCAGCTCGGGCTTTTCGAAGGCCAGCCTTCGCGAACCGCCGGCTGCGGCCGGGCCGCCAGCTATCCCGCGCCACTCGATCTCGTCGATGTACACATCGTCCGAGTTATTGCTCGCGTCGCAGACGAAGCGGAGCTTCGCGTTCGTCGGGAAGTTGTACGACGCGCTGGAGATGGTGACCACCTCGTTGTAGAAGACATTGTTGCTAAAATCGGTGGTCCTGACATAAGTGGCGACTGTACGCCAGGCCGAGCCGTCGTAGAACTGGACCCAGAAATCCTCATTCCTGTCCATGCTGACAGCGACGAACCAGAACTCGACCTCCAGGGTCGTGTATCCCGATACATCATAGCTGGCAGTATGATAGAACGACGAGGAGGTCCCGCTGTTGTCCTGGATGTCGGCCGAGTTGCTGCCCTGGTGGGAGTAAGTGCCGTAAGTATAAAGGACGCAATCGCTTCCACCATCAGTGTAGCTGCCGAATCCGCCTTCGAAGTCGTCATACGTGATCGTGATCCAGCTGCCTCCCTCGGTCACGCTGATGTAGCCCGTCTTTGTCTCACCGTCGCTGCCGCCCGGCCCTGAGACCGTCAGGCTGACCGTGTATGTGCCGGCAGCCGCGTACTCGTGCGACGGGTTCTGAGCTGTCGATGTCCCTCCGTCTCCGAAGTTCCAGGACCAGGAGGTGATGTTCCCGGTCGACTCGTCTGTGAACTCGACGGTCAGGGGAACTGTCCCGGAGGTCGGGCTTCCGCTGAAGGCCGCGACAGGAGCCGGGATCGGATCGACGGTGATGTAGTCCGTCTTCGTCTCGGTGTCGTTGCCCTCGGCGTTCGTCACCGTAAGCGAGACGGTGTAGGTACCCGCGCTGTTGTACGTATGCGAGGGGTTCTGCGCCGTCGATGTGCCGCCGTCGCCGAACGTCCAGTTCCAGCTCGCCGGTGCGCCGGTCGACTGGTCGGCGAAGTCGACCGTCAGAGGCACGATGCCGCCCGTCGGGTCGCCGGCGAACTCTGCTACTGGAAGGACGGGGCCTGTCGTGCGGCCGCGGAACTCGACCTCGTCGATATATACATCGTCGGAATTCCCGCTCGCGTCGCACATGAACCTTATCTTGGCGTCCGATGGGTAATTGTAAGTGCCTTTCGGGATCGCGACGGTCTCGTGGTAGAAGACGTTATTATCAAAGTTGGTGCTCCTGGCATACGTGGCGACTGTACGCCAGGCCGAACCGTCGTAGAACTGAACCCAGAAATCCTCACTCGTGTTGTCCATGCTGACAGCCATGTACCAGAACTCGACCTCCAGCTCGCCGTACCCGGAGACGTTGTAGCCGTTCGTGTGGTAGAACGACGACGCGACACCGGAGTTGTCCTGGATATCGCCGGCATTGCTGCCCTGGTGGGCGTAAGTGCCGCCTGTGTACAGAACGCAGTCGCTTCCACCGCTGGTGTAGCTTCCCCATCCTCCTTCGAAATCGTCGTATGTGATCGTGATCCACGTGCCGCCCGGATCCTCGGTGACCGCGATGTAACCGGTACGCGTCGCCACGTCGGAGCCGCAGCTGTTAGTCGCCGTCAGGGTCACGGTGTAAGTCCCGGCAGCGGTATACGTGTGGGACGGATTCCGGGCCGTCGAGGTACCGCCGTCGCCGAATGTCCACGACCACGAACTGGCGCCGCTCGACTGGTCGGTGAAATTCACGGCCAGCGGAGCGTAGCCCGAGGTCGGAGACCCGATGAAGCCGGCCGTAGGGGCAACACAGGGATTGACCGTGATGTAACCGGTCTTCGTCTCGGTGTCGTTACCGGCCGAGTTTGTGACGGTCAGCGAAACGGTGTAGGTGCCGGCGCTGTTGTACGTATGGTTGGGATTCTGCGCCGTTGATGTTCCGCCGTCGCCGAAGGTCCAGCCCCAGCTCGTGGGCGAGCCGCTCGACTGGTCTGTGAAGCTGACGCTGAGGGGCTCGGTCCCGCTCAGGGGCGCTCCGACAAACGCGGCTACGGGAGCTACCGGGCCTCCGCCGCCGACTGCCGCCTCGGCATCGACCATTCCGTATCCGCTGTAGCGGTCCCAGCCTGTCCCTGATTCGACGTTTACGATGTCGATCGCGGTGTTTACAAGCTGATTCCGGATCTGGGCCG
Organism: uncultured bacterium; assembly: GCA_964599375.1. Taxonomy (GTDB): domain Bacteria; phylum Krumholzibacteriota; class Krumholzibacteriia; order Krumholzibacteriales; family Krumholzibacteriaceae; genus JAUWCL01. Next base: position 47,784 of record CAZREW010000002.1, read on the forward strand.
GGGTCCAGGTCGGGTTGGCCGACTTGATCAGGCCGCAGACGCCCGCCGCGTATGGAGTGGCGCAGGAAGTGCCGTTGAAGAACGGCTCGTAGTCACCTGAGCGGTATCCGCCGCTGCCGCCGATATCGGTCGTCGGGAGGATCGTCGGAGCGATGATATCGACCGCGCCGGCGGCGTTCGGAGTGTTGACGCCGTAGTTCGATCCCCACCAGCGCTCACCGTCACAGGTGTAGCCGCGCGGATCTGTATTGACGCCCGGATTGCATTCCGAGCTGTTACTGCTCGAGCGCTTCCTGTCCCCGCATGGCGAAGCAGCGCCGACGCCGATCACGTTGGCGTGGATGGCGGGATAGCTGATCGTGCTGCTGTTCTCATTACCCGTCGCCGCGAGGATGACGCACCCCGCGTTGTAGGCGTATGATAGAGCCGCGTCTGTCGCGGGATCGCTGCTTATGGCGGCGCCGAGGCTCATCGAGATGATGTCAGCGCCGTTGTCGGCTGCCCAGTACAGGGCGTTCTGGATCGACGAGAAGTACATCGTGCCCTGATTATTGGCCACCTTGCAGGGCATGATCCTGCATCCAGGAGCGGCTCCGCACGAACCGCGCCCGTTGTTGGCGACAGCCGCCGCCACACCGGCGCAGCAGGTGCCGTGGCCTGGCGCGGCCGAGTTGTCATCAGGATTGGTGTCACCGCTGCCGAAATCGTACCCGGCCACGAGATTCAGGTCGGGATGGTCGATATCGACGCCCGAGTCGAGGATCGCGATTATCACGTTAGGATCGCCGTATCCGGAGTTCCACGCCGCGGGCGCGTTGGCATCGAAGCCGGGCGTTCCGACCGTGTTCGAAAGTGTGTGGTCGTACGTCCCGCCCCAGTCGAGATCGGGAAGCTGGGCTGTGTTGTTGTGCCCCCAGGAATCGGGGTACAACGGATCGTTCGGCACAGCCGCCGGGAAAGCCCTCCAGTCGGGAGTGGCATACTCGACGTTCGGATCGGCTGCGTACCGCGCGACCAGAGCAGGGATATCGGCCTCTTTCTCGAGGTCGACCCTGAACCACTGGTCGCTGCCTAAACGCATGGCCTCGGCCCGGTCTTTCATTAGGATATAGGCCCGGGAGATATTTTTAACTCCCGCGTCCTTTCCGATGACGTCTATCGACATCAGTCCGGTAGCCGCGTCGGGAAGGGGCTGTGTAGCCTGAAGGCCTATGCTGAGGTTGGACTTGTCGATGCTGGATTTCCTGAACTTGACGAGGATCCGGTCCGGAGCGTAGGGAAGGACTTTCTCGCCCCCGGCAACGAAGCCCTTCTGCACCGGAGCGAACTCCCTCGGTGCGGTACCTGCCGCCATGGCACTGAACAATGGCGAGAGGATGAGCATCAGGCAGATAGCAGCAAGGATTGATCTCTGCTTCATGGTCTCTCCTAACCGTCTGCGTCGCGGGCCCGGAAAAGCGATCTCGTAACACCCATGCCTCCGGGCTTTTGACTGGTGGGGAACAGGACCTTCAGTGGAGGTCCTTCGCAACTGAAAACGGCCGAGCTGCTACCTCCTTTCTCCTGCGGACTGTGAACGCACCGATCTCCCCCGCTCCTCCCGGAACGCTTTTACGCAATACTGCCCACCACACGGAGCAGGGAAGCTCATGAATGAATGACAAGCTGAAGGAATGTGACGATCCAAAGATGCGACCCCTCGTTCTCAAAGCAAAGCCGAGGACCGGTGCAAATACTCAACGAAAACGAAGCTCTTCCGTCTTTCCCCTCTGAGTATCAGTAATAAAATGCTTTTCCCCGCGGAAGGGAGCGGATGTGTGATCCTGTGCGAGCGGATCGAGGTTCGACAGGAGCACCCGGTCCCGTCATCAGCATCAATATATTGTATCTGTTCCCCGCAGACTCAATCAAGCATATTTTGTTTTATGGCAGTAATTTATAAGAATTTTTCGTCAACGATGCTTTACATATATCATTACTGTTTCTGTCAGTTTGTGCCCGTTGAAAGGAGCTGATTTCAACAAGACCCGCCGGGGATATGGCGCCCGGCGGGTCATAATACGGCCTGCATTAAAACATATCCGGCCGGTCAGTCGATCTTCACGCCCATGTTGTAGAACATGAAGGAGAATTCGTCGGCCATCTCCTCGATCATCTTGCTCGTGCTCACCGAGCCGTGTCCCGATTTCGTCTCTATCCGGATGAGCACGGGGTTGTCCCCGGCCTGTTTCGCCTGCAGCTCTGCGATGAACTTGAACGAGTGTGCCGGCACTACGCGGTCGTCGTGGTCGGCTGTCGTCACGAGGGTAGCGGGATAGCTGACCCCGGCCTTTATATTGTGCAGCGGTGAATAGGCGAGCAGCGTCCTGAACTGCTCCTCGTCATCGCTCGAGCCGTACTCGACCGCCCAGCCCCAGCCGATCGTGAACTTGTGGTAGCGCAGCATGTCCATCACCCCGACAGCGGGCAGGGCCACCTTGAAGAGCTCCGGCCTCTGCGTCATGCAAGCGCCGACAAGCAGGCCGCCGTTAGAACCTCCGGCGATAGCCAGTTTCCCTCTGGAGGTGTATTTCTCGCTTATCAGGTACTCGGCGGCCGCGATAAAGTCGTCGAAGACGTTCTGCTTGTCAGCGAGCATGCCCCCCTCGTGCCATTTCTCGCCGTACTCTCCCCCACCCCTGAGGTTCGGGATGGCGATCACACAGTCGTGTTCGAGAATAGCGACGCTTGTCGAGTTAAAGCGAGGCGTGATGCTTACCTGGAAGCCGCCGTAGCCGTAAAGGTATGCCGGGTTATCTCCGTCGAGCTTAAGGCCCTTCCTGTATATGATGAACATAGGCACCCTGGTGCCGTCCTTGCTGGTGTAGAAGACCTGCTTTACTTCATAGGCTTCCGGATCAAACTCGACCTCGCTGCGGCGGAATACCTCCGACTTTCCGCTCGCGATATCATATTTGAATATCGTCGGCGGATAGGTAAAGGAGCTGAATGAATAAAAAAGGATATCGTCATCGCGATGGCCGCCAAAGCCGCCCGCGCTGCCGAGCGCGGGTAACTCGATCTTCCTTACGGGATTCCCCTCGAGATCGAACTGCTCGACCTGCGTGCAGGCGTCCTTGAGGTAGCTGCAGAAGAGCTGCCCTCCGGCGGTCGCCGCTCCCCTGAGCACATCAGGCCTCTCGGCGACGACCGTCTTCCAGTTCTCCTTCTGTGGATTCCCCGGATCCACGAGAACGACCTTCTCGTTGGGCGCGTCGACTGTGGTCTGCATCAGGAACTTGTCCCCGACATTCTCGATCACCCGGCTGTCATGATCAAAACCGGTTATGAGCGGCTTGAACTCGCCGGTGATCCCGTCGAGCTTCCTGTACCACAGTTCGTTCCCGTGTGTCCCTTCGGCCACCGAAAGGATTATATACTCTTCGCCCTCGGTGACGTCCGCCCAGACCCAGCGCAGCGGGTGCTCGGTGTCCTCATAGACGAGTACGTCCTTTTCCTGCGAGTCGCCGAGCCTGTGGTACCGGACCTTCTGATACTCGTTCTTCCCCTTCAGTTCCTCTCCCTCGGCCGGGCTGTCGTAGCAGCTGTAAAAGAACCCGTCGCCGTACCACGCGGCGCCGCTGAACTTGACCCACTCTATGCGGTCGCCCAGCTCCTTCTTCGTTGCCACCTCCATCACGCGGATCTCGCGCCAGTCCGAACCCGACTCGGAGCGCGAGAAAGCGACATACCTGTCGTCGGTCGAGAACCCCATGAGGCTTATCCTGACCGTGCCGTCCTCTGAGAGCTTGTTTGGATCGATAAAGATCTCTGGCTTCCCGTCGAGCCCCCTCTGGCAATAGATCACGTACTGGTTCTGCAGTCCGTCGTTCTTGCTGAAGAAGTAGTAATCTCCGGCCCTGAAGGGGGAGGAATATTTCGGGTAGTTGTAAAGCTCGGTGATCCTGTCCCTTATCTTTGCCCTGTACGGGATCTGGTCCAGGTACGCGAAGGTGACCTCGTTCTCCGCCTTGACCCATGCCTTTACATCCTCGGCGTTGTCATCTTCCAGCCACCTGTAAGGGTCGGCGACCTTCGTCCCGAAGTAATCGTCCACCTGGTCGACCTTCTTGGTCACCGGATAGGTCAGCGCGCCCTTCCCGGCATAGATCACCTGGCCGGCCATGATGGGCACCAAAAGGAACATAAAGAACAGTGCGATACTCTTGCTGCGCATCTGACGCCTCCCGTGAAGTCTGTAAAGAAAATATCGATCCAACGATTTACGGAGTGTTACATCAAAGCTTGATCTTCGTCAACCGGGTCTTTTACTGTTGACCTCAGACTTCTCATTCCACACTTAGCCTGTATATACGGGAATCGAGATAGCTTGTATCGAAGTTGTACCAGAAATGCGAACCGTCAAAGGCAAGCCCGGCAGGATATACGAATGTGTGTTCTCCGGGAAGGTGATAGACGGTCAGCACATCACCTGCGCCGCTTATCTTATAAAGCCTTTTAAAGAACCAGCCGATCGCCCAGAAATATTCCCCGTCAAATGCTATGTCGACCAGGTCAGGGACGTCAACAGTGACGGTCTGCAGAACTGACCCATCCAGGCCAAGCCTGTACAGCAGATCCGATTCGATGGATATGGACCAGAGGTCCTCCCCGCTCCAGGCGAGGCCCGAAGTCCTGTGGCCGATCCTGAACCTTCTTGATATCGACCCATCCTTTGTAAATTCGATGATATCCGATTCGTTCCGCGATCCATCAGGATCTGTCACCGTCACAGGAAATCCGCCCCAGAGCAGTGTGCCGTCTGAAGTCAGCGCGTCACTCGTCCAGTGCATGTCTGTTTCGAACAGGACCGCGATCGTATCTACTATTGCAGCTGTCGAGTCCATGATAAAATAGTCCCTGCCGGAGGTGCTTATCCAAATATGCTCCCCATCAAAGGCCAGACCCAATGTAACAGCTCTAACGTCTATGAAAGTGTCGGCCGTGGCATCGGCCGATTCCAGCTCGGCACACTCCAGATCCGCCGTCATACCATACGCCGAATGATAAAATGATCCCTCCAGAGTCCCGCCGGATCCCACCGTCAGCTGTATGTCGAATTCGTAGTCATAGGGCATCCTGTCAGTATCGAGGTGGAGCTGGATATAATCGCCGTCAGCCGTGCCGGTGAAATAGATGTGATCGAAGGGATACTCCAGAACGCGAGATCGTATCACGGCCTCAGCCGACACTTTTCTCCCGTTTCGGATGAGATCCAGCATTATCGCGCCGGAATCCACTCCGCCTGTATCGGAATACGAACCGAGCCATATCGTCAGTCCGGGCTCTGTCCTGTCCGGGCCGGATGACTTGTCGTCACAACCGATAACGGCGAAGATCGCCAGGGCGACAAGCGCAAGGAACAGACGCATTCTTGACAGGATCGATATCTTCATGCGAAACCTCCGATTACCAGGGGAGATCGGCCATGAGACAAAATGTGGATCCCAGGGGGGTCTACTTGCCTGAAAGCAATACCGCCGCCGCGACCTTAACCAGGTCGGCGAGGACAAACGGCGCGACCGCCATCGCGAGGACTCCTGAAAGCGACTGGCCGCTCAGCAGCCAGAGGTAGGTGGAGCCGCCAAGCAGTATCGTGGCGGAGCCGGCCAGAGCAGCCGCCAGGACAGCCGGCCTGCCGCCGCCAAGCGACCTTGCCAGGGCGCCGGCAAGCAGCGCTGCTGCCGGAAAAGCGATGAGATATCCGCCTGTGGGACCTAACAGGATGGCAGGCCCGAAGGTCAGGCCCGCGAAGACCGGCGCTCCGGCCAGGCCGACGCCGATATAAGCCATCATCGCGTAAAAACCGTCCCGGGGACCGAGAACGATCCCGGCGAGTACCACGAACAGCGTCTGCATCGTCACGGGAACCGGAGTGTAGGGAAGGCGGACCGCTAACTGGGCGGCGAGTGCCGTAAAGCCGACGAAGGCGCCGATCCCAGCGACGCGCCTTATCGAGGCGGCCATATCCTTTGTCATTCCTGTATAGACTGCTGTTTTTCCGCTCATCACGCCGTTCTCCTTTTTTATGCCTCCAAGGACCCCTGGAATCTATCGGATTCCTCCTGATTTATCAAGAGGAAGGTGGCCCCTCGTCGACGACTTCTCCGACCGAGATATTGCCCAGGTAGAAGTTAGCCGTCATCTCGATATTGCCCTTGATAAGGCCCATGGCCGCCTCGTCCACGCTTTCGATCTCGTATTCCTCCCTGACCGCCGCCAGCACCCCGAAAAACTCGAAGAGAAGCATGCGGAAAGCCATGAAATACATATAGTTGAACTCTAGCTTCTCCGCGTAGGCCGCCTGGTCCTTCCCGCGAAGCGAGGTCAGCTCCCTGAAATCTTCTTCCGTTCCTTCGCCCAGCACCTTCTCGACCCTCCCGGCGGTCCCGACCCTTACCTTCTCCTCGAGCGCTCCGAGGGCCACGTTGATCTTCTCCGCCGACGGCTCCCCGCTGTTGACCCGTTCGAGCAGGTACTCGAGCAGCGCCTCTGCCTCCGTTACGAGATCCTTGAGGAAAACGAGGTTGCGCTCCAACGACGCGACGTATTCGGCGCTCTCCATCCGCTCCCTCTTCGCGGCCAGCATGCTCGAGAGGTTCTCCCTGAAGACCTCGGGAGGAGGATAGTTCTCGCTGACGTGCGCCGAGAATGTCGCGATCAGGGACTCGATGTCCGCCTTGTCCTTCGCTTTTTCCGCCATTCCCCTATCTCTTTCTCTTTTCCTTCTTTTCGGGCTCGCCGTAAGGCGTCCCGATGCGGGGCGTCACGGTAACGGCGCCTCCCTCGTAGAGGGGCTCGGGCACAATGCTGCCCAGCCTGAAGGAGTAGAGCCTGCTGTCCTCTGAGACGAGCGTCACGATCCCTCCCCAGATGCCGGAGGCAGTCGCCAGGACGGGTAACCACCCAGCCTCCAGGGTGCCGTACTCGTCACCTTTCCTCACCAGCCTCATGACCGTTCCGCCGGTCATCTGCACGACGACGCCGCCGGAGGAGATATCTATGATGCGTATACGGCCCGGGAACGGCTGCCTGATCACTTCCCTGAGGCTTTCCGGGTCGTAGAGGACCAGGGTGTCGCCGTGAGTGCCCCTTCCCTTGTGCGTCACGATTACACCATCGTCTACCAGGCCGGCGCCCGATTTGTCGGATGAGGCGATCGCGGTCTCCCGGACACGCTCCGGATTATGTCCCGGTCTTATCTCATACTCCAGCAGGGTCTTTTTGCCGAACGCGAGGATCTTCCCTCCCGCTTTCACCATCGTTGTGATATCGTTTCCTATGCTGATGTAGCGCTTCGTCTTCAGCCCATCGTATTCGAACGAATAGCAGAACCCATTATCGAAAGTGACATATATCGCGTCTTCGGCCGCGATCACGCTCATTATCTTCCTGTCGAGCGGCTGTTCGGCGGAGAGGGCCGGCTCTCCGTCGACCCATTCGACGAGGTAGAGCCTCGATTTCTGCTTGAAATTGACGCCGAAGACCGCCCTGCCGCCCCACCTCGAAGCATCGACGAGATCGGCTTTCCTGCCGGATGTCCCTGCGATGAGCCTGAACGCCGAGGCCGACCTGCTCTCGAACACTTTCTCCGAGCTGCCGGCGACGATGTCCAGTTTCGATCCGCGGTCCTTGTTTTCAACGAGCGCGAAGAAATCTCCCGAAGAGGATGCTCCATCCTCGCAGCGTACAAGCTTCAGGCCGCGCACGGTCAGCGATGGATCGACCGGCATCTCGCAGTCTGAGTACGTAGGGGATCCGACGACCGGATTCACCCTGATGCTCAGCTCATCCCCGCTCCGGACCTTCAGTGAGGGCTTCGTCTTCCCCCTCCTGTCGACATCGGGGTCCTCTGCGTCCCTGTAGTACGGGTTGTCCCCAGGCAGAAGGGCAAAGTAGATGAACCCGGAAGCGACCTCCCCCGGTTCTATGAATACCGGATCGAAGTATCCGCCGCGGCCAGCGGGGAAGAACGAGTTGCGCAGCAGGGGCTTATATTCCCTCGAGTACTGCACTCCCCTGACTATGTAGTAGATGCCTAGAGGCCAGACGATCATCCCTCCGACGACGTGCTTCGCGTGCATCTCCCTGTAGTCAGGGACAGCTGCCTTACCCTTCATGTACATCACTGCTTCGATGGGATGTATCGGGTCCAGGACGTCACTGCCGATCTCGAGGGTGAATCCCCTGAATGTATCGCCGAGCGGGAGGTAGTTGAGGTTGTGTATCTGCACGGGGCGATCGTCCACGTTCTTGACGGTCACGTAGACAGGCACGACGCCGCTGTCGGGAGGGTAGCATTTGAACAGGGACTTGAAGACCTCGGGATCGTCGATCAGCGTGGCGGCCGCCTCGATGCCCGCGCCGTGGACGAGCTGGTTCGAATCTATATCGGTCAGTACGATCTTTTTACCGCATGACAGCGAGGCAACGGCTAGGGTGGCCACCAGCAACATCGCGCTGCTTCTTTTAAATATCATCCTTCAGTCCTTCCAGCGGCACAGTCCTGCCTAGCGGGGTGACGCCGCAATACTTCTCCATCGTTTTCAGGAAGCATTCATTCTCGCAGAACCCCCCCGAAAGGTAAAGATGTTCCGGCCTGCCGCTGAAATCGAACACGTTCCTGACCATCCCGTGCAGGAACATCGCGACCGCCTCTTCCGGTGGAGTCCCGGTCGACACATGCTCGAGGACCTTCTCCATGCCGAAGACGCCGCAGGTGACGTTTATCCATCTCCCGGACGGTGTAAGCCCGTCGAAATCGACCTCGTAATAGTTGCCGAGTAGCTCGATCGTGGCGCCGGTCGATGAGCCGCAGGCGAGGTTCCAGTCGAGCTTCTTCACCTTACGGCCGGCGAACCGGATGAATTTGACATCCCTGCCGCCTACATCCACGACCGAGAAATCCTCGTCGCCCACAAGCGCGAGGCTTCCCTGCGCGAGGGCGATCAACTCGTTCCTGTATATTCCGCACCGGTTCTTGCCGCTGTGCCCGGTTGCCACCTCGAAGAAAAGGTCGCCGCGGCGCACCAGTTCGCGTGTCGAGATGATCTCGACCTCACCGGTCGCCGTCTCGAGAATCTTAGTCCATGTGCTGCCACAGTCCGCTATCAGCATCGGCATTACCGCCTATGAGAGCCTGATAAAGGCCTCGACCTTTGCGAGTATCGAGTCGTTTATCTCCTGGTGGCAGTCTACGGCGATACCACCATATTTCTCCGCGAGGTTGTGCGCGAGGTCCTGCTTGGCGCAGAAGCTCTGGTGGAAAAAGACCGTCGGTATCGAATCGTCGACCATGCACTCGAGATCGAGATCGGAAGGCCGGCCAGCCTCGACGCACCTGATCCAGCCGTATATGTGCGTCGTCTCCGGAAAGAGCTCGAGCAGCCTGAAATCGTTGGGGGGCACCCCCCAGAAGCCGTGGGTGGGCTCGCAGGCGGCCGGAGGATCGGCCGGCGGCGACGGATCCACTATCGTCTCCATTATCCTGTCTACGCGATGAGGGAGCCGCCCCCTTCCGGTAGACCACACGAGCGGTCTGTCCTCGAACTCATCCTCGGGGAACCTCGACTCGAACACTTCTAGCCCCATCCCCTTGAGTATCCAGGCGGCGTGCCTGCCCCTGTCGCACTTGTCCTCGCCGACGGCGGCGACAACGGCGGCCAACCTGCCACCGAGCTGTGCGGCGTTGTCGACGATGTTCGAGATTATCCGGCATGTCGCCCTGGGCAGAAGCCCCGAATCTGGGGCGCCAGCCGCCACGTCGAGGTCGACGAGCGGCAGGCCGGTGCCGAAACACTCCCTTACCTCGCCAAGAAGCCTGCGGCGCGGAAAGCCGAAATAACCGATGAGTTTTCCCTGATTGCCAGTCATTGACATTCACCGCGGGACAGGGCGCGCGAGGTCGGGGGAGGTTGCCGGCCGCGCGTGGCGTGGGCTACTCCTCGCCGTTCTCGACCCGCTCCATGGCATCGATGATCTTCTCGGGACGATCAGCCTTTAGGAGCTTTTCCCTGAATCCAGGGACCTTGATCATCTTGACTATCTTGGCGATAGCCTGGACATGAGGCCCCGACTCGTTCGTAGGCGCGATCATCAGAAAGAACAGGTGCGATGGCTGCCCGTCCTGGGCCTCGAAATCAACGCCTTTCTTCGACACACCGACCACGATGCGGAGCCTGTCGACCGCGTCGCACTTCGCGTGCGGTATCGCCACTCCTTTTTCCAGCCCCGTGCTCCCGTCACGCTCCCTCTTGAGGACTGCCTCGAAGATCGTGTCGGCGTCGCATCTGTCACAGTGTTCCGACATATGCTCGACGAGCTCCTCGATGACCTCGCGCTTATCGGTGCCCTCGAGGTTGAGTATTATATGCTCGGGTTCGATATAATCAGTGAGCTTCATCCAAATTCGCCTCCCGTGATGCGTCCTCCGGACATCTCGGAGATGGGGCTAACATAATCAACCCCGGCCCGGATGGCAAGACCCGCGGCTACAGGTCCTCGAACATCCTCTCTATCCTGTCCCTGCCCCGGACTACCAGTACTGGGCACTTGACCTTTCTAAGAATCCTCTCGCCCTCCTCGTAGAACGAGTCTCTCAGGCTCAGGACCTCGCCCAGCTCTCCCTGGACGAGGATATCGGCCGCGCAGCCGTCAGCCTCGTGGGCCACCTCTTCGTGAACGACACCCTTCCTGAGGACCGTATCGACGTTTAGCCCCTTCCTGCCGGCAAGCTTTACGATATAGTTGAGATACCTCTTGCCGTCCTCCTCGAGGTCCCTTTCGTAGTCCATCTTCTCCATCTGTACGAATACCTTCGCCTTGAGGAGCTCGGAGAGGAGGTTCTCGTTGACCACATATATGACCCTGAGCGCGCTGCCGTATGATTTCGCCATGGAGATCGCGAACTGGGCGGCTGTTATTGAGGATTCGCTCCCGTCGATATAGAGCAGTATGGTTCCGAGCGGATTACTCATCGGGCTACTCCCTTTCTCCGCGAGAGGCGGTCCTTCACAAGCTTGAGCACGAAGAACGCCTCCCTCTCGGATTCCTCGAGCGCCATCTCGATATACTTCAATGTCTCGTCATAGTCAGGTATGAATATCTTCTCGAGGGCGTTGACCCTGCGGATCGTCTTGCCTACCTCGCGCGAGAGGCGCATGAGCGATATCCTCGCCTCGGCGAGCGTTCCGAGCAACCGAAGGACCTCGCGGAACTTCTTGATCGCCTCGTCGATCCAGATGCTGCTCTCTGCTTCGGCGAAGTAAGGTGAGCGGTCATCGAACCGTACCTTTACCCGCGGCAGCGATACGCCCATGACCCTCTTCTCGGAGAAAGATATGTCGGATTCTATGTCCATCCCCAGGGCGATCATATTGACCTCCCTGCGCCCCATCCTAAGGATCGCCTGGTCTAGCGCCTCGAACGCCTCGCGGAGCTTGGCCTCGACCTCTTCCTGCGCCTCGACGGCCCTGTCGATCAGCCCCATCAGCTCGACGATGAGGATCTTGCGCTTCTGGTCGAGAAGCTCCCACCCCTCGCGCGCGAAGCCGAGGTCCCGCTTGGTCTTCATCAGATTTGTCTTTGTCGGGGCTACCTCGTAGCGGGCCATATCATCATTCCTTGCCGTAATACTTGGAGATCTCTTCCTCGCTGATCCGGTACAGCTCATCCTTGGGCAGAGTGGAGATGACCTTCCATCCCATATCGAGCGTCTCCGTTATCGAACGGTCCTCGTTCTCGCCCTGGCTGAGGAACTCTCTTTCGAACCTCTCTCCGAACTCGAGGTATACCTTGTCAAGCGGCGTCAGCTCCTCCTCGCCAATAACGGCGGCGAGGGCGCGCACGTCCTTGACGTGCGAGTAGGCGGCGAAGAGCTGGCTCGCGATGTGCGCATGGTCCTCTCTCGTCATGCCCTCTCCGATACCATCCTTCATGAGGCGCGAAAGGGAGGGAAGCCCCGCTATCGGCGGATAGATGTTCCTCTGGTCGAGCTCCCGCTCGAGCACGATCTGCCCCTCGGTGATATAGCCGGAAAGATCGGGCACCGGGTGAGAGATATCGTCGTTGGGCATCGTTAGAATAGGCATCTGGGTTATCGAGCCGTCTATCCCCTTCACCATCCCGGCGCGTTCGTATATGTTCGACAGGTCGCTGTACAGGTATCCGGGGTACCCCTTTCTGCTCGGGATCTCCTCGCGGATAGTCGATATCTCCCGGAGCGACTCGCAGTAGTTCGTCATGTCGGTCAGGATCACGAGAACGTGCATATTCATGTCGAATGCGAGGAACTCGGCCGCGGTAAGCGCCGTCCTCGGCGTCACGAGCCTCTCGACCGAAGGGTCGTCGGCGAGGTTGAGGAAGAGGACGACCTTCTCGAGGACACCCGACTCCTCGAAGTTCCTGGTAAAGTACCTCGCCACGTCGTGCTTGATCCCCATCGCGGCGAACACCACGGCGAACTGCGTTTCCTCGCCCACCAGCTTCGCCTGGCGCGTGATCTGCGCAACCAGCTTGTTGTGGGGAAGGCCGGTGCCTGAGAATATCGGAAGCTTCTGGCCCCGCACGAGCGTGTTCATCCCGTCTATAGCCGAAATACCTGTCTGGATGAATTTCTTGGGGTATTCACGCGCCGTCGGGTTGATCGGCAGTCCGTTGACGTCCATCCGCTTCTCTGCCAGCGGCGCCGGCCCGTCGTCGATCGGCTGGCCGAGCCCGTCGAAGACGCGCCCGAGGATCTCTGCGCCCGCCCCGAAGAAGAGCGGCTCGCCCCTGAAGCGGACCCTTGTCTCGGGAATGGATAGCCCGGAGGTCCCTTCGAACACCTGGATCACGGCGGCCTTTTCGCTGCTCTCGAGTATCGTCCCGAGCCTTACTCGCCCGCTCGGATCGATCACCTCTGCGATCTCGTTGTAGCCGACGTTGTGGATGCCGCTGATCGCGACCAGGGGACCCGATACGCTGGCTATCCCGATGTACTCCCTGCCCTCTTTAATGTTCATGTCTGACATTCAGATCACCATTCTCTAGTCGAACATCTCGGCTATGCGCTCCATCGAGTGGTCGAGCTTGTCCCTGATCTCGTCTATCTTGTCTATCTCTTCGTTTCGTATGGCGAACTTGATCCTCAGAATATCCGAGTAGACCTCGAGTTTCTTTATCTGATGGATATTCGCACCTTTTTTTATTACCTCGACGCCGCGGTCATAGAACTCGAGTATGACCTGCAGCATCTTTATCTGCTTCTCCGGCGTGCAATACATGTCGATCTTGTCGAACGAGTTCTGCTGCAGAAACGCGTTCTTGAACAGCGTGCACGTCTCCAGGATGATCCTCTGCGTGTCTGGCAGCACATCGGGCCCGACGAGCTTTACGACCTGCTGGAGCTTCCCCTCCTGCTGGAGCAGGTCCATTATCCTGCGGCGCAGAACCCCCCATTCGCCGTCGGAGCGCTCCATCCACCATCCGCTTATCTCGTCGACATACTCGCTGTAGCTGTCCAGCCATGAGATAGCGGGGTAATGGCGGGCGTTGGCGAGCTGTCTGTCGAGAGCCCACATGCAGCGTACGAATCTCTTCGAATGCTGGGTGACCGGCTCCGAGAAATCCCCACCGGGGGGCGACACGGAGCCCACGATCGAGATCGAGCCTTCCTTGCCTCCGAGTGTCTTGACCATCCCGGCGCGCTCGTAGAACTCAGCGAGCCGCGTCGGCAGATAGGCAGGGTATCCTTCGTCGGCGGGCATCTCCTCCATACGGCCGGAGAGCTCCCTGAGGGCCTCGGCCCAGCGCGAGGTAGAGTCGGCCATTATGGCCACATGGTAACCCTGGTCACGGTAGTATTCCGCTATAGTTATCCCCGTGTAGATCGACGCCTCGCGCGCCGCCACCGGCATATTCGACGTGTTGGCTATCATTATCGTCCGTTCCATTATCGGACGCTCGGTCCTCGGGTCTATCAGCTTGGGGAACTCGATGAGCACGTCTGTCATCTCGTTACCGCGCTCGCCGCAGCCTATGTAGACGATGATGTCCGCGTCGCTCCACTTGGCGAGCGCGTGCTGCGTCATAGTCTTGCCTGTCCCGAAGCCGCCCGGCACGACGACCGTTCCCCCCTTGGCCACGGGGAAGAGAGTGTCGATGACCCTCTGCCCTGTGATAAGCGGTATGCTCAGCGGCACGCGCTCCCCGGCAGGACGCCCTTTTCTGACGGGCCAGCGCTGGTATAGATGGACCTCATAGCATTCGCCGTCGGCGTTCTCGGTCTTTACGACGACCTCTGTGACGGCATACTCGCCCTCTTCGGCGATCCAGGTGATCTTCCCGTTGACAGACGGCGGGATCAGGACGCGGTGTTCTATAAGACCCGTTTCCTGTACTGTTCCGGCCGTTTCGCCACCGTGGACCTCGTCGCCGACTGCGAGGGCGGGCGTGAAGAGCCAGCGCTTCTCGCGGTCGAGCGCCGCCATGTGTATCCCCTTCTGGATATACTGGTCGGAGGTGTCGCGGATCTTTTCCAGCGGGCGCTGGATGCCGTCGTATATCGTTCCGATCAGGCCAGGGCCGAGCTCGACCGAAAGAGGAACCCCTGCCGAGTAGATGTTCGTCCCGGGCGCGAGCCCCGTAGTATCCTCGTATACCTGTATCACGGCCCTCTCGCCGTCGAGCTTGACGATCTCGCCGACCAGGTGGAACTCACCTACCTCGACCAGATCGAGCATCTTCGCTTTCTCCACGCCGCGGGCATGGACCACCGGTCCTACTATCTTGTCGACTTGTCCGATTATCTCAAGCAATGCCCGTCTCCCCGCTGTCTTCCGAGTAGAAGACCTCGTCGAATATCACTTTCCTTATATCATCGCGGTACCTGAACATCCGCGCCTCGAATGTATTGTCGTATATCACGTTGCCGCCAGGATGGCCGACCCTCGCCCCGCCCGCCGAGGATTTCTCGAGCGGCCTGGCCTGAAGCGAGCTCACCGGAGCCGATTCGGCGGCCATGATCTCCCTTATCCTCGGGAATACCTTCTCCTCCAACATGCTCAGGTCCTTGCGGTCCACGTAGACGACAAATGATTTCCCCTCGAGTCCGCGCACGGCCTCGATCACCAGGCCGGTGAGGATGTCGGGATACGCGGCCGTCAAACGTATTCCCGCCAGCGCCTCCTCGACCTTCTTCGTGATCACGGCGACTACCTCTTCGCGCGCCCTGAGCTTCGCGCGCTTCACCTCGATATTGACGCTCGAGAGGAGGCGCCGACTCTCCATCTTGCCCTTCTCTTCGGCCTCGTGCATGATCTTCGCCGCCGCCTCGTCCCGGTTCGCCTCGGCCTTGCCGATTATCTCGGCGGCCGTGCTGCGCGCCTTCTCGAGGATCGAGTCGATCTCCCTTTCGCCGTCCTCTCTTATCTGCTTGCAGATCCTTTCAACCGATTCATTGTCGACCACTATGAACGCTCCCTGCCGCGCTCCAGGCGCGCCGCGCTATATCTTTATCCCCACCGCCGAATTGACCAGTTCCCTGATCGAGACCCTTCCCTCGACCGGTCCCTCGCGATCGGGGACCTCGATGATGAGAGGGAATGAGCGCCCGAACATGAATTCCTCGATCTCGTCTCGGATCGTATCGGCTATCCTCTCGGTGATGATGACGATGCCGGTATCACTCGATTCGAACGCCTTGGCGAGCGCCTCCCTGGCACCATCGGCCGAATCTACGGCCTCGCCCTCGAGCCCGACCAGCTTGAAAGCCGTTACGGTATTCTCGTCCGCTATGACGTAGAACTTCATCGCTCATTCTCTCCGCGTATACCGATCCCGCGACGCGGTCAGATCTTGCCGAGGATCATGATCGAGATGATCAGGCCGTAGATCGCGATCCCTTCTGCGAGGCCGACGTAGATCAGCGCCCGCGCAGCCAGCTCGGGCTTCTCGCCGATCGCGCCAAGCGCCGCCGAGCCTACGTATGCCACGGCTATGCCTGCGCCGACGCTGCCGATCGCTGTGGAGAACGCAGCCGCGGCGAAACCCCACGCCGTGATCCTTGCCTGCTCGGGTGTATAGCCGGCGTTCGCGGCATGTCCGGTGGAAGTCCCGGGCTGTTGGCCATACACATGCGCCGCCGTCGATACAAGCGTTATCAGAAAAACGATGAACATGGTGGAAAATATCACTGTAGCCGACAGCGTGATCCACTTCTTCATCTTTCTCCTGCGCTCATGCTGCTCTGACATTCTCAGGTTCTCCTTTCACTCTTACGGTCCGGATTCCATCCCAGGCCGATCGGTTTATATGCTGTCCCGCCACCCACAAAGAACTTCCCGAAGAACTCGTAGTACTCCAGTCGGATGGCCTGGATCGTAACGACCATTCCCTCGAGGGCGATTATCACCGCGTTGCCGATCAGGAATATCAGCACGGTCCAGATCGCCCCGCCACTCTCTTCCTTGACGAGGTCCACCAGGCTGAACACCGCGACGAACAATCCAGCGTGCGCCAGGGCGAAGGCGGCGACACGTATGAAGGACACGGTATTGCCGAGATACCCCGTGATTATCTCGATGATCTCGACAAACGATTCCATCACGTATGTGCCCACCCCGGTAGAGAACCTCATCCTCCTCCTGCCGAATATCGCCGCGAGCGGCTCCCTGAGGAAGAAGAGGAAGACAGGCAACAGGATCCCGAATGTCACCAGCTTTATCGGTATGGGCCTGTTCCTCATGAATATGGCTGCCGCACCAATGCCGCTCCAGTACAGAATGGCGCTGACCAGGCCGGCATGATCGAAGAATGTGCCCATGAAGTTGCGCACCCTGAGCGTGTTGATCAAGTTGAATATGATCCCGACTGAGATCATCCCCACTCCAAAGAATATGGCGAACTTGAAGAACCTCCCGATCTCGTGCATCGGTGAGAGCCACAGGTGCGGTATCCACGTCTCCACTCCGAATACGCTCCCGTAGAGAAATCCGAAGACGATCGAGGCGAGTCCGCAGTAGAAGCCGAGCTTGCCGACAAGCGTCACACCGTCGCTCCTTCCACTCTTCCTGAAGCCCAGGAGCCATCCGATGATGCTGATCACTATTCCGTGGCCGACGTCCCCGAACATCATGCCGAACATGATAAGAAACGAGATCGCCACGAAGAAGGTCGGATCGATGAACTTGTATTCGGGCAGGCTGTAGCTCGATACGAGCATCTCGAACGGCCTGAAGAACCCGGGGTTCTCAAGCATGACGGGGACCTTCAGCTGGCCGCTTTTGACCCCGGTTATCTCCTCGGGCGAGATTATCTCCACGATGGCCCGCCCTTTCGCGGCCCTCAATATCTCGTTTTCGACCTCGCGCTTGCGTTTGCTCGGCACCCATCCGGAGAAGATGTATGTCTTGCGCGTCTTCTTCAGGTAGCTCTTGACCTTAAGAAGCATGTCGGCGACCCGGAGTGAGCGGTTGAACCCGGTCAGGACGGCGGCGTTTTCCCGGCTTATCCCGGCCAGATCCGCCTTGAGGTCGTCGATCTGCTCTTCGAGCTTCCTTACCCGCTCCTCCAGCTCCCCGGATACGAGGCCCGCCTCCTCTTTCGCCTCGGCCCCTGCAGGCATCTCGATATCCTCAAACGCCGCGTCGCGCATGATGCGCTTTATCTTGAGCCTGTCGGTCTTAAGGCCGATAAGCAGGATCAGCTCTCTTCCGTCACGCTGCGTCAGCGGGATCACCACTGCGGCGAGCGGGGCGAATTTCTCGCGGATCAGTTCGAGCCCCCCTGCGCTGACATGGCCGTAATGGACTTCGAGGAAGGTATAGGGAGCCTTTTGGGGAGGAAGGCCGATCGCGGTCAGCGGGGAGATCTCGTTGAGGATGCCCTGCATCCGCTCGAGGTGCACTTCCAACTCCTTGCGGCGCAGCACTAGCCCGGAGACCCTCTTCTCCATCTCGTCTATCTCTTTCTCCATCTCGTCGAGATCGGTGATCGAGGTCTCGAGCAGGCCCGTGTCGCCTTCCTCGAGAGGAAGCTCGCGGATATCCAGGTCTTTCATTAGATTGATGACCCTGCTGTACAGCCTGTCTATCCTGGACGCGGCCCTGCCGGCCTCGAACTGCCTGAGCTCCGTTGCCCACGGCTGAGCGTCATCGAGCTGCACGAGATGGAGGATTCCGAGACGGACGATCGTCTTCGCGACATCGTCCACCTCGGTCTCGAAGACCATCACGTTTATCTGATGCATCCGTTCGGGCGTGAACATGCCTGTCTCCGGTTCAGAAAGAGACCCTCAGATGGCTCTCTATCGCGGCTCGGTCCATCTTATAGACCTTGCCGTTCAGTATCGTGATGAGATTGCGTATCTCCGTACGTTTCAGTATGAGGTACGACAGTATGGTCCCTATTGTAAAGGGAAAACCTCCCAGGGTGCGCTTCGCCTCCGTTATGAGGTAGTTCCACAGGATTATCTCGAGCAGGTAGAGCTTGCTGAGCTCCTCGCCCTGGACGAGTATCTCGGAGGCGTTCTTGAACGAACTCTCGAGAGCGAGGTTCAGCACGTCTTTTATCGATTCAGCCTTGAAAGACCGGCGCAGCCTGTCTGAGGTCATCCTGTAACCTCCGGGGATGTTGTATTCGAAGAGGTCCCCGGTAGGCACGTCGTAATAGAACTTAAGCCTGATCAGCCAGGCTAGGTTCGTCCTGTCGATCTCTAGCCCGACGAGCCTGCGCGCAATCTCCCGGTCCCTCTTCCCCAACGCCTCGATCTTTTCTTTCAGCCGGCTGTAGTAGTCGATCTCGAGGTTTATCTCGACCGGGAAGAGTGTCTTCTTCTCCCTGTAGTCATCGATCACCGCGTTGACGGCCTTTAAATAAGGTGTGCCTGAAAGGTATGAGACCGCGTCCTCGAGCGAACCGGCCTCGGCGATAGCCTGGTACGGAAGCGAATGGGGCAGTCTCTCTCGCACGAGGTATTTCATCTCGTCGAGGTCGCGGTTTCCCTCGCGTATCCTCAACGCCGTCTTTAGGTTCTCGATCTCGTATTTCTCGAGGAAATGCGAGACGAGGTCCCTCTCGGCCCCCTTGAGGTCCTTCAGGAGATCCGAGGTCCACTCGATCTCGCGTTCGAGAAGCAGGCGCTCGGCCACGCGCGGATCGAAGGATATCTCGGGCTGTTCGAATATGTCCCTGTATATGGTGTCCGATAGGGCCGTGTAGAATTCGGCGAGGTCTCGGGCCTCGGCAAGCCTGTCGATCTGAGCCGGGGCCAGCAGCGTGCTGAGCCTGGCCCGGACCTTGGCGTTGACGAGAGAATACTTACTTACGGGTCTGAATATCATCGTGCTGTCTCTGAAACGGTCGGGGCCGCCGTCAGGTTCCCTTGACGATATCGAGCGCCTTGAGCGCGGCGGCATCGATACGCGCCGCCTTGCTGGCGAGCAGCTCCTCGCTGCCTCCTTTTACCGCGTCGATCTGGCGCCTGCGCTCTTCCTCGGCTTCCCTGCGATATTTCTCGACGAGTTCCAGGGACTCCTGGACCGCTCCGTGTCGTCCCTTGTCGACGACGTCTTTTGCCTGCGCCTCTGCGTCGCGCACTATCTTCTGCGCCTCCGCGCGGGCGTTCTCGACCGCCTCGCGGACCTCGGTCTCGGTCTCCATTATCTGCTTAACTATCTCTTTCAAGACCGCTCCAAGTCATTGAATTTCAGCAAGTCCTGACAGTGAATATTGGGAGAGTATAAAGGAGGGTGACAGGGGTGTCAACCGGCTAAAGGGTGTTTATCGGCCTTAGAAAGAGGCTATCGCGGCGAGCCTGTCGTCGTACACGCCGGCCAACTCCCCCCAGTCGTAGCGGCTGACGTGATCGCGCAGGACAGAAGGAGGTACCTGCGGCCAGTTCTTCAGGATCATGCGCAGCCTCGCTGTCAGGCCATCCAGGCCGTCGTACAGGAAGAGCAGACGGGATAGTTCGGGGACATGCTCGGGAAAGGCCAGCCTGCGGGGAAGCAGCGCATGGCACCGGCAGTACATCCCCTGGACGGCGCTCACGCCGAAAAAGTCATGGTTCGATGTGATCGGGAGTATGTCGGCGCGCCAGAGCCACCGGGCGTATCCCGCGAAATCCTCCACGTAGCCGAAATGCAGTATCCTGCTCTCCAGGCGAACCTTCGCGTCGTCGAATATGCCCGGGTACCTCGCGAATGACTCCCCCAGGACCGCCACTTCGAAACCTAATCCCTCGCCTGCCAGCTTGAAAAGGGCTTCGAAGAAATCCTCCGGGTTCTTGTCGTACTCCCAGCGGTGGTTCCAGAGTATCAGGGGCGGGTTTATCGAAAGGCGCTCCTCCCTGAACCGATCCAGTGCGGCGAGGTCCACGCCAAGCGGAAGGACCGAGCTCTTTTCACGTATCCTTTCAATCGATCCGTTCTCGTTGTGATCTGGAAACTGGCCGAGCAGCCGCGGCAGTTCCGACAGGAACGAATCGTGGTGGTACCGGGAGTTGAACAGTACCGCGTCGGCCGCCAGCGCGGACGAGTAGTTGATGAAACCGTAGTGGACGTCGCGCCAGAGGCCCGGGTCGGGATCATCGCCGGACCACGGATACGAAAGCTGGTTCTCGTGAAAGTATATTGCCGCCGGCGTCCCGGCCGTCTTTTCCCGAGTCAGCGAGAGAAAAGTCGTCAGGTCGAGCATGTCGGTGGCGAGTATCAGGTCGGGGGCGTGCCCCTCTTCGACAAAGCGCCTCGCCAGCGTGACGGCCCCTCCATGCATCCTCCACTTCCAGTGACGCCCATCGAGCCCGAGGATCCCGACATCATGGGAGGAGCGCTCCGCGTACTCCCTGGCCCATGCCTTATGTGAGCCGGTCAGGAAAGGTTCGACGATCAGGATCTTCATATCGCCGTCACATCAGCTCCTCGAGGTCCGAGAGCACCTCGGCGGCGTGCGAGGGCGGCTTCACCTTCGGGTAGACCTTCGCTATCCTGCCCCCCGGGTCCACAAGATATGACATCCTCACTATACCCATGTACTCCCGGCCCGCCATCTTCTTTTTCTGCCAGGCCCCGTACTTCTGTATCATCCCTGCGCTCTCGTCCGAGAGCAGGGTGAACGGCAGCCTGTGCTTATCGGCGAAGCCGCGGTGGCTCTTCACCGAGTCTTTGCTCACCCCGAGGACCACCGCTCCGATCTTCCCGAAATCGGACCAGTAGTCCCTTATCGCGCAGGCTTCTTTCGTGCACCCCGGAGTGTTGTCCTTGGGATAGAAGTATATCAGCACCCACCTGCCCGCATAATCTGACAGCTTGTGCATCTTCCCGTCCTGGTCGGGCAGATCGAACGCCGGCGCCTTCGTTCCGATATCAAGCATCGCTTTCCTCCTTCGAGATATCCTTCCTCGTGAAGACCTCGCTCCTGCCGCGCGGCGGCTCCCCTCCCATCGGGACTACGTGTATGTGAGCGTGCATGACCGTCTGGCCTGAGGAACGCCCGATATTTATGCCAATCTTGTACCCGCCCGGAGAATACTCCCTGTCAAGCATGTCCCTGACCTTCTTTATGAGGTCGAAGCACGCGGCGACCTCCCCGTCGGTGAGGTCGAAGAACGACGCGGTGTGCCGCTTCGGCATAACCAGAGAATGCCCCGGCCTGACGGGGTACTTGTCAGGGATGGCCGCAGCCAGTTCGTTCTCGAATATTACTTCTCCAGGTGTGCAGAACGGGCACCCTTTTTCATCCATCATCCTTCTCCATATCTGAAATGCGTTTCGTGAGCTCCGGCATCCCGACTGCGGGGGCCTCGCACCGGAAGTTCCGGCATATGTACACCGTCGGTCTCCCATCGACGGGTGTCATCTTCTCGAGCATCGGCGCGAGGCCGATGATATCGCGGGCGCCTTCTCCCGCGGGCCGCAGCAGGGTCACCGAACCGGGCAGGAAACGTCCGGCGAGAAGCCTGATCATCGATCCCGTCTCTTCATCTACCGGCTCGCCCGCTATCACGTACTCACTCCCGGGGCCCATGGCGAAATCCTGCGCGATGAGCGTCTGAGTGTACGCGGTAGGAGAGCCTGAGACGGTCCCGGAGAATTCCCTGAGAAGAGCGTCCGCCGCCGATTCCAGCTCCATCCTGCCCGTCATCCTTGCGAGCCTGAGCATGCAGAGAGCGGCTATCGAGTTCCCCGACGGGACCGCGCCGTCGTATGTCTCCTTCGTCCTGACGATGAGCCTCTCGGCGTCGCTGCCGGTGAAGAAGAAGCCGCCTTTCTCCCCGTCGCCGAACAGGTCCCGCATCGCGCCGGTCAGTTCGAGCGCTTCCGAGAGCCATCTCGCCTCGAATGTCGCCTCATAAAGCTCGATAAGCCCCCATATCATGAACGCGTAATCATCGAGGTACCCCGGGATGGCCGCTTCACCGTCGCGGTAGCGGTGCAGCAGCCTTACTCCGGGAGTCCGCATGCTGCCGAGGATGAATCCGGCGGCCCTCGCGGAGGCGTCAGAATACACGGTCCTGCCAGTGACTTTTGCGCCCCTGGCCAGCGCGGCGATCATCAGCCCGTTCCAGTCGGCGAGGACCTTGTCGTCAAGCATCGGCCTGGGCCGCTTCGAGCGGATATCTAGGAGCTTTTCACGCATCGCTCCCAGCGACAGCCCGGAAGCGCCGGCTCCGCCTGAGACATGAAGTATGTTTTTTCCCTCGAAATTGCCTTCCTCGGTGACTCCGTACCGGTCGCAAAAGACCTTACCGTCCTCTTTCCCCAGCGCCTCCATGATCTCCCGCTTCGTCCAGACATAGTATATCCCCTCCCCGCCTTCGCTGTCGGCGTCCTCCGCCGAGTAGAAACCTCCCTCGGGCGACGTCATGTCTCGCAGGACATACTCGAAGATCTCTTCGGCGACCGCACCGTAGAAGCCGTTACCAGTAGCCTGGAACGCCTCCAGGTAGGCGATCGCGAGCATCGCCTGGTCGTAGAGCATCTTCTCGAAATGGGGAACGAGCCAGATCTGGTCGGTCGAATACCTGTGGAATCCCTTGCCGAGATGATCGAATATGCCTCCGCCGTACATCTTCCCCAGCGTCGTCTCGACGATCTCGAGCGCTCTCTTGTCGCCTGTCCGTTTCCAGTACCTCAGCAGGAACGACAGCTGGTGCGGCGTAGGAAACTTTGGCGCCGTGCCGAAGCCCCCGTGCACCTCGTCGTACGAGGCCTCGAGCCGCGAGATGGCCGTAGCGAGAGTCTTCTCCGACAGTTCCCGCCCGTCGCCGGTAAACATGAAGCTTTCAAGCGCGGAGGTCGCGTTCTCGCCGATGTCCTCGAGCCTCCCGCGTTCGTTCTTCCAGAGCGACGCCATATGGGGGACTAGCTCGAGCATGCCGGGCCGTCCGTATCTGGAATGCTTCGGGAAATATGTCCCAGCGAAAAAAGGCTTCCCGCCCGGGGTCATGAAGATCGTCATCGGCCAGCCTCCCGCGCCTGTCATGGCCTGGCAGACCTTCATGTATATGTTGTCGATATCTGGGCGCTCCTCGCGGTCGACCTTGACCGATATGAAATGCTCGTTGAGAAGCCCCGCCACCGCCTCGTCCTCGAACGACTCGCGCTCCATCACGTGGCACCAGTGGCAGGAGGAGTACCCTATTGAAAGGAATATCGGCATGTCCCGTTCCCTGGCGGCGGCGAACGCCTCTTCACCCCACGGGTACCAGTCGACCGGATTGCCCGCGTGCTGGAGCAGGTAGGGGCTCTTCTCGCCGGCCAGCCTGTTTCTGCCGTTCCTGTCTTTCAACCGCGAATCTTCCCTTCAGAGCCCTTTGAGGCCCGATCCGTTGATCTTCCTGCCCGCTCCGAGCCTTATGTAGCGGTCACCATACCGTTTCGCGAAATACGCGATGCTCTCGTCGCCAGTGCAGTGTGAGGCTCCGCAGTACTTTACGCCGCTTTTGTCGAACTGCCTGGATATCTCCTCGAGCCGGGCCTGACCCGCTCCCCCTAGATGAAACCCGCCCATGACGCAGAGGGCCTGCCCTCCGGTCACTTCCGTGGCTTTTTCAACGATCCGGTCGATGCCCGGGTGGGCACATCCTGTGATCACCACCGTGCCTCCCCCGGTGCGGATCGCGAGCGACTGCTCCCTCACCGGACCGGTCATGTCGCCGGTCGAGTATACGCCGGGGATGATCTCCACAGGCTCGCTCACCTCTACGAGGCTTGCGCATCCTCCCGATATTCTTTTCTTCAGATCGTCGGAGAAGGAAGCGGGGACATACACGATCACTTCCCTATTTTCCTCGAGAAACGCTCCGAGGCCTCCCACATGGTCCCAGTGCTCGTGGGAGATCACCACGATGTCGATACCAGAAGGGGAGATCCCGGCCGCGGTGAGATTCTTCATAAATACATCACCCTTACCGCCCGTATCGAAGAGTATCGTCCTGCCGCACCCCGACACCACGCACGAAAACCCCCACTGGGCCTCGAACCCCTCCTCCGGAGCCACATTGTCGTAGATTATCCTTATCGAGAGACTGTCCAGTGGAATCATGCTCTCTCCCTCCGCCCCGGTGGCGGGCAGCGCGGCCTGCACAGCGGCGGCTGTCATCAAGATCATTGCGATCGTCTTCACCCACTTACCTCCTGATATACATCATATACATCAGAAGGAAGGATTATTCCCGGTTATTTTCGCCAC
Organism: uncultured bacterium; assembly: GCA_964599375.1. Lineage (GTDB taxonomy): Bacteria > Krumholzibacteriota > Krumholzibacteriia > Krumholzibacteriales > Krumholzibacteriaceae > JAUWCL01. The sequence continues at coordinate 72,492 of CAZREW010000002.1, forward strand.
GGGCTCCGGGATCTTCCTTCAGCGATATGCTGATTTGACCTTTGTCACATGGAATAGGTATGATTACCGGGCATGAAGGCTCATGATCGAGGCAAAACGGGGATCGGAGGGTCGTTCAAATGGACAGACTCGGCAGAAAAGACGCGGAAAAGAAAGTCGTCGCCATAGAGATAGCGGCCTTCAGCGCCATCATCCTGCTAATATGGCTCGATGAAACGATAGACATCCCGCATCTGCTCCTGGGAGCGGAGGCGACACCGCTTAACTGGAGAGAATCGATATTCGAAAGCATATCAATCGGGATCCTGGGAACCCTGATAATTATTTTCACGAGGAAGGTATTTCAGAGGATCAGGCGCCTCGAGGGGATGCTGCCCATATGCTCCTTCTGCAAGAGGATCAGGGACGAGGAAGGCGGCTGGCATCAGATCGAATCATATATCAGCGAGAAGTCGGAAGTTGATTTCAGCCACGGGATCTGTCCTGACTGCGCAGAGAAATTCTACCCGGGACTGAACAAGTAAGGGAGGGATCGAGTGAACGGACTTCATGGTCTCATGCGGCAGATCTACCGCCGCTGGTTTCGTCCGGATCCTCTCGATGAGCTGAAGAGGCTGGGGTTGCGCGCAGGCAGGAATCTCCGGCTCCAGCCCGGCGCGACGATCGACAGGAACCACTGCTGGCACATCTCCATCGGAGACGATGTCACCATAGCGCCGGGGGCCAGTATACTCGCTCATGACGCGAGCACCAAGATGCACCTGGGCTGCACCCGGATAGGAAAGGTCGAGATAGGCGACCGTGTCTTCATCGGCGCCTCGGCGATCGTACTTCCTGGTGTGCGCGTCGGCAGCGACGTAGTCATCGGCGCCGGGAGTGTCGTATCCGGCGATATCCCGGACAACATCGTGGTCTGCGGAAACCCGGCCAGGGCGCTCGGAGCGACGGACGAGTGGATCGATCAGAAGAAAAGGGAGATGGCCGCGGTGCCCTGCTTCGGCGAGGAGTACACGCTTCGGCGGAACGTGAGCGACGCCATGAAATCTGAGATGAATGACAGGATGGTCGACCGTGTCGGCTACGTCGTCTGATTTACAGCGACCCGGCTGTACTGAAGCTCCCAGGCTTCGGGCGGGTTCTATCATAGCGCTGCATCTTGCTCCTGGGATCGTCTTCTCGGCGTTCCTCCTCTATCTCTCAGGCGTATTCACCAGGCATGGCCTGAGCTCCTACCTGGCCGAGATCGTATCGATCCCCCTGGTCCTTGCGCCGATGCTGGCCGGGATCATCCTGCTCTGGAACCGGCGCTCCGGCAGGGTGAGCTCCCTGATCCACGCCGTCACATACCGGGAGCGGTCTCCCGCACTCGACTACATCCTCTGGCCCATCCTCCTGTATATCTGCTGGACGCTGTTATCCCTGCCCGTACTTCCTCTTACCGGCATACTGGAAACGAGGCTCTTCAGCTGGTTTCCCGCCCGGCTGGGCACCGGGGCCCTGATAAGCGGTGTGAGGTCGAGCCCGTCCGCGCAGAGGCACGCGGCCTTCGTTATGGCTCTTATCTTCTCCGGCCTGCTCGCGCCTCTTGCGGAGGAGGCCTACTTCCGCGGTTTCCTGCTGCCACGGATGCGCCACCTGGGCTGGAAGGCTCCCGTCGTCAACGCCTTTCTATTCGGCCTGTACCATTTCTTCTGTCCATGGAACCTCCCGGCCGTTTTCGTGGCCTTCCTGCCGGTCGCCCTGGTCGTCCAGGCGAGGAAGGACTTCCGGATCAGTATCCTGGTGCACGCCCTGTTCAACCTGACGGGCGTACTGACGCTCTTCCTGCGCGCGTGATAAGCCTTATTGACGGATACGGCCGCCGGTCATACAATCGGCCCGAGGCCTATTTCCATGAGGAGGCGATACATGCCTGTAGACCTTCAGGAGCTCGTACGGAAACTCTTTCATAACCGCTTTGATGAACTGACCGACCGGGAACGGCGAGTCCTTGACCGCTACATGCAGCGCAAGAGCGTGAGCATGAATACAAACAGTGAGTTCTCGGCGAGCCTGTCGCTCGGCCAGAGGATCTCTGATCGCGTGGCGGCTTTCGGAGGATCGTGGCCGTTCATAGGGCTCTTCGGGCTGTTCCTCGCCGTGTGGGTAGTGACAAATGCCGTCATCCTCGCGCGGCGCGGGACAGCTTTTGACCCCTATCCCTTCATTCTGCTGAACCTCTTCCTGTCGATGCTGGCGGCGGTACAGGCTCCCGTCATACTGATGTCACAGAACCGGCAGGCCTCCAAGGACAGGCTCGACGCCGCGCACGACTACGAGGTCAATCTCAAGGCTGAACTCGAGATCCTGACTCTTCACGAGAAGATAGACTCGCTCCGCGAACAGCAGTGGAACGAGCTGATGACGCTTCAACGGCAACAGATCGGCCTGCTCGAAAAGCTGCTCGCGGGGCATGGCACGCCTGAAGGCTAGATGCCTTTTCCCCCTCAGGAATGCTATAATACTGTCGCCGTGGACATCCAGTATCGGGTAGATGAGGTCACTATGCGGAGAGAGATTTTCAGAGGATCGACCGCGTGTCTGCTGGGCTTATTCTGCCTGAATAACCGCCGGCGCGGATACGATCCCTGTCAAATGGTCCGAGGTCATCGATATGATCGAGACCTATAAGGACCGGATCGGCCCCATCGGCAAACCTCAACCGCAGCAGATCAAGTTCGGAAAAAGATCCTTCGAGTCCGCTTACTTTCATATCTCGCTTCCCGTACCGGACACATTGCGTATCGAGTTCGAACTCGATCTTCTCGATACGGGATCGGGTATGATCATCAATACCTGGAAGATATCGACCCGGGCTGTCATAAACCGCCATCGCCGCTGGTCCATCGTCGACATGTCGCAATCTTGAAAAAAAACCTTCCCGGAACCCTTTGGATAGTCCCGGGAAGGTGGACATTCATCGTGCCTGCCGATTATTATCCGTCGAACGCCGAGCGCATCGGGTCCCAGGCGGGGATCCTCACCGGCTCTGTATCGAGGAGCTTAAGCGTTTTCTCGGGCACATGCCGCTTGTGCACGATGACGGCATACACATACTTGTCGAACCAGTCGTCATACATCGCCCAGTAACCCTTGTCGCCGTTTTTGACTCCCCACGAGTTCTCGACGAGCCACTTGACCGGCTTGTCGTCCCTGCGGTCGATTCCGATGAATACCATCGCGTGGTTCGGCGTGGAATGTCCGTACGTGACCATCTGCTTCTTGGTGAGCTCGCGGCCGGGGCCGAACAGGGCATCGTAATCGTAGATCCCGACCTTGAGGATCCCCCCGTCGCCGTAGTTATCCTTGCCTATGTCGGCGGCGAACCATACCGGATCGCCGTCCAGGAGGGCGCGTTCTGCGAGCTTCTTCATCTCCCCGGTGCCGAGATTTAGAAATCCCATGTCCTCTTCGTCGCTGAAGTTGCGGCAGAAGCCGAGGCGGTAGAACTTCCCGTACTCGTAAGCGGGGTGATCCATCACGGTCACGTAATCGCGCAGGTCGACGCCTACGGCATCCTTGTAGAACGAGACCGGCGTGTACTCCTTCTCGATGATCTTGTCGTCCTTGTCCCTGATCCTCCACACGAATCTCTCGGGCGGAACGCCGAAGTTGAGCGCGAGGATCCGGTAGACGTCGACCAGCATAACCTTCTTGACCGCCCTGAGCTCGTCGACGCCGGCGCCTTCGGCCGCCATACCGCGCAGCCTCGCCGCGTCATGGCGCATCATCCCGCCGAGGATCCCGTTGAGCCTGCGAGTGGCGCTGCTGTGCTTCGTCTCGGTGCTGACCGACTTGGGTACGGCACCGTACTTGTCTATCAGCGCGACGACGTAGTTCCACCAGCCACCGTCCGGAACGGGGTCCTTAAGGACAGCCTGCAGCTCGCGGTCGTCGATGTCGCGGTCGGCCGTCTCGATGATCGTCTCCAGGAACATGTTCGCCTTCTCGAGCTTGTCCCAGAAGAAGAGATAGTTCTCGGAGAACTCGAACTCCGCTATGTTGAACTTCTTCAGGACGGCGGGGCGCATCATGTTCAGCCCGGCGAAAAGCCAGCACCGGCCGGTGCTCTCCTGGTTCGTGATCCCTTTGGCGTCCACCTTGAAGGTGTAGACGTCGTCGTGCCCGTTGATTATCTCCCTGTCGAGAGCGAGGTCGTCGAGATCGTTGTTGGATACGGCGTTGACCATGGCGCGGTCTTTCCCGTCAGCGTCGAACGATTTCTGCAGCTCCTCGATCGTCCCTCTGTCGAGCTCCCCCTTCTCCCCGGCGATAGCGCCCGAGGCGGACAGGGAGAGAGCCATGACCAGGGCGATCAGGGCCGCGGCGCGGGTCCTGGTCGTCAGCATACGGCTCCTTTCAATGAGAATTACCTGTCTGTTCCTGCTATTCCTGGAGGACGAGCTCGCCGCCCAGCGAAGGGATCCAGCATCTCGCCCCGTCTTCGAGCTCAATGTACCACCAGTCGGGCCTCTTTTCCAGCAGATCGAACTCGGTACCCGAGTAGAGCGGCGCGGTGAACGACGGCTGATAGGTCTCGCCGTCCCCCTTCCTGGCGATGACCTCCGGGGCGATGATGACGCCGGCGGGATCCCTTGTCATCGAGATCTTCTCAGCTACGAGCGATACGAGGAGTATGGCGCAGATAGCGGCGGACGATATGATAACGGTCCTGACCCACCCGCGCCTGTGGAAGACGGCGACTATCGCCGCGGCCCAGAGCAGGACGAACGAACCGAGGAATATCCCGAACCTCACCCTTGTCGGGACGTCGTAGTGGATAAAGAAGAGTGTCTTGAAGACGCGGTCGCGCTGTGTGGATTCTATCCGGTTGACACGCCTGCTCCTGGCGAACTGAAGGTTCTGCTCGAGATTACGGTCGGATGGGTCGTAAAGGGCGGCCCGCCTGTAGTTCAGTATCGCGCGGCCCATGTCGTCGAGCGCGAACCAGGCGTTTCCGATGTCATAGTAGAGTTTCCCGTTTCTCACTCCTGACGCGACGAGGCGATCGTAGTGAAGTATCGCTTTCCTGTAATAGTCGGCCGCGGTTTCGGGATCGCTGGCGTCGAGCTCTATCGCCCTGCCGAAAGCCTCCTCGGCGGCTGCGAGCTGCTCCTCTGCCACCGAAGGGGACGCGATCTCCTGGGCCGCCGCGCCGGGGGCGTTAACGGCCAGCGCCGCGAAAAGCGCCGTGATTATGAGTATCTTCCCCGTCAAAGTATCCTGTCCAGTTTCCGGGCCGTTTCCACGGCCCTTTCGACGAGCCTCTCCCTGCTCTCCACCGATGATCCGCCGGCATAGGCGCCGTACTCGCAGCTCGACAACAGTCCGTTGACCTCGTCTGTCAGTTCCCCGTCCGTGCCGCGCTCCGAGAGGAGTCTCTCTATCTCGCCCGCGGTCAGCGACCTGCCGGCGATCCTCAGCTTGTCGCCGAGATATATCTTGAACGAATCCATCACTCCGCTGCAGAAGGCCTCGTCACTGTCACCGGGCGAAAGAGCGGCCAGCCCGCCGCGGAGGCGGCGCAGGGCGCTGCGCGACCTGGCCGCGCCGGGATCGGCCGATCTCCTTCTGGTTAAGATCACGGTCCCGAACACGGCCAGCCAGGCCAGCGGCGGGACTATAAGCATCAGCTTTACCCTCGCGTCGGACAGTATCGAGTCGAGGCCGAAGTCCTGCTGCTCGATGACCTCCGGCCCCTCGTAGTTGTACGCGATGCCCGCTTTCCATTTCTCGAGCGGCGAACCGCGATCACCGCTGTCGATCCCCTCGGCGTCTCCGGCCGTGACGATCCTGGTCTTCCTTACCGTGATCGGGATGGGATCCGACGAAGCAGTGACATACCTTTCCTTAGCCGTGTCGAAATATACCAGGCTTATGGGCGGTATCCTTTTTACCTCATCGCTCTTCGCCCGGATAGTCTGCGTGAATATCTTTCGCTTTCCCTCTATCCTTCCCGGCGCCCTCTCGTCTGGTATCTTGAAGTTCTCGGCTAGTTCCTCCTGCCCTGCGAGCGACGGCAGGTCAACGCGCCCGAGGTAATCGGGGCCTTCGAGGATCACGTTGAGCGTTATCGGGTCACCGATATTGACCTCCAGCGGTTCCGCGGTCGTCGAGACCCTGTACTCTCCCACATGCCCGGCGAATCCCGCGGGCCTTCCCTCGACGGGCAGAGCCTTGACGCCCAGACTGAGAGAGTTGGACGGCACGACATATTTCCTGAGGCTCCCCCTCCACTTGCCGAACACGTCGTCGCCGAAGAAATCGTTGAAGAAGTCGCGGCTGCTCCTGACACCCGTGCCCGACTCGCAGGCCACTATGAACTCGGGGATCGCGAATGTGCCGGCGCGCTCCGGGATGACGGCGATGCTGAACTCGAGCGTCGCGTAGCTCTCACCGTCGAGCATCCCCCTCCCTTTCTCCGCTATCACTTCGCGGCCGGCCAGAGGAACGCGGAAATACTGCTTGTCCGGGTCGATCTTGACCTCGGGGACCTCGAACGAGAACGCATCGCTGGAGAGCAGGGGGGCGGTAACCTCGAAAGCCTGCACATCGCGCCGCAAATACCAGGTAACAGTGAGCAGCACGGGCTCCCCGACAAAACATGTCTCCCGGGACAGGCGGATCCTCAGCTTGAAGTCCTCCGTCTCCTCCGGGCGCTTGACCGAGATGTTGATCGCGGCGGTGCGGAAGGTATTGCCCTCGATCCTCACGCCGACCGGGGGTATCGTCATCCTCCCCGCTCTCTGCGGCGTCAGTTTGTAGGTGAATACGAACCCCTTCTGGACGTTCCTCTCGACCCTGCCGTTTATTATCGATATCGACTGGCTCGAGTTGTTCGAGCCGCCCATGTACTCGACGGTGAATCCCTCTATAGCCGAGATGTCCGGTTCGTCGACCTTGTCCGAGCCGTCTACCGATATCTGCATCAGGAAAGACTCCCCGACGTAGACGTCGCGCGACTCGACGTTGGCGACGACCCTTATATCGTCCGCAGCACGCGCGCCGGCGATCAACGCGGCGGACAGAACGATCAGCGCCGCGAGGGCCATGGAGACCTTCATGTGTCTTTGCAGAGTCATGCTCATGATCTTCTCAATCTATATCATACAAAGGATACGGACAAACCCCATATCCTGCTGCGGCCCGTCACCAGTCCTTGTCGACCTTGCGGTACCCGCTCGCGGCCTCTTTCCTCTTCTCGCGGTTCTCCTTCTCCTGGTCGAGGATGTCCTTTGCCGTCTCGCTGCGGACCTGCTGCTCCTTCTGCTGTTGCTGCTGGTCCTGCTGCGGCTGCTGGGGCTCCTGCTGCTGTTGCTGCTGCTGGTCCTTCTGCTGTTGCTGCTGGTCCTTCTGGTCCTGTTTCTGCTGCTGATCCTTGTTGTCCCCCTGCCCCTCAGTCAACTTCTCGAGCGCCTTGCGCATCTGGTCGAGCGAGCCCTGCTGGCCGCCGGCCGCCTTCCCTGGGTCTCTCGCGTCGAGGTCGGCTATTGCGCCTTCCTGGTCGACGATCGAGGAATCCAGGTGCGCGAGCGCCTGCTGCACCTGCTCCGGCTGCTGGTCCTTGAAGAGGCCGGTGAGCATCCCGCTGACTCCACCCGTCGAGCCGGCTATAGAGGCCTGGTCCGCGCGGATCCCGTCGACCTTCCCGTTCCATGCCGGAGTGTCCCTGTCCCGGGCGTCCTCGAGGTCGAGCGAACTGCCCAGGGCAGCGTCCTGCCTCTTCATCACGGCAAGAAGCGAATCGACAACCTCCTTGAGCTTCTCCTGCTGCTGCTGCATCTGCTCCTTCTGCTTCTTTATGGCGTCTAGCAGGTCCTTTATGACGAGCCGGGCCACCTCGAGGTTGTGCGCCGCGTCCGGCATCCCCGGCTCCTTCTCGAGAGCGGCCGAGTAGTACTGCACACTCTCCTTGAAGAACTCGAGCGCCTTCTCGAGATCGCTGTCGGCCTGCCGCTGTCCCTGCCTGAAAGCGCAGTTGCCGATATTGTACAGCGCCTGCGCCTCGAGCGTGAGGTCGCGCGATTTGAGGGCCGCCTCCTCGAAACGGTCGCGCGCAGCGGCGAAATCGCCCCTCATATACTCCACGTTCCCCTGGTCGAACTCGATGACCGGTGACTCTGGTACCTTGACCGAAGCGAGGTCATAGTATCCCGCGGCGCCGTCGAGATCGCCACGCCTGTAGCTGTCGTTCCCCCTTTTGACGAGCCTGCCGGCCGAATCGGCATGGGCTGGGCCCGCCGCCGCGAGGATCGACAGCGCGAGGAACACAGGGCCTATGGCGCGGACGCGTCTCATCCGTTCTTTCGCCTCCTGTCGCTGACGAGCATCTCGGCCGCAAGCAGGAATATGGCCATGGCCAGGAATATCTGGAATTTCTCCTCGTAGAGGTTGATCGTCTTCGACTCTATCTCCCGCTTTTCCTCGCCAGCGATCAGCTTCATGTAGACGTCTCCGAGATCTATCGTACCCGTCGCGACGTTGAGGTACCTGCCGCCCGGGGTCTTGTTCGCCATCTTCCGGAGCGTCTCGGCGTCGAGCCTGCTCCAGACCTCCTGCCCGTTGTACTTGAGAAACGTCATGTTGCCTTTTTCGTCGGTGACGGGGATCCTCTTCCCCTGGTCCTCGTCCCCGAGGCCTATGGCTATTATCCTCACGCCCCGCCTTCCCGCCTCCTCGGCCGCCTCGACGGGAAACGAGTCGTGATCCTCCCCGTCGGTGATCAGGATCATGTCCTTGTACTTCTTCTCCTGGTCGTCGAACGCCTCATCGAGCGCCTTGCGGACGGCGTCTCCTATCATCGTACCGCCTCTGCTGACGCTGTTGATGTCGACGTCATCGAGCATGAGCCTGAAAAATCCGTAATCGAGCGTAAGCGGGCACTTGAGGACCGCCGACCCCGCGAATACGACGAGCGCAACGCGGTCGCCTTCGAGACGGTCTACCATGTCCATTATCGCGAGCTTGGCCTTGCCCAGCCTGTTGGGCACGAGGTCTTCGGCTACCATCGACCGCGAGACGTCGAGGACGAACACGATATCCCTGCCCCGCCTCTGGACCGTCCTCGGCTTCGGGTTCCACGCCGGACGGGCCAGCGAGAATACCAGAAACGCCAGGGCCGCTATGACCAGCGCGGCCTTCAGCCTCCGGGCTGCAAGGTTGGACGATATCGCGACCCTCTCGAGAATCCCCTCCTCGATGAATACGCGCATCGCCTTCTTCCTGCGCCACGCGGCGTAGACGAAGAGCGCCGCCACGGCCGGGAGCAACCAGAGAAGCAGGAGCATATTCACGTTTCCGAGGTGCATCTAGGGGATCCTCCTGAAGACCGTCGCCGCCAGCAGCGTCTCGAGGATGACGAGGCAGAGCGCTGCCATGACGAACGGCACGAAAAGCTCCCTGTAGTCGATGTAACGGACAGACTCTATATCGCTCTTCTCGAGCCTGTCGATCTCGGCGTAGATCTCCCTTAGCGACTCGTCGTTGTCGGCCATCCTGAATATACCGCCGGTCATCTCCGCGACCCTCTGCAGGGGTGTCGTATCTACCCTCGTGCCGGTCGGGACCTTGAAATTGCCGAAAAGCGTCTTGACCGTGCTTACCCCTTCGTCGCCTCCCACGCCGATCGTATATACCTTGATGCCCCAGTCGGCGGCAAGCTGGCCCGCCTGTTCCGGGGTCCTCATGCCGAAGTTGTTCTGGCCGTCGGTCAGAAGGATGATGATCTTGCTTTTTATCTCGTATTCCTTCTCTCCCGACCCGGAGGCGAACTTCGCCAGGTCTTCCTCGGCGGTTCGCAGCCTCGCCGCCGCCAGCGCCAGCGCGTCTCCTATCGCTGTGCCGTCCTCGCTCCTTCGAGTGACGATCGCCACCTGGTCGAGGAAGCGCAGAAGCGCTCCGTGGCCGAGGGTCAGCGGCGCCATCGTATCGGCGTACCTGGCGAACGCCACCATGCCGACCAGGTCGTTGGGACGGCCGCTGAGCTCCTCGCCGTTTCCCATTATAAATTCCTCGAAGACCTTTTTGACCACGGCAAGCCTGTCCAGGCGCACGCCCCTGTAGTCCATCTCTGCCGACATCGAGCTCGACCTGTCGACGACCATCTCTATCGCCACACCCTTCGTGACGTCCTTTACCTTCTCCCTGCCCATCTGGGGCCTGGCCAAAGCGAGGACCAGGAGGATCATAGCAGCGGTCCTCAGCGCGAGCGGCAGGAGAGAGAAGTTCTGCCTCAGCGAGCGGCCCGCCCCACGGGCATGGCCGATCGAGGAAAACCTGATCGACCCCGGCCCTTTTCTCCTCGAGAGACAGAAGAGGATCAGCGGGACCGCGATCAGCGCGAGAAGGGCCCATGGTGATTCGAATCTCATGGCACAGAGGCTACGCCGCCTCTTCCTTCACCTCCTCCCGCTTCGTCGCGTCTATGAAGTCCCTGCACGTTTCGAACGTGCGCTTCACATCGTCGGCTGTCGGTTCGAGGGCGGCGAACTTTACGAGGTCACAGTGGACGAGGAACCTCTCGAGTATCGATTTCTTTCCGGTGTCGACGTTCAGCCCGCCGCCGGCCTCCGCGAGGAACTCCTCGGTCGTTCTCTCGGGAGCTCTGAGGCCGAACCTGTCCTCTATGTACACGCGCAGGATGTCGGAGACCCTGGCGGTGAACTCCGCGTACCTCTTCTCCTCCACGAGGCCCTCGGCGAGCAGCCTCTCCAGGAGTGCGAACGCCTTCTCGTGGGCCGGAACCTTCCTCGCCGTCATCTCCCGTAGCCTCTTCGAGCGCCTCCATAGCAGGAAGACGACCGCCCCGGAGACAAGCAGGACCGCAGCGCCTATGACCATCGCGCCGCGATAGTCAGAAGGAAGCTCCGCCGGTCCGGCGATCTCCTTTATCTCAAGCCCGGCCTGGTCCTCGGGAAGGATCGATGTCACGGTGACCCGTATGGTGTCGGATTCCATGTAATGGATGGTGGAGTCGCCTACCTCGTGGAAGGAAACGGTCATCGGGGGTATCACGTATTCGCCCGAGAGAAACGGCTCGAGCTCGTAAGTCCTTCTGGTCACGACCGTCCCGTCGCTTTCAAGCTTCGGCGGCTCGCTCCTGTAGTCGACTATCCCGAACTGCTCTAGCTTGTCGCCGAAACGCGGAAGAGCTGTCACGTAGCCGCTGCCCGCCCGGGTCTCTACGAGTAGGTCCAGGCGCTCGGCGATCGTCAGTTCCTTACGGCTCACGGCGACCCGCAGGGTGACCGGCCCGCGCGTGTAGTCACGGTCGATCTCCCATTTCTTCCCAGGGGCCGCCGCGTCATCGCGGCCGCAGGAGAGGACCGCCGCGGGAAGGACTGCCGCCAGAGCCAGCATCGCGTATTTCCTCGATCTCGGGCCCATGATATTACTTCTGCTCTTCCTTTTCTTTTCCGCCGAGTCTAGAGGTATGGATGACGACGTCGTACCTCTCAGTGAGCTTTTCGAGAAGCGCAGACTGGGCCGCCATCTCCTTCTCCGCCCTTACGGCTGCGTACACGCGGTCCTTCACATCGTCGAAAGGCGGCACTTTTTTGCCCTCCAGGCCTGAGTTGCCGGTGAGCTTCTCCCCGTTGTCCCTGTACCACGCCCGCATCTCGTCCTCGCTTACGGTGACCGATTTCGCGTACTCCCTGGCAAGCACCTGGCTTGTGAGCAGCTTGCGCTCCATGCGACGCGACATCTCCGAGACTTCAGGGTCCTCGGGGAGGTTCTCCTCCATGGCGTACCGGAACAGGAGTTCCTCGGCGACGAGCCTCTCGAGCCACATCCCCATGTCGGTCTCTTTCATGACCTGGTCGAGGATCTTTTCGCGCTGCTGCCTGACCTGGTCGGACGGCATCCCGGCTGCCGCCTGGGCGACCTGCGCGTCGACCTCGGCTTCTATCATCGCCTCGAGCATCCCCCTTGTGATCTTCTCCGTCCCTATCTCGGCTAGGACCTCATCCCCGCCGGCGCTCCCCCCGTCGAGCGTAGTGCGTTCCGCTATCTCGGAGCGAAGCGCGGCAAATCTCGCCAGCCTGGTGAGGCATCGCTCGGCCGCCATCGAGATCTCCTGCTCGAGCTCGGGCAGGTCCGCGGTCAGCTCGCTGCGGTAGTAGGCCGCAAGGGCCGATTCGCAGTCTCCCGACTGCTCCCTCATCCTGCCGACGCGGTACCATATGCGCGCCCTCTCGGTCTCTTGCGGCGTCGCGGCCTTAATGTACTCTATCCATGTATCGGCGGCGGCGCCGTAAAGCTCCTGCTTCTCGAGCTTCAGCGCGAGACGCTCGAGTACGGCCGGATCCCCGGAAGGGCCTCCCGGGCTCCGGAAGAAATAAATGGCGTTGAGCGCGGAAAGGGCCGCAATGATCACCAGAAGGACGACGATCAGCGCCGTTCTGTCCTTCTTTTTCTTCTTCACCGTATCGAGATTGAGATCCAGGTCGCCGGACATCTTCGCCTCCGTTCTGTCAGTACCGCCTCTCCCTCGTCCGGAAGAACCTGACGAGGTTCGGCACATAGTCGCGGTCGGTCATGACCTCTATCTGATCGACGCCCATCGAGGCGAACAGCTCCCTGAAACGGTCGGACTGTTCCCTGCCGAGGCGTTCATATCTCTTCCTGATGGCGGCGCTCCCAGTGTCCACCAGCACTATCTCGCCTGTTTCCGCGTCCTCGAGCTCGACGAGCCCGACGTCGGGGAGCCTGACCTCCCTGGGATCGACGACGGTGACGGCTACAAGATCGTGCCTTTTACCTATCACCCTCATCGGCTTCTCGAACCCTTCGGCCTGGAAATCGGAGACGAGAAAGACGACCGAGCGCTTCTTCGTCACCTTGCCGAGGAAGTCGAGAGCACCTTCGATATCGGTGCTCGCCTGGCGCGGCCTGAAATTCAGCAGCTCCCTAATAACGCGCAGGACATGCTGCGTCCCCTTCTTCGGGGGGATATACATCTCGATCTGGTCGGTGAACACGATCAGCCCGACCTTGTCGTTATTCTTTACCGCTGAAAAGGCCAGAAGCGAGCAGAATTCGGCCGCGACCTCGTTCTTCAGCTTGCTGACCGAGCCGAACGCCCCCGAAGCGGAGAGGTCGACTACGAACATCACCGTCAGCTCCCTCTCCTCGACGTACCTCTTCACATACGGGGTGCCCGTGCGGGCTGTTACGTTCCAGTCGATCGTGCGGATCTCGTCACCAGGCATATACTCGCGCACCTCATCGAACTCCATCCCCCGGCCGCGAAAGACGCTCCCGTACTCGCCGGCGAGGACGTCGTTGACGACCTTGCGTGTGGTGATCTGGAGGATCCTGATCTTTTTTGCCAGTTCCTGGGATATCATGATCTCACCGTCAGGGGACCTGGACGTTGTCGAATATCGCCGCGACTATATCCTCAGGAGTCTTCTCCTCGGCTTCGGCCTCGTAGGTGATTATGACCCTGTGGCGCAGCACATCCATCCCGATCGACTTGACGTCCTGCGGAGTGACATATCCCCTCCCCTGAAGGAGGGCGTGGGCGCGCGAGGCCATCGCTAGGAATATCGTGGCCCTCGGGGAGGCGCCGTACTGTATCATCGAAGCGACGTCGAGTCCGAACTGTTCGGGTGTCCTCGTCGCCTGGACGATGCTAACTATGTAATCCTCGACCTTCTCGTCCATGTAGATCTCGTCCGCCAGCGCCCGCAGGCGGAGGATGTCGGAAGTCTGGATCACCGGCTCCACTTTCATCTTCCGGTCCGAGCCGGCCATCTTCGCGAGGATCCTCTTTTCCTCATCCCTGCTGGGATAGGTGACCTTTATCTTGAGCATGAACCTGTCGACCTGCGCCTCAGGCAGCGGGTACGTACCTTCCTGCTCGATCGGGTTCTGCGTGGCGAGAACCATGAACGGATCGTCGAGAGGATGACTCTCGTCGCCGATCGTGACCTGCCTCTCCTGCATCGCCTCTAGCAGGGCGCTCTGGACCTTCGCCGGCGCCCTGTTTATCTCGTCGGCGAGGATTATATTGGCAAAGACGGGGCCCTTCTTCGTGGTAAACTCCCCGCTGCGCGGGTTGTATATAAGCGTTCCCATCAGGTCGGCGGGAAGAAGGTCCGGAGTGAATTGTATCCTCCTGAACGACGCGTTCACCGTGCTGGCAAGCGTCGTCACGGCAAGGGTCTTCGCCAGCCCCGGGACCCCCTCGATGAGGACGTGGTTGTTGCATAGAAGCCCTATCAGCAGGCGCTCGATCATGTACTCCTGCCCTACGATGACCTTCTCTATCTCGCTCCTGACCCCGGCAAGGACAAGGGACTCCTTCTCGACCTTCTCGCCTATCTGCTTGACATCGATACTCATGCGGCTGACCTCGCATTCTGAAACGCCCTGCCCGGGCCCGGAGGCCCGGATATGTTTTATACGGATGATTTAATGGAACGACCCCGTCCTGTGACGCGCCCCTTGAGGCGCGACCGGAGGTCAGGTTAACGGATAACCCGCCCCTGTTCAAGGTCAATCCACCGTAACCGGACGGCCAGGCAGCGCCTTACACCGCAAAGCCGGACGGCGACAGTCTGTTTATATGCCCCCCGGGGATCAAAGTTCCATGCCACGGGGCCTGTTTCCACGCCGGTGGCGAGGCCGGCATCATCTCTTATTGGCCCGCACCGCACGTCTGTGATATAATCTATTTAGCGACAACAGAAAGGTGGAGCTTTGAAATTCAAGAGACGCGCCCGCGCCGCGGCGTTGTTTGCCGCGGTTTTTGCGACAGGACTCTACCTCCATACCGTCCCGGCAGGGACGGAGACGGAGCAGGCCAGGATAGACAGGATCAATAGAGAGATCAGGGAAAAGGGACTTTACTGGACGGCCGGCACTACGCCTGTCTCCAACCTCACTCAGGAGGAGAAAAAGGCGCTCTGCGGCTACATACCTCCGCCGGCCTCCGAGACCGCCTCCCTCCCGGTGCTCAGAGCCCCCGAGGGCGCGACCTTCGACCCCGTTTTCGACTGGAGGGCGATGGGCGGCACGACCCCGGCCAAAAACCAGGGAGGGTGCGGGTCATGCTGGGACTTCGCCGCTGTCGGCCAGCTCGAGGGCCACATCAAGATCTACGAGGACCGCGAGGAGGACCTCTCAGAACAGCAGATCATGGACTGCAACCCGTGGGGACGCGGATGTGACGGCGGATGGGCCGGCACGGCGTACTACACGATGCAGAACTACGGCATGGTCCGGGAGGTCTGCTACCCCTACATCGCGAGCGGCGGCCACCCCTGCACCGAGACGAGCTGCGAGCCGGTCGCCTGGATCGCGAACTATATCGCCATAGGCGACCAGGTCAACGATATAAAGCAGGCCCTGCTCGAAGGGCCCGTATACGCGAGCATGTCGATCGTAGACAGGTTCTATGACTATAGCGCCGGCTGCTTCAGCTCGGAGGACGAGATAACCGGGGCCCACGCCGTGGTGATAGTGGGATGGGACGACACCCAGTGCGGCGGAGAGGGCGCCTGGATCATCAAGAACAGCTGGGGACTCGGCTGGGGAATGGACGGGTTCGGCTATATCAAGTGGGGCAACAACGGGATCGACGACGGGGTCTACCAGATCTCCTACGAACAGACCGATGTATACGTGAACATCATCGCCCCGAACGGCGGCGAGGTGCTCCCCGTGGGCGAGGACTTCGAGATAGAATGGACGAGCTCGCGCGCCGTCCCCGATTCGATAAGCATCCTGCTGAGCGTCGACAGCGGCGACTCCTACAATTATACGGTCGTCTCGGGCCTTGACGGCCATGAGACCTCCTACATATGGAACGTTGTCGACCTTCCCGTCTCAACGGCCAGGATAGAGGTGATAGCCTGGTACAACGGCGGAGTCGGCGGGTACGACTTCTCCACATCCGACTTCATGATCCAGGGCAGCCCTTACAGGTACGTATCGAAGACGGGCGGCAATATATTCCCGTATTCCACGCCTGCCTGGGCCGCTCTTTCGATCCAGACCGCGATCAACGCCGCGAGCAGCGGCGACACGGTCATGGTGGAGACCGGCACATATAACGAGAGAGTGACCGTGCAGAAACAGGTCCATCTTCTCGGCGGGTGGAACGTGGGCTTTACTGCCCGCGACCCGGGCGCCTGGCCTTCGACGATCAACTCCAACGGAAGCACGGTCTCTTTCATACTCGTCCCGGGGGCAGGATCGGGCATCGAGGGATTCACGATCACGGGAGGCACGGGGACTAGCTCCATTCTCCCTTCGACCGGGATCTATGGAGGGGGTATATACTCCTACGACTCCTCGCCGCTGATCAAGGATAACACGATTAACGCCTGCGGGTACGTGAACGCCACCCAGTACAGCGCCGGGGGCGGCATCTCGTGCTACCTCGGCAGCGTCGAGATATCCGGCAATACGCTCAGCGACTGCGTCGCCCAGAGCGGAGGCGGGATATACCTCTATCAGACGACAGCGGCCCTTACAGGCAACACGATAAGCGGATCGCATCCGCACGTGGAATATTCCGGCACGCGCAACGGCGGGGGGATCTGCGCCCGCAACTCGGCAGTGACGATGTCGGGCAACATCATAACCGGGAATACCGGTTACGTGAACGGCGGCGGGATCTACTCGAGGTTCGGTTCCCTCTCTCTGGATGGTGATACGATCGCATCGAACTCCTGCACGACCAGCGGCGGCGGAGTCCTGACCGAGAGATCGGCTTTTGGAGCTGAGGGCGTGGTGATAAACGGTAACTCCGCCGGGACCGGCGGGGCCGTGTACCACAAATCCGCCGCGTTCTACATGGAAAATTCACTTGTAGCGCTCAACACGGCGTCCTTACTCTGCGGAGGCGTCTATGCCGACAGCTGCTGGGGGACCTTCGCCTCCAACACGACCGACGGAAACAACGGCGTGTACGCCGGCGGCAACATGATGCTGGCCAATTCCCAGGGCTGCACGATCAGGAACAGCCAGTTCACGAACGGCTCTCCTTCGGGATTCATGGCGACTACGCCGGACAACGTGACCTACGTGTACAACAACGCGTACGGAAACACGAGCGGGGATGTCATAGGGATCGCTCCGGACGGATCCAGCATGAACGCCGACCCTCTCTACATCGACCGGCCTGCCCTGGATTACCACCTGGGAATCTTCTCGCCCTGCATAGACGCGGGTGATCCTGACGGCGGCGACGATCCCGACGGCTCAAGGGCCGACATCGGCATGTTCGGCGGGCCGGGCGCGCTCTGGCTCCAGCCGGATTACGTGCAGAACTGCCTGGCAACCGCAGTGGGCGATACGGCGATCACGATCACATGGGACGCTATGCTGCCCCCGGGCGGCGATTATTTCGCCGTCTTCGGCGACACGGCATCGGGATTCGATCGAGACGCTCTCCACCTGCTCGGTACTGTGGGGATAATTGAGACCTCGTTCGATCATCACCCCGTCGAGGGATGCTGGTACTACAGGGTTTGCGCGGTAAACACGTCGGGATATTCAGGCGGGTACTCGAACGAGGTGGGCACGTGCGTCGACGAGTCCGATAAGGAAGCCCCCTTAGTAGCGGTCGTACACCCGGCCGGGGGCGAGACATTCACCGCCGGGGACCAGATAGACATCCAGTGGATCGCCACGGATGATTTCGGAGTCGACTCAGTCACGATATATTGCTCGATGAACGGCGGGGCCGACTGGACGCTGCTCGCCTCTGGAGAGCCGAACGACTCACTGTACACGTGGCTCGTGCCGATCGACGATCCGGGTTCTGACTCCTGTCTCGTACGCGTGGACGCGTATGACCCGTCGCTGAACGTCGGATCGGGACAGAGCGGGGGCCTCTTCGCGATCGATCCGTACACGACGGGCACCGAGGATACACCGCTCGCCACGGAGCTGCACCAGAACTATCCCAACCCGTTCAACGGGCACACCACAATCTCATACACCCTCGAGAAGCCTGCTCATGTGAGCGTGCGTATCTACGACACGGCGGGCCGGCTTATCCGCACACTCGAGGACGGGAACCACCCCGCCGGGACGTACCAGATCGCATGGAACGGGCGGGACGGTGCATCGAGGCCGGTAGCCTCCGGGATCTATTTCGTCAGGATGAACGCGGGCGACTACGGAAAGTCGCGGAAGATCATCTACCTGAGATAGTCTGCCGGAATGAGAATAAAATCACAGGGGCCGGACGTTCCGCCCGGCCCTTTTCTCATGAGATGGGGCCGGTCCTGTCGGGAATATCGGAGTACTCGCCTGAATCGACGATCTCCATTATATGCCCGACGGCCGACCGTACATCACTGAAAGTCGAGTACAGTGGAGACGGGGCTATCCTGATGACATCGGGCGGCCTGAAATCGGTGATAACGCCTCTTCTTACCAGCGCTTCCTTTATCTTCAGCGAGTCTTCCGCCCGGGATATCGCCACATGCCCTCCCCTGCGGCGGTCCTCTCGGGGCGTCACTACCCTGAACGAATACGGCTCAGCGGAAAGGAGCTCATCGATAAGGAACATCAGATACGAGGTAAGTCTCAGTGACCGTTCCCTCAAAGATTCGATCCCGTACCCCCCGATCACCGAGAGAGCACCCTCGACCGCCGCGGCGCCGAGGATACCCGGCGAGGAGACCTGCCAGCCACCCGCGCGCCGGGCGTGCCCGAAATCAAGCTCGAGGTCGAACTGCTTCTCCTTGTCGCACCCGAACCACCCGGCGAGGCCCGGCTCCGCGTCGAAGTGGAGCCGGTTCACATAGATGAACGCAGGCGCGCCGGGGCCTCCGCAGAGGTACTTGTACCCGCACCACACCGCGAAATCGACACCCCACCCGTCGAACCTGTGGGGCACGGCTCCCGCCGAGTGCGAGCAATCGAACCCGATCATGGCGCCGCGCTCGTGAGCTGCGGCCGTCAGGCGCTCGATGTCCAGGAGCTGCCCGCTCCTGAACAGCACCGAGGGGAGAAAGACCATCGCCGTATCGCCTGTCATCGCGGAGATGACCTGTTCCTCATCAATGATCCCATCGTCATTCCCCCCGACGAGGACCAGATGCTCCCTCCAGTCGAGCCCGCGCAGGCCGATCTGGCTCTTGAGCGCGTATATGTCGGTCGGGAACTCGAGCGAGGTGGCGACTATCCTCGTCCGCCCGCCTTCCGGCCTGTAGAAAGTGCTTACCAGTGAGTGGACGTTGTATGTCGTCGTCCCGGTGCAGATCACCTCATCGGGCGAAGCGCCGAGGAGCGGAGCGGCGGCTTCACCGATGCGTTCGGCGAGCCAGAACCAGGGCGGCTCGCCGCCAAGCCACCCGCCGATCCCCATATCGCGCCATTCGCCGATGACACGGCCGAGGGCGGCTTCCGCTGCTTTCGGCATCAGGCCGAGCGAATTGCCCAGCAAGTAGACGGAGCCTTCGGGGATGACGAACCTTTCGCGCGCTGGAGCCATCGGGTCGGACGCATCGAGATCTATCGCGCATGTCTCGTCTGTGCTGTAGGGGAAATCATTCATTATGCCGATCGATCCTTCACCCTCGCGATAAGCAGTGTCAGGTCGTCCTTGCGCTCCGCGCCGTTCATGAATTGACCGACCTCGGAGGCGAGCAGCTCGACTATCCTGCCGAGCAACAGGTCGCGGTTGCGTACCACGAACTCCTCCACCCTCTTCTCGTCGTACATGTCGCCCGCCGGATCCTCCGCCTCGCTAAGGCCGTCGGTATAGAGAAACATGAGGTCACCTCCGTCGAGCCTTACCGACTCCTCCTCGTACGTCATGTCCGGCATCGCGCCCAGTATGAGGCCACCGCCCTGCAGCGTCGTTACGCTGCCGTCCTTTTTCACGAGATAGGGAGGATTGTGCCCGGCGTTGACATAAGTGAACGCCGAGGTCGAGGCGTCGTAGATCCCGGCAAAGAAGGTGATGAACTGGAAGGCCTGGGTATTATCGAATATCAGGTTGTTTATCTGCTCTATCATCCGCTTGAGGCCCGAGCCTATCCGCACCGCGGTCCTTATCGAAGCCTGGAGGTTCGACATCAGCAGAGCCGCGCCCGCTCCCTTGCCCGAAACGTCGCCGATGGCGAGAAGCGTCCTGTTGTCGTCGATCCTTATGACGTCGAAATAGTCCCCCGCCACCTCGAGGCAGGAGAGGCTCGTGCCGAACACCTCCAGCCCGGCGGTATCAGGCATTACCGCGGGCAGAAGGCCCTCCTGTACCCTGCGGGCCATCGAGAGTTCGTTCTCCATCCTCTGTTTTTCGATGTTTTCCTCGAGTAGCCTGAGGTTCTCGCCGGCGACGGCGACCTGGACCGAGAGCGAGCGGAGCACTTCGATGTCTGCCGCCTCGAAATCCTGCCGCGTCTTCTTCGATCCAACGGCGAGGAACCCTATCATCCTGCGTCGGCTCGCGAGCGGGAGCGCCAGCGCAATGTCGTGCGCCTCGAGCCACTCGCGCTCCTGGGTCGTCAGGCGGACAGTTCCCGTCGCTAGTATCTCATCGACCATCAGCGGCCTGTCCTCGAACCGGGCGAGCGTGGCCGCGAATTCATTCTCCAGCGCGAACGGTGTCAGCCCCCCGCCGCGCATCACCATCATCTTCCCCTCACCGGCGCTGAGAATCGTTATGACCGAGTCGACGTCTAGGACCCCGCAGAGCCTCGACTCGAGCTCGCTCCAGAATGTGTTGCGGTCGGAAACTGCCAGCGCGTTCGCGAGAAAATCCCTCAGCATGCTCCTGAGCCGCGCTCTCTCAGGGTAGATCCTGTTCTCGAGAATGCTCTGGACCTTCTTCTGCGCCGGTGTGAACCCGACGGCAAGGACGAGGGCCAGCGCCGGGATGATCGCCTGGTTTTTCGTGCCTATCTTCGAGAGTATGAATCCGCTGAGGCTGTAAAGTATCACAAAGAAGACGACGATCAGCGCCGCCGTTATAGCGATACGCCTTGTTCCCCTCTTTATCCTGCCCTCTACCTCGAGGAGTCTGTACTTGCCGAAAGCATATATGAACGAGAGAGGGGACAGGAGGAGCCCGAGGAACAAGAATATAAAGACTCCCATGATCAACGAAGTCTCCTGTCTCATGAACCAGGACTTGAACAGGATGATCAGAAGCAGGACGAGGAAAAACCCGAATATACCCGTGCCCGTACCCCAGAGAACGAGGCGCGTCTGTCTCTTCTCCAGCAGGTCCTTCGTCCGGACATTCCGCCCGATCAGGAATCCGAATCCCGTGAATATCTGTGTTATGACCAATACGGCCAGGGCGACCTCGAAAATATCGTATCTCAGGAATCTGACGAGAAATATATCCGCGATGATAGGAACGTAGATCAGTGAATGCGTGAGCACCGGATGTCTGACCATGAACCGGCGCGGCTTCGGGAAGAGAAGCTGTAGATTGAGCCAGAATGCTCCTGTGAAGGTCATGATCAGCGAAATCACGCTCATCAAATGACCCATCAGTGGAATCTGCATCACAGGGATATGTTCGTATCCGAACCCGAAGATCGAGACCAGAACCGCGGACATCGCGAAACAGAAAAGCGCAAGTGCTCTCACTGCGCCGGAATCAGGCTGTTTCATGAACGCCCAGAAACCGACTATCAGAAAGGCTATACTGATGACCGCCCTCAGGACAAAGAGCGTCATGAGGACACCGAACACGGACCCGGGCAGCGAGATGGTCACCGCGGTCGCCCTGAGCGTATCACCCGCCTGATTCCTGTACAGGATAGCAAGCTCCGACCCGGCGGGATTGAGGTTGATCTCTCTGAGGAGATTTTCCAGCGAAGCGGGATGATCATTGATCGTGAGCAGCGTATCACCGACTTCCGGACGAGGCGGGCCGGGGAAATCCTTCTCATCCACCTTTGAAAAGACCGCGGTGGTCTTGCCGAGAAACCGGACCGAGCTGTTTATTTCCCCCCCTTTGTGAGCCTCCCACAGGCGGTATATGTGCTGGGTCGAACGCATCCCGGCCGTCATCAGCACGACGATGCCCACAAAAAGGACCAGTATCTTTAACGCCTTTGATATCATGATCTGGTGGATACTACACCACGGAGACGGCTGCATTCAAAGAATTTGTGCAAGGCCGGGCCGCGTCAACCGGCTGTGACCATGATTATGCCGGCAAG
>CAZREW010000002.1:94775-101731 GCA_964599375.1 uncultured bacterium
GCCGCGTCAACCGGCTGTGACCATGATTATGCCGGCAAGGGCCAGGACCAGGGCCGTGACCTTGCGTATCGTCAGCCGCTCACGCAGAAAGACCGTTGCGAGGATGATGATATATATCGAGCTGGTCTGGTTGAGGATCGCCGCGGTGCCGGCCTGGGTGTACTTCATACCGGCGATCCAGAATATCAGGGACAGGAAGGAGCCGATCACCGTGCCTGGGATCATGTACTTCCACGACGAGTGGGGGATGAAATTCGAGAATATCCTCTTTCTCGATGGAAGCAGCAGCGCCACCGGAAGCATCGCCAGAAAGCAGCCTACCTGGCGGACCGCCGTCGCCCAGAGGACCGGCGAGTGGTTCAGGACGGGCTTCGCGATCACTATCCCTACGCCGAGCGTCAGCATCGAGAGAACGCCCCATATTATCCCGAAAATCAGCTGGCTTCTCGTAGCGCCGGGCGGAGGGGAGTGCCTCGTGGCGATGAATATCCCGAGAAGGACCGAGCCCATCCCCGCGAGCTGCCAGTGGCTGAGCTTCTCGCCGATGAGCAGCCAGGCGAAGAAGACTATCGACGGGGAGTAAAGGCCGTCGATTATAGCGTTGAGGCCGGCGCCGACCCGGTTGAGGCACATGTGGAAAAGGGTGTCTGAGACCGCGATGGCTATTACGCCGCTCGCGATGAGGATCAGATAGTCCCTGACGGGGGCGACTCCGAAGACCGGCTCGCGTATCGCAACGAACATCAGGACGAATAGCAGCGACGACACGGCCACCCTGAAGAAGTTGAGGGCGAACGGGGGGACCTTCTCCCCCGACTTCTTGAACAGGATAACCGCGATCGACCATGTGACCGCGGTCGACAACGCGAACAGCTCTCCCACTCCGCACCCGCCTTCGTGAAAATAAGGGCGGGGAAACAGCCGGTCTCCCCGCCCTCAGACTACTTGCGCGGCATTCACCGCTTCAGCGCAGAACGGTTACCGTATCGTCAGCTCGCCGAGCAGCTCGTAGGCGCCGGAGAACTTGTCTAGAATGAACAGTATATAGCGCGACTCGACGCTGATGCACCTGTTGAGGTCCTCGTTGAACAGGTAATCGGCCGAGATGCTCTCCCAGTTGCCGTCGAAGGCCGCGCCGACGCACTCGCCTTTTCCATTTATGATAGGGCTACCGGAGTTGCCCCCTGTGATGTCGCACGTCGACAGGAAGGCGATCGGGACGTCATCACAGCAGCTGAGCTTGTACTTGCCGAAATCCTTGGTCTCCCAGAGCTTGATCAGCTTCTCGGGACAGTTGAACGGCTCTTCTCCCGTGTTCTTCTCTATCGCGCCAGCAAGCTTCGTGATGCAGGCGTAGTTGACCGCGTCGCGCGGGCTGTATCCCTTGACGGTGCCGTAGGTCAGGCGCATCGTGCCGTTGGCGTCGGGATAGAAGGCGCCGCCCTTCCACTCTTTCATCCCTTCGATCAGGAGCGGGCGCACGGCGGAAATATTCCCGTCGAACTCCTCGCCCTGGTCCTCCATCTCCTTGACCTCCGGATACACCTTCGCGTAGAAATCGATGAAGGTGTCGCCCTCTTTCATCAGCTCCTCGCGGGAAAGGTCGAACATCCTCATCCGCTCGGCAGCGTCGTCGAGCTTCGTGCCGGCGTAGAGGTCGTCGATGAGGGCATCGATCTTCTCCTCGGTGCTGCCGGGGTAGCCGGCCAGTACCTCGTCGAACGACCTGATCCGCTCGTTCGCTGGAAGATCCTGCGACAGAAGCATGAAATACCTGAGGAACTGCCTGTCGACGCCTTCGTCATACGACATGTCGATCATCTGGAGGCGCTGCTTGAGGCGCGGGATCGAACGCTCCATGAATGCCGGATCGCGGTCGAGATCCTTCTTGGTTTTCTCCTCGGTCCACCTGTATATCGTACCGGACGCGCCGACCATCTGGTTCATGAACCCGAGGAATCCGCCGATCACCTGCTTGTCGCGATAGAGGGCCTGTTCCTCGTAGAGCTTCTCTATCGTCGGAAGGACATCGCCGTATTTTTTCTTTCGGCTCTTGTCGGCATTGACCCATTCGGTAAACGCTTTCTCCTCGGCGATCTTCTGATCGAGAAGATGCGCCTTCTTGAATCCCTCGAGCTGACCTTCGTAGTTCTTCATCGAGTTGTTGAGCATCGCGTCGAACCTGGCCATCTTGATCTTGACGCCGGGATTATTCTCGCCGGCTTTGTTCATGATACCGAGCAGGTCGCCGAACATCTTGATACGGCCGGGGAAACGCCAGTCCTGCGACCATTCGGTCGAGTATGAAGAGCGGTAACGCATCGTCTGCCCGGGGAAACCGATTATCATCGTGAAGTCGTCCTTCGCGACGCCTTTGAGCGACATCGGAAGGTGGACCGCCGGCTCGTAGGGCACGTTCTTCTCCGAGTAGTCGGCCGAGCTTCCGTCGGGAGCGACGTAGGCCCTGAGGAACGAGAAATCCCCGGTATGGCGCGGCCACATCCAGTTGTCGATGTCTCCGCCGTAGTTGCCGATCGCTTTCGGGGGAGCATAGACGAGACGGACGTCCCTGATGGTGAAATACGTGAACATCTTGTACTGCATGCCGTCGTAGAAGCTCGCGATAGTGACCCGCACGTCCCTGCCCTCTTCGGCCTCGGTCGTGATCTTCTTTGTGACGTCCTCGATCGCCTCGAAACGCTTCGCGCCCTTCTTGCCCTTGGCGGCCTTGAGGATCCTGTCAGTTACGTCCTCTATCGATATCAGGACGCGGGCCTCGTAACCGTACGCCTGTATCTCCTTCTCCGGCCTGTCGGCGTAGAATCCGTCCTCGATATAGTTATGCTCCTCGGAGCTCGCCCTCTGCAGGGCCCCGAAGGCGACATGGTGGTTGGTCAGTATAAGACCGTACGGGGAGACGAACGAACCGGTCCCGCCTCCGAGGTTTACGATCGCGTAGGCGATGCCTTCTCCGCCGGGAGCGTAGATCTCCTCCTGCGAGAGCTCCAGCCCGAGCTTCTGCATGCTGGCAAACAGCTCGGAGTCGAACTTATCGAGCTGCCACATACCCTCCTCGGCCGGGGCGGCCGTCGAGAGCAGCATGATCGCCATGATGACGAAAAGTGCCCTGTACTTCATGAAGTTACCCCCTTCTGTAAAGATAAAGTTGCTGGATCGCTGATTCCGGATACGTGAAAGCAAATTAAACGGATGTCCCTGCCATGTCAAGAAATCCGGCGCCGCCCGTTTCACCAGATCGACTTCAGATAGACGACTGCCTCGTCGACCGTTTTGAATATCTTCATTATATATTTAAGATTCGTGACCTTGAATATATTGTCGAGTCTCGCGGCGCTGTTGACAACAACGAGCTCGGCCTTCTCCTTCTGCGCCATCGTCCATGCTGAGACGAGTATCCCGATCCCCGTGCTGTTCGACCACTGCAGGCTGGAGAGATCGAGGATGATCTTCTTTTTGTCGTTCTTAAGAAGGCTCTCGACCTCGCTCCAGAGGTCGTAGTCGCCATGCTCTCCGACGAGCTTTCGCTCGCCGAGGTCGATTACGGCGATATCTTCTATGAAGGCGGTCTCGATCTTTCCCAACCGTACACTCCGTACCTTTGGACCCGGACGACGCGCCTGCGGGTCAAGTCCCGACAGAATATCACCAGTCGCCTGTGTGACGCTACAAAAAAGCATACGTATATATATTTCAAGAGTTTCAGCGCCGCTCGATCTCGAGGAACTCGACCGGGGCGCCGTTGTCCACGATGAAGGCCACGCGGATCCCGTCGGAAGGGCTGTTCGGCTCGACTATGACCTCTCTGCCTGCGATGGCCTCTTCCAGATCGTCGACCTCGAAGGCGATGTGCGGGACCTTCCGGATCAGTTCGTGCACCGTGCTGCCCGGCTCGAACCTCATCCATTCTATATTATATGGGCTCTCCTCGTACCCGGAGACGTACATCCCGAAATTCTCGAGGTACTTCTCCCCCTCGCGAGGTGTGTCGGTCGGTATGCCATCGCGTTCATAATAATTATCAGATTCCGTCCGTTCAATCGATTTCATCGACATAAATCACGCGATCCTTCAGGTGTGTATTTCTCGATGTTGAGCGAGGGAAAGACAAGATTGTCCAGAAAGACGATCTTGCTCCGATAAAGTCGATTTTTTCCTGATAGACATCCGCCATATCTCATCTGGAGAGATATGATAACGTTCTATCTGCTCCTTGACAAATTGCTCCATGTGCTTCTTGCCGTAGGTCCTCTCCGCTTCGAGCCTGTTGTGTTTCCCGCACAGCAGCCTGAGATTCGACGGCGAGTTATCTCCGCCCCTGGCAAAGGGAACGATGTGATCTACCTGCAGGTCCCATTTCGATCCGCACTTCCTGCCATCCTGAGAAACAAAGGCACACCGCCCCCTGTCCCGAGCATAGACTTCGTCACGTACCTTCTGGGGGATATACCGGGAGGATTCCTGCTTGCAGAGCCTGTTTCTGTTTCCGGCCCCCTTCGATGCCCCTGCGGCCGATCTATCTGTCCTGCCTGTCTTCTTCGATTCTATCGCGGCCTTTCTCCGCTCCCGCTTCTCTTTCCTCCTCTGCCTGCCCTCGGAGCTGTGCCTCTCGATGTACTCGTCTATAAGTATCTCGAACAGTTCCTCGAACTCGAGCTCTCTGTGGTGCTTCGTGGAGAGGAGCGCTCTTATCCTGCCGATCTTCTCGAGGAACTCCTGATCGACCCCGAACGACAATCTGAACCTCTCCTCGAAGACAAAGGCCTGCCCGGCAAAGAGCCTGCTGTCAGTTTGAGGGCTGGTTGCCGGCCCTTCGCCGCAACCACTATCCTCAGAAGTGACAGGATTTTTACCGCCAACGTTGGCGGTGGTTTTTTTACCACTCTTGAGATCGAAGGACTCTTCTCTGGTACTGTCGCCTCCTGTATCATCGGTCTTTATTTCGAGAAGGGCCTTTACGTAGACAGGAGTGATCTTGTCACGGATCGCGCTCTTCGGCCTTC
Source organism: uncultured bacterium (assembly GCA_964599375.1). Classification (GTDB taxonomy): domain Bacteria; phylum Krumholzibacteriota; class Krumholzibacteriia; order Krumholzibacteriales; family Krumholzibacteriaceae; genus JAUWCL01. Next base: position 99,797 of record CAZREW010000002.1, read on the forward strand.
TGCTGCTTACGATCTGGTCGACCTCCCTGGCAGATCTGCCCTCGATCTCGCGGAGAAGCTTTTCGGCGTTTCTTGCGGTGATTATTCTGGAGATCTTAGCCACGTTGCTCAGAGCTACCCGGCCTGAGACAAGAAGACTGAATATCCAGGGATAGTCCCTGATACACCGGGCAGTCCTGGTCCTTCTTACAGCCTGGGACTCGGAATAACTGAGATGCTTTACGCAAAACTCGTAGAGTGAGCTGTATCCCATATGAAGGTAGAGCCTTCGGCGGTCTATCTCGATCAGGTGGACCAGGATCTCAAGTACGGTCTTTCTCTCCGTCTCAGAGAGCTGACGGATACCAGAGAGCAGCGCTTTGTCCGATCTGCCCTTCAGGGCACTGGCACCAGGGATACATCTTGAACCTGGCATAGCTCTGGTTCTGTGGATCGCGGTGGATCTACTGTGCTGGATGCTCGAATGGTCCGCGGTCTTCGTCGTCCTCATCGTCTTCACCTCCGGGTGAGAATCGGTCTTCTTCTCTGCCCCCGCCATCCTGCGCTTCTCCATTTGAGTCATTATAACACAGGTTCTGGACGAGCGGATGGAGGCTGCCTGGCGCGTGAAAAGGCACTGAGATGAGACGAAAGTCATATTTTTTGAGAAAGGCGAAGAGAGGGACTCTGAAGCTTCTCTGGCGCCGCATCTGACGGCCGGCAAGGAACTTGACAAATCGGGGCCGAAAAACCCGTCAAGGATTATTTTGAGGTTTTAAGGATTATTTCGGGTTTCCAAGGGATATTCAATAAATGATCTGGAAAATAAAAGATCTAAAAAGTCCGATCCCTGAGCGCTTATCAAACACTCTTATTCAGTCTAACTTCAACACCTTCGCCCCACGGATCTTTCGCTGCTTCAGCTCGACCAGCGCCCTGTTGGCGTCCTCGAGGGGATAGACCTCCGTCTCCGGCCTGATCGGCACTTCGGCGGCCAACTCGAGGAAACCGGCAATATCACTGCCGGCGACGTTCGCGACGCTCTTTATCTCCTTTTCCATCCAGAGATGCTCCGCGTAGTCGATATTCAGGAGATAGTCCTTGTCGCTGTCCTCCTTTCGGATCGCGTTTATCACGAGCCTGCCGCCTGGTGCGAGGTTACGCAGCGCCTCGACGACCGGCTTCCATACCGGGGTCGTGTCGATTATCGCATCCAGCTTTTCGGGCGAGGTATTGATTGTATCCCCCGCCCACACGGCTCCGAGCTCCAGGGCGAATTCCCTCTCGCCTGGGCTTCTCGCGAAGACGAAGACCTCCATATCGGGAAACCTGTGCCTTACCATCTTGAGGACCAGATGCCCCGAGGCTCCGAACCCGGTCAGGCCGAGCTTCTTTATCCCCGAGATCCTGGTGAGGGCCATCGAACGATACCCGATAGCTCCCGCGCAGAGCAACGGTGCCGCCTCAACGTCCGTGAATATCCCGGGGATGGGGAAGGCATGCGATTCGGGAACGGTCATCAGCTCGGCGTACCCGCCGTTGACGTCCCGGCCCGTCGCGCGGAAATCCGCGCAGAGGTTCTCGAGCCCGGATGTGCAATAATCGCACCTGCCGCATGCGGAGTGGATCCAACCGACGCCGACCCTGTCTCCATTGCGGAATCTCCGCGCACCGGGACCCGCCTTTTCGACACGGCCGACGACCTGGTGCCCGGGAACCACCGGCAGGAGCGGGGGAGGCGTCCTGCCCTCTATCTCGTCGAGCTCGGTGTGACAGACACCGCAGGCGGAGACTCTGACAAGGATCTCGCCCCCACCGGGCACTGGATCGGGAAGGTCTTCGAGTCGCAGAGGCTCCGCGCATTCCGCGAGATCACATATCTTTTCGAGTATCATCGCCTTCATGCAGTGCCTCCGGGGTGATCATCATCGATTCACTTTCCGGCAAAGTCTCTCA
>CAZREW010000002.1:101831-186982 GCA_964599375.1 uncultured bacterium
CATGCAGTGCCTCCGGGGTGATCATCATCGATTCACTTTCCGGCAAAGTCTCTCAATATATCGTCGACATGGGCGCGCCAGCTTCCCCAGCTGTGCCCCTCGTGATAGACATGCCACTCGAGCTCGTACCCTCCGCGCAGGAGCGCATCGCGCATCTCCTCGTTGGACTCAGCGATCTCGCTCTCGTACGTGCCCCAGTCGAGGTAGTACCTGATCTCACGGTGCGGCCCTTCCTCTACCATCTCGATCACCCGGGAGTAGCCGGGGAAGAAGGCGCCCGACTGGCTCGCGCAGAACCCGAAGAGGTCCGAGTGGTTCCACGTTATATAGACCGAGATCAGGCCCCCGAGGGAGGCGCCCATCATCCCCCTGAGGGCCGGATCGCTCTCGACCCTGTACTTCTCTTCGACCCAGGGGACGACTTCGGTGACGATCATGCCGCCGAACCTGTCGCTCGCCTTGTACTCGCTGTTCCGATCGTTGGGATCGATGAACACGATCACGAGGGGATCGATGTCGCCCGCAGCGATCATGTTGTCGGCGACGTTGACCATGCTACCGAGCGTGGCATACTCCTTCCCGTCATGTACGAAAAGGACGGGATAGCGCCTGCCGCCCGACTCGTCATATCCGGCCGGCAGATAGACATGAACCTGCCTTGTGGCCTCCATGACCTTCGACGGGAAGTTCTGCGTGATAAGTTTGCCATGCTGGATGTCCGGGTCCGGGATTATCTCGACCGGCTGAAGGTAACCGGGCATTGAAAGCTCCGAATTGGGGCCGAATCCGCCTGTCACTCTGGCCGGATTGAGCGGGTCGAGCATCCAGGCCGAGCCATTCACGACGAACTTGTAGTCGAGGCGGGCATCCTCCTCGAAATCCTTTTTCAGGAAATACAGACAGGTGCCAGGCAATCTTGTCATCATGTCTGCGCCCGGTTTCCAGCCGTTGAAATCCCCGGCCACGGACACGGAAGAGGCGCCCTCATCGCAGTACAAGAAATAAGCGGAAGTACCGGATAAGACGGGGACTTCGTTTGATCCGAGGAACTCCTCGATCATCGCGGAGCGCTCTGGTTCCGGCGCTTTTTCAAGCCTGTCCAGGAATGCTTCGAAATCCCCCGCGTAGCCTGGCGAAGCAACTAAGACCAGCATCAGAGCGATCGCCGCGAAAAGATATCTCATCTGGAGCCTTCCTTTACGAACTCCTTGAGCTCGCCGGCAAGCCTGGCGAGAGACTCCCTGTGGATATACATCATGTGCCCCGCCTCGTAATAGCTCATACTCACGTTCCCCTTCAGCTCATCGGGCAGGCCAAGGTGGCGGAAGGTGTAGATGGTCGCTAAGTACGGCGTGGCCAGGTCGAAGTACCCGCTCGCTACGTAAACCTTCAGGGCCGGATTTCTGGTCATCGCCGAGCGGAGCGTCTCGGCGACATTTATGTAGCGGTTCCTGTACCTGCCATAGTTCCACGGCCTGACGTTGCCTGTGAGTATCTCGTAGGCGAGGTCGCTCTCGAACCCGAGATCCCTCCTGATATAATCGTTGATGCAGGCGGTATACGCCCCGTAGATGTTCTCGTAGCTCGGGTCGTACTCGTACCCGTCGCCCGCCGAGTCCCTGTCGCGTCCCGTAAAGCGCGTATCGAGCCTCCCCGTGGTAAGTTCGCGGCCGCGAAGGAGCTCCTTTACGAAGCGCCAGATCATCACGCGCAGGTCCGTCTGGCGGATGTATTCCTCTGAAAGGCCTGTGAGCCCGGCGAGCTTCGTCACCGCCGCGTCATACCTATCCGACGGGACAGCGTCGCCAAGCATCAGGACCGCCGTGTACTCGCCGAGCGCGTATTCCTCCGCCTCGGCCAGAGCCGCCTTCAGGTCGGGGTAGCGGTCTCCGAGCATGCCGTGGTACCAGGCTGTCGCGGTATACGTAGGAAGAAAGAGCGCGTAGGGCAGGTCGTTGCCGACATGGAAGTCGGCAGTCTGGAAGTTCAGGATCGACGAGATCAGCATTATCCCGCTCAGATACATCCCGTGCCTCTCCTGCAGGTAACCCGACAGCCCCGCGGCGCGCGTCGTGCCATAGCTCTCGCCGATCAGGAACTTCGGCGATCCCCAGCGCTCCGCCCTGGTCACGTAGAGCCTGATGAACTCCCCGACCCACTTTATATCCTCGTCCACACCGTGGAACTGCTGCTTATCCTCTCCCCCGGCCGGCCGGCTGTACCCGGTCGAGACCGGATCTATGAAGACGAGGTCTGATACGGCGAGGAGCGAACCTTCGTTGACAACGAGCTCGTAAGGCGGCGGGTACGCGGTGCCGTCATCCTTCATCGGAACGATCTTCGGCCCGAGCAGCCCGAGGTGCAGCCATACCGATGACGAGCCGGGACCTCCGTTGAACGAGAAAGTCACGGGTCGGCCCTTAGGGGCCTGTCTCCCAGCCTTTGTATAGGCGATGTAGAAGACTGATGCCTTCTCCTTGCCTTCGTCGTCCGTCATGACCATCGTCCCCGCGGTTGCGGTATATTCGATATCCTTCCCGCCGATCCTCGCCCTGTGCGTCGTCTCGACCTTGTGCTCCTCGAGCACGGCGGCAGTCGCGCTTCCCTCAGAGGCGATATCACCGCTCTTCTCCTCCTGGGCGGAAAGCCGGGATCGAGAAAGAGCCATCAGGACGACTGTGATGAGAACGAGGGGGATCAGGAACCGCTTCAGCATTGGACGACCTCCGGCGGTCATGAGTTGATCGGCGCCAGTGCGCCGTGATTTCGGGTATTGTAGCACGTGGGCGGGCGCGGCGTGACCTGAAAAAACGATCGGCCGTGCTTCCGGAATGTGCCCGATCGGCTTGCCCGCGACAAGCAGGAAGAAGACACCGGAGCCCTCCGTAGTCTTCGTCAATCTGTCCCAGTCGCCGTAGAGGACGAACGTCCCCGGCCCCAGCGCACAGCCGCGTTCGATGACGAATCATCTGGCGCTTTCGATCTCATAGGCTCACAGGCGAAAGTGTCGTACCCCGGCCCGCTCCATCGCCGGGGCCGCCTTCATAAGCCTCCTTATCTTCCGTGGATCACCTGCCGTAGTCTTCTTCTCTTTCAAGCCTCGCCGCCGTTTCTACAATAAGTCTCCAGGCATCCTCCACGTGCCGCCGCTCGGTGTTCGTCTGGCCGATCGAGAACCTCAGCGTGATCTTGTCATCAAGCATCGTGTGAGTCAGAAACAGCTTGCCGCCCCTGTTCAGGTCCTCCATCAGATCCGCGTTGATGCAGTTGCCTTTCCTGTGCCTGAAACAGACGAGGTTGAGCAGAGGCTCTACAACGAGCTCGAAATCATCCGACTCCCTGACCCACCTGGCGAACATCTTCGCCAGGGCGACATGCTCACGGATGTGGTGCCGCAGCCCATCGATGCCGTAGTGCCTGATCACCATCCAGAGCTTCAGGGATCTGAAACGTCTTCCCAGCGGGATGTGCCAGTCACGATAGTCAAATACTTCTCCCGATTCCGTCGGCCTGTTTCTTAGGTACTCGGGGAGAACGCTCAGCGTCCTGATAAGGACCTGCCTGTCGGCTATGTAGAAGCAGTCGCAGTCGAAGTTGGTGAACATCCACTTGTGCGGGTTGAAGCAGTAGCTGTCGGCAAGCTCTACGCCCTCGTTGATATGCCTGAACTCCGGGCATAACGCTGCCGTTCCCGCCATCGCCGCGTCGACATGGAGCCAGACATCCTCTTCGCGGCATATCCGCCCTATCTCCAGCACCGGATCGACGGCGAGTGACGAGGTCGTACCGACCGTCGCGCATACGAAACAGGGCACAAGCCCCGCTTCCTTGTCCCGCTTTATCCGCTCCGCAAGGAGGTCGGCGCGCATCGAGTATTTGTCGTCCACTTCGATCGATCTGAGATTGCCGCTGCCCAGACCGGCGATCCTTACCGCTTTCTCTATCGACGAATGGGTCTGTGTGGACGCGTACGCTACAAGCGTGCCATCGCAACCCTTCTCATCGCTGACGAAATCCGTCGCCCGCTCCCTCGCGGCGAGCAGCGCGCAGAGTGAAGCGCTCGAAGCAGAATCCTGGATGACTCCCCCTCCGGCTCCTTCCGACCTGAACCTATCGGGCAGGCCGAGCATCCCGACGAGCCAGTCGAGCACGTGGGTCTCGAGCTCCGTGCAGGCGGGGCTTGTCGCCCAGAGCATCCCCTGCACGCCGAGCCCCGCTGAGAGGAGCTCGCCGAGTATCGACGGGCCCGAAGCGTTTGCGGGGAAATAGGCGAAGAAGTTCGGCGACTGCCAGTGGGTGATCCCGGGCAGGATCAATTCGTCGAGGTCCCGCATGACTGCGTCGAAATCCTCCCCCGTCTGCGGCGGATCTTTCGGAAGCTTCTCCCGGAAATCTCCCATCCACAGCGGCGAGAGGACCGGAAGGGACTCGACCCTTTTCTGGTAGTCCGCGATCCAGTCTATGACAGCATGACCCCGGAGCCTGAACTCCTCCGGGGTCATGTGGTATTTCTTCCTGTCTTCCATGGTATCAGTCGGAGGCATCTTTAGGTTTCCATATCTCCCATACCTTGCCCACCAGGCCCGGGCCCGGCTTGAGCGTCTTTTTGCCCGGTTTCCAACCGGAAGGCGTAGCCTCAGCGCCCTTGCTCTTTCTCACTAGCTGGAAGGCCTGTATCTGCCTGAAAGTCTCGGAGACGTTCCTCCCGACGGGAGGTGTCAGGACCTCGTAGCCCTGGATCACGCCGTCAGGGTCTATGAGGAACCTGCCCCTGTTCTCCACGCCGGCATCCTCATCGTATATGCCGTATACCCTGCCGACCTTGCCCCCTGCGTCGGAGAGCATCGGGAAGGGGACACCGCCTTCGACCATCTTCGACAGCTCGTCGTCGTTCCACATCTTGTGAACGAACATGCTGTCGACACTCATCGAGAGGACCTCGACACCGAGTTCCTGGAATCTCGGAAACGCGTCGGCGACCGCCGACACTTCGGTTGCTCAGACGAATGTGAAGTCGCCTGGATAGAAGCAGAGTATCACCCACTTTCCGAGGAAATTGGAAAGTTGGATACTCGTGAACTCTCCCTTGTGATAGGCAGGGGCGGTAAAATCGGGAGCCTTCTTTCCGACCGATATCATCGAAGCCACCTCCTTTTTTGGTGCAGCAGTCTGATCTTTGTCCTCAGCGGGGGGCTCGCCTACGGGCCCTCCCGTCGGGCGGGCGCAACTTACTCCCATTCTGTCCTCCTTTGAGCAGAGAGCCTCGATGCGATGGGTCTCAGAGTCATCACATACATCCACATTATGGGACGGGAGATATTATACATCAGCCACGCCCCTTCTTTAAGAAGAATCATTCGCATTTAACCTTGTAGATCAGTAAGGTTTTATTTTCGATCACGACCTGAGAGCAATCGATGAATACCTGATGGACCTCTTTATGATTGATTCTGAAGGCCAGCTCGAAGGATACAACCCTATGAAAAAACTTGTTTTAAAACAGACATGCGGCCAGGCCGCCGCATCCATGGTGCGTTCAGCGACCATCAGGGGACGACAACGGGATCGTCGCCACGAAGGCCTTCGCAGTTGTAATCCAGGTGATAATGCCGCAGGAGCGCCGTAAGGTCCGGCCTAGTATTCCTGGAGGACCTTCTCCCACTCCCGCGCGACGTTGATGCGGCGCTTGACCAGGTCGATGATCTTGGGGTTGCCAGTCTTCTCGCGGAGCTCTTCCCATTCGCTTATGGCCATCTCGACCTCGCCAAGGCGCGCGTGCAGGTATCCCTTTATGAAAAGGGTCTTCTGGTTGTTCGGCCTCATCTCCCTGGCCTTGCGCAGGTAGACGAGCGCCTCGCTGAGCCTATCCATCTTGTAGTATATCTCTCCGAGCATCCGGAGGGCCTCGAAGTTGTCCTGGTCTATCTGCAGGGCCTTCTCGAACTCGGCGGCCGCCTTTTCGAGATTGAGTCGGCTGTAATAATTACGGCCCTTGCGAAGAAGTTCCTCGATCCGTTCCTCGTTACCGGCCCCGACCTCCGGATCGATATCATCAGTGGCCAGCTCGATCACACCCATGACCACCAGCCCGTAGATGAGCTTGCTGGTCGTGAACAGCTCCTCGCCGACCTTGTCGTTTATCTCGTTGACCGAGTTCTGCCCGTCGATAAGCGAGAGGATCTCCCATTCCCTCGGCTTGAGGTTGAGGGCCTGGCCCTCCTCGTTCCCCTGGCACAGTTTGAATATGGAGTGCCTTGAGGGCACCTTGTTCTTGATGTTCGACCACTCATCGATCCGTCTGGCACCCTCGAGGATAAGGTTTTCCGTATTGAGGTGTACGATGACCTCACGCCTCTCATCGAGATCCTCCTCGATGAATCGGCAGTCGCCCTTTTCCCACTTGAAGATGTCGTAGACCGCCTCGCGCATCCTCGAGGCGAAGAAATTCTCGAGATGATTTCCCGATGATATGCCGAGAGCCTCGAGGCATTCGATCAGGTTCTTGTGCCTGGGAAGCGCCTTCTCGATCTCAGCACTCGAACCTGTATCCGCGACTCCCCATTCCTCGAGGAGATCCATTATCGACCTGGACGACCTGTCATGGATCGAAGCCATGCATACCGAGCCGCTATCGAAGAGTATGAGAGCCTCGCGGCTTCCATCAACGTCAGTGATGATCAGCCTGCCGGTCTTCTCGTTCATGTGAATGACCTGGAAGAGGTCGAACAATCCGAGTTCTTCGATTGATGACTGGATCGCCATTGCCCGTTTTCCTTTCAGCTTCTACATATCGATCTTGAGATCCTCGAGAAGATCGACGGACGCGTCGTCTTCCGAGGACATATCCTCTATTTTCTTAACGCCGGACTTTCTTCCCTGGTCCGCAGTCTCCTTGCTGTCAGCCCTGCCGTCCCCTGAGGCCGGAGCCTGCTCTTCAGCCTGCTTCGAGGCCGCCGGAGCCGCTTTCTTTTTAGCCGTCCTTTCCTTGATCCTCTCCAGGTCCTTTTTCCCATCGGCAACGAGCGATTCGAGGCTCTCACGGATCACGTCGAACCTTCGGTTCACGCCGGACTGGAGCAGTTCGATCAGCTCGTCGTCAGGCTCGTCCCTGAGTTTTGAGTCGACTCTGATCGAATCAGCCGTCACCTGTTCTCCGTGGGACAAAAGGAAATACATCCCCGTATACTCCGGATATATCGCCGCTCCGTCGAGGATGCTCTGGATGGCACCACTGAAATTATCCTCCCTGAGATAGATCAGGCCTTTGAGGTAGTGAGCGTCGGCATGGTGCTTGTCACACGCCAGCGCGCTCTCGATATCGAACAGCGCGAGCGTCATCCTGTTAAGCTTGAAATGCAGCAGCGCCCTCTTCTCGTACAGTATCGCGCTCTTGCCCGTGAACGCCTCGAGCCTCTGGAGCAGGTTCTCGGCCATCGGGTATTCCTCGCGGAAGAGGATACTCGTCAGGTAATTATAGTTCAGCTCGAGGTTGTATAGGTTCAGGTTCAGCCCTTTCTTGAACATCCTCTCAGCTTCCTCGACCAGGCCTGTCTGGTAGAGAAGCGCGCCCAGGTTGTTCATCGTATCAGCGTCGGCCGTATTCAGCCTGAAGGCCTGCAAGTAGCAGACCGCGGCCTTCCTGTAATTCTCGGCCTCGTGATATATCGTCCCGCAGAGCAGATACGCCTCTGCGTTACCAGGATTCTCCTCCAGCGCCTTGAGCAGAAATACGAGGGCTTCCGCGTCTTCCTTCTCGGCAATATGGACCTTGGCCATCTCGATATAGACACGGTCCTTCTCCTGCATATCCTGCAAGGCCTTGCGGAACTCCTTGAGGGCCTCCTTGAGGTAGCCCCTTTCCCTGTAGGCTGTGCCGAGCGTGAAGGCTGTGCTCTCGAGACTGGGGATGTCCTGCCCGGAGCTTCTTCCTCCCTCCGAGCTGCTGTCGGATAGCGCCAGGTTGGCTTCCGTGTTCTGGAACGACGGATTGAGCTTCGAGGCTATACGGCTCTCCTCCAGGGCATCCTGGTAATGGCCGATGTCGCCGAAAGCGAAGGACAGCAGGAAATGCGAGCGCCAGTAATCGGCGTCGATCTTTATCGCTGTCCGGAGCTCCGATATCGCTTCGTCGGTCCTTCCGAGGTTGTAGTAGATCTCGCCGAGATCCGTATGGAATACGGCCGATTTGCTGACATTCTCGGCCGCCGACAGGAAGTGCTCGAGCGCCTGCTGGTAAAGCCCCTGCGCCTTGAGCACCGAGCCGAAATGGATCCTCGCCATGTAGTGGCCCGGATTCTTCTCGACGACCTGGCCGAGCGTGTCCGAGGCTTCGTCCAGCCAGCCCATGTTCTGATAGCTCACGCCGAGCCTCAGAAGGGCCTCCACGTTGGCGGGGTCCTCATCGACCTCTTTCTTCCACCGGCTCACGTCGGGATCCTCTACCTTCGTCTCCGAAAAGAGATAGAGGAGGTTCTCCCTGGCCAGCTCGAACCTCGGATCGATCTTCAGCGCTTCCTTGAACTGCTTGATCGCCTCGTCATACACACCCTTGCGGAAGTAGAGCACACCGAGGTTGTTCAAGGCTCCGGGGTCGTTGCGGTCGACCCTTTCGGCAAAGCCCAGAAGAACGTCCATTTCTTGTTTTTTTGCTTCGGGCATATCAGGTCCTTTCGATCCTCCCTCAGACGTTCTGAACCTGGTTAAGGATCTTCGATACCACTTCGATCACTCTCGAAGGGTTGAAGGGCTTGATCAGAAAGTCCTTGGCTCCGGCCGTAAGGGCATCCTGAACAAGGGCCTGTTGTCCGAGCGCGCTGCACATGACGATTTTCGCGTGCGAGTCGTTCGACATGATCTGGCGCACAGCGTCGATCCCGTTCATCTCGGGCATTATGATGTCCATGGTAACGAGATCGGGCTTGAGCTCCTTGTACTTCTCGACGGCGAGAGCGCCCGTATCGGCCTCGCCGACGACCTCCATCCCGTTACCTTCGAGGATGTCCGAGATCATCTTCCTCATGAAGATCGCGTCATCTACTACCAGTACTCTGGCTTTCACTGTTTTCTCCTTTCGTCTCTAATCGACTTTGATCGCGTCAAAGATCGTATCGATCGAGTCTGATGTTGGTATAAAGAACAGGAATCCCTTGCATTCGTTCTGGGTAAGGGTGAACGCCGTCTCCAGGACGACCGCGTAATCCGACTCCAGGCTCAGGTCGACGAGGATCGAGTCCATCACCGCGCCGAGCATGTCGTAAGAGACCTGGGGAACGGAGTGCATGATCTTCTTTCCGATAAATGTCGAGAAGATGTTCAGATAGCAGCCACACATTATATTGCCGATCTCCTTGAGGGTGGAGAGGGCGAACTCATCGGTTATGTTCGGTCCGTCGACCTGCATGCCTGTCGCCATCTCGACCATCTTTTCCGCCTCGGGATGCGGGAACAGCAGAAACATCATGCCCCTGAAATTCTCGCTGTATCCTTCGAGATAGACTACGGAGATCATCGATTCAGGCCCGTTGAAAAGCGTATAGATGATCTGTAGCGGAATGATGTCCACGTTCGTGATAGAGACATCTATCCTCCTTCGCAGCAGTTCCGCGAGACCGGTGATGGCATGCGCCGAACCGATATTCCCGAGCTCCTTCAATGCGTCGATCCTAAGATACGACGGCCTCTTAATGGGGCTCATCCAGGCACCTTCCTTTGAATAGAGAACGTGGATCCCAAATAAAAGCTATCCTTCCGCTGCCGAGAATCGTCGCTCCAGTGATACCGCTTGCTCCGCGGATCAACGAGGGCAGTCCCTTGATCACGATGTCCTGCTGACCGAGTATCCTCCCCGCGACCAGGCCGACCTTCCCGTTACCGGTGTCGACGAGTATCAGCTTTATATATCGCGAACCGGAGGCGTCAGTCTCGAGGCCAAACAGGTCGCCGGGCCTTACTACCGGCACTACCTCATCGGCGTACTGCATCACTTCCTGTCCCAAGACGGTCCTGAACGAACCGCGCTCGATGCGCGACGTTTCGCACACATATTCGGCCGGGAGAGCGTGTACCTCAGCCCCGACCTCGAAGAGAAGCGCCTTAATGATCGAGAGATTGATAGGCAGCTGCAGCGAGACCGTCGTGCCGATCCCCGGCTCACTGTGGAGTCTCATCGATCCCCCGAGTGCGTCGACCGCTTTCTTCGCAACGTTCATGCCGACTCCCCTGCCGGAGAACCTGCTTACTTTTTCACGCGTAGAAAAACCCGGCGTGGAGAGGACCTTGCAGAGCTCTTCTTCGCTGATCAACGCCGTTTCGGCTCCGTCAGCCTCCGCCCGCCTCTTTTCCTTGACCTTTTCGAGGTCTATGCCCCTGCCGTCGTCAGTGACCTGCAGGACGACAAAATTCCTGTCTCTTTTGGCGCTCAGGACGATCCTCGCCGTCTCTGGCTTGCCCTGGGCGATCCTCTCCTCGGGAGTCTCGACTCCGTGGTCCACCGCGTTGCGCAGGAGATGGACCAGCGGGTCTACCATAGCCTCGAGCACGGTCCTGTCGAGCCCTATGTCTGTCCCTACGATATCGAGCTTCGCGCTCTTTTCGAGGGCAAGCGAGGAATCTCTCACCAGCCTCTTGAACCTCTGGAAGACCTGTCCGACGGGAATCAGCCTCGCCTCCATGACTTCCTTCTGTATCTCCGAGATCAGCCTGCCGGACGAGGAAAGTTCCTCGTTGAGCGGCTTTGATCCGATATTTCCCGCTATGCTCGCAAGCTTTATCCTGCTTATTATCAGCTCACCGACGAGGTCCATAAGGGTGTCAAGACGTTCGAGATCGACACGCGTCGAAGTCACCCTTTCGCTGAAGCTTCCCTTGGAGGCTGGCGCTGTGGAATTATCGTCAATCGCGCCCTCTGTTTCCGGTACCGTATCATCCATCTTGCCGCCGTCTTCGACCAGACCATCCCGATCTGCCGCTACGTCCTCTCCCTTATCATCACTTTCTTCAGTATCCTCCGTATATTCGATATCGTGATCTTCTTTCTTCTCTTCCCGTTTTACGGCTGCATGATCGGCCCGGCCACCGTCCAGCGTCCTCGTCGTCATCGGCGAGAGAAGCACGAAATAATCAGCGAGAAGATCGGTATCGTCCGTCTCTTTCTCGTCGACGGCTATCCTCACGAGCTCCCTCAGCATGTCGACCGACCTGAGAAGCAGGTCGGCCTCGGCCCTGGTCACGCTGATCTCTCCCTTGCGGCAGCGGTCCAGGACGTTCTCCATGGCATGGCTGGCCTCGACGACATGGTCGTATCCCATCGCGCCGGACATTCCCTTGAGATTGTGCGCGTTGCGGAAAAGCTCCTCCACGAAGGCCGCGCTGTCCCGGCCGTTCTCGAGTGACATCACGCCCGACTCGAGGGACTGAAGTATTTCGCCCGCCTCGCTTATGAAGAGCGCCTTATAATCACTGACTTTCACTTACCGTCACTCCCGCTAATGCTTCCTCGACCTCGCGAACGATCTGATCGGCTATCTTCTGGACCGGAAGGACCTCGTGAGCCAGTCCCGCCGATACGACCGCTCCCGGCATCCCATATATCATGCTGGTGTCGTGGTCCTGGCAGATCACCCTGCCGCCGTATTTCCTGACAGCGTCGCAACCCACCTCTCCGTCCCTGCCCATCCCTGTCAGGATCACGGATATGAGCCTCCTCTTGAAGATCGGCGCTATGGAAGTGAGCGCGAAATCTACAGAGGGACATGCCGTTTTCTGATTCTCGTTTCTTGGGAGCAGCATCGTCACCGGCTGGCCGCCCTTTTCATCCATAAGAAGATGCGTGCCGCCCCGCGCCACGAGGATGCTTCCCGGTCGCACGGGTTCCCCGTCTTCGGCCTCCATAACGTACATCGCCGCCCTGGCGTCGAGCCTCTCTGCGAGGTAGCTGGTAAAATTCGAGGGCATGTGCTGCACGACTATCACTGACGCGGGCAGATCGGACGGCAGCCTTGGGATGATCTCTCCCAGCGCCTGGGGGCCGCCGGTGCTCGCCCCGATCAGGACCACGCATTCCGTGCGCGACTTGCGCGACGGCCTGACCTTCGCCTTGAGATCGAAGTCCACCGGCGCGAACCGCACCTTTTCGGCGTCCACGGTCGCCGCCAGCTTGACTTTCGAGACGAGCTCCCTCACCGGAAACCGCATGCCCTTGAACGTCTTGGCGACGAAATCGACCGCGCCGTATTCGAGGCACGTGAGAGCCATCCTCGCCCCTTCCGCCGTATGTCCGCTGAGGATGACCACTGGAGTAGGCCATTCGCTCATGATGAACCTCAGCGTCTCGAGCCCGTCCATCCTCGGCATTTCGAGATCGAGAGTCACGCAGTCGGGCCGCAGGTCGACTAGCTTCCTGAGGACCTCCCGGCCATTGGCCGCCGTTCCTACCACTTCTATCCCTGGTTCCGCGTCGAGAGAATCGGCGATCACACGGCGCATGAAGGCTGAATCCTCGCCTATCAGCACCCTGATCTTCCCCTTCGCCGCTGCTTTCTCACTGCTTGCCATCAATATCTCTCCTGTTTCCCCTGTGCGTCCTTGACGGTCACCTTTCCACTTGTGACGTCAAAGAAGACAGTTCTTCCTTTTTCTCCTCCGGTCGCTTCAGCGACTATCGGTATCTTCCTGCCCTCCAGTTCCGCCTTAGTCGCCCTGACGTTCTCCTCACCGATCTGCATCACTTCGTGACTTGTGCTAGCGGACTGGAACATCCTGGCGCCGCCGAATATCTTCGCCACGACCCTGCTGCGCCGGGCTCCCTTCTTGGCCATCCTCGAGAGCATGAGCTCTATCGCTGTATCGACGAACTTCGCCCGGTTGAAGTTGTTCTGGACCCTTTCGCTGCTCGGATGCATCACGTGAGCGAGCCCTCCTATCTTCGCGACCGGGTCGTAGAGCACTATGCCCACACACGATCCAAGCGCGAAAGTCATCATCCTGGCTGGAGCCACCTCCACCCTGAACTGCGCCATCCCGACCCTTACGAGCGTCCCTGTTCCTCTGGTGTCGATCATACGCTGTCAATCCGGAATCCGGACCTTTTCCCCCCGTTATGCAGATCCCCTGCAGCCTGTGTCAGACCCTGGCAAGATTCTCTATCTCGAGCGATTCGGAGACGAGCTTCCGGGGGTCGAGACAGATGATCATCCTGTCACCGACCTGGGCTATCCCCAGTATCGCTTCCTCACAATTGTGGTCCGAGCTTACGCCCGGTGAGGCTTTGATCTCTTCCTGCTCGATCTTCACGACGTCCCGGACCTCGTCCACGACGATCCCGAACCGGCCTTCGCCGGATTCCAGGATGATCACCCTCTGCCTGCGCCCATTGTCTTCTTCGGTCTCTCTAGATCCGAGGACGAGATGGATCCTGAGTACAGGAATGATCTCTCCCCTGAGATTTATGACTCCCTCTACGGGCCCGGCCATGCCGGGAATCGGGCAGGCCTCCATCGGCCTGATGATCTCCTTGACCTTCCCCACCGGTATCCCGTAGTGCTCGCGGCCGAGGCGGAACGTGACGAGCTGCGTCAGTGTAGTGTAATTCCTGTCATACTTTTCTCTGCTCATCGGTCTGCGCTCCTTCCATGGCGGCGAACGGTCAGTTCGCGTTCACGACCTCGTCCACCTGATCGATGACACTTATCTTGAAGCGCCCGACATGTTCGCGAAGCTGGATGGCCATGTCGCTGAGCTTCTGCGCCGAAGATGCCACGTCTTCCATGCTCGATGTCATCTGTTCCATCGAAGCGGCGGTCTCCTGCGTTGAGGAAGCGTTCTTCTCAGCGCTGGACGATATTTCGTCTATCGAGTCGATGACGTTCTTCATCCCGCGGCTGAGCTCCTTGGTCGCCGCCGAGATGCGCCTCGCCATGTCGCTCGAGCTCTTCAGCACTTCTACGATCTCATCGAGCGACTCGCCCGTTCTCGTGATGACCTCGCGCCCCTCGGTGACCTCCTTAGATCCCAGCTCGATGCTGGAGACAGCGGTCTGTGTGTCTTCCTGCGTCTGCTGGATGAGAACGGCGATCTCCTCGGCCGCCTTGGCGCTTCCCTCGGCGAGTTTCTTGACCTCGTCGGCAACAACCGCGAAACCGCGGCCGGCCTCGCCGGCCCTGGCCGCCTCGATCGCCGCGTTTAGGGCCAGCATGTTTGTCTGGTCTGCAATGTCGGTGATGACATCTACGATCTCGCCTATCTGGTTCGACCTCTCGCCGAGATGCTTTATGATCCCGGCGGACTCGTTCGTAACCGCGTAGATCGTGTTGATCTTCTCTACGGCCTCCTTGGCGGCGTCTCCGCCCTTGGTGGCTGTCTCGGAAGCGTTCGTGGCGGCTGAAGCGGCAAGCTCCGCGCTGTTGGCGACCTGCTTGACCGAGCGCTCCATGTTCCTGATCTCCTTGATCATCTCATCGACTTTGTGAGCCTGCAGGTCTGTCGACTTGGCGATGTTCTGGACGGTCGTAGAGGTTTCCTCGGTGATCGAGTTCATCTCCTCGGTGGAGGCCGAGAGGCTCTGCGCCGAGAAATTGACCTTATCAGCGGTGGATCTGATCACGTTGATGATCCCGGCGATGTTCGTGAACATGTCGTTCAGCGTTGTGCCAAGCCTTCCGAGCTCATCGTTCGACCTGATATCTATCTTGGTAGTAAGATCCCCCGCATTGCTCGCCAGTATCCTGCTGGCCGACAGGAGCTGGCGGACGGGCTTTTTGACGACCATGTGGACCAGGTAGTAGAAGATAGCGAATATGCTGGCCAGCGTTCCGGCTATCACCCAAAGGATCTTCCAGCGAAGTCCCCCGGCAGTGTATTTATCGGAAGGGGCGACCGTGACCCTGATTGAATTCCCCGAGCCATTTTCGACGGGAGCGGTGAAGCTGCCCGCGTATTTCTGTTCGGAGGCAGGTTCGTTCTCTACAATCTCCGAGGACGACATGACGACAGCGCCCCTGGCATCGAGGATCTCGATCTTCTTGATGAAGGAGTAATCCTTCTGAAGCTCACCGAGAAGAGCGGCAAGCTCCTGCTGGCTCTCCTCACCCCTCACGGAACCGATAGCCGCGGGCATGAAAGCCGCCCAGTCATTGTCTCTCTGCCTGACGGCGTCGTCAATGGCGCCGTTCGAAAGTCTGGCCAGCATGAATGTCGAAGCGACGCACACGCAGAATGCTATGGCCGCCATCGATATGAACACCCTGCTGGAAAGGGTCTTTCCGAATCCGATGTCCTTCATCTCGATCCTCCCTCGTACTGCTTACTCTTCAGGCCTTTTCCTGTAGATCTTGCATCTCGGCTCGACAAGCTCGAAAAGGTACTCGAGCGGGCCGGTCAGCGCCTCGCTCTTGCCGAGCACAAGCAGCCCCCGGCCCTGGAGCGAACGATGAAAATTGACTATTACTTCATCCCTGACCATGTGCTCGAAATGGATCATCACGTTCCTGCACATGATCAGATCGAGATTGGAGTACGGCGGGGCGGCAAAAATATCGTGAGCCGCGAATCTCACGAGAGACCGGAGTCCCGTCGTGACCCTCCATGACCGTCCTTCCTTCTCGAAATATCCATCCCTGATATCCGCAGGGAGGCTTTCTACATTCTCGCCGCTGTAAAGGCCTTTCCTGGCCGTCCTGCAGGAGTCCTCCGAGACATCAGTCCCGAAAACCTCGATGTGCGTATTCGGCGAAACGTTTTTTACGGCGCGATCGATCATCATGGCCATGCTGTAGGCTTCCTGCCCCGTGGAACAGCCCGCGCTCCATGCCCGGAAGACTCCGTGACCCGCGTCTGTCTTCTCGTCGATGAGAGCGGGCACATATCCCCGCTCGAGCGCTCTGAAGACATCCAGGTCCCTGAAGAACTCGGTCACGTGTATCGTGACGATGTCCATCAGCTTTTCCATCTCGCAGGAATCGGATATCAGCCTGTTGAAATACTCCTCGATATCGCCGCAACCGGTCATCGCCATCCTGTGGAGGACCCTCCTGTTCAGGGTAGTAGCCCTGTAACGCGATAGATCGACCCCGCATCTGCTCTTTACAAGCCAGGCGATCTCGCTGAGATCGAGCACATCGGTCTGCTGGGCCATCTGCCTCCCGGGCAGGCGGCGATGGCCGCCCGCTGAAGATGATAATCTTCGGGCGGCGCTCGCCCCCGGAACGCGAAGTCCCCGAAACCAGTGTCGCCCTGTTCATTCTTTTCTTAATGCGTTGTGCCGCCCCGAAAAATCGGGGACTGCTGTCGGAATCCGGAACTGCAATTGCCATACCACATGGGGACAGAGAGCGCTATTCAGGGCGGGATCGGCACCCTGTGTGCCCCGCCTATGCGCATATCGCCTTAACCTTCATGATTCCATGTCGTTACGCCGTTACGGCAACGACAGGAAGCCATCGGGAACGGTACTGGAGGATGCGGAAGGACGCAGGAAACTGCACCATTATATTGCTTTTTGCAACTGAACCGTCAAAGGAGAACGAGAATGAGGAGCCTGTCAGTCAAGCAGGTGGATGCTTTTACGACACGTCCCTTCGGTGGAAATCCAGCCGGCATCATCACTGACGGTGACGGGTTACGCGCCGAGGAGATGATGAACATCGCGAGCGAGATGAATCTCTCCGAGACGGCTGTCGTCACCCTGCCCGAGTCCCTCGATACCGATTTCAGGATAAGATTCTTCACGCCGAGCGAGGAGGTCGACCTTAGCGGCCATGTCCTGATAGCCGCGACCTGGGCGCTTCTCGAAGAGGGCCGGATACATGTCAGCGACGGAGTCACCACGGTCAACATGGGCACAAATGTCGGCAGGATATCGGTCGATCTGCTCTTCTACAGCACAGACTCCCCCGAGACAGGAAGCGACCGCGTCGCCCTTATAAACGGACAGGCCTGTGGAGAGCTGCACAGGATCATGATGCACCAATCCATAAAGAACCACGCACCAGCTGATATACCTGCCGCGGAGATCGCCGGCATCCTCGGCATCGACGCCTCGGAGATTACCGGGACAGGCCTGCCTATGGAGATAGTATCGACGGGGCTCGACCAGCTGATGGTCCCCGTAAAAAGCAGGGAGACGATCCTCGGATTGAATCCAGACCTGATAAAGCTCGGCCTTTCAAACAGGAAAAACAACATACAAACGAACCACATATTCTCAACGGACGCATTCAGCGAGGACTGCGTCTCATACGCGAGACACTTCGCCCCGGCGGTAGGCATGTGGGAAGACCCCGGCACAGGCACCGCGGCGGCGGGCCTGGGCAACTATCTGCTCAGGCACGGGATCGTCACGTCCGGAGAGATGATCATGGAGCAGGGCAACGACAGATCCAGCCTGGCTCGTATACTCGTAGAGGCAGAGGAAGAAACACTGAGCGAGGGTTCGGTGCGGATCGGCGGCCTGGCCGTGACGTCTATATCGAGGAAGATCTCCCTGGAGGGAGGAAGCGTGGTCGTCGTCTGAGATCTATCGTGAGATCTCAAGGTCAGTCAGACAGCTCGAAAGCGGAAGAGAGAATCTGAACACTGATCCCCTCCCCTTCTCTGATTCGACCCATATCCTTCCCCTGTGCAGGGAGATATAGTGATTCACCAGGCGCAGGCCTATGCCCAGGCCGTTCCTGCTCCTGTCCGAACCGCCGTCGAGCTGTGTGAAGTTCTCGAAGATCTCTCGCGTCTCACCGGATTCAAGGCCGGGGCCATCGTCGATAACGGAGACGATTATCTCTTCTCCGTCGCAGGTGGAAGTGACGGTCACTGTTCCACCCGGAGAGGAAAACTTGACGGCATTGCTGAGAAGGTTTACACAGACCTGCCTTATCCTCTGCGGGTCAAAGGCCGCTATGGGAATCGATTCGTCGAGCTCGCTGACTATCTTGATGCCGATCTTGCGAGCGGCTGGCTCGGCCATCTTGATCGACAGCCTGATCATCTCGTTTATGCTCGCCTCGGTGACGTTCAGCATCGTGTCTGAGACCTCGACCTTGGATAGGTCGAGCAGGTCGTTTATCGCGGCGAGGAGCTTCTTGGACTGAGCGTCGATTATCTGCAGGAATTCTCTTCTCGTGCTCTTCTCGATCTCAAAATCGGCGTCCTCTATGAGAGTGTCGGAATAAGCCATGATTATCGACAGGGGCGTCCTGAGCTCGTGGCTGATCCGTCCGAGAAACTCGCTCTTGAGGCGGTCGAGTTGCATCAGCTTCCTGTTTACCTCGGTGAGCTCCCTGTTCTGCACTGTTATCCGCTCCTCTAGCATCTTCCTGTCGGTCACGTCGTGCCCTACGCTGAGGATGTACGGATGTCCCTTGATCTTCACCAGCGTGGCGGCCACATCCAGGTACAGGACCTCCCCGTTCCTTTTCAGGTACGGGATCTCCGTGAAGGAGGCCGGCTCTCCCTTAAGGACCCTGGCGAGGTTGCTGCGCGAAAGATCCCTCCTGTCGGGCGTCGTGAAGAGCCAGAAACTCTTGCCGATAACCTCCTCGGGGGCATATCCGAACTGCCTGTAAACGATGTCATTGCAATCGACGATCTCCCCAGAGAAGTCGATAAGCATTATCACGTCGCTCGCGTGGCTCATCAGGGTCCGGTACTTTTCACCCAGTTCTCTGTGATTTTCGATAAGCTGGGAATTCTCTATGGCGATGGAGGTCAGCTGGCTGAATTTTGTGACCAGTTCGAGATCGAACTCGCTGAAGCGGTTCTTCTCGTAGCTTCCGAGGTTGAGAGTTCCGATAAAGAGGTCTTTCGCTATCAACGGCACTACTATGTCCGAACCGAGATTGTCCTCTTTCATGATCTCGGTGAACCTGCGGTCCGCTTGTATATCCCGCCGCAGAACAGGCTTCCTGTGTATAGCCACCCAGCCGACGACGTTGGACTCTTCCAGTGGAACGAACCTGCCCTCGAAGGAGGTGTCGCCGCTGGGCCTGTAGACGTGCCTGATGTAGAGGCAGTTATCCTCCTTCTCGTAGATGGCGAGGCAGCCGAGGTCATAGTCGATGATACGCGCGAGTTCACCGGACATCTTGGACAGGATGTGGTCGAGGTCGAGCCGCGAATTGAGCACCTCCGCCATCTCCATGACGGCGGAAAGCTCCCTTATCAGCTCGTCCTTGTTCCTGGCCGGTGCGTATACTGTATCGAAGAATCGTTCGTGTTCCATCGATTATCCGCTCAGAGAAATACCCCGGTTCAGACCTGGACAGGTCATGACAAGCATGAAATATTCCACTTTGCGGATGAAAGTCGGAAAGCCGCTTATCCGGCCCAATCAGCCCCTGAAAGAGAAACGGCTCTTGAAGTGCCTGAGACTCAGGTCCCTGCCATATTCGACGTTTACGGCCGGTATCCTGTCCCTGTTGTCGGCGAGGACCTTCAGCGCCTCCACGACCGAAAAGAGATCCTGGTCCTCGTAGGCGAGCCTGGGGACCGCGGCCCTCACGTAGTTGACCCTGGGCTCGGGTGGGATCTCCTTCTCGCCGTCGAATGAGCCGAACGCATATACACCCAGCTCGCAGACACGGTGGCCCGCGATCAGAAGAAGCGCCGTCAGCGAGATCCCCTTGAGCTCGTCGTCATCGGCTGTGCCGTCGAAAAACCTGTCGAGGTCGATGTAGACCGCGTGCCCTCCGATCGGCCTTATGACCGGGATCCCGGCTTCGAAGAGGTGATTGCCGAAACGCACGACCTGCCCTATCCTCGCATCGAGGTACTCGTCGCGCACCACGGTCCTGAGACCCTCGGCTATGGCCTTGAGGTCCCTGCCCGGCAGTCCGCCGTATGTCGGATGCCCCTCGGCCATGATCTGGTGGTCGGTTATCCCTTCCTTGAAGTGCGGGAACTTCTTCGAGAAATCGCCGTCCCTGCGGATGACGAGGGCTCCGCCCATGTTGACGAGTCCGTCCTTCTTCAAGCTTATGTGGAACCCGTCGGCGTAGCGGAACATCTCGTGGACGATCTGACTGATCGAGGAATCCCAGAACTCGTCCTCGCGCTTTTTTATGAACCACGCGTTCTCGGCGAATCTGCAGGCATCGAAGAAGAACGGAACGCCGTGCTTGCGCGTGACATTGCGAATCTGGCGTATGTTGTCGATGGAGACCGGCTGCCCGCCTCCAGTGTTGTTCGTGATGGTCAGATATACCAGGGGCACACGGTCCCTCTCGTGCTCGAGCAGGTTATCGAGCTCCTCCACGTCCATGTTGCCGCGGAACGGGTAGATCTCGTTTCCCTCCAGGTGCTCACGGCAGGGGAGGTTGAGTGGGATCATATTCTTGTCCTCGATGTTCCCCTGCGTCGTGTCGAAGTGCGAGTTGCTGGGGATTATCCAGACGGGCGAGCCGTTGGAATGCCCGTTCGAGTCCAGCTTCGACTCGATCCGGTTCCTCAGCTCAGACATCAGCCCCTTCGAAAGAGGGGCGTCGCTCCCCCTGCCGGCGGCGGCCAGCTGCCTGGCCAGCACCGAGAAGAAGGCGTTCTCCGCAGCCCTTCCCTGGTGAAAAAGAAAGAGGCTCTCGGAAGAGCCTCCGGTAAAATTATCCTTCTCACACCAGCCGGCGCCGAACGTCTCGGCGAACTGCGCCCTGAGCTCGAAATAACCCTCGTTCGAGCCGTAAGCCTCGTCGCCGAGCATCATCGCGGCCCACTGTTCCATCGTCATCGTCGTTGTCCCCGAGTCGGAGAGAAGGTCGCACCCGGGTATCATGTCGGCCCTGAAGAGGAAGGCATTGAGCCCGGCCTCGTTTATCAGTATGTCCCGCCTCTGCTCGAAATCGTCGATCGAGCACCGGCGGAACCTCACCACGGCGTTCCGGTACGGCCTCGGTCTGAACCACTGGCCCGGCTCTTCCGGGGTGTCGATGCTCTCGCGGAACTTCTTGATAAAGAAGGCTGTCGAATCGGACATCAGACGTTCTCCCTCGTCGGAATGTTCATCACTTCCCTGACTTCCCTCATCGTCTCTCTCGCTATACCGCGGGCCTTGTCCGCTCCCGCTCCCAGGATCTCTCTGACCCGCTCAGGAGAGGCCTCCAGCCCGGCACGTCTCTCGCGTATCGGCTCGAGGGCGGCGTTCATCTTCTCAGCGAGCTCCATCTTGCAGGAGACGCAGCCTCTCTCTCCCGACTCGCACTCGTCCCTGATCGTCTCCAGCTCCGCCCTGTTGTATATCCCGTGGAATGCGTAGACGACGCACCCGTCCGGATGGCCGGGATCGTCCCTTCTTATCTTCACCGGATCGGTGAACATCGTCCGGATCTTCTTCGTCGTCTCTTCGGCGCTGAGGTTCGTCGCGATATAGTTCCCCGAGCTCTTGCTCATCTTTTTGTCGACGCCATCGAGACCCGGAACCTTGGGGACCTCTGTCAGGAGGGCCTCGGTGATCGGGAAGACCTCTCGCCCGTAGAGGGAGTTGAACCTCTGCCCGAGGTCCCTGGTCATGTTGATGTGGGCCTCCTGGTCCTTGCCGACGGGGACGAAATCCCCCTTGTAGGCGAGGATGTCGGCCGACTGCAGGGTCGGATAGCCGAGGAGCCCGAGGCTGGGGTTCTCGATCCTGTATCCCTGCACCATGTCCTTGTACGTGGGATTACGCTCGAGCCAGCCGAGAGGAGTGATCATCGAGAAGATCAGGTGCAGCTCGGCCACCTCGGGGACGTGCGACTGCACGAATATCGAGCACTTCTCCGGATCGAGCCCCGCTGCGAGCCAGTCGACGGCCATCTCGTGAACGTTAGCCCTCAGATCGCCTACGTTCTCGAATCCGACCGCTCCGCCTCCGCCCGGAGTCGTCAGGGCGTGCCAGTCTACGATGAAATAAAAGCAGTCATACTGGTCCTGGAGCCTTACCCAGTTGTCGAGCGCGCCGAGCAGGTTGCCCAGGTGGATGCTCCCTGTCGGCCTCATACCGCTTGTGACCCTTTTCCTCGCCATATGTGATCTCCTTCCGGCCGGACCGGTTTCGCATTATGGCAGTATTCGCGGATGCTGGAAATAAAAAAGTAGGGGAGGCAGGACTCGAACCCGCAACCCCCGGTTTTGGAGACCGGTGCTCTAGCCAGTTGAGCTACACCCCTACATATGATCCAATCGTAGGGGAAATAATATAGATTCGCTCTGGAATGTCAAGCCGTTTGGGCGGACCGCCTTATGTGCGATCCCCGCTCTGCTCCGCCTGTAGACTGAAATGGGGAGGGAGCCGCACGGCTCCCTCCCCCTGCCTGTGGTCTATCCTGACGGCCCTCAGCCTGCCAGTTTCGTTACTAGTGCCGAGAGAAGCCCGTAGAACTTCCCGACCGAGGAAACGTTGACCCTCTCGTCGGGCGAATGCGGGTGCTGGATGTCGGGGCCGAACGAGATCATGTCCATCCCGGGGAACTTCTCCCCGATGATACCGCACTCGAGGCCGGCATGGATGGCGATCGTCTTGGGCTCCGCTCCGAAGACCTCCTTGTGAACGCCCTTGAAGACCTTCAGGAGGTCCGAGTCGACGTTGGGCATCCATCCGGGGTAAGGATCGTTCTCGACTACCGAAGCACCGGCGAGCCTTGACATGGCGGCTATCCTGTCGCGCAGGGCCTGCAGGGCCGTCTTTATCGAGCTTCTCGTCGACGTGCCGATCTTCGCCTCGCCGTCAGTCATCGAGATCGTGGCGAGGTTGTTCGAAGTCTCCACCAGACCTGCGATATCGTAGTTCATCGCCTCTACGCCATGCGGCAGGGCGATGAGCAGGTCGAGAAGGGTCGCCTGGCTTGCGCCGTCGAGGACCTTGCTGCCGCCGCTGTCGGACGGGGCGAGCGACGCGCCAAGATCCTTCTCCCTGCCTCCGAGCTCGATCGCGATCTTCGCTATCTGGTCGGAGACGAGCTCCTTGACGTCCTTTACGGCCGTATCGAGGATCATCAGCTCGGCGAACGCCTCGCGGGGGATCGCGTTACGCTTGTTGCCCCCCCTGATCTCGACCAGGTGCGCGGGCTGGCTCCCGGTTATCATGGCGACCAGCCTCGTTATGATCTTTATCGCGTTGCCGCGCTGCTCGTGGATGTCGATCCCCGAGTGCCCCCCGCGCAGCCCGGATACCTTGAGCGTGAACGGTTTCGTCCCGGCGGGCGCGTCTATGCGTTTTATGGGAAGGGTGATAGTCGAGTCGCCGCCGCCGGCGCATCCGATCGTCACCTCGCCGAGTGCCTCGCTGTCGAGGTTCAACATGACGGAGCCCTTCAGAAATCCCGGCTTGATCTTGCCTGCGCCGGTCAGGCCGACTTCCTCGTCGACTGTGGCAAGGATCTCCAGTGGCCCGTGAACGACGTCGTCCGCCTCGGCTATCGCCATGCCGGAGGCGAGGCCTATGCCGTTATCCGCGCCGAGGGTCGTACCCTTCGCGGTGAGCCAGTCGCCGTCCATCTCCGTCTGGATCGCGTCCTTCATGAAATCAAAGTCGATATCTGAGTTCTTCTCTCCGACCATGTCCATGTGTCCCTGGAGCACGATGACAGGCGCTTTCTCCTTGCCGGGGGTCGCGGGGACCCTGACGACGACGTTGCCGGTCTCGTCCTGCTCCGCGTCGAAACCCTTTGCGGCCGCCCATTCCAGCAGGTACTCGCCCATCCCGGCCTCGTTCCCCGACGTATGCGGTATCGAAAGGAATTTCTCGAAATGTACCCACAGATCCTTCGGTTCCATTCCGCTAAGCGACATTCTCCTCGACCTCCTCTTCCTGTCCGTTCAGTGAATAGTGACAGATGTATTGTATATCCAGGTTCCCGGCATCCTGAGGGGGGGCCGGGCACTGGATTATAAGCAAGCCCGCCTGGGCGGTCAAGGCTTCCATTGGAGCGCCCGGTGAAGTATCATGTCCGCGGGCATCATCATGGAGGCTGATTTGATAAGGGAGATAGCGGTAAAGACGAAAAGGCGCGTCGAGCTCGTAGACATCACATCGAGGATACGGGACCTGATAGAGGAAAGCGGAGTAGTAGAAGGGATCTGCCACATCTTCGTCCCACATACGACAGCGGCAGTGACCATCAACGAGAAGGCCGACCCGGCCGTAGCGTCCGACATATCGAAGACACTCGAGAAGATCGTGCCGGAAGGCTGGGAGTACAGGCACGCTGAAGGGAACTCGGACGCGCACGTGAAGTCGTCGCTGGTCGGAGCAAGCGAGATGGTAATTATAACAGGCGGGCGGCCCCTGCTGGGCACCTGGCAGGCCGTATTCTTCTGCGAGTTCGACGGCCCGCGCTCGAGGCTCTGTTTCGTGAGGATCACAGGGGAGTGATCACCAGGGATAAAGGTCGAATGTGAACCCCAGAAGTATCCTCTCCTCCCTTTCGAAGAAGGGGAACCTGCGGCCCCAGTCGACGGCCAGCTCGAGGTCGGGATGGTACGGGCGCCCTTCCGGTCTGCCGAGCGCTTCGCGCAGTAGAAGCCTCACCCTCGCGCGCTGCAGGTAATTCCAGTCCCCACCGTCCGGATGGCAGGCCTCCACACTGTATGAGAGCTGAAGGCTTGCCGCCAGGGTCCAGGTGGCCCGCGCGATCAGCAGCGGTCCGCCTTCGGAAAGGCCCGCTCCAGCCTCCGTCGAGTCGTACCAGGCATATCCAGCACCGAGGTCGACCCCCTTCAGGACGCTCACGGCGTGCCTGTTGAGCGGGTCGAACAGGTTGTCGAGCCTGACCGTCCCTGCAGCCATCGCCGAGGAGGCGGTCCGTATCGATCCGGAGTAGGAAGACTCCCGGTCATAGACATATCCCCCCTCGATACTCAGCCGCACGAGGCCGGTCCATTTTCTAGCCGCCGCCTTTACCCCGCTTCTCATCCTCGAGGTGGACCTCTCGACGCCTCCGGATGTATATGTCGTGCCATCGTGCGTGAAGAACGGCGTGACCGAAAGCCATCCACGGCCGAACCCCGGCTCGATGGCTATATCGGTCGATCCCCTCGACGAGGTAAAGTCATATCCGGCCGACAGTCTGTTCCATCTGTACTCCTCGCCGTACGCCGAGAAAGCGGGAGCGATATTGTCGCGGAAGAAGCCGGCGACTCCTCCCCTGGCGTGCGAAGGCTCCCTGCCCGCCGGATCACATATCGACCGCAGCCGCATGGCGGCCTCTCCATTGCCGTAAGAGACCGAGTAGCACGTCCTGCCTTTCAGCCTCCCCGACGAGAGGACGACGAACCTGCCGCGGTCGCCGCCCGATAAGATCTCGACGCGCGAGGGATCGAACGACTCACCCGTCTCGTCATCGGTGATGGTGAAATCGCGGCGATCCAGATCGCCTGATCCTATGGTGTCTGCCGCGGCGGAGAGCCCCAGCTCGATCCAGTAATGTCCCCTCTCGAAGAACACGGCGCTCTCTCCCGTGAACAGGGAGCCGGCGCCGGCCGCGGGAGGGACAAGGATAAAAGATATTGCCGCGGCGAAGATGAATCTGATCCTCACTACTCTTCCTCCTCTCCGGCTCCGGCCCTGAGAAGATGCTCGGCGTACTGGGGAAAACTTTCTCTTCTGTCATAGTGGGCGACCGCTTTTTCCCCGACGCCGGTCGATTCGCCGAGCACCTCGAGGATATCGTCGAGCGTCTCGCCGTCCGGGATGTACTGAGCCTCGAAATCGCTTATCGGCGGCGGCTCTTCGGCTTCCACGTATATCTCGAGAAAATCCCCGCCGCTGATGCCGGTCCTAGAGGAGAAAGCCTCGGCGATCTTCGAGTATATCCAGTACCTTCTGTCCGTCCAGTTCATGAACCCCTCCATGCGGCAGATGACCAGGCAGGCTGAATGTGATCTCTGTTTTTCGAAGGAAGATACTAATACACGAGGGACTGGTGTGGCAAGGAAGAGCAGGGGTGCGGGCTGCCGTCACTCCGGTCCGGTCCGGGCATGAAAATGCCGCCTGAAAACGGCCTTAGCTCCTTGGAAGTGGAAAGCGATCCTAAGGGACTCTCACCGGAGCGTTGCTGGCCGAACCTGACGGATCAGGTGGAAGTCCTCTCCCGATAAGCGGCTCATCTCCTAGGGGAAGAGATGGGGTTTTGTGGTAGGAAGGAAAAAACTCCCGTTATATTCAGGCGGCAAACCCAAATCGATATTTGTCTGTCTCTATTCCTCTAACGACCTCCGTATTGTCGTTGTTCCGGGCAGTCAGGATCTTTTCGATTTTTCTCGTTTCAATTGTCTTTTTGATCTACCCGAAAGCCTTTTCGTCCGCATCAACGGACAGATTAATCATAACGGATCTTTCGCAGCAATACTATAGGGGATTCGACCTATTTTCACGAGGGTTTCCGGCATTCATGCCGCTGGCCGTGAGATGTCAGTATCATCGCTCGAGATCCAGATCGACGAGGCCTATCTGAATAGCATAGCGCACCAGCCCCGCCGTCTCGTGTATGCCGAGCTTGTTCATGATATTCGCCCGATGGTTCTCCACCGTCTTTACACTGATGAACTTCTTCTCCCCAATCTGCTTGCTCGTGTATCCCTCGGCGATAAGCTGGAGTATCTCCCTTTCCCTGTTGGTCAACCTGCTGAACTCGTCCGGCGTTTTTCCCGACCTCTTGTGCTTCTCATACTTTTCGAGTGCGTCGGAGGACATCTCGGAGCTGATGTAGAACTCCCCGCTCATCACGGTCTCGATCGCCTTGAGCAGGATATTGACGTCCTCTCCCTTGACCACGTACCCGTCCGCCCCCGCGTCGAGAGCACCGAAGAGATAGCTCTCCTCGTTATGTATCGTCAGGATGACCACCTTTGCGCTCGGAACATCCTTCTTGATTCGGGATGTCGCCTCGATACCACGCATTATAGGCATGCTGATGTCCATGATAACGACGTCGGGCACCAGTTCCACGGCCTTTGTTATCGCGTCCTGTCCGTTATCGACTTCACCTACGACATCGATGGATTCCTCCTCCACAAGCCTCCTTACACCCTGCCTGAACATCGTGTGGTCCTCGACAAGCAGTACCCTGACTTTATCCTTCATCACGTTCCTCCATCGGTATTGACGCGCGTATCCTCGTCCCGCGGCCCGGGGCGGAGATTATCCTGAACCTGCCCCCCATTCCCCTGAGCCTTTCTCGCATATTTATTATTCCCAGCCCCTTCCCCCTCGATTCCTCTCCTTCGGGGATAAAGCCCCTGCCGTCATCCTCGACCGCCAGGATAAGGTCGGGATAACCGCGGATGATCCTTACCATTACATTCTTCGCTCCGGCATGCTTGACCACGTTCGTCAACGCTTCCTGCGCGATCCGGTACATCGTGAGCGCCTCACTACCCACCAGCTTGCCGTCAAATCCCGTTGTGACAAGTTCGACATTGAGATCGTCGCTCCTGATGAACTTGTCGATATATGAGCTGAGCGCCGGGCGCAGGCCAAGATCATCCAGCACCGCCGGATGAATCGAGTACGATAGCTCTCGAACGTTCTGTGTTAGCTCTTTCAGCTGCTCTTTGATCTTGGCAAGAGTCCCCTTGGATTTATTTTCGCAGGATTCGAGCTGAGTTTCAAGAAAAAGAATCTCGCCGTTGATGGCCACTATAGACTGCCCCAGCTCGTCGTGGAGCTTAAGCGCCATCATGTTCCTCTCCTTCTCGATCAGGTCTATAAGGCTGCCGGCAAGCTCCTTGAGCTTCTTTTCGTAGTATTCACGATCCGCAATAAGCGCACGGTGCTCGAACTGCAGCCGCACCTGGGTCTGGACTATCTCGAAGAAACGCATCTTCTCCGGCCCGATATGATGGTCCTTCCCGTAGCCGATGAGGAATATCGCCGTTTCCCTGTTCCTGATCTTCACCGGGAACGCTATCGTCTGGTACACGCCGTATCCCCTCATCGCCTCTGTCCTTTTCGTCACCTCAACAGCGTCTTCCTCTATGATCATTGCCCTGTCATCCCTGATTATCCGGGAGGCTGTCTCGCTGAGCATCGGGCTCCTGCCGTAATCCCTTATGAAATCGTCGGAGAAGTTTTTCGCGGCGGTCATCTCGATCGCGCCGGTGTCGCCGTCGACACTGCAGACCCCCGCGCTCAGCGCCTCGCTGTTGTCGAGGAGCGCCTCTAGGACCATGTCCATTATCTCCATGTCCCTCGAGCCCGAATCGAATATCTCCCGGAGCCTGTTCACGACGGACAGCTCCCTGTTCCGCCTGGCCAGCTCCATCTCGGCAGCCTTCCGGGCATTGATGTCCTTTACCACTATCATGCCCCTCGGATATCCTTCCTCTGACGGGGGAAGGGGTTTGGCCATCGCCTCGACCCAGACATCATTGCCCGATTTCGACACTATCCTGAACTCTATCGACTCGACCGAAGTCCGGGCCTTGAATCTCGCAAAGACATTCATGAGATCCGGACGGTCCTCGGGATGGACAGCGCTTAATCCGCTTAACTTGGCTTCCAGCTCTCCCCTGCTGTACCCCGTGATCTTCTCGAAGGCGCCGGCCATCCACTCCCTGCGAAGCGATCCATCGGGAAGAAGCGTGGCGACGAAGGTGTAGTCCGAGGTCATCTCTGATATTGTCCGGTATTTCTGTTCGGATTCGGCGAGCGCTTTCTGGGCGTTCTCCCTGCGGTTGATCTCCTCGAGCAGCTGCCTGTTGGTTTCCTCCAGCTCGGCCGTTCCCTCCCTTACCAGCTCCTCTAGCCTATCGCGGTGCTTCTTGAGTTCCTTCTCGGCGCTGACCCTGGATGTGATATCCTCGGTGTGGACCATCACGGTGTCCGGGGGGACGAAGACGTACTTTACCGACAGGTCCCATCTCTCGTCTATCACGTCGTCTTCGTATTCTCTCTCGTACCCGAATGTCATTTTTTCCGAAAAACATCTCTCGAGATCCTCTAATATCCCTGGCCGGTTCCTGAGGACCTCTTCGGCGCTTTTCCCGATTTCGTTCTCTGTAAGCCCCTTCGTCATCTTCTTCGCGGCTTTGTTGTACCCTTCGAATACTATCGCGCCGCCCTTCTTCCTGAAGGTGAAGGTGGGAATAGGAAGCGCCATGAAAAGGGTCCGTGTGTACTCCTCGCTCTCGCGAAGGGACCTCTCCGCCTCGATACGCACCTTTACCTCGGAGGCGAGCGTATCGTTCGCCTCCTCGAGCTCGGCGGTCCTTGCCTTGACGGTCTCCTCGAGCCGGTCGCGGTATTTCTTCAGGTCGCTGCGCGCCCTGTCGAGCTCTGTCACGTCCCTGAAGATTATAAGGACCAGCGGAGCTCCCTGTTCCGTCAAGCAGTTGACCGATATCTGGAAAATCCTTTCCTCACCCTCTAACTCTAATGCCTTCCGCACGACATACCTGTAGCCAGGCACTAGATGGGATTTTATCTCCTCTATATGGGGGCGCAGCTCCGGCATATCTATCACTGAATCCTTCAGGCCGGTGTAGTCGGCCTCTGGATCGAGGCGATGCAGCAATTTCCAGATCCTGTTGCAGTAAATGAACGTCCCGTCGATATCGAAGAGCCCGATCGCGTCGCTGGCGTGGTCGAGCCCGCCGATTATTCTTTCCAGCAGTTCTGACTTGTTCCTGTTCGTTCTCAATGCCCTCTCCGTCTGCCTGGCCTCTCTGATCTCCCGTGTATCGATGATAACATAAGTCCTGCTCCCAGTGGATGAAAGAGTCATCGTCCCCGCCGAAAAGCCTGATTTTGACTTGACCCTCCGCCCCCGGTCGTTTACAAGTTAGCTGCCAGATCACAGCGGGCGGGCCCCGCCACCCGCGTCCTCGACAAAAATCAGACAGACCGGAGGCAAATGGGATGCCGCTAAGCGAAAGAACCATAACAGAAGCTATAATAAAGAGTTATACGGACAAACTTTTCGGTGCGGTGAGTTGCGACGTAGCCGTCGTCGGAGCCGGCCCCGCCGGCCTCATCGCCGCGGCCGACCTGGCCCGCGGCGGCTGGAAGACGTGCCTCTTTGAGCGGGGGCTCAGCATAGGAGGCGGAATTTGGGGCGGGGGGATGATGATGAACGTGATCGTGATACAGGAGGAGGGCAAGGATATCCTCGATGAGTTCGGGATAACGACTGAGCCGTTCAAGAAGGGCTATCACACAGCCGACTCTGTCGAGGCGGCCTGCTCGCTCGGCGCCCGGGCCTGCAAGAACGGAGCGAGGATCTTCAACCTCGTGAGCGTCGAGGACATCATACTGAAGGATAACGCTGCGGCCGGGGTAGTGATAAACTGGACCGCCGTCGAGACGGCTGCGCTTCGCGTCGCTCCCCTGTCCGTCGAGTGCAGGTTCATCATCGATGCTACCGGCTACGCCGCGGAGGTAGTGCGGGGCATAGAGCGCAAGGCTGACGCGCGCCTTCTTACACCGACCGGAAAGATAGAGGGCGAGCGCCCGCTCTGGGCCGACAGGGGCGAGCAGAACACCGTCGAGAACACGAAGGAGATCTTCCCCAACGTTTATGTGGCCGGGATCTGCGCGAACACGTCGTTCGGCTCCTTCCGGGTGGGCCCCATATTCGGCGGAGTGCTTCAGTCCGGCAGGAAAGCGGCCAGGCTCATCTCGGAGAGGCTCAAGGAAGAGAAGGATTCACTGCTGCAGCAGCAGTGACGATCTTTTCCCCCTCTGCGAGCAGGCTGGGGCCTGCCTCCAGCGAGATCTCCACATCGGGGCGCACGAAATAGAATACGACCCTGTCAAGCGGCCCGATCCCAAGGCGGTCCAGGGCCCAGGCGTAAGCGGCGCCCTGCGGCCTGTAGGCTTCCAGGCGGGTATGGACCTCTCCAGGCCCTATGTCATCGGTCTTGAAATCCACGATCGTCCACGAGCCTCCCCTCTCGAAGACGAGGTCGAGCCTCCCGTCGAGCATCCCCCACGGCAGGGGGACAGAGGCGGGCGGCTCGACGATGAGCCTATCCGCCTGGATCGCCCTTCTCAGAAGGTCCGACCCGAGCGCCCGGATGCCGAGGGCGAAAAGCTCCTTCTCGAGCCCGGCCGCTCCACACTCCAGCGCCGCTTCACGGGCGGCGACCTCGGCGCCCGGTCTCCCGCGCCCTCGAAGCACGAGTTCCATCATCCTGTGAAATGCCGCCCCGAAAAGCATCGCTGACTCGCGGGCCGGGCCGGCCGGCGCCCCCGCGAGCGGTTCGAATCTCTCCAGAGCGGATGGACTCACGCTCACCGGCCCGGGCCCAGAGCTCTCGAGCAAATCCCGCCTCGCAGCCGCCCACCTCGCCCTCGCCTTCTGAGCCGCAGCCGTATTCTCCGGGGTGATCTTCGGCATGACGGTGAACGGCCCCTCACCTTTGGGAAGAGGCGGCAGGTCCCGGAGAAGGACCCGGCCGGTACCGGCGAGGGCATCAACAAGGAGACTGTAGAGCTTGGGCCGCCCGCGCCTTATATCGGGGGCCCTCGGAACGACGAGCATGTCACCGGCCCTTGTCGCCGCGACATAGAGCATCCTGACGGTCTCGGCCGTATCCATCCTCTCCTCGCGCAGCGACGCGGCAGGGTAATCGCTCGTCCTGCGGCCCGACACGCTGATCGCCGGCAACCCGGCGCCGCCCGGGATGAACTTGTCGGCCCCCCGCATCGCCTGGACCAGGTTGACCAGGATAACGACGGGGAACTGGAGCCCCTTCGCCTTGTGGATCGTGATCATCCTGACCGCGTCCTCACTCTCGTCGATAGCCGGCGATTCGCCCTCGGCAGCGCCGAGGACATCCTGGTCCCTCATCCATCTCGCGTAGTGCCTGAAGGAGAGCACCTTCTCCTCGAAGACCCGGGCCGTCTGGATCGCCTTGCGGAGGTTCAGGACCCTCTGTTCGCCATGGACCCTCAGCATCGATGTCGAGAGGTACCCCGTCCGTGCGAGCAGTTCGCGCAATGTCGACACGGGTCCCGCGGCGTTCCGGCCGGCGTGGAGCCTTGAAAGTAAGCTGAAAGCCTCGCGGAAGGGCTCAAACCCCACGCCTTCCGGGACACACGGTTCGAGGTAATCGAGCCTTCCCCCGGCCCTGCTGTAGAGGAATATCTCCTCGTCGCTGAACCCGAACATCGGGGAGCGCAGGGCCGCGAGCAGGGCCGCCGAATCGAACGGGTCCTCGATGACCCAGACGGCGTTGGAGATGTCCCGGACCTCCTGCCTCGTGTAATAGAGCTTGCCCCCCTCGACGAGATAGGGGATGCCCGCTTCCCTCAGCGGGTCCTCGTAAGAGTCGATGCCGGTCGTGCTCCTGTAGACGAGCGCGATGTCCCCGAACCTGACCGGTCTGCTCATCCTCGTCACCGTATCGAGCACCTCCCTGCCCGATCCTACGAGGTCCCATATGAACCTCGCGACGGCCTCTCCCTCCTCGCGGCGGAAGTCGCCCGACCTCGTGGCCTTCGTCTCCAGGTCGAGGCTGTATACTGCTGGGCCGTCCCCATCGCGCATCGCGTGAACCGGCTCGTAATCCGGCATGTACCTCCCGTCGTCCGGTCTCCTTATCAGCCCGGCGAAGGCGCCGTTGACCCAGTCGATGATCCCGGGGACCGACCTGAAGTTCTGCGTTATCCTCAGAATAGATCCAGCCTCCGCTATCGCTTCCTTCACGAGCTCGTATATCTCGACATCCGCCCCGCGGAACCTGTAGATGCTCTGCTTGGGATCACCGACGACGAAGAGCCTGCCCGGCTCCGGATCCACACCGCGGGAGCCGGGCCGGCCGGCAAGCAGCATTATTATCTCGGCCTGAAGAGGGTCGGTATCCTGGAACTCGTCGACCAGGATGTAGCGGAAGCGCCGGCGCAGGGTCTCCAGGGCGTAACGGTTCTCGAGGAGCCTTCTGACCCCGATCAGAAGGTCGTCGAAATCGAGCACTCCGCCGCGCCTTTTCCTCATATCGGCGAACTCGATAAAATCATCGCACCATTCGGAGAGGGACTCGCGCAGATCGTCCATATAGGCAGCGCAGTACTCCGCGTGAGCCTCGGCTATCTCACCGCACAGGCTCTTCTGCTCACCGCACGATTCGGGCGGCGACCAGTTGCCGCGATTCCCTTTCGCCTTCGGCGGCTGGACGGCAAGCATCCGGGAGGCGAGCTGCAGGCCCTCGAGATCCTCGAGGTGCAGCACCTCTCCTGCGAACGAGACGATCTCGGCGAGCCCTGCGTCCTCCGGTGACACACAGCCGGCGCTGGCAAGTTCGGAGAGCCGCCCCGCTGAAGCCTCGAGATACGATCTGTGCGCTGAGGAATCGAGAGGCCGGCGTTGAGCCGCCAACCCCGCGGGCGCAGCCACGCCGCCGAAGATGCCGCCTGTCGCGCGGGCCGCCCTGCCATGGTAATGGAACAGCGTCAGATCCCTCAGCAGATCGATGCAGAACGCGGGCCTGCCGAGCGGCATCAGTTTCCTGATTGCCTGCTCGTGTTTCCTGTCCGCGAACCCGAGAAACTCGCTGAAGGTCTCGTCCTCGAACATCGAGGCGTCGAACCCGTCTAGCTGCTGAAAATCGGGGTCTATCGCGGCCTCGAGCGGAAACTCCCTGAGAATCGCCGCGGCGAACGCATGGATCGTGGAGATCTGCGCCCTTTCGAGATCGTCTCTGGCCTTCTCCAGCCTTGGCCTCTCATCCTCCGGTATCTCCTTTCCCGCGAGGAGTCCCTCGATCCTGCCGAAGAGCCTGTCCTTCATCTCCGAGGCGGCCTTCTCGGTAAAGGTTATCGCCGCGATGGCAGGGCATTCGGCCCTGCCACCGCGGATGATCGACAGGAACCTCTCGACGAGGATCGTCGTCTTCCCTGTCCCGGCCCCCGCCTCGAGGCAGAAGGAAGTGTCTAGGTCGGTGACGGCTCGCTGCCTGGCCTCATGATCGACCGGCTTCTTCCCGCCCTTACTCAAGGCTGATCCCCCTCATATCAAGATAATCGGCCGCCCTGGCGTCGCCCGCGGCTTTGACCGCGAACAACCATTCCCTGCCTGTCGGGCACGCCTGCCTCACTCCACAGTAATCGCACCCCGCGGCCCGCGGGGAGACGAAGAAATATCCCGAGGTTATCCCGTCCACTATCACTCCGAGGACTCGGGCGAACTCCGACCGTCCGGTCTTCCACTCCGCCCCCGAGTAGATCGCCTTCTTCCTTCCTCCGCCGGTGCCGACACTCCTGAGCATCGCCCTGCCATCCTCTACCGGGATGCCGAGAAGATTCGAGGCCGCCAGGAGGTAGACGGGAAGCTGAAGTGAGCTGCCTCCCTCGAGGTCCTGGTCCTTCGCGGCGATCCTTCCAGTCTTGTAGTCGATGACCGTGTAGCCTCCGTCCGGGGTGAGATCGATCCGGTCTATCTTGCCGTAGAAAGAGAGCGTCCTTCCGCCCGCTTCGAAGGTCACCGCCCCGTCCGGCGGATCTCCCCCGAACCACGCCTCGAACATAGTCGGCACCGACCCGCTGCTTTCGCGCGCCTCGTCCGAGAGAAGCTCCATCACAGATGCGGCGATCGTCTCGCGCTCGTACTCCCAGAGCAGCGGGTGGCCGACCGGTTCGGCCGACTCGTAGGCGTCGAGTGTCTCGCGCGCCACCCTCCGGGCGGCTTCGAGCGCGGCTGGAAGCGTCGCTTCTGACAGAGGGAATAGACGTCCCCGGGACAGCTCGCTGTAGAGCCGCTCGAGGACAAGATGAGTGAGCGTGCCCCGCTGCATCGGATCGATGGTCAGCTCCCTCTCGGGCTCTTCGACCGACTCGACCCCGATCAGCTTCTCGGCGAGGAAGGCGAAGGGGCATTCGGCCCATGACTGCAGCGTCGTCGCCGACAGGTTCCACCCATTCCGGGCCATCGCGGCGTCGATCTCCGCGAGAGCCATGGGCGATTCGAATACTCCGTCATAAGGTGTGAACCTCCGCGTGCCCCAGCGAGCCCTTATCAGCGAGGTCCCCATACCGAAGAAGACCGAGGACGGGTAGTGGATGCTCTTTCCCAGCCTCCGGCCCGACATCAGGAAATCGTAATCGTCCTCTCCAAGCGGGACCTCGGTGCCCTCGGGCCTCCCGCGCATCGGGATGCGCACGGCCTCGGCGGACCGCTCGGACGGCCCGGCCGGGAGACCCGGTACGAACCTCATGTAAGAAGTAGGCATGAACTCCCTGTTTCCGCCTGTCTCCAGCCTGGGCCAGCTGCAGTCTAGCCGGCTCGAGGCGGATGAGCAGGCGATCCGGAAGACGAGCGCCGATTCCTCGATGCGCCCGCCTCTGATCGAAAGGCGCACACTTCCCCGGGAGATCCTCGCTATAGCCTCGCGCTCGGAGTCCTTTATGAACGGGTCCTGTCTAGCCCTGCCGGGCACTGAGCCCTCCCTTAGCCCCGTCATGAAGACCGTCTCGAAACGCAGTCCCCTCGCCTGCCCGGCCAGGATGACGTTGACGCCATCTCCCCCGAACCTGCCCGCGCTCTCTGAACCTCCCGCGAGGGCCGCTGACGCGGTCCTCCTGAATCTTCCCGCGTCGCAATGGGCCGATATATCGTCGAGGGAGGCGAGGCCCTCGACGGTCCGGACCACGTCCGCTGCGGCATCCGCACCGAAGAGGGCGGAGACGGCCCCGGCGAAAGCCGAAGAGAATCCCCGCCAGCCCTCCGCATCCGCGAACTCCTTCCTCGCCTTCTCGATGACTGATATGGCATCGGCGGCGATCTCCAGCATCCGTGACCGCCGCGTCCCTTCCCCGGCTCCCGTTTGCTCCTCGTGCCGCCTCACCTTCTCGAGCAGCCGGGCGTTCTCGGCGTCCCAGCCCGTTTCCCCTCTCATCCCTTCGCCCGCGCTGAGCCTCACCCAGAGGGCGAACGGATCCGTGCCCGCTCCCCCGCCGGCTCCGGCTGATACAGGAGAAGAGATGAGGAAATCGACGAGCCCGCTCCTGCCGCCGTCCCCGCAGAGCACCTCGAGGAGCCTTAAAGCGCCGGTCCGCAGGGGATCGGCCGCCCTGTACGAACTGATGCGGGAGTACCAGGGGATACGGGCCTCCTCGAGCGCCTCGCGCAGCGGGGGCCAGTCGCCGTTCGACCAGGGAAGTATCGCCGTCTCCCCGAACCCCGGCCCTCCCTGCTCGCGCATCTCGATGATCCGCCGCACGACCTCTCTCGCCTCCTCGACAGCGTCGGGCGCGCTGAACAGGACTGTCTCAGGAGCGGCGGCGGGACCGTCGTCGATCGGCTCGTGCTCGAATCCCTCCGCCTTCAGCCGCCCGGCCAGCGGTTCAGCGAACCTGTATGGAGCCTCGTCGCGCCAGGGGACGAAAAGTGCCGAGGGGCCTTCCCGCATGGCGGTCGCCAGGAGCCTGTACTGGAGCTCGTTGAGATCGTAGAACCCGTAAGCGTACACGGCGCACCCCGCCAGGGCGGCGGCCGCCGCGGAAGTGGCACGGGAGAAGCGTGAGTGGATGTCGCCGCCGCGAGATTCGATGATGTCACGGTACCTCGCGAAGAGTTCGAGAACTCCGAGGGCCCTCTCCGAACTGAGCCCCGGATCGCCGCTCGCGATGAGCGCCCCGGCCGCGGCCGCGTCGCAGCCTCCCTCCGAGAGATCGGTGAAAGTCGACTGCAGCGCCGTGGAGAAGCCTCCGGTCACTGCCACTTCGGAGAAACAGCGGGGGACATCGCCCGCGGCGAGCTCATCGAGGATGACCCTCGAGGCGAGCGGCGGCAGAGGGTCCCGCGTTACCGTCCCCGAGCGTTCTTCGACAATAGAGACGAGGTCTGGAAATGTGAGGAACCTGACATTGAAGAGCCCGCCGAGCATGACGGAAAGCCTCTTCCTCAGATAGGCGCAGAGGAGGTTCGAGCCGGCGACGAATATCGCCTCGGCGGAAGGGTCGTTCCTTTTAAGTTCGCGGAGCTCGCCGGCCGCCGCTTCTTCGAGGCGCCTGAAGTCTCCCGATGTATAGAGCGTGCCCTCCAAACGTGTCCCTCCTCTTCCGTCCCCTCACGGGACGGGTCCATGAGATTCTAGCAGAAAGAGGCGGCCCTGGTAAGCACGCAACGGCCTACGATACAGAAAGGGCGCGAAGCCTCTGCTCCGCGCCCTCAGATCGAACGCCTGCCAGATCATGATCAGGCCCTTTTAGCCGACACCTTCTTCATCACGATCGCGGCCACCGTTATCATGGCGAGCACGAGCAGCACCACGACAGGCGCGGAGAAGAGCGGGACGGGCACAGGCTCGACCACGTGGATCGCCTGTACGCACGTATCGTATACGGTGCCGGTCGCGGCATCCCATACGATGATCGTCAGGGTGTCCCAGGTACAGACCGACGCGGCGCCCGCGTCTACGATCCCGTACACATCCTTGCACGCTCCGCCCGCTACGCCGCCGGCCATCCCTGTCTGATCCAGCGCGGCGCCTACGTGGCCCTTGCTGGTGATCAGGTAGTCGTAATCGGTAGGCGGCGCGCAGGCGTCGCCGTTGCAGACCGAGAACGGGATGTAGGCCGCGGTCTGGCCCTGCTCGACGTAGTACAGGGTATCCTGGAGCACGTAGAGCGAAGGAGGAGACACTACGACCTCGAAGTCCTGCGTGATCGTGCTGTAGTAGTACACCGGGCCGGTGAGGACGTTGGGATCCTCACAGTCGCCGCAGTCGGGCGCGCAGACCCCGTTGACGTCACAGTACGCCATCTGGACCGTGAGAGTGTTGGTCTGCCCCACCGTCGCGTCGCACGGCACCGTGATGCACACGTCGAGCTCGTAGTACCACACGCCGACATTGTCATTGAGGATATGGCATCCGGGGGCCGAGTTAGTCACTGGCCATCCGATCGCATCGTCGGCGGTGACACAGAAGGTGTCGAGGGCGGCGGTCATGTCCTCGCCATAATTCCCGCACGTCGCGGAAGCCCAGTACATGTTGGCCGCGTAGAGATGGTCGCACCAGCTCTCGCCCTTCACTAAGTCGATCGTGCCCCCGGGAAAATTGAAGTAGAATCCGGGGTCGCCCTCTTTCGAGCAGGTTCCAGCGACGATCTCGGGGCCTATAGTGGCGCGAAGGCCTATGTCTCCGTAGTTGTAGTTGCCCGCGTCGAGTGCGGCGAATGACGCGCCGGTGTTGCTGATATAGCTCTTGTTCGTCTCCATCGGGCCCGAGTCGTCATACGGGATCGGGTAGCCGTATGACCCCGTGTTCAGGTCCGCACGTATGTAGATCGGATCTCCCGC
Organism: uncultured bacterium; assembly: GCA_964599375.1. GTDB lineage: Bacteria > Krumholzibacteriota > Krumholzibacteriia > Krumholzibacteriales > Krumholzibacteriaceae > JAUWCL01. The sequence continues at coordinate 140,018 of CAZREW010000002.1, forward strand.
GGAGACCGCGAGAGGCACCGGAAGGTCTATCGTGTAGTAACCAGCCTCGTTCACGGTCCCCGTGAACGGGCCGGCGAGAAGCGATGTGGGCGCGGTCGATCCGTTGAAGGCGTCCCAGAGCGAGATAGCGTAGGTCGTAGGCCCCGCGGTCGCCCAGAAGTGGAGCGAGTGGACGAACTCGTCTGCGGCCTGAGGGATGATCTCCACTACGGCGTAGTCATGCCCGTCCCCGTACCCTACTGAGGACCACCATCCCCAGTCGTCGTAATAATAGACGGTCATGTTCGGGTCGTACTCCTTGAACCCTGTGATAACGTTCGAGTTGGAACCTATACTGGCACTTCCATAAGTTATGTAGAAGTAGCCGTTGTCCCCCCAGGAAGTCCCCCAGGAATTCTTCACTATCCATCCGCCGACGCCTGAACCACAGAGGTCGTCGTCCCAGCCGACGATCAGCACGGCGTGGTTGGTGCTCTCCGTGCCTGAATAGGTCATGCATCCGGTCCCGTTGTACGTGCCGAATCCAGAGAAGGAGGCATACATCGAGGTGTAGACCGGGCCGTACGTCTGGATGGCCGCCTTGATCGCGTCTACGTCGTTGGGGATGACCTTCCACTCGGTGACCTGCTTGAGGTACGAGCAGGCGGGATTGATGCACGTCGGCGTGGGGCATCCACCGGGGTAAGGGTTGCATGATTCGTCTACAGAGCCGAGCAGCGTGAGATAATTAGTCGACATCCATGCGTTGCCGCCCGCGTTGCAGTTGCTGGAGGTCACGTTGCAGGCCTGGATGTTGAGCTCAGAGTAGTCGTAGACGACGCTCTCGCCGAGCAGGACCTTCGATTCAAGGTCTCCGAGCGCCGCGAAAGCCCAGCATGCCCCGAATGGGTTCTGGTTCTTGACCGGCGTCACGCCGCTCATCGTCCGCCAGTCCCACGACGCGGCCGGCGCCATCAGCATTCCGCGCCCATCCTGGAAGGGCCGGATCTGGCTCAGGTCCATCGGAGGCTCGACATAACCGAACTCGGTCGGTCCTGACGGGAATGTCACGTATTTCTTCGGTGCGGCCGTCGGTCGCTGCGCGAAAGCCTCCGACGAGACGGCCGCGATGAAAGTCACGGCGAGGATCAGCAGAAGTAATCTCGTTCTCATCCTTCGATCTCCCTATCCATTGTTCTTACCTATTGATATAGCCGCCTCACCGGCGGCTTCGAGGCATCCTCAGCCTGCCCGCCTCACCTCCTTTACGGGCATCGCTGACTCTGGTTCTTTAGCCCGACCCCATCGATCAATCGCTGACAGGGCTGTATTTTATCAAATATCTCACCATATTTCAACGATTTATGTGATCAGAGGATCCGGGCGCCCCGGTCAGCGGCGCCTTTTTCCGCTGGAACGGGCCCGCCGGATGGAGTATCCTTCTGTTCCTTAGCAAGAAACATACAACAGGGAGGGGTAGATGACATCCTCGGGGCGCCTTTTAACGGCCCATGTGCGGGCCTGTCTTGCGATCATGATATCCGTCTCGGCGGCGGCCCATATAGCCTGGCCAGCCCGTGCGGAATCGGTCTTCGGCAGCAGCTACCCTTCGGCGAGGATCTACGCCCTCGGCAGGGATTTCGCCGGAGTGATCCCGGACGCTCTGACCGACCTGGCGCTCAATCCCGCCCGAGCTTATGAGACGGGCTCGCTGACCTTCGACTACGGCTACAGGTCCGGGGGAGGCCAGTCTCTTCCATTTCCGCTTGCCGGCGGGGGCCTCGACCTGGAGTTCATCTCGCTGACCAACCCGAACACGAACGCGATCAGGGTACTCGGCCTTAAGGCCTTGGGGCTCAGATGGGCCGTCGACACAGAGTGGACCGTGCACCACGGAGACGAGTGCGACCAGGGGGGCGGCGTCCCGATCGAGCGCGACTACAGCGGAAACCTGGACATCGTGCCGCGTGAATCCTGCACGTTAAGCGACAATAATTTCCTGCGCCTCGATATCGCCTGCGCCGGAAAGGCCGGAGGCGGGATGACGATCGGGTTGAGGGCCGGGGGCACCTACGGCTGCTATGATTACAGGTCCCGCTACAGATCGATCCGGGATGAATACAATTTCGATCCCGATTCGGGGGAGTACATCCACTACCGCGACTATTCCTCAGACCAGCTTGCCAGCAGGACGAGGAAGCTCTACACGGGATACATCCAGGCTGGGGCAGCTTGGGATGATTCTGGAGAGCTCGCGGTCCGTGGAGGATATGCCCGGGGCAATTCGCTTACGGACGAGTACAACCTGATGATCGACAGCAGGTATGACAGATATTCCCAGGAGATCGACGCTTATTCCTACAGGTTATCGGAGTTCCGCGAGGACCGCCAGGGAGACACGTGGCAGTTCTCCGCGTTCGCCAGGAAAAGTTACCAGGGCGGGATAGTCATCGTCACGGCGGGGGGGTACGAGAGAGGCAGCTACGATTCTGACTGGCGCGACACATATACACAGTACGAATGGGGCAGTTTCGACGAACTGCAGATCAACGATATCTCCTGGTATCCGGGAGAAGGCCTGCGGTCGAGGTCGGAAGCCGTGTTCAGGATGGGCAAGACCTTCGCGATAGAGCCCAGGCTTGATATGACGACGGGCGCCCATGTCAACTACTGGAGGGAAAGATTCGACGAGAACGGCGAAGCGGGCATCGATTCATATGTGAGGGAAGACGGCAACACTGTCTCTTACGAGGCCCGGTTCCCGCTTTCGTTCGAGCGCACCGACTCGCGCACGGAGCTCGTGCTCCCGCTGGCGATCGAGTTCAGGCCCGTCTCTTTTTTCAGCCTCTACTCAGGGTTCGGGATGACCTTCACATGGAACCGCAGCGCTCAAAGGAATACCTTCCTCCTGGACTATGGCCAGGGGGACGACCCGCTCATCCCGGAAGAGGTGGAGACGGAGAACAACCATTTCGACAGCAACTACTACGCGTCGCTCGGATTCTCGTTGAGGTACAGGGAAAAACTCTTTCTCGACATGTACACGGGGAGCGTCATCGTCCCGACCAGCATCACGAACTATTTCATCGACCTGAGATATGTCTTCTGACGCCTCCCGGCGGACCTGGCTACTGCGCCGCTTCAGACTGCTTCATAGCGACGATGCAGGCGAGCCCTATCGACGCGAGCTTAGAGCGCGCCGAATCGCCGCGTGAGGTCAGCACGATCGGCACTCCCGCTCCCATGATGACGCCGGCGAGGTAGGCGCCGGACGATACCGTCAGTGACTTGTACACGACGTTCCCCGCCTCGATATCGGGCATCAGCAGGATGTCGGCGTTTCCCCTTATCCGGCCGGTGTAGTGCTTCTCCCTGGCCGAGTGCGGGTCCATCGCGACATCGAGCGACAGGGGCCCCTCCACTATCACATCTTTCCTGTCGGCGTAGACTGACGCGAACTCGTGGGCCTCTGTCGAGGATTCCACGCTCGGCGTCACAGTCTCCACGGCGGAGATCACGGCGACCCTCGGAGTCTCGATATTGAGATAGCCGCATACGGTAAGGGCGTTCGCGAGTATCTTGTGCCTCATCTCGCTCGACGGGTTGGGGATCAGGGCGGCGTCGGTGACCGCGAGGAGCTTCGGGTAGGTGGGGATCTGAAAGAAACCAACGTGGCTGTAGATGGCCCCCTTTTTGATCCTGCCGCTGTGCTTGAGGTACTTCAGCGTCCCTCCCATGATCTCGGCCGTCTTGACGCTCCCCTTCATCAGGAAATCCGCCTCACCGGAGTCGAGGAGCTCGACAGCTCTGGCCACCGGGTCGTCCGAATCGACTATCGTATAGTTGTCCCCGTCGACCTTGATGTCGTATTCCCAGGCGAGCTTGTTGACCTCGTAATAGTCGCCGACCAGCAGGAACTTCGCGATCGGGAAGCGTCCCTCCTCGTTCGCCTGCTTGGCCGCTACGAGAGCGTCCTCGTTCCCGGCGCCGACTATCGCTATCCTCGGTGCCGTTTTCTTCGCGACCATCGCGCGGGCGACGTACAGCAGCTCGTCGAGGCTGGTCACAGGCACGTTCTCGCGGCGGCGCAGGTGCGGATGGGCGAATATCTCGGTCGAAAGGAGCTCCTTCTCCTCGAGCCTGATCTTCCTGAGGCTGTCCCTTTCAGTGACGTAGTCCTTCATCATGCCGGGGGTGTGCACGGAGCGGTAATGCCCCGCGACCATCGCCTCGTGCTCTATAGAGCCTGGTATTATCACGACCGGGAAATACGGGAAGATCTTGCGCTTGACCCGGCCCGTGAACTCACCGCTCCTCGAGAGGCCGCCGGTCAGGATCACGAGGTCGATCGCGCCCTCTACGGCGGCGAGATTCATGATCGCCCCGGCGATGGAGGTCGCCATGAAATCGATTACGTGCTCTATCTTCTCACGCTGCCGCCCTACCGCTCCTGAGTCGCGGAAATGCAGGAGCGCCCTGAAATCGTTCGTCCCGGTGAGGTCGATCAGCCCCCCCGTCTTGTAAAGATAGCTGCGAAGCTCCGAGAGGCTGATCCTGTTCTCCTCTATGGCCTGGAAGATGATATCGAGGGTCATGCTGCCGGAGCGGTTCGCGCTGGGGACGCCGGCGAATGCGTTCACCAGGTCATCGACCTTTCCGCCGCTGTGCCGCACGATGGATACGCCTCCTCCAAGGTGGGCACCGATCGTTATGAGCTCGTCGCGCCTTTTGCCTAGCACGGCGGACGCGAGGTCATGCACTGCGTTCTGGTTGAGGTAGTGCGCGCCGGAACCGTCCCTGAGCAGCTTCTGGATCCCGGTCAGCCTCGCCCTGGTCATCATCTCGTCACTGGCGACCGGGTCGGTCATCGTGACCACGATCTCCCGTCCGCCCGAGAGTTTCTCTCGCAGCGAGAGCCCTATTGGAATGGCCAGGTTGGAGGCATGCTCGATCCTCGGCTCAGCGAGGTCGTCGACCATCTCAGTTACTACTTCGTAAGTGCCCGACGGGATGGGCCCGACAAAACCTCCCCTGCATGCGATCCCGGTGAGCTCGCCCTGCTTGAGCCCTGTCTTCTCGAGCCAGTGCGCAATAGCGCCGGCCCTGCTCTCGACTCCATCCTTGAAATCGGGGGGCAGGTGGACCTCTTCAGAGGCCCGCAGGCTCAGACCGTTGTAGAGCGCGACCTTCGTGGATGTCGAGCCGGGATTGATACAGAGCACCGTCTCGCCCGAGACATCCGGTATCTTCTCATCGCCGTAGAGGAGCGATATCACAAGGCCCGGCCCGTCCTCAGATGCGAGCGTGTATTCCACCAGAAGTGAGAAGAGGTTCCCCCATGCCTCCTCCCAGGCCCTCGATAGAACAGGGGGCTTTGCCAGGCGGATCACCCTGTACATCAGCTCGCGCAGGTCCCTGTCGCTCCGTATGCGGCTGTAGTGAACCGTCTCTGAGGCCTCGAATACCTTCTTCGTGATCTCCTCGGGCCCGTTCGCCTCGTTTATCGCGTCTATGAGCGACCCGAGCTCCGCCTCTACTATGTTGAGATAACGTTCGTACATCCTCTCCATCCCTGAAAGACCCCGGACTCGCCGTATGCGCGGCCGCGCGCTACGGGAACAGTAAAGTTATTAAACGGATGGCGCGCTTTCAATTACTTTCGGCCCTGGACATGATATTTTACCGTGATCTATGCCAGGGCGGGCCGGATCTCTTCCCGATACCACCTTATGAGCTGCTCTGACCGTTCCATGATCCTTTCGCGTGCCTTCCCCGTCGTGTATACATGCATGTCCCTGAGGTCGGAACCGATGATCGAGGGGTCGCCGAGAAGGACACCACCCAGCGCTCCCCCGTACCCGTGGCTGATATCCCTGCCGGCCAACTCGGCAAACAGCAGGGTCCAGCCGCGCACGGTGTATTCCATGTTGTACCCGCCGCCTCCGAGAGCGGCGATCCTCGGAAAGCGGGAGCGCAGCATACCCACAGCGTCGATGTAACCGTTGTTCGTCATCTTCAGGTGAGTCAGCGGATCGGTGGCGAAGGTGTCTGTGCCGAACGTCCCCACGACGACATCCGGTTTGAAGAGACTCAGCGCGTCCATCACTATCTCCGAAAAAAGTAATATGAACGCGTTGTCGTCGGTCTCCGGCTCGAGAGGGACGTTGATGTTGTACCCCTTCCCGTCGCCCTCTCCGGTCTCCTTCTCCGATCCCCCCCACGGGAATAGCGTCCTTCCCGATTCATGGACGGAGACCGTCAGGACGGACGGGTCGCTGTAGAAGGCCTCCTGCACCCCGTCGCCGTGGTGAGCGTCTATATCCACGTATGCTACCCTGATGCCCTTCTTCCTGAGATCGAGGATAGCGATGACCGCGTCGTTCACATAGCAGAAGCCGGATGCCCTGTCTCTGTGAGCATGATGGAAGCCTCCACACGGGTTGAATGCCGATCCGCCCGCCGCCGCGGCCCTCGCCGCGCGCACACTCGCCGTTGCGGCGAGCCTGGAATATGTATAGACCCCCCTGAAAATGGGATTCTCCGCCGTGCCGAGACCGTGATGGAGCATCTCGATATCCACCTCGCGCCCGCTCTCGGCCCTCTCGAGCAGGGCGATATACTCGGGCGCGTGAAAGGTCTCGAGGAGCCCCTCTTCCGGCTCGCTGAAAATGTCTGAGCGCACTCCCTCACCTGTAAGCAGCCCCCGCTCCCCGCACATCTCATAGGCGAGTCTAGCACGCGCCGGTTTGAACGGATGATCTGGTGAGAGCTCGAACCCGGCAAGCTCCGGCGAGTAGACGAAGACCGCGTCGCTGTCCCTTCCTGACCCGCCGCTCATTTCTTCACCCCGTCGGAGAACTTTATCTCGAGGTAGTAAGCCCCCTCGTCGAGCTTCGTCCTCACGGGAAATCTGCTCTTGTGGAAGACGTACATCATCTTCTTGTTCTGCGAGAGGACCTCCGCCTTGAAACCGCTTATCCCCCGCTTCAGCGCGATGTCGGTGAGCTTGTTGAAGAGGAAGGTCCCGATCCCCCTCTGCTGCCAGTCGTCGCGGACGAGGAAGGCTATCTCGGCCATGTTGTCGGCGGGGTCTGTCTTGTACCGCCCTATGGCGATCATCTCCTCCTCCCCCGGCCCGCCGATGAACCCGGCGATCGCCATCTCGCCGCGGTAGTCTATGTTGACGAGCGGCTGGAGCTTCTCGTGAGGCATCGATTTGACGATGTTGAAGAACCTGTAGTAGACCGATTCGTCGCTGAGGCTGTAGAAGAACTCCCGCTCGAGGTCCTCGTCGGACGGCTTGATCGGCCTGAAGAATACCTCGACGTCGCCGAAGTGGGCCGTCTCCTCGTACTCTTCCGGATAGTATTTCCCGGAGGTCATCGGCATCTGGTCCATGTGCACGAGGTTCCGCTGCTTCGCGTAATCGATCAGGTCATTCCTGAAATCGGGATGCGCGATGTCGATAAGCGCGAGCGCCCTCTCGCGAAGGTTCCTTCCATGCAGGTCGACGATGCCGTATTCGGTAGCGATGTAGTGCACGTCGCCGCGTGAGGTGACTACGCCCGCGCCCTGGTCGAGGAACGGGACTATTCGCGACACCTTTCCTCCCTTAGCCGTCGACGGGAGGACGATGACCGGCTTGCCTCCCTTCGAGCGGGCGGCGCCGCGGACGAAATCGACCTGCCCGCCGATGCCGGAGTAGAAGTACTCGCCTATCGAGTCGGCGCATACCTGGCCGGTAAGGTCGACCTGGATGGCCGCGTTGATCGATATCATGCTGTCGTTCTTCGCTATCACGAAGGGATCGTTCGTATAGTCGCACGGGTGGAACTCGATCAGCGGGTTGTCGTTTATGAAATCGTAGAGCCTCTGCGTGCCCATGCAGAATGTGGCGATGATCTTGCCGTTGTGGAGGGTCTTGCGGCTGTTCGTGATGACCCCCGATTCGACCAGGTCGATTATGCCGTCGGAGAACATCTCCGTGTGGATCCCGAGGTCGTTCTTGTCGGTCAGGTACGAGAGGATCGCGTTCGGTATCATCCCTATCCCGGCCTGTATGGTGGCTCCGTCCCCTATCAACCTGGCCACGTTCTGCCCTATCCTCATCGCCACCTCGTCAGGCTCCGGGGGCGACCATGTGAGAAGAGGCACATCACTCTCGACGATGTAGTCTATGTCCTTCAGATGCACGAAGCTGTCGCCCAGCGTGCGGGGCATCTGTCTGTTGACCTCGGCTATCACAAGCTTGGCCGCCTCAGTCCCCGCCTTTACGACGTCGACCGACACTCCCAGCGAGCAGTACCCGTACCTGTCGGGAGGAGCCACCTGGATAAACGCGACGTCTATTTTGAGCTGTCCGCTTCTGATGTGGTCAGGCAGCTCGGAGAGGAATATCGGCGTGTACTCGGCGCGTCCCTCGTTGACGGCGTCCCGGACGTTCTGCCCTATAAAGAACGCGTTCTGCTTGAATGGCCGGCTCATCACCGACTCGGTATAGGGGGTCGTGCCGAGCTCTATCAGATTGATCGTCTCGTGATCGGCTATGAACCTTCCCTTCTCGATCAGCATCTTTATCAGGAGCTGCGGCTCTGCCGCCCCCGAGCCGATGAAGATCCGGCTCCCCGCCTTGATCAGTTTTACGATATCGTCGATATCTCGCCGCTTCTTCCCGTACATCTTCTCCATAGGGCCGCTCATCGCCGACCTCCGGCACAGTCTTGTTCGAAGTGATCATACCTTTATGCTGACATAATGGACTATGTGGCTCTCCGGCGCAAGCAAGACCGTCACGGGAGGCTTTTCACCCCGTCAGGGAGGGTTTGGGGGTGGCGCGCCGGCGCGCTTTGTAATAGTATACGGTGTGGATGGCATCCACATGGATCGATACCCGAAGGGAGAGACAGATGAGCAGGATCTTCGGACCTGTTCCCTCGAGAAGGCTTGGAAGATCGCTGGGCGTCGACGTCGTGCCGTACAAGACGTGTACCTTCGACTGCGTCTACTGCGAATGCGGGCCGACGACCGCCCTGACGCTTGAACGCAGGGAATTCTTCCCCCTGGAACTGGTACTCGACGAGCTGCGCGACTCGCTCTCGGAGACCGTGACTCCCCCCGACGTGATAACCCTCTCCGGTTCCGGTGAGCCCACGCTGTACAGCCGGCTTGGAGAGCTGATAGACGGGATAAAAAGATCGACCCGCGTACCCGTGTCGGTGATCACCAACTCCTCGCTCCTGTTCATGCCGGATGTGCGCGACGAGCTCGGGCGCGCCGACATAGTCCTCCCCTCGCTCGATACGGCTCTTGCCGGAACGTTCTCGAGGATCAACAGGCCCCACCCCGGTATCAAGCTCGACATGATGACCGGAGGGCTCGGCGCCTTCCTCGACGGGTACCGCGGGAAGGTGTTGCTCGAGATCCTCCTGGTCGAGGGATATAACGCGGGCAGCGAGGACCTCGAGGCGCTCGTCTCTTTCATAGGGAAGCACCGGGTCGACTCGATCCAGCTCAACACGGCGGTCAGGCCCGGCACGGTAAGCGGCATCTCTCCCCTTTCGCGCGAACGCCTCGAAGAGATCAGGGGGCTGTTCGGCCCCGGGTGCGAGATAGTGGCCTCGACCGGGACGAAGGCGGGCCATGAGGAATCCGCGTCCACCGAAAGGATCCTCTCGATGATAGAGAGACGGCCCTGCACGGCCCTGGACATACATCACTCCCTGGGCATCCCTCTGCCGGGAGTGATAAAGCTCCTCGGCGTCATGATCGATGACCGCTCGATCAGGTCGGATGTCCATGACGGCGAGACCTTCTATACCGCCAGGGAGAGAAACAGCGGATGAGCGGCAGACCGGAAAGGCCGGAAGCGCTTTCCAGCAGGAAATACTGGGATTCGATCCTTTCCGGCAGGAAGGTGTCCGGCGCCCCGTCATATGTCAGAGCGGCCAGGAGGATCCTGGGGCCATCGACAGCCGCTAAGATGGGGAGCTACGAGGACTACCTCCTCTGGAACGTCATCTACCCGTCTTACCTTACCGGATCGGAAGGATGCAGCGTCGTCGAGATCGGCAGCGCGCCGGGCAGGCATCTGGTCAGGATGCGCGAGAAGCTGGGCTGCGAGGTCTGGGGGCTAGAGTACTCGCCCGGTGGGGCGGAGGCGAACAGGGAGGCCTTCAGGCGCGCCGGCATCGATCCCGACCGGGTGATAGAAGCCGACCTGTTCGACGGCGCAGTCGCAGGGAGGTTCAGCGGGAAATTCGATGTCGTCCTTTCGAGGGGCCTGATCGAGCATTTCGACGACCCGCGAAGGGCTGTCGAGATACACCTCCAGCTCCTGCGCCCCGGCGGGACCCTTATGGTGAGCATCCCCAACATGCGCGGCGCGAACTACCTACAGGCCCTGCTCTTCAACCGCCGGCTGATCCCGATGCATAACAGGGAGATAATGCGCATGGGGGTCTTCAGGTCCCTGTTCGCGAGAAAAGACCTCGAGACCCTTTTCTGCGGCTATTACGGCACAGCCAAGGCCGACCTGTTCATCCACAGGAGGGGGCCGCTGACCGGGTTCATCATGAGGGCCGCAGAAGCGTTCCAGGCACTCCTTAACCTACTGTTCCGCCTCGTCCTGCGCGACCGCGGCCTCGAGACCTCCCTGTTCAGTCCGAATCTCCTGTTTATCGGCGTAAAAAAGCATTAAATTGACGGTAGAGGCCCCTTAAGGCCCTACCAGGACCCGCCGAGCGAGGAGATACCGCCCATGAGACACCGGAGATCCGGCATCATACGCTCAATATCCATCCTCATCCCCGCAATCATATTGACGGCTCTGACGTCATGCGGCGGCGGCGACCCGTCCGGGCCCCAGATCGAGACAGGCCCGCAGGCCTGGTGGCGCATCGAGACCGCGGTCAGGACTCTCAGGGGTGTCTATGACCCAGGGACCGGTGGCGCGATCGCCGTCGGGGATGGCGGGATGATCCTGCAAAGGGCCCCATCGGGATGGGTGTCGATGGAAAGCCCGGTCACCGCCTCGCTGAACGCGATCTACGGCACATCGGGCTCATCGGTCTGGGCGGTCGGCAACAGCGGCGTCATCATCCATTATGACGGCATATCATGGGAGACGGCCGACTCTGTGACCACGGCCGACCTGAACTGCATCCTCGGCTTCCCAGGAGGCGTGATCTTCGCCGCCGGGGACGGCGGGACGGTGATCCGCTACGACGGCATTTCGTGGTCCCTGATGCCGACCGTCTTCGAGGATGACATCTACGGGATCTGGGGCACATCTTCCCAGGACCTGATCATAGTCGGCGACTCGGGCCTTATAATGAGATACAACGGGGGCGGATGGGTCGAGATGCCGGGTGGAGGCGGCAGGTATTTCAGGGGGATATGGGGAACGCCCGGCGGTGAAGTCTTCGCGGTCGCCCTCTACGGCGACATGATGAAGCTGAGCGGCGCAGCCTGGTCGACGGTCGACAGCGGCACGGGAGAACACCTGCTCGCGATCGACGGCACCGCGCCCGACTCTATCTTCATCGTTGGCGATCACGGCACGGTCATCTTTTACGACGGCATTACGTGGAAGCCGTACCCTCAGGTCCAGCCCGACATAAGCATACTCTACGCGGTGGATGTCGGAAGCGGGACGGGAGTCGCGGTCGGTTTCCACGGCGACGTCCTCGAGTTCGACGGCCAGCAGTGGCTCCAGGCCGGCAATCCCTTCTCGCAGCACCTCTTCGGAGCGTGGAGCAGCGCATCGGAGGGGATATTCGCCGTAGGAAGCTCGGGGTCGATCCTGCGTAAGACCGGCGGAAGATGGAACGCGATGTCCTACGGAGGAACGCAGGAGCTCTACACCGTCAAAGGCCTTCCTGAAGGAGACATACTCTCTGCCGGCCAGATCGGACTGCTCCTCGAGTTCGACGGCGCAGGCTGGGCTTCGACGCAGCTTCCGCTCGGCTGGGAGATAAACTCTCTTTGGGGATCCTCCCGGAACGATATCTACGGAGTCGGGGCATTCGGCCTCGTCATCCACTTCGGCGGCGGCTCCTGGGAAGAGCTGCCTCGTCCTACCGGCGAATGGCTGCAGGACGTCTGGGGCTCAGGGCCGGGAGATGTGTTCGTCGTAGGAGGCCTCGGATCGGTCTTCCACTATGATGGAGCGCAGTGGGACACGATGACGGCCGTGACCTCCCACTCTCTCTTCGGCGTCTGGGGAAGCGGCCCGGGAGACGTATTCGCCGTCGGATCCGTCGGAACGATCATCCACTACGACGGGTTGGAATGGTCGCCTATGACGAGCGGGACCTCTAGAAAACTCTACGCGGTATGGGGCTCGGGACCTCGAGACGTGTTCGCGAGCGGTGAGTTCGGAGAGGTCGTCCACTACGACGGCAGGGAATGGGAGAGACTCGACTCCGGAGTCTCGGCCCATTTGCGCGCCCTGACGGGGCTGTCCGGCAAGGACGTCTACGCGGCCGGCTCCAACGGCACCATCATACACTACGCTATCCACTGACGGCCTTTACATCAGGCATCCCACTTCAGGCGCCTCGCCCCCACGGCGAGGAAGACCAGCCCGAACAGTGCAAGCATAGTGATATGGGGCGCCACTTCGGACGCGCCCATGCCGAACGATATGAGCCTGTGTATCCCGTTTATCGTCCAACCGGTCGGCAGGCAGTAGGCGACGATCCTGAGGGGCCTGGAGACTACCTCCAGAGGCCACCAGCATCCCCCAAGCGCTGCCATCGCCAACGCAGTGATCACTCCCACCGTCGTCACCTGGTCGGGATCCGAGAGAAGCGAGCCGAACAGTATCGAGAGCGATCCCATCGCGAAGGCGAACGCGAGCATCAGGAGCATGAGCCCCCCGGGGCTCCCCCCGAGCGAGATGCCGAATATCAGCCTGCCCGCGGCCAGAAGAAATATTATCTGTGCCGCGGCGATGAAGATCCGCCCCAGGAGCTTGCCCGCGACGACATCAGCCTTGCCGGCCGACGACATCCCGATCCTCCTGAGCACGCCGCTCTTCCTCTCGGCGGTTATCACCGCTCCGCTGAACAGCATCGACATCAGGACAAACATGACCAGGCTACCCGGCACCGAGGACTGGAACCCGCCCGGCGTCTCCATCCCCTTTCCAGCCAGCCGAGATCTCACCGTGATGTTCGCGGGGCGGACCAGCAGCGTATCTATCCTCTCCTCGATCCACTCCGTCATGTCTTCCCCTCCCCCGGAGACGAGCAGGAGCGACCCGTAGAGCGTATCGCCACGCACCGCGATCCGCTCAGAGCCCTCTTCTATGAGGCCGTTCTCTATCTCTATAAGCCCCGTCACGAGCCGCGCCAGGCTCCTGAAGACCGCGGCGGAAGCCGCCCGGCCGGCCTCATCGTTGGATCCCCTTTCGCGCACCAGCGTGAGGTCGACCCTCTCTCGGCCCAGCACCTTTTCCGTGAACCCCGCTGGTATAACCAGGGTCCTTACCGGATCCCTGTCTTCCGGCATCGTATCGCTCATCTGTATGTAGTAGTTCTCGCCGGCCAGGAGGGAGATGAGATCGCCGGCTAGATATCCCCCGTCGTTGTCCTCCACCGTCAGAGTCGCCAGGGGCCTGCGCTCCGAGCCGCCGCCGAAGGAGAGCCCGAAGAATGTGATGAACGCCAGCGGCATCAGGAAGATCCAGAGCACGGCGCTCTTCTCCTTCATCGTCAGCCTGAAATCACAGGCGGCGATCTTCCATATCGCTCCGGTCCTACCCGTACTCACGGTCACATCCCCCCCTTCGCGATCCTGCTCCGTATCAGGATCGCGCCCGGCACGACCGTGAGTACGCCTACCAGCAGAAGCACGGTCACGTGAATCCATATGCCTGAGACACCGGCTCCGAACAGGAAGATACGTTTCATGCCGTCAGCGGCCCAGAAGACCGGTGAGAACCGGGCCGTTTCCCGCAGGGCCGGGGGCATCTGCTCGATCGGCACCATGCTCCCGCCGAAGAGCGCCATCACTATGATCACGACCGACATCACTGCGTCGGCCGCCCTCTCGTTGCTGATGGCTCCGTAAAGGAGGGTCATGACCCCGGTGCACATCAGTATCGTCGCTATCGTCTGGAGAAGCAGGGCGGGGGGATCGCCCAGGTCGATCCCGAATCCCAGCCGGCTGACTCCCAGAAGTATCAGGCACGCGATCATCGTGACGGTGAAAGCCGCCCCGACCTTTCCCGCAACGACCTGGCCCGTTGTGACCGGCGCGGCGAGCATCCTCGACAGGGTCCCTCCTGTCCTCTCGCGCAGCAGGTCGCGCAGAACGAGCTCCGTTATGAAGAGCAGGCCGATCATCATGCTTCCTGGCATGACAAAGGCGAATATGTTGAATCCAGCCTTGCCGCCGCCATCGCCGCCTGCCGAGGTAGTGTCCGCCGCCGCCACCTCGCTCCTGAAGGTGATCAGCGAGTCGGCCACGTATCCATAGGCAAGTATCACTCCGTTCCTGGCCCCATTCATGACATCCTCCATCTCGGAGGCATCCGGCCAGGTCTCCCGTTCGATGATCGAGCGGATCCTGCCCAGAGGAGCGTTGAATATCCTGGTCCCCCCGTCGAGGATGACGGCCATCGTCCTTGTTATCTCTTCGACTATCAGTGGCAGGAAATACTCCGAAGGGTTCTTGACCAGCCTGATCTCGGCGGGACGGCCGTCTAGCACATCCGATGTGAATCCCTCGGGTATCTCGATCAGTGCCGACGCCTTCCCGTCTCTCATCATCTCTTGGCCCTCGGTGGCCGATACGTCAGTTATGTCCAGCATGTCGGCCAGCTCGCCCTGCTGCATCCCCTGCCGCAGGAATCCGCCGAAGAAGCCTCCGTCCCTGTCGACGACGAGGACCTTTATCTTCGGGATCCCGACGTCTCCCCCGGGCCCGAACACAATCCCGACGATCAGCGTCATGGTGACCGGGATCAGCAGCATCAGGACCACAGAGAGAGGATTCCTGAGCCTCCGCCTGAGATCGTTCGCCAGTATGCCGGGAACAATCTTCATCTTAGTCCCTCAACTCCCTTCCGGTGACCTGCAGGAAAACGCTCTCGAGGCTCGGCTCCCTGATCGCCACCCCGTCCACGTGGAGGCCGGTCGAGAAGAGGGTGCCGAGAAACCTTCCGGTCGAATCGCGGTCGAGCAGCTTGACCCGGAGCTCACCGTCCGAGATATGGTCGAACTCGGCGTCGCCGAGCACCTTTTTCGCCTCACCGGCGCTGAAATCACCGTTGACCGAGACCATTATCTTCCCGCCCACCAGCTCGACGAGCTCGGCCAGCGTCCCGGAGGCGTGGATCGTCCCTTCGTCCATTATGGCGATGCGGTCGCAGAGATGCTCCGCCTCCTCGAGATAATGGGTGGTATAGATGACCGTCCTGCCCTCTCCGGCCAGCCCTTTTACGACCTCGAGGATCCTTATCCTAGCCTGCGGGTCGATCCCCAGCGTCGGCTCGTCAAGCAGGATGACCGAGGGATCGTGGACCAGCCCGGCGCAGAGGTTGATCCTCCTCTTCATTCCTCCGGAATATGTCCTGACCGCGTCCTTCGCACGGTCCGTCAGGTCTACGAGTTCGAGCGCCCTGTCGACGCTGTCCCTGAGCTCGCCGCCCGAGAGGCCATACAGCCCGCCCCAGAAGAGCAGGTTGTCCCTTCCAGAGAGCTCCTCGTACAGGGCTATCTCCTGTGGGATGACCCCCATGATGCGCCTGATCTCCCTGCCACGGGCGGCCATATCCATCCCGCCTATCGTTATCGAGCCCGAATCCGGCTTCAGCAGCCCTGAAAGCATCGATATCGTAGTCGTCTTCCCCGCCCCGTTCGGGCCGAGGAATCCGAATATCTCCCCTTTCGCGACCGAGAAGCTGATGCCCCTGACGGCGCGGACCTCGCCGAAGCTCTTGCCGAGCCCATTTACCGCTATCATCTCTGTCATTATTTCCTCCGGGGGATATGGATCAAGCCGCCTGAGCAGTCGCGCCAAGAGTATTACCGCCAGGCGGCCTGTTCAAGAAAAAAAGGCCGGCTGGGCATATCGCGGCGCCGGAGAGATATGTTATTGCCACCGGCCCGCCGCATCTTCTAGAATCGCCCTGTAATTTTCCATGCTGTACCCGCCCCGTCCGGGGCGGCATAACCGGAAGGAGCCGGAATGAGAGGCAGAATCGTATTCCTGGAGCGTGCGGCGGCCGTCCTGATCGCCGCGGCGATTATCCTCACGGGCGCTGCCGACGTGCGTGGGGAGAAGCGGGCGATCACCTTCGACGACCTGATCTCGCTGGGACGCATCGGAAGCTTCGAGGTATCCCCCGATGGAAGGAATATCGCGTTCACCGTAACGTGGTTCGACAAGGAAGCCAACTCCTCGAACACCGACATCTACCTCGTGCCGGTCAAGGGCGGGGATCCTTTCAGGTTCGTGCGCAGCGAGGGCGCCGATTACTCCCCGTGCTGGTCACCCGACGGCAAAAAGCTCGCCTTCGTCTCGACACGCGGCGGCAGCGCGCAGATATGGGTCATCCCGGTCGACGGCGGAGAGGCCAGGAAGATCACAGACATCCCGACCGGGGTATCATCGCCGCTCTGGTCGCCCGATGGAAAGAGATTCGCCTTCACTTCGAGCGTCTACCCCGAGTGCGGGGACATGGACTGCAACAGGAAGAAGCTCGAGGAGGCCGAGAGCAGCAAGGTCAAGGCCCGGCTTCTTGACCACCTCATGTACCGGCACTGGAACTCGTGGAGGGACGGCCGCTGGGAGCACCTGTTCATATCGGACGCCGATGGAGAGAACCTCGTAGAGATAAACAAGGGGCGCACCGACGTCCCGCCGATATCGCTCGGCGGCTCGAGAGACTACGACTTCTCCCCCGACGGGAAGGAGATATGCTACACCCTGAACCCCGATCCGGTGGTCGCGATATCGACGAACAACGATATATGGATCGTGCCTGTCACAGGCGGCCAGCCTAAGAACCTGACCGCTGCCAATCCGGCAAACGACAACAATCCGAGGTACTCCCCCGACGGGAAATACATCGCGTGGCGCTCGATGGCCAGAGCCGGGTTCGAGGCGGACAGGCAGACGCTGACGCTCTACGACCGCAGGTCCGGGAAGATGACCACGCTGACCGGCTCGTTCGACCGCAGCGTCGGCGATTTCGACTGGGCGCCCGACAGCCGCGCGATCTATTTCTGCGCCGAAGACAAGGGACGGTATTCGATCTTCATGGTGCCGGCGGGTGGAGGGAACGTCCGGCCCGTTGTCAGCGGGGCGTACGACAGCGACGTGCGCGTCACGCCCGACGGCAAGAACCTCGTATTCCCGCGCCAGCACGTCAACGCGCCGACCGACCTCTACAGGTCGACGGTCGCGGGGAAGAACATAGCGAGGCTCACCGACATGAACTCAACCGTGCTCGCCGGCCTCGAGATGAACCCGCTGGAGGATTTCTGGTTCGAGGGCGCGGGAGGCCGGCAGGTCAACGGCATGATCGTAAAACCTCCCTTCTTCGAGGAGGGGAAAAAATATCCGGTCGTGCTGCTGATCCACGGCGGCCCGCAGGGATCCTTCGGCGACGATTTCCATTACCGGTGGAATGTCGAGATGTTCGCCTCTCCCGGATATGTCGTGGCGATGATCAACTTCACCGGGAGCACCGGCTACGGCCAGGCTTTCACCGACGCGATAAGCGGCGATTGGGGCGGGGCGCCTTACGAGGATATAATGAAGGGTGTCGACTACATCGAGGCGAACTTCGACTTCATCGATCCCGACAGGATCGGCGCCGCAGGCGCTTCCTACGGCGGTTACATGATCGACTGGATCGAGGGCCACACCGACCGCTTCAAGTGCCTCGTATCTCACGACGGGGTCTACGACCTCGAGAGCATGTACGGGGCGACCGAAGAGCTGTGGTTCCCCGAGTGGGAGTTCAGGGGCACTCCATGGACCAACCTCGAACTGTACGAGAAGTTCTCTCCTCACAGGTACGCGGCCGATTTCAGGACGCCCTGCCTGATCATACACGGCGAGCATGATTACAGGGTCCCTTACAACCAGGGGCTCGAATTCTTCACAGCCCTGCAGCGGCAGGGAGTGGAGTCGAAGCTCCTCTTCTTCCCCGACGAGGACCACTTCGTGCAAAAACCGCTCAACGCGGAGCTCTGGTGGGGGACCATCCAAGATTGGTTCGAGAGATATCTGAAACACTAGAGTGATAAGCGTTGATGTGACGATCTGATCAAGCACAGAACGCTAGAGCATACAGTAAAAGGACAGGCCCCGGGTGGAGGAACCACCCGGGGCTATATATTAAAACCGGAAAAGAGATCCGTCGAAAGGGTCACGCGGGCCACCTCCTCAGAACCTTTTCCGGTTAAATCGCGATCCTCGTCGCTTTATTACAAGCAACTCGGCGTATTATATCACACGCACAATCTATTTCAAAACGATTTCCCGACCAGAATCATATCTTCACGGTGCCATCGCCGACGGAGACGACCTTGCCCGAGACCTTTACGTTCTGAACGAGCCCGCGGTCGCACTTTACGTGAGTGTGCAGCAAAGACGGCCTTCCCATCTCCTTTCCCTGCTCGATATTCAGTTTGAGCTCGGAAGGGAACTTGAGGATCCTCGCCAGGTAACCGCCCAGCGCTCCCGCCGCCGAGCCGGTAGCGGGATCCTCGCAGACTCCCACCTCGGGAGCGAAGAACCGCGCATGTATATTGATCCTTCTGCTTTCCACGCGGGCGAAGAGATAGATACCGATCACCTTGTGCCTCGCCGCGACATTGAAGGCCTCTTCCATATTCAGTCTCGCGCGGCTGACCACTTCGGAATCCCTAGCCTCGACTATCAGGAAATCGAGACCGTTCGAGACGACTCCTCCTCCTATCACTTCGAACCCGCCTATACCGACCGCCCTCGCGGCCTGCCCGCGGTTCTGCAGTGCCGTGCCGAATTCGGGCAGGGGCTGGGTCATCGTGAAGGTATAGCCTTTCTTCTGGGAACCGGAGACTTCGACCTCGATGAGACCGGCATTGAGCTCCAGCACCATATTGAGCGGTTTCTTCCCCTTGGCGCGCTTGTGAAGGACATAAGCGGTCCCGAGTGTCGGATGTCCCGCGAAGGGAACCTCATCGCCCGGCGTGAATATGCGCACCTTGGCGTCGACCCCCGCAGCCTTTGCGGGATAGACGAACGTCGTCTCCGAGAAATTCATCTCACGGGCGATATTCTGCATCTGCGGCTTTGTCAGCTTGCCCGGTGTATGGAATACGGCGAGCTGGTTCCCGGAATACGGCTTGTCAGTGAAGACATCGACTTGCTCGTAAGAGAGTTTTCGACTCATGATATGGCCCCTCGAATACTGTTTAAAGGCCTGTTCAGCCGCTTTTTTCGATGTTAGCAGAAAACCCGCCGAGCCCGAAATAAAAAAGTCCGGAATCCGCATAATTCTTTGTTTCACAGGCTATTTTGAACCGCCAGGACCTTCTTCGGGGGGCGATTTTTCCTTTCTTTGACTGTACATGGCGCCCGGGATGGGATATATTACCCGAAACTCGCAAGAGTATCTTCAAGACTATGGAGGTGACACCGACATGATGAAGCTTCTACCCGCGGTTCTGACGGTGGCCCTGGTCCTCGCGGCCGCGGTCCCGGCTTCCTCCCAGGAGAAGGCCAAGGAGACATACCCCCGCGTCTACGTGAAGACGAACGTGGGCGGGTTCACGATCGAGCTCTACCCCGACAAGGCTCCCGAGACTGTCGCGAACTTTCTCAACTACGTCGACAAGGGGTATTACGCTGGCACCGTTTTCCACAGGGTCATAAAGGGATTCATGATCCAGGGCGGTGGATTCACTCCCGACATGTCTCAGAAGGAACCGGCTCCCCCGATAAAGAACGAGGCGTACAACGGGCTTAAGAACAAGAAGTACACGATCGCTATGGCGAGAACGAACGTCATAGACAGCGCGACCAGCCAGTTCTTCATCAACACGGCTGATAACACGGCTCTCGACTTCAGGGAAAAGAGCCAGACAGGATTCGGGTACTGCGTGTTCGGCAAGGTCATCGAGGGAACCGACGTCATCGACAAGATCGAGATGGTCCAGACGACGTCGAAGGGATCGTACGATGACGTGCCGGTCAAGCCCGTCATCATCAAGGCGATGACCCTGATGACGGAAGAGAAGTAACGGGGATCAGGGAGAGAAATAATAGATCTTACCGGGCGGTCCGCCGACGGGCCGCCCTTTCAGTATCCGAGGGGCAGCCAGGCCGAGACGGCGCCCGGGTCGTCATCGCCCGCAAAAAGCCTTCCACCAAGGGATTCAAGTATATATCCGGAGAGAGTAAGGCCGGAATCGGCCGGAGGCCCGGGCGAGCCCTTGTACTCGGCGGCGAGGCTGTCCAGGATGGCGTCTATAGCGTCCCCACCGCTCTCTTCACCGCCGCTCACTCGGAGCACCAGCCATGGTCCATCCTCTCCGCCGGGCCCCTCGCTGACAACCGACCATACGATCTCGACGGCGGAGCCCCTCCCCACGGAGAGGGTGATCTTCTCCACGATGCTGCGGACCACATATTCGAGCTTTCCCCTGTCGGCACGGATCGTCATCCCGCCGGACCTGTCCTCCACCGACACCGTCAGCTCCCTGCGCTCGAAATCGGCTATCATCTCCCTCGTGACGTCTTCGATGACGTCGGCCATATCGACTTCTGTGAGGCCGGACAGCGGCCCATCAGGCTCGATACCGCTCAGGGAGATCAGTTCCCTTATCCTCGCACCGAGACGCACGGCGGCGTCCCTCGCCATGTCGATCATCACATGGCCGCTGTCGTCCCCCGGGTCCATGGACCAGAGCCCGCTCTTGAGGACGCCGAGGGAAGTCTCGAGATCGGCGGCCGTCTTCTCGAGGACCGCGTTGCGGACCGCGCGGAATTCCATATCGCGCCTTTTCTCGAGGGCCTCGGCTCCGCGCCCGGAATCATCCGATATCAGCCGGCCCGCTACCGCGACCGAAGTGATCCCGGCCATCAGGCCTATCGCCAGGCGCATGTCCTCCGCCGGACATCCTTTCGGCAGGTCCGAGGAAAACACGTACAGCCCGATGACCTCGCCGCAGAACTTAAGGGCGCACGCCGAACCGGTGCCGGCGCGCACGAAAGCGTCCTGCGCGTCAAGCTCGCTCCCGGTCAGCTCGCCCGGTGAACAGAAGAAGCTCTCCATCACCTCCGGCGAACCGCTTCGGCCCAGCCAGTCGACGAACGTGGAGCCTGCGTCTATCGTCCTCGGGAGCGTGCCCGGATCCACCGTCCCGCCGTGCATCAGTTCCAGATGCCCGTTTCCTTTTTCATCGAGATACAGAGCGTGCCGCCCGACGCACAGGCCGCCGGCTACTGCCCGGAGCATCTCCGCGGCCGCCTCGCGATGGTCGCGGCAGGTCTCCAGCGCCCCGGCAAGCCGCGCGGCCGCCTCGAAGGCCCGGGCCTTCCAGACAAGCGGCCTGCTCGCCGGGTCTACGGCTGAAAGCCTCCCTGCATCTTCCCTGCTTCTGCCGTTCCTAAGGTCCCCCATGCGGTCCCTCGACTGTAAGATATTCACACCACGGGCCGGATTTCTTGCGCTTTCCGGCGCGGAATCCACCAACCAGGGGGAAACGCAAGAAATGTTCACAATCCGGGTCTGAATGAAAAGGGGCGCGCCGCGAAGGCGCGCCCCGAAGTGCGGGCGGAGGATCGGGGGCATCGTCAGGCCTGGCGCTCCCTGATCTTCTTGATCATGCCGGAGATCCAGATCACATGCTGTCTCTCCTCCTCGATGAGGCGGTCGATCTCATTTTTGCCGAGATCCTCTCTTGTCCTCTCCTTCATCTCGGTGAAGAAGAGTATCGTGTCCTTCTCGAACGTGAGGGCGCCCTGTAGGACGCTGATCGGATCGCACCTGTCCGTGCAGGCGTTCTCGGCCTCGCGCACATTGTTGAAAAGCCTCGACCTGACAAGTGCGTCGAGATAGAGATACTCCTGGTCATCGGGGTCGGAGACCAGGGGAGTCGTGCCCTTCGCGGGGATGTTGTCCCGCAGTTTCTTGAAAGTCTCATAATGATGGTGCTCAGCGGTCATCAGATCGACGAATATCTTCTTTATCTCGGGATCCCCGGTCAGCTCGGCGGCCTTGCTGTAGTAAGCCTCGCCGTTCTTCTCGATATCCATCCCCATCTCGAAGACTTCATCGGCGTTAAAGGAAATGCCCATTCATGGTCCTCCCGTAGACAATCGTTCGCTTCCATGCCTTGTACGGGCACGGATCTATTCTGATCGGACTCCTGGACGTATTCGAAATAGATCACAGCCCCTGGGCCCGAAACCTAGCAGTGTCAGTCGACAGGCGAGAAATCTTCCTTTCCGGCGCCGCAGTCGGGGCATACCCAGTCGTCGGGAAGATCCTTGAAGGCCGTCCCCGGCTCGACCCCGTTATCGGGATCGCCGATCTCCGGATCGTAGATATAACCGCAGATGTCGCATACATACTTTTTCATACCCGCTCCTTTCAGTCTTCCAGGAATCCGGACTGGTCCATGTCGAACCAGTAGAATCCCCCCGTGAGTGCGTTCTTCTCAGCCGTAAGCAGATCGTAGTGCCCTTTTTCCTGCTGCGCAAGAGATTCGAACATCTTTTTCAGCTCCGGATCCGAGGCCTTCCGAGCCTCGGCGAGGTAGAAATCGTTGGCCTTCGACTCGGCCTCGATGGCTATATCGAGAGCCTCCATCGCGCCTGCCTCTCCGTTGATCTCAATGTCCTTTATCTCGGAGTTCCTTATCTGATGCTCGTCTTCGACGAAATCGGTCTCGAAGAGCCGGGAGTACCATCCCTTCAGTGTATCCCTGTGGCCCCTCTCGTCCACGGACAGCTGCTCGAACCTGCTGCTGCCCTCTTTGTTCTCGATCCTGCCGGCCATCCTCGAGTAGAAGTTCATCGCTCCTATCTCGGCGTATATCGCCCTCGAGATGGCGTCCTTAAGAGTGTGTTGCGACAAGACTCACTCTCCCTTCGCTTTTACCAGTATGATGGAGACCTCATCCCTCAGAGGCCTCCCGCCGAGGTGGGCCTTCAATCCCTCCAGAACGGCCGCCACTATCTCCGCTGGCGATCCGTCCCGGTTCTCCTCGAGTATCCGCGAGATCCCGCCGCGCCCGTAGATCGCCTCGTCGGAGTTCTCGGCCTCGACTATGCCGTCGGAGAACACGCAGAAAATATCGCCCCGGTCGAACGGCATCGAGTGCTCCCTGTAGTGGAAAGCGGGGTCTATGCCGGCGATCAGCTGCGTCTGCAGCAGCGACGAGGCTTTCCCCGACCCGTCTACGAGGAACGGGGGCTCGTGTCCCGCGCAGGTATATGTCAACGTTTCGGCGCCGCAGTCGAACAACACGCACAGGACAGTGAGGAATATCCCCTCGCCCTCATATCTTTCGGATAGCTTCTCGTTGAGCACGGTCACGATCTTTCGCGGGCTCAGCATCTCGGCTTCCATTTTGGACAACGAGACCGAATCGACATATTCGCCGACCGCCTTGGCAGCGAACCCGTTGATCTCGGTGGTCTTCATGCTGTGGCCCATCGCATCGTAGAGCAGCAGAAGGGTCCCGGTGGCGTTGCCGCCGTGGTCCCGGATTACCCGGGAAAATACACTGTCGCCGCCGACCAGCCTGCTCGGCATCGTGAGCGCGATCGCTTCGAGCCTTTCGCTCAGTTCCAGGGGAGTGAAGGAGGGCCTGCTTGGGATCTTGTACGAGAGGGCCGTCCCGCCCTCTTCTCCCTCGTCACCGTTCCATCCCTTCTCGATCGACTTGTACTCGTTGACCAGGAGCTGCCTATGGACGCGCTCTTCCTCGGCGAGCCTCGCGAGAAGGCCCCTGGCGCCGGCCGGCATGTTCTCGTTCTCGCTGCCCTTGTAATAGAAGTTGAACGCGTTCGTCTCCCGGATGATCGCGCCCGAAAGCACCTTGAGTATCTCTTCGCGTTCGTCGATGCCCACTTGCTCCGCCTTCCGCCGGCAGCCTGTATTTGATTTATCGATTTATTCCGCTCAATAAGGAACAGAGGCGGCTTGCCCACCGCCTCCCACTGATCGCGCGCCGAGGCTGTCCCCTAGAGACAGTTTCCGCACGTGCCCTTGAGTACGACCTGCGCCGATTCGATCCTGTGCCCTGAGATATCGCCCTGCGGCAATGACATATTCTCGTTATCGCGCGGGAAAATGTCAATGATACTGTTACAGCGCCTGCAGATGAAATGGTAATGGGACCCAGTGTCAGGATCGTAGTTGAGAAACTCGTCGAAGAGATGGAGCGACTGAACCTCGCCGATCTTCTCGAGCATATTCAGGGTATTGTAGACCGTCGAGAAGGAGAGGCTGGGGTATTTCTTTTTGAGGTCCGAGTAGATCGTCGCGGCGGTCGGGTGCGTCTTGTTGCCTATCAGGTACCGGATCACTGACAGCCGCTGAGGCGTCAGCTTGAACCCTTCGCTCCTGAGCCTGCCAATCGTCGTTTCGAACGAATGCATCTTCCCGCTCCTGTTCTCCCCTGATGTTGTTAATCCTTTGCGCAAAGTAAAGTTATGAACTGGCCGGCCTCAAGTCAATAATAATTCTTGATGCCGCGCATGCATTCCGGCAGGCCGGCGGCGAGTCACGGGCCTGCTCCGGTCGATGAAATCAAGCCGAGGATCGGGCCTGCCTATCCTCGCGGGCCTTCGGATGCACACAGGGTCGAAATGGGACATTCGTCACAATCCGGCGCGCGCTTGCACTTTCGTTTGCAATGTACTACGACAAGCGCGTGATATTCGTTATATATTTCCGGAGACTTTCCGAGGGGTTCCTCGAAAAGGCCCCTGATCCGGTCATAACTTTCGTTACCCCTTATGACACCCAGCCTGGAAAATAACCTTTTCGTATAGGAATCTACAACAAAAAAAGGACGGGAACAGGCATACAGCATTATCGAATCGGCGGTCTCCGGCCCTATCCCTTCGAGGGCAAGGAGAGATTCCCTTTCAGGCTGAGCATCACCGATTTCGAGAAAATACCTGGCCAGTATGCCCAGCCGCCGGGCCTTCTGGTTGTAGTAACCCGAGCTTCGCACGAGCTGCGCGACCTCCTCGCGGGAGGCCGAGGCGAGCCTGGCCGGATCGATCATGCCCGCCGCGGAGAGGGCTGAGACCGCCCTGGCAGCGTTCTTCCACGACGTGTTCTGGGTGAGCACCGCCCCGACGGCCACCTCGAACCTCTCTCGGCTGTCACGCGGCCCGCCGAGGTACTCGGGCTCACCTCCCTTCGTCCTCGTCACGGGCCACCAGCCCTGTCCGCCGTACTCCGACATAAGAAGTCGATAGACCTCCCTTATCAATTCCGCGGTCCTTCTGTCGGGTGTTTCAGTCATATGCGAAACTTACATCAGGATACCGTCCGGATTCAACCGTCCCGTAACTCCGCCCCGAATCAGGTTGACCTTCGGGGCGATTCTCTCTTACCGTCATCTGATAAGATGCGACCAAGGTCACTGCGAAAGGTCTCATATGAGCACTACAAGGTTCGGAGTCTCCATGGAAGACGCCCTTCTCGGGCGGCTGGACGACATGGTCCGGGACAAGGGCTATCCCAACAGGTCCGAGGCGATCCGCGACCTGGTGAGAAAGACTATCGTCGACGACGAATGGGACGACACCTCGGGCGAGATAATAGGCGTCCTGGTCATAGTCTTCGATCATCACAGGCGTGAGCTCTCATCACGGCTCCTGAAGATGGAGCACGACCGGGAGGGCAGTATCCTTTCCACCCTGCATCTTCATCTCGATCACGACAACTGCCTTGAGGTCAAGGTGATCCGGGGTAAAGCCTTAGAGGTGAGGGAGTTCGCCGAGGAGATGATCTCGATGAAAGGCATCAAGTACGGCACCCTTGTGCGGGCCACCTCGGGCGGGGCCCTGTAGGCACCGGCTCCGCCCGATGTCACGCGGGAAAATCCCCGTCCGTATATTTTTAGATCGTTTGCGCCCGGCCAGGGCCGCAGAGAGGAATGACGATGACTGAAGGCAACGGCAGCAGGACTCCAGCGAAGCGATCCGCGATGATAAGGTTTCTCGACAGTGTCGAGAAGATAGGCAACAGGCTCCCCCACCCCGCGACCCTTTTCGCGATATTTGCGTTCACGGTTGCCGTAGCCTCCTGGCTGATATCGAGGGCCCACGTCACCGCCGTCCACCCGGGAACGGGCGAGACTATCAGCGCCGTCAACATGATCTCGAAGGACGGGTTCAGGTTCATGTGGACCGATATGACCGACAATTTCGTCTATTTCCCTCCTCTCGGGATCGTGCTCGTCGCGATGATAGGCATCGGCGTCGCGGAAGGTTCCGGGCTGATCTCGGCGCTCCTGCGACACCTGGTCACGAGCGCGCCGCCGCGTCTCATAACAGCCGCCGTGATCGCCGCCGGGATACTCTCGCACCTCGCCTCGAGCGTCGGGTACGTCGTCCTGATCCCACTTGGAGCTATGATCTTCGCGGCCGTCAAGAGGCACCCGATCGCCGGGCTGGCCGCGGCCTTCCTCGGAGTGTCCGGGGGATTCGGAGCGAACTTCCTGATCGGATCGATCGACCCGATACTCGCTGGACTGACCGAGTCGGCCGCCCGTATCATCTCACCGGATATAAGCATCACCCCCGCGGTAAACTACTACTTCATGCTGGTCTCCGCCTGCATGATCGTGGTCGCGGGCACTTTCGTCACCGAGAAGATCGTCGAGCCGCGGCTCGGAAAGTACGAAGGCGAGACGGAGGACTTCGAGAAGGTGTCTCCGAACGAGAGGAAGGGCCTCGCCTGGGCGGGAGCATCGCTTGCTTTATTCCTCGGTATCATAGCGCTGCTTACTCTCCCGAAGGAAGCCCTGCTGAGGGACCCCGGGACAGGCTCGCTGCTGCGGTCGCCTTTCATGGACGGATTGATAACAGCGATCATGGTCTTTTTTCTGGTACCGGGGATCGTGTACGGGATAGCCGTCGGCTCGATACGAAGCGACAAGGATATCGTCAAGTTCATGACCGGCTCCATGAAGGGACTTGCCGGCTATATCGTGCTCGTATTCTTCGCCGGGCAGTTCGTCTACTATTTCAAGTACAGCAATATCGGAGTACTTCTGGCGATAAAGGGAGCGGAGCTGCTCGGAAATATCGGGTTCACCGGAATAATGCTGCTCGTCTCATTCGTGATACTGTCGGCGTTCATTAACCTCTTCATGGGAAGCGCGTCGGCCAAGTGGGCGATCATGGCGCCTGTCTTCGTGCCGATGTTCATGCTGCTCGGCTATCACCCGGGCATAACACAGGCGGCGTTCAGGATCGGGGATTCGATAACCAACATCATCACCCCGATGATGAGTTACTTCGCGCTGATCGTCGCCTTCGCGCAGAAATATGACGAAAAATACGGAATAGGGACGATCACGGCCACGATGCTTCCGTACACCATCATCATCGGCGTGGTATGGACGCTTCTGCTCGCCGTATGGATGATGATCGGGCTGCCCGTCGGCCCCGACGCGCCGATCCATCTTCCCGGCTGACGGGATGCAGGATGCCGCGTGAAAGGAAGACGATGAGGATAGCTTTTCTCGGCGACGGCTCCCTGGGACACGTCCGCAGGTGGGCGGGTTACTTCCATGAGCGGGGCCACGACGTCCTCCTGGTCTCCTTCGAGGACGTCTCGGGGTGCCCGTTCCCGGCCAGGCGCCTCAGAAAGCTGCTCCCCACAAAGCTCGCCGGTTACGCCGCCGCCCTCGGCGCGGTAAAAAAGGACCTCGCCGCCTTCGGCCCCGACATCATCAACGCGATATACGCCGGCGGGTACGGATTCATAGGAGCCCAGTCGGGTTTCCGTCCCCTTGTCATATCGACGCTAGGGTCGGACATGCTCGTCGATTACCCCTCTTCTTTCGTCCACAGGCTTCAGATCGAATACGCTCTGAGGCGCGCTTCTCTCGTCACGGCCGACTCCGCGTCACTGACAGCCAGCATCGTCCGGGCTGGCGTAGAGCCGTCCAGGATCGTCGAGATATATTTCGGCATAGATCCGTCCCTGTTCAACCTCGAAGGAAGGGCAACGCGTAGCGGGATCCCGCTCAGGATAGTCAGCACGAGAAACCTCTACCCCGTCTACGGGCTGGAGACTCTGATAGCATCCTTCGCCGCGCTCTGCGCGAAGGCGGACGCCCTGCTCACGGTCTGCGGCGACGGGCCTGAACGCGGCGCCCTCGAGAGGATGGTGGCCGGCCTCGGCATCGCAGGGCGGGTCACGTTCACTGGAAGACTCGAACCGTCCGGAATAGCCGACGAGCTCAGGAAGGCCGACATATACGTATCCACATCGACTTCGGACTCGACATCCGTCTCTCTTCTCGAGGCGATGGCCTGCGGCGCCGTCCCGGTCGTGACCGATCTCGATGCCAACCGGGAGTGGATCCACGAAGGAGTCAGCGGACTTTTCTTCAGTCCGCGTGACGAAGATGGGCTTGCCGCGGCGATGCTGAGCCTCCACGAGGACCATGTCATGGCCGAGTCGATGCGTGAAGAGGCGGCCGCGGCCGTGGCGGAGAAGGGATTGTGGCTTCCCAATATGCAAAGGGCCGAGATGGAATTCAGCCGGCTCGTCGAAGGAGGGAAAGCGCGGCGATGAGGAAGATGTTGAGAGATTCCTACCGTCAACTGCTGCGGACGGTCGCGGTTGCGCTCGTCGCGGGCATAGTCTCCGCTCTCATCGTCGCCCTCTTCGACTTCTGCCTCGAGTCGCTGATGGGGTTCTTCGGCTCTCTCCGGCCGGGGGCTTCGATGGCGCTTCCTTTCTCGGGAGCGGTCCTGGCCGGGCTGCTCATCCTCAGAAAGGTCCCGGCGGCCGGAGGCGAAGGGCTGCAGTCATATATCGACGCGGTCAACTTCAGGAATGGAAGGTTCGATTTTCTGGCGACAGTCCTGAGGTTTCCCGCTACGCTCATCACGCTCTCCATGTTCGGCAGCGGTGGCGTGGTCGGTCCACTGACCAGGATATGCGCGGGTACTGGAAGCTGGGCGGTAGGTAAATCTGTCGGACGCACTCCGCTGCGCATGAGCGACGACTATACGGTCGGAGCGATATGCGGGGTCAGCGGCGCGATCAGCGCGATATTCCACTCTCCACTGGCGGCCGGCCTCTACGCGACCGAGGTACTGAAGCGCGAATCCATACGTTACTCCGACCTGATAGTCGCCCTGCTCTCGGCCGTCGTTTCCTATGTGACTTCCAGCATTATACTCGGCGGGGAGCGTTTCTTCATCATAGACGCCCCGAAGCTCGAGATGTCCGCCCCGCAGGTGATATGGTTCCCCGTCACCGCGCTTGCCGGCGGGCTGGTAGGGATGCTCTTCATCTACGCGTACAGGAGATCGATCGTGCTCTTCCATATGATCCCCGGGAAACAGCCGTCGCAGGCGGTCGCGGCAGCGGTCATCCTCTCGGCAGCTGCCTGGCTCGGCCTGGGATGGGTGATGAGGATATCGCCGGAACTGTACTGGGAACTCGCCAACGGGAAAAAAAGCCTGGCGGCCTCGCTCCCTCTCGTCTCGGTCAGCATCATCCTGCCGTTCATCATGCTGATACTGCTCAAGATCCTGCTTACGGCGGTCACCATCGGATGCGGGATGAGCGCCGGGTTCACGGGCCCGCTTATTATCATAGGGATGTCGCTCGGCGCTCTGGTGAGCCTGGCTGCAGGAGCCGAGCCGGCGAGCGCGGCCTACTACGGCTATATGGCGTGCGGCATGTCCGCCCTGCTCGCGGCGACGCTCAACATACCGCTCGCGGCCATAGCGCTCACGATGACGGTTTTCGGGACAAGCTACATCCTTCCGGCGGTGACCGGGAGTTCTATCGCATTCATCACGTTCAAGGGCCACGCGATATACCAGTACCACGATTCGGCTCCTTTACCAGGAAGCACGGGGCACAACTGGTAACTGCGCGTCGCCCGGCGCCCGCACATGGCGGCGATCATTCCCGGTTAGGTATTAATACTCACGAAGGCGGTAGTCCGCCGCACAGCCATGAGGAATATTTCCCAGGCGGAGGCCACGTCCTCTTTCCGATCGCATCCCCGGGATAGGATCACTTCAGCACATGCGACGATCGGCTTAACCCGTTAGCTCTTTAATATCAATAAGTTGCTGGGCGTAACAATATCCGCGCACGCGGCACACGGATGCTGCTGTTCCACCCGCCCGCGGATGGAATATATCTTGTAAAGAGATGGTTGCGCGGATAAGAAAGGACTGTCCCTGGAGGGAGAAAGCTGTGAGTTACTGGGAAACCGAGACGCTGATACTCAGACTCATAGCCGTCCTTTTTGTCTTCGCCCTTCTTCGCGTCTGTCGAAGAGGAAAAGAAACAGGACGGGAAACCGTGTTGTATCTAATCGTCGTTACCGCCTCCGCCATCGTTAACTTACTTCGTACTGGCGGAGGCGGGTTTTTGATGACTGCCATCGGGGCCATGGCGGCGTTCGCCGTCTCCGCCCCGCTTCTCGCCAGTGACAGGGTCGCCATGAGGGATGTCGCCGCACCGGTGGCGGCCGGCTCCCTTCTGGGCCCGCTCGGCGGACTCGCCGCCATCTCCATAGCCGCAGCGATCCACATCGTCCAGCGCTCCCCCGGCATCCAGCCGGCTGTGATGGACAGGATCGCTCCGCGGTTCGCCGAGCGCGGGACCTGGCCGAAGGTGTCGTGCCGATCGGTCCTCGCTGTCCTTGAGAACAGCAGGCTCAGAGGGACTCCACGGGAATGCCGGGATGGCGACTCCGACGGCGCCGCGGGACATGACTGCGCGGACGCGCACGCCGTCATCGATATGCTGCCGTGGAGGACCTCGCTCGCCATCGCGACGCTGGCTGTGCTTATGACCGACATGTTCATCTGACGGGAGGTTCGAGTTGGCTGTCTGGAACAGGACAAGATGCACATACCTCGGAACGACTCTTCTGACCCTGAATGAGCATTTCATGAATACGCTCAGGCACATCAGCGATCGCGGCATCCCCGCGGACTGCGCACTCTATATCTCGCCGTGCCAGGGGATCTACACGGTCGGCATGCGCACCGCCGTAGATATCGCCTTTCTCGACGGCGAGATGCGGATCATCAGGATATTCAGGAGCTTCCCGCCCAACTGCTTCGTCGAGCCCGTCGAGGGGGCGGTGAGCGCGGTGGAGCTGCCTGCCGAGCGTCTCTCGGAGACCGGGACTTCTGTAGGGGACGTGCTCGTCATCGAACCAGGATGATCGGCGGCGGCTCTCTACGGAAGGACCGCCCTGTCAGCGCTTCCCGCTGTCTACTATCCCGCCGGTGTCTCCCACACGCGAGTACCCTACCAGTAACCCATAGCGAGATATCCTACCCAGTGTCTGTCCGTAGCGATGTTGGTCGCTCCCAGGCCGGTCCCGCCTACCGGGAGCGCGCCGGGCTCGAGGCTCGTCCCGTACCCGAAGATCCGCCCGCACGGCGCCTCGCGCCCCTCGGCGGCCGCGAGCCCTTCGAGCACGCTCAACCCGAAAGGTATCGAATAGACACCGCACCATGTCACCTTGTACGGCCACTCGAGATCGTCCCGCTCTATCCGCTCGCGGAAACCGGCGATCTTCGCTGCCGAAAGCGGCCCCTCCAGCGTCGTCCTCGCTATGTCAATATCCTGCGCGGTCGCCTTCTCGTACCCCTCGCGGCCCGTGCCGAAGGGAGCGTAATTCCTGCCGCCCCACTCCTCGTCTCCGTAGTGGACGCAGTCGGCCGATATCATCACGACGGCTCCCGTCCCGAGACTCAGCCCCTCCTGGCCGAGGACTTCGGCCAGAGCGCCGGTCATTTCCGCGACGGCGCTTTCAAACGAGTCCCCCGCGAATCTCGTCACCAGTACGGGAATGATCTCGGCTTTCACGCCCCGGTAACGCTGGATGAACGGTATGAAGGCCTCGAGCGAGTGCTCGGTGGCATGGAACGAGCCGTCGACGAGGACCATCTCCGCCGGGAGGCGCTCGATCACCTTGCCTCTGAGCGCTGAGACTGGAGTGACCCCGTAAGGCCCCTTCCATCCGCTGAAATCGTCGAATATGAGCTTCCCCTCGAGCCCGATGCGCCTCGCCCTGTGGGCAACCCCGAAGAGGACGACGAGGTCGGCCTCGAGCCTCTCGAAGGCCATCGCATAATAAGGCCCCGCGTATATATAGTCATCGTGAGGGACGATCGCCCCGATCATCGTCCCCGCGCCCGAGCACGCCGAGGGCAGCTCGAACGGAAGGGCCCCCGCGTCTATAAGTGAATCCGACAGAGCCACTATCCTTTCGACCTGAACCGGCGTCGTCGCGTATCCGACAGTGTCAGCCGGCTGGCGGACCGTGCCCTTCGTGCCGCCGGCGGCGCCGGCCGGCGGGGCGGCGAGCAGCGCGGCCGCTGTAATCAGAACCGTCTGAACGCTACTGATGACGCACCTTTTCATGGCGGACCTCCTCATGACACATCTTTTCCTCGTAAATCTCCTCATCAGGTGTCTTTCATCATCGGATGATACACTAGAGAGGCCCGGCGAGACAGAAAAAGCCTGACTTTTTTCCCCGTCGTGAATATATTCACACCTCGAAAAGGCAATGACGTGAGCTCGTGGCGGGCAGCGCCGCGGATGCCGGCGGACAGCCCCGGCCGGGGAGACTATGATAAGCGGAAAGAAAAGAAGGCTTCTCGGCTCCGTATCGCTGCACCACGCCTGCAACGACGCCTCTACCGTCGTTCTGCCCACTATCTTTCCCGTACTGCTGACGCAGCAGTTTCTGATACGCGACTACACCGATATCGGCACGACGGTCCTGATCGGACTGGCAATAGCGGTCTTCTTCCAGGCGTTCGTGGGGCATTTCGCGAAGACGCGCCATTCGAGGTACTACCTAGCCATCGACGCCCTGCTCGTCGGAGCTTCCCTGCTCCTTATGACCACGGCGACTAGCTTCTGGATGTTAGTGCTCTTCTTCATCGTTATGAGGATGGGAACGAGCATCTACCATCCTGTCGGGGTCTCGTGGATATCGCATATATTCCGGGGAGAGCACCTCGACAGGGCGATGGGGTTCCAGAGCGCCTTCGGAAACATCGGCGTTCTGCTAGCCTTCGCATCGACCGGATTCCTCGCGCAGAATTACGGCTGGCGGGCTCCGCTCTACCTCTGGGGCGCGATCAACCTCGTAGCCGTGACGGTCGGTCTCTACCTCTCGCGCAGCGCCTACGGGCAGGACGAGATAGACCAGCAGAAAGAGGAGGAGAAGGAGCCGGTCTCCTGGATCAGGGCGTTCCACGGGATCAGGTCGTACATACCGATGATGATCCTCGGCGGGCTCGCCTGGGGTATCACGATCAACTACGCGCCGAGCCTGCTCAATCACAGGCTAGGTGTGCCGATGTCCGCGACGGGGATCATCATGGGGTGCTGGATGGCCGCCGGCACGGTTTCGGCCTTCATGTACGGGAGGATCTCCGGGGGTCTCGGGAGGGCGCGGACGCTGGTGTACGCCTACGCTGCGATAGCGGCCGTGGCGTTCGTCTTCGGGCTGGGGCGCAGCGTACACCTTGTGATAGGCGCTTTTGCCGTCTTCGGCATCGCGCTGTTCCTTACGTACCCGGCCAACCTCTCCTTCATCGGAAGCTCGGTCGAGCCGCGCAGCAGGACGGCCGGATTCAGCCTCGCGTCGAACATCATGATCATCGGCAACTCGATCTTCTCGTTCTTATCGGGTGGCCTCTCCGACAGGTACGGCATCAACGCCCCCTTTCTCCTTCTGGGAGGCATGACCCTGCTCGTCCTTGCCTACCTTCTCTTCATGGTGAGGACCGGCCGGATATCGGCCGACGGATGCAAGATCGCGAAACGGGTCGGACCGCACTGAGGGGCCCAGGTCGAATCCCCGCTTGACCATCGCCGTCGGCCACAAATATACTCCACATCGCGCCTTCACAATCAGACAAAGAGGAGATAATCATGCAGTGGGGACTGAAGAACAGGCTGTCGAGGATATTCAATCCCGAGACGGGCCGCACGGTGATGCTGGCCGTCGACCACGGATACTTCCTCGGGCCGACGCGAAAGCTCGAGAACCCGCGCGAGACCATTTCGCCGCTTATCCCTTACGCCGACGCCCTGATGCTCACAAGAGGCGTCCTTCGAAACTGCGTAGATCCAGAGTCCCGCATACCGACGGTGCTGCGGGTCTCCGGCGGCGTGAGCATCGTCGGCCCGTCGCTCGCCGACGAGGGGCTGACCACCTCGTTCGAGGACGCGATCAGGCTTAACGTCTCGGCGGTGACGATGTCGATATTCGTCGGCACCGACCACGAGCGCGAGACTCTGCTCAACCTCGCCGAGCTGGTCGACCAGGGAGAGACGTACGGGATCCCCGTGCTCGCCGTCACCGCCGTAGGAAAGGAGCTCGAGAAGAGGGACGCGCGGTTCCTCTCCCTCTGCTGCCGGATCGCCGCCGAGATAGGCGCACACTACGTGAAGACATACTACTGCGAAGATTTCGAGAAGGTCGCAGAGAGCTGCCCCGTGCCGGTCGTAATCGCCGGCGGGCCGCAGCTCGACTCGTTCAGGGACACCCTTCAGCTCGCGCACGACGCGATCTCGAGAGGAGCGCGCGGTGTCGATATGGGACGAAACATCTGGCAGGACGAGCACCCCGTGGCGGCGATAAGATCGGTCCGCGGCGTGGTCCAGGAGAACATGCCGGTCGACGAGGCCTTCAAGCTCTACAAGAGTATCGCCGGCAAGTGACGGGACTGTCACACATGCACCGCGATCCGGGTGCCCCGCGCTGAAAGGGACGCGATCTGGCAGATGAGAGCAGCCGTTTACTATAACAACAACGACATCCGCATCGAGGAGATGCCGGTGCCGAAGATCGGCCCCGGCGAGATCCTTGTGCGCATAGAGTCGAGCGGCATCTGCGGCAGCGACGTGATGGAATGGTACCGCGTGAAGAAGGCCCCGCTCGTCCTCGGTCACGAGATCGCCGGCACGGTCGAGAAGGTCGGCGCCGACGTCGACTGGCTGGTGCCGGGACAGAGGGTCTCAGTCGCCCACCACATCCCCTGCGGGGAATGCCGCTACTGCCTCGCCGGGAAATACTCGCTCTGCGATACGCTGCGCACAACGAACTTCGACCCGGGCGGATTCGCCGAGTTCGTCCGTGTGCCCGAGATGAACGTCGAGAAGGGGACCTTCGTCATCCCGGACTCCCTCTCGTTTGACACGGCCGCCTTCATCGAGCCTCTCGCCTGTGTCGTGCGCGGGCTGCACGTCGCGCGGTTCAGGGAAGGAAGCGATGTCCTCGTACTCGGCAGCGGGATATCAGGGCTCCTGTTCATCAAGCTTCTCAGGGCCAGGGGGGCGGGAAGGATAGTCGCGACCGACATCGACCCGGTCAGGCTGAAAGCGGCTGAACGTATGGGAGCTGATGAAGCCATCGCGGCAAAAGAGGCGACGCCGGGCAGGCTGAAAAAGATCGACGGGGGGCGCCTCTTCGACCTTGCGATAACATGCGCCGGAGTAGAGCCGGTCGTACTGCAGGCGCTGCGCTCGGTCGACCGAGGCGCGACAGTCCTGCTCTTCGCGCCGCTGGCGCCGGGCGTCGAGATCGCGATGCCTTTTTTCGACATATGGCGCGACCAGATAACGATCGTATCGACGTACGCCGGCCCGCCCGGCGACTCCCGCGAGGCGATCGAGCTGCTCGCCTCGGGAAAGATCGAGGTCGAGGACATGATCACACACCGGCTGCCCCTCGACAGGACGGCCGAAGGATTCAGGCTGGTGGCGGAAGGCTCCGAGTCGATAAAGGTGATCATCAAGCCGAGAGGATGATAGCGGACGTAAGGCTACCGTCAGATCCCGGGCCCGGGGACGGACGCCGAACTGCACCGATAGATGAGGATCGAAGCGGATAGACAGACACGCTGATAGACACTTATCAATGGAGGTGTACGGTGATGAGAATAACGAGGCCGGTCCAGGCATCGGGCGCGGCAGCCGCTCTTGTCCTTGCAATCTGCCTCTTTCCATCATGCGGCGGAGGGGACGTAGCGGGCGGCGGAGAGGTCATAAAGAGGCTCCCCGTCGATTCCTCCACCGAGGTGATAGCAACGAAAAACGTATCGACCGACAGCGAGGTCTCCCGCGACGGTAAAGGGTCCCTGAGGATAGACGTAAGGGGCACTCAGACTCTTCCCCTCTACAGGTTCGGAGACATCGACCTCGAGAGCGCTTTCCTCGTCTACCAGGCGGCGGTCCGCACGGAAAACCTGGAGGGCGAGACCTTTCTCGAGATGAAGTGCTTCTTCCAGTCGAAGGGCGAGTTCTTCTCCCGCAACTACGACTCGGCCCTCTCGGGGACGAACGACTGGACGGTCATGAGCACACCGTTCAAGCTCCGTGCCGGGGAGGACCCGGACGTAGTCGAGTTGAACATCTTCGTCAGCGGCACCGGTACTGTCTGGATAGACGAGATCAGGCTTCTCAAGCGACCACTGGAGTAATCACGGTCAGGAGCGCGGTCCCGGCGCCGGGACTGCGTAAATACACACTTCAAGGACATCTTCACGAACTCGTCCACTCCTGGCGCCGGGAGTGGATCTTATCACGTGGCACCATTTTTACCGCCACCGGTGGCGGTAAAAAACCATCCATCCGGCATGGGCCCGCGAAACACCTGAATATCCCTGACCTCCGCCGTGTACCTGCATACGAAGGTCGTACGTGACGCGGGCGGCGAGACAGCACCTCCCGAAACAAACCTGGCCGCTCGGCGTATATACGGATAGGACCTGACCCGTACTCTGATGGGGCCCGGCATGGCGGGCGTGCGGTGATGGAGGGACGCGGGGCGGCACGCCCATGACCTGTGGAGCCGCCCCGGTTTTTCTCAAGGACGGTGAGGAAGATGACCGGTTTCCTGCTCTGGTGCATACTGTTCGCGATCTGCTGGCCGCTTGCCCTCCTGATCGCAGTGCTTATACCGCTGGTGTGGCTGATCGTGCTCCCCTTCAGGATCGCCTTCGCGGTCGCCGGCTGGATGCTCGGCCTCGTGTTCGGAATACTTCTGCTCCCGTTCAGGCTGATAGCGAGGTAATGGCTACGACGGTCACGCCCGTCTGCTATCCCTTTACCTTCTTCGAGTACTGGTACATGAAGACTGCAAGAGCCGTTAACATGACTATTGCCACTATCTCGCCGGCCGAGTCACCGTACGAGACGGCGAGGAAACTGTCCCAGCCGGCGGCGGCTATCACTGCGGCGACTACGCCGGCTATCGAGCCCCCGGCGATAAACCCCGAGGCCACCAGGATGCCCCGCTCCTTGCGCTCCTTGACGATATTCTCGTCCCTGCTGCTCCTGCCGACGAACCAGGCTATCACGCCGCCAAGCAGAACGGCCGTGTTGAGCTGGATCGGCAAGTACATCCCGAGCGCGAAGGCCAGGGCCGGCACGCCAGCCATCCACAGGATCACCGAGATTATCACGCCGAACGAGAAGAGTATCCACTGCACACCCGCTTCGGGCCCCATCAGCCCGAAGATGATCTCCTTCATCGCCGAGGCCTGTGGAGCTGGCATCTCCATCGAGCCGAGCGTGTAGGTGTTCGCCAGCAGCATCATCACCAGGGCGCAGAAGACGGCGGAGACCAGGACACCGAGAAACTTGAACCTCTGCTGGTTCCTGGGCGTCGATCCGATCCACCGGCCTATCTTCAGGTCGGTCGCGAAGGCGCCGGCCGTCGCGAGCGCGGTGCACACGACCCCGCCGACGATCAGAGCGATGAACATACCCGGCTTGCCCGAGAGCCCGAGGCGCGTGAGTATCACGCTCGTTATGATCAGCGTGGTCAGCGTCATCCCCGATACGGGGTTGGTCCCGATAAGGCCGATCGCCCTCGCGGCGACGAGCGTAAAGAGGAACGAGATGCCGAGGGCAATAAGGATCCCGACCGTAGCTACAAGGCTGCTGGCCACCCCGCCGCGGAAGAAGAGCCAGAGGCAGACGGCGACCGCGGCGACGCCGATCATCACGTCGCGCATGCTGATGTCGCGCTCGGTCCTGATGTCAGTGTGGCCCTCGCCCCTCGATGCGGCGATCCCCCTGATACCGAGCACGAACGACCTGCCGATCGACGGGACCGACTTGATGATCCCCATCAGCCCCGCCCCCGCTATGCCGCCGATGCCTATCAGCCGGACGTAACTTACGAATATGTCGTCCACCGACATCTGCGAGATCGGAATGTCGCCCGGCGGTATGACCGTCTCGAGCCCGCCGCCGACGAACTTGACCAGCGGTATCAGCACGAGGTACGACAGGAAGCTTCCCGCCGCGATTATCGAGGCGTACTTGATCCCGACGATGTAACCGAGGCCGACTATCGCGGAGAGCCCGTCGACGCGGAACGCCATCGAGAACTTCTCCTCTATCCACCGGCCGATGCCGACGGCGTGGAAGGTGATGACCTCTTTCCACAACGTGAACGTCAATATGCACAGATCGAAAGCGAAAGCGACGAGCGCGGCCCAGGCGAGCGTCTTGGCCTGCTGCCCCGCGCTCTCACCGGCAACGAGGATCTCGGTGGTAGCCATCGCCTCGGGGAAGGGGAGCTTGCCGTGCTCCTTGACCATCAGGTAGTCGCGAAGAGGTATCAGGAACAGCACCCCGAGGCACCCGCCGAAGAAGGCGGTCAGGAATATGTGCCAGAAGGTCACATGGATGTCGAGCATGTAGAGGGCAGGGATCGTAAAGACAGCTCCGGCCACTACCGCGCTCGACGCTGCTCCTATAGACTGGATGATGACGTTCTCGAGGATCGTGCTCCTTCGCGCGAAGACATTCGCTATCCCGATCGCGATGATGGCGATCGGTATCGCCGCCTCCATCCCCTGCCCCGTCTTCAGGGCGAGGTAGGCGGAGGCCAGGGAGAACACCATCGCCATGACGACGCCGATCGATACCGAACGGGCCGTGATCTCGAACGGCGACTGGCTCGCCGGGACTATCGGATGATAGGTCTCGCCTTCCTTAAGCTCCCTGTATGCCTCGTCAGGAAGTCTCGTGGGCTGTTCGCTCATATTCCTTCCTTTCTCGTCATCCCCGTCTTTAATGCCGTTTGAAACAGTATTTTCTGGAAACTAGCACCGCCGGGGCCGGCCGGTAAAGCAGATATTGGCTGTAACGAGGCCTCAGGCCGTTTTGTTGTACCCAAACAGCCCTGGCGCATGTATAATCCATCCCGCAACAGGTTCCCCGAAGTATCCCGCATTTCAACGGAAGGAGCGTCGATATGATCAGGTCCGGAAGGCTGAACTTCCTGACGGCGCTGGTGTTATCCCTGATGATAGTACCGGCGCTTTCCGCTTTCATGGCGCCTGCCTCGGCAGCCGTCGTCTCAGCTGAGGACATGCTCAGCGTCAAGAGAAGCTACTACGCCGATATAAGCCCCGATGGAAACTGGATCGCCTACACCCTGAGCGTCCCTCGCGACGCGAATGAGGAAGCAGGCGGAGCTTACAGCGAGCTCTACCTCGTCTCGACCAGGACAGGCGAGATACTCCCGTTCATCACAGGCAAGGTAAATATAGGCTCGCCCCTCTTCAGCCCCGACGGCAGGAAGGTCGGCTTTACGATGAGCCGCGGCGAGAAGGCGAAGACGCAGGTCTGGATGATCCCGGTCAACGGCGGCGAGGCGGTCCAGGTCACCGACTCTAAGACCGGCGCGGGGACCTTCCGCTGGCTCCCCGACGGGAGCGGCGTCGCCTGGCTCGAGATGGAACCCGAGCCGGAGATCGAGAAGACGCTAGACAAGATGGGATACGGGTTCATCTACTACGAGGAGAATATCCGGAACCGCGAGCTCTACATCGGAAGGTTCGGTGCGCCTGGAGAGAAGGTAAAAGGCGAGAAGGTCACAGAGGGGATCCACGTAGTCGATTTCGAGATCAGCCCCGACGGGAAGCTAGCCGCGATCTCCTCCTGCCCGCTTAACCTCATAGACCAGATCTACATGTTCAAGAAGATATTCATAGTGGACCTGGCGACGGGAAGAACGCGCCGCCTGACCGACAATCCCGGCAAGCTCGGCACCTTCGCCTTCAGCCCCGACGGCAGGAAGCTCGCCTACGTCGCCGCGCTGACGCAGTCAGACCACGCGGTCAGCCAGGCGTACGTCGTCGACGTCGCGGGCAGTATGCCGCTGAGCCTCACGCCGGAAAACTTCCGCGGACACATCAGCTGGGTCGGCTGGGAGAACAGCGGCACGGTCTGCTACCTCGCCGGCGAGGGAGTGTGGAACACGCTTAGCACCGTCCCGGCAAGAGGCGGCAAGCGAAAGGTCATCCTGGACAGCGAGAAGACGGGGATCGTCTTTGGTGCGCCGCACTACACGAAGGATTTCAGGGATTTCGCCTTCACGGCCTCATCGCCTGACATCCCCGGCGACGTCTTCTACTGGAAGAAGGGGGACAAGGAGCTGCGGCGGCTTACGACCTTCAACCCCTGGATAGCCGAACGCGAGCTCGGCCGCCAGGAGGTCGTAACCTACAAGGCCAGAGACGACCTCGATATCGAGGGCATCCTCGTCTATCCGGTCGGATACGAGGAAGGCAAGCGCTATCCTCTGATCGTCACCGTCCACGGCGGGCCCGAATCGCACTACAGCAACACATGGCTCGGCTCCTACTTCCACCCCGCACAGGCGCTTGCCGGCAAGGGATACGTGGTCTTCTACCCCAACTACAGGGCAAGCACCGGTTACGGCGTCGAGTTCGCCGCGCAGGGGTACGAGGACGCCGCGGGCAGGGAATTCGACGACTGCGCCGACGCGATAGACTTCCTCGTCGAAAAGGGGATCGCCGATGGCTCCCGCGTCGGGCTCGGCGGCGGCTCATACGGAGGGTTCGCCGCGGCATGGTTCGCATCATACTATACGGACAAGGTCAGAGCCGTCTGCATGTTCGTCGGTATAAGCGATCTGATCAGCAAGCGCGGCACGACCGACATCCCGTACGAGGAGCTCTACGTCCACTCGGGCAGAAAGCTCGACGCGGACTGGGACCAGTGGGAGTTCAGCCTCAAACGCAGCCCGATATTCTGGGCCCACCAGAGCAAGACGGCCGTGCTGATAATCGGCGGAGCGGCCGACACGAGGGTCGATCCCTCGCAGTCCCTCGAATTCCACAGGCGTCTCAAGATGAACGGCCACCCTGCGGTCCGCCTCGTGCAGTATCCCGGCGAGGGGCACGGAAACAGGAAACAGCCGGGCCGTATAGACGTATTATACAGACACATGCAGTGGTACGACTGGTACGTGCGTGACAAGAACCCCCTCGACGGGCCGATGCCCCCGCTCATGATATACGAGAGCTACGGCCTCGACCTCGGGGAGGATACAAAAGATGAAGAAGGCGGGGAGTAGAACGCGAAAGCGAGGTAAGTCATGGACCGTGACAGGAAGGAAATATCGAGGAGATCGTTCCTCGGCCGCGGCATGGCCGGGATCGTCGGGGCCGGCATAGGGATCGCCGGGGCCGGCAGGGTCCTCGGCTCCACTCCGGCGCAGGAAAGCGCCAAGGCGGCGAAGCCGCATATCCGTGAGTACAGGCCGCTGGGCTCGACCGGCTGGAAGGTCTCCGACATCTCATTCGGCAACGCGAGGATGCAGGACCCCGCCCAGCTCGAGTACGCGATCGAGCGCGGGATAAACTACGTCGACACGGCGCGGCAGTACTTCGACATGGAGGTCGTGATCGGCAAGCTCTTCCCCGCAAAGCGGGACAAGCTCTTCGTGACTACCAAGCTCGAGCCCGAGGTGTTCACTCCCGAGACGACCGTCGAGCAGATAACGACCGTGCTGGAGGAGAGCCTCAAGCGCCTGAACACCGACTACATCGACTGCTGCCTGGTCCACTCGGTCGGCGACCCGAACCTCGGGGGACCTGAGAGGACACAGAACCCGGCGATCCCCGAGGCCTTCGAGAAGGCCAAGAAGGCGGGAAAGATAAGGGCCTGGGGCGCGAGCTCTCACGGCCCGAAGATGGTCGAGGATTTCGGCTGGCTGATCGACAACACCGGGATAGACATGATCATGCCGGGGATGAACCTTCTCACGAAGGGGCTCGAGCCCCTGCTGGCGAAGGCGAAGCAGAAGGGCGTCGCCGTGGTCGCGATGAAGAGCCTTTCGGCGGCCAGGAAGATCGACTACTCCGAGTACATGGACGATGGCCGCACGGCGAGGCAGGCGCTGACCAAGTGGATGCTCTCCCAGCCGAACATCGACACGATCTGCATCTCGATGGGCACAACCGAGGACATCGACGAGCTAGTCGCAGTATCGGGCAGGCCGAAGATGTCGATGAAAGAGAAGAGGGTGCTCGAGGGATACTGCGGGCTTCTCGGCAGCGAC
The DNA here is from genome assembly GCA_964599375.1 of uncultured bacterium. Lineage (GTDB taxonomy): Bacteria > Krumholzibacteriota > Krumholzibacteriia > Krumholzibacteriales > Krumholzibacteriaceae > JAUWCL01. The sequence continues at coordinate 182,599 of CAZREW010000002.1, forward strand.
TACTGCAGGCCGGGATGCGACGGGTGCCTCGGCTCGTGCCCGAACGACGTTCCGGTGCACGACATCCTCAGGTACAGGCTTTACTTCAACAACTACGGCAGGGAGAAGTACGCGATGAGCATGTACTCGAAGCTGCCCGAGTCGCGCAGGGCCGGGCAGTGCGCCTCCTGCACCGGGAACTGCACGTCGAGCTGTCCCTACGGGATCGACGTCAGGTCGAAACTGATCAGGGCGCACGCGGAACTTACCGTCTGACAAGAGGGGGAATAAAGAGATGAGGATATCAGGAATCAAAACTCTGCCGGCCCTTCTGGCCGCGTGCTGCCTCGTGATCTCGGCCGTCCACTTCGCCGGATGCGGCGGCCCGCCGACAGCCGAGAAGCTGATGGAGAGATCGGTCAAGGCCCTCGGGGGAATGGAGAAGGCGACAGGCTGGAAGACATCTGTGAGCAAAGGGCTGATGACGGCCAACTGGCCCGGCTGGGGAGAGCTCAGGGCCGACTGCACCTATCTGGTCCAGAAGCCGGACAAGATGGTTCTCGACCAGGACTTCAGCGCCTACGACCATCCGTTCTTCTTCAGGTACACATACAACGCCGGCGACGCGTGGGTGATGGTCAACCTCGGCGTGAGGCAGAACCCCAGGTACAACGAGATGCTGGAGAGAGGCCTGCGGACGATCGACGGTGTCGCCTACTATCTCGAAAACTCAGACACGCTATACGTAGTGCCTGACGTAGAGCCTGATTCTCTCCTTGCCGGCGCCGACTTTACGAGGGTCGCCGCCGTACAGGGCACCGACACCGTCTTCTTCGACCTGGACAAGAAGACATGGCTCCCGCTGCGCGCGCTCGACAAGGGCGACCAGGGCGGGTGGAACCACAACATCTTCGACGACTACCGCGCGGTCAACGGCTACCTCGTCCCGTTCCACGAGACGACATACGTCAACGGCGAGAAGAACCGCGAGATCACGTGGAAGACAATAGAGTTCGACGTGCCGATCGATCCGGCCGAGTTCGAGAAGAACAGGCCGAAACCGCCGGTGGAGTGACGGCGGGCGGGCTGTAAGAGCCTGCTTTCAGAGGTTCTCAAAATGCGTGGCGGAAATTCTGCAAAAGGGGCGAAATGGCTTTTTGCGAAGCCTTCGCCCCTTTCTATCTGTATTATTACCAAGCACATAAATTCTCATACACGTGAGCAGAAACCCTTGGGATTTTGTCACAAATCTTGCAAACTCCGCCGCGGATACGGCTTGCTGCGACAGGGTACCGGAAAGGAGAGGCCGAGTTGAAGAGGAGACCAAACAACCACAGGTCAAAGCACAAGGACAAGCTTTCGAACGAAGGCTACAGGTCCAGGAAAGACAGAAGCCTCACGGACAAGAAGACAAACAAGTACGGGGTCTCGACCCTTCTCGAGGAGGATACCCTGGTAAGCGTCGAGGATCAGGAATAAACGGGAGCGCCCGGAGGGTCACCTCCGGGCCCCTGCACCCGCCATCACATCGAGGAGAGCCGCGTAGTCCCTTCTCGTCACCACGCCGGCCGGGCGTCCGTCCATCCCGGTCACAAGGACCATGCTCTCTCCCCGCTGCATCAGGGGTACGAAAAGTATCCATGCCGGATCTTCCGGATGGACCGGTAAGCGCGCCGGCGACTTTCCCGCGATATCCCACGCGGGGATATCGGTCCGCATGATCTCCCCGACAGTCATCTCTCCCAGCGACTTCTTCCGCACGACCTGCTGAAGGCTCTTCTGCGCCGCCTGCCTGAGGAACATACCGATCAGGAACATCCAGATGCCGCTGACCCTGTTGTCGTAGACGAGAAAGTTGAATGCTCCTCCCGCCATAAGCAGATAGGAGAACGCCTTCCCCGTGCCCGCCGCGATCCGCGTCGCCTTCCGGATATCCCCCGTCTTCTTCCATATGGCTGCCCTCAGGATCCTCCCCCCGTCCAGGGGGAACCCGGGTACCATGTTGAAGATAAATATCCCGATATTGATGGCGCCCGTGGTCCCAAGCAGTATCGACAGCGGCGTATATCCTCTCGACAGGACCGACCCTCCGAGGAATATCCCGATAAGAACGAGCGTCATAAGCGGGCCGGCCGCTGCCATCCTGAGCTCGAGGGACGGCTCCTCGACCTCGTGCCCCATCTGCGCGACCCCTCCGAACATGAACAGGGTGATCTTGTTGATAGGCAGCCCGCCCCTCGCCGCCACGAGCGAGTGGCTGAACTCGTGGATAAGTATCGAGAGAAATAGCATCAGGGCCGTGAGCAGCGAGAGGATCCAGAGACCCGCGGCACCGAAGAGCCCCGGGTACGATTCGGGGTAGAACCCGGTGGCGAACGACCAGGTCACCAGAGCGAGAAGGATCAGCCAGGAGATGTTTATCTCTACGGGGATCCCCCGGAGGGTGAAGAGCCTGAGGTTTCTGTTGAACATCTAACGTCCCGGAGGATCAGCCCGCGAAGCGCCTGAACGCGTTCTTCGAATCGACTTCGATGAGCACGGGGCGCGCCTCGCCGGAGGACCAGCTGTATGCCATGATATCGATCTCGTCGCCCTCGTTGACAAGGTGGGCGGCGGCGCCGTTCATCCCGATCACGCCGCTTCCCCTCTCTCCCTTTATCACGTAGGTCTGGAGCCTGTGGCCGTTCGTGCGGTCGACGACATGCACGTTCTCGTGCTCGCTCAGGTCGGCCCTGTCCATAAGGTCCTCGTCAATCGTGATGCTGCCCACGTAACGCAGATCGGCCTGGGTCACCGTGGCTCTGAGTATCATCGATTTGAGCAGAAGGCGTTTCATAATTCCGCCGCCGTGAAGTGCCGTAAAGCCATTGCCGGCTGCGCCGCCGGCCCGGTTCGAAATATAGTACAGATCAGGGAAGATTGAAAGCCGTTTCGGGGACCGGCCTTAGCTTCAGAGCCTGTCGCCGGCCTTCTCGGTGAGGTACCTGACGAACCTGTTCTCCTCGTCGACGAGGATATTGCTGAAATCGCTCGTCTCGCCGGCCGACCAGGTGAACGCCATGATGCTTATCTCGTCGCCGGGACGGCACAGCCTCGAGACGGCCCCGCAGGCGATTATCCGCCCGCTGCCGCTCTCCACGGCGGCGGCGAATGTCTCGAGCCTCGCCCCGCTCGTCGCGTTGACGATCAGTATCTTCTCGTACGGGGCGACGTTGCCCAGCTCGAGCAGCTTCCCGTCGATCTTCAGGCAGTCGTTCTCCCCCGGCGCCTCGCCGCTGATACGGGCCTTGTGGATCTTCGACTTGACGACGAGCCTCTCCTCCATCTTCGAGACGATGAACCTGGTCTTGCCCGCGGGAGACAGGGGGATGTCGCCGACGATCTGGTAATCGACGCGGAAATCCTCGCAGCAGTTCTCCCTGATCTTCCGGGTGAGTACCTCCTTGTTCTCGTCCTTCCATCCCTCGCCCGGCACTATCCGGAATGTCACCCCCGAACGGTCGCGCTGCTCGACCTGGAACCTGTCGATTCCCGGCACCGACCTCGAGAGCCAGGTCCAGAAGAAGCCCCCGACCTTCTTCCCTCCCGGGGTCACGATCGAGTCGAACGAGCGTCCCTCGATGCGGTCGAGCAGAGGCAGCCCCCTCCCGCAGGGGCATCTCCTCTCCGTCGGCATCGCGAGGTCTCCTGTCCTGTACCGTATGAAGGGCATATAAAGGTTCGACAGGTCGGTGACGACCAGCTCGCCGATCTCGCCGCTCTGCGCAGCGCGTCCGCTCTCGTGTATCACCTCGACATGCGAGAGGTCGCTGTATACATGCAGCCCCTTGTGCTCCGCGCACTCGTGCGCCACCGCCGAGAGCTCCCTGGTCCCGTAGCGGTCGAACACGTCGGCCTGGAAGGCCTCCTCTATCGTCTCCCTCTGGTGGGGATAGAGCCTCTCCCCCCCGCTGACGACAGCTTTGGGGACGGGGAGGACGATCCCCTCCTCCCTGCAGAACTCGCAGAGCACCGTCAGCGCCGAAGGATAACCGGTTATGACCGACGGCCTGAAGCGCCTCAGCTTCGCCGCGTCCCCGCGCAGCGCTTCCGGCGACATCTCGAAGGAGGAGAGCGTCATGATGTTGTTGAAGAAGTTTTTCATGCCCGCCGATATCCGCTCCCTCAGCGGCCTGTCGAGATGGAACCCCCAGAGCACAGCCTGCCTGCAGCCGATGTCGAATCCGGTCCAGCGGTATCCGCGCAGCACGGCCGCTTTTCGGACCTGCGCGGCGGCCGAGTCGCACCAGAAATGAAGGGGCTCGCCTGTCGACCCTCCTGTGCTCGACGGGTACCCCTTTCGAAGCGGGTCCCTCGATATCATCCGCCTCTTCTCCCTGCGGATTATCTCCTTTGTGAGAAACGG
>CAZREW010000002.1:187082-281674 GCA_964599375.1 uncultured bacterium
CCCTCGATATCATCCGCCTCTTCTCCCTGCGGATTATCTCCTTTGTGAGAAACGGTATCCGGACAATGTCGGCAGGCTTTTCGAAGGAGCCCGGATCGATGCCCTCGCGCTCGAAGAGGTCCCTGTAATACGGCACGTGGCGCCCCGCCGCGCCGAGGAGAACGGACAGCTTGCGCCACTTGATGTCCTCTATCTCGTCCGGGGGCAGGAACTGGTTGTGCTCGAGCTCGTCGAGGATATCGAGGACTCTGTCCTTCCTGAACCCCCTGTAGACGGGGTACAGTATATTCCTGACTACCGGCTCCGGGACTATCGGGAACATCGGTCTTTGCAGCTCCTGGTCAAGGCGCCGTATATTAAGGATCGTCTTTCACAAGTAACACTATGATGCGGAAGGTATTCTAATTTATTGAACCCCGCAGTCCAAACCGTATTTTTCCGGAGAGGACATATTCACACCATCTGAGTGTACCCGCCGGAAACGAACCCAGAACCAGAAAGACTATACGATAAACGGGAAGGGCCGGATAAATCACCGGCCCTTCCTGTTACAAATCTCCCCTTCGATATTCCATCAATCGGTATTATTAAGAACCTTTATTCTGCTCCATGAGCTTTTTTGCGTACCGACGTTACACCCAATTGAAAAGTATCCCATTCTGATTGCGTTACAGATATCCGGGACATTAATCTCGGCACAGGGCGATCCACTTTGAAGATAGTAATTCCCCGTGCCATATTCTCCGCAGAACAATGGATCCACCGAGATGTTCCCATCAACCCCAGTGCGATCCAGAAGGCCATAGTAATTTTGAGAATCATTGCTCCAGACATCATTGCATGAAAACACTACACATGAATCAGGAGTCGTAGATGCCACTCCCCCCCTTGAGGGCTATCATTATGTACGATGATATTGTGTTCTATAATCGGATGTGAGTCCAATCGAATATGAATACCCCCACCAATAACATCCGCGTAATTATTAGAGATGGTATTGTTACGAATGATCGGTGAACAGTTCTGCATATGGATCCCACCACCCACCCATGCTTCATTGAGGTATATCAAGTTATTTTCAATCGTGGGACTCGGTTCATCCATGACGCAAATACCTGCCCCATTTGCGCACCAGTTTCCAGTTATAATATTGTTCCTGATTATTACATTAGATCTTAGTATTGAAATCGCTCCACCACATTCATCAAAGCCACCAGAAGCTCCTGTAATGGTGAATCCGTCTACACAACAAAGGGATATGTTGTCCCTAATTTGAATAACCCTGTGTTCCTCTAATCCAGGCAACCCCAAGTGTATGATTATTGTTGTTTCTGGTCCTTCTTCACTTATCAAGAACACGGATTTAGAAGACATATAGATGGTGGTTTCATAATACGTTCCCGAGGATACAAGAACAGTGTCACCGGAGGATGCCAGAAATACCGCCATCTCTATTGATTCCGTATCTCCACTGCCGTCCTTGGCTACGTGCCAAGTAGTCGCAGATGCACTGCCATTAAGGCAAAATGATGATAATATAAACAGGAATAATAAATGACGTATATGGTTAAACATACCGTTTCACCCTCCCTGAACATGCATTGTATTGAATTCCCCTTGTTTATAGACTGGACTTCCCCTAGTTTCGTAGACACCTAAAGGTCATAACTAGAGGCATGTTCAAACGCCTCAGGACTGACTCCACCGACATAGCTATGTCGGCGCTTTGGATTAAAATACAACCCGATGTAGTTAAACAATTCTGCTCTGGCATCTTTCTTGAACCGATAGACTGGCTCTTGAGACTCCTGGCTTGCCGGGCCGGCGGCAAGCACCTGATCCGATTTCCCTGTTGACGAAGCCGGCACTCCTCCTGCCATCCAGTCCGGATTATCCTTGATGTTCACACTGTTACAGTCGTTGTAGTGCTTTCCGTTTGGCACCCGCTTTGCAATAAACCTCCGCGGCACAATGTAATTTAACAAGTTAGCAGCTTATTGCGCACAGACCGGCAATTTTACAGTCAGGAGGCGGCATGTCACAGTTCATGGAAGTCCTTGAGTGGTTCGACCAGACAGGCGAAGAGATAGTCCACAGGATACCCCCGGAGGGGTCGGCGGAGATAAAGATGGGCGCCCAGCTCATCGTGCGCGACAACCAGTCGAGCGTCTTCTTCAAGGACGGCAAGGGGCTCGATGTCTTCGGCGCGGGGCGCCACACGCTCACGACGAAGAACCTCCCGATACTCACCAAGGTCCTCTCGCTCCCCTGGGGCTTCAAGTCGCCCTTCAGGGCCGAGGTCTATTTCGTCAACATGAAGATGTTCCTCAACCAGAAATGGGGGACAAAGGATCCCGTCGCATTCAAGGACAGCAAGCTCGGCCTGGTCAGGCTTCGCGCATTCGGCATCTACACCTTCAGGATCACCCAGCCGGTGCTCTTCATCAACACGGTCGTCGGGACGCAGGGCGTCTACACGAGCGAGATGATCGGCGACTACCTGCGCGACGTGGTGGTCGCTAGGATAAACGACCTCTTCGGCGAGAAGCTCGACACGATCTTCGATCTCCCGCAGTACTACGACGAGCTCGCCGTCGAGATCAAGGAAAGGCTCGTAAACGATTTCTCAAAGTACGGGATGGAGCTGACCGACTTCTTCATCAACTCGATAACGCCGCCGCCCGAGGTCCAGAAGATGATAGACGAGCGCAGCGGGCTCGAGGCGGTCGGCAACCTCGACGAGTTCTTCAAGTTCAAGGCCGCAAAGGCGATGGGCGACGCAGCCTCGTCGAGCGGCGGCGGAGGCGGAGCTGGAGCGGCCGCGGCCGGCGGGATGGGAGTCGGCGTCGGGGCTGGCCTCGGGATGATGATACCCGGCATGCTCGCCCAGAGCGTGAGCAGGCCGTCGGGCGGGGCAATCGGCACGATCGAGATGCTCCGCTGCCCGAAGTGCCATAACAATGTCGCGCCCGATTCGAAGTTCTGCAACAACTGCGGGACCCACATAGTAGTGATGAACCGCTGCCAGGACTGCGGGACCGAGCTTCCCGCCGAGGCGAAGTTCTGCTCGAGCTGCGGGCACCGGATAGACTCCGGCCCGTCATGCCCTCACTGCGGAGCGAAGCTCCCTCATGGTACGAAATTCTGCACGAGCTGCGGCGAAAGGCTGGAGAGCGAGGACGATGCAGGTTAATTGCCGCCTCTGCGGGGGCGAGAACAGCATACACCCGGGGCAGGAGATGCTCTTCTGCTCATACTGCGGGTCCGCCCTCGCGATAGAGGAGGACAGGGGGCCCGAGCGCCTCATACTGCCTCACGATCGCAGCGACCGGCACGCCGAAGAGGCGCTCCGGTCGTTTCTCGCGGCGAGGAGCCTCGCGTCGCCGAAGGATATCAGGCTCGAGTTCGCATACGTCCCCTACACGATGCTCGAGGATGACCGAGGGCACCTCTTCGGCCAGCCCGGAAAGGGCGTGTGGCCCGAGGCCGGCCCGCTCACCGTCCCTCCCGCCGGTAGCTACCGATTCTTCGACGAGCCGCTCGCCGGCGGCGAGAAGGTCATCCCTCTCGACGAGGACCCGGAGACGCTGGCCCTCGCGGCACGCGTCCTCTTTCTGCCTCTCTACCGGGTCAGGTACAGGGCGGCCGGGAAGAAATACCGAGCGCTGATAATGGGCGAGAGCTATTACGTGTTCGCCGACGTACTGCCCCCTGAGCGACCCGCTCCGTTCAGCGCGGCTAACATCATCGCGGCGGCCTCGATGGCTGTCGCGTATCTCTTTATCGGGCAGCTCGGCCATTCAGCCGCCGCAAGGATACTCGTGATAATGGCGTCGGCGCTGATCGGCTGGGGAGCGTTCACCCTCAAGGCAAGGATAGCGGACAGAAGTGACTGAGACCCTCGATAAGGCCAGGGCGGAAGCAGCCGCTCAGGACGTGCCTCACGAGGCCCCCGCCTCGGCCGAGACGTTCGGCGTGAGCTGCAGCGCGTGCGGAGGGTCGCTGAGAGTACACGAGGGCGAAAGGAGCATCCGCTGCGAATACTGCGGAGCCGCCCTGCTCGTCACCCGCCCCAGGGGGGTCCGCGGATACATACTCGACCCGAGCATCAGCGAGGGCAAGGCGAGGCTAGCCGCCCTGAAGCACCTCTCAGAGGAGACGGGCGGCAGGATAAAGGCTAGGCACGCCTCGATCATAGACCTGCGGATGATAAATGTGCCCTTCTGGAGGATGAGCGGGATGATGGCCGGGTGGATGAGCGGCGACGAGGTCATAAGGTACCAGATAGAGGTCCCGGTCCCCGGTCCCGAGGGGACGAAGATGGTCAAGCGTACCCAGGAGGAGAAGCGGCCCTTCTCGGAGCTGACCTTCAAGCGTATAGAATGGTCCACTCCGGCCTGTTCGCTCAGGGACCTCGGCCTGCAGGGGATCTCGCTGAGGACGCAGATGCTGCAGTGGAACGTCTTCGAGCACGAGATGCAGGACAGGCTGAACATCGCGCTGCCTCTGAAGACGGCCGCGCAGGCGCAGAGCGACGGGTACAGCTACATGACCACGCTGGCCGCGCCTGCAGGCGCGCTGGTCAAGGCGAGCAGGTTCGAGCTCTTTGGCAACAGGCTCTCGATATACTACTACCCCGTATACGTACTGCGGTACCGCCACGCGGGCCGCATCTACTCGATCACTATCGACGGGAACAACGGAAGCGTGATACGGGGGGACGTGCCGACCTGGCGGAAGATAACTGCAAGGTCCTTCTTCCTCGTCCCGGCCTTCGCGGCGATCCTCGCGGGGATCTGGTGGCCCCTTCTGATCATCGCGGCCGCGGCGACGTATATCTACGACGTCGCGCAGTCGGGCACGATCCTGCCGCCAGTCCGCTGGGCGAGAGAGAGGCTCGAGAGATGGTTCGGAGGGAGGCTATGAGCGACGGCGTCATAACGGTACAGCGCCTCCAGTGCGGCCACTGCGGCGGCGAGCTCCCCGTTATGGGCAGGTACGTCACCTTCCAGTGCAGGACCTGCTTCCGCCGCTGCGTCCTGACCGACGACGGACTCGCTCCCATCAGCGTCTACAGGGCTTCGCCGCCCGAAGAGCGCGAGGGAAAGATCGTCTACCTGCCGTTCTGGGTCCTCACCGCCGATATCGACGCCCTGAGAAAGAAAGTGGCCTCCGTGATGGCGGGCCTTGCCGAGATATCCCAGAAGATAGCTACGGCGAAGATAGAGCGGGAGACGTCCGCCCCGGACTGGATGACCGAGTTGGGTATGAACATGATGGGGGTAAGCAGTGAGGAAGCCCGCCGGCCGGCCGTGATCGACCACTCCAGCCTCACCAAGCGTCTGCCCTCTCGGGCCGAGCTCGAGCACATACTGGGGCGGATGGAATCCGCCGGCCGCTGGCACATCTACATCCCCGCCTTCTGGACGGCGAACACGCGGGCCTACCTCCAGATCGGAAAGATGATGACCCGCTCCCAGCCCGTCTTCCACGCCGAGCTGTTCGACGACCCCGACAAGCCGGTCATGTGCGCGCTTGGGCCTCAGGACGCCGCGCGGCTCGTAGACTATATATTCTTCGCCACGCTGCCCGGCTCGATCCAGACCTGCCCCGACTTCATGAAGGAGCTCAGCCTCGAGACGGGGAAACCTGTCCTGATCGAGTTCCCCTTCCTCGAGAGCCCCGGCTCGCTCGAGAGCCTCGTGGGCGGATTCCACATCCAGTCGCAGATGGTCGGAACCGACAGCCTGGAATAAGCATCCAGATACAATCTTGCCAGCCCCGCGCCGATGCTGTAGATTGCCCGCTATGAACAGCCGAATAGTAATATGGCCCGGGCTCCTCCTGCTTGCCGCCCTCCTTTGCGCTTCTCCGTCGGCCGCCTCGATCGAGGATTCGACGGCCGTATCGCACGCTTCAGTGCACGCAGCGCTGACCGCGGGCGACAGTCCGGAAAAGCCGTTTGTCGCCCCTCCCACCCCCGACGAGAGATCGCTCGAGGTAAGGGCGTTCAGGCTGCTGAACGGAAAAGCCGCAAACCCCGTCTTCGATGTGATCATGCCGATAGTGACCGATTTCAGGCGGAGCCGCGTCGTGCTCATCCTAGTATGGGCGGTGCTCGTTATATTCGGGGGGAACAGGGGCAGGTGGGCGGCGCTGATGCTGATCCCTCTCGTTGCTGCGACAGACCAGCTCTCCGCCTCGGTCCTCAAGCCGCTCGTAGGGCGCCTGAGGCCGTGCGAGGTGCTCGGCGGCGTCCATCTCTGGTACGGGCCCGAGGGGTGGATAACGACCCCCGCCGAGGTGATCCGCAGCTACAAGTCGTCCTTCTCTTTCCCGTCGAGCCACGCGACTAACATCACCGGGGCGATGCTCTTTCTCGGCCTCGTCTTCCGCAGGACGCTCTGGCCGCTCCTCTTCGTGGCGCTGCTGGTCTCGTACTCGAGGGTCTACACCGGCGTGCACTGGACATCAGACGTGATCGGGGGGATGGCCATAGGGGCTCTGCTTGGCTGGCTGGCCTGGTATGCGTTCAGGAGGCTCTACATCGACCACGTCGAGTCAGACGATAAGGACGGGGCAGACCGCCTTCTGGATTACCCGGGCAGTGGTTGATCCGAACAGGAAAGTCCCCACCCCGTGTGACCCGGCCGCCCCCATGATTATAAGATCGATCTTCTCTTCCTCGGCGGTCTCGCGTATGCGATCGACGGCCCTGCCTTCCCTGACCAGATACTTCACGTCGAAGCCTTCGAGGTGCCGGCCGAGCTCTTCTCTTAACTTCTCCTCGACCCTCTTGTTGAGATCGGGGTCGAGCTGCAGTATAGAGGTGACCCCCGCAGTGTAATAGACCGGCGGTATCTCGACGTCGACGGCATGAAGGACAAGGATCTCGGCCTCTCCCATCGCGCCGATCGAGCGGAGCATACCGACCGGCTTGAGGGACTCTTCGGAGAAGTCGTAGGGGAACAGGATCTTCCTGATGTGCGCCTCATGCGTCTCGGGGTCGACGAACTCGTGCTCGGTCTGCTTTACGACAAGGACGGGGCACGGCGAGTACCTGATGACGTTCTCTGTGACGCTCCCGAGAAGGACGTGCTTGAAGCCGCTTCGCCCGTGGGTCGACATGCAGATCAGCCCGATGTCCCCCTCCTGCTCAATGAACTCGAGGATCGCGGCATGCGGGGAGATGCCCTGGACAAGCGCCTTTCGCACCTTGACCCCGGCATCGCCTGCCCGCTCGTAGCAGACCTGGAAGCGGTCATCGGCGCTCTTTGTGGCCTGCTCGCAGTAGGTCTGAAGATAGGGGAAATGATAGTCCGGGTCGTTCGGGTCGTTGTCATAGATCGTCACCGCGTGGAGCATGATGAGCTCCGCGTCGTATATCTTCGCCATCCTGATCGCGTAGGGCAGGGCATGGTTGGAGAGATCGGAAAAATCGGTCGTGAAGAGCACTTTTCTTATATCGGACATATCGGGCCTCCGCTGATCCTGAACGGTCATATCATGGATGAGTATTCCGTGCCCCCGATGCTATCGGCCGGCGAGTACGGGTGTCAAGGCGATTCGGCCCGTTTTTGATTCACAATCCGGTTTAACTTCAACATCACACGGGACCGTAGCGATACCTGTCAGTAAGCGTACCTGAACCCTCCCGTCAGCGACCTGCCGGGCATCTCGTAGAGCCCCGCCGCCGTGCCGGGAAGCTCGGTGTAGATCATGTACTTCTCATCGCCGATGTTACCTATCCCGAGAAAGACCGCCAGCCCGCCCGCGATAATGCCCTCGCCGTAAAGATCGGCGATAGTGTACGACGGTATCGGATCGGACGCGTCGTTGCCGCCGTGGTAATCGCCTACATGGCTCCCGCTGAGCCTGGCGGTGAACCTCCCTCTCTTCGCGTACATCTCGAAATCAACCTTCGTCCCGGGGCGCCCCTGAGTCCATGGGCCCGTGTCGAGATAAGAGTATGAGACCGAGCCGCCCAGCCCGCCGCTCCATCTCCCCTCTATCGAAGCCTCGATCCCGTCGAAGACGAAATCTCCGGTGTTGGAGAACCTAACCGGGGGCGGGGGCGATGGATTGTCCGCGAGGATTATCATGTTACTGCCGTCCATCCTGAAGACGGCGAGATCGAGCGCGAGGCCCCCGGGGATCCTCTGCCTCATGCCCGCCTCGTAGTTCCAGGCGCTTTCAGCCTCGAGATCCTCGTTCGACGACGGGTACATGTAAAGCTCGTTTATCGCCGGCGACCTGAAGCCCTGAGAGGCCGTCGCCCGCAGCGCAGTCCCCTCGCGCGGGCGCCAGACGGCGCCGAACGACGGGCTGACCTGCTCCCCCGATACCTCGTCGACGCTGTACCGCGCGCCCGCAGAAAGCGTGAGCACTCCGCCGGCGATATACTCGGCGGCTGCGTAGATCCCCGCCTCCCACTTGTCCCACCGGGCGCCGGGGACGTCGGGCAGCCTCCCCCTGCCGAACCGCCAGTCGGCGCCGCCCGATATCTCGAGCCGCCCGGCCGGCCTTACGCTCGCGTCGACAGTGACACCGTCGGTCGCGTCCTTCGAGTACCAGCCGTCCGAGAAGGTGTGCTCACCGAAACTGCGGAACCAGCGCGCGCCGTACCGGTGCCTCTCACCCTCGCCTTCGAGATGAAGGTCGACGCTGCCGCGCCTGTACTCGTTCCATGTGTCGGAGACGAGAGAGGGATCGTCGGTGGCCCTGAGCGGCTCCTCCTTGAACCCGTCGAAGTACTTGCCGTAAGCCTTCAGGACGATCCCCTCCGACAGCGCAGCGTCCCCTCCGGCCGTGACATCGGTCCCCCTGTAGGATGAATTCTCGACATGCCCGGCCGACTCCCTGTGATCGGCGCTGACCACACCTGAGAAGGCGCCATCCCTTGCAGCGAGGCGGCCGCTCGTGACGTAGGTGTCCCACGTGCCTGCCGATCCTCGCAGATCGAGCTCGAACGGCTCCCTGACTTCCCTCGGGATGACGTTCATCACTCCACCCATCGCACCCGAGCCGTAGAGTGTCGAAGAGGCCCCCTTTACCACCTCGACCCTTTCCACGTCGTGCAGGGGAAAAGAGTGGGTGACAGTGCAGTCGAACAGGGCCATCCTGTCGGGCCGGCCGTCTATCAGCACGAGGGCCTGCCTCCCTTTCGAGCCGAGGCCCCTTATGTTGACGTCGCTTCGCCCGAAATCTCCCGTCTTCATGATAAAGACGCCCGGCAGTGCGCCGGCGAGGTCCGTCGAGGAGTTCTTCAGCGAGGTCCCGATCTCCTTATCCCCGAGGATCGAAACGGAAAGCGCGAGGTCCTCAAGCGGTGAGCCTATCCTGGTGGCCGTAACGACGATCTCGTCCATCGTGTAATGCACGAGCGTGTCCGCCGCCCCCGCCTTGCCGGTCTTCTTCTCCTTCGCCGTATCCCCGGCGGACGGCGATGCGGCCGCGAGCATGATCGCAAGAATCACAGCAGAGATCTTTATGGTTATGCCGTTCATGATCCGGGAGTCTCCTTCCAATCGTGATTATCCATCGATTACCAGGCGGCCCGAGCACCCTGCGGGCCACAACAGTGTTACCTTTTACAATATGGTGCTACTTTGGTCAAGTAATTTGTGGCACGATTATCAATATTGTGTTATTACAGCCGGGTGACCTTTTCATGGAGGATATCGATGAAGAAACTGCTGTCCCTTGTCCTGCCCCTGTTCCTGGCGCTCCAGTCTTCATGCGGGACCCGGGAGGCCGCCGTGGAACACGGCACTGATAAGGCTGTAACGGAAAGAGCCGTGATAGTAGACACCGACATGGGGATGGACGACGCGAGGGCTCTTCTCGCCCTGACCGGCTCGTCCGGCATAAGGCTCGCCGCGGTGATCGCCACCGGGGGCTCGGCTTCCGCGGCTAAGGGAGCCGATAACGCGACAGGTATCATCGAGTCGACAGAGAAGGGCTATGTCCCCGTGATAAGGGGCATAAACCCGGACCTCTCCGCGCCGCCTCCATGGAGAGCGCACGCCGAGTCGCTCGGCGGCCACCCCTTCCCTCCTCCCAGAAGGCTGACCCAGCGGCCGCTCAAGGAGGCCGCGCTGAGCGCTGAGGGCATCCCGGAAGGAACATGGCTGGTCCTCGGACCGCTCTCGAGCATGTCCGCCCTCGAGGATATCGTCCCCGGCACGCTCGGCCGGGCCGAGGTATGGATGCCGGCGACGGTCGAAGGCGGCACGGTGAAGGGGTGGAACATCGGCTGCGACCCCGCCTCAGCGCGAAGGGTGCTGTCGGGAGCGCGGAGGGTCTACATCGTCGACACCGGGGCTGGACTCGATGAGGCGCGCATCCTCGGAAGCGTCGAGGGAGACTCTCCAGCCGCCATATGGATCGGTGAGACGGCAGGGGCGGGAAACGGCGCACACGCCTTCCTCTTCGATGAGATCGCCGCGGCCGCGATCGCGTCACCGGAGATATTCAGGATCTCCCCGGAGAGATACGCGCTCTCGGGCGTCGACGGAGAGACCGTCTCTATCGAGCGGTCCGGCGGCGGCCCGATCAGCCTCGTGAGGCTCGAGGACCCAGCGGCACTCGAGGCTTTCCTGCACGAAGCCTGGGAACTTCATCCAGGCGGACATGAGGGTCACGCGGACCATGCGGGCCACCACGCCGTTGTGTCCGATCCCCTCGCGCGGATGAAGGAGTTCCACGGGCACCTCGGGCCGTACGTCGTGCTCGGGTACAGGATGGGGATGATCGCCCTGGAGCGCACCGGCTCGGCGGGGCATTTCGAGATATCGGCCGAGGTCCACAGCACGCTGCGGCCACCGCGTTCCTGCCTCATCGACGGGGTGCAGCTAGGAAGCGGATGCACGCTCGGCAAGAGGAACATCACCGTCGAGGAGACCGGCGGCCCCCCGTTCGCGATATTCACGACTTCGGGAGGCACGAAGGTCACAGTCAGGCTCCTGCCGGGAGTGCCCGCGTTGCTGCAGGGATCGATCGACTCGGTGGGCGTCGAGGCTACCGGCCTCGCGGCATGGAAGATGGACGCCGACTCGCTATTCGAGGTCACAACGGGGCATTGACCCCCCTCTAGGCGGTCGTGTAGTATTTTCCGCGGTAGATAGGTCCCCCCTGTCCAGATGGAGCGAACCCGGTGAAACGGAGCGACGGAGAGCCTAAATATATCAGTGAGAGCTTCCTCGCTGCGATGGTCGTACTCGTCGCCGCCCTCGTCCGCCTGATCCACGTGATATTCACCGCCCGCTTCAATCCCCTGGCCAACGACCTCGTCCTCGACTCCGCGGTCTACGACAAGTGGGCGAAGGCGCTCGTGTGGGGAAGCGAGCTCCCCGCGACGAGGCTGATGCAGGCGCCGCTCTACCCGTGGTTTCTCTCGCTGATATACAGGATCTTCGGGCCGAACCTCACGGCGGTCAGGTGCACGCAGGCCCTGCTCGGGGTTCTGGCCTGCGCGTTCATCACGGTAGTGACCAGAAGGCTCTTCAGGTCATCGACGGCCGGGATAATCGCCGGTCTTATCGCGGCCCTCTACCTTCCGGCGATATTCTACGAGGGAGTGCTCCTGCCGGCCACCCTGATACTCTTTCTCAACTCGCTTTTCGTCCTGCTGATGGTCCCCGACAAAGGGCTGCCCGGGCCGGCGAGGCTTCTGGCCGCCGGATTCGTGCTCGGGCTCTCGGTGATGACAAAGCCGGTCGCTCTCCTGCTCCTGCCATTCGCGCTGATATATATCTGGGTCAGGATGAAAAGACCCGGCGAGGCCGCCGCCGAAACCGCCCCGGAAAGCGCTGCCCCCGGCCTTCGTCACGGAAGCGGTCTCCTCAGGTCTTCGGTGGTGCTCCTTATAGGCCTCGTCTTCTCCGTAGCGCCGCTGACTATACGCAACGCGAGGATGACGGGGACATTCACGCCTCTTACCACTGGCGGCGGGATCAACTTCTACATAGGCAACAACCCGAGGGCGAACGGCTTCTACTCGGTGCCGTTCTACCACGACATGCCCCTGGGCGGGACACCGGAGGTCCAGCAGGAGAGGATGCGCATGCTGGCCGAATCGGCGGAGAAGCGAAAGCTCTCCCCCGGAGAGGTCTCAGGGTTCTGGACGAAGGAGACGTTGAAATACATCGCCGCCGAGCCGGGAAAAACGGCGGCCCTGGACCTGAGGAAGTTCCTGTACTTCTTCAACAGGTACGAGCGCGCCAGCGTTGAGAGCATGCCGTTCCACAAGAGGTTCGGCGGGGTCATCGCGCTGCCCCTGCCGGGATACTGGTTCGTGGTCTCGTTCGCGATACTCGGGATAGTCCTTACCTGGAAGCAGCGAAGCAGGCTTATACTGCTCTACGGCGGGGTGCTGACCTACCTCGCGGCCGCGGTCATCTTCTACGTACTCGCGCGTTACCGGCTGCCGGTCGCCGGGTTCCTTATCCCGTTCGCCGGAGCGGCGATCATGCTCCTTCTGAAGATGATCAGGGACAGGAAGGTCGTAGACCTCGCGATCATGGCCGTGGCCCTGCTGCTGATCTTCTACGCGACTGGGCTCAGGATAGCGAGGGACACCTCGTTCGGGAAAGCCAACAATCTCGTGCGGCTCGGCAAGGTCTACGCGAACTCAGGCGACATTCCCGCCGCGCAGGCGCTCTGGCGCGAAGCCCTGGAAGTGGACCCCGGCCACCCGGACGCCGAGCGCTGCCTCAAGGAATCCGGCTCCCCCCTTCCCCCTCATAAAAAATAGATGTTGTGTGACCAGTGACTGAACCGGCCGGCTTTACCCGCAGTCGACCTCGGTGCCCTCTTATTAAAGATGAAGTTGTGGCGGCGGAATGGACAGGGGCCGGTCCCGAAGAAACCCTCGGTTGCTCTTACTTATAAAAAAGATGAAGCCGTGGCGGGGATGGAAAGGGCCGGCTTTACCCGCAGTCGACCTCGGTGCCTCCGGGGAGACGAGGGTAAAGCCGGCCCCTTTTCTATTCTTCCTTCTCAGCCCCGCCGCGCTTCAGCCACTGGTCGCACCAGTCGAGTATCGACGCGTACCAGAACCGCGCGTTCTGCGGCTGGAGTATCCAGTGATTCTCGTCCGGGTACCTTATCATCTTCGACGGCACATCGAGGCGCTGCAGCGCGGTGAACATCTGCTCGCCCCCCGTGATAGGCACGCGGTAATCGAGCTCGCCGTGTATGATCAGGTGAGGGGTCGCGAAGTTCTTCGCGTAGCGTATCGGAGAGAAGCGGTCGTAGAGCCCAGGGTCATCCCAGGGAGGCCCCCCGAACTCCCACTCGGGGAACCAGAGCTCCTCGGTCGAGCCGTACGCGCTCCACTGGTCCGCCTCTCCGGCGTGGGATACGAGCACAGAGAACATCCTGTCCTCGTTGTGCCCCTGCAGCCAGTTGCAGACGAACCCGCCGAAAGAGCCACCCCAGCCGGCGACCTTGCCGCCATCGACCCAGGCGTAGTTCGCGAGCACGTAGCGCACCCCGCTCTTTATATCCTCTATGACCTTGCCGCCCCAGTCGCCGTTTATCCCGTCGCAGAACTCCTGGCCGTATCCCGTGGAGCCGCGCGGGTTACAGAAGAAGACCGCGTAGTCGGCGCCCGAGAAGACGGCGTACTCGGTCCTGTAAGCGTATCCGAACATCTGCTGCGGGCCACCGTGTATCCTCACGAGCAGCGGGTATTTCCTGGCCGGGTCGAAGTTCATCGGCTTTACGAGGAAGCCGTTGACCTTAGCGCCTTCGGCGCCCTCATACCAGAACTCCTCGGCGTCGGGGAAATGATACTCGGCGTAGATGCTGTCGTTCACGCCGGTGAGCTTCCTGACGCCGCCGCCCTTCGAGTCGCAACGGAACACCTCGTAGTAATGGACCATCGGCCTGTAGAGGTATGTGAAGAACCTGTCCTTAGGACCCGGCTCGACGTTCATGTGGTATCCGCGGCCGGCCGCCCCCTTGCCCCCGATCACCGTCTCGACCTTCCCGCCCTGCAAGGGAACGCTGAACAGGTCGATGTCGGCCCTGTCCTCGGCGGAGAAGTAGATCTTTTTCCCGTCGTGCGACCAGAATAACGATCCGACGCTGCGGTCGAAGTCGGGGGTCAGCGAGACGGGCTTCCCGTCGGGGAGCTTCATCACCGTGAGCTCGTACCTGTCAGACTCGTAACCCGGCCTGCGCGTGGCCCGCCAGGCGAGATATTTCCCGTCCGGGGATACGCGCGGATGGCTGTCCGCCGCGGGATTGGAGGTGAGCTTTGTAACCTCGCCGCCCTCGACCGGGACCATCCAGATCTCCTCGTTGTACGAGACGGCCTGGTCCTCGTCCTGCTTGCCGGAGAAATAGAGCGTGCAACCGTCGGGGCTCAGGTCGTAATCCCTCCCCGCGGAGGCGAGCCAGTAGGTCAGGGCGTCAAATTTCAGGTCGGGCGTAAGGTCGCGGGGCTTGCCGTCCTCGGCGGCGGCATAAAAGAGATGCTGGACCTTGCCGTCCTCGTAGGTGTCCCAGTGCCTGTACATCAGGTGCTTATGGACCTTCGCCGTGACCTTGGACTTCTCCTTCTCCTCGTCCTTCGCCTTCACGCTGTCGAAGTCGGCGCAACCGGGATAGGTGCTCGCCGTGAAGATGAAGCCCTCCCCGTCGCGCGTCCAGATGAACTCGCCGACGCCGCCGTAGATGTTGGTCGCCTTTCTCGCCTCTCCCCCCTGCAGCGAGAGGATGTATATCTGGCTCGAGCCGTCCCGCGACGAGAGGAAGGCTATCTTCCCTCCGTCCGGAGACCAGCGCGGGCTGCCGTCGCTCTTCGGGCTCGTCGTCATCCTTCGCGGCTCGCCTCCGCCTGAAGAGATGATCCATATGTCGGAATCGCCGCTGTTCTCCTCGATATCCGTTGTGCTCACCACATAGGCAATCCACTTCCCGTCGGGCGAGACCTGGTTGTCGCCGACGCGCTTGAGTCTCCAGAGGTCATCCGGCGTCCAGGGCTTCTTCCCTTCCGCCACCGCCGAGGCCGCGATCATGGCGACCAGCGCCAGCGCTGTCAAAAAGAGGGATATCCTTCTCATCCCCGCTCCTTTCTTACGGCCCTGCCAGGGCCGGTCCTTTTAATTCACTTGCGGCTTTCTGCCGCGGTCCCGATAGGATATAATTCCCGGCGGCTCATGAAAAGACCGAAAATGGAGGAAACGATGCTTTTCGAAGACGACCCCAGAGACGTACGAAAGAAGGAATTCATCGCGCGCATGAGGCGCCGCAGGTCGGCAGAGCTCCTCGGTCCCCTGGCCGAGAAGATCGCCGCATGGGAGAGCGGCGGGCTCGACCCCGCCGAAGTGTTCAAGGCGGCTGGCTGGGCGGCCCGCAAGGGAGAGGCGATGATCGCCGATTTCAAGAAGCGCCCCGACGTGATCCTAGCCGGCATCGCGATGGACGAGAACAGGTTAATCACCGCGATCGGGGATATCGGCATCGAGGTCCGGCTTGCCGACATAACGGAGGTCTTCTCCGACGCCATAGTCGTCCCGGTGGAACCCGGCGGAGGTATGACGGCGGGCGCCGCGGCGGCGGTCAGGGAGGCAGCGGGCCCCGATGTAGAGAAAGAGGCGGCACAGAAGGCACCGATAGCCGGGGGAAGCGTAGTCTCTACGGGCCCGGGCAGGCTGCCGACAGGCAACATCATCCTCACCGCCGTCAGGGACGGGTCGGGCGCCATCACATCCGAATCCGTGACCGTGGCTCTGGCCGCCGCCATGAAAGAAGCCGACAAGCTCGAGGCGGAGACGATCGCCGTGCCCGGCCTGGGATATGTCGACGGCGGTATCGGGGCTGAAGAGTCGGCGGCCGCCGTTATCGCGGCTCTGCAGGGTCATAAAGGCGGATCGATAAAGAAGGTCCTGCTGGTCGATATCGCGGAAGATGCCGTGTCAGCCTTCATCGGGGAGCTCGAAAAGCTGGAGCAGTGACCGGGGATCATTCCCCCTTGACCCGCCATCTCTCGCTTCTCGTCACGAAAGAGCGTTCGTCGATCGCCCTCATCACGGCAAGCACTCCGTCGAGGTGATCTATCTCGTGCTGAAGGAGCTCGGCGAGGCCGTCGTCCGCTTCGATCTTTCTCTCCTTCCACTCGAGGTCCCTGCAGGTGACGGCGATCGACCTGTGCCTCTTCACCCTGACCAGCAGGTCGGGAAAACTCATGCAGTCGTCCCACACCTCGATCATCTCCGGGCTGTACTCGGTTATGACGGGATTCAGAAGGATGACCGGCTCGCCGGTGTTCATGTAGACCATCCGCTTGCGCTCGCCTATCTGGGGAGCCGCGATCGCCCGCCCTGCGCCGTACCTCTCGCGGAAATCGAGCATCGTGTCCTCGAGATCGGACGCTATGTCGCCCATCAGGTCGAGCTCGTCCTCCTCGACCTCGGTCGAAATCTCGTACAGATCGGGATTACCGAGTTGAAGGATCTCGCGTATAGCCATAAGACCATCCCGCTTCAGGCCGGCCGCCGCCACGCTCAGGTTTCGGCGCCGACCTCTTCCCTGCCGCATCCGGCGCAGCTCGTGCCGGGTTCGGGGTACTCGCCGTTCCAGCAGTAGAGGCAGAGCTTCTCCTTCGGGAGACCTATCGCCTCGACCATGTCCTCGATGGTCTGGTAGCGCAGAGTGGTGACCTCGAGGTCCCTGCGTATCCATTCGATCATTTCGGCGTACTTTTCGGTCGAGGGGTCCAGATACTCCGAGATGTCCTCGATGTCTTCGCCCTCGAGGGCTCTTATCGCCCTGCGGGCTGCAAGCTCGTTGATATCGCGCGTCGAGAGGTTGAACCTGCAGGGGAACATCAGCGGCGGGCATGCCGGACGTACGTGCACCTCTTTTGCGCCGCCGGCCATGAGCTTCCTGACCGTGAAGTTCTTCAGCTGCGTCCCCCGCACGATCGAATCCTCGCAGATTATTATACGGTTCCCGTCGATTATCGCCTTGTTTGGGACCAGCTTCATCTTCGCCACATGGTCACGGATGTCCTGGGAAGGCGGTATGTAGCTGCGCCCGTATCCTGGCGTGTACTTGACCAGCGGGCGCCTGTAGGGCTTGCCCGATTCTATCGCGTACCCGATGGCGTGTGATGTTCCCGAGTCGGGGATGCCCGCCACGACGTCTACCTCGATATCGGCGTCTTTTCGCGCTAGCGCCCTGCCCGATCTCTCCCGGACCGTCTCGACGTTGATACCCTCGTAATACGAGGCGGGGAACCCGGTGTATATCCAGAGGAAGGCGCAAGTCTGCTGCTGCTCGTTTCCCTTCCTCTCCTGCCGCAGGCCTTTCGGAGTGAGCATCACGATCTCGCCGGGGCGGAGGAACTTCCTCAGCTCGAAATCGAGGTTGGGAAACGCCGTCGTCTCAGTGCTCACTGCCCAGCCGTTACCGTTCTCCCCTATCGCCAGGGAGAAGTAGCCGAACCTGTCGCGTGCGGCGTAGATGCCGTCGCCGTGAAGGATCAGCAGACAGATCGAACCGTCGATGAGGTCGAACATCTTCTCGATGCCGTCGGTGATCGAATCTCCCCTCGTGATAAGCTTGGCCACCAGCTCGGTGAAGTTGACGACGCCGTTGCCGACCTCGCTGAAGGTCACGCCGTCGGCCAGGAGCTCCTCGGTCAACTCCTGCGCGTTGTCGAGGTACCCGTCCGTCACTATGCAGAAGGGGCCGAACTTTGAATTGATGTAGATCGGCTGCTCCTCGAAGGCGCTTATCACGCCGATCCCCATCCCACCCTTCATAGCGAGCAGGTCTTCGGCGAACTTCGACTTGAACTGCGTGTTGCTGATGTTGTGTATCTGCCTCGAGAAATCATCTCCGAGGACAGCCGCGCCGCCGAACTGCGTTCCGAGATGGGAATGATAATCGGTTCCGTAGAGGAGATACTCGCTGCATCTTTCACTGGATACGACACCGAAGAGACCGCTCATCTGAGACCTCCGGGGAGTGGATTATCATGATGTGACAGGATCGGAAAAACGCAGTCTAACGTTTCGGCCCGGTATTCTCAACCCGTTTTTTATTTCAGGTGGAGCTCGAACCAGGCGGCTATGCGCTCGATCAGGTCGATCTGGTGCCGGATCTCCCGGAAACTGTGCCCTTCGCGCGGGTAGACGACCATCTCGACCTCCACGCCGCACTGCCTCAACCCGTTGTAGAACTCGTACCCCTGCGAGACGGGGACGCGTACGTCGTCCTCCCCATGGAGGATCAGCGTCGGCGTCTTCGAGCCGTTCACGTACTCGATCGGCGAATGGCTGCGATATGCCTCGGCCCTCAGGTAGGCAGTCTCCCTGAAGTATTCCTCCAGAAATGTAGGGGTGATGTCGGTCGTCCCCTGGAAGCTGAAGAGGTCTGTGACCGCGGCTCCGGCGACGGCCGCCTTGAACCTCACCGTCTTCGTCACGGCCCACGAAGTCATGAACCCCCCGTAACTCCACCCGCCTATGCCGAGCCTGTCTCGCGATGCGTACCCTTCGCTCACGAGGAAGTCGGCGCCGGCGATCACGTCCTCGTAGTCGCCGCCCCCCCAGTCGTCGAAGTTCGCCCTGGCGAAACCGGGGCCGTACCCGAGGCTTCCCCTCGGGTTGGGAAGCAATACGACGAACCCTCTGCTCGCAAGCGGAATCGCCCAGTCGTGCCAGCTGCCGTGCCACCCGAACCACCAAGCCCACATCGGTCCTCCATGAACGTTCACCACGGCTGGGAAGGTCCCGTCCTTCCTGAATCCCCTCGGCAGCCACAGCACGCCCTCTATCACGGTGCCGTCACGGCTCTTCCAGCTGACGACCTTCGCCTCGGGCAGCTCCTTCTTCTCGAGCCATCCGTTGACACGGGTCAGCCGGCCGCTGCCGCTGAAGAGCCCCCTCTCCCAGATCCAGACCTCCGGTGGCGATTTCACGCTTCCCTTGAGGAAGGCGATCCTCGAACCGTCGTGCGACATGTCGAACGACCTGCGCAGATAATACGGTATTTCGAGCTCCTCGATGCGCTCGACCTTCGAATCCCCGACCGAGACGCTGGCGAGCTCTCCGCGCACACCTTTGAGATCGATCACGAGCAGCCTGTCGCCCTCTGGCATCCAGACAGGATTGAAGAGGGTCCCCTCGTGCCTCTCCCCGAGGAGTTTCAGGCCGCTCCCGTCCGCGTTTATCACGGCGATCACGTCGGCCGGCAGAGTCATGCCCTCCAGCCTGAGCCTGTACTGGAACGCGAGCCTGGTCCCGTCCGGGGACCAGGATGGCTCACCGCCGGCGTTATCTGAGACCTTTGTGACCGAACGGTCCGAGAGGTCGATCACCTCGAGCCTGGAACTGAAATATGTCTCGTTGCTCCCGGAGCCGTCGGCGGTGATCATCGCCACGAAGCCTCCGTCCGGGGACCATCTCGCGGAGGAGACGTGATACTGTTCGGAAGTGACCGCCTGACCCTCGCCTGTGACGGCGTCCACGATCCAGAGCCTGTGGCGAGTCCTGTCCTCTCCTGCGATCTTCCAGTCGCTGCCATCAGAGCGTGCCTTTTTGACCGCGTCGGACTCACCCGGACCGGCGATGACGGCGATCCTCGAGCCGTCGGGGCTGAGCGCGAACGCAGAGACAGCCCCGTCCAGCGAGGTCACCCGCTCCGCCTCTCCCCCGGAAGCCGCGATCCTCCAGACCTGAGTTATCCCATCGCCGCCCCTGTCGGAGAGGAAGTAGAGATACCTGTCGCCAGCAGACCATTGCGGAGAGGTCTCTCGCGAATCGCTGAAGGCGAACTGCCTCGGATGTTCGCGGTCCTCGAGGTCTATCACCCATATGTCGGGGTCACCGGTGCGCTGCCCCCTGAGCGTATCAGCTGGTTCCTCTATGACATACGCGACGTACCTGCCGCCGGGCGATATCGCCGGCGACGACACCCGCCGCAGCCTGAAGATATCATCTATCCTGAACGGGTCCCCTGTGCCAGTCCCCGCGGCAGCGGCGGTAATGGCGGCGGCGAGCAGGAAGGCGTACGCGTACCTCGATATCGTCATTCTCATATCTTCCTCCGTGAATCCGTCTCCAGTGCCAGAGGATACCAGAAACAGGCCCGCTGACAAGGACGCAATTATTTCCGCCCCGTTTGACAGCCGCCAGGCATTGGTCTAGACTTGCAGGTAAGAGACAGGGGGATCAATTATCAAAAACATAATCCGAACATCCCTGGCCGCGGTCCTGATCGCCGGCATATATCCCGGTCATGTGACCGGCTCTACCTTTACGGTCCGTATGACGGCGGTGACGCCGGCCGCGGATCGGGTCGTCCCGGTCGGGAACTGGTGCAGGCTGTCAGGGAGTGACGGCTGGACGTTCCGGCCGGCCGAGAATATCAGGCACGTGGAGCTGGCGCTCTACGGCCCGGCAGCGGCGCTGGCGGCGGGCGATACGCCGTTTGAGCAGCAGATATCGCGCGCGTCTGGCCTATGGCCGGACGGACCGGAGAACGAGCAGGAAGAGCTCGGGTATGAAGTGAGCCCCGGGGTGCTCGGAGACAATAACCAGCACCTCTATGGCAGGCCTCACTACGCGTCGATCAGGCTCTTCGAGGGTGAGCTTTCTCCGGACAGCGTCTATCAGGTCTCTTTCGCCGATACGGTTCCCGGCCACATCTGGCTTCATCCTCTCCGTTCGAGCTGTTTCACCATGTCGGCGGCCATACTGCGGAGTCCGGAGGGCACGCTTATAGACCCGGTCTACGGGCCAGCTTCTGTCAGCCGGACGGTCCTGGGCGCGGATTCTACCAGATTCACATATACGGGGCTCTCGCCCGGCAACGCTACAGGGCTCAAGGACGATTACCCCGTCGGGGAATACGGCCAGAGGCCCGGATCACACGGAAACGGCGACTTCGGGTGGTTCTCCGGGTATTCACTGTCGTTCAGGAACGAAGGCCCGGACCAGGTCGCCGTAGCGCTCTTTGTCACCTCCGGCTTTACTGGCCCGAGCGGGGCGCCCACCAATACGCTGGCGAACGACACCTTCTGGAAATCAGACGAGGTCGTCATCCCGGCGGGCGAAGCGGCGACGGCGAGGCTGTACTTCGACGATGTCACGGGATACAGCCTGTCGGACAACCCCTTCCCGCACACCGCCGGCGGTATGTCGGCGCCTGACGGCACTTCGGGGGCCGCGATAAATGTCTTCGACCGTCTCCAGATAAGCGCCATCGGCTGGGAGGTGCGTTCCGGCGATGGGGCGACCGCGTCCGCGAGCCTCGTGATAACACCTGGTGAGACTGCGATCGAACCCCTCACGGCAGACGAGATCGGAAACGTTTCGCCCGGACGCATCGCCGGGCTCATGAATGTCGCCCCCAATCCGTCCGGCTCCGGGACCCGTATAGAATACGCGGTGCCGCGGACCGGCCACGTCACACTCAGTGTCTACGACGTGCGCGGCCGCCTGGTTCGGACCCTGAGAGACGGGCCGGAACCCGAAGGGACGCGCTTCGTATCGTGGAACGGGCAGGATAATAACGGAAAGGCCGTGGCATCCGGGATCTACTTTGTCCGCATGACCTCGGGCGGCCGGGCGGCCGTCCGCAAGGCCATCGTGCTGAGATGAGCCGGCGGCATTTTCACCTTGCGTACACCTCTGAGCCATCCGCCGCCACCGGACCGCTCGAACGGGGTACCGCGCCGCAGTGGAAACTCACGTTTGACGTGCCGAACGAGAAGCCATCCTCCCAGACCACACATTTAAAACGCAGCTGACGGCGGAGGGACCAGTAACCTGAACGTTCATTCGAGATGCTCTGGGACATTATCCAGGTATCGTGATCTATACGGATGACCTCGATCGCGTTTACCCCGGGATCCGGTATATACCCGCGGTACGTCCAGTTGGCGCTTCCCAGAGAGTCCGCGGTAAGAGTCGGGGATGTGACGTACTGCGTTATCGTCCTGGGATCGATGGTCGAGACGCTGTCCTCGGGGTCCTGCCAGTCCGTGAAGAGAAGATAGTGCGTGCCTTCATAGGTCATGACATGGGCATTCTCCGACTGGCCGCCGGTGGTCTGTCCGCCGAAGCCTTCTGCCGACAGGCCGGTAGAGCCTATATATCCAGCGCCGGTCCAGTCCGTCAGATCCGCCGAGTACGCGACCGTTATGACACCTGATCCGGCAAGATCTTTCGCCGTCGCGAACATCACCCACCTCTGATTATCAGGATCGCGGATGATGAACGGGTCCCGGCATTGCTGGTTGAACGAACCCGGGGGACCGCCCCAGCTGGTCCAGGATTCGTCACATCCATAGACGCAGCCATCGCCCGAGGTGCCGGGACACCTGTTGACCGGGTAACGCGTCCAGCTCATCAGGTCTGACGACGTGGCAAGACCGATCCGCTGCCTCGTATACGGATCGCTCCCTGGACCGTCGATCCCGGTGTAAAACATGAAATACGTGTCTCCGCTTCTTATGACATGCGGCGCCCAGAGACCGTGCGAATCCCAGCCATCCGGATCGCTGAATAGAGCAGGGCCGGCATATTCGAGATGCTGGAGATCGGTGGATGTATAGTGCTCTATAAAAGAGCCTGAGCCGAAGTCCTCGGTGTGAAAGAAGAGATGGTAAACCCCATGGTCGTCCCTGATCCAGGTATGATCGGCAATATCATCGTCCTCGTCGTTGATCTCCGGGAAATCCTCATCGAAAGGGTTTCCGTCACCATCGTCGTCGTCGATCTTCGACTTAAGAAAGACAGGCAGGGCATCTTCGTCGCAGCAGAGAAGTTCAGTAGATTCCGAGGAGGTGCCCCCACACCCCACTGCAAAGATCAGGGGGAGAAATATGGGCACCTTGATCAGACAGAAAAGACGTCGTGGCACCGGGCAGCCCTTCTCATCAATGTCACTAAATGAACGATACGTAGATCTGGCGGATCCGGATAAAAGACCATCGTCATCTCCTTTACAGAGGATACCATAAAGGCGGACACTACCCACTGGCAAGCAGGCAATTGATTGTCTTCAAGTTATAGACCCGCGGATCATGTGCGGTTCTCGTTCAAAGCCTATCTGGGGAGCCATTTCTATATACAGACAGTACTAATAGAGTCCACTATGTGGACTAAATTCTTAATTAATGCTTTGCAACCCGCTTTGATGCAGGGCATTCTTGCCGCAAGAGTGATTACTATCACATTCTATGGCTGGCCAAGGACGGAAGAATCGGTCGCCAGGAGATTACAGTAAGAAAGTGTGAAATGAAGGTATTCGTGGTCTTGAACCAAATGTCCGGACAAAGTATGTGTCAGCGAGTGCGCGGGGCGCTGGACAGCCACTTCGGGCCATCCCTGATTTCTTATGAGATTCATGAGACTCAAAAGGGAGAGAAGCTAAGTGAGATCGTACGGGAGCGTATGCGCCACGGATTCGAAATCGCCGTGGCTGCGGGTGGTGACGGTACGGTCTCTGCGGTGATCGACGGTATAGCAGGAAGCCAGGTCCCACTGGGCATTATCCCTACCGGGACAGGAAATCTTATTGCACGCGAACTTGGCGTTCCCGAGGATGTTGATGATGCGGTTACGCTTATTGCCGGCACGCCACGATTGCGTAAAATAGACGTGATGAAGATCAATGACCGGGTATTCGTTCTAAACGCCAGTGTCGGCATCAGCGCCGCCGTCATCAGCGGCACGACGAGAAAAAGTAAACACTACTTTGGCCGCATCGCCTATTTCTGGAATACCGTTTTAAAAATCTTCACCTTGAAGCGCCGAAAGATCGTAGTCACAGTCGACGGCAGCCGGCAGGAGTACCGGGCAATAGAGGTCGCTATAATGAACTGCGGCATTCTGGCGAAGATGCTCTATCCGAAAGCGCCGGAGATTCATATCGATGATGGATACCTCGATGTTCTCATACTTGGTACGAAACCCTTTCGCGACTATCCTCTTTATATCTTCGGAATACTGGCCGGCCGGTCCCCGGATATCCTCTCGCGTTTTATAAAGGTGCAGAGGCGCGTCACAATCCGGAGCAATGTTCCCCTGCCAGTGCAGGCCGACGGAGATATGATCGGGACTACACCGCTGGATGTCGAGATTTTGCCCGGCGCGGTCACTGTTCTTGTGCCCGAAGAAGATGCGATTGTCCCGGCACCTGATTCAGATAAAAAAACACCGGAATAGTAGCTAGAACGATGTCCATCAAGAAAGGGGCAGTTCTAAAGCTGTCCACTATGGGGAGCCGTTTTTCCCGATATGGTCGTCTCGTCCGTTGACACTGGGTCCGGATATCCAGTAAAGTGCCGCCATGCGTAATTCCTTCGCGGGAATAGCAGCGGTATAGTTCTTTAGTCCAGCGTTGGCAGTCCTGGTTTCGAAAACCGGAGGTAGTCCGTGAAACGTCACATCTCGGTATTGCTCTTTGTCGGCATGATGTCGCCCTTCTTCTTCGGCTGCAGCGGTGACGACGGCGCCGAAGGCCCGGCCGGCCCGGCCGGATCTCCCCAGCCGATCAAGGTCCTTTTCGCGGGCGCGGAAGACGAATCCGGCCTGAAAAACATCGTTGCCGGGGCTTTTGCCTGCGGCGCGTTCCCTCTCGGGACCGAGATCGACTATTTTGACATCAGGAGTGCCGCACCGGCGCTCGCTACCCTTCGCGGATACGACGTCGTGGTAGCGCACACGGACTGGCCCACAAGCGTAGGCACTGAGGTAGGAAACGTCCTGGCCGACTATGTCGACGGCGGCGGCAAGGTCGTGCTGCTTCAGTATTCCTTTTCATTGCAGGGCACGCTGCCCATCCAGGGTAGGATCATGACCGCGGGGTATTCCCCCCTTCAGCCAGCCGCGCCTGCTGGTATAGTGGGCGCCCGGTCGATCGACTTTAATTCACTGACCTATCCGCTACACCCGGTCTTCAACGGGACCGACGTAAGGAACATCTTGTTCTTCGCGAACAACAACACGTCGAATCCCGTGCTGGACCCTACCGCGACTCTCATTGCCCAGGACAGTCAGGGCGCGAACGCGATCGCGATCAACGCCCGCGGCAATATCATGGCGCTTCAGATCTGCGGCGGGACTATCGGCTGGGAAACCGCCACATATCCTTACTCGGACGCGCTGGTTGCCAACTGCTGCCTGTTCCTGGCCGGAGCGTTCTAGCGGGGCAGGGCGGCACCTGAGCCTGATTTGGCTTGCGTTCAGGGCCCGGTACCGGTATCTTTACCGCGTTGACGCACTTCTGGGGGATATCCACAGATACAGCGCCAGCAAGAAGAGCCCGATAGCGGGCGACAGACGATCATTCGCCGCTTCAGAAGCGGTCCTTTCTTTTCCACGCGTCCGGCTGGTAGAGATCTGTAAAACGCCGGACCAGGGAGAAAATGAGAGAATCCGCAGACGAGCGGCGCCCGCAGACCAGCCGCTCACGTTCAATACCCAGAAAACAACCACTTTTCCAGCAAGGCGTATTCAGCGCCCTGATCCCGGATATACAGAGGGCCGTGGCCGCAGAAGGGTATGAGACCCCGACGCCGGTCCAGGAGCAGTGCATCCCGCGTCTTCTGGAGGGCCGGGACCTTGTGGGCAGCGCCCAGACAGGCACCGGCAAGACGGCTGCATTTACGCTTCCGCTTCTTCAGCGCCTGACGAAAGCCGGCCGGCGCCCTTTGAAAAAAGGGACCCCGCGGGCCCTGATCCTCGCCCCCACCCGGGAACTCGCCGCGCAGATCGGGGAGAGCATCTATACATACGCGCGTTTTCTGCGCCTCAGCCACACCGTCATCTACGGAGGAGTCAGCCAGTCAGGCCAGGTCAAGTCCCTCGGCCGGGGGGTCGATATCCTCGTGGCCACTCCGGGACGGCTGCTCGACCTCATCAAGCAGGGATTCATCCACCTCGGAGAGGTGGAGGTCCTCATACTAGACGAGGGTGACAGGATGCTCGACATGGGCTTCATGCCCGATGTCCGCAGGATCCTCTCGCATATCCCGGCCGGGCGGCAGACCATGTTCTTCTCGGCCACCATGCCACCGAAGATGGAGGCGCTGGCCCGGACGATGGTCCACGACCCGGTGAGAGTCGACATCACTCCGGACAAGCCGGCGGTGGAAAAGATTGAGCAGAAGGTGCTGTTCGTCGGCAAGAGGGACAAGGACGCCCTGCTCATATCGCTTCTCAGGGATCAGCGGATCAACAAGGCGATCATCTTCACCCAGATGAAGCACGCCGCTAACCGCGTGATCAAAAAGCTCTATTCCGCCGGGATCAAGGGCGAGGCGATACACGGCAACAAGACGCAGGCGGCGCGCACCAGGACGCTTGACGGGTTCAAGCGGAACCGCTTCCGCGTGCTTGTCGCCACCGACGTCGCGGCTAGAGGCCTCGACGTCGATGATATAACACACGTCATCAACTACGACCTGCCTATCGAGGCGGAGACCTACGTGCACCGCATCGGGCGCACCGCAAGGGCAGGCGCCGGCGGCAGCGCGATCTCGTTCTGCTGCGCCGAGGACCGCGCCTACCTGCGGGATATAGAACGATTTCTCGGCAGGCCCGTGCCGGCCGAGATCGAGCACGCCTACCACTGCGAAAGGGCCCTGACGTGCACACTTCCCCCGCCGAAGTCTTCGGGCGGTGGCGGAAAGCGCCGGACGGTCCCGCGCGAGAAGGGCCGGTTCACGCTCCACCGCAGCCGGACAAGGAAGAGAAGCCGGAGCTGAGGCAGGCCGCCGAGCCGCCGGTCTTATTCGCTGTACCGCGCGGCGGCTCTCCCTTATAGTGTTCCCCGTGGAATCGAGGATCTCCATAGACCTGTCCCGGGGGGCCGGGCAAGGCACTGGCGGGTTCCCGCCCTGGCTCGCTCCTGCCGTCTACGCTCTCCTTATGTTGCTTTGTATCGTCACGTACCACGGCATCACCGACGATTATCTCTTCAACGACGATTTCTCGTGGATGAGCAGCGCACGCTACGACATGACCCCGTCGAATATCTTCACGTACCGCGTCGTCAACTTCTTCAGGCCGCTGATAAACGTGACTTTTTACGCGTTCGAGCATCTCGCCCCCGGCAACGTGAGGCTGCAGTACGATTTCAACATACTGCTGCACTTCATATGCTCCGTGTTGGTCTTCCATATATTCGTCCGCCTGCTTGGCGGCTGGCGGCCCGCCGCGGCCGGGGCGGCGATGTTCGCCGTCTCGAGCATACATACCGGCGCGGTCTTCTGGATAAGCGCGAGGACCACACTGCTATCGACGGCGCTGCTCCTCTGCGCCATCCTGATACTGATAGATGAAGCCAGGCACAGGCGCCTGGCCTTAGTCTCATCCGCCGCCCTCTTCTCCCTTTCCCTGCTGGCAAAGGAAACTGCGATCGCGGGGCTTCCGATACTCTTCTTCATATGGATACTCTACCGGGGCCGGTGGAAAAACGCCTCGGCGCTAAGGACCTCGGTCATGACCTGGGCAGTCGTGTCCGCGGCGTACCTGGCCACCAGGAGACTCGTGATCGGCGGGTTCACTCAGCACAACTGGGGACCGGGACTGCATATGCTCCGCAACACGGCTGGCGGGTTCCTCTACGAGCTTCGCCCATGGCCATTCTTCTCCCTCTTCTGGCACAAGGGCACGATGCTCGCAGAGCCGACCCACCCTTTTCTTCCGGAGCTGCTCGCCGTCGGCGTGCTGGCTTTTATATTGTATCTCGGCCGCGCGGCTGGCAGGCAGCGGGAGTTCGCTCTCGGAACGCTCTGGACCCTTGCGGCCCTTGTCCCCGCCTCGGCGTTCAGATACAGGTTCTATTCGACAGTCTCGATAACGCAGAACCGTTACTACTACCTCTCGTCGGTCGGAACGATCATGCTGTTCGTGCTCGTGCTTGGCCTGATATGGAATTCGAGGAAGAAGGCGCTCAGGGCATTGTGCGTAGCGGCGGTCTGTATATTCATCGCGGGGAGCATCGTCAGGGTGTACAGGATCGAGAAGGTCTGGAGCGACTTTACCGAGCTGTACAGGAAGACCGTCGATTTTGTTATCACCACAGCAGAACAGGAACCCGGATTGACTACGGCGGCGCTTAAGGATCCTCCGCTCGCCTTCCCCTACATCGCCGACGCGGTCTCCCTCTACAGGCCGGGCTGGAAGACAGTAGAAGCGGAGGGCGGGATCGAGGAGGCTCGCCCCTACGCGCCATGCGTCTATATACCGTTCGTCTCCGAGGGTGATCTCGTAGCCAGCGGCGAGATACGGGTGATCAGATAGATGGGAAACAGATGAGCAAGATAGAAGAGACAAGGATGAGGGTGACCGACGACTGGACCGGCTCGAGGCTCGACAGGTTCGTCAAGGCCGCGCGCCCGGCCCTCTCCTTCCCCGTCATACAGACGCTGATCAGGAAGGGAAAGATACTGCTGAACGGCGAAAAGGCCCCGGGCAGGGCAAGGCTCAAGGACGGCGACATAGTCGAGGTGCGGCTGCGCGGGAACGCGCCGGACGGTCCGCGTCACGGGAGAGAGACGCGCGATTGGGGGGCGACGGAGAGGTTCGGGGAGATCGGGGCCGGGATCCCTGTCCTCTTCGAGGATGACGACCTGCTCGTTATCGACAAGCCTGCCGGCCTGCCCGTCCAGCCCGGCAACCGCGGCGAGCTCGGATCCGTCCTCGACCTGCTGCGGCTCTATCTCCCGCCGCAGGAGCAGGATCCCGGCGGCCCGCGGCCGTTCGTAGCATCGCCCGTCCACCGGCTCGACATGTGGACCTCCGGGGTGCTCGTGATCGCGAAGACGCGGCGTGCGGCGCGCGGGATATCACAGGCTCTGGCAGAAGGCGGCGCGGTAAAGACATATCTAGCGGTAGTCGTCGGCGTCCCCGGCTCATGCAGAGGGACGATCGACATTCCCTTGAGGACTCAGAAGGGCGAATCATCGAGATCCGTCCCCGACCCTTCCGGCCAGCCCGCCGTGACCCATTACTCCGTCCTGCGCGAACTGCCCGGCGGGCGCGCTCTTCTCGAGATAAGGATCGAGACGGGAAGAACACACCAGATAAGGGCACACATGCTCTCTGCCGGTCACCCGGTGTCGGGAGACCCCGTCTACGGCGGCGGGCAGGGAGACCCGGTCCCGGGCCGCATGATGCTTCACGCGTGGAAAATCTCCCTCCCACACCCTATCACGGGAGATACGATCGAGTTCATCGCTCCTCCCCCGCCGCAGTTCGGCCTTTAACGGGCGTCCAGCAGGTGATAGAATATTCCCGCTAAGCAGTGAAGATATGTCGTAACATGAAGAAAGGACCGACATGGAAAAGGCGCTCATGGATTCGGCCATGATAGCCGTAAGGGACTGCCTCAAGGTTGTCGAGGGGGAGAAGCTCCTCGTTGTCACGGACACGGAGCTGCTCGGGATAGGGACCGCTCTGGTAGAGGCCGGGCGCAAGCTCGGCGCGACTTCCGTGATAATGGAGATGCAGCCGCTCAGCCGAAACGGCGAGGAGCCGCCCGAGATGGTCTCTGAGGCGATGAAATTCGCCGATGCCGTCGTCTGCCCGACTTCGAAATCGCTGACCCACACCGCCGCGCGGCGCGACGCATGCGCGGCCGGGTCGAGGGTCGCCACGATGCCAGGGATCACGCTTGACACGATGGTCAGGTGCCTCAGCGCCGACTACTACGCGATAGCCGACCGCACGCGCGAAGTCACCGCCCTTCTCGACGCGGCGAAGGTCGCCAGGGTGACGACCGCCCTCGGAACGGACCTGACGATACCGATCGACGGCATAAAGGCGATTTCCTCGACGGGGCTCATCCACGATCCCGGTTCCTTCGGCAACCTGCCCTCGGGAGAGTCCTACATGATGCCCGAGGAAGAAAAGACGCACGGCGTCTTCATAGTGGACGGCTCGATGGCGGGGATCGGCGACCTGGCCGGAAAGACCCCTATTACTATAAAGGTAGAGGGGGGCTACGCGGTGGAGATCACCGGAGGCCCGGAGGCGGACGAGCTCAGATCGAAGCTGGAGGCCGTCGGGAAGAAGGCTTTCCACACCGCCGAGCTTGGTGTCGGCACAAACGACGCGGCGAAGATCATCGGAAACATACTCGAGGACGAGAAGGTCATGGGCACGGTCCACATCGCGCTGGGCAACAACATGTCGATGGGTGGCACCTTCGATGTCCCGATCCACCTCGACGGCATCATCAAGGACCCGACGCTTGAACTCGACGGTAAGATTATGATGGATGCCGGCAAATTACTGATCTGACCGTTGTGCGATCTTGTGATCATTGAATGGCCCGGCTTTTCCTGAAGAATCCCTCGGTGCCTCCGGGGATTCGGAAGGAAAAGCCGGGCCTTTATCACATCGCGCGCAATCTTGCGACGCGCTCTTCGATCGGAGGGTGAGTCGAGAAAAGCGATTTCGCTCTCTTCTCGAACGGCTTGATCGGATTGACAATATACATGTGCTGAGTCGCGCGGTTCGCGACCTCGAGGACCTCCTTGTCTCCCGATATCTTCTCGAGCGCGCTGGCCAGCCCCTCTGGGTAACGGGTCAGCTGGGCCCCCGAGGCGTCCGCGAGATACTCGCGCTGCCTCGAGACGGCGAGCTGCAGCATCTTGGCGAAAAGCGGCGCGATGATCGCCAGCACAAGCCCTATCAATATCAGCGGCCCCGAGCTCTTGTCGCCGCCCTTTCTCCTGCCTCCCCTCCCCCAGATCACGCTTCGGACGAAGAAGTCGCTTACAAGCACGATCGAGCCGACCATTATCCCCACCATCATCGAGAAGAGGATGTCTCGGTTCTGTACGTGGGAGAGCTCGTGAGCCATCACACCCTGCAGCTCGTCGCGGCTCAGCTTCTCGAGCAGCCCCTTCGTTATCGCGAGCGAGGCGTGCTCGGGGTCGCGTCCCGTCGCGAAGGCGTTCGGAGCGGAGTCCTCTATTATATAGACGGCCGGCATCGGCACACCGGCGGCGATCGTGAGCTCTTCGATCACGTTGAAGAGCTGCGGGTTGTCTTTCTTCTCGATGCGTTTCGCCCTGCTCAGCGCCAGTATCATGCCGGCGCCGCCGTAATAGCTGGTCAGTCCGGAGATCAGGGCGATCACCAGCGCGAACACTATCCCCCCGTAACCGTACCCCCTGCCCCAGTACTCCCCGATCAGGTAGCCCAGGAGGACGAGGAAGACGGTGATCACGATCACCAGCAGCCAGGAGTTACGCTTGTTCTGCGATATCTGGTCGTACATGGCTTTCAGGAAAAATCGACCTTCGGGGCCTCACGCTGCGCCGCGTCCTCGAGCTCGAAGAACTCGCGCTCATCGAAACTGAACATGTTCGCGACGACGCTCGATGGGAAGACCTTCGTCCTCGTGTTATACCTCATAACTGTATCGTTGTAGTGCTGCCTCGCGAAAGAGATCTTGTTCTCGGTCGATACGAGCTCTTCCTGGACTGCGAGCATGTTCTTGCTAGCCTTCAGATCGGGATAGTTCTCGACCACGGCGAACAGGGAGCGCAGCGTCTGCGAGAGGAAATTCTCCGCCTGCGCCTGGTCCTTCACTCCCGAGGCGTTTATAGCCTGCTGCCTCGCTTTTGTCACGTTCTCCAGCACTTCTCTCTCATGCTTGAGGTATCCTTTGGCCGTCTCCACAAGGTTGGGGATCAGGTCGTACCTCCGCTTGAGCTGAACGTCTATCTGCGCCCATCCGTTGTCGCATCTCTTGCGGAGCCGTACGAGGGTGTTGTACAGGCCGACTACCCAGAAGATGAGCAGCACCACTACAATCGGCAGTATCCAGATCACGATAAGTACCTCCACTCTTTACCGGCGCATTCCGCCGTCCCAGGATCCAGCCCGGATTATACCGCCTTGCGGTCCCTGGCGGCAATCACTCATTGACCGCTTCCGACCGTACATAATACCCTGATGCCGCCCCGGATATTCAACGTAAAAGGACACCGGATGCGGATAGTGCTGCTTGGAAAACCAGGATCCGGCAAGGGCACGCAGGCCTCGATGCTGTCCCAGGAGACAGGGCTGCCCCACCTCTCCAGCGGGGCGATCCTCCGCGGCGAGATCAGTGAGAAGACCTCTTTCGGCATGAAGATCGAGGAGTACGTGCTCAGGGGGGAGATCGGGCCGCAGGAGCTGATCACCGATCTCGTCCTCAGCTATATCGAGCGGAAGGGATTCACCTCGGGGTTCATCCTCGACGGGTTCCCGCGCACAGTCTACCAGGCGGAGAATCTCGACGGGCGTTATCGCCCGGACCGGTGCGTGCATATAGACGTTCCGGACGAAGTGATAGTGGACAGGATATCGAACCGCCTCACCTGCGGCAGATGCGGCGAGATCTACCACACCGTATCCAGGCCGCCCTCAGGCCGCGGCGCCTGCGATTCATGCGGCGGCCCTCTCACCAGGCGCCCCGATGACAA
This sequence comes from uncultured bacterium, assembly GCA_964599375.1. Lineage (GTDB taxonomy): Bacteria > Krumholzibacteriota > Krumholzibacteriia > Krumholzibacteriales > Krumholzibacteriaceae > JAUWCL01. Next base: position 219,535 of record CAZREW010000002.1, read on the forward strand.
TGCAGAAGCGATACGCAGAAGGCTGGAGACCTTCCGCGAGGACGTCCAGCCCGTCCTGGACATCTACCGCCGGGCCGGCAGGCTCATCACGGTGGACGGCAGCCGAGCTCCCGCGGAGATCTACAGAGCGCTGCGGGAAGCGACTACAGGCCTGTCGCGGCAACACCGCGTAACCAGAGAGCCGCGCTGAACGCTACACGCACGAGTATGGCATTATGAGAATCAACCGGGTACCGCCCGGCGCGGCGAAACTTTCCCCACTCCACATCTAACCCATTATCATAAAACATGTTGGCCGGCGGCAGGCCGGCCCTGGAAGGATTGGCACACAGGTTGCTGAAAGCCCGTCGAGGGGACAGAAGGACTCACTTGGAGAGAAGGAGGTCTCATCATGAGGAAGGTCTTCCTAGTCCTTATGGCATTGTCACTGACCGGGCTTATGGTCGCCTGTTCGGATGACAGTACACCGGTGAACCCCGAGCCGACGGCATTCGGGATCACCACAGCTGCGATCGCTACGGGTTACACCTGTACTCCGTACAACATCCAGCTCGAAGCGGACGGCGGTACGGCGCCCTACACCTGGTCCCTTGCCACCGGTTCGACTCTTCCTGACGGCATCAGCCTCACTTCGGAAGGCCAGATCATAGGTCTTCTGGAGAACACAGGTTCGTGGAATTTCAGCGTCGTCGCTACTGACGCCGCCGGAACTCCTCACACCGATCAGGTCGCTTTGACTCTCGACGTCGAGGTTCCCGCTAACCCTTCGATCGCCATCTTCTATGACGGCGACGCGAGCGTTTGCGGCGGCGAGACGATGGCTTTCACGCCGCTCGACTGCTATGTATTCGTCATGCTCGAGGGTGGAGACCAGAACTGCGCGTTCGGTACCGAGTTCCAGATCACGATAGAGGACCAGGATGGCAATCCTCTTCAGCTCGGAACCCAGTACACTCATTCTTACGTTACATACTCCGATGACGTCGCAGTCACGATGGGCGATCCGTTCAGCGGTGTCGCGATCTCCTTCAGCAGAGAGATGTTCGTCGTTTACGAGGGTAACATCCACGTAGCGACATTCGGCCTCCTGCTTCTTGAGGATCTCGACAACCTGTCGTTCAAGATCGGCCCGAGCCCGACTTCGCCGAACGACCGTCCGATCATCGCTACCTGTGACACACAGCACAGCGTAGTCGAGGTGACCGGACGTGCCGCGGCCCTGAACTATACGAACTAGAAGGTCGCGAAGACACGATAAAATGCCCCTCGGGAGAAGCGGCACCTTGTCGCCGATCCCGGGGGGCTTTTTCTATGCCCGTTCAACGCCGCTGCACTTCGGCAGCGCTGGCCCGTCATTTACTTTAGGAAGTCTTTCAGCTTGTCCTTCGCTCCCTCGATCAGCTTCTTTCCGGCATTCGCTTTCGCATTAGACTGGTCGAGCCTCACCTTCGGCTCCTTCGCAGTGCCCCCTATATCGAGCATAAGGAGGATGTTCCCCTTGTCGTCCTTGAACAGATCGATGATCCCGGCGTACTTAGCCAGGTCCTTCATGCCCGCCTGCTGCTTTGGAGTGATCATCAGCGCGGCCTTGTAGTCAAGAGTCCCGTCAAACCCGAAAGAGCCGGCTACGTCCCAGTCTCCGTTCTTCGATCTTATATTCCAGGTGTCGCTGCTCACCCTCCCCTTGTCGATCGCGAACTTCTCGGTCCATTCGTGGAAATCGAACTTCTCGATCGATGACATGTTCAGCCCTGCCGCCTTGAGCGGAGCCGTGAACCTCGTGAAATCGACGGTGCCGGCCGTGGAGGTCGCGCTTCCAGTAGCTGTCAGGTTCCGCAGGATGTCCGTATCCGGGGCCGCCGTGAAGCTGCCCGCGAGCTTCATCCCGAATTTCCCGCTCACGAGCCCTCCGGCGCTGTTGAACCCCGAGAGAGCCCTGCCGGCGTCGATATTGTTGAAATCGAAATCGATGTCATTACGGATCCTGGAAGGGTCGCGAAGGTCCGAGACGAGTTTACCACTACCCTTCCCCCCGGCGTAGTCGACAGTCACCGGGTCGGCCCGCAGGACACCGTTGCTGATCCTCCCCTGAGCGTTCAGGGCGGTGAGCACTGCCCCCCTGGATATGATCGAGTCGATCTTTACCGAGATGAATGTCTTCTTCAGCGCCAGCAGGGTCACCGGGTTTGCGAACATCGGGCTCACGGCGGTCTTCTCCTTCGGCGCTCCCCCACCCCCCGAGCTCTTATCGGCTGAGAGTTTCTTCTTTTCGGCCTCAGCCTGAAAGGCCGCCGCGTCGAAGGCGCGCCCCTCGACATAGATCGACATGTCCGGAGAGTTGACCAGACCGTCGAGCACCGGCCCGGGAGTCTGCGGGACTTTCCCTTTCGCCCCGACCATCATAAGCTCGGCCATTGCCGGCATCACGTCCTTCATCTCCCCCCTGACCTTCCAGGGCCTCCCGCCCATATTGAAGGACGCGTCGATACCCTTCAAGCTCCCTCCGCCGACGGAGCCCCTGGCTCTCAACGACGATATCCGCGCCGGGCCCTTCTCCCCGGGAAGCTCGTCGGACGTGAGATCGAATGACCCTGCGAGTTCTAGGCCCTTCCAGGCCGCGGAGATCTTCGCCGGAGTCGTCCCGCCTTCTTTCGGGGGGAAAAGGTCTTTGAGCACCGCGGGCGAGGCCCCGCCCTTTAGCGCAGCCTTGAGCGTACCCTCCATCTTCACCGGTTCCCCGGCTCCCGCACCGGCGGGAGCCATTGACGAAAGTTCGCCCATATCGAGCTTTGCCTGTATGTCGAAGCTGACGTATGTCGGCTTTTTCTCCACCTTGTCCAAGTCCATTCCGAAGGCGACAGTCGCGTCAGACTTCCCGGTCTTGAGAGAAAGCCCCTTCGACGATATCCGCGAATCGGTGAAATCGACTGGACCTCCGGCTGTGAGTGCCGGCGCGCCCGGCATGCTCAGGACCAGCTTTTCCAGGTCGAGCCTGCCGCTTACCGTCACATCGGAAGGGTTAGATCCCATGCCAGCGGCCTTTGCCTCTATATCCAGTGTCCCGCTCTCGACCACGAACGCAGGCTGCCCCTCGGGCATCTCGAGGAGACCTCTCTCCTTCATGACTTCGACGAGCCGCTTCGCGTCGAGGCCGGATGACTTCACGTTCATCGTGAACTCGCGTCTGCCCCGCAGATCTGTGACATCGCCCTCGACCTGAAAAGCGGCGATGCCGGCGATATCGAGCTTGCCGCCTATGACTGCGGCCCGGCTCATGTCAGCCGCAACCGCCACCTGTCCACTGAAGCCGAGCGGCGGCAGCTCCTTCCTCTGACCTGTAGCAGCGGTGATCAAGGTTATCTTCCCGGCCGTCAAGTTCGGGTCTAGCATGAACATCGAATCGACTGGGGTCATCGACAGCCTCGCGTCAAGCTCCCCGACCTCGAGATCGATCCCCTTGGCCGTCCCCGTGAGGCTCAGGGACGCCCCGCCCAGGGTGACGCTCTTTATCTCGGGCTTCTTCCTGATCAGGCTCATCAGCGAGACGTTCACGTTGAACTTCGCCGCCTTCAGGTCCGCCTTTCCGCCATCCGGAAGTACTCTTGAGACCTCCAGGCCGTCGATACTCACACCGAACCCGAAAGGAAACCTGATGCCGATATCGTCAAACCGTATCTGAGCTCCGGCCCGCGCCTCGATACGCGGAACGATCATAGCCGTCAGGCGCTCCTTCGTGAACACAGCTCTGAGTACGACGCTCGCCACTATTATTACGCCAGCGATCACGCAAAGCGTGATCAGGAACCTTTTTGTCCGTTTTGTCATGTCAACCGCCTTGTGAAACGACCACTTATACTCTAGCCGAAAGTGGGCGTATTTTCAACGTGTTATAGACCGGCCGGGAGAGGTTGACACCGCGCCGGTCCGGGGGTATCATTATGTGTGGACCTCACCTGAAATATACCGCCCGCAAGGGCCGGGGAGATGGTAATGATGCTGTGCAAGATGGCTAGCCCCGCCCGCTTGATCTTTTTTCCGGCAATTATGCTGTGCGCCTCACTCCTCGCGTACGGCTGCAGTGAGGAGATTACTCCCACGGGCGGCGGCGCGCCGCTGGAGATATCCGGATCGCTTATACACACCACCGGCTGCAAGGATTACATCTACGGCTCCAGCCCCGGATCTCCTGCCGTGCTCGACTGCGTCTTCTGGGAGTGGGACGGCTATGACACTCTCAGCGTAGTCCACGTCGACGCCGCGCTGAACTGCTGCCCGGGCACGATCGTCGGCGAGGTGACGCTCGACGGAAGCGATATCTTCATCTACGAGGACGAGGGTGAGGATGCGCCGATGTGCCGCTGCCTCTGCCTCTATGACCTTGTTTACGAGGTATGGGGAGTCAGCGGCGGAATTGTAAACATAAGGTTCCATGAGAAGTATGTCGGGGAAGGAGCCGAGCCTCTCAATGTGACCATCGACCTCGAAGCGGAACCCACCGGCACGCGATGCGTCCAGAGAAACGTCTACCCATGGGGGTCGATATACTCCGGCGCCGCCGACGGCACGATCGACGACTACAGCGGGTGCAAGGACGTTACGGGAACATACGACGATACCGGGCCTTTCAGCGCCGATACCTCGTGCGTGACCGTATATAAGCTGGGGATCGATAACAGCCTGAAGATATATCACACAAACACGGCCTATAATTGCTGCGTCGAAGCGCTCGACGCCGGGTTCGCGTTCGATGAGGGGCTGGTGACGATAACGGGGCGGGAATACCCTCCAGGAGGCCTGTGCGACTGCATTTGCCTGTATGACGTAGCCTACTCGATCTACAACCTCGAGCCGGGCGTATACACGCTCAGGTTCGTCGAGCCGTACCTCCCCGAGGGCCAGCAGGTGCTCGAGGTCACCGTGGACATGGCGGAGGACGGGCCGTGGACGAGTTGCGCCAGCCGCGAGGGTTACCCCTGGAACATCGAAACGAGCGAGGAACAGGACCTGGCGAAACTGAAGGAGATGTACGACGATATCGTAGAATATATCGGCACCCCATACTGCGGCGGTGAGGATGACTGCCGCTGTATCGGCGTCGGCGCAAAGCCCTGCGGCGGGCCCTGGGCCTACCTCATCTACTCGGCTTCGACCCTCGACGAGGAGCACCTGCGCGACCTGGTCGACGCTCACGCGGCTTTCGAGACCTACATGAACTTCAAATACGCGTTAGCTTCGACCTGCGAGGTGCCGGCTGTCCCGATTCTCGAATGTCACGACGGAATCTGCCGTGCCGCGAGGTGACAGGGTCTCATAAAGGATTCCGCTATACCTTAAAAAATTGAAACTATTTATCCCGATACCAGTAGTATAGATATCGGTATATGCGATCCTGCGCGCCCCAGTGGGCGGCGGGCGGGGATGTTCCGATATATTTTGTTGCATGATAAAAGGTTGCTGCGATTGAGAGATTCGTTCTTTCACCCTTTTCTCTTTACCCCTGAAAGGAGAACCTGATGGGTAAGCGAGGATCACTGGCCCTGGCGTTTGTGCTGATTCTCCTGGCGGCGGCGGACGCGTTCGCTGTCACCGACGAGAGCAGGCTCATGCGCTACCCCGACATCTGCGGGGATCTGATAGTCTTCACCTACGGAGGAGACATATGGACGGTCCCCTCCACCGGCGGAACCGCTACGCATCTTACTACACACACCGGAGGAGAGGGATTCGCGAAGTTCTCGCCGGACGGCAAGACGATCGCCTTCACCGGGACGTACGACGGCAATGCCGACATATACACGATCCCGGCGACAGGTGGAGTGCCGAAACGCCTTACTTATCACTCATTCCCCGACTTCATGGTCGAATGGCATCCGAAGGGCGACAGGATCCTCTTCAGGTCATACCGCGAGTCGAAGACAAATCCGGGCCCGCGCTATATGAGGCTTTACACGATCGGCACCGGGGGCGGTTACCCCGAGGCGCTCCCGCTTTTCGAAGGGGAGCTCACCTCCTATTCGCCCGACGGCACGAAGATCGCCTACAACAGGATGAGCAGGGAGTTCCGCACATGGAAGAGGTACAAGGGCGGGATGGCCCAGGACATCTGGCTCTACGACCTTGCGAAGAACGAGTCTGCGAAGCTTACCGAATACGAAGGCACCGACGCCTTCCCTATGTGGCACGGCGACAAGATCTACTTCATATCCGACCGCGACTACACGATGAACATCTATTCCCTCGACCTGGAGACCCGCGAGATCACGAAGATCACCAATCACAGGGAATACGACGTGAAGTGGCCCAGCATCGGCGGCGACTCGATCGTATACGAGAACGGCGGCTACCTTTACGTGCTCGATCTGAATACCGGCAAATCTAACAGGATCAAGGTGACGGTACCGAGCGATCAGACCTGGCTGAGGCCCCGATACGTCGACGCCTCGAGCCAGATCAGGTATTTCAACCTCTCGAGTACCGGCAAGAGGGCTATTTTCGGCGCAAGGGGCGATATTTTCACAGTCCCCGCCGAGAAGGGGGAGGTACGCAACCTTACTAACTCGTCAGGAGTGCGCGAACGCAGCCCCGCGTATTCGCCCGACGGAAAGTGGGTTGCTTACCTCTCCGACAGATCGGGAGAGTACGAGATCTACATGATGAAATCTGACGGCACCGGTGAAGAACAGCAGATCACGAAGGGACAGGGGCATTACCCGTGGGTCATCTTCTGGTCGCCCGACAGCAAAAAGATCCTATTCCACGACGAGACCTACCAGCTCTACTACGTCGACATCGAAGCTAAGAAGGTCGTCGTTATAGACAAGGACCCGCTAGCCGACATCGGCAGTTACTCGTGGTCGGGAGACTCTAAGTGGGTCGCATACGCGAAGAACAACGATCTCGGCTACGGCTCCATATACCTGTACAACATCGACGAGGACAGGACCCACAAGGTCACCGGCGACATGTACAACGACTACAACCCCGTGTTCGATCCGGGCGGCAAGTACCTCTACTTCATCTCCGACCGCGCGATGAACTTCTCGTTCCACAACTTCGAGTTCGACGTCAAGTACGAGGCGCCTTCGGTCATCTGCGCCGTCACGCTCAAGGCCGACACCCCCTCCCTGCTCGCTCCCGAGAGCGACGAGGTCGAGGTGAAAGAGGACGCGAAGAAGGACAGCAGCGACGCGGAGAAGAAAGACGAGGAGAAGCCCGGCGAAAAGGGCGACGATAAGAAGAAGGACGGCGAGAAGGATGAGAAAGCCGACGAGGAGAAGGCACTCGAGATAGACCTCGATGGTTTCGACGCAAGGACGATCGTGATCCCCGTCGGGTCGGGCAATTTCGCCGGCCTTGTCGGCCTCGAAGGCAAGCTCCTCTACGCCGAGTTCACCCAGCCGGCGATCACATTCGGACCTCCGAACGGCAGTGTGCAGGGCTCAGTCAGCTACTGGGACCTCAAGGACCGCGAATCGAAGAACGTGATATCCGGGATAACAGGATACGACGTATCCGCAGACGGCAAGAAGCTGATCTACTCGGCGCGGGGTCAGTACGGCATCATCGACATCGCTCCCGGCAAAAAGGTCGGCGACGGCAAGCTGAACGCGCAGGAACTCAGGATGAAGCTCGATCCCCGCGAGGAGTGGAAACAGATCTTTTACGAGGCGTGGAGAATGGAACGGGACTTCTTCTACGTCGAAAACATGCACGGTCTCGACTGGGACAAGATAAAGAAGCGCTACGAGGAGCTTCTTCCCTACCTCACAACGAGAGACGACCTCAACTACGTGATAGGAGAGATGATAGCCGAGATGAACGTCGGCCACTCCTATGTCGGCGGAGGCGAACGTTATCCGATGTATGAGACCGTATCCAACGGCAAGCTCGGATGCGACTTCGAGGTCGATAAAAAGAGCGGCCGGTACCGCATCGCTAAGATATACAAGGGTCGCAACTGGGAGCCCCTGTTCGTGGCCCCGCTCAACCAGCCGGGTCTCGACATCAGGGAGGGCGACTTCCTTATGGCGATAAACGGCGTGGATCTTAAGTACCCGGTCAACCCGTTCTCGCTGCTCGACAACACGGCAGGCCACCAGACCGTGCTGAAGATCAGCAGGGAGGCGGACGGAAAGGACTCTAAGGACGTCACGGTCGTACCGGTTTCCAGCGACATCAACCTGCGCTATGAGGACTGGGTGGAGGGCAACAGGCAGAAATGCCTCGCCACTTCGGGCGGAAAAGTCGGTTACGTTCACGTCCCGAGCACCGCGGTCACCGGCCTCTACGAGTTCGGCAGACAGTATTTTCCGCAGGCCGACATGGACGGTATCGTCATCGACGTCCGCTACAACAGCGGCGGCTGGATGCCCTCTCTCTTTGTGGACAGGCTCGGCAAGGAGCTAAAGAGCCTCTGGGCGACACGGTACGGCATCGTGACCAGGTTCCCGATGGCAGCCCCGGTAGGGTACCTTGCCTGCGTAATAAACGAATACGCCGGCTCAGGCGGGGACGCCTTCCCGTACATGTTCCGCCAGGCGGGGCTCGGTCCCCTGATCGGCAAGCGCACCTGGGGCGGGCTCGTCGGCATGAACCGTAACGTACCGATGGTCGACGGAGGGTACGTCACCGTCCCGACAATAGGGTTCGTAAACACCGACGGCGAATATGACGTCGAAGGATACGGCGTCGCTCCCGACATCGAGGTGGAGAACATGCCCGACCTGGTCGTGAGCGGAAGGGACCCGCAGCTCGAGAAAGCGATCGAATACCTGATGGGCAAGATCGCTGAGGATCCACCGAAGCACGTGTGGAAGAAGCCGGCGGACCCGGACAAGAACTGATCTGAAGATCGACGCGGCCGCCGGGCGGAAAGGGCTGCAGGTCCCACCCGCCTCGCGGCCGCCTTAGGACAGCGAAGCAGCAGGATCGCCGAGCAAAGAGAGGGCCGCCCGATGAGCAGCGGCGGCCCGCCCGCGGAAAGAAGCCCCCTCCGGAGAGATCCGGAGGGGGCTTTTAATACGCCCGGGAACGACATGGCTCCACGGGGATATATCCGATCTGATCATTCCTTCGCCCAGGACTTGTCCGCCTTGCTGTGCCTGCACGAATGAGATCGCATCATGACAAATCACATTCAGAAGCAACATCTTACAGGATCAGGCGTGCTCCATTTCCAGGACGCACCTCACCTCTTGAATCTGGCCATGATTTGAACAGACCACAACGCAGATCCATGTTTTCCGAACCCTGATTATCCGCCGGAACTGGCATGCGAAAACAAAGCCGCTTTTACTCGCGGAATAATGTCAGAAGAAGAATCGTTTTTCAATATAAAATGTGCCGATGTTTTCTGATAATGTAGCTCAGTTATTGGAGTTGCCTGTTTCCCGTGCCGTCTCCTCCCTTGCGCTCACGGTAGAGATATCTCACCATCACCAGGGCGCCCGCTCCCAGCCCGATGAGCAGGGTGAACAGTCTCCAAAGGAACACATACGCTCCAATGGACCCGATGGGGACGATCCCCTTCATCACCTCGGCGGCGCTGATCTCGGCCAGCCCTGCCGCTCCGGGCGAGGGAGCGAAATAGAAGATCATGATGAGGATGAGCTGCGTATAGATCACATCGAAATACGGGGTGGTGATCCCCATCCCCCGCAGCACAACCCAGGCGATGGTGAACTTGTTTATGTAGATCGCCGCCGAGAGGATGAATCCGATGACGAACGCCGGCTTCCCCTTCGCCAGGAAGAACTTCATCATCGAGTTATACCGGTCGACAAGCCTGTCGGCCGCGTCCATGTATCCTTTCCGATCCAGCCGGCGCGCCAGCTGCGGAACGAGACCGGCGACGGATCTTACGACCCTTTTCACGAAACCGGGACCGACAAGGCCGGCGACCGCCAGTGCGATAAAGAGGATGAATACCGCCAGGGATCCAGAGAGCAGGTAGTGGAGCCTGAAATCTACCGCGACCGGATCGAAGAGAAGGAGGAACAGCAGGCTGCAGAGAGGCAGAAACAGCAAGGTGCCCAGGAACGCCCCCAGGAAGCTGACGACCATCGCGTCAAACACCGGCATCCCCTCCTTGTACAGCACGTAGATCTGCCCAGGCCCCCCGCCCGTCTGAGACGGGGTCACGCCTCCCATGAAGATGTTGGCGAGCCCGGCGCGGACGCACCCGAAAAACGATATTCCCGGCTGAAGCTTCGCGGCGAAGACGAAGATCCTGAGCCCCGAGAGCAGCCAGTCCAGGAGCACGAGGGCCAGCGCGAGCAGGAGATACTTCCACCTGAACCCTGAAAGGCTCTCCATGCTCCCCGCGAACGAGGACCTGTAAAGGACGAAGGCCAACCCCACCACTGTCAGGGCGAAAAACAACCGCAGTCCCTGGTGGATCTTCGTCACGGAAGGCCTGGACTCCAAAAATCCCCTGTCCATATTCATCGGTTCATCCGTGGTGCCACCGGGCTCAGGGAAGGTCGTAGACATATATGTCGAAGTTGCCGGACCTGTGCCCCGTAAATACTATCTTAGAGCAGTCCGGGGACCACGCCGGGTCCTTCTGGTCCCACCTCTGGTCGAGCAGGGTCTCGAATCCGGACCCGTCGGGATTTATCACGCAGAGCCCGATGTACCCGTCGATGCCGTTGCGGTGGAAGACGATCCTGCCGTTGTTGCCCCAGTGCGGATTGAAATCCCCATATCCGGTTGTAAGAATCGCCGGGTCAGCGCCCGCCCCCACCTCGATAGTGCAGATCTCGTAGTCGTTGTTCTGATAAGCGACGTACCGTCCGTTCGGCGAGAACGAGGGATTGTCGCCCGTGGCCAGCTCGACATGGCCTGCCGTCCCGCTGTAGAGAAATATCGTCGGCACCGTGCTCCCGTCATCGTCGGGATCGTAGAACTGCCCGTAGACCATCGAGTATCCCTGGTATACCTGGCTCGAGTAGGCCGGCGCGCGGTTGACGTCATTGTCCGCTGTAATGGGAGCCTCCCAGCACCCGCCTCCCGGGCCGCAGATCGGATAGCCGTGATAGATGTCGTACGAGCCCTCCACTCCCCGTTCGGACATCCACGCCATCTCTCCGCTGCTCGGGTCGATATCCGGCATGAAATCCGGCTCGGGATCCGAGGTCACCTGCTGCCATTCGCCGCCGGCGACGGCTATCCGCCATATGTCCCAGTTTCCCGACCGGGTCGAGCAGAAATAGATCATCGATCCGTCGGCGTTCCAGCATGGGAACTCTTCCATCGTCGATGCGTCAGTGAGGCGGATTATCCCCGCGGGCATGATCTCGATATCGCCGGCCAGCCGCCAACGGCAGTTGACGAGGACCTCCATGCTTATTATCGCGTCCGAGGGAAGACCCGGCGGGATGACGAATGTCACCGCAGAGTCGCTCCACTCCTCTATCGTCGCCTCATGGCCGAATATCGACACGCGGCCGCTGCCGTCGTCGGCGCCGAACCCGCTTCCCCTGGCCTTGATCCTGCTCCCGATATACGTAGCCTTCGGCCAGAAGCCGTCGAGCCGGGCAGCCACCGTGCCCTTGCTCACATTGACGCAGGCCCAGTCCGACATGTTGCCGGCTGTGTCCACGGCCGCCATGCAGACGCGGTACCCGCCGTCCTGCTCGCCGCTCGCGTCCCAGGTCGCCGCATAGGGCGGGCCAAGATCGTGCGCCGACCACAGAGCCAGCCCGCAGAGGTCCCTCGCCTCGAAGAAGACCGTGTCGATCTCAGTGTCGTCGGTCGCCGTGCCGGCGATGCCGAGGGAGGCGGGCAGGCCCGAGCCGTCTGCGGGGCTCGTTATGCTGACTACAGGGGCAAGGGTGTCCGCGACACCGCCTCCGGTGCCGCCCCCTCCCGTATCGGTGATGCCCGAATCGCTGCTGCAGCCGTTCAATGACGCAAACAACGGGATCACGATCAGAAGCACTGCCTGATTACGCATGATGCACCTCTCGGAAATCGATATATACGGTGATTCTGTTTTTCCGCTGCGTAGATTATAGCAGTATCTGGCCGGCGGCGCATAGAGATTCGGAGACACCTTTCCGGCGGAAATGCCCGCATGCGGTAATCAATGGCGCGGGATCCGGCCGCTCACCGGATCCCGCCAGGGGTTCTGCATATTTGAGTGTATGAGCCCGGACACACTACGGAGCAGGCATACCTATCTCCCAGTCCAGTATCAGAAGCTCAGCGGGTATGACTGCGGAAGCCGGCTCCGACAGAGTATCGATCTCAGGCGCGGCCGGGATGACCTCTCCTTCCGGTATCCACGCGGTCGGGATTACAAGCCCCTCTTCCTCGAGCAGCGATATCGACGGTTCGAGCCTTTCGACCAGTTCGCGCCGCATCGCATCTGCGGCCGCCTGGTCCCCGATCTCTTCGTACAACTCTATCGCCCTGATCGCATACCCCGGCCGGGAAGGATCGAGGCGGACAGCAGCCCGCGAGAGATAGAGCGGTATGATCCTCATGCCCTCCGCGTCGGCAGATGCAGCGCCCCTGTCAAGCGCTTCGGCTACAACAGCGGGCCTCGACAGGAAGGTGAATGCAACGACCGATATCAGGAGCGCGACGGCGGCCCAGTTTCTCCGGGAGACCGCCTTGCGGTTGTTGGCCCGTACTGCCAGGCGCGCCCCATTAAGCGCCTGAAAGACCCAGGCCAGCCCTCCAAGTACCGCCGCCGCACCCGCTAGGATGAAAACGTGCTCGAGCGTATCCGGTCTCAGCGAGAAAGCGCCCGCGTACGTGTTGAAATCCCAGAGCCATGAAGCCCTTGTGAGGACGAGCAGGGACAGGACGGTCAGACAGGCCATCCACAGCGCGGCAGCCGCCCTCCTCGAGCGCCCGGCGACGAAAAGCCCCATGCCCGGACATATGACGCCGAAAAGCCCCGCCGCCAGAGGCGACCTGAGCCATTCGGGCGAGCGCCTGATCCTCGAGCCCTCGTAGCGGCCGGCCAGGACCACCGCGCGCGTCCACGCGGAGAATCCGGCCACCGCCGCTGCGAACGCCATTATGAGCATCACCGCGCCGACGGGATTCTCCTGCGTGGACCAGTAGGAGATGCCCCTCCACATCCATATGACGAAGATCGAAAGGATCATGCTGATGACCGACAGCCCGGCCCAGAAGCGGCTCTTTCGGCCGCGGCGCGTCGCCAGTATCGACAGGGGACCCGCAAGGTACGCCAGGATCAGGGGCACACCCGACTGTTTGTCGCCTGCCCGGGATTGCGCGGTCCCCCGGCTGTCCGGCACGCCGTTGGACGAGGGTTGCAGGTACTCGGGGAGTTCCCCGCCGTTTTCCCCCGAAGAAGAGACATTGACGCTGACTTTCGGATCCACAGGATCGATGACGTATACCTTGTTCGGTCCACTCATCGCTTCCCCCTCTGCTGCCGTTGCGCTGCCGATGACTGGTCAGCGGCAGGATTCGATGTCACGCGGGAGAGAATTTAGGCAAATCAGCACTGGCTGACAGGGATTTCGGCAAGTTCCATGCCCGTCACGGATGTGTACAGAATAGGACAGGGACGATGGAATACGACGACAACAGCACTGGTGAAGACGGGAAATAACAGGGAATCCCGCGGCAGATATTTTTTCCGGCCCGGACCCGCCGGATCACGGGCATGAAGTGTCCCGCCTTGCAATCAGGGATCTCATCCCGCCCGTCACTGTTTCACCGGCGGAAGGGGCGCTTTTCCAGTATTCATAATCGCTATGTGTCGCTCTCACCTTTCCATCACATCGTGCGTAGGGTATAATTCTATATCATTATCCGGCATCCGGGGGTTCATCGACAGGGTTACGTTATGGCGCTGAGCGGGTGAAAAATATCCTGATGTCCTGGAACAAGATCATATTCGCGGCTCATATCATTCTGGCCGCATCTACATGCCCGCTGCCGGCGCAAGTGCCGGAAAAGCCGGCGTTCGAGCCTGCGCCTGCCAGCGGTAATCCTTCCGGCTGGCAGGAGATATCGAACTATCGTGGATGGAAGATAAAATCACTCAAGCTTACCGGCCTGGAAAAATTCCGAAGCCAGGAGATAAAGCGGGGCCTCGAGCTTTATGAAAAGGATGCGGTCCTTTACGAACGCAGCCTTGGCCGCGATATCGACAGGATCAGGCTCTTCCTCGCGCTCAGGGGTCACCCTTACAGCGTGGTCTCGCCGTCCATATCCCCCACGGACGGCAAAAAAGAGGTGGCCATCATTCTCACTGTCGACCCCGGTCCCCCGGTCCTGGTGGGAGCCGTCAAGATAGACGGCCTGCCGGCCCGATTCAGTGAGACTGCCCGGAATAGTATTAATTTGAAGGTTGGAACGGTTTTTTCAGATGCCGCTCTCGCTGAGGATAAGAGTTCTATCATCGAGATACTCGCGAAGGCGGGCTACGCGCGCGCCAGTGCAGTTTCCCGAGTGAAGATGACGGATACTACTGATGTAAGTGTCCTGTATAATTTGTCACCCGGGGCGGTCTATTACTTCGATAGCTTCCGCGCAGACGGGGCGAGCAAAGACCTCAACGAGTTGGCGCTTAGCACTCTGAACGTCAGGAAGGGTGAACGATTCGACCCGAAGACGGTCCAGGACGCAAAGGATAATCTCTCAGGTCTTCAGCTCTTCGGGCAGATTCAGATCTCGCTGAAGGACACGGCCCCGGACTCACTTGAGATGGTCGTAGAGCTTTCTGAACGAAAGCTGCGTACTCTTGAGGTCGCTGGCGGGTACTGGTCGGACAATGGACTCAGCGCAAGGGTCAGCTGGCAGCACTCCAATCTCTTCAAAAGGGGCCGAGGGGTAAGCCTAGAGGTCTCCTATATGCAGTACAAGCAGAGCGGCAGAGCGATCGCCTGGTGGCCCGCGATCTTCAGCGCCAGGCTCCTCGGGACGCTCCGCGTCGGGTACGACAACATCAGCGAGGACAGCTTCGACAAGACCAGCCCAGGGATAGCACTCGGACTTACTCTTCCCCATACGCGCAGGATGAAATCTTCGTTGATGTATGTGATCGAGTGGGCACGCTACGACATAAAGACCACCGAGAAGGAATCTTTCCACGATCCCGAAGGCCCTATCAGCTATTTCGAGTACCAGCTGATACGTGACGGGACCGATGATATGATCAATCCGACCAGAGGGACATACTCATCGCTCCGACTGGAGTACGGGCCGAAAGGCGACGTGACGAACAGCGAATATCTTCTCGCCGAGGTAGATGGAACAGTTCACGTCCCGCTGGCGAAGAGGATCGTATTGGCGACGAACCTTCACCTTGGCTCGGCCACGCCCCTCGCCAAAGGGGGAGTGCTGCTGCCCGACAAGCGGTTTTATGCGGGTGGTTCGACGATGCAAAGAGGCTTCAACAGGAGAAGGCTCGGCCCGCTGGACGATAACGGGCTGCCGCTCGGTGGCGAAGTGATGATGGTCGGCTTCGTCGAGCTCAGGTTTCCGCTATTCTGGAAGCTGGACGGCGCCGCGTTCGTCGATGCGGGGCAGGTATGGAGGACACACCGTGACTTCACATGGGACGACATCGAGATCGCGGTAGGCCCAGCCATAAGGATAATGACTCCTGTCGGCCCACTGCGGTTCGACTTCGGCTACAGGCTCACCGACTACGAGCCGCGTGAGCCCGGATACGCGTTCCATTTCGCCATCGGTTACCCGATGTGAGGACATGAGGCCTTTGAGTCTGATGAAGGGAATAAAAAAAACACTCAAATTTCTCGCGTGGTCCGCGGCGGCGCTTGCAGCCATCTTGCTGGTCGTCCTCGCTCTCTTTCTCCTGCGGCCGGTACGTGAGAAGGTGCTTGATGCGGCCGTTTCGAGGGGTGGGAGATCGCTTCCCGGGGAGATATCCATTTCGAACGCTGAATGGCCCTCTCCCGGCACAATAGAGTTCAACGATATAGCCTGGACAGACGGCGGTGACACACTCGCCACTCTGGCCGGCCTCAGGATCTCAGTGGACCTGTCGGAGCTCTTAAGCAGGGACGTACACGCCAGGAAGCTAACGGTCCGAAGGATCAGCGCTGACATTCCCGCAATCGTGGCGCGATTCCATTCAGCGGCAGACAGCACTTCCCTCGCCGGGAAAAAGAAGTACAGGGACGGGCAGAGAGACGGATTTCCGCGTGGAGGTTCCCTAATTGGAGTGCCGTCGATAGCAATCGACAGGTTGGAGATCGACGGCGGACACATCCTCGCGGCCGAAGGTATCGAACTTGACAGCCTGAGGCTGCTGTGCGGAATCGACCTGCTCCACGGTTCAGAGCCGGCCGTATCGATAGATGAGTTGACTACCGCCCGCTCCAGCAGGCCGGTTTCAGTGGACAGCCTCTGGCTGAGAGCGGACCTTGGCGAGCCGTCCGTCCGCGGTGAAGGCATCATCGTCCTGCCTCATGATTTAAGAGCCGCGCTGAGGTGCGACACAAAGCCGGACGGTTCTTTTATGATACGCCTTGTGCCGGCAGACGGTCCGTTGACACCGACGGACGCATTCGTGTCGATAGAAGGCACAGCGGCTGTCGAGAACAGGCGGCCTGTATCGGTCGATCTCGAGGCGGAGTTCCATACTCCAGGCACAAGGGAGCTCGCCGCGCTCCCGTTCCTTGCCGGCTCTCTCAAGGGCGTTGGCGATCTCGAAGGTATCCGGGGAGTCCTTGAAGGGCGCCTGACCCTGTCCCCCGAGTTCTCGGCTTCCGCCGACCTGCGCCTGAGCAGAAACTCTTATCTCGATACGCTGCGTGTCACGGGCGACTACAGAGCCGACACCGTGACCGTCGACCAGATCGCGCTGCGGATGCGGGGATTGACCCTCGACGCTTCCGGATCGATAAAAAAAGGCGCGCCGGAGATGTCGGCATATATTCAGGCGGACAGCATGGCCTGGCTCTCCCGCGTGATGCCGGGCATGACATTCCCGGAGAGAACATCTGCGGAGCTCACAATCGAGGCAGGAGGGCAGCACGGACGGGACGATATCACATTCCTGCTCACCGGGCACGCCAGGGCCGGCGGTTCGTCGATCGATTCGATACGTGTCTCCGGGACTGTTCCGGCCGATCGCGCCCGGACATTCGAGGCCGACATGCTCCTGGACACATACGGGATCCGGATCATGACCAGCGTACTCGGCGATCTCTCCGACGGCATTCTGCTTACCCTCTCTCACCAGGAACCCGCGGCAGCGGAAACGAGGGCAGTCTATCTCGCCGGCGTGATCAGCAGCGGCCGGAAGAGCAGGAAGATCGTAGTGAAGAACCTTCATATAGACGGGATGTTCGGAGGGATCTCCGTCAGCGCCGAGATCGACAGTTCGAGGAGTGGACGATTCGATATCCTCGGCGACTGGCCGGTCCCTCCTGCGGCCCTGCGCTCTGCAGTTGCCGCCGGTTCGGCCGTGTGGGATTCAATCTCTGCCCGCTGGATTTCGGAAGGCCCGTTCAACATGCATATAGGAGGGACAGTGTCAGGTAGAGGAAACAGGGTGTCGGCAGCCGGTTCGGCCCGGCTGCCCGGGCCTGACATCTTCTCCCCGGTGCTCACGAAAGGGAATGCGCTCGAGGGTCTCGGCCCTCTGGCGCTCGATCTCGAAGGATCCTGGAAGACAACAGGCAGCGGCGGCTCCGTCGAGGGACGAGTCGACCTGGGAAGGACCTCATGGATCGACACCGCCCTCGTCTCGGTCTCGGGAAGCGACAGGAGCTTCAGAGCGGACACGCTTCTCCTTGTATTCGAGGGACTGAGGATATCGGCCCAAGGCGGCATCGCCGGAAACGATCTCGACTGTGACGCGAAAGTATCGCTCGCTGACTTGCAGCTCGTCCGGCGCCTGGGACTTTTCGCCGGAAGAGACCTTTCGATGGCGCTCGACGCGGCGTGCGCCTTATCGGGAAAAAGAAATGAACCGTCAGTCTCGATAAAAGCGGCGGGCGGCATGTCGACCGAAGGGCTCGCGATCCCGGCATTCAACGGAGAGGCCGAGAGGACCGGAGGGGTGACGGAGGCCAGCCTGCATATGCCAGAGGGTCTCATCATGAGAGCCTTCATGTTTGACAGCGTCAACGTCTCCTACAACGATTCGATAAGGACCGGCGGAGAAGCCGGCGCCTCGGTAACGCTCAAAGCGGTTGGAAAGGACGGCGAGATCTTTCTCGCATCAAGATTGTCCAGAGAAGGGAATATCTCCGTTTCCGCAGATACGTTCGGCGCGGTCGTCTCCGGCCAGACACTCGCCTCGAAGGCTCCTTTCAAGGTCTCTACGATCGAGAGAGGGGGCTTCATGATCGAGCGACTTCTTCTCGAGGGGAGCATCGGGAGCGTAAAGGCGGATGGCATCGTGTCCCCGGATTCCGCCGACATGGAGGCGCATATCGAGATCAGAATCCCTGAAAAGCCCCAATTCATCCGCGTGGCTGCGCGCCTGTGGCCGAAAAGTCTGACTGCTGATGCACAAGCGGACGGACCGTCCAGAATAGTTGTAAAAGGACATATAAACGGGGTCGACATCGGTGACGGCACGGAAACGGTTACAGACTTCGGACTGACCGCCGACGCTGGCGCTCTCAAGTCCACGCTCACTATCAGCGGTCCGGAGAGGACGGTCCTCTCGCTCGACGGGACCTTCCCCCCCCTAAGAAGTTACGGCTCCTTCAGGGACGGTCCGATGCGTCTGGACGTAATCCTTGACAAGTTCCCGGTCCCCGGAGACCTGAAGGCCTATCTCGAAGATAAGCCGAGACAAATAGGCAGTCTGAGCGGAAGGCTTTCGGGCCGCGGCACGCTTTCCGATCCTGAGGCGGCCATCCTGTTTGATTTCTCTTTCATCGGGGGGAATGAGCTGGAAAAATATACGCTCTCGATAGACGGAGGATATGCCCGTGAAGCGCTGTCCGATACTACGCTCAGAAGGCTCGTCCTTTCGAGGACCGGCGAGGGCGAAAGATCCGCCGCGGAGAAAAGGACGAAGGGCCTGTCTGCAGGCCTTACGCTCAGCAAGTCCGGGCGACCCGTCGTTACCGGCGTCTTCGAATACCCAGTGCTGATAACTCTGATCCCGTTCACCTTCGACCTGACCGATCCGGGAGAGATGCTTCTCGACCTCGAATCGGAGGAGCTGATTCTCACTGACCTGGATCCGGCACTGCCTCCTGATATCGACCTGGAAGGTTTCGCCTCTTTCTCTCTCAAAGCAGCGGGCGAAGCCGGGAATCCCCGCTTTGACGGCTATTTCAAGACCAGGAATATGACACTCGCTGTCGCGAGCGACCTGAGCGTGTCCCCCTCCGTCGACCTCAAATTCGGAGGCGATCTCGCCATACCATCGGTCAAGGGGGATATAGTGATCGAGCGTGCGCTGCTTGTGCTGCCAGAGAGGAAGGAGAGCCTGCTCGAAGACGCCGGGGAGTCGGCACTGTGGGAGGCGGCTGATTCTTTCCGTATCGCCCACGATACTTTGCAAGCCGGATCCTCCATGAAGACTCGGGAACCCGTTGAGACCGCCGGTAAGAGAAAAATGGATCTCGACGTGACCATAACGATCCCCAACTCCTTCCGGGTAGAGAGCAAGCGGCTTAACCTCGAGCTTGAAGGGACGCTTCATGTGCGCCAGCAGGGGGACAAGCCGGTCATCACCGGTGAGCTCAAGCCGATGCAGGGGCGCCTTGTCTTTATGGGAAGGTATTTCGAGATCCAGCAGGGCAGCGTATTCTTTTATGGCGGGGATGAGATGAACCCGTCCTTCGATCTGATTCTGACTGCGCGCGTGACGGAATACGACATCAACATAAATCTGACCGGCACGGCGGTGAAGCCTCAGATCGAACTCACCTCGAATCCCCCGTTATCAGAGAGCGACATCATGTCCCTGCTGCTCTTCGGGCAGGTCATGGATAGTCTCAACGGGTCACAGTCGGATCTGCTCCAGCAGCGCACGGCAGAGGTCCTCATGATATACGGAGCCAGCAAGCTGGAGGGCGAGATGAAGAAGAGGCTCGGCGTCGACATGTTCACTTTTCAGCAGAGCACGAGAGACCCCAACAAGACGGCCCTGGCGTTAGGCAAATACCTCAACAGCAGGACGATGCTGAAATACGAGCAGGGGCTCGAAAACACCGCCAGCTTCCTTATCAACCTCGAGTATCATCTCACGCGGCGCTTTACTATCGAGACCTTCATCGACCAGGCTACCGAGACGGGTCTCGAGATCAACTGGAGCAACGAGTACTGACGTCAGCCTTGAAAGTCCATCCGCGAGTGGTATAATCGAAGGCGCCCTTGACAGGAAGGCGATCTCTGATGAAGAAGAGCCTTATAGTGGCCGCCACCGCGTCCCTTTTCACGGTCCCTTCGCTGCTTCCCGGATGCAACGAGCCGATCACGGGCGGGCCTTGCCAGTATCGCGATTTCAGTGGAACGGCGATGATCCGTTCCGTCACCCCGGACGCCGCTTCCGGCAGGAACTGCGAGAACGATGTGATCATCGTCTTCGATTTCACTCCTGACGATCCGGGCGACATCGACCTTTACAGGTTCAAGCAATGGCCGGATACCGGAAGGGTCTTCGACCTGATCAGCGGAGGAAGCGTACCTGACGGATGGGCGCAGAAGGAAGGGCTCACGCCGGGCAGCGAGCACATTTGCATAAGAAGAGAGATCAGGATAGGGGCGTGTTCACCATTGATATTCGAATTTCCTGACGTGGACATCTCCGACTGGCCGGACTACTGTGACAAGCCATAAGATCAATACACTGAAACTGAAGTCTTCAGCAGAGGGAAACACGACCAGAGATGTGATCCCTTATCTTACAGATCCTTATTCTTTTTCGAGCAGTGTCGAGATGAGCTTCCTGAGCTCCTCTATCTCCTTCTTCAGGCCCTTTATCTCTCTCTCCTGCCTCTTCGCTTCCGAGTACAGCTGCTGAATCGCTGCAAGAGAGACGCCCGCCTCGTCCAGGGCCGCGATAGTCCTTTCATCGCTGCCGATTCCGAGTATCTCGTGGAAATCCTGGGCGACAGGCCCAATATGCGCGGCTTTGCCGCCATCGATCCGATAGTTCCACTGAGTGACCGGAAGCCCCGCTATCTTCTCCAGCAGCTTCTCCCCGTCGACAGGCTCGAAATTCTCCTTGAGAGCCCGGTCGGAAGAGTCGTGCCACATCCCGTCATTGCCGAGATAAGCCCCGGTCGAGGTATTGATCAGGCGCGACGGATTGTACGGCGCCTGTTCGCTCGTGTTGGTGAGGTAGATCCCACCGTCCGCGCGGATTACGAACTGGTCGGTCCCGCCGGTCGAGATCGAATCATCCCCTGTCGAAGGCCAGTTCGCCGACAGGGCGAAAGAGCCCTCGTGCCTCGCCTTCGCCTGGGAGCCGGCCGCGAAGGAGCCCTCGCCGGTGGCCTCGTTCTCGCGTCCCCCGGGCACGGTCGAAACGAGGCCGGTGGCCATGTTGTTATCGCCGCCGCCGACGGTCCCCTGGTTGCTTGCCGTATTGCTCATCCCGCCGCCGACCGTGCTGTTGTCGTTAAGCGCCGAGTTATGGCTCCCGCCCCCCACCACCGACCTGCTCCCGGCGACATTCTGCATGCCGCCGCCTACAGTCGCGTATTCTTCCTGGGCTCTGTTGTCCTCCCCGCCTGACACCGTACAGTACCTCCATATGGCCTGATTACCCTGGCCTCCGCCGACAGTGGCATATGCATAATCCTGCCAGGCACCACCAAGCCAGCCCGCTATGTTGTGCCTCCCTCCACCTATCGCGGCATAATCGCCCTCGGCCCTGTTCTCGTCCCCGCCTGCGTCGCTGCCCCCTCCCGAGATCACGGAGTACCTGCCCGATGCCCTGTTGCGCATCCCGCCCCCTACACTTGCATATTCACCTTCCGCCTCGTTTTCCCTTCCACCCCCGACTGTCGTGTAGGACGCCCTGGCCATATTCTGCAGACCGCCGCTTATGACGAGATGATCGCCGTAAGTGTCATGGTCCTGGCCTGTGACGTTGACCCCGGTTCCGGGGTCGATCGTGTGCCCTGACCCGACTACAGCCGTTCCGCTCACGCGCAGGTTCCCGTCCACGTCGAGCTTCTCGGCCGGGGTGGATGTTCCAATCCCTACCGAGTCTGAAATATCCTCGAGCCTTACCGTAGTGCCGTCGTCGACCCATCCAGCGGCGCCGCCGGAGCCGGCGCCGACAGAGTCGTTCGCGGCGGCCCACTGAGCGCCGTCCCATTTCATCACCTGGCCGGCGGCGGCGCCGTTCTGCCCCACGTCTCCGAACGCGATGGTGCCGTCCATGATATCTACAGATGTAACAGTGCCATCCTCCAGGTCGGCCGAAGTGACGGTCCCGTCGACTATCATCCCGGTGACGATGGAACCTGTCTGGCCTTCATTGATATAGACCGCGTCGTGATCGTGGTCGCTCCTGGCGACGGAATCGGCGGATCCCGTACCGGCGAATGCAACCGCCAGGATGACATCCAGCGTATCGCCGCCTCCTGTGAGGCCGGAGCCCGCCGTGACCGACGTTATGTCCCCCACTCCACCCTCGCCGTCGTCGGATGCGGTCCATTCCGAGCCGTCCCACTTGATCACCTGGCCCGTCGAGGCTCCGTTCTGTCCGATATCGTCGAAGAGTATCGAGCCGTCATATATCTGCAGGGCGGTCACCGCCCCCGGCTGTATCTTGTCACCGGTCACGGCGCTGTCGGCAAGCTCGTCGCTGCGCACCGCAGCAGAGGCGAGCTGGGCGGCGGTCAGCGTGTTGCTGAATATCTCGCTCGCCGTGATGGTCGAAGGGGAGATCTGTGCCGCGGTGATCGTGCTCGAGGCTATCTGTGCCGAGGTGATCGTCCCTGACGCTATCTCGCCCGCCGTTATTGCCCCGGGCGCGATCTGCGCGGCCGTTATCGAGTTACTCCTTATCTTCTCTCCGGTGACGGCGCTGTCGGCGAGCATCGTCTCGACTATGCCCTCGGGCGCTACCGACAGTATCTTGTCGTCGCCGACGATCTCCTCGGAGAGCCCGGCGCCCGGTAGGACGGTCCCCGGGATCCCCGCCCCGGTGTTGTCGACGCCGTCGGCGAAACCGGCCGGCACGTTCTTGAGCATCGTCCAGTCGACGGGGTTCCCCGGATCGTTGAGCGTTCCGGCAGTATTCAGCTCGCTCTCGGTGTAGTACCTGTCGTCATGATCGTGCGATGGGTACTCGAGAACCACGAGCGCCGTGTCCGCCCTGAGGGAATTCAGCGAATAAGCGACCGACGAGAGCGGCTGCCTTGGGAGCAGTTCCTCTCCGCCGACCTCGATCCCGAGGCAATACCCCTTGTCGAATCTCAGGCTGTCGGGAAACGCCGTCTGGCTCCCCAGCCTTACGCTGAATATCCCGTTATCCAGCTCGACGCCGGTATGCGTCTCAGACCAGAGAGCGTCAGGCGCAGCCCCGTTTTCGCAATCGAACGGGTCGAAAAGCCTGAACGTAAGGTCGACCGGTCCCGCGAGTGCTTCCTTCGTATCCTTGTCGACGAGCAGTCCCTGGTAGTTGATCTGGCGCGGTATCTGGGCGTTCGCGATAGAGGCCAGCACCATGATCGAGATCAGTACGATGATTACTTTCACTTTGCCTGTCATCTCTCTCTCCTTTTATCTCAGTATGACCATCTTCCTGACGCTGCTGTCGCGGCCGGTCGTGAGCCGGTAGAAATAGACGCCGGTCGCCACTGGCCTGCCGCCGTCGTTGCGGCCGTCCCAGATCGCGGAATAGCCGCCGGGGAGATGTTTCCCTCTTACCAGCGTTCGCACCTTCCGGCCGGAAACGTCATATATCGTCAGATCGACATTCGTTTTCCCGGGTATCGAGTAATCTATCGTCGTTACCGGGTTGAAAGGATTCGGATAGTTCTGGGCAAGCTTGAATACGAGCGGCGTCTCTTCCGCGTCCGTGGTCACGGGGACAGTCCAGTTCCAGAACCCGGCATACATCTCAAAGTTGCTGCCGCCGAGCAACCCGACCGGATGCGGCTGCCCCATCGTGCCGTTCGATCCGTATGAGGCGCTTGAAGCGGCCGCGCCGGCCGACACGAAGACCGTGGAGCGGAGTACGTACGACTCGCTCTCCACGATCTTAGCCGGTGCCTGCCCGTCTCCCGTCGCCGCACCAGGCCGGGGCAGGAGCGCCGCCGCGATGATGAGCAGCGGCAGGACCGAAAATGCCGCGGCCCGGCCCCCTCCCTTTAACCGCATGAGAATCTCCTTCCGGGGCGGTCACGCCCCTCGAAAAGCTCGATCTCTCTGAACACTTTCGAAGAAAAAGAATGGATATGATACGTCAATACGCCCATTGAGCTCCGCCGGGCATGATACACTGGCGAGAATATTTCCGATGGATTTAGCCGGTTCGTATTATACCACCTATCTTCCCGCTTTTCAATGAGATATAGCCTTCCTGAATGTCACGGTGCACAGTGTCTCTTCATAAAAAAACAGTACAGGCACTTGACAGAATAATTCACTATTTGTATACTTCATATTGTTTGAAGTATTCAAAAGCATTGTTTACAACGTGATCTGAACCACTTCAAGGAGAGGTCAGCAGCATGACGATGAGATTCGAGAGCGCGAAACCGGTTTTCAGCGAGGTGAAGGTAATGTCGCACGAAAAGAAGCTCAAGCCGGACAATTCGATGGTCGGCCTCCTGCCGGCATTTGTGACACTTATCGTGATAGCCGCCGCGTCCGTGATCTTCGGCCGGCGAGGCATGGCGTGGTCGGCTACGCTGATGTTCGCGGGATTCACAGGCTTCACCTTCGCAGCGCAGCGAAGGTCCGGGTCGCTCGCCTACATCGCCTCGACAGTGTACCTCCTGACGGCGACACTCGCGCTGGCAAGCGTACCGGGCAGCGTGCTCGGCCAGAGGGACAGGACGGTGTACGATTTCCTGAGGATACTGACACTTCCCTCGATCGCCGCGCTTCTCTACCTCATGTTCACACGCAGGGCCAAATGGCGCGGCCGTGACATACTCGAGCTTGCCGCGGCCCCCGTCGACGATTTCGGGGACGGATTCACCGAGAGGCCATACCCCTCGGGAAAGGCCGACTACTCCTGGGACGAGATACTGGGATTCGCCCGATTCTGCGGCAGGCACATGATATCCCTCCCCTACATCGAGTCGGAGAGGGTCTGTCTCGTGCCTCTCAGGATGGGCAAGGAGTTCGGCCACCTCTGGAACGTCTCGCGCAACATCTCAAAGGATACCCGGGTCTGTTTCGACTCGGACGGGAACGTCACCGTGAACATCTCCAAGGACGATTACTATCTCTACCGCGACGACCTCTCGTTCAACCAGCTCTGCGACTCGCTGGCCGCTCTATACCTGGAGTTCCTTGATCTTTACAGGAGGGACATGACGGTCCGGATCATAGACAGGCTCAACTCGGCGAAGGTCGGGTTCTTCTCATAAACCTGAAGGTACGTGATCAGGATGGATTTCGCGACGGCTGCAAGACTCGGGACATACATCTCGAAGGACTACGCCCGCGACATGTTCGAGCTGCTCGCCAAGTACCGCGACATATCGGCCTCGGAGGCGGCGTCCAGGCTCGGCCTTCACATCCGCACCGCGCAGGACTTCCTCGAGGCGATGGAATCGCTCGGCATACTCTCGAAGGAAGAGGTATACGAGAAGAAGAGGCCGTATTTCAGGTACACACTCGTTAAGTCCAGGATAACGATGGATATCGATCTCGAGGGGATGAGCGGTGAAGGCCCCGGGGAGAAACCGGGAGGAAAAATACGCGAGAGGAAAGACTCCGGCGCCATGTTCACCACCGCCAGGAGCGGGGACCGCATCAGCTCGGTGGCCGTCTGGACTGGCGAGGGCCGCGGCCGAAAGGAGAGGCGGATCAGCCTGACCGGCGCGCAGGGATCCTTCCTCTTCCACCTCCCCTTCCCCAACACCACCCCAATGAGCATCGAAGCGATAATGGAAAAGGCCGGAGTAGATCCGTCCTACGCGCCGGAGATAAGGGACCTGGTCGAGGTGTTGACGGAAAGCGGAGTGATAGAGGTCCACGCGTGACGATATACCACTGTTTCTACTAGAAGGTCATTCCATCGCTCTTTCCGCGGCCGCGACGGCATGGATCGTCATCGTATCGAATGAAGGCACCCTGATCCGGCCGACCTCGATCAGCAGCGGCAGCTCGGTGCAGCCGAGGATGATGCCCTCGGCGCCTGAGGTGACCAGCCTGTCGATGATCTCGAGGGTCGCCTCCCTCGACTCGTCGAGAAACTTCTCCATGACGAGCTCGTCTAGGATGATCGAATGGAGCCTCTCTATATCATCTTCACCCGGGATCACTACTTCGATGCCATGCTTCTCCTTCAGCCTCACACGGTAGAAATCCTCGCAGACCGTGTACCTCGTCCCGAGCAGCCCGACCTTTTTCAGCCCCGCGGCCTTGATCGCCTCACCGGTCGCGTCGGCGATGTGAAGCAGCGGTATGCCGATCGCGGCCTCCACGCGGTCGGCCACTATATGGATTGTGTTCACCGCCAGTATCAGGAAATCCGCTCCGGCCCCCTCGAGCAGCCGCGCGATTTTGACGACCTCATCGCCTACGGCGTCCCATCCTCCCCTCTCACGTAGGCTTATCATATCGGCAAAGTTCACGCTGTACATCACGATCCTCGCCGCTTCGCTCCCTCCCATCCTCTCCTGGACCGTCCGGTTGATGATCCTGTAATACTCCACTGAGGAGGCCCAGCTCATCCCTGCGAACATACCAATTGTCTTGAGCGCCATATCAATCTCCTTCGGAAGGGACCGTTTGTATCGCACACGCGTCCGGGTCGACGGGGAAGGTCAGCTTCCCTTTCCATAGTATCTCAGGCGCATCGATGTTGATCCGGCTCGCGAGCAGCACGGCAGCTTCTATCGTCTGCCTCAGGCTCGCCAGCTCCCAGTTCTGATCGAACTCATCGTCGACGGTATGATAGTCGCCGACAAAGAACTCGTAGAGGTGGTTCGTGCCGCTCGCGAAATCCTGCCCGGCCGATATCCATATAGACGGGATCCCCTTGCGCGCGAAGCTGAACTGGTCGGAGCGGTAGAAAAAGCCGCGGTCGGACATCTCGAATTCCGAACTGCCGAGGCCCATCCTTGCTGCCACGCCGGCAAGCAGCTCCTCCATCGTAGAAAACTTCGACCCCACTCCCATAAGGCTCGTCGCCGGTCCCCAGACAGGCGACGACTCGAAGTTGATATCGCATACGATCGAAGCGGGGTCGATCGTATTCGCGAAATGAAGCGAGCCGAGAAGGCCCGCCTCCTCCGCCTGGCAGGCCAGCACGATAACAGAGTACCTCAACCTCTCCTGCCTCTCCCTGAGAAGCTTCGCCGTAAGCATCATCGCCGTGACCGCAGAGCCGTTATCGATCGCACCGTTGTAAATCCTGTCCCCGTCCGTACCACTCTCGCTCATCCCGAGATGGTCTATGTGAGCGCTGAGCAGTACCGCCCTGTCCTTGAGCACGGGGTCGCTCCCGGGGATGTACCCCACGACGTTTCTCGTATCGATGCTGCGCGACTTGCTGCTGCCCGAGATCCTTATGTCGAACCTGAGGTCGACCGGGACGAAATCGCGGCTTTCGGAGGCGGTGAGCAGGTCGCCGAGCGATATCCCGGTCGGCCGCAGCATATCGTAGAGCTTCTGTTCGCGGATCCAGCCGCGGAAGACGAGATCGTTGTCGATCTCGGAGGGTAGATAGAGCTCCTCACCGCCCCACGAGTTTCGCACGACATGCCAGCCGTACCCGGCCGTCTGATCCGTGTGCACCAGAAGGATCGCCTTCGCGCCGCGGCGCGCCGCCTCCTCGATCTTAAACGTCCACCGCCCGTAATACGTCAGCGCGTCTCCCTCGAAGAGGGCAGGATCGCCCTTGCCCGGCTCGTTCACCCGGCAGATCACGATCTTCCCTGTTATGTCGAAGTCCTTGTAGTCGTCCCATGACCAGGTGTCCGAAGTTATCCCGAACCCGACGAAGACGGCCCTCCCTGTGATGTCGAACTCCGGATCAGTACGGGTGTAGCTCCCGACCGCGTCGTCGCGGAAAGCGAGAGTCACACCGTTCGCCTCTACCTCGAGGCCCGTGGTGACGAATCCCGACAGGGTGAACTCCTGGAAGTAATCCCCCTGCCACGGCCCGATGTCGTACGACTTCAGGAGGCTGCGAACGTACTCCTCGGCCAGCTCCCCTCCCCTCGTCCCCGGCGCGCGCCCCTCGAGAAGGTCGCTCGCGAGAAATTCGACCACCGACTGCATCTCGATCTTCGAAATCTCGCGCGGCATGTCGTCGGCTACTCCGAACTCACGCTCGGAGCACGAAGTGGAAAAGGCAATTAACGAGAGCGGCGCCAGGATCCATTTCTTATTCATTTTCAGTTCCTTTCAACGTATAGTCTTCCAGTCGCCGTAATACTACCCGAGGGACCGGCCAAGTTACAGCACAAGAATTAACTGACAACAGAGTGTACGGTTCAGCGGATTTCCGGAGCGCGGACATTTTTCGATGTATTCGGCCTTCTGTTATGATATATCATCAGGGCGAGCGGACCTGCATTTATGGCAGCGGCACGCAAGGGGATCCAGAGGCAATGATCGGAAAAACGATATCACATTACACTATCCTCGAGAAGCTCGGCGAGGGCGGGATGGGAGTCGTATACCTCGCCCAGGACACAAAACTTAACCGCAAGGTGGCTCTGAAGTTCCTCTCGCGCAGGGCCACGCTCCCCGAGGACGAGCACAGGCGCTTCATAAACGAGGCCCAGGCGGCCGCGTCCCTCAACCATGCCAATATATCGACCATATACGAGATAGAGGACTCAGGCGAGGGCCCGTTTATCGCGATGGAGTATATCGACGGCGAAAACCTCTCCGAGAGGATCGGCAGAGGCCCCCTCCCCGTCGAAGACTCCATTGAAATGGCCATACAGGTCCTCAAGGGGCTGAACAAGGCGCACGGACAGGGGATAGTCCATCGCGATATAAAATCCGCGAATATCATGATAGACCGCGAGGGCACCGCGAAGATAATGGACTTCGGCCTGGCGAAACTCTCCGACAGGACCCGCCTGACACACGAAGGGACCACACCCGGTACCATCGCCTACATGTCACCCGAGCAGGCACAGGGAAGGGAGGTCGACGCCCGGAGCGATATCTGGTCCGTTGGCGCGGTGCTATATGAGATGCTTACGGGCCGCCGGCCCTTCGCCGGCGAGTACGACCAGGCTGTGGTCTACTCGATACTGAACGACGAACCTCCCCCTCCTACCTCGCTCCGCACCGGTGTGCCGATGGAGCTCGAGCGGATCGTGCTGAAAGCCCTCAGCAAGGACACTGAAGAGAGGTACCAGCACGCCGACGGCATGATCTCGGACCTGCACGCGCTGAGGAGAAAGAGCCTCGGCGGCAGCAGGCCGGCCGGGACAGTATCACTGGCCGTCTCCTCGGCAGAAAGCGACAGCATGGAGGGCCCGGGGGAAAAACGGACTCACAGGCTGCGGGGGATCGGCATATCCGTCGCTGCGATAGCAACGGTCCTGATAGCGGTATTCGTCATCAGGCCGCTCTTCTTCGGCTCGCACCTTGTTGCGGGGCAGAAGCCGATCGCGGTCATCAGCTTCGAGAACCGGACAGGAGACCCGTCCTATGACTACCTTTCGGCCGCCATCCCGAACCTGCTGATCACAAGTTTCGAGCAGTCGCGGCAGCTCCAGGTGATGACCTGGGAGCGGATGAACGACCTGCTCGTCCAGCTGGGCAGGCCGAAGACAGAGTCGATCGACAAGGAGCTCGGGTTCGAGCTCTGCAAGCTCGACGGCATAGACGTCGTTGTCGTCGGCAGCTATATCAAGGCGGGGAACTCCTTCGCCATCGAGGCGAAGGTCCTAGATGTACGGACAAAAGAGCTGCTGCAGACGGCAAACACGAAGGGTAACGGGGTCGAGAGCATACTCGACAGCCAGATAGACGAACTGAGCAGGGATATAACCAGGAACATCGCCGCCTTCCGCATACCAGAGCAGACCGAACCGGTGATGGATATAACCACGCACTCGATGGAGGCATATGCCTATTTCCTGAAGGGCAGGGAGTACTGGGGCAGGTTCCTGCACCGGGATGCCGAGCTGAACCTCGAAAGGGCGGTCGAGATCGATTCGACCTTCGCCTCGGCATACCTCTACCTCGCTTTCGTCAAGTCCAGCCTCCTGGAAAACGCCTCGTCCGACAGCCTCATAACAAAGGCCATGCATTATGCCGGCAGGACGACAGAGAAGAACCGTCTCTTCATAGAAGCGAACTACGCCAAGCAGATAGAGAAGGATAAGTACAAGGCTATATCGATCCTCGAGGAGCTGGTGAAGAAGTACCCGAAGGAGAAGATCGCGTACCTGATGATGGCCATCTGGATGAGGGCGCAGGGAAGATCCAGGGAAGGTATAGAGGTGCTGAACAAGGCCCTCATCCTCGATCCGGATTTCCCTTATGCGATGAACATTATGGGATATTCATACATGGACATCCTCGATTACCAGAAGGCTCTGGAATATTTCAGACGATACGCGGCACTGACTCCAGGCGACGCCAATCCCTGGGACTCTATGGGGGACTGCCTCTATCGGCTGGGATGGATAGACGAATCCATGGCCAACTATCGAAAGGCCACCGAGCTAGATCCCGATTATTACCCATCGAAGATGTGCCTCGCCTATTTATACGGGATAAAAGGGGATTATGACAGCTCTCTGGTCTGGATGAGCAGCGCCAAGGAAGCGACCTGGACGCCGGCGATGAAAGCGGTGTCCATAATGTGGGAGGCCGCTCTCCTGCATGTGGAGGGGAGATACAAGGAAGCAATAGAACAGGAAAAGGAAGGTCACGAAGTGATTATGGGAACGAATATCCCCCAAAAAGAGATCTTCACAAAACCTTTCCTTGTCTGGTTCCTCTATGATCAGGGCGAATACAAGGAAGCTCTCGATGCGCTGGAACATCTCACGGGCAGGGCCCGGGAGCTGAATATAGAGATGCCATACTCTATTAAGATTTCGATGGCGATGTTCAGAGGCCTGATCGCATGCGCAACCGACAGGATCGATATCGCTGAAAACTCTGTAGAAGCGATGCACTCCCTCTTTTCGGACTCCTTGTATGAGAACCACACATCGATGCGCACCCTCTTTTCGGGCTCCCTGTACGAGAATAACAGGTCGGCGATGATGGAATGCCGGCGAATGCCGGCGCTGCTGAAGGCGGAAGTCCTCCTGGCTGAGGGAAGGCCATCGGACGCGATCGCGTTCATGGAGGCCGAAGACACGATGTATATAGCTGGAATAAATTACAGCGACCTCGCGTATTACAACATGCCGACCAGGCAGGACGTAGTCGCCCGGGCCTATGTGGCTCTCGGGGACAACGCCGCGGCGATAAGGGAGTACGAGCGAATGCTGACGTTCGATCCCTCTAGCGCCGACCGCCGGCTGCGCATACCGGCATACCATTACCGGGTGGCGCTCCTATATGAGGAAGAAGGGCAATACGATCTCGCCGCGCGTAACTACGAGCGGTACCTCGAGATCATGAAGCGTGCTGACGAGGGGATATCCGAGGTCGAGGACGCAAGGCGCCGGCTTGAGAAACTCAAGCGCTCCTCAAACGTCATCCGCTCTTCATCTTTTCCCAGAATGCCCGGGGAGATCCTATCTCCGTATCGGCGACCTTCCTGAGTGTTAAAAGCTCCGAATCACCCGTGATCAGGTAGGACGCTCCAGATGCGACTGCCGTGCCCAGAACGGGAAGATCGGAACTGTCTTTGAGGTCCGGAATGTCGACCGCGGCAGGACTTACCAGTTCCGCGCTGATTCGCAGGTAGCTGTCAACTTCATCCGCCACTTCCTCCGGGACCACTATCTTGGCGAGCAGCGCCGCCCTCACTTCGCCGAGGATCTCTTCACAGAGGATCACGTCGTGGTTTTCAAGACAGTACTCGAAGAGCGCGTTGCAGATCCCGCGGGCAGCGAAAGCGGCGATGATCACGTTTGAATCGAGAACGAGCCTCATCCCAGTTCCTTGAAGATGTCTTCATCGGTAAGCAGCCCCTGGGCCTCGGCAAAAGGCAGGACCCTGTTCCTCAGCCGCCTGAATCGGTGGATCGAGATATATTTGCGGATCGATTCACGGATTATGTCGCTCACCGGGACATCCTCAAGATCGGACAGGTCCTGGAGTTCGCTTCGAAGGTCGTCCGGCAGACGCACAGTGATCGGTTTTTTCATGACAAGACCTCCCGTATTACATTGTAATACGGGAGGCCCCTATTGTCAAGGTCTGTATCTGCAATCAGCGCAGCAGCACCATCTTACGGGTCTCCATGATCTCGCCGGCCACGAGCCTGTAGAAATAGACCCCGCTCGCGACAGCCGTGCCGCTGCCGTCCTGGCCGTTCCACGTCACTTCGTGCATGCCGGCCGGAAGGTAAGCGTCGACGAGGCTTCGGATCATCCTCCCGCTGACGTCATACACGGTGATCGAGACCTCTCCCGGTGAGGCGAGCTCGAACGCGATAGTCGTCGCGGGGTTGAACGGGTTGGGCGAAGCGCCGACAAGCCTCGTCTCGCCGGTGAGCAGGTAATGTCTGTCCTGTTTCTCGGATTTCGGCGGTTTGCCTACGAAAGTTACACAATCGGACATCTGGAATGCTGTTCCGTCTTCGAGCTCGCCGGTCATGGTAAGTACCCACTTCTCGCCGGGCTCCGGAATCGAAAGTATCACCCTCGTCGCGGCGATCTCCCGGTTGCTGAACTTGAGCATGAGGTCAGTGTATCCGTCAGGGCCTTCCACGGAACAGTTGCAGGGCCCGTCCTCTTCTCCGGGCCCGGCGATATCGCAGAATGACTGCCCCTGGCTCAGAGGAGCCACTCCGTTGAGCCTGATTGTCGAGACGACGATCTCCGTCACGTCGAATCCTTCTCTGCCGAGCACGGCCACGGGCATCTTGCCCCCCTTATTCGGATTCCCGCTCATTATGAAATCGAAGTTCTTGATGTTGAACGGATTCCGGCACGTGCCAGGCTTTATGTCGAGCGCCCCTGTAAGCATCGGCGGCTCCGGCGGCTGCTCGAGCGTCCAGTGGACCTGCGTCTCGCGGCCCGCTACACCGGTCATGTAGATGAGGCTGTCCCCTGCCCCGTACCTGCAGAAATCCGCGAACATATCCTCCTGCTCGCAGTCGGCGTTTATCCAGACCGTCTCGTGCTCCAGTATATCTATCGGATCGCTGAGCTCCGGCCTGCAGGCGTCGATCACCACTCCAGAGGCAGGCCCGTGGACGGGCGTCTCCCTGCCTTCGACCCCTGTAGAGGGATCGCCGTCATGATCGAACCAGATCCCATCGTAAAGCCGCACGCAGCTGGCGGCATTTTCCAGCAGCCCGGTCAGCCCGTCTCCCGCGACAAGGCCGAGGTCAAAGACGAGCGACTCGCCCGGTCCGAGCCCGGCGAACGGCCCCGTGCTGACGAGAAACCGGATGTCTGCCGGTCCGCCGTTGTTCCTGTCGATCTGCCGCCTCGACATAAGATCGTATCTCTGGAAGTCGTTCACCGGGTCACCGCCGTTCTCGTACGGCTGGTCCCCGCTGAATACCTGGTACGAATTTATGCCGGCGCGGACCGGCGCGGCGAGCCCGAGCGGATCGACGGGATGCCCCATTATCATCGCCCCGAAATAGCTCGTCGTCATCCCCCCGTCTCCGTCAGCGTCGTATACGTAGCCGATATTGACGTGAGCCGGTCCGATATCGGTGCATCTCACGCCGTTCCAGTATCCCGTAGCGTCGTCCAGCCAGTACTGGCCAGAGCTCCTTCGGCCGACGTCGCCGTCTACGAACATCCCGAAGTAGATATCCTCGAGGCCCTCGTCTCCGATATTGGTCACCGTAAGCTTCACGCCGACAAAATCGTCGAACCGGTCCTCGTCCCACTGGTAGGTCTCCATCCTTACCATGATGTCGAGTGGATTGTGCTCGGGGTAGCTGTTTGTAATTCCCGGCATGTTGTCCGCGAACCACGAGCTGAACATCTGCGGGGATATGGCGGCGAAGTCCTCGTCGATGAGGCCATCCCCGTCATTGTCGTGTCCGTCGAGCCAGTCCTCGTCGATCATGCCGTCGCCGTCGTCATCTGCGAGCGGCGAAGGCAGCCTGTTCCCCCCTGGGGCTCCTTCATATGAATTGTAGATTATATCTATCGGATCATCGGTCGGCATGAATTCCATATCATAGGCCGAGGTCGATACGCTCGGCACGCCTGCCCTGACGGCGCCGATCCATATCCCTGCGACATAGAGATGCTCGACTCCGCTTCCGGCGGGCCATTCGGCGGAAGGATACTGCGAGAAGGGAAAGGTCGCAGTCGGGTACGATCCGAAGATCCCCCAGTTCCCCGTATGGAGAAGAAGTTCGCCGATATCGTGGACGCCCGATCCATCCATGACGATTATCCCGAGATCATCCCTCCCCCCGTCCGTTACCGGGTCTCCGACCTCCCTTGCCCGGATGAGATCCGCGGGGAATACGATTATCAGGATAAGAATGATGGTGAGAGAGAAAAGAGAGCGCATGGCCTTACCCCCTGAAGAAGTTGTGCTTCCGGTTTCCCGCGCAAAATCGGGCGCACCGGAAAGAGACCCGGAAGGCCAGGTGGGGATTCAGATGTTGGAAAATAACCTCTGCTTACCTGATATAAGTATGCGCGGGATCGCCGGGAAAAGCCAGGCATATTTCTGTTGCAATTCAGATATTCCGGTACTATTTTCCCGACATATATTGTCAGGAATTATTTTCAACCGGGATCCGCTACCTTTTCGGGAGGGGAAGTCTCATGAAGCTCGATCCGATCATCCGGACGGCCGCGCTGGCTGTCGCACTCTCTATCCTCGCCGCTCCGGCGACGGCCACAAACGGATACTTCTCACACGGGTACGGCGTGAAATACAAGGCGCTGGCGGGGGCCGGTGTCGCCCTCTATCTCGACCCGACTGCCGCCGCCCTTAATCCTGGAGCCATGGCCTTCGTCGGGAAGAGATACGACCTTTCGCTTTCGGTCTTCAACCCCAACCGCAGTTACACAGTGACAGGCGACCCGTCGATGGCCACCGGCACATTCGGCCTCGCCCCGGGGAGATACGAGAGCGACTCGAAGGTCTTCTACGTCCCGACCCTGTCGGCCAACTGGCTGCTCGACGACGAGGAGACGATGGCCCTGGGCCTGACGATCTACGGCAACGGGGGGATGAACACAGATTATCCAACTGCTACATTCGATCCGGCGGGGATGTTCGGCAACACCTCCCCTGCCGGCGTCAACCTGATGCAGCTCTTCGTAGCACCCACATTCTCGGTGCTCATAGCCGGGAGCCACGGTATCGGCGTCACTCCGATATTCGCATGGCAGGGATTCGAGGCGAAGGGCCTGCAGGCTTTCGGCGAGATGGGATTCTCGTCCGAGCCCGACAAGCTCACCAATAACGGCAGCAGCAGCTCGGTGGGATACGGCGTAAAGGTCGGATACCTCGGTGAATGGCTGGGCTATCTCTCCTTCGGAGCGTCGTTTCAGTCGAAGACATATATGCAGAAGTTCGAGGACTACGCCGGCCTCTTCGCCGAGCAGGGCGGGTTCGACATCCCGGCCAGCTGGACCGCCGGAGTCGCCCTTGGCTTTACCGGCATGGGCATAGCGTTCGACGTCCAGCAGATCCTCTACAGCCAGGTGAAGTCGATCGCCAACCCCCTTCTTCCCAACCTGCAGGAATCGCAGCTCGGCGATGACGGCGGCGCCGGGTTCGGCTGGAAGGACATGCTCATATTCAAGACCGGAGCATGGTACATGACCAACGGTGGCTGGATGCTGAGGGGCGGCTACTCATACGGAGGGCAGCCGATCCCCGAAAGCGAGGTCCTCTTCAACATACTCGCGCCAGGAGTCATCGAGCAGCACCTCTCATTCGGCGTGAGCAAGGACGTCGGGATGGACAAGGAGCTCTCGCTGGTTGTCACCCGCGCCTTCAGCAACTCGGTGAGCGGCCCCAACCCCTTGGAGGTCCCGGGCCAGCAGACGATAGAGATCGAGATGGACCAGTGGGAATTCGGGATAGGCTTGTCATTCTAAAGACGGAAAAGGAGACGATCGATGAACATTCGCAAATCAAGCGTGAGCGCGGCCCTCATCATGGCGCTGGCCGTCCTAGCCTTGCTGCCTTTCACCGGCAGCGCGTTCGCGGGGGAGTCTTACGGCGTCTACCAGTACGTCGTCCGGAAGGCCGAAGGCACTATCGATGAGATCTCGGCCACCATAACGGAAGCGGCGGTGAATTCGGGCTGGACGGTCTCAGGCACGACCGATTCGGGCGACCCCGACAAATGCGATTTCAGGTCACGAGTGCTGGTCCTTTTCAATCCGCAGTACGCTGACGAGATGGTCGGCGCGAACACCGAGACCGGCCCATACGCCGCTCTCGACCGCGTCAACATCTTCCAGGACGAGGAAGGCACGCACGTGTCGGTGGTCAACCCCAACTCGATAGACCGTACGGTCCTGATGGACGACACCCGTTACGCGGATATCTCGGAGAAACACCTGCAGGAGCTCCGCGCGATGATACTCTCCGCGGTCAAGGGCAACCCGAGCACGGCGCAGTACGGCCAGTTCCGTACCGAGGGGAAGATCGGCAAGACGATGGGCATCGTCGCCGGTGGAGACTTCAACAAGCTGATCCACCAGAAGTTCAAGCTCGAGAACGGCGACATGACCGCGGTGAGCGAGGCAATCGCCCGGGCATTCCAGGAGAAGACCAGGACCTGGGGTCTGAAGCTCGTCTACCGGGTCGACATGCCGGCCCGCGATGTCTGTATCCTCGGCATCTCCGGCTCGCCGATGGACACCAAGTCCTTCCAGATCGTCGGGAGCGGGCAGGACAAGACGCGCGAGGGATTCAAGTGCCCCGGCCTGTCACACGCCGCGGCGTACCCGATCGAGATCGTGATCTACAAGGACGCCAAGGGCGTCATCAGGGTGGCAATGATCGACGTCATGTACCGGATGAAGATGTACTTCGAGGACGCCGGCACGACGGCGTTCATGAAGAACATGAAGATGCCCGGCTCGATCGAGAAGGAGATCGAGAAGACCATCAAGAAGGGGCTGGAGCAGTAAGAGTAACACGAAAGCCACTCCCGGCGCCGGGAGTGGCATTTTTTCAGGTGGCAGATCCTCTACCGCCACCGGTGGCGGTAAAAATACCGTCACACGGATGCCGGGATGTAAAACTGATTCTGCGGAATCACGGCGGAGGAACTCGGGGTGATACTCAGTCCTTGTAGACAGACAGCAGGTCCAGCATCATCCTGCTTCTTTTTTCGTTACCCAGGGCCTTCATCATTATACGGTCGAACTTGCTGCATGATTTCTCGAGGTCGTTCATCCGCGTGTACACGCCGCTCCCCTTTTCCAGACCGGCGTTGGCGAGCAGGCCGCGAAGCGCGTCGAGAGCCGGATCGAACTCGCGTTCCTTGCGAACCCTGGCGATGCTGAAAAGCATCTTCCAGATGTCGGGCTCGGCGATATAGAAGTCGCGCCTGTCGCCCGCGATGTGCACGCGGTGGATCACTCCCCAGTTCCTCAGCTCCTTGAGTGACATGCTCGCGTTACCGCGGCTGATCCTGAGCTCCCCCGAGACCGTCTCGAGATCGACAGGCTCCTCGCAGAGCATGACGAATGCGTGTATCCTCGCCATCGACCTGTTTATCCCCCACAGGACTCCCATCGAGCCCCATGTCTCGATGAAACGATCATGTTCGTTTGTCATCATGTTTCATTCCTTTCTGA
Source organism: uncultured bacterium (assembly GCA_964599375.1). Lineage (GTDB taxonomy): Bacteria > Krumholzibacteriota > Krumholzibacteriia > Krumholzibacteriales > Krumholzibacteriaceae > JAUWCL01. Next base: position 257,508 of record CAZREW010000002.1, read on the forward strand.
ATGTTTTATATTTTTATCACAGTCTGAAAGGATTGCAAGGATATTCATATCGTGATCTTCAGTGGATATAAAAGATCAGGGGGCGGTCCGCGCCCCCCTGATCCGGACAAGCATCTTCAAGGCAGGCGCCCCTATTCCATCTCTGCGCCCCTCTCGCCCCTGCTTCCGACCGGAACGATGCCGCCGAGCTCGCCGATTACGTTGACCAGCTCGGAGTCGGCCGGGACGACTATCTTCGCGTTGTTCTTCAGCGCGTTCTCGACCGTCTCGAGCTTCCTGAGGATCTGCGCGTTCCCGATGAAGTACTTGTTGGCCGCCTCGTTGACGAGCCTTATCGCCTCGGCCTCTCCCTCGGCCGCCAGGATCCGTGCCTGCCTGATCCCCTCGGCCTTCTTGATCTCGGCCCGCTTCGTGCCGTCCGCCTGGCGCTCCGCCGCATTGGCGAAATCAAGGGCGGCGATCTTCTCGTTCTCCGCCTTTACTACCTTGTTCATCGTCTCCTGGACGTCCTTCGGGGGATCGATCTCCTTGAGCTCGGTGCGAACGATCTCCATCCCCCAGTTGTGAGTCTCCTTCGCCAGGGTGGTGAGCAGTTCGCCGTTGATCTTGTCGCGTTCGCTGTTCGCCGACTTGAGCGTCAGCGTACCGATGATGTTACGAAGGGTAGTGCGGGCGAGGTTGACGATCTGGTACTTGTAATCGTTGACGTTGTACTGCGAGTTCTTCACGCTGCCCTCGTCGTTCTTCACCTTGAAATAGACCTGGGCGTCGACGCGGGCGTTGAGGTTGTCGTTGGTGATGATCTCCTGTGGCTGGGCGTCGACCATCTGCTCGGTGACGTTGATCCTGATCATCCTTTCTAGCAGTGGGAATACCCAGTGGAACCCCGGCTGGGCGAACCGGTTGTACTTGCCGAGCCTCTCGACCAGCCCTCTGTGCGTCGGCCTGACTATCCTGATCCCGATCAGAAAGAACAGGACTGCCGCTCCGATAAAGAAAAACAGCATGGCACGCTCCTTTGTGTCTGGATGATCTGTAGAATCATTCTATTCTACATACAACGCGGGGCATCTGTATATTCAAAGTCGTGAAAGTCGTGCGGGCCCGGCAGGGTCCCGCCGTTCGGATGGAGCGGGTCCTGCGCCGCTTATTATTCCGTCCAGCGGAGATCGAGCGGGCCCGTCACGACCACAGTCTCCGGAAGAGGCTTGATGAAATGCTGCCTCAGGCTGTACGTATAAGCTCCCTGAAACGGGACCAGAAGGACGTCGCCCCTCTCGATCCCCCCCCCGAAGTACGACCAGCCCCACACATCATGGGGAGTGCACAGCGATCCGAACACACTGCAGGGACGCTCGCTGATATCCGGATCGGATAGGTTTATGATGGGAAAATAGTCATTCTCGAACCGCTCCCAGCCGACCGCGTTGGTCCCCGCATCCATTATCACCATGTTGGACGCCTTCACGTCGACGACCGTCAGAAGGATGTGCATGTTCTGGTGGCATAGCCATCGGCCCGGCTCTATGAAGAAGCGGCAGTCGACCTCCGCCGGGATGGATTTGCGAAGCTCCTCCCCGATCGCGGCGGCAAACGTCTCGATATCGGTGCTCCTCAGCCTGTATTTCGATGTAGTGTCGGGCTTCTCCGGCTTCAGGAGGTTGCGCAGCATACCGGGCCCGGTGCCGGCCGCGCGCAGCCATTCCCCCTGCTCCGGCCAGAATCCTCCGCCGAGGTCGATAAAATTTATCTCCCGCAGGGCCATTCCCGGCATCGATCTCAGCGCCCTGCCCAGTTCGCCGATGAACGAGACATGAGCCGTAGGGTTCAGGTTCCAGCTCGTGTGAAACTGAAGTCCCTCTAGCTGGACGAACGGGCAACTGTCCGCCTTTGCGGTGAACCGCGCAAGGTCTCCTACCGGTATGCCGAACTTGCGCCACAGGCCGTCGGGCCTCACGGTGAGCCTTACCCCGGCGCGGACAGTCGTACCGTTTCCGCGCGTAAGGCGGTCGAGCCGTTCGAGCTCGCCGAAGCTGTCGATCATCAATATGACCCTGTCCGCGTGATCGATGGCGAGGGCAAGCTCGTTATCTGTCTTACCCGGACCGCTGAAAATCATCGAGCTGGCTCCCGCCTCGATCGCCATCTTCATCTCCAGCCCGCTTGAGACGTCGAGGCCGGCCCCTTCGCCGGCCATGATGCCGGCTATCTCCGGCATATTGTTGCTTTTGAGGGCGTAATATATCTCCACATCGCCGGGAAGGGCGCTGAACGCGGTCCTCATCCTGCCCAGGTCCCGGGCGAGCCCGCCCCGGTCCACGACGTAGAGCGGCGAGCCGTGCTCCCTGCTCAGATCCAGGAAGAGACCCGCGCGAGTGATGCAGGACCCCACGAACCCCTCCATGCGGCCCTGGTTCATAAGCGGGATATCCTGCCTCAGCAGGTTCCGCGCCCTTTCGAGCAGATCCTTCTCTTCAGTCATCTCTGGTTACCTCTACTCTATCCTGACCTCGACGGCCGCCATCATATCCTTTATCTGTCCCTGGACATCGACTCCGGGAAGCGGCCTGAATATGACGTAGCCCATAACCCATGTCTTGTAATCCTCGGGCGGCAACCCGATCCTGTCCCCTGGCTCCCTGTACCATCCCGTCTCCAGGATCTCCTGTCTTACGCGGTCGGCCCAGAGACGGATCGCCGCCAGGCGCCCGCCCCTTCTCGCGTGGATCCTCAGTCCGACCGTGCGCTTCCATTCGCTTTCCGGCGGTATCCGGGGCGTCCTGCCGGCGGAAAAATCGATGTGCGCCTCCAGCATATCCATCCCGCAGCTCTGCTCGATGACCTGTGGAAGGCAGTCGCCACCGGGCCGGGGAGTGATCTCGAGAAAATACGGCTCCCCGCCGCGCATGATGAAATCGGCCATTCCCTGGCAGCGCTCCATGCCCAGGGCTTTTGAGGCTCTTGAGAGCAGGCCGGCAAGATCGATCGTCTCCACCATTTCGCGCGGCATCCCGGGCACCTCATAGGCCTGCGTAGTGCCGGCGGGGCCCCCGCCCATCATGTACTTGCGGGCCGTACGGATGATCTTCGTCCCCGTTTCATCGACGATGAAGTCGCAGCTGTACTCGTCACCGTCTATGAACTCCTCGCACAGCACGGCGTGTTCGTCGACCATGCGGTCCCGGTTGAGCGTCCTGTCCAGCATCCTCCTGTGAAGGCCGTCCCTTATCACATGGAACGCCTTGACCGCCTCATCGGGTGTATCGCAGACAAATGTGAGCTCGCTTCCGCTGAGCGTAGCAGGCTTCAGCACGACGGGATTGCTGACATCGCCAATGAAAGCCCTCAGCTCCTCCTCGTCGCGTGCCATCGCGGCTCTCGGGCACCCTATTCCCGCATCCTGCCAGAGCCGCTTTGAGACGAGCTTGTCCCGCGAGTTCATCACTGCCTGCTTCGAGGGAAAAGGAAGAGAGAGCCTGCGCGCCATGTCCGAGGCGAGAAGAAGCGACTCGCAGTCGAAGCAGGCGACACCTCCGGGCCTGATCCCCCGTTCGTCGATGAACTTCTTCAGCCTGGAGAACGACTCTTCAGGATCGCGGAGCGAAGCAAATATCTGAGTCTCCCTCTGCACGGCCGGAGGCCCCGTTTCCTTATATATGTCGATGTCGGAGAGAAAGATCGATCTATCGGGCAGTTTCCCGGCTATCCTCTCGACGTAATCCGAGGTCGTCCCGACTACCAGGACGGGGTCAACAGGCGAGGTCACTTCCGGCCTTCCTTTCCCCCGATGTCCCGATCGATTCCCCGGAAGCGGCCTTGGAGGAAATGAAGAGCTGTCGCGGCTCGAGGTGGAACCGCTCCTTCCAGCCGAAATCCCCGCAGAGGAAGTCGATCTGGTCGACCCGCGCCTCGCATCCCCATCTTATATGATAAAGGTTTATCGCCTTCGCTATCCCCTGTATCTCCGGATCCGTGGCGCCGGCGAGCACCGTATACCTTTTCCCTAACACCGCCCCGACATCCACGGCGGCGCGCCTGCCCATCAAGCTGACGGTGGTGACCTGGAGCATGCCTTTTTCCGAGAGCAGAGAGATCAGGCATTCGAAACCTTCCAGGAACCTCGGGTCCTCGAAATAGGAATCCGCCCCGAAATTCCTCCTGTTCATCTCGAACATCCACTCGATGTCCCCGGGAGAGCCTCCGCCCCGTGAATATTCGAGGTCGCCCAGGGCTTCGATCTCCCGCCTTATCTTCTTGCGTGATTTTCCGGAGAACGAATTCCAGTACATGTCGAAATCATAGCCGTACTGCGGAGGGCGGAAGATATATCCCGTCTCATCGACGGAGCTCTCTGGAAGCTGCAGGGCGGAATCCTCGACGAGGTAGCGCAGCTTCGTGTCGTCGGGCGCCGCTTCCCACAGCATCCTCCTGATCTCGCCTGACCCGGCGGGGATCCTGTTCTGCTCGAACCACGTCCGGCCCTTCCATGTCTCGCCGGGGAACTGGCCGTAGTAGCCATCCTCCTCTATGTGGCTGAGACTCAGGAAGCCGGCGGGCTTTCCGCCGGACTCGGCAATGATCATGTGAAGCTGTCGATCAAAGCTCTTCTGGAAGCATTCCCTGGCTTCCCAGAAACCGAAGATGTCCTCGACAGGCCAAAGCTCGCGCCACAGCCTGCCGGCTTCTTCAAGATCGCAGCTGGTGCGTATGTTCATCCTCTAGCGCCTGTAGTTTACGTTCATTATGGTGTGCTGGCCGTGGAAATATTTGCGCGCGAACTCCCTTACGGTCTCGGGGTCGTACGATTTGCAGCTGAACACGTCCAGATAGACGGCGTTCGACTGGTTGGCGAAATGCGCCGATATCAGCGAAGTCTCGATCAGCTGTACCATCGAGAAGCCCGCTACTCTTTCGTCCTCGCCGAAATGGACTACCTGGGTCTCCCCGAACCGCTTCATCTCGATAAGATCACACAGCTCGGCGGTGAATCTCTTGATCAGATCGGCGTCCCTGATCGCATCCGGATCGCACCCGTAGATGTCTATACTCGCTGCCACGCCCCAGACATCATCGGGACGTACATCCCCGTCAGGTTCGAACCGGGATTCATTCTTTTTCATCGAATCTGTTTTTCCTTTCATATAGTCCGGTATAATATCCGGCAAAGGTCCTATGGCTCCCGCGTGAAGCCTGCGGCCGGACCTCGCCTTCCTGTCACTCATCCCAGTCATCGCGATGTTTGTCATGTTTCTCCCTGCGTCTTTTCTCCTGCCGACGCTTCTTGTTCCTCCGCTCGAGATATTCATCCTTGCCCCCCCTGTCTCTTTTGCGCATCGGCAATTCATCGGGATCGTCCAGATCATCCTCGAGCCAGTCATCCCTGTTATCCAGATCATCGGGTTCTGCCGACCTGTTCGTTAATCCTTCCATAACCGGGTATCTTTCAATCCTTTCCGTCTTAAGCAACCAGGACTCGAGTTTTCACCGCTTCAGGATGAAACCCTTACTAACGTCTCGGCGGTTCGCATAATGCGGGCCATAATCCAGAAAATGTTAAAAATAGCGCATATCACACAATATCAACATGTTACAAATACCACCATCTCCAGCGGCAACAGATTAATCGGTATATTATTACTACATATATTGAATTTCCTGTAAAATAATACATATTAGGATTGACAATTCCGGTTCAATATGGATAATATTCCATATAAGGATGCTCGACGCCTATCAACGGCAATATAGAGTGAGAGTTGTCCAAGCCTTAAACAGGGCCCTATATCTGTAGAGATATACCGATAATTCTCCCGGCCAGCGGCCCCCGATGAAAGGAATCAAAAATGCTGCTTCGCGTAGTCACCGCCCTCGAGAACGAGGAGCTCGACAAGAAGATCCGAAAACGGCTGTCGAGGATGGACGTGATAACCGAAAGCTTCTGGCACCTGAAGAACCCTTTCCAGAAAACGGTGCGCACGAGCGGCGACGTGATAATAATAAGCACCGCGCTCATGCCCCGTCCGATAGATTCGTCGATCGCGCTGCTCAACGACCTTCCCGACAACCCGACCACGATAGTCCTGCACGACAGCAGCTCGCAGGAGGAGAACGCGAACCTCCTGGCCCAGGGAGCCGATGTAGTGCTTTACTCGAAGCTGCCCACGACGACCCTGCTCGAGGCTATCGAGACCACGATCGAGTCTCGCCGCCAGCTGGCGAAACGGCCCATCTCGGGGAAGTGGCGGGAAGAACCCGCGAAGATCGAGGATTTCGTCTCGAAATCCCCGCAGATGCAGATGTTCATGGACCTCGTTAGAAAGATCACTTCGAGCAGCGCTCCGATCCTGGTCCTGGGCGAGACCGGCTCGGGAAAGGAGCACCTGGCCAGGCTGATCCACTCCGAGGGGCCCCGATCGGCGGGGCCGTTCGTCGCGGTCAACTGCACCGCGCTGCCCGAACAGCTTCTCGAGAGTGAGCTCTTCGGACATGTGGAAGGCGCCTTCACCGGCGCGGTACGCCAGAGGAGAGGAGCTTTCGAGCTCGCCCACGGCGGCACTATCTTCCTCGACGAGATCGGGGAGCTTCCGTCCCACCTGCAGGCGAAGATGCTGCGCGTCCTCCAGGATTTCGAAGTCCGTCCCGTCGGGAGCGAGAAATCCATATGGGTCGACACCAGGGTCATCGCCGCGACTAACCGCGATATCGAGAACGAGATCACCACCGGACAGTTCCGCAAGGACCTGTATTACAGGCTGAGCGTGGTGACCCTTACCGTACCGCCGCTGAGGAAGAGGAGAGAGGATATCCCTGTCCTGACAGATCATTACATCGAGTTGCTGGGAGCTAGGATGAACAAGGACGTATCGGGGATCACCGAAGAGGCGCTCGAGGCGCTGTCGAGATACGACTGGCCGGGCAATGTGCGCGAGCTTGTCAATGTCCTCGAAAGGGCGGTAATACTCTGCCACGATGACGAGATCACCCTCGACGACCTCCCGCAGATCATCGCCGGGGACGAGGATTCTCAGTTCTCCCCGGAGAGATTCTTCGAATCTCTCGATCCGGAATGGCTCGACCGGCCGCTGCCCGAGCTGAAAAACCATGTCGTAGAAAACCTCGAACGCGCCTACATAGAGAGGGTCCTGGCCGCTACGGGCGGGCGCGTGGGCAAGGCTGCCGAGAAGGCGGGCATCCATCCCAGAGGAATGTTCGACAAGATGAAGCAGTACGGGCTTAAGAAGGAAGATTTCAAGAACAGGGGGACTGACGGCAGCTCCCCGTGAGCCACCGGTGCAAGCGGTGTCCTACAAGCCGCCTCCAGGCCCTTTTACCTTTTTCCCGTCCACGGGCCCTTTCCCGCAGCCACTGATCCTCGATGACACACGGCTGAAAAGAGACCGGGCATCGAGACCGTCCTCCACCCTGGTGAGCGCTTCGAGAAACTCGGGATGCGCCTCTGATATCAGCTCGGAGGTGGCTTCCCCGACCGCCTGCCAGACCTTCTTGAGCTCGGCGACCGTCTCCTCCCCGTCGTCGGTGAGCGATACGAGCTTCTGCCCCTGGTCCTCCGGATCCATCTCGAGATTGACAAGGCCGTGCGTGACCATCTCTTCTATCATCATCGTCAGCCTCGGCCTGGAAACGCCGAGCTTCGAGGCCATGTCGGCCACCGTCATGCTCGGCTTATCCGCGAGCATGTACCCCACGAGGAACCAGTGATCGTCAAAGTCCATCCCGCAAGAATGATAGACCGTCGAGACCTCGGACTTGAGCCGCTCCGAAAGGCTCATCAGCCTGCTCGCGAAGGCGAACGCTCCCATCTCTCTGATAAGGTTCATCTCATCACCGCCTGCATGACTATCTATAAGGGAAGTGCCACTCGCCTATAAGATAATCAAAAACAGCCGGCGCTTCAACCGGCAAACAACCTTTGAGCATATAAGAAAGCACGCGTCGCAGTGGCTCGGATGCCCGCAACGGGGGGGTCTTCTCCGCGGGCGGACAGGCTTCCGATTTATAAGACTGGTATGTACCTTTCAAGGATTTCCTATTATATTTTATAAAGCAGGATTTCGATACGCCACCCCATCTGACGACACCCGGACGCCGACAATGGAGTTTCGCATGTCCGCTGGTCACAAGAAAAGTCATTCCATTCGCAGGGCAGGCAGACACGCCTCAGCGGTGTTTGTGCTGAGCTCTGCCTTTTTTGTCATTGCAGCCCAGCATCCCGTGCTCAATGCGCAGGAGACCCGCCGCGATCCCTGGCCTGAAGGAAAAACTCCCGCAGGACCCGACCGGACGATCACGTTGGACGGGAAATACGTACATAATATCGGCGAGCTGCAGATGAACGTGACAAACTGGGGGTTCTTCGGCTCGCTGCCTGGGAGCCGTTACCCGATGGCGGATTCTCCATCGGCCCAGTGGCCGGCAGGTTCCGGCATCGAGTACCTCTACGCCGCGGGGTTATGGGTAGGCGCGCTCAAGGACGGACAGCCCGTAGTATCCACTGGGTATCCGGAGACCGAGTTCTACCCGACAAACAACCCTCGTGACGTGATATACCGTGCCGCGGAGGGCGACCCTGGAGGAATGCGGTTCCCGAACTGGCCCGACGACGACGGCGACGGCCTGATCGACGAGGACTGGCTGAACGGGATCGACGACGACGGAGACGGCCTGATCGACGAGGACTTCGCGGCCAAGGGGAACCAGATGTTCTCATGCTGGTACACCGACGACCAGGAAGTCGCTTCCACCATATACCCGGAGCACGAGCCGATGGGACTGCTGGTAAGGCAGGAGACTTACCAGTGGGGCGGGGACTACCTCGGCAATTTCATAGCCGTGGACTACCACATAAAGAACATCGGGGAAAGTTTCCTGCAGGACGTGTATGTAGGCCTGTACGCCGACTTCGACGCGGGCCCCCGCAAGCGCGGCAGCTACTATCTCGACGACATGCTCGGAACATGGAATGGCATAACCTGCGCCAGGAAAGGCGGGTACGAGATCCCGGTCATGGTCAACCTCCTCTATGTATACGACGACGATGGCGACGATGGAGAGACGATCGGATACTTCGGCATAGTGCTTGTCGAAAGTCCGCAGGCGGCCTTCATCGGCCTTCCTCCGGGCAGGCTCGCTGAAGTCGGCTTGAGAAAGCTCAGGTTCTTCAAGGGGCTGCTCCCCTTCGAAAACGGCGGCGAGCCGACAAACGACTACGAGCGGTACACGGCGATGATCGACTGGAGCCGCCCGGAAAATACGGCGGCGCCCGGCGATTACAGGGCACTGTTCTCTTTCGGCGTATATCCGGAACTGGACCCGGGAGAAGAGTTCGAGTTCAAGTTCGCGTTCGTAGCCGGCGAAGGGTTGTCTGGCCTGATAAAGAATGCCGCGGCGGCGGTCGCTGCCTACCAGGGACTCTGGGCTGACGCGGACCGGGACCCCGAGACAGGGATAGAAGGACGGGAGACGCTGGTCTGGGGTCCTCTGGAGGGCCTGAAACCAGATCCCTGCAACAGGCCCGACTGGGCGGTGGATGTCCCGGCGAAAACGTCCTTCTACATGAACGCCGACTGCGCCGAGGAGCACTGGCTGCTCGATTACAGCGGATGCTACAAGAAATGGGACGCGGACCTGCTTTTCTACATGACTGGCGTCGACGGGAAGGAAACGCATATCCCGTGGATCGTGAGCGCCGCTCCGGTGCCGCCGCACATGAGGCTGGTCCCGGGCGACGGCGTGGTCTCGGTGCTATGGGACAACCTCAGCGAGGTCATCCCAGACCAGTTCACACTTGTTCAGGATTTCGAAGGCTACATGGTATACCGGGCCGACGACTGGCACAGGCCCTTCGGCACCACGGAGGAGAGCGGCCCTTCGAAGGAGCTCTGGACGCTCCTCGAATGCAGGGACCTGGTAAATGCCGTCCCCCCCAACGAACCGTTCAAGATGCCGTTCGAGGAGGGCGGATGGGAATACGAGCCGCTGATGTACCTGAGGGACCGCCAGAAGTATCTCGACTCGTTCGAGGCAAGCGTCAGGTACATGCCCCTCGACACGGTCCCCTGCCCACCCGGACTTCAGGAGGCTGAGTGCGACACGCTGGAAGCGATGGTCAGGCACAAGCTCGGTTTCGAGGGCGGCAGGTGTTATTACAGGTTCGACGACAAGCTGGCCAAGAACGGGCTGCCCTATTTCTACTCGGTCGTCGCGTTCGACCACAGGGAGCTGATGAAGGGTGTGATGGAACCGGGGCTGTACGATTCGCCGATGTCTAACTTCCAGTACATCGAGGCAAGGTCCGATGCCCAAGAAACGGGTGGATTCGAGGGCAAAGAGATATACGTAGTCCCCAACCCGGTCACATCGGAGAACATGTCGCCCTGGAGGCTCGATCCGAACAACAACGACCCCACGGGGCTCAAATGCGAGTTCAGGAACCTCCCGAAATGCCTGTGCACGGTAAGGATATACACTGTGGCAGGCGAACTGGTGCAGACACTCTATCACGACGGAAGCGGGGGCGGCACACTGAGATGGGACCTTCTCTCGCGTAACGGCCAGGACGTCACGAGCGGAGTCTATCTTTTCGCCGTCGAACCGTCCGATGGGAAGTTCGGCAGAACGATCGGAAAATTCGTCGTGATAAGGTGACCTCCCGCCACCGATCCCCGAAATATTTTGAATTCACTCCCTCCAATCGGGTAGAGTCTGACAGTCTGTATCATTTGACCACTTACTACCGGGAAGGACGGGACGATGAATCTCCTCAGCTCTAGAACCGCAAGAATGGCAGCCGCCCTGATTCTCATAATGATCGCGGTCTGCGCCGTCGGTCACCTGCCGGCGGGCGCATGCACGATAGTGGTCGCGGGGAAGGACGCGACCGTCGACGGCTCGGTGATAACGTCGCACACCGACGCCTGCGACAACTCGCGCCTCTTCTACGTCCCCGCGCAAAAATATAAAAAAGGAAGCCTCGCTCCGGTCTACTGGGGCATCCAGGACCCTTCCATCGAACTCGGCGAGTGGGAGGTCATCGGGCACATCCCCCAGGTGGAAAGGACCTTCGCCTACTTCCACTCGGGATATTCGCAAATGAACGAGAAGCAGCTGGCGATCGGCGAGAGCACGGCGAGCCAGCGCCCCGAGCTCGGCGTCGACCGCGAGACCGGAGGGCAGATCATCACAGTGGAGCAGGCGATGATATTCGCCCTGCAGAGATGCGAGAAGGCTGTCGACGCGGTCAGGCTGATAACGTCGCTCGTCGATGAATACGGATTTCTCCCCTCGTGCGGCCCCGAGTCGGAGACGATCGCGATAGCGGACCCCGAAGAGGCGTGGATCCTCGAGCTCTACAGCGTCGGCCCAGGCTGGGAGCCGGGCAGCGGCAGGCCCGGGGCGCTCTGGGTCGCCCGCCGCGTGCCGGACGATCACATCGCGATAGTCCCCAACTGGTCGATCATCAGGGAGGTCGACACCGGAGACCCGAATACCATGCTCTCGGAGAACTGGATGCAGGTCGCCGTGGACCATGGCTGGTACGACCCTCAGGGCGGCGCCCCGTTCATCTGGCAGGATATCTACGCTCCGACGCCGCGCGAGTGGGCCACGAGCCGCTTCTGGCTGTTCTACTCGACATTCTGCCCGACGTTGAGAGACTGGCCCGACAGGACCCTCGACGGCCCATACGAGAAGTACGACTCGTACCACCAGTACGTCGAGCCCCTGTCGATCTACCCATTCTCGGCCAGGCCCGACACGCTGATCTCGGTGCGGGATGTGATGGCGTTCCAGCGCTCGACATTCGAGGGAACGATATACGACATGACGGCCGACCAGGAATGGCTCGTCCCCGACGGCGAGGGCGGGTTCGTAAAGAGCCCGCTCGCGACCCCCTTCCCCACCCCCGACATGCGCCACCTGCTCGACATAGACTTCCGGCGCAACGTCGCCAAGGGCGGGTACGGGATGATCGCCCAGCTACGTTCCTGGCTGCCCGACCCGGTCGGCGGGATCTACTGGTACTTCGTAGACAACCAGACCGTCGGCCCGTACGTGCCGATCTACGCCGGCGTGACGAAGATCCACCCCGCGTGGAACACGTACGACCCGGCCGCATACTCTGAGGACTCTTTCCGCTGGGCTGTAGACTTCGTCGACAACCTGCTCTACCTCAAGTGGCAGGCGGCGATAGAGGACGTGCGCGAGGCCAGAGACCCCGTCGAGGCGCGCTACTTCGAGGAGATGCCGGCAATCGACGAGAAAGCCGCGGCGCTCTATAGAAAGAGCCCGGAAAAGGCGTCGAAATACCTGACCGAGCTCACCTGGGAACGGATGGACGAGATGCACCGGATATACTCAGGGCTTCGCGACACGCTGATCACGAAGTACACGAACAATCACGTGCGGCCGTAGGCGCGTTTTCCGCCTCCTCGGCCTCACGAACCGGCTACGCGTCAGCGGAGCAGGATCATCTTCCTGGTCAGCGCGTCCTTCCCGGCGACGAGCCTGTAGAAGTAGACCCCGCTCGCGGCGGGCCTTCCGGCCGGGTCGCTGCCGTTCCATTCTACGCTGTGGGTGCCCGCCGGCCTGTTCTCGTCGAGCAGGGTAGAGACGAGCCTGCCGGTCACGTCGAACACGTCGAGCCGCACTCGCGAACTCCCTGGGAGGTAAAACTCGATCGATGTCGACGGGTTGAAGGGGTTCGGCACGTTCTGGCGCAGTGTCAGAGGAAGCGCCGGCACGTTTATCTCCTCGGTCTCGAACAGCACCCGGCGCGTCCCATTCTCCTCCAGCTCCACCCTGTAGATATACTTCTCCCCCGGAACGCACGTTAGGTCCCTTATGACGAAAGAAAGCCCGTCTCTCTCGAGGCGCGCGCCTTCGATCTCCACGAATACCCTTGCGGGACCCTCCGCCCTGAGCAGGTGGAATACGGTCCCATCGTCCGCTTCTGACAGCGTCCATGCGATCTCGGCCCAGGACCCCTCCCACGAACCGGTGAAGCTCTGCAGCAGCGTGCCGACAAGAATGTTCTCGGGCCGCAGCAGGGCCGCCGGTCCCCTGTTCCCGCTGTCGTCCACTGCAATGATCTTGTAGAAATACTGGTCAGCCGGCGTCCAGCCCGTGTCGAGCATCTCGGTGCCCGCCGTGCTCCCTATAAGGTTCGATCCACCGGGTATGAAATCCTCACCCTCACCCTTATGGACGTCGTAGCACACGATGTCCGGCTCGGCCCCGGGCTCCCAGTAAAGCCTCAGGCCGGGCGGATCGAGGCTCTGCGCGCCGCCGAACCCTCCTGTCAGTGCCGGAGCGAGGTCGTCTACGGAATACCCGCTGTCGGGAGGCGAGTCGAAATAGATCGAGGGCGTCCCCGTGAGCGCCCTCACGAAGAAGACCGACCAGTGGATGCCGCCGGCCCCGGTCGAATCGGCGAGCGTCGGCAGGACAGTCGCGTATGTCCTCTCGCAGCAGGCTGGCACGGTGACGAGGTAGTCCCAGTCTCCCGGAGGGTAGAGCGGAGCTGGCTCGGGAACAGCGGCGCAGACGGGCTCCGTTCCCAGGGGCAGAGGATCGATCCTTCGCCACAGCGCGTAACCGGTCACCGGGTGGAGGCTCGTCGCGGAGTCCATAGGCGAAGCCTGCCACTTCAGGCGCACCTGCCGCCCCTCGTCTTTCCCGATATCCTCTACGAAGAGGATCCGCGGAGCCGCTTCCGGAGGCGGAGGAGGAGGCGGTGGCATGGTTCCGCTGCCGGAGGCCCAGACGTCGTAGATCCTGCTGCCCTCGTTGTAAGGGTTGATCTGCAAGTGGTACGGCCCGCCGATCGGCCTCTGTTCCACCGAAGACCAGACCGGCCAGGAGAAATCGGACAGGGGCGAGTACCAGTCGGCGACATCGTCTATCGCCAGCGTTACCGTGCCCGCCGAGTCGTCGAGAGCTATCATGATGTCGTAGAACCCGGCGCTGAGCGTCGTCGACCAGTAACCGGCGTTGTTGACATCCCAGGTGGGACGGATGGTCCCGGTCGAGTGCAGGTAGATGCCGATGTCGATGTTGCTGTAATGGAAGTCGTTCGCCGGAGGCAGAGCCGACGTGAACCCGCCCATGAAGTTCGATGTCCCTATCGCGTTGAAGACCCTGAATATCATCACGGGCTTCTCCGCCGGATCGAAGGCCCTCCGCGATATCAGCGCGTCGTCCCAGTAAGGGACATTCCCGTATATGAATCCATCCTCCGCAGGGACCCAGCCGATCCCGTTCTCGATCCAGTCGAACCAGGCGTTGCCGATTGCGGTCAGAGGGTCGTGCTCGAGCGTCGAGTCGGGCGGTTCCGGGACCAGCGAGCCCATGAACAGCGTGATCTCCGTGTAGCCGCACCCCATCTTCGTGATATCGGCGTCGGGGGGCCCGAGCGCGCTCTCGGCGAAGTTCGATGTCTTCAGCTCGAAAGGCTCGTCGCAGAGGCCGTAGACCGCGCCGGCCACTGCGGCCCCGTAGAGTACCTCTCCGTCGATATCAAGCTTAACGGCGTCGATGTTGTTCCCCGCGCTCACCCAGTTAGGCGCGCTGACCGGCTCATAGTTGTTGCAGCTCAGGTCCCAGCACTCGAGCTTGAGAAATATGTTGAGCGGAAGAGGGTCGCCCGGATCCATCTCGAGGACGACACCGGCCGAGTCGCAGAAGAAGATGTCGTAATACTCGCACCCGCCCGTCCCGAAGTCGTACCCGATGTACCCCTGCGCGGGCGGCCCGGGCATGCCGGCCGTGTCGTGGTAGAGGCGGATGTCGTCGAGATCGAATGTGTAGGTGTTGATGCTGCCCGTCTGCTCGTAGATAGTCAGCGTGCCGGCCCCGAGGACGGGAACTGTGAAAACGAATATCAACGACAGTGTCAGGAAGAACGGGCTGGAAGGTCCGCGGCGGCCGGGCGCCATTGCGAAAGACCTCATGACAACCTCCTCACGCTTGCGCGTTTTGCGGAAGGACCACCTTATACCGACCATATGGTGCGTGTATCAGATATCTTTCGCAGTTTACGCCGAGGAGGCCCCTCCCATGGATATGGCCGTATCTCTACGGACGAGCATACAGGCACAGGAGGGGATTTTCAAGCGGGGTATATTTAAAGATATCACCCCGCCGCCCGATGGCAAGATTATTTTCGGGGCCGGTCGGGGCCGGTCGAAGCCGTTCAATCGGCCACCATCGCCTTGAGCTCTGCCAGCGCCTTCTGCAGGCGCATCCTGCAGGCGTTGTCCTTCTCCTCGTCTATGACGGCCTCGATGTCGTCTATCGACGCCGTATATTCAGCGCCGGCAAGGATCTCAGCGGCGAAAGCCCTGACTTCGGGAGACTCGTCCCTGATCATCCCGGCCGCCCACCTGAAACCGTTGCGGTACCGGCCCTTCATCAGTTCGCTGACTGCGTTCATCCTGGCCTGCGGTTCGGGGTCGAAGAGCTTCCAGAAGAGATCCGTCTCGTGCTCGTCGCTGTGCATGATCTCGACCGTGCCGTAGCCGGGCCTGACAACGTTCGGCGGATAAGGGACGATATCTCTTCGCGCGACCCACCTCACCATGCGCGGTACCATCCACCTCATCCCGACCGTCGATTCGGGATGCCCGGCGCACGCGAAGACCCTCCCCTTCCCCGCCTCCTGGCAGAGAAGGAACGACTTGCCCGGCGTGATCCCCGCTGGGCCTGTCTGATGGACGTCGCTTTCGTTGACGGCGAGCTCATCGCAGGCGTCGTACCCGCTATCCGAAGGAGGCACAAAGACCGGCCCGTCGTGATACTGGATATATCCGTATTCCAGCCCTTCCATCTCGGGGAATATCTCGAGCCCCTTCTTAGTGAACGAGACCCTGCATACGGCGCTCCCCCGGACGTCGTGCTCTCTGTCGACGGTACCCACCTCTATCAGTCCCAGGCACGGATAGCCTTCGGAGCTGGAGACGAGGTAGCCTCCCGCGCATATCCCCACGACTCCCTTTCCCTTCTCGACTACGAACTCCCGCACCATGTTGTGTGAGCCGCTCCCCATGCTGAGGTTCTCCTTGCTACCGCTTCCCCCGGGGAATATCAGCACGTCGAGACCGTCGAGGCCTCCGGTGTAGATGTCCGTGGGGCTTACGAGAGAAGGCACTATCGCCGGATCTATCCTCAGCGCCTCGTATGTCTCGACCACGCACGCCATGCTGGCCCCGTCTCCCATGTAGACCCCGGCCATTATCCGAGCCTCCTGTCCCTTGACTGCGGAGGCAGAAAACACCGCCGCGAGGACGAAGACGGCAATCACTGTCGTCATGATGCTTCTCATCGGCATACCTCTCCTTGAATACAGGCACAAGAACGCGGACACCTGGCCGCTCCGGGCGATGATAGCACGATTTTCGCGGATCACTACCTGGAACTTTTCGCGGCGGCATTGACGATACTGGTGAAATAGATCGCCATCGGCCTGTAAGCGAGGTGAGACCACTTTGAGAAAGGCACCTCGATCATCAGCATCGGCACGAGGATCGCGAGATGGATCACGTAGGTGTAGTAGGTGGCGTGCACCATCCCGCCTATCCTGAAGAAGTGGACGAGGATACCGGTCAGAGTAGTCAGGAAGAGCATGATGAGGAAGACCCAGTCGGTCTTGTGGGAGTGCTTGTGGATCTCGCCCGACTTCCGCAGCCTCTGCACCGTCCATACGATGATCGCCAGCATGATGCCGAACGTCGCGTAATACCCGAAGAACCTCTGCGGATAATAGAATGGGTGTATCTTCTCGGTCTGGAACCAGGGCAGGAAGACCACTATCATCGTGAACATAAGTGTATACCCCGACATCAGCAGCCAGTGCAGGAGCCAGTACGACCTGTCGCTGCACTTGGAGAACCTGAACTGGGTCCCGAAATGGAAGAAGAGGTTCCACGCCTCGGTCACGTACAGCTTCAGAGGTATCTTCTTTCCGCTCCTCACCACTATCTTCAGGTACATGTTGAAGATGTTCGACAGCAGGAAGAAAGAGATGATCCCCGCCATGACCCAGTCGCCGGTCTCTATCCAGTGCACGAAGGTCTCCGGCTTCATCCCCTTGACGAAGCTGTTTATCTTCACGCCCCCGTCAGGTCCGATCAGGGTCGCCGGGTCCGCCGTAAAGGGCAGGAAAAATGCGAACAGGAGGATCACGACGGCGGAGACCATCGCCAGCGCGCCGAAGGCCCACGCCTTCGAGGTATAGAACTTCCTCGAGAGCCCCGTCCAGTCGTAGCTGGCGGTCAGGTAGCGCCTCAGCGACATCATGATCTCGCCGGGGTTGGCCTGCCGGGGACAGGTCGAGCTGCAGTCCCCGCAGTAGTAGCAGAGCCACGGGTCGGACGAGCTCTGGATATTCTCCTCGAGCCCCAGGACGGTGTACCGGAGCAGGCGCCGCGGGAAGGTGTTGCCGTTCTCCGAGAGCGGGCACACTGCCGTGCAGCTGCCGCAGTTGTAGCAGGCTGTGAAATCGGCGGCGCCGAACTTCTCCACCCTGCCCGCGAATCCCGGGTCTATCCTTGTCATCCGCCTATTCCTTTATCCTGTAGCTGTAATACTCGTCCACATCGTCGTCATCCACGAACTCTACCTCGCCGAACTTCCTCATCGTCATCAGATGGTAGGTGACCTCCTCGGGGTTTATCCCGGTTTCTGCGGCGATCTCAAGGATCGTCAGCTCTTTCCCCTCCAGCGCAAGCTTTATCCTTTTCTTTATTCCCGCCGTCTCCTTCACCCGTTCCCTGAGCCCGGCGGAGACCTCCCGCTCTTTCTTCATCTGGTCGACCGTTCGTTTCTTCTCGTTCATGGGCCCTGAACCTCGAATCATTCCGACATCGCGTCGATCATCGCCTCGATCTCGGCGTCCGTGAATCCCCTGAGCTGGACGGCGTTCACCGGGCAGACCGGCAGGCACATCCCGCACCCCTTGCAGGCCGCTTCGTTGACCGCGGCGACCCGTTTCCCCTCCCCGTCGACCTCATCGATGGCGTCGAAGGGACAGGCCTCGGCGCATCTGCCGCACCACTCGCAGAGCGACCTGTCGACCATCGCCATCGTCGGCTCGAGCTCTATCTCCCCCCCGCTTATAAGGTTGTGAGTCTTTATCGCCGACGAATGCGCCGACATCGCCGTCTCCGTGATATTCTTAGGTCCCTGCGCCGTCCCGGCGAGGAATATTCCGTCGATCACCGTCTCCACCGGCTTGAGCTTGGGATGGACCTCGTTGAAGAACCCGTCCAGCCCGGCGGGGGCCTTCATTATCGCCCCGATAGTGCTTCCTGACCGCGGGACCATACCCGTGACGAGGACGACGAGATCGGCCTCGACCTCGAGTTCCTTCCCCTCCGTCAGGACGTCGTTTATCTTCACGGCAGTCTTTCCGCCCCAGGCGCTCACGACAGGCGGATCGTCCTCGAACGACTGCAGGTAGATGTCGCCCAGAGTCGATGATTCCTCGTAGATCGTCTCGTACTTGCCGTAGGTCCTTACTCCCCTGGTGAAGTGATAGTTCTGGATATTCCCGAATCTTTTCTTCGCGACGACCGCCGAGTGGATCGCCGAGCTGCAGCAGTATCTCGCGCAGTACTTGTTGTCACCTTCGAGAGCGCCGGTCTGACGGCTGCCTACGCAGAAGATCCAGGCGATGCTGCGGACCTCTTTCCCGCCGAAGGTCAACCGCTCCCCGCACGTCTCGACAAGCCTCCTGAACTGCTGCAGGGTTATCACGTTGCCGATCTCCCCGTATCCGAACTCGCCCTGCCGCGGCTCGTACGGGTCGAACCCGGCGGCGATGATCACCGCGCCGGTCCTGATATCGAGGAATTCCTCTTTCCCGTCGAGGTCTATCTCGGGGCAGATCTTCACGCATTCGCCGCACCGCGTGCACGCCGCTCGGTCGACGACGGGCAGCCCGGGCAGGCCGCCGGGATCCATATACAGCGCTTTTCTCTTCGAGAGGCCGAAGTCGAAGCCGTCGGGGACGATGACGGGGCAGGCGTCTATCGCCCGCTTGAGCCTCTTCTGGAAATCCGCCGGCACGGCGACGCTGTCACCGCCCACGACGCCCCGCGGCTCGATCCTCAGCTTCACCTCGAAATTTCCCATGCTCCCCGATCTCGAAACGACCTCGCACCCGGTGCGCAGGGTTATATTGCCGCGCTTCATCACCTCGCGGTAGAGATCCGCCGTGACGTCGGAGCCCTTCTGCCCCGTAGGGAAAAGCTCTCCCCACTGCGCGGTCCTTCCGCCGACGAAATGGTCCTTCTCGACCAGGTAGACCTTCGAGCCGGTATCGGCGAGGTCGATGGCGGCCCGCATCCCGGCCACCCCCGCCCCGATCACGAGCGCGGTGTTCTCCGACGGTATCTTCGAGGGAGTCATCGCCACAGAGAGCCTCGTCCTGGCTATCGCCGCCCTGACGCTCCTTATCGCCTTCTCCGTCGCCTCGGCCGGCTTGTCGGAGTGCGCCCAGGAGCCCTGCTCCCTGATATTGGACTGTACGTAGTTGTACCTGTTGAGGCCCGCCCTCTCGGCGACGCTCCTGAAAGTGCCGAGGTGCAGCTTCGGCGAGCAGGAGGCGACCACCATCCCGTCGAGCTTCTGCTCTTCTATATCGCGGGCGATCTCCTGTTGCGTGGAATCGGCGCAGGCGAACATCGTCACCTTCGCCAGGACGACGCCCTCCTCCTTCTCCACCACTTCCCTGACCTTCTCGACATCGACGTGGTCGGAGATGTTGGAGCCGCACTGGCAGATGTATACGCCTATCCTGCTATTCATGCCTTCCTCATTATATAGCTCAGCGCCTCGGCGGAAGCCGCTCCCGCCGAAGCTATCGAATCGGGGATATCCATCGGGCCGCACGCCGTGCCGGCGACGAAGACACCCTCGATGCTGGTGCTCGCCGGATTGCTCAGCCTGTCGGCCTGCCTGACGTAGCCGAACTCGTCGAGTTCGAGCGCGCCGCCGCGGAACAGCGTTCCCGCTTCGGGGTTCGAGAGGATCCCGACCGAGAGGACCACCATGTCGTGCTCGGCTTCCCTGACAACGCCTTCCTGCATGTCCTCGTACCTCACCGTCAGGTTCCCGCCTGGCTTTTCCTCTATCCTGCCGATCTTGCCCTTGACGAACTCGACGCCCATGTCCCTGGTGCCCTGGTAGAACTCCTCGAATCCCTTCCCGAACGCCCTGATGTTGATGTAGTAGATGGTGACGTCCGCCATCGGCAGAGCCCCGAGCAGGAGCTGCCCCTGCTTCATCGAGTACATGCAGCAGACCTGCGAGCATATAGGGTTGCCCAGGGTCGCATCGCGCGACCCGGTGCAGAGGACATACGCGATGTTGTCGGGCATCTTCCCGTCCCCGGGTCGGAGGACGTTGTTGAACGGCCTCGTAGGGACGAGCTGCCTCTCCATCTGCATCGAGGTCACGACGTTCCTGAACCTGCCCAGCCCGAATTTTTCGATCACCGCGGGGTCGAACAGCCTGAACCCGGTCGCGACGATCACGGTCTTCGCCTTGACCCCGGTCCTCTCCGTCTTCTGCGTGAAATCGATCGCGTCGGCCGGACACGCCCTCTCGCACGCCCCGCAGAGGATGCAGTTCTCGATGTCGATCGCCGCTATCCTCGGGTTGGCGATGCTGAAAGGGACGTAGGCGGCTTTCCTGCCGACGAGCCCGTACTGGTACTGGTCCTCTACGATCACCGGGCAGGCGTCCTCGCAGTCCTGGCAGCCGGTGCAGTCCCTCTCGACGACGTAGCGCGGGTGTCTGGTCAGCACGCCAGTGAAGGAGCCGCCGGGCAGGCGCTCGATATCGCCTATCTCGCTGTAAGTGGCGATAGTGATGTTGGGATGCCTCGCCGTCTCGGAGACCTTCGGCGTGGTGATGCAGGCGGCGCAGTCGAGCGTCGGGAAGACCTTGCTCAGGTGTATCATCTTCCCGCCGATCGAGAGGTCCTTCTCGACCAGCAGGACCTTGAGGCCCGAACCGGCCATGTTGAGGGCCGACTCCTGGCCGGCGATGCCGCCGCCGACCACGATCGCGTCATATTCGAGCTGTTTTGACTGTCCTGTCATGTCGTCTCAGCCAGATGACCTGCCAGATCCTTTATAAGTTTGACGAAGGCATGGGAACAGACCGAGCAGATCGCGGCCATCCTCAGCCTTGCCGTATCTATCCCTTTTTCTCTCATCAATTCGTGCGTGCGTGAGACGATCCCGGCCGTCTTTTCCGCGCAGGATTCGCCGTAAGGGCAGTCGGTCCCGTCGGCGGCGATGAAGACCCCGTCATACCCGCGCTCGAAGGCGTGCATTATCCATTTCGGCTTGATGCTGCTCGAGCACGGGACGCTTATATTGTCGACCTCGGGCGGGTAATGCTGCTTGAGCAGCCCCGCGAGGTCGATCGCCGGATCCGAGATCTTTTCGGTCGAAAAGACCAGTATGGATATCCTTCTGCCGTCTTCCTGGCTCATTTCACCTTCATGTATATCCTGAAGAATCCCGATTCCTCTACCGTGCCGAGATACTCGTGCCCCTTCTTCTCCGCCCATTTCGGGACATCCCTCTTCGTGGCCGGATCGGACGAAAGCACTTCCATCAGCTGTCCCGACTGGAGGTCTCTTACCGCTTTCTTGGCCGCCATCAGTGGTCCCGGGCAGGCAGTCGCCCTGGCATCGACGGTCTTGTCCACCTTAAGGCTCTTCAGCTCTTCCTGATCCATCTCGGTTCCTCCCTTTATATGAACAGGCTGACGTCGGCTTCCTGCATCGAGGTGATGCACTCCCCGATACCCACGATGTCATCTACCAGATCGACAAAATCATCCAGCGTCTCGCCGCCCCAGATCTTTCCGGCCAGCCCGCAGACGTAGATCTTGACGTTCGCGAGCTCTTTCGCTTCCCGGAAGAACTCGAGCCACGGCTTTACGTTGAGCTTCTTCAGCGACGCGAGGAACTCCTCCTTCAATTTCGGATTCTCTGCCATCTCCAGCTTGCCCGTGTCGCCGGCGACGCCCTTCATGAACGCCCTGGCGCCCTGCATCAGCACGTAGACCTCTACATCCATATCGTCGGCCGCCGCTCCGCCCAGGATCACGCCCGCGGCGGTCAGCTTGTCGATGCTCCCCGAGAATAGCCCGATCGTCATCTTCTTGTTCTCCACGGAAGACCTGCCTTTCAAAGAAGAACCAGTTTCCGACCCGTTTTCAATTTCCAGATCCGTAAGTCACGGAGGTGAAGGGCTCAGCGGTCGAGCAGCTCCTCCCTGACCATCGGCTTCCCGCATTTCGGGCACTTCAGCGTTGTGCACTTGACGCCAGGCTGATGGGGGACCTTCTCCCCGCATGCGGCGCAGACGCATTTTCCACCCGGCCCGAATCCGCCGCCCTTGTTCCTTCCCTGTCTTTCGCCGCCGGGACCCTCTCCGCGCCCGCGGCCTCCACCCTGCCTGTTTCCACCGCTATTCGCCATTTCCGACCTTCTTTCCTTCGCCTGAACAGCACCGGCCGTGGCCGAAACTGCCGGCGAGGTTCAATAACCGGTCCGATCCGCATTCGGGGCATTTAGAGAGCCTGTTGCCCATATCTATATTGAATATATGCCCACAACTCTGGCATTTCAGGACATTGTCCCTGAAGTGGATCTTGCCGCCTTCTATCTGGAGCATCCTTCCCTCTATAAGGAAGCTCGCAACCTTGCTTCGCGCTTTTTCGATGAGACGCGAGAAAGTCGACCTCGAGATCTCCATCTCGGCCGCGGCGTCCGTATGGTCCAATCCCTCGTAATCACTGAGCCTTATAGCCTCGTACTCGTCTATCTCGAGGGTAATGTCCTGGAGCATGTCCCGCCGTATCCCAACGGGCTTGAACCCGCTGTACAGGGGAGGGCTGCTGACCATCTTGTTCTTCTTCGGACGAGGCACCGTCGGCTCCTTTAACAGATCGCTCCGTGGGAGTATAATGCACATATACCCATAATTCAAGGGGGAAAATGATACTCCTGAAAAATATTTCATCGATCGACTGGCTTTGATCGATCGCCCGCCTCAGCGGATCTTGTACTTGGCGAGGAACCCGTCGAGCCCGCCGCTCTTGATCGGCTTCTTCCAGGCCGCGCGCAGCCGGACCGTCTCAAGCTGCTTCTCTTTACCGAAGTAGATGTAGGCGACCGCCCCCCGGCACCTCTCGATCAGGAACTCGCTGAACTCGCCGAGGAGCCTTCCCGGGTCCCCCCTGTCCTTCATCCGCACGCCGTAGGGGGGATTGCAGACGATGACCGTGTCGTCGAGCGACTCGATCTCCTGAAAGGGCCGCACAGTGATCGGGATATTCTCTCCGTGTGGAAGCTCTCGGCAGTTACGCATCGCGGCCTCCGCGTCGGCGCGAGACATGTCGCTCCCCGATATAAGCCCCTGCGGCAGCGGCCTGATCCGGGCGTCGCACTCCTGCCTGACCTTCTTCCAGAGCGGCCCGTCGAAGTCGGGCAGCAGCTCGAACCCGAACCTCCCGCGAAGGTATGCAGCCGGGACGCGGCAGTAGTGCATCGCCGCCTCGCAGAGAAGAGTCCCCGACCCGCACATAGGGTCGTAGAGGGGACGTTCGCCGTCCCACCCCGTGTACCTGATGATAGCCGCCGCCACTGTCTCCTGCATCGGCGCCTCGACCGAGGCGACGCGGTACCCGCGCCTGTGCAGCGACCCCCCCGAGGTGTCGAAGCTGATCGTCGCCTTGTTTCCGCGGATGAAGAGGTTCAGCCAGATATCGGGGTCGCGCAGCTCGACGCTGGGACGCTCCCCGCAGGCGTCGCGGAACCGGTCGACAATGGCATCTTTAAGCTTCTGCGCGGCGTACTGCGAGTGCGTGATATTGCTGTCGCTGACGTTCGCGTCTATGGCGAAGGTACGGCTGACCGCGAACAGCTCGTTCCACGGCATCGAATAGGCCGTCTTGTAGAGATACTTGTCGCTGTGGCAGTCGAATGTGATAAGCGGCGCCAGCACCCGCGTGGCGAGCCGGGTCATGTAGTTGACCCGGTACAGAAGGGCGGGGCTTGCGGAAAAATAGATCCCCCGGAACGAAGGCTGTACGTCCTCCGCTCCGAGGGATATGAGTTCATTCACGCCCAC
>CAZREW010000003.1:0-274537 GCA_964599375.1 uncultured bacterium
ATCCCGGAGATGGAGGCAAGGTTGCTCAGGCTGACCCTGCCGCAGGCGAGCGGGGAAGCGACACTCGAGATCGCTTCCCCGCTCTCTATGACACAGATCCTCGCAGGAGATTCCCGTTCTAGACGCGCTCAGATCCTCTCACGATCTGACCGGCATTTCGTGGGGATGATCAGAGACCGTACTCTTTGCGTGAGGCTCTCAACTGGCCGCAGGCCGCGCCGATATCTCCGCCCTGGCTTCTTCTGACGGTCACCGCGGGTGCGGTAGGCAGAAGTATCCTGATGAAACTTTCGATCATCTCGTCGGCTGGTCTTTTCAGGCGGCAGCCTTCCCATTCGTTGAAAGGGATGATATTGATCTTGAAAGGCCTGCCTGAGGTCATCGACGCGAGTCTCCTGGCGTCATCCGGGGAGTCATTCACGCCGGCGATGAGGACGTACTCAAGCGTAGTCCTCATCTTCCTGCTCACCGCATATTCTTCGGCTGCGGCGAGTGTCTCCTTAATGCTCTCCGCAGCCGGCATCAGGCTCTTCCTGGTATCGTCGTCCACGGCATTGAGCGAGACGGCTAGTCCGGCCTTAAGCCCGCTCGCCTCGAGCTCCCTTATCCTGGCGGGAAATCCGATCGTACTCACGGTGATCCTCTTCTCACGCAGGGCGAATCCGTCCTCATGGTTTAGGATCTCGAGGGCGGGGAAGAAATTCGATGTATTCAGGAGGGGGTCGCCCATCCCCATGAAGACTATGTTGAACCGCCGGCGAGGCGGTATGTGGTTCAGCCTGAAGAAGAGGATCTGATCTAGTATCTCTCCTGTCAGGAGGTCCCTTTCCAGCCCGCCGACACCAGTCCTGCAGAAGGAGCAGGCCAGCGGGCAGCCGACCTGGCTCGATACGCATAAAGTGAATATATTGCGGGCCTCCATCAGCACTGTCTCGATGACCGCTCCGTCCTCGCATTCGAGCAGAAATTTCTGGCTTCCGTCCATGCCGGAGGATACACTTCCCGCTACGCGCAGTCCCGATATTCGGAATCGCTCGTCGAGTCTGGCGCGCAGGGCAAGGGAGAGGCTGGTCATCTCGGCGAAAGTAACTGCGCCTTTCTGCCAGACCCACTGCATGATCTGCCTTGTCCTGTGCCTCTGCTCGCCCATCTCAGCTACTGCATTTGCGAGCTGCGGGGGCGACAGGTCTTTTATGTTGATCTTGTCGGTCATGATTGCTTCCGGATGTGATGATAGTGAATGCGACCGTAAAGCCCAAAGGGAAAAAGGAGACGAGGTGCTGTATAGATCTAGGAAGCAGCTACTTCAGGAAGCTCCTGGTCGATCTCGCGCGCGGTCACGATGGACCGGCGATCTGGGCCCCGGTCGAGGATAGGGTGTATGAGGAGAGAGTGTATATAGGGTGGGGAGAGGAGCTGGCTGCCGGAGGGGATATCTCGCTTCAGACAAGGGCCCGAGCGGCGGAAATCTTGAAAAGACTGTCAGCTGGTATAACGAAGCGCAGCGGAGTCCGGCTTACGGTCGTAGCTACGAACACGCTTCGCGTCGCATCAAATCGCCGTGAGATCAGGAGATATCTGGAGGAACGCACCGGCACTGCAATAAACGTCCTTTCAGAGAGAGGGGAGGCGTTTCTCGGATTTGCCGGCGCGACTTCCGGTCTTCGGGCAGGAAAGCCGGCGATACTGGTCGATCCAGGAGGGACGAGCACAGAGGTTTCCTGGGGGCAGGCACCCGACGCTTCAGCATTCCTGTCGATACCAGTTGGCGCTCATACGCGTGCAGTTCCCGGGCATGACATGTCCAGGATGATCCTTGACTTCATCAAGGGGTCAAAGAGATCAGATGTCCCTGCCGGGGATTCACCCTTGCCCGGCACTCAGGAAAGTCCTACAATCATGTTTACTGGCGGCACAGCCGTCAGCCTTGCAGTGATCTGGAATCAAATGAACGGCAGCGAGTACAATGATGTCGTATCGACCGTGGTTTCGATGGAGGATCTGGAAGAGATCTCCGGCCGGCTGGGCTCGCTTTTCAGGGCCGGCAGTCAGCTCAGCCGTGCTCTTCCTCCGGAAAGGATCCGGCTTCTCCCGCAGGGTCTGGAGATCGTCAGAGTGTTGATGAGGGTTTTGCGGGGGAACAAGATGACCGTAACTGCCCGGGACCTGAGGTGGGGTGTCGTGCTGGGCGATGGAATAAAAGAACGGGGGTACCTTGCCGATGAGCAAGAGAGTCCTGATAGTCGATGACGAAGCGAGTATAAGGAGTTCCCTCGAGAAGCTTCTTTCATACGAAAAATACCGGACTATCACGGCGCCTGACGGTCCTTCCGCGATTGAAGCGGTGACCGACGGCAGGGTCGACATAGTCCTGCTCGACATCAAGATGCCGGGCATGGACGGCCTCGAGGTCCTTCAGAAGCTCAAAGAGATGAGAGAGGCTCTGCCCGTCATAATCATCTCCGGGCACGGAAATATCTCCACTGCTGTCGAAGCGACCAAGCTCGGCGCCTTCGATTTCATTGAAAAGCCTATAGACCTGGACAGGCTCCTTCTGACCGTGAGGAACGGATTGAAGCAGGGAGAGCTCAGGCAGAAGAATGTCGAGCTCCGGGAGAGGATACCGGGCGGGACCGAGATAGTCGGCGGGCATCCCTCGATCAGGGATATACTTGAGACGATAGGCCGTGTCGCTCCTACTGGAGCGAGAGTTCTGATCACCGGCGAGAACGGGACGGGCAAAGAGCTGGTCGCGAGGAGGTTGCACGAGCTGAGCACCAGAAAATCGGAGCCGTTTGTCGAGGTGAACTGCGCAGCGATCCCGGAAGAACTGATCGAAAGCGAGCTCTTCGGGCACGAAAAGGGATCGTTCACCGGCGCCGTGTCAAAGAGGATCGGAAAGTTCGAACTCGCTGACGGCGGATCGCTCTTCCTCGACGAGGTGGGCGACATGAGCCTCTCGGCCCAGGCCAAGGTCCTTCGAGTACTGCAGGAATCGGTATTCGAAAGGGTAGGAGGTACGGAGACGAGAAAAGTCGATGTCAGGGTCATCGCCGCCTCGAACAAAAACCTGCTGGAAGAAGCGGGCAGGGGTAACTTCCGCGAAGATCTCTATTACAGGCTTAACGTAGTGCCGATCGAGATGCCTCCGCTGCGCGAACGCAGATCTGATATCCCGCTGCTGGTCTCATATTTCCTTGAGCAGGTCGCGGTCGAACTCGGCACTGCCCCGAAGAAGGTCGACAGGAAGGCTCTCGATGTGATGGTGGAATACTCCTGGCCTGGTAATGTAAGGGAACTCCGGAACCTGATAGAGAGGCTCTGTATCCTTACGCTGTCCGATATTATCACTCGCGAGGATATGCCTCCGCTCGTGCTGACCCGCGAAGAGGACATGATGAAGGATCCATTCGGCATGCAGACATACCAGGAGTTCAGAGACTTTACCGAAAGGGAGTTCCTCGTCAAGAAGCTGAGAGAGAACAACGGCAATGTGTCAAAGACCGCCAGACAGCTTGGTATGCAACGTAGCAATCTTTACAAGAAACTCGAGAAGTACAGCATCGACCTGAGAAGCGACAAGGATGAGGAAGATTGAAAACTCGTAATTATTGAAATATATCTTACATTCAGTGCAACATATCTTGTAAAAAATCTGACAAACCGGTTAACTCCATTTTTTTCATAGTTTTTTCTTCCGAAAAATTTGACAGAGGCCCTTGCGGAGGCTATTTTTACTCTGTGGGTGTTTAGGGTGTGACGGGTCTTTTGGAACATTGAAGTTCCAGGAGGAGAACATGTCATGAAGAGAACGGTTCTGCTTCTTGCCATTCTGGTTGCATTCTCCATAACTTCAGTTTCACAGGTCCACGCCTCGCCGGTGATCGGCGAAAAGGCCGTGGCCGTTTCCAGCTGGCTCTCCTACTATTTTGCCAACTTCCTGAGAGCCCATCGGCATAACCTCGGCGGAGAGATCGAGGAAAGGATCATTGTCGACGATGGAAGCGAAGTGATACTGCGCGGGGATGCAGATGATTACGCGAATGGCAGAGGCGATACGGATGGGATTGGTCCTGTTGGTCCCAGCGACAACAAGCGGAACACGGGAATCAATTAAGGACAAGCGGTCTACTTACGGGCGTTACCGGTGATTCGCCAATTGCCACTTAAGGAGTAACCGATGCCTGACAGCCCGCAAGGTAAAGAGAATTTCGAATACGAGAAGAACCAGCCGAGACACAAGTTCAAGTCGACCGGCACCGAGGAAGAACTCGGTGACATGCATCTCTCGACAGAGAACTACTCTGTCGCGCTTGAATACTACGATAAGGCCCTCCAGAAAGTCCAGACCACGGGCGGAGGCCCGAGCGACCTTGTAAGAGTCTACAGGAAGATAAGCGACTGCTACAGAAAGAAAGGACTTCTGCGCGAAGCCATGTCCTTTCTCGACAGCGCCGCGACACACTGCGAGGAGGAGGACCTCATAGGCAAGGGCACGATAGCTTGCCGCCGCGGGATAATCCTCTACGAGCGGGGCGACATCAAGCGCGGGCTCAGGGAAGCCTGTTCCGCCTACAGGATTCTTCGCACGAGCGACGAGCATCGGGAAGTCGCTAATACCCAGCTTCTGATCGCCAACTGCTACGCCAGACTGGGACGCAGCGATGAAGCTGAGCAGTATTTTCTCGACGCGCTTTCTTCATACAGAAGGATCGGCGACAAGGTAGGCGAATCGTACGTCCTCAATAATCTGGGTCTGTTCCACAAGAACGCGTGTCGATGGGGAAGGGCGCTGCAGTTCCTCGGTCGGGCGCTGGAGATCTGCGATGAAGTTGGACTGACGCAGCACAGGGTGCGCGTGACGCTGAACATGGGCATCGTCCAACTGAAGAAGCGTGACTTCGCCGGGGCCGAGAGCGCGTTCGCGTCGGCAAGGGATATGGCCAGGCGTATCGGTGATGATCTCAAGTACACCAAGGCAACGCTGATGCTCGGAGTCAAGGAGACCAGGGTCGGCAACCTGCTTTCCGCAGAGAAGCACCTGCTCGAGGCCAGAGTGACCGCCGAGCGGAGGAACTACCAGAGAGAGACTGCTCTCGCCGACGAATTCATAGGCGACCTGATGTTGGAAAGAGGCGATCTTGAGGATGCCCTGGAAAACTACACGATCGCGCTGAAGTCAGCCTCGAGGATCAATCCACAGGGAGACATCGTCGCCGAAGTGCAGCGCCGCATGATGACTGTCTATCTCATGCAGAAAAAGGCAGAAGAGGCAATCACTATCGGGTCCCGTGCCATCGAATCGTGCCGCCGCAGCGGAGAGATGCACGAGATCGGATACGTGGAAAGAATGATAGGCCAGGCACTCGCCCTCCAGAAGAAGGAGATCGAGGCCGAAAAGCAGATAAATATGAGCATCAGGACATTCCTGTCGGTCAACAATCCCTATGAGGCGCATAAGTCGGGGGTCATCCTCGGCGAGCACATGCTCCGCAGGGGTGACCGGAGGTCGGCCGTGATGGCGCGAAAGCTTGTAGGCGAGACAGTCTCGTTCTTTGAAAGGAACGAGGAATTCGCCGATCTTGCCGAAAGCCACTTCATTCTCGCGAGGATAGAGGATATCCTCGGCAACAGGGATGAATGCCTGCTGCACCTCTTTGATGCGCAGCGGCTCGCTGAAGAGCTTCACGACCGCAACCTTATAAGGCGCCTGCGCCGGTTGCGCAGGAAGATCGAGGATGTGGCGGCGGAACCGAGGCGTGCGGCGGCCGAAAAGGGCGCCGTCCAGAGCAGGGAAGATAACAGCGCATTCGTACATGACCCTCAGTTGAAGTCGTATCTCGATTATATCCTGAGCGATCTGATGAGAAAACTCTCGGTGGGACACGGTTTTGTAACCCTTACTGACGGTAAGGGAAGCGAACCCGTCGTGCTCGCGCGCCGCGGGATCGGGGACACAGCCACGAAAGCGATCACCTCGTGGTTCCTTTCTCACGATTTCGACGACTCGACGGAGAAGTTCCTAGTGACGGATACTGCGAATGACAGGCGCGTAAGGGAGATATTCTCGCAGCTTCCCGGTGGCGATTCTCCATCGTACTTCCATCCGCTCAGCAGGGGAGGGAAGAACTTCGGGCTCCTGTTCTTCCAGTCAGAGGGAAGCGAGGGGGCTCCGGCAGTAGGATCCATCTTCGAGATAGTATCCACCTATGCCGGCTTCATCGACTTCCTGATCAAAGGATCGGCGACAGGCGGGTTGACTGTACCGGGAGCAGGAGAACGCGTGGAAAGCAGTTTCAGCGGGATCATTACGAGTGACGAGAAGATGCTCAGGATTCTCGAGCTTGCCGGCAAGGTCGCCGTGAGCGATTCGACGGTCCTGCTGATGGGTGAGACGGGAACGGGTAAGGGCCTCGTAGCTCAGGCTATCCACGATATGAGCAAGAGAGGCAGCAAGAAATATATACATGTGAATTGTGCGGCACTCCCGGAGACGATCCTCGAGAGCGAGCTCTTCGGACATGTCAAGGGTTCCTTCACTGGAGCCGTGGCCGACAAGAAGGGTCTGCTCGCCGAAGCTGACGGCGGAACGATATTCCTCGATGAGATCGGGAAAGCACCTCTCTCGATACAGGGCAAGCTCCTTCAGTTTCTCGACACGAGGAAGGTCAGGCCGGTCGGCAGCAATGAGATGTTCGGAGTAGATGTAAGACTTATCTTCGCCTCAAAAGCAGATCTGCTTCAACTATGCCGCGAGGGAAAGATGCTCGAGGATTTCTACTACAGGATCAACGATTTCCCTTTGACTATCCCGCCCCTGCGTGAACGCAGCGGAGATATCCCTTTGCTGGCGAATCACTACCTGCGAAGCATCTGCGCCGCTATGGATAAAAAGATCATCGGGTTCAGCGATGACGCGGTGGAATTCCTGAAGAACTGTGACTGGCCGGGGAACGTAAGGGAACTCAGCAAGATAATCAAACGCGCTGTCATTCTCGCCGAGGACAACGGGGTCATCACGCCCCAGCAGCTCATCTTCGATAACGACGGAACCCGGGAAGAGGCGATAGACCTGTCTTCGACCCTGCCAGACATGGTCAGGGAACTCGAGAGAAAGATCGTCGCCGAGGCCCTTACCAGGAACGGCTGGAACAGGAAGTCCGCCGCCGGCGAGCTGGGGATCAGTTATCCTACCCTTCTGAAAAAGATCCGCGACTACGGGATCGTAGAGTGAACCTTTTATCCCAGTTATCAGATCGATTCCCACCCAGGACCAGGCCAGCGTGCTGCTTTACGGGGTAATCCTTCCCGGCCGGAATATTTTTTCCCATATTTCTTTTTCTTTTTGGTCTCTGGTTTATCTCTATGTGCGGTCATTTTGAGGATCCGCAGGTAAGGGTTTCTTCGCGGGGCAAGCATCTTGCCATTTCAAGAGTCTATGGGTCATCGGATTACGGGTGGACTGCGGTCGATGTAAAGAGTCTTTATCCCCACGTTGAGAATGTGGCGGTGCTTCAGATTTAATTTAAAAGTGCAGTTTCGTAACAACATGAATACAAATGGATTATAATACATGCCCTCTTGAGGGTCCATATCCGGTTTTGGAACGGAGCTTGCCTTTTGATATCACCGGTATCGGTTGGCGAATGGGAAGTGGCAAAACCGGAGAGATGAAGAGATTTCGATCCCATAAGCTCTCTTGAAGCTTTAAATAGGGTACAGGTGGGGTCTCTAGGGAAAGGAATCTCGGTCGTCTCTCCGGTAATTTTTTATCCGCAGAATCCCCTATATTATAAATTGGGCTTGACTAAAAGTGCCCTAATCCATTTATAATTAGAATTGTCAGGGGTATGAGATACCTAAGGAATGGCGAGATCCATAGGAATGCGAGTATGGACATCCCCTCCGGTGCTCGCGTCTTGTGCCCCTGGCTATTATTATGTGTAGAGTGACGCCAGAGATTGGATGGATCTCCCCCCTCCGGTGCTCGCGTCTTGTGCCCCTGGCTATTATTAATGTAGAGCAACGCCAGAGATTGGATGGAGCTCCCGCCTCCGGTGCTCGCGTCCGCGCTTTCCACGGCTATATCCTGCTGATACCTTTAAATGAATGTGGTTATAGAACAGTCCGGATGCGGTTGTGGCAGTCACGGACTGAAGCGTTATATCATTTCTATTCCTGTCCCCATTAGTGGACGGCTGTGTGGACTGGAGACGACAATCCGGTGTCAACGGCGACCTGCCGGGACTGCCGCTGATCCGAAGCCCGTGAACTGTCGCGAATTTTTAATCCCAAGCATTTCAATATGTTCTGCAATTGGCAGGCTGGTCTCAAGTCCGCTTTTGTGATGTCGTAAAAACGTGGCACGCCAGTTGCGATTACATCTCGACATGATGAGAGCAGGAAGCGCACATAAGGCACCAAAGGTTCTTACAGCAATCCTAATCGCGAGTTTTACTTTCATTTCCTCCTGTGACGAGAAGGAAAAGATCGTGTATGTGCCGATGGAGGATTCAGCGTGCCCTCCATCGGCACCTCGCGGTGTCTATGCAGTCAATCTCGACGGCGCTGTGCAGATATGCTGGTATCCGAACCCCGAGGACGACATCGTGGGTTACGACATATGGAAGAATGAGGATCTATACGGGACATACGAGTGGATAGGGACTGTCGACGCGGAGAGTCCTGATCCTTACGAATACTGCTTCGAGTACGACGATCTCACCAACGGAGAGAAGTTGTTTTACGCCGTATCTGCTTATAACCAGGATGACATTCTTAGCGATCTGAGCTACGAGGACGTCAGCGCCACGCCTAGGCCAGAAGGCCTTCTGAGGTTGTACGACGCTGCGGCGGATCCGGATTCCTGCGGGTACGATTTCACCAATTTTGAGAGTGAGGCGCAGGATTGCACGCTGCCGTCGACAGACATCTGGTTTGATACGACCGGCGCTGTGAACCTGTTCAGGGTCGCATCGCCGAGCGTGAAGATACAGGATTACGGATTTACAAGCTATGAATGGCCGGAAGGCCTGGACGTGATCAACACCGCGCCTGTGGATGGCTGGTCAGTGACGGGAACAGCAGAAGTGCTTGACGGACACTGTTACATGCTCAGGCTCGGCGAGGCTGACGGTTTTCACTACGTGAAGCTCTGGGTGCTGGCAGTAGTCGACGGTCATACGGACTTCTGGTGGGCGTATCAGACAGATCCGGGCAACACCGACCTGATGCAGGCGGGTGACGGCGAAGAAGAGACATACGGCAAGCAGATATCCGGTCATGACAAGGCCGGTGGGATAAAGATAATGAACGGTTTTCCGAAAGGTCGACAAGTCCCCCCGACGCAGAGCTCGGGTAAACAGGACGATGACAGTATCCTGCAGCGGCAGAACACCTTACCTTAAGCTGGCACTTAAATAAGGTTTCCGTTACCCGGAAGGTCGACCGAAGGGGAGAGTGAAGAAAGCGATTGCTGAACAGGGGCGGCAAGAGGTCTTCACTCTCCCCGACTTTATTCTGATCCCGCATTTGACTTGCTGAGTCCAGGGCATGAACTTATTATTCATCGGATATGCGCATACTTTTATCTGTCATAAGGTTTACCGCCGCCTCTTTGGCGGCGGCAGCCATATTCGGATCTTCCGTATACGGACAGGGAGCCCCAGCCTATGAGCCGGATACAAACGGCATCCCGGCGATGCCTAAGGGCCGGCCGGCCGGCATCTATCAGCAGCGGGCGCTTTCCAGCCTGGCGGCAGGAAGGTTTGAAGCACTCGATACGCTTGAAGTCCTGGTAATAAGGGTTTCTTTCGCGGATCTTGATTTCACATCGCCTCCCCACGACTCGCTCTATTTCGCCAATGAACTAAGGCACACATGGGAGTATTTCAGGGGAGCTTCTCTCGGAAGGTTCGGCCTCGGATGGGAGATCGCCGCCGGAGTCACCACGCTCAGTTTCAACGCGGCATACTATGGCAAGGATGACCTGTGGGAGGAGAGGGTATCGGAGATACTGATGGAGGTTGTAGCGAAGAACGACGACGAGATCGATTTCTCCCGGTTTGACGCGTTCGCGCTTATACATCCCGGCGCGGGGCAGGAGACCGATTTCTCGGGCGATTCGCCCTGGCAGCTCTGGTCCGGCTTCATCGATCCGGAGGAGATGGGGGCGGTGCTGACCGATACACTTGGAACGCCCGGGATCCCGACAAACGACCTCGTCGAAGGCGAGACTTTCTATGTCGACAACGTGATGGTCCTGCCGGAGAACGCATCGCAGGACGGCCTCGTATTCGGTTCCCTCGGGATATATGCCTATCAGGTGGGAATGCGGCTCGGGATGATCCCGATGTACGACACGACGCCATCAGGTTATCCCGATTCTCAGGGGATAGGGGCTTTCGGCCTTATGGGATACGGGCTCTATAACGCTTCAGGATTCATCCCGGCGTTTCCGTGCGCGTTTCATCGATACCTGATGGGATGGGTTTCTCCTGTGGATGTAGATGCCGCCTGCGACGTTGATGTCACTGACATCAACTCATCGTTACCGGCCGATACATCACTGGTCAGGATCGAGATAAGCCCCACGGAGTATTTTCTAGTCTCCAACAGGGTCCACGACCGGAATATGAACGGCCGGTTCGATTTCGGCGACATGAACGGGGACGGTATCCCCGAGAACGAGGATACCCTGCTCGGCGCGGAATTCGATTTCTTCCTTACAGCAACCACGAATCCTTACCACTACGAGGACATCGAAGGCGTCCAGGTCAGGATCGTCGACACGGGCAGCGGCATCATGATCTGGCACATCGATGAGACTATAATCAGAAACCAGCTGGCCATGGGACGATATCCAAATGACAATCCCGGTATAAGCGGCGTCGACCTCGAGGAGGCCGATGGAGTGCAAGACCTCGACCGGCCCGGTGGCATCTACGCCTTCGGCAGCTGGGGCGATTCATATCGTACAGGCTGGTACTCCGAATTCGGTCCCGGTACGATCCCGGCAAGCTTCGCAAACACGGGAACGCAGACAGGCCTTTCAATGACCGCTCTTTCGGTTCCAGGCCCCGTGATGGGTGTATCGATCTTGTTCGGTGAGGAGCTTCCCCGGGTCACCGGTGAGATATCAGGAACGGTGATGGGTCTTTCCCCTGTTCCGGCTGATCTGGACGAGGATATGGAACTCGAGCTGGTACAGGCCGCGGATACGGGAAAGATATACATCGCGTGGGATGGATGCCATGAAGCGTGGGACGGTTCATTCGATCTGGCCGTCGATATTCCCGGAGCGGTATGGACCGGATCACCGGCGGTGATCGACCTCGACAGGGCTTTTCCCATGGAGATACTCGCCGGCTCGAGGGACGGGAGGATCCATGCATACAGCACTGACGGCTCTCCGTTCCCGATAGATACGGGGCCGTCGCCCGGTTCTCTCGAGGTAAAGGGAAAGACGGTCAGTATGCCGACGGCAGTCCATGCCGATCTTGATCCTGCTCAAGAGGCGGTCTTTCTTGTCTCTGACGGCGATTCGTCCTGGTTCTATCTTATCGGATGCGAGCATGCGGAGGATCTAGCCGAGGGTGCCGGCGGATTCATGGCCGGAGACGGAGTCCTCGGCATGTTCATCTCTCAGGGAAGGATCATCTCTCATCCTGTCCCGATCGTCGACGGATCCGATACTGAATACGGGGGGTTCTGTGCTCTCACCGAAGGGCCGGATGGGACCCTGAGGTTTATCCATATAAAGATAAGGTACGATTCCGCGGAGATCTCGATCAATTCGTGGAATATAGATGGAAGGTACGATTCGGATGGCCTGATTCTTCCGGCTTGCGGAGATATCGACGGCAACCGGACCGACGACGTGGTATTCGCCATCCCCGGAGCAGGGATCTACTATATGGATGTCGAGAGGGGCTTGAAGATGGTCCCGCTGGATCTATACCGTCCGTCGCCGCCGTCTCTGGCTGATATCAATGGAGACGGGAACATGGAGACGCTCATACGTGATCGTGACAGGCTGTTCATGCTGACAGGCCTGGGTTCCTTGATGACAGGCTGGCCCGTTCAGCTGGAGAAGAATCTCGTTATGATCGAGCCCGATACGGCATCCGCTCAGCCGGCGGCAGTCGATGTCGATCAGGATGGCAGAATGGAGGCCGTGTTCAATGTAGCCGGAGAGTTACGGGTTCTTCGAGCCGACGGCAGTACTGTAGAAGGCTGGCCGCTGAGGGGAGAGGGGGACAATTCGATCACCCCCGCCTTCTGCGCCGTTCCCGGCGCCGAGTTCGGTTATGGTTTCTTCATATTTGTCCCGGGAGGCTCAGGCGGAATTTCAGGGGCGGGTCAGGCAGGGACTACTTTCTTCCCCGGTGTCTCGACGGTCTCGAGGATCCGTTCTGATGTCGGAGTGACAGGAAGAGGCACATGGCCCATGTATCGATTCGATGCGGCGGGCACAAGCAAGCAGTACAAATATGATGTCGACCCGGGCGGCGGGCCGCTGGTCGATGGGAATTCGATGAAGTGTTATCCGAACCCGGCTACGGGTTCTTCCTTCAATGTCCGTATAGACTTGTCGGATATCGCCGATGTTACCGTCAGGCTGTTCAATCTCGAAGGAACGCAGGTGTACGCATCGGCTTCAAAGCACGAATGGGCCGGGGATGTGCCGTTCGAGACGAGCATACCGACTGCCGGCCTTGCCAGCGGAATCTATCTCTGCCACGTACACGTGCAGGGCGCAGGAGAGGAATGGAGCGGCTCGAAAAAGGTCGCGATACTCAAGTAGGGTAATGATATCTGAGACGGGGCGCCCGGGCGAAGTGGCGTTGCTGTTGACCCGGAAGGATTTGTTTACTACAATATATGGAGATGGCTTTGAATGGAGGAAAGATGTCCCGCAATACGGTCCTGCTGGCCGCAGTCCTATCGATCGTCATGACAACGCATGCCTCGGCCGGTGAGCCGGGCTCGTCGGGTTTCACCTTTCTCAGGCTCGGCAGCGGAGCAAGGGCGGGTGGAATGGGCGAGGCCTTCACCGCCGTGGCGGACGATGCTACCAGTATCTACTGGAACCCGGCCGGGATGGCGGCCGTCGACCAGATCGAGCTGAACCTGACGCACAACGAGTGGCTCATGGATATAAGGTTCGAGCAGGCCACCGTCGTGAGCGAGATGTGGGGGGGAGCCGCGGGGCTGAGCTTCACCGGGCTCTATTACGGCAGCATGGACAGGTACGGCGAGTATCCGTCGATTACTCCGGACGGTACCTTCTCGCCATATGACATGGCCCTCTCGCTCGGCTATGCCCGGGATATCATCCCCAACGTCGCTCTCGGAGCGGCCTTCAAGGTGATCCATTCGAAGATAGATTTCGAGTCGGCCACCGGGTACGCCTTCGATCTCGGGGTGACACACAGGACGAAGATCGAGGGGCTGACGCTTGCGGCTTCGATGCTGAACCTCGGCCCACAGGCGAGTTTCGTCGAGGAGAAGTTCTACCCGCCGTTCCAGCTGAGGGTCGGAGGCGCGTATGAGATCATGCGGGAGGCGCTTCACGGAGGGCTGATCCTGGCGGCTGACGTCGTATTCCCCAATGATAATGACGCCAAGGCTCATTTCGGGCTCGAATATTCTTACCAGAGGCTTCTGATGCTGAGGTTTGGTTACAAGAGCGGGTACGATATCCAGGGCGCCACCATGGGCGCCGGCGTCGCCTGGAAGAGCCTGAGGTTCGATTACGCCTATATGCCTATCGAATACGAGATGGGTGACGCTCACCGGTTCTCACTGACCGTATCACCTTCGCTCTGATAGGACTCCAGGGTGAAAAGACCGCCTTCAAGACGCGCATAGGAGAAGTGCGTCTCCCAGTCACCGAGGATTATGAATGTCCCGCCGGGGAACTCCCTGATGACGGGGAGGTGCACGTGCCCCATGACGAAGGCGTCATTGCCCGAAGTGAAGAAATTATCCGCGGCCATTTCAGTGAGCTTTACCGCGCATGCCTCGGTCTTTCCCTGGGTCAGCCCCTTGCTCGCCCTCGAGAAGGAGGCGGCGAGAGAGTACAGAAAGCGTGGAGGAAGGAGTCTCGCGGCCGCCACCACGGGATGGCTGCGTATGATGGTCTTGAGAGCCTTGTATCCATAGTCGCCGGGCAGAAGATCGTCGCCGTGGGTCATCAGCACTTTTCGTCCCTGTAGCTCATGGACCGCCACGGTCGGGAGGACTCTGACACCGAAAGTCTCGGGGAGATAGGAACCGAACCAATGGTCGTGATTGCCGCCCGTTATGAATATATCGGTCCCGCTCCCGGCGAGAATGCCTATGGACTCGAGGATATCCCCGTAATATCCAGGTATGACGCCGCGGTGCTCGAACCAAAAGTCGAATATATCGCCGACGAGGTAGAGGCGCGAAGCTCCCCTGATGGAGAGCAGGAACTCTCGGAAAAGAGCCCGTTTTCTCTTTTCATCGGGACCCAGCGAGCGCAGACCTTCCTGATGATACTTGAAATGAGTGTCGGATAGAAAGTATACTGTATCGCTCAAGCGCTGCTCTCCCTCTGGCCCGTCCGGTTCAGAGCGATATATGTCAGAGTGAGTGCGGGATTTCAAGGATAATCACCCCCGGCTGGGGCTGATCAGGGAGGATGCAGGATGGACGACCTCTGGAGCAAGGTGAAGAAGAACCTGGTCGAGTGGTATGAGACGGCCTATGACAAGACAGATGAACTGGCCCGGATAGGAAAAAAGAAGGTGGAGATAACCGGCCTGAACAGGTCGATCGAGAAGCATTTCACCGAGATGGGGGGCAGGGTCTATGACCTTATAGCTGAGAAGGGGCACAGGGGCAACAGGACGGCGGATGACGAGGTCGTAAAGCGCCTGGTCGCTGAGATAAAGGGACTGGAGGAGCAGCTCAGGCAGAAGGAAGATGAGATAGAGACGATCAAGGATGATAAAAAGCAGGGAAAGAAATAAGAATAAGCGCCCCTAAACGCTATTTTAGGGCGGGATAACGTAAATTATCAAATATAGGTGGATTATACTATTGACAGATTTCTGATATTCGTGTAAACTCTGTTTCGTAATGGTGTCAGGTGTCTTAACGCGCCTGGTCGGGCCGTTAAGCATCCTTACCTTCTACAGCCCCACCAAAAAAACTGAACATTTCGCCAACTGGTGTGTATACAAGAGTAGGAGTAATTAAGAAGACCTCTTAATTACGGGGGCGAGGGGCAGAAGGGGCAGTGGAAGCGGTAAAGGGAACGGCTGAAAAGTAAGGTTATTGGAGCAGCCGGCTTTACATAACAACTGAATGTGAATACATTTAGAATGAGGAGTGAATAAAATGTACCCGGAAGGAAGAGATAGCGAGTACCTGGGCGAGAAGAGTCTCGATCTCTACCTGAAAGAAATCAACAACACTTCTCTTCTCACGCGGGAAGAGGAACGGGATCTTGCAGGAAGAATCAGGAAGGGAGAAGAGGTAGCTCTTCACGCGCTGGTCAAGGCGAACCTCAGGTTCGTAGTGTCGATAGCGAAGCAATATGTCAACCAGGGCCTTTCCCTCGCAGATCTTATAAACGAGGGGAACATGGGCCTTATAAAAGCGGCCCACAGGTTTGATGAGAAGAGAGGCTTCAAGTTCATCTCGTATGCGGTCTGGTGGATAAGGCAGGCCATGCTTCAGGCGCTTGCCGAGCAGTCCCGCATAGTGAGGCTTCCGCTGAACCGCGCCGGGACCCTTTACAGGATCGGCAAGGTCTCCAGGCAGCTCGACCAGGAGCTGGGAAGGACGCCGGAGGTCGAGGAGATCGCGAAGAAACTCAACCTGTCCAATGAAGAGGTCAGGGACACGATGCAGATTGCGAACAGCCATCTGTCTCTCGATGCCTCCTTCAACAACGACCAGGAGGAGAACTCCCTGGTCGATTACCTGGCAGACGAGACGCAGGCTCCGCCCGACGAGATGACGTATTCCAATGCCCTGAGCGATGATATGCAGAAGGCGCTCAGCACCCTGACCGAGCGGGAGCAGACCATTCTGGGCCTTTACTTCGGGCTGGAGGGCGAGGAACCCCTGACGCTGGAAGAGATAGGGCAGAAAATGAACCTCACGAGGGAGAGGATCCGCCAGATCAAGGAAAAAGCGATCCTCAGGCTGAGACACAGCACCAGGAGTAAATATCTCAGAGGGTACGTAGAAAGCTAAGCGTATCAATAAGATAGATAAGCACCGAGGCGGGGAGGAGTCTTGAGACCCCTCCCCGCCCTTTTTATTTCTCCCTTCATGGTACGTGAATTGCAAAAAATAAGTGCGGTAAATACTCCTTGACAGGGAGAAGGTCCAAACGTAGGTTCTTCTATCAACGGGAACCATTAACGCTTCGACTGGAAAATGGACAGATACTTTACTTTCATGTACGTCCGCAAGGGTAACGCGGGCGTGCGGACGATCCGTATTCGCAGGGTCACCGCCCTGGCGGTTGGGCTCTGCCTTATTACGCTCCTGGCGGCTACTGTGACCGTCGGCGTGCGCTATGCCGGGATCAGGATCGATTCGGATCGGATAGCCGGTCTGGAGCGTGAGAACGAGCTGCTGCGCGGACGTCTCGCTTCCTTCGAGGCCGAGCTCGACGGCCTGAAGGGGAGGATGGACAGTAATTTCGAGCTCCAGAACCGGGCGAGGCTGATGGCAAGCCTCGATCCGCTGTCGGAGGACGTATGGCAGGTCGGTGTTGGTGGTCCCGAACCGCAGCTTCTGGAAAAAGAGCTAAGTGCAGCTCATCATGCGTTCTCCGGACTGGAGAACGACCTCGATATGCTGATCAGGCAGACCGAGCTGCAGAAGCAGAGCTACAACGAGATAATCGGCATACTCCAGGAAGAGGCGGCGCGGCGCGACTGCACCCCCTCGATCAGGCCGCTAAGGGGTGGATTCCTCTCGAGCAGGTTCGGCAGGAGGATGGATCCCTTCACAGGCAGGATAACCCAGCACCAGGGCGTCGACTATTTCGCCAGGACCGGAACCCCGGTGATGTCCACGGCGGACGGCGTGATAACGATGGCGAAGAAGAACGGAAGCATGGGGCTTACCATAGAGGTGAACCATGGGAACGGTTTCAAGACCCGCTACGCTCACCTGTCCAAGCTGTATGTCAGGCGGGGCCAGAGGATAAAGCGTGGGGAGACACTTGGAGCCGTAGGAAATACAGGAAGATCGACCGGGCCTCATCTGCACTACGAGGTGATCTTCATGAAGCAGCACCGGGATCCCTTGAACTATATCATACCCGACGGGGTCTACTTCGATTGACCCGCTCCCCTGCAGGCTACATAGACCGTGTCCCTGTCACCCGGCTGCTATCAGATTGTCCAGGGGCCGGCCGCTGCGTGTGTGGAGCTGAGGGAACTGAAGCGGTGCCGCGTGTAACGGAACGTGGAGGGAAGACGATATGAGGAAGATACTGCTCACAATGATAATTGCGATCTCGCTGTCAGCAATGCTTCCGGTGCATGAAGCCGGAAGTGAACCGGCCGCGCCGAGAAGAGAGGTCGTGAGCATGCGCCACTGGACGGCGCCGGAACATACGAGGATAGTCCTCGACATGAGCAGTGAATGCGGCTACCAGGTCTCCGAACGCAGCGGTCCTGACAGGATAGTCATAGACATCCCGGGCGGGAAGCTGGCCAGGGGGCTCGACAGGCTTAACATAAAGGACGGGGTCGTGGACAGGGTAAGGGTCAACAGCCTGTCGAACGGCGCGCAGGTCGTTATAGACCTGCCGGCTAAGACGCGGTTCAGGCATTTCGCCCTCAAGCCCAACGATATACATCCCCGGCACAGGATAGTGATAGACGTCGACAGGACCATCACCGTCAGGCAGAGACAGAGCGAGACCGAGAAGGCGAGGCAGGTGGCTCAGAGCGGCGACTATATAGTGATCATAGATCCGGGTCACGGCGGGAGCGCGCCCGGCGCGCCCTCGAGATACGGCCCTTCGGAGAAATACTTCACCCTTCCCCTCGCGAAGATGATCGCCGCGGAGATAGAGAAACACAAGGGGTTCAAGGCGGTGCTTACGCGCACCGGAGACTACGA
The DNA here is from genome assembly GCA_964599375.1 of uncultured bacterium. Lineage (GTDB taxonomy): Bacteria > Krumholzibacteriota > Krumholzibacteriia > Krumholzibacteriales > Krumholzibacteriaceae > JAUWCL01. The sequence continues at coordinate 18,124 of CAZREW010000003.1, forward strand.
CGTAGAATGGCACAGGAGGATAGAGATCGCGAGGGAGCATGGCGGGCACTGCTTTGTGAGCATTCATATGAACAGCAACGAGAACCGCAGGATAAGGGGCACCGAGGTCTATTTTCTGTCACCGGAAGGCGCTACCGACATGCATGCGACAGCCGTCGCCGAACGTGAGAACATGCAGGTCAGGATGGAGGACCGGGGCGAGCTTATCGAGGGTGACGCAGGCCAGATACTGTTCGAGATGATGCGCAACCAGGCTCTCAACCAGAGCTCGATCTTCGCGGAATATCTTGCCTCGGAGTTCAAGCAGATGGGCTCGATCCCCTTCCATGACGTAAGGCAGGCGAATTTCATAGTCCTCCAGGGAACAACGATGCCCTCGGCCCTCGTCGAGGTCGCTTACCTGTCGAACAAGAGCGACGTGGAACAGATAAAGAAGGAATCGGTTCAGCTGAAGGTTGCAAAGGCGGTAGCATCCGGCGTAGTATCATACCTGCTGGAGAATCCGCCGGATAACATGGAGAAGAGGCCGATCAGGCTGGCGGTCCATACGGTCGCCAGGGGGGAGACGCTGTCCGGCATCGCGAAGAGATACAGATGTTCGATAGACGAGATCAAGACACTGAACAACATCGGCAACACAGCGCTGATCAGGCCGGGGCAGAAACTTACCGTCTACTCGAAGGCGGATCGATGATGGAGGCGCCTTGAGCTTCGACACGATCATCAAATCCCTGACGCGCAATCTCGGCGCGAAGATCGTGTCGCTCGTCTTCGCCTTCTTCCTGTGGCTGCACGTGACCGCCCAGCAGGGAGAGAACCAGTCGTTCAGGGTCCCGCTGGCGCTCGCGGGGATCGCCGACAGCCTGACAATAACGCATGATGTCCCAGGGTCCGTGGAGGTGACTATCCGCGGGTCGAGGAGCAACCTGATGAAGCTCAGGCTGTTCGGGAGGCTGGTGGCTACGGTGGATCTCTCAAAGGCGGTCAAGGGCCGGAACACGGTCTCGCTTTCGCCGGCCATGATCAACCTGCCCGAGCAGATCGATCCGAGAGAGGTCACCGTCGATAACCCCAAGATACTCGTCCTGAATTTCGAGGAAATCATCACGAAATCGGTGCCTGTCAGGATCGCGTACAGGGGCGAGATACCTGACGACGTCATAATAGAAGGCTCTCCCGTGATAATCCCGGCCAGGGTGAAGATCATCGGAGCTTCGAGCATAGTGGAAGGCATAGAAGCGATCTCGACCCGGGAAATCGACATAAAGGGCCGCAGGGGAGAATATTCCGAGGAGTCAGCGCTGGTCTTCGGCGGTATGGATATCCGGGTCGTACCTGACAAGGTCCTGATCGAGATGTCGATCCACAAGAGGGCTATCCGCACACTCGCCAACATACCTCCGACGATGCTCAGGGAGGACGAGAGCCTGACGGTCGAGTATTCGCCCAGGGTGGTCTCTCTTACGATCGAAGGGCCTGAGGAGATCATAAGGGATATAACGACCGAGGACGTCTCGGTGATCCTCGACCTGACGGGCAAGGCGGCGGGTACGTACGTGATCGAGCCCGAAGTGATCGTACCGAACGGAATAGAAAGGTACTTCCTCGACACCGACACATTCGAGATACGGATACTGCCCGCCGGGCAGGGAAGCGGAAAGGACAGGCGGGACGGCGAAGATGGCTGAGGCTCCTAAGGCCGGCGAAACAGCGATGCTCTCTTCCTACCTGGGGAGGTGGATGTCGCTCGTCCTGCTCCTGGTCCTGGTCGCGCTGGCCGCCGCTGCTCTCTTTCTCAGGCCGGACTATCCGGCCCATGTCCCCCTCCGCATAGGAATCTGCGCCTTTGATTCAATCACTGCCGGCCCCACCCTGAGTTCTTTTGCCTCCAGCGTCCGGGAGCGCGATGGCGGAGATATCACGTGGGTCTGGCTCGATGCCGGAGCAGAGCCGGAGGGTTGCGATTTTTACATCATGACATCGCCCCAGGAGTTCGCCTCGCACAGGACGCAGCGGAGAGAGTGCCTCCTGCTCTCCACTTCCCGCAGCGATGGATCACTGACGATGGGGATCGTGATCGTCCGCGAGGGTGCTGAGCCGGACTGGTCGGGCGCGGCCTTCACCTCTTCGATCTCGGCCACCGGGTTCATCTCTCCGCTTGCAGCTATCGCCGAGAACGGCGTTCCGCCGTCCGAGGTGTCTTACGACCTGCTTTCCGTGGGTAGCCCCATGTGCGGCGAGGCTGTCGCGTTCGGCGTGCTCTTCGGCAGGTATGGTGCCGGCGGACTCTCCCTCGAAGAGCTCAGGAGGCTCGAGAGAAACGGAACGATCGGTCCGGGAAAGCTCCGGACCGTCTTTACGGGGCCTGCGCTTCCGGAGATACTGCTCGTTTGCGATCCATCGACGGAAGACTGGAAATCGAGGGGATTCGCGAGAAGGCTTCCACGGATCGCCGGCAGCCTCTCCGATCCTCTGAAGAGAGAGATGGCAAGTCTCGGGATGGCCTCTTTCAGGATCCCTTCAGAGGGGGAGCTGGATCTCCTGAGCTCGGTACCCGCCGAAGTATGGCGGGCTGCCGGCTATCACTTCCCTTGAACGGGGACAGGGTAAAACGCTATATTCCCCTGGATGGAAGATGCCACGACCGCCTGCTTTAACGGAGGATCCCTGGTCTTGAGCTGGAATATGAGAAGATGGCTCCCGCTGATAGTCTGGTTGATGATGATCTTCGGACTCTCATCGATCCCTGGATTGTCGTCAGATCACGTAAGGCTGCCGAGGGGCTACGACAAGGTAGTCCATTTCTTCGAATACGCGGTGTTCGCGATCCTTTACTACCGGGGGCTCAGCTACGGCGGCGTGAGAGTCAGATGGAGCATCGTCATCATCGTCATGATGTCGGGCGCGGCTGTGGCGGGACTCGACGAGATGTACCAGAGCTATATCCCGCGCCGCGATTCGAGCATCTTCGACTTCGCCATGGATTCAGCGGGAGTAGTCACCGGGACGCTGCTTGCCGTACTGAGGCATATTGTGCGTATCGGGAAGGCCAGGGAGAGAAAGGCCGTAGGGGAATGAGATTCAAGAGACCAAGAGGGACACAGGACCTGTTCGGGGACCGGATGCGTTCGTGGGAAAAGGTCGAGAGGATGCTTGCCTCGCTCGCAGAGGCTTATGGCTACAGCGAGATCCGCACGCCGGTGTTCGAGGTCTCCGAGCTCTTCGTGCGGGCGGTAGGCGAGGCGACCGACATCGTCTCGAAGGAGATGTACGTCTTTACCGACAAGAAGGGGCGCAGCCTGACCCTCAGGCCGGAGAACACCGCGCCGGTGATGCGCGCTTTCATCGAGAACGGACTACACAGGGCCGGGGGCATCTCGAAGTTCTGGTACCAGGGGCCGATGTTCCGGTACGACAGGCCCCAGGCCGGCAGGTACCGCCAGTTCCACCAGTTCGGGGCTGAGGCGATCGGCCATCCGGGACCTGCGGTCGACGCAGAGATAATCGACCTGAGCCTCGCTATCTACGGGATGTTCGGGTTCGAGGATCTGGAGGTAAGGCTCAACAGCGTGGGCTGTCCCGTCTGCCGGCCCGGATTCAGGGATGTCCTCAGCGGAGCGCTCGAGGAAATGAAGGACGAGCTCTGCGCCGACTGCGGAGAGCGGTCGGTGCTCAACCCGATGAGGATCTTCGACTGCAAGGAATGCGGAGATATAAAGACGAGGCTGCCGGTAATAACCGATCATCTCTGCGGCGAGTGCTCGGATCATTTCGAGGGGCTGCAGGCTATCCTGCGCGCCATGGATGTGGATTTCATACTCGATCCCCTTCTCGTGCGGGGGCTCGATTATTACACGAAGACCGCCTACGAGGTCCTCCATCCGGGACTCGGAGGGCAGAACGCACTGTGCGGAGGGGGACGATACGACGGGCTCGCCGAGGAATGCGGAGGCGGAAAGATACCAGCTGTCGGCTTTTCGGCCGGCATGGAGCGTCTGCTCGAGAACCTTCCAGAGGAGTTCTCGGCCTCGATAGGGCGCGACCCCGTCGACGCCTTTCTCATACTGCCCGACGAGTCCTCTTCGGCACGGGCCCTGGGTATCGCAGGCTCGCTGCGCCGCGCGGGAGTGCGCGTCTCGGTCGACCTGTCCGGGCGCTCTATGAAAAAACAGATGAGAGCGGCTTCGGAGTCGGGAGCGCCGCTTGCCGTCATAATCGGACCGGATGAGCTGGATAAAGGGGAGGCGACCGTAAAAGCCCTCTCGGGCGGCGGCCAGGAGAGCGTCCCGTTCACGGAGCTGGAGGACAGGATAATGCGGGAGAGGAAGGGCGAAGTTGACTGACAGACCGATATATCATTTCGGGACGGAGTGGAAGAGGACCTCCATGTGCGGCGAGCTCAGGGCCGGCGACGAGGGGAGCGAGGTCAGGCTTGCGGGCTGGGTAAGGAAGGTCCGCGAGTTCGGAGACCTGACCTTTCTCGACATGTGGGACCGCAGCGGGCTAGTGCAGCTTGTAGTTGAGGCGGGTGACGCGGATCTCCACGCGCTTTTCAGGTCGCTGCGCAGCGAGGATGTGATCGCCGTGAGGGGCAACGTGAGGAAGCGTCCCGCGGAGATGGTCAATGCCTCGATGGGAACCGGTGAAGTAGAGGTCGAGGTGTCCGCCGCCGAGGTCTTCAACCGGAGCAAGGTGCCTCCCTTCAATGTCACGGACAAGTCTCAGGCCAGCGACGAGATGCGGCTGAGGTACAGGTATCTCGACCTGCGCCGCGACTCGATGCAGTCGAACCTGCGGCTGCGACACGATATCGCGCTCAGGACGAGGGAGTACCTCTCCGGCGAGGGCTTCATCGAGGTCGAGACGCCGATGCTGGTGCGCAGGACGCCCGAGGGAGCGAGGGACTATATCGTTCCGAGCAGGCTTCAGCCGGGCAGGTTCTACGCCCTGCCGCAGTCACCCCAGCTGTACAAGCAGATACTGATGGTCTCGGGAGTCGACAGGTATTTCCAGCTGGCGAGATGCCTGCGCGACGAGGACCTCAGGGCCGACCGGCAGCCCGAGCACACGCAGATAGATATAGAGATGAGCTTCATATCAGAGGAGGATATCTTCCCGCTGGTCGAGGGCCTTATGAAGAGCCTGTTCGGCGAGCTGGCCGGGATAGAGCTCGAGACTCCCTTCCCCGTCATAGACTACGACGAGGCCATGCTAAGATACGGCACCGACAAGCCCGACCTGAGGTTCGGCCTCGAGATCTCAGACTGTTCCGACATATTCAGCGGCAGCGGGTTTTCGGCTTTCGCGTCGGCGGTCGACAGCGGAGGAGCGGTACGGGGCATTTCCTGGCCTGGAGGCATCGGGCAGTCTAAGAGTCAGATCAAAAAGCTCGAGAAGCTCGTAAAGGGAGCTGGCGCCGCGGGGCTCGCCACGGTCAGCGTCGAAGAAAATGGGATCGAGTCGCCGATAGCCGGATTCCTCAGCGGGGACGAGATAAAAGCCCTGCTCGGGAGGTTCGATGCATCGGCGTCGGCTCCATCGCTGATCCTGCTCGTCGCAGGGCAGGTACCGGTTGTCGAGAGGTCTCTCGGATCGCTCAGGACACACCTCGGGAAGGAACTGGCCGGGGAAAAAGACGGTATGCGGTTCCTCTGGGTCAACCGCTTTCCTTTATTCCTGCCAACAGGCGACGGGGGCTGGGAACCGGCCCATCATATCTTCTCGATGCCGCTCGAAGAGGACATACCCGGGATAGATTCGGATCCGGGCGCTGTCCGGGGACATCTGTACGATCTCGTCTGCAACGGGACAGAGCTCGGCTCGGGATCGATCAGGATACACAGGAGGGAACTCCAGGAGAAGCTGTTCAGGGTGATCGGCATCGGGGCCGAGGAGGCCGAGCGCAAGTTCGGTTTCCTCCTCGAGGCATTCGAATACGGCGCTCCCCCTCATGGGGGGATAGCTATCGGCGTGGACAGGCTGGCGATGATAATGGCCGGTGAGAGCTCTATAAGGGACTTCATAGCGTTTCCGAAGACTCAGAGCGCCACGTCCCTGATGGAGGGAGCGCCCTCGGAGGTAGAGGACAGCGTTCTCGAGGAGCTGCATATACAGGTAACGGAAAGGAACGAGAGGGAATAAGAAGGCACTATCAGGCATACCTCTTGCACGAAGGTGGCAAAAGGCTTTTTGCTTGACATGCAGCCCGAACGGCATTAATGTTCCTGTAAGTTGTTATAGTATATGACGACAGGGAGGAATTAAGGTTATGAAATCAGCACGTGGATGGCTGATACTGGCATTCATGTTCAGCCTGGTTGCAGGTTTTTCTGCCGGTTGCGGGCCCGCGCCCCCGTGCGAGACGAGCCTCGTGACCCTTGACGAGACCCGGCTGGATGCCGAGAGCTACGAGCAGGAAGCGGCCGAGACAGGCAAAAAGGTGGAGGACCTCGAGTCGAGGCTCGCGGCCAAGCGCGGCGAGATCGACGCGATCAAGGACAAGCCCGCCGAGCTCGAGAAGAAAGTATACGAACTGAAAAAAGGCAGCGGCAGGGAATAGGCGGCTGACAGAACGGAGACAGGAATAATGAACAAGAGATTATTGATCGTGATGGTGTTCATTCCTCTGATCGTCGTGCTGGCCGCAGGCTGCAGCAGGCATACGCCCCGAGCGATCGATATCAGCCAGGGCGAATATTACGAGGACGAGGAGTACCAGAAGCTCTCCAAGAAGGACAGGGCACAGTACTGCGCGAACCTGGCGGCAGAGCTCGAAACGCTCGAATCACGTTCCGAGGCCGCCCAGAACCAGCTCGAGAAGAACAAGGAAGACATCCAGACACTCACAAAGGACCTGCGTGACTCAGAGAGGGAATACTCGAGGCTAAGCAACCATGTCGACGAGCTCACCCTCCAGCTGCAGGAACTCGCGTCCCTTCCGAAGGAGCATAAGCTCATATACGGCGAATGCCTGTGGATCGTGGCGGGATATGAGCAGATCTACGGCGATCCGCTGAAATGGACGAGGCTGTGGAGGGGTAACTACCAGATGATCGAGGACCCCGACTGGGTCCTGGCAGGATGGACGCTGAAAATCCCCAGGGAATGGCCCCGCAGGCACAAGGTCATGCAGGACGAGTGGCTGGCCAAGATCGCGGGATACTGGGAAGTATACGACAACTACCGCCAGTGGCCCGTACTCTTCGAGGCCAACAAGGACAGGATCAGCGATCCCGACCTGATCTTCCCCGAGCAGGAACTGATAGTTCCCAGGGAATTTCCTGCTTCGGATTAAGCGAGGCGGTCATACAGACTTACCATACAAGACTCTTGGTCTGCGAGGGCGGACCAGGAGTTTTGTATTAAAGAGGAACCACATTTGAAGCAAAAAATGAGAAAAAGAGTGCTCTCCATGGCCGGCGTCGATGCGCTGAAACTACTTGGCGCGGGAGACAGGAACATCGAGATGATAGAGGAACACTTCGAGCAGGATATAGTCGTTCGCGGTGACGAGATCATCATCACAGGGACTAGCAAGCGCATCGACGAGCTCACCTCTGTGATGCAGACGTTGATAAGCATAGCGGCAGGGGGCCGGGCAGTCACCGAGGGGGATGTGATGACCGTCCTGCGTGGTGGAAGCGAAGACTCGCGTAAGATAGGCTCGCTGGACGAGACGGTCGTCTACTACTCCACGGCGAAGCGCAGGAGCATCGTGCCGAGAAGCGTCAGGCAGAAGGAGTACGTGCAGGGAGTGGCCGGGCACGATATAGTATTCGCGATCGGGCCGGCGGGGACCGGCAAGACGTACCTCGCCGTCGCGATGGCTCTGGCGGCGCTCAAGAACGGCGAGATCGAGAAGATCTTCCTTTCGAGGCCGGTTGTCGAAGCGGGGGAGAACCTCGGATTCCTTCCGGGCGACCTGCAGGAGAAGATCGATCCCTATATAAGGCCGATATTCGACGCTCTTCATGATATGATAGGAAGGGAAAAGACTCAGCGGATGATCGACAGCGGAGTCCTGGAGATAGCACCGCTTGCCTATATGCGGGGAAGGACGCTGAACAATGCGTTCGCGGTCCTCGACGAGGCTCAGAACAGCACCATAATGCAGATGAAGATGTTTCTGACGAGGCTTGGGGTGAATTCGAAAGCGATCGTCACCGGCGACATAACCCAGATCGATCTGGTGGATCCCGCCAGGTCGGGTCTGGTGGCCGTCTCTGAGATCCTCGATGATGTCGAGGGAATAAAGTTCGTGTGGTTCGGGGAAGAGGATGTTGTACGTCACAGGCTCGTCAAGAGGATCATCAAGGCTTTCAGCCGCATAAGACCGGACGGCGGCAGTGTCGAGCCGGAAGGCAGCGGTGCGGGGCCTGAAGCCGGACCGGAGGCTCCTGATGAATGACCAGCCATCAGGCGGTGACAGGGGCAGTCCCTTCAATGCGCTGCGCAGGGGCCTCAGGGCCCTTCGGCCAGGCGCGCTGAAGGAAGACGGCCGCCTGCTGCCTGCGATATTCATCATAGTATTCGTCATCGTGTCGATACTCCTCTTTCCACCGACGAGGAAGACAAGAGAGGTGGCGTTCAACGAGGGGGACATCGCCGATGTCGATGTCATAGCTCCGCTTGATTTCAAGGTCCCTCTGAGCGGTCAGGAGGTCGAGATCAACAGGGCGAGAGCGGCGGTCAGCGTTCCGCCGGTCTACAGGCTCAGGCCGGACGCGCTCCAGAACCTGCCCGGGGATCTCACGCTTCTTATGGAAAGGATAAAAGCGGTCGCCACGGTCGATTCAATACCTCCGGAACAACGGACGCAGATGATAAGGGATATGGTCCCGGCCCTTGAGCGGGAACCGGTGGAACTCCTTCTCGACAAGCGGATACGCCGCAAGATCCTCGACGAAGGGCTGGATATCCAGAAACGGCTCCTCGAACGCGGAATCATAAACGACGCTTCGCCGCTGCGCAGGAGGGATTATCCGCATATATCGCTTATCGATGGAGGATCGGAGAGCCTCAAGCCGGCGAATGGGCTGCTCGAACAGGGCCAGCTCGAATCAGTGATCCTCGGAAGGGCTGAGAGAGCTTTTCCGGGCAGCGACGACGCGCAGAAACTCTTCTATGCGATCGTCCGGTCGCACCTCGTGCCCAACATGATCTATGACGCGGAGGAGACCAGGCAGAGGCAGCAATCGGCCATGGAAGAGGTGCAGGGCGTTTACGACGTGTCGAAAAACCAGAGGATAATCGCCAAGCATGACAAGGTGACGAAGAAACAGGTCGTGGAACTCGAGGCCCTGGAGAAGTCGAGGACCGCGCTGGAGCTCAAGACCTCCCCTGTGATGAGGATAATGCTCTTCATAGGCAAGATTGTCCGAATACTGCTCCTGGCAGGCATGTTCGCCGCCGCCCTTTACAGATTCGACAGGCCACTGATCAAGGACATGGAGAAACTGACGCTGACATTCATGATCATCATGTCCTATCTGCTGATGACCGCGCTTGTCATCAGGCTGCCTTTCCTCAGCGAGTACCTCGTTCCGGTCGCCTTCGTTTCACTGGTGGCTACCGCGTTCTTCGGATCACTGACCGCGCTTATCTTCACGCTCTTCGCCTCGCTGATGCTGATAACGCATGCCGAGCTTCCGGGAAGCCTCGTCTTCATCTCTATCCTCGCCGGCTCGGCGGCTATTTACAGCATCGCCCACCTGCGGGAGAGACGTAATTTCTACACGATATTCCTCTACAGTTCGCTGGCGTATATCATAGGCATAACGAGTTTCGGCATCTCGGAAGCGTTCGGCATGAGCGAGTTCCTGTTCGGATCGCTCTGGGGGATTGCGAACGCCTTTGCGTGCACCATACTCGTGATGTTCCTGATGCCGATCTTCGAGTCGCTGTTCAGCGTTACGACAAATTTCACGCTGATGGAACTCAGCGACCTCAACAGGCCGCTTCTTAAAAGGCTCATAATAGAAGCGCCCGGTACTTATCACCATTCGCTGATGGTCGGCAATATGGTCGAGGCTGTAGCCTCGGACGTGGGAGCCAATGGACTGCTCGCGAGAGTCTCCGCGTATTATCACGACATCGGGAAGCTGTCAAAACCGGAGTACTTCTTCGAGAACAAGGGCGAGAACTTCAACAAGCACGAGAAGCTGGCTCCGACGATGTCGGCGCTGATCCTGGCTTCTCACGTCAAGGAGGGAGTAGATCTCGCAAGGAACGAGAAGATGCCCAAGGTGGTCATGGACGGGATCCGCGAGCACCACGGGACGACTGTCATGGCGTTTTTCTACAACAAAGCTCTCGAATATGACTCGCACGACAGCGTCAACATTGACGATTTCAGATACCCCGGCCCGAGGCCCCAGTCCAAGGAGACGGCGCTCATCATGCTGGCAGACTCATGCGAAGCGGCGGTAAGGTCGCTCAAGGAACCGACCGCGCCGAGGATCAGGGCGCTCGTATCAAAGATCTTCGCGACGAGGATGAACGACGGGGAACTGGACAACAGCAGCCTGACCCTCAACGACATCGCGGTCATCAGGGAGAAGTTCATACAGTTCCTCACCGGGATCTTCCATCCACGGGTACAGTATCCCTCGCAGGGAGAGACTACCGGGGAGGTGGAGCACAGCGTTGAGGATAACGGCAGGCAGCAGCAATCCGTCAGTGACAGGAAAAAGAGAGTTTGACCGCTCGGTGGGCATGATCGAGGACCTTGGCTCGAAGTGTGCCGGTGGAGAGCGCGTCGACGTGACTCTCATCGGCGAGCGCCGCATGGCGATCCTGAACCGGGAATACAGGGGGCGCAGGGGTGCGGCTGAGATCCTTACTTTCATATATGATGATGTCCCCCCGCTTTCCGGTGAAGGACCTGCCGGAGAGATCCTGATCTGCTGGAAGAAGCTGGAAGTCTCGGCGGCGAGGCTCGGCGTATCGAGGCGGGCCTACCTTCTCAGGCTTGTCGCTCACGGGCTTTCCCACATGGAAGGGTTCACTCACGGAGACGACGCGCAGGCCGGGAGGATGGAGGCGAGGGAACGCGAGATCCTCGAGGGCGCCGTCGCGGAGAGGGATATCCGCAGGATGTTCCCTTAAGAGGCGAGAACAATACGATGCAGACTCTGATATTGAATACGGTCGTGGTCCTGCTGCTGGCAGCCGCCCAGTTTCTGGCCGTGGGAGGCTTGACGGCCTTCACAAGGCTGTCGCGCATGAGCGGGGACAGGGTCTTTCCCAGGGGCACGGGAGCGAACAGCTGCCTCAGGATGATCCACAGGGGGAGGCTCCACGCGGCGATGATCCTGGTCGCCGTGCAGGTCGTCCTTCTGATCGCGGCCTCGCGAGCGATCCCCGCGGTGGTGACTTCGATCCTAGAGTGGTCGGGCGGGAAATACCGCTATACCGTGACAGCAGTACCCGCGGTCGGGGTCCTGATCATGATGGCGGCAGCGTTTGCGGGAATAGGAACTGCCGTAAGGCGTCCGGCCCGGATGGCCAGGTTCGTCTCTTACCCGTTCTGTCCCGTATATATAGTGCTCAGACCGTTCTCCAGGCTGCTGCTGAGGATCATATCCCTGTTCTTTCCTGAGCTCCCCACTGAACTCGCGTCGCCTTTGATGCTCATACGGCATCGCGAGGAGCCGGGAGAGGGATTTATAGAGAAGAACGGAAGCCGGCTCGTTCACAGCATCGTCGAATTCGGGGAGAAGAAGGTGCGCGAGGTGATGGTGCCGAGGATAGACGTGTTCGCGATCGAAAAGGGACTGACGATGGCAGAGGTCCGAGATGTGCTTGCCGGCGCCGGGCATTCACGCGTACCGGTCTTCGAGGGGAACATCGACCGGATAGTCGGCATGCTTTACGTGAAGGACCTTGTTGCGGTGGAAAGCGGCGAGGTCGGCAGGGGCATCGAGCACCTCACAAGGGAGCCTTACTTCGTTCCCGAAGGGAAGAAAATAGACGAACTGCTGAGGGAATTCCAGTTGAAGAAGATGCACATGGCCATAGTCGTCGACGAGTACGGCGGCACATCTGGCATAGTTACGCTCGAGGACATACTCGAGGAGATCGTCGGCGAGATCAGGGACGAGTTCGACCACGAGACGCCGCTTGTCAGGAAGACAGGAGAGGGAAGGTACCTGGTGGAGGGGAGGACCTCCCTGGACGACCTTGGCGTATTTGTAGGACGGGAGTTCGATTCAGAGGACGTCGATACGCTCGGAGGATTCCTGTACGACCTTCTTGGCAGGGTGCCCGAAGAGGGAGAAGAGTTCGACCACGACGGGATGAACTTCAGGATAGAAAGGCTCGACGGCCAGCGGATCGCGGAAGTGATCCTTACCCTCTCCGGCCCAGGCGGCGGGCCGTCGGACTGACCGGCGCATGCCGGCCGCGGCAGACAGACGAATGGACGGTATCGGGGGATGTTCAACTGGATCAGGAATAAGTTCTTCACGGGCCTGATAATCCTGCTGCCCACCCTTCTGACCGGGTGGATACTTTACCGTCTGTTCAAGTCGGTCGACAGCATCCTGATGCCGATCGTCGAACGCTATCCGTTCCTAGACATCCCCGGGCTGGGGTTCTTCACAGTCGTCATCATACTTCTGCTCACCGGGATATTTGCCGGCAACTTCATCGGTCGCCGAATAATCCACTGGCTGGAGAAGGGGATAGGGCAGATCCCGCTGGTCAGCCGGCTGTACATCGCGTTCAAGCAGATGAGTGAGGTCTTCCTTCAGGAGAAGAGGACCGCATTCAGAACGGCGATCATAATCGAGTACCCGCGCAGGGGAGTATACTCGGTCGGCTTCGTGACCTCGACATGGAGCTACCGCGACCCGGAAGGGACCGACAGGGTCTTCTACAACGTCTTTCTCCCGACCACTCCCATCCCGACTTCGGGACTCTTCCTGATGATACCCGAGGAGGACACGATCCCGATGAACTGCTCCGTCGAAGAGGCGCTTAAGATGGTGATATCGGGGGGAGCCATAGCCACATCGATCCCGGCCATCGACGCGGCGAGAAGAGCGGCGGAAGGCGCTGGAGACACCGCCGGTGACGGTTCCGCGCGGGAATAATTCCTTGACGACAGGCGAGTTCCGCTTCATCCTGTTGTCCTGCCGGCAGTGCCCGAAGCATTTATGCCAGGCTGGAAGCAGGTATATGGATGGACGGAAATCTCGATCACAAGGTCGATTCGATCAGGGAACTCTTCGAGGCGGGTGAGCTGTCCCGGTTCTCCGCGGCGCTGGAGGGCATCCGCGGCCCGGACGCAGCCGAGGTGCTTTCCGCCCTTTCCGAGGAGATCCAGGTCCCCCTCTTCAGGTCGATGGATCCCGAGATGGCCAGCGAGGTTATAACTCTCGTCGACGAGGGCATCGCCCACGAGATCCTCGGGCACCTTTCCGTCGACGAGATCGTGCCGCTGATAAACCCGATGGCGAGCGACGACGCGGCTGATATCATCAATCTCCTGCCCCAGGAGACGGCCGGCGCAGTCCTGCGCAGGATCAGCCGCGAGGATTACGAGGATGTCTCCGAGCTCCTGAAGTTCCATGAGGAGTCGGCGGGCGGGCTGATGGCCAGAGAGCTTGTCACGGTCCGCTCAGGCAGGCTGATATCGGACGTCATCGCGAAACTGCGCGGCGAACTCTCCAGTATCGAGCAGATCCAGTACATATACGTCATAGACAGCGAGGGAGTCCTTCTCGGGACTATCCCCATCATCAATCTTCTCATCATAGATCCGGGAAGGAAGGTCGAAGAGGTCATGGACCGCGACATCCTGACAGTCACCGCCGATACCGACCAGGAAGAAGTCGCGTCGAAGTTTTCGAAGTACGATCTCTACTCGATGCCGGTCGTCGATGAAAACGGCAGGCTCGTAGGCCGGATCACGGTCGATGATATCATCGACGTCATCGAAGAGGAGGCGACCGAGGACATCACGATGATGGCCGGTACCGGGGACGAGGAGTTCTACGAGAGGTCGCCGATAAAGCTCTCCAGGGCGAGGCTTCCCTGGCTGCTGACAGGCCTCTTCGGCGGTATAGCGTCGGCCGCGATCATGCATCATTTCAAGGGATCGCTCGAGTCGGTCCTGACCCTCGCCTTCTTCGTGCCCGTCATAACGGCCATGGGAGGAAACGTCGGGATACAGTCATCGGCCATTGTTGTCAGGGAGATAGCGCTCGGGGGGCTGAGCATCTCGCAGACGGGGGGAAAGTTGCTCCGGGAGCTGAAGGTCTCGATCATAAACGGACTGGTCATCGGCACCGTGCTTCTGGCGACCGTGACTTTCTGGCAGGGCAGCTTCAGGCTCGGCATGCTGCTTGGCCTCTGCATGTTCATAATCATATTGTGGTCGACGATCATGGGGGCGTTCATACCGCTGATGCTGAAGAAGGCTAAGATCGACCCGGCGCTGGCGACCGGACCCTTTATCACGACATTCAACGATATCCTGGGTATCGCCGTCTATCTCGGGATCGCCACTGTCTTCCTCGGATGGCTGGGGAAGGGCTGACGGACCAGGCGGTGAGAGGTGAGCGGCATACTCAAGGATAGGGCGGTCATCCTCCGGACATGGGAGTATGGAGAGACGAGCCTTATCGTATCCGCCCTGACCAGGAAGGGGGGAAGGGCGAATTTCCTGGCCAAGGGAGCGAAGCGGCCAGGGAGCCAGTTGCACGGCAGGTTCAGGACCGGCAACATCGGGGACATAGTCTACTACGACAAGCCCGGCAGGGGGCTGAAACTGATCAAGGAATTCTCCGCCGCCTCCGTGCTGGATTCCTCGGGGGTGGACCTTGAGCGACTGTGCCTCTTTCAGGCGGGTCTCGAGCTCGCCGGGAGGGCATCGGCGGGAGATGAGCAGGAAGGGGCGGTGTTCGACCTTGCGGAGGCCTTCATCACAGAACTCGCGGCCGGCGCCGACCCCTGGGCGGCCTTCTTCGTCCTCGAGGCCAGGCTGCTCGCCGCTTCCGGGCTGATGCCGGAGATCGAACGCTGCGACCGGTGTAAAAAAGAACTTGCGGGATGCGGGTTTTCCGTAAATCCTTCGAGTGGCGCGGTCGAATGTGGCAGCTGTGCCGGGAGCGGGGAAACGCTTTCGCCAGAGTCGTGCGAGCTGCTTGTCAGGATGTCGGCCGGATTCGAGGGAATGCGGGGGACGGTGCTGGGTGCGGACGCGCGCAGGGAGATAGGTACCCTTCTTCACCGAATGTTGACGCATCACATGGATGGATACAGGCTTCCCGGTTCTCTCGGGATGCTGAAAGGAGCAGTCGGAGGATGACGTTTCAGGAGCTGGTAGCCACCCTCGACAGGTTCTGGTCGGATAACGGGTGCCTCGTGATCACGCCGTACAACTCCGAGGTGGGAGCGGGCACGATGAACCCCGGCACCTTCCTGAGGGTACTCGGCCCTGAGCCGTGGAAGGCAGCCTATATCGAGCCGAGCAAGAGGCCGAAGGACGGCAGGTACGGAGAGAATCCGAACAGGGTCCAACAGTTCAACCAGTACCAGGTCATCCTCAAGCCGTCGCCGGACAACGTCCTGCCGCTCTACATCGAGAGCATGAAGGCGATCGGTATCGATCCATCGATGCACGACATCCGGCTGCTCGAAGACGACTGGGAATCGCCGACCCTCGGCGCCTCGGGCCTGGGGTGGGAGGTCTGGCTCGACGGGATGGAGATCACGCAGTTCACCTACTTCCAGCAGGCTGGAGGGCTGGAACTCGACCCGATATCAGCCGAGATAACCTATGGGCTCGAGAGGATCGCCATGTACATCCAGAAGGTCGACGACATCATGGAGATCGAATGGCACGACGGTGTGAAGTGGGGAGAGCTGAACATGCAGGCGGAGCGTGAGTTCAGCGCGTTCCATTTCGAGCACGCCGATGCGGCGATGTACTTCGACATATTCGAGAGGTTCCAGGGCGAGGCCTGGAGGATGCTCGAGGCGGGACTGATATTACCCGCCTACGATTACATCCTGAAATGCTCGCACATATTCAACATACTCGACGCCAGGGGCGCTATAAGCGTCTCCGAACGGACCAGCTACATCGGCAGGATCAGGGATCTCGCGCGCAGGACCGCGGAGGCTTACGTGGCCGAAAGAGAAAGGCTCGAGTTCCCGCTCCTGAGGGGCAGGAAGAAGACTGGAGGAAAGGTTTCGCGATGAAGAAAGACTTCCTGCTTGAGATAGGGTGCGAGAACCTGCCCAGCGGTTATATCGACGGAGCGATCAGCCAGCTCGAGGAGATCTTCTCAAGGGAGCTCGGCTCGATGAAGACGGGGTACGACTCCCTGTACGTGTCCGGCACGCCCAACCGTCTTGTAGTCTACGTGAAAGGACTGCCTTCAAAACAGGAGGGGTCGGTGAGCACCGTCACCGGGCCTCCCGTCTCAGTGGCCGTCGCTGATGACGGGAGCTGGACGAAGGCCGCCGAGGGATTTGCCAGGAAACAGGGAGTAACGGTCGATGACCTTTCCCGGCTGAAGACGGACAGGGGCGAGTATATCGCAGTAGAGGTCGCTGAGAGGGGCCGGCCCGTAGATGCCGTACTGCGGGAGATGCTGCCGGTATGGATATCGTCCATCCGGTTCCCGAAGGTCATGAAATGGGATTCGACCGATCTGAGGTTCGCCCGGCCGGTCAGGTGGGTCATGGCGCTCCTGGGCGACAGGCTGCTCAGGTTCAGGCTGGGTTCTCTCTCGTCGGCGCCGGTCACCAGGCTGTCCCCGTATTTCGAGGAGAGCGTGACAGTCGAGGGGCAGAAGCACTATTTCGATATTCTCAGGAAAGCCAGGATAATCCTCGACCGGGGCAGGAGGGAAGAGAAGGTCCATGACGACGCGAAAAAGGCGGCGGAGGAGTCCGGCGGCGTCCTGGTGGACGACGCCGAGCTATGCTCGATGGTCGCCAATCTCGTCGAGAGGCCCGTGGTGATGGCGGGCTCGTTCGACAGGAAGTACCTCGAACTCCCGCGGGAAGTGATAGTGACGGCTCTGAAAAGCCACCAGAGGTATTTTTCGGTACAGTCCAGGAACGGGAAGCTCAAGCCCGGGTTCATCGCTTTCGCCGACGGAGCGAGAAAGAACAGGGCGGAGATACTGAAGGGATACGAGAGGGTCCTGCACGCGAGGCTGGAGGACGCGGGATTCTATTACTGGGAGGATACGTCGATACCCCTCGAGAAGATGGCCGGGCGTCTCGATGGTATAGTCTGGCTCGAGGGACTGGGTACCCTGGCAGACAAGTCCAGGCGGACCGCTTCGCTGGCGGCCAGGATATGCGGGTCCTGGAGACCGGGAGACGGCGGGCTGGCGGGTAGGGTGGAACGCGCGTCCCTCCTGGCGAAGGCGGATCTCGCCAGCGAGATGGTCAAGGACGGGAAGGAATTCACGAAGCTCCAGGGATATATCGGAAGGGAATACGCCAGGGTTTCGGGGGAACCTGAAGAGGTCGCGGAGGCGGTGTTCGAGCATTATCTTCCGAGATTCTCGGGGGACGCCCTCCCGGCGACCGATACCGGCACCGTGCTCGCGCTGGCCGACAGACTCGACACTATCGCGGGCTGTTTCATTCAGGGGTTCGGGCCCACTGGCTCACAGGATCCCTATGCCCTTAGGCGTCAGGCGGTAGGCGTACTCCGTATCTGCTCGGAGAAGGGGATACCGCTCGATATCCCGGGGACGCTGGATTTCTGCCTGGGGCAGTTCGGGCCTGAGGCCGTAGCCGCTAGCCGCGGGGACAGGGAGAGTCTTCTTGGCGGCATGGTCGATCTCTTCTCCCAGAGGCTTAACTCGATCCTACGGGCGGAAGGGGTTGATTACGACATCGTATTGGCGGTCCTGACCGCTCCCTGGCAGTACCCGTCAGCCGTCGGGAGGATGGCAGGGCGGCTGCGCGAGATGAGAGATGAGGGCCGGCTGTACGATTTCTCCCTCGCGATGAAGCGGACAGTCAACATCCTCGCGAAGGAATACAGGAGGCCTGTCTCCCTTGAAGAGGGCGAAAAGGCCCTTCTGGAGGTTTCAGGCGGGAAAGGAGTCGCAGGCACCTTCGATCCGGGCCTCTTCTCAGAGAAAGCGGAGAAGTTCCTGTTCGATGAGGCCTCGAAGGCCGCCGAAAGACTGCTGGGCCTCGGGCCGGATCAGTTTGAAAGCAGCGTGGATATCCTATACGGCCTTGTACCGGCGGTGAATACGTATTTTGACAAGGTCCTGGTGAACTGCGAGGAAGAATCGGTCAGAAATAACAGAACGGCCTTCCTGCTGGCTCTAAGCAGGGTTTCAGGGCGTTTCTGTAATTTTCTTGAGATTGTCGTCGAACAGGGTCAGTAAGATTTTTTTACTTCCTGTCCCTTTTTGGCACGCATATACAGGGCGCTGCGTTCTCAATCCTCATAATTGCCTTATTATTGGTGTATTTGCCGATTGACATAATGGCTCCCCTGTGATAAAATCTTCACGGTCTCAGAGTAGACGCTGGTCGTGCCCCTGTGGGCGAGCCATCGTGGCGAGCAGGGTTTCCACTACGCCGACCGCCGTTGGAGAACCAGACTTACTCGACATAATTCTGATGCTCAAACGGGAGAGGAACCTTGCACGGGCCGGTTGGACCAGGCATAAGGAGGAAAAAGATTCGATCCAGCCAGATGGTTTTTTCGGCGGCACTACTGAGATAATAATGTTTTGGGTTTATTCTCTTAACGCTGGGGGGAATAAATAATGAGGAAAGCCTTAGTAGTATTACTGGGCGTTTGCCTCCTTGCCCTGTTCGTCGGTTCCGTGTCGGCGCGCGATATCGACAGAACCGGAAAGCGTGCCGTGAAGGCTGTTGCTGACGACGAAAATCCTGCTCTCATCGACCAGGGTCTTCAGACTCTAGCGGCCACGGCAGCTGCTGACACGTTCTGCATCGTCTGGTTCGATTTCGAACAGATGGACTGGCAGGGCTGGATTAGTCTTGATAACACAGCTCAGGTAGATACCTTCTTCCACGTTGACGATTTCGCCGGGCTCGGCGGTGGCAGCTTCGGCCGCCTCGTCGCTCTCGAAGGAACAAAGTCACTGTGGTGCGGCACCCCTCCGGGTGACAGTTTCTATCTTTGCTCGTGGTACAACGCTCCTGGTTACGGCAATACCTGGAACCAGATCTGTTACTCGGATGCCATACCCTTCACGGGCATCCTGACTTGGTCATTCAAGGGTAGTTTCGACTCAGAGCCAGGCTATGATTATACGTACGTAGAGTACGACGCTGGTGACAATAACTGGGTGGAGATCAATGCATACGATGATGTTCTTCCGGACACCGTCTGTGTGCATCAGCTTCTCCTTGCTCAGGCTGCCACAAAGCTGCGTTACCACTTCGTATCCGACGGTGCCTGGTCAGACCAGGACGGTCTCTATGATACAGATGGTGCGTGCATCATCGACAGTATCACGATAACCGACGCTGGTGGCCCGATCGATTATGAGGATTTCGAAAGCTATGCTGACGGTGCCAGGGGAACGCTTGGTATCTGGCATTGCACGATCGAGGACGCTTTCGGCGACTATGTCGGGTTGATGAACAACCTCGTTGACAAGGATCCCTGCGGTGACAACTTCGGCACCCAGATCATTTTCTTCAACGGTTCGCCTTACCCGAGTGCCGATTACCCCGGTCTTTTCGATACTCCGTTCTGCACGGGCCCTGGTGGGCTCGAGGCTCCATGTCAGGACCAGGCGCTCATATCGCCTGTCATCGACATGCTTAAGTATTCATCGGCATGTGATGAGGATCAGGATATGGACATCCCCGGTGGAGTCGCTGGGACTCTCGGTGGTGCTGTCCTGAGGTTCGTCACCTATCGTGACCTTCCGATGGAAAACCTCGTGTTCTACACCTGGTCAGTCCGCAGCATCGAAGAAGGATGCCCGGGCCAGTGGCTGGACCGTAACTATGTCTACTACGGTGGAGACAAGGATTACATCAGCAACGGTTTTGATGTCTCCGACCTAGTCGGCGCTCTGCCGATCCAGGTAAGAGTCGGTGTGTCCGACATGTGCGACGCCTGGTATGATGTTTATGGTAACTGCGCTGCTCATACTCCTTCTCCGTGGCTTGACAACGTCCGCTTATATCGTTACCAGACGATCGGCCCGTCCTGGAGTTCTCGTGACCTGGATCTTTTCCAGGATACGTTCCCTCAGGAAGTCGAGCTCAGTACCCATCCGATGGAAGAGTACTGCCGTGCCGACGCCGCGAACGACATCGCCCCTGGCGACGAGTTCACGCGCATCGATCCGGGCGACTCTGCCGTTGTAACGGTAGCGGCTCCTCTAGCGGGCGGACTTGATACGCTAGTGACTGGTGAAGCGAAGGTCTACTTCCATTGCAACGTAACCTTCCTCGGTCTCGACGGCAAGCCGGACCTTTTCGGCTCGACTCTCGAAGGGACCTATGGTACTTACGACAGTGATGACGGTGACTGGACGACGTTCCTGTGCGCACCTGCCGCCACTTCGGCCGGCAACATAGCACCCGACAAGTACTGCATCGATCTCAATGACTCGCTCTTTACGCGCGGTTATATGATCGAGTACTACTTCTCGGCTACGGATCGTAACGGTGCTTCATCGGTCTATCCTCGCACGGCGCAGGATCCGGACGGCCATCTTTTCGAGTTCACATGCCTGCCGACCCTGAGGACTGTTCCGGGCGTTCTGTACTGCGACGACTTTGAAGGTCGCGGCACGTTCATCGGAGAGGTTCAGCAGTACTTTGATCCGGCATTCGCCGCCGTCACCCCGACTGGTGAGCCTCTGCCTGACAGGTACGATACGAACGCTCCGTCCTCCGGTGTCAGCAACGGCGTTGGCGCCTATACTTCGGTAACAGACGGCTCGTCGATCTTCTGCACCGCCTACGAGAAGGTCATCTGGGATTCCGGGGATCTGAACTCGGTGACGATCACTGACGGTACAGATCACTCCGACAAATCCGATGATGCCCAGTTACTCGTAGACTGGATGAACGTTTCCGAGCACAAGGTCGGACTCCTTGTCATGGGCGACCAGATCGCTTACGACCTTTCGGGGTCGGAAGCTGCCGTAGCTCTTGAGCTCGTCAGCACGATCTGCGGTGTGACGCTCGAAAACAGCAGTTACTACGATATGACCGGCGGCCGCGAGGCCGGCGGCGTAGTGACTCCGCTCATCACCGGTGTTTCCGGTGGCCCGTACGACGGAATAAGCTACTACGCGTACGGTGGCTGCTTTATCATCAACGACTTCGATGTTCTTGAGAAGACAGGCAATGGCGAGTACGCTCTGTCGTATCCTGATTACAACAGTCTGTCGTACTATGCTGGTATCTTCACTGACCAGCTGAACAACGCCAGTGAGCCGCTCAGGACCGTCTGGGTCGGACACAGCTTCATGCTCATCCGCAACGCTGTGGATGGTGTCCTCGCCAGGAACGAGTTCCTGAAGGATACCTACGAGTTCTTCGAGAACGGTGTCAGCGAGAATTACACCGACACCGAGCTCCCGAAGGCCTACAGCCTTGCGCAGAACTTCCCCAACCCGTTCAACCCGTCTACGCGGATCCAGTTCGCGCTGCCCGTCAAGGGACACGTGAGCCTGAAGATCTACAACGTGGCTGGACAGCTGGTGAAGACGCTGCAGGATGGCGTCATGGACGCTGGTTCTCATGAGCTTACCTGGGATGGTTCGAACAACCTGGGCAGCAACGTTGCTTCCGGTGTTTACTTCTACAAACTGAGCGCCGGCGACAACTATGAGAACATGAAGAAGATGGTTCTTCTCAGGTAGTACCGGGCGACCGGGAATCCTCTGAGGATTCACTTCGGAGGCCGGGGATAACACCCCGGCCTCCTTTTTTGTGAGCGCTTCACCTCATTTACTCATTTTCTGGCGCCTCCGGGCAGCCGGGGGAGACCTGCCGGGCGGTGTAATGAGCCGGCATCGGGAGGCAGGTCTCCGGATGCACTGAACCGCCCGAAATATATTGACATGCGGATTTCCAGATACATATATTACATGTAGATTTGGAGAGACGTATATCCAGAGAAAATAGTCCCAAAGAAGGGTGAAAATGAGACGTTTCAACTCCAGGAATACCATAGGAATACTTGTGTTCTCGGCCATGGCGCTCACTTTCCTTGTCCCTGCCTGCCGGCAGGAACAGGAGCCTCTGGACAAGAATAGAGCACCGGAGACATATCTAACGGTCGCTCCTCCTGAGACGACAAACGCTGAATACAGGGTCCATCTCTACTGGTACGGGGAGGACAAGGACGGGGTCGTAACCCAGTTCATGTGGCACCGCTCCGATACCCTCAGGACACTCAGGCCTGATCTAGAGCCTGAACTCGACCTTCTCGACTGGAATCCCGAGGCAAGGAAGGACGATTTCGAGACGGGGACCTTCACCTCAGCGACAGATACGGTCATCGTCTTCACGGGGTTCGACATCAGGACCGGCGCCATGCTCAACAGGCAGGCATTCCATATAGTCGCCGTAGATGATGGTGGGCGGATGGACAAGACTCCCGCCAGGGTACAGTTCTTTGCAAAGGTCAACTGTATTCCCAAGGTCAGTTTCTGGTTCGAGAGCGAGACGATACCGCTGGAGGCATACGTACCCGGGAATCTCGACACGATCAGCATGTTCGAACCCTTCTGTGTCCGGTTCATAGGCAAGACCTGCAACAACATAATCAACGGGTACCAGTGGATCTACCGCGGGACCGTCTATCCCGACTTCAACAAAGACGGAGTGCCCGACTGGTATATCCCGACGTACGATCCACCGGAGACGGTCCAGGTATGCTTAGAGAACAGGGGGGTCACTTCGATCCCCGAGGGTGACTTCTATTTCAGGGTGACGGCCAGGGACGAGGCGGGAGCCAGGTCAAAGGCGGATATCATAACGGGCGAGGGCGTTTTCCAGGTAGTCATCAATCATGATCCAGACACGAAGATCCTGTTCGGGGAGAACTTCTATACCGATCTGTCGGGTGTTCCGCATGAGATACTCGTCGACTTTAATGACGCCGCCCCCGACACGATGCCGTATAACTCGAGACTGAGGATGCACTATCTCGGCTGGGATGATCCCAAGGACAGTCTCCAGTATACTGATCCGCCAGTCCCGATGAGGTTCCAGTTCAAGTTCGAGCGGTGGGGGTATGGCCTCAGTGGTGGTATCAACAGCCACAAGCCAGCCTGGATGCCGGAGCTGAAAGCGGAGGATACGAACTGCAACTCGAACGAGGATTCGACTACGATGAGAGTAGGCACGTACGACTATTTCTTCCTGGCCAAGTCCTTCGACGAGCAGTACAGATACGATCACACTCCCGATTCGGTGGCGTTCGTGGGCAATTTCCCGCCGACCATCGACAGGATCGCCATCGCATACGATTCGATACCTTACACACCCGGGCTGGAGCTCGCGGATATCAAGGGCGACACGGTCTACATAGCCATCGGTCAGCCCCTGACGCCGAGGCCGGAAGTGGACTATGTCTCCGCCTACCTCGTCGAATACGACGCGGTCCACGGCGTGTTCAACCAGTTTTTCAAGATCTACATACACGGTTCGGGGCACGACGATCACAGGGATCCGCCGGGATCCGGCGTCAAGGGATGGTGGTTCTCGCTCGCGGCTCAGCAGGATATCTATTATCGCAGCGAGAAGGAATGGCTCTACAAGTTCAGTACCAATACCCTGCTGCAGGAGATCTCTTTCAGGCTCGTCATACCGAGAGATCCTGACTCTCCCGATGTTCCACGACCCGATCCGGATTTCGTAAACAATCTGCCTCTGTGGATGGGTGATCAGACCCTCGTGGTCAGAGGGTCGGACCTCGGCTCTACGGCGTTGTTCAATGAGGCAATAAGAGGCGTGAGCCCGAAATATGTAAACGACGATCCATGCAACGAACTCACTTCCCCGGGCAAGTGGATCGCACAGGACCGAGGCGTCGCCAACTATGCCAGGACGGCCAGGTACGACGGGTGGTTCTATATAAAGCTGGTGTACTAGGGATGATATTCTGACGACCGAGCCCGGAAACCCTCACCCCGGGTCTCAGGAGGTTGAAGGTCAATGCGAAAGATTCTGCTCTCTTCGATGATTATCGCGCTCATGGCTGCCGCGGTCCTGCTGGCCGGCTGCTCGAACGGTGTTTATACGGGCACGCCGGATGAGAATAAAGAGCCTGAGATATGGCTTTCCAGCGGTCCAGTCGAGGGTGATACGACCGGATACCAGGTCCATTTCTATTGGAGCGGCTGGGACCCTGACGGCGAGATAGAGCATTTCGAATTCGTGGTGGCGGAAGGGGATCCCATCGGGTTCAATCCGGCTGACACTACAGGGCTCGACAAATGGATCTCGACATCAGTACATGACAGCACCTTCCGCGTTCCGGCGGACGATAATCCCAGGCCCTGGCAGGTCAATCCTCTATATACCAAGTACGACAAGACGCATACGTTTTTTATCAGAGCGGTCGATATGGAGGGCAAGAGATCGGAGCCGGCTTATAGGTCTTTTACGGCATGGACCCTGGCGCCGACTATATTAATCGAGAGGCCTATAGGCACCACGCGAACGTACAGCACCGTGATCACTTTCGGCTGGACAGGGAGCGACCCTATCGACAGCCCGCAGAATTCGCAGGATCCCGACTCGATCCGCTACCTGTGGTCGCAGATAATCAACAGGGACGGCATCTACGACCCTACGTTCAATATCATCGCGGACCTGAACCAGGACACTGAGTATTACGAGCATCTGTGGAGCCCCTGGATATGGTACCGTGCCGACGGTGACTCGGGCAGGGAGACGATCCTTGGTGACGACGAGATCCTCGAACTCAACAAGAGCCACATATTCGCGCTCCAGGCCAAGGACGATGCCGGGGCCGTCACGGCCGTTTTCCAGAAGGAACGGAACGTCAGGCAGTTTCTCGTGTCGTTCAAGTCGGGTCCTCTCCTGACGGTAACGGAGACTTTTCTCGGCAGCAACAGGTTCCTGGGAACGGACATGAACTATGTCCAGAGCGACCTGCCACCAGGGGTGCCGCTGAACTTTTCGTGGAAAGCGACCGCGGAGGACTACGGGGGGGAGATCCAGAGCTTCAGATACGGGTGGGATATCCAACAGATAGATGATCCCTCGCAGTGGGCCGTCTCTGCAAGCCCGTTTATCAAGAACGCAGAGTCGAAGACATTCTATTCCGGAGTCCACCGGTTCCTCGTAGAGGTAGTCGATAACGGCCAGAAGATCACCTACGGGAAGATAGAGGTGACTATCGTCCCGTTCTCAATGGAGAGAAACCTCCTGTGGGTCGATGATTATCCGCTCGGAGGGGTCATTCCGTCCATGACCGACCCGTCCGAGGCGGTCCACGACACATTCTGGGTCAACATCTGCAAGAAAGCTTACGATTTCAGGCCGGACCGGGATGTTTACGACGTATCCTCACAGAACTCGAAGCCACCCGAGATGAGGCAGATCGGGCTTTACGCCAACATCATATGGACATACAGCTCGTCGATCAATACGGCGTGGAAGAAGGTCATACCGTTTGTGGCCGAATCCAGGATCGGCACGGGGACACAGCTTACTGTCAACTATCTGGCGCTCTTCATGGCGAAGGGCGGGCATCTGCTCTCAGAGGGCAGGGCCGACAGGTCCGGAGGCGGCCTTGTCGACGCTTTCACTCTATCGCCCCTGCTGCCGGCGTCGTTCAAGTTTGACATGGGAACGACGTCTGAGGACACGAGCGGTGTCAATTCCATGCCTTACAAGGATTACTGTGTAAGCGTGGTGGACAAGGTATCGGGCATCTTCCACAGCGGAGAAGAGATGGCGCCGAACGTCAACAGGAGCCTGGATAGGGACGCCCTCAGACTCGCGCTCAAGATCAATGATCCTACGGGCGACGGTGGTATCGTAGATTATCCGGAGTTCCCCGATTCGCTGACACTCGATCCATCTGTCACGTGCTCTTCCTGTTTCTTCAATCCTCAGGTAAGAGGGTTCACCTATGTAGAAGTCTATGACCCGCGATACTGGCTGGACTTCAAACTCATCCCTTCGTCTCTCGGATGTTTCAGGCCGATGTACAAGATGAGGGCACGGTCTACGATATCGCCGCTCGATAACCAGGCGGTCGCTGTGATCATCACGAAATACCGCAAGAGCTACGAGGATGATATCGCGAACGGCGTGCCGGTAACGATACTCCCTGCGGACAGCTTCCATTTCGGGTTCCCGCTGTGGTTTTTCAAGCACAGCCAGGTAAATAAGATCATGGACGAGATATTTGCCGAGTGGCAGATTCTTAATGATTAGAAGACAGTGCCGGACACCCTTCCGGGAGGATGAGAAGGAGGAATTAGTGATTTCCTTTCATTGGGTCAGGATTCTCTTGTTGTCTGTTGTCCTGGCAGCCGGCATCTACGGGTCGGCGGGAGCGCAGAGCGAGATAGATACGATGGTGCTTGTGCCTGAGCCGCCCGATTCGTTCTACGTCGAGCGAAGGGGATCGGATTTAATCATAGGCTGGTATCCCCCGGCGGACAGCATCGGCAGGGTGATCGGTTCGAGGGATTACACGAACTGGTACGGCGAACATACATCGGGTGACGGAGTCGAGATATCCTTCACAGGCTACTATACCACCGGATTGATCGACCGCCAGGTCATTATAGAGAAATTCAACAGGGATACCTATGAGGTAGGCGTTTCGCCGAGCATCGTGTTGAGGATCGCTTCGGTCGATATGTTTGATAGGACATTCGAGAAGATCATCAATATCGGGACAGACAGCTACATTCCAGGTGATCCGATCCTGATGAAACTTGTCCAGATCGGGCTTCCCCCAGGACAGAAAGCCGCTGAGCTCGATCTCGGATTCTATATCCATTTCAGCGCAGGATTGATAGATACAAGTCAGTACGGCGGTCCAGCCTCCTTCCTTCTGGATGTCCAGGACTTCGAGGGATTCCACGTTTGGCGTGGGCTGTCGCCTTATCCGAGCGATATGCAGGCGATAATCGAGATCTCGAAGGAGGATTACTTCCGGGTCTCGAACATCAAAGCTATCGAGGATGTTCCCGTAAAGTGGAAATGGCTCTGGGAGTATTTTAACAACAACGTCGAGCCGGCCTGGCCCAGACAGGACGCTCAGGGACGCTGGTATTATGAATGGATAGATGCCAACGCCTTCTCCGGATTCATATACTATTACGATGTGACTACCTTCGACAGAGGCTATTTCAGGGGGTTCAATACCCACAACAAGGAAGACAATTTCATCTGCGACGAAAACCCTGAGGATCCCGCGACACCGGGAGCCCCGGTGGATTGCAGCTCTGTGAGCATACCCTTCGAAATGACTGTTGATGCAGGAACGAACATCAACAAGGTGTATGCAGTTCCCAATCCTTACCGGACGGGCACATCGGAAGAGTCCACTCCCTACTATCATAATTATCCCGACAGGTGCATCAAGTTCTTCAACGTGCCGCGCGAGGCGGAGATAAAGATATTCACTGTTGCGGGAGACCTCGTCTGGGAGGGTTACCACTACAGCGCCAACGGTGAAAACGGTATAGTGAGCTGGGACGTGCGGAACAAGAACGGTCAGGATGTGGGGTCCGGGGTGTACGTCTTCAGAGTAGAAGCAGCGAACGGGGACGATGTATACGGCAGGATCGTGGTGATCCGCTGATATCGGCCTTTATCCTGTATCTGATGACCGCCCTGTTTACGGGGCGGTCATTTTTTTAAGGTCCTTGAAATACCGGGGAGTGGTGACAGGGTTGACAGGCGGAAGCCTTTAGTCCAGAATCCGGACCGGGATGTCTCAAATGGACTGTATGACCGGCAGGTGGTGATAATGCTCAGGACTAACAAACAGTATCTCGTAGAGAAGGCGGTATCCGGCGTCATCTCTAACCCCCGTATACCCCTTAAAAACCCATGGCTTATCGATCCCGATGGAGACGCGCATGTGATGCCGGGAACCGGAGGTATCACATACAACGTATCCGTGGGTGATTCGGCGCTTGATTTTATCGGGGATCATATTGAGCCCGGGGTCAGCGTGACGCTCAAGGGCTCAGAGTCTGACAGGAACGATCTTGGTGGACTCAGCATCCTCGCGTGTGTCGGAAACGAGGCGAGAGTGATGTCCGGACCGGCCGCCGGCTCAAGGGGAGTGGTGACGGGAAAGCACGGTGGAGTGGAGCACGTGATCATTGATTTTCCTCGAGCGGCGCTGGACAAGCTCGCGATAGGCGATACGATACAGATAAGAGCCGTCGGCCAGGGCCTTGCGCTGAAGGACTATACCGATGTCCATGTGATGAACATAGATCCGGGACTGCTTGGTAAGCTCGGGATCGTCTCACAGAACAATCAGATGATAGTCCCCGTGACGCATGTCATACCCGCCTCTATCATGGGGTCCGGGCTTGGATCGAGGCACAGCTACAGCGGAGACTATGATATACAGCTCGGCGAGAAGGAATCCGTGAGGAAATTCGGACTGCAGAACCTCAGGATAGGGGACTTGATCGCGATCAGCGATGCCGACTGCAGGTTCGGACGGTCGATGAGATCTGGCGCTATCAGCATAGGCGTGGTCGTCCACGGGGCATGCATCACCAGCGGGCATGGGCCGGGGGTGACCGTCCTGATGACCACCATCAAGAAACTCATAGTGCCGAAGATAGAAGAGAGCGCGAATCTCGCTCTATACATCGGAACGGGCGGGGAGATCAAGAAGAGACGCCCGCGAAGCAGGAGAAAACACTGACCAAGGAGGATACCGTCGATGCCCAAGTGGAAGAAGATCCTGCCGGAACTGGACTGGATCGCCGACAGCGATCTAAGAGATCAGGTAGAGAAGGTGTGGGAGGATGCCTTTAAGCTTGGAGGATGGAAAGAGGACGATCTGGACTCGATCCCTTTCACCCTTCTGGTCCAGGACACAGACATCAACCTTTTCGACCATACGAGGATCGTGACACATCTGTGCAGGCAGATCGCTGTCCCGCTAAAGGAGATGCAGGGTCTGGAGATCGACGATGACCATCTGATCGCGGGCGCGCTGCTGCATGATGTCGGCAAGCTTCTCGAGTACGGCAGGAAGGACGGGAAGATCTCTATGGCCAGGAGTGGCCGGCTGCTGCGGCATCCTCTCTCCGGTATGGGGCTCACGGTCAAATGGGGTCTTCCGGAGGAGGTTAGCCATACGATCGCGGTCCACTCACGTGAGGGGGATAAGTCTTATAGGAGCCCGGAAGCGATAATCATACATCATGCCGACTTCATCATGTTCGAATCGTACAAGAGCGGGAAGGAATTCCCCGTCATCTGACAGGGAGAAGATGCGCGTATACCACAGGCTCTCCGCGGGATTGGCAGTCTTTGCCGCGATGGCGTTTATTAGCCCGCAACAGAACCAAGGGGCCGTGACCGGCCGGGCGGAATGCGGGAAGGCCCTGGCCAGGATCATGGCGGACCCGGGGTCCGGCGGGACAGTACCCGTCTGGATATTCTTCTCAGGGCCGCCGGATGACGGTGCTGCTGCTTCACGCCGGTCGATAGAGAGGGTCTCCAGGCGGGGGACGCGAGGGAACGATCCTGCCGCCTTGCATCCCCCGTCACTGGATTCGATAGAGGAAGTAAGGCCGTTCATCGAGCGCGTCCGGCGAAGGTCTTCATATTTCAACGCGATCAGCGCCGACGTAAGGGTGGAGCGGATAGCGCGCCTTCTGGAAGCACCTGGAATCGCGAAGGTCGATGCTGTAATGAAATACAGGAGAGCAAAGCCCCCGCTGCCTTCCAAAGACCGCGATCTCGTCCCGCGTAAAACTCCCTCAGCGACACAGATCGGGATATACGGAGACAGTTTCAACCAGCTCTACATGATCGAGTCGGTCGATCTTCTAGAGATGGGGTACAACGGCTCGGGAGCTGCGGGCTCCTCCGGGCAGATGATGATCGGGATACTGGACACTGGATTCCTGCTCGACCATTATGCCTTCGACCGCCTCGAAGTGCACGCCCAGTGGGATTTTGTGAACGACGATCCTTTGACGCAGAACGAGCCCGGAGACAATCCCGACCAGGACAGGCATGGTACGCTCGTCCTCGGAGTGATCGCGGGGTATGGCGAGGGAGGCCTCGTCGGGCCGGCCTGGGGAGCGTCATATCTGCTCGCGAAGACCGAGATCATCGGTGAGGAGATAGAGATCGAGGAGGACAACTGGGTAGCCGGCCTCGAGTGGTGCGACAGCATCGGGGCTGATATAGTCACCAGTTCGCTTGGATACATAAACTGGTACGATCCGGACTATGATCTTGACGGAAAGACGGCTCTGTCGACGATAGCGGCGAACAGGGCCGCCTCCAGGGGCATAATTGTCTGTAACGCGGCGGGAAATTACGGCTGGAACGGCCCCACTTCGCTTATAGCGCCGGCCGACGCCGACAGCGTGATAACGGTGGGAGGTGTATATGCCGACGGGAGCCTTTGGGGATCGAGCTCCAGGGGCCCGACATCGGACGGGAGGATCAAGCCGGACCTGATGGCCCAGGCGGTATCCGTCCAGAGTGTCGCTTATCCACTGGATTACGGGTACGGCAAGTACAGCGGCACATCGTTCGCGACTCCGCTGGTGGCAGGCCTGTGCGCGCAGCTTCTCGAGATACATCCCGACTGGACCCCGATACGGATGAGGGATTCGCTCAGAGTCCACGCTACCAACAGCGGATCCCCTGACAACAACTTTGGCTGGGGCATCGCGAAAGGACTGGCGACCGCCGGATTCTCGTCGGGTATCGATGAGGGCGTATCTATATCGAACGGGTATCCGAATCCATTCCGCGACTCGATCGCGTTCGACCTCTATTCCGGCAGGTGGACATATTTCTCGGCGAAGATCTACGATGTATCCGGCCGCACAGTGAGGACGCTTCTTCTCGAGGCGCCGCTTCTGTTCGGGGCCACAGTAGAGTGGGACGGCCGCAACGACCTGGGATCAGAAGTGGCAAGCGGCGTTTACTTCGCCGAGTTCATGTCGCCCCAGGAAAAAAGAGTCCTCAAGGCCGTAAGACTCAGGTGACCGGCTCTCCTTTTAATCTTGAAAATACCGGCCCTTTCGGATAAATTCCGAACTGACGGCGGATAATGGTCGCCTGTTCGTAATATATTGATAACGTTATAGATATCTATGACCTGTGACACGAGAACGGGAGGTCTCTCTTGACTGATAAGAACGTATTTTTCTTCGGAGGCAAGGAAGCCGAAGGCAATGCCGGCATGCGTGACCTGCTCGGCGGGAAAGGGGCCAACCTTGCCGAGATGGCCAGCACGGGCATCCCTGTGCCCGCCGGATTCACGATCTCGACCGATGTATGCACATATTTCTACAAAAACGGCGGGCGTTACCCGGACGGCCTCGAAGAGGCTGTATCAGCGGCGGTCGAGAAGGTCGAAACGGCGATGGGAGCGAAATTCGGAGATCCGGCAGATCCGCTTCTACTTTCAGTGCGTTCAGGGGCCAGAGTCAGCATGCCCGGTATGATGGACACCGTGCTCAACCTCGGCCTGAATCTCGAGACGGTCGAAGGGCTGGCCAGCAGGAGCGGAGATGACCGGTTCGCATGGGATTGCTTCAGGCGATTCGTCCAGATGTATGGTGATGTAGTCCTGGAGATGAAGCCGACAGGAAAGGACGCGAGGGATCCGTTCGAGGAGATCCTGCACGCGAAGAAGGAAGAGGTGGGCGCCGAGCTGGACATGGACCTTGGCGTCGAAGACCTCAAGGACCTGGTAAGTCGATACAAGGCGATGATATCGGAGAAGGCAGGCGTAGAATTCCCCGAGAATCCGCGCGAGCAGCTGTGGAACGCCATAGGAGCGGTCTTTAATTCTTGGAACAACGACAGAGCTGACACCTACAGGAAGCTGAACGGGATCCCAGACGACTGGGGGACAGCGGTAAACGTCCAGTCGATGGTATATGGAAACCTCGGAGACGATTCGGGGACTGGAGTGGCTTTCACTAGGAACCCGGCCACCGGCGAGAATCTTTTCTACGGAGAGTATCTCATGAAGGCGCAGGGAGAGGATGTCGTAGCGGGCATCAGGACCCCGAGGCCGATCAATATCGCGCAGAAGGGTGACGCCGACATCCCGTGTCTCGAGGAGGAGATGCCGGAGATATACCGGGAACTGGACGCTATCCGCCTCAAGCTCGAGAAGCATTATCGTGACATGCAGGACCTCGAGTTCACGATTCAGGGCGGGAGGCTCTGGATCCTGCAGACAAGAGCCGGCAAGCGTACCGGATTCGCGGCTATAAAGATCGCGATAGACATGGTACGGGAAGGCCTTATATCGAAGGAAGAGGCGATACGGCGTATCGACCCCGAGCAACTCAACCAGTTCCTCAGGCCGGTCTTCGACCCTGAACAGAAAAACAGGGCGACAGCGGAAGGAAGGCTTATCGCGAAGGGCATCAACGCCGGGCCCGGAGCCGCCACGGGCAGGATCGTATTCAATGCGGAGGACGCCGAGCGATGGGCCGGTGAGGGAGAGGAAGTCATACTCGTCAGGATAGAGACCAGTCCTGAGGATATCCGTGGTATGAACGCCGCTTCCGGCATCCTGACCTCGGCGGGTGGGGCCACATCCCACGCCGCGCTTGTAGCAAGACAGATGGGGAAGGTATGCGTCGTAGGAGCCAAAGATATATCGATCGATTACAGGCAGAGAAAGCTCGAAGCGGGCGGCGCTGTCCTCTCCGAAGGGGATCATCTATCAATAGACGGTTCCACAGGCGAAGTCATCTCCGGGATGATCGAGACGAAGCCCTCAGAGGTGATCCAGGTCCTCATCGACAGGACGATGGACGGAAAGGACTCGGTCGTCTATAGGGACTACGAGGAGCTGATCGGATGGGCCAACGGTCTGCGGACGATGCGGGTGAGAGCGAACGCCGACCGCCCGGACCAGGCAGCGGCCGCGATCTCATTCGGCGCGGAGGGGATCGGCCTCTGCAGGACAGAGCACATGTTCTTCGAAGGCGAGAGGATAGACTGGGTGAGGCGAATGATCCTCTCCGCCGACGGGAAAGGGAGGAGGGAGGCCCTCTCCAATCTTCTTCCGATGCAGCGTGAGGATTTTGTGGGCATATTCGAGGCCATGGGAGAGATGCCTGTCACCATCCGTACCCTTGATCCGCCCCTGCACGAGTTCCTCCCCCACGAAGAGGATGAGATCGCCGAACTGGCCAGCAAGATGAACATCGCCGCAGAGACTCTTGCCGAGAAGGTCATGTCTCTAAAGGAAGTGAATCCGATGCTGGGCCACAGGGGATGCAGGCTCGGCATAGTGTACCCGGAGATCACGGAGATGCAGGCCAGAGCGATCATCGAGGCAGCCTGTGATCTTACTGCCAGCGGAAAGAAAGTGACACCTGAGATAATGATTCCTCTGGTGGGCAGCGTAAAGGAGTTCGAGCTGCAGGAAGAGGTCATCCGGCGCGTCGCCTCTGAAGTGATGAAAGAAAAGGGCGTCAAGGTGGAATATCTTGTCGGGACTATGATCGAGATACCAAGAGCTGCTCTGACAGCTGACAAGATCGCCGAGCGGGCGGAATTCTTCTCGTTCGGGACCAACGACCTGACTCAGACGACTCTCGGAATCAGCAGGGATGACGCCGGAAAGTTCATAGGCGACTATATAGAAAAGGGAGTGTGGGCTGCCGATCCTTTCCAGAAGCTCGATCAGGAGGGTGTAGGAAGCCTTATCAGGATCGGTGTCGAGAAAGGCAGGCACGCACGGAAAGGGCTGAAGGTGGGGATATGCGGCGAGCATGGCGGGGAGCCATCGTCTATCGGGTTCTGCCAGAGGACCGGGTTCGACTACGTCAGCTGTTCGCCGTTCAGGATCCCGGTAGCGATCCTCGCGGCCGCGCAGGCGGCCCTGAAGGGAGCCGGGGAAGGGAGCTGACCTATCGAAAGGGGCGACAGGGAGAAGGGGACTCCTGATTGCGGCAGGAGACTGAGGAGATCGATACTCGGTTTCATCACTGTCATATCAGCGCTGCTGGCGGCGTGCGGCACGGCGCTGGTGCGGAACGGGAAGGTCGACCTGGCCATCAGCCTGGTCCTGTGGACCGTACCTGTTATCGCCGTTTTCACGGTCTTCTCACTTCGGAACATGCACTTCTTCCGCAGGCCTGACGGGAGATCGGTCTGCCGTTTCGAAGCCGCCAACGCGCTGACAGCATTGAGGATATTCTGCGTTCCACCGGTCCTGGTACTTCTTAGTCACCAGTACATGATGGCCGGCGCGATCCTCTGGCTAACGGCGGAGATGACCGACGTTGCTGACGGTATGGTAGCCCGCCGGTTCGGTCAGGAGACCGATTTCGGCCTGATGATAGACCCTGTCGGAGACATCATGGCCACCATAACGGTCTTCACATGGTTGTTTGTGAGCGGAAGGGTCCCGTCCTGGCTTTTCGCCCTGCTTGTCGCAAGATATGTGCAGTTCTTCGCCGGGCTGGCAATACTGTCCCTGACCGACAGGCTGCCCAAGCTGCGTGCCACGCTTACCGGCAAGGTGGCGGGCGTCGTCCAGGGCTCGATAATCATGTTTCTTCTACTGCGCGCTGCCCTCGGTGATCCACAGAGGTTTTCATCGTATGACGATATACTTTTCCCGATACTGGGAGCGGCTTTCCTTTCGGTCATCGTATCGCAGACCGCGATCGGACTGAGATCGGTAAGGAACCACGATGCACACTGACAGGAGGTAGAAGATGGACTTGGGCGGAGACCTCATGGTCATGGATCCTTCGATGATATTTCAGGTGACCGGTATCTGCGGTCTGACGGGAAAGATGAAGCTCATTACGATAGACAACGTGGCAAGCTTCTGGTTCAAGGAAGGCGGACTGCTTTACGCGACGATCGACACGAGAAGAAAGAAGATCGGCGAGTTTCTCATAGAGAACGGCATCATAACCGAGGGCCAACTCGACGATGCACTCGTGGAAATACGCAACAAGAAGGGCGACAAGAGAATAGGCAACATACTCATCGATCGGGGGTATCTTGACTATGTGACCCTCGAGAACGCGATACATGAACAGATAAAGGAAGTGGTCTACGAGGTCCTCCCGTGGACGAAGGGACAGTTCGTCTTCTTCTCCGGCGTCGAACCGGAACACGAGGACATACTTCTCGATATACGGATGGACCATCTCATTCTTGAGGGGCTCAAGCGCATCGACGAGGCGGCCAGGGATTGAAAGTATCCTCGACCATCCGGCGGAATCACAGAAAGGTGCGCAGGATAACCGCGGCGTCCGGTGTCCTCCTGCTGCTCTCCGGCTCCGTCTCGGCGGAAAAGCCTGATCGGTTCGACGGGACTATATCTTCTGCAAGATCGATGGCGATGGGAGGAGCCTTCTCTCCACTGGCCGACGACATCACCGCTCTGGTGATAAACCCGGCGGGTCTTGTCAACACGGGCGGAGTGGTCTTTTACGGCGATTACCTGGAGACGGGAGGGGGGGCGGGGCCATGGGAGGGCAAGCTCTTCGGAGGGGTCGAGCGATGGGGGATCGTATTCGGCGCGGCAGGATCGAGAAAGAGCTATGACGGAGGAACCGCTGAGAGCCAGCTATCCACGGGATTCGCGATCGATGTGCTGTCAGGCTCCGCAGGTTCATTCATATCGGTCGGCGGAGCGCTCAGGTGGGGGCGCGTATCGTTCGAGCTCGAAGAAGGATGCGTGCCGTGCGGGGTATCGCCGGGCAGGTATTCGTATGACGCGCTGACGGCCGATCTGGGCATGATGATCAGGCCTCTCCCCTTCATTTCACTCTCCGCTTCAATGGAGAATATATCTGAGACTGGTTTCGGGTCGGGTGACTACTACATCCCGTGGGACAGGACCGTGCGATACGGAGCGGCCTGGCTCTACGAGGACAGGTTCACCGTCTCCTGGGAACGGAGGCACGAGGGTGAGAGGAACACCGATCATTTCGGGTTCGGCCTTAGAACGGCTGTCCCCCTCGAGATAATGGCGGGGATGACGTCGGAACGCGTATATGGCGGTGCGAGATGGGACGGGAACAGATGGAGGGTTTCCGCAGTATTCGGGCAGGAAGCCGAGGACGTGATATCTGCCGGTGCTTCTGTCGAGATATTCTTCAACCGGCCGGCGAGGATCTACCAGTGAGGATCGTGAGACGCGGCATCACCTTGTACGTTGCGGCATTCGCGCTGCTCGCCCGGCTTTGTGTGCCTGTGAGCGCTCGATGCAGTGGACTCGAAGCTACGCCAGATTCATCCGTGAGCATCAGGTGGGGTGGAGTATATACGAATCTTATCAGGCTTGATGAATACCCCCTGTATTTTCCGTGGAACGACAACTCGCGGTCATCGCATCTTTCCGATCGTGTATCGCTGATGTTCGACGTCAGGTCCGCCAGGCAATCCCATTTCTTCATAAAGGGGACCACCGGCCTCAGAGGTACGAGCTGGCATGATGTCTATTCGAGCCGGTTCTTCATCGACCAGGGACATATTTCGGCGACATGGAAGGGCCGACTTACGGGAAAACTCTTCCTGAGGGAACGGGTATTCCGGAATCGCGGAAGACTGATGTGCCTCGTCTCGAACGACTCGCACCTTGTCTCGCGGAGAGGAGAGGGATTCGACGTCGCGGCTCTCACCGCAGGTTCGGTCTTTATGACGTATACCAGTGCTGTCTTCAGGGATCCCGTCGAGCAGAAACGAAATTTCGGCCTGCCGCCTCTTCCGCTGCAGGGCATATTTCTCAACCTATTCGAGGGGGGGATAGATCGCGGCTCGTGGCATCTCGGACTGACGCTTGTGGACGTAAGATCCTCTTGGACACAGCATGATTATTCGGCGCTATACGGGCTGGACGGCGGATTCAGCCTCGAGGGAGGCGGTGTCAACATCGAGTTCGCCAGGTCCGCTTACAGGTGGGATGACTTCGAAGGCGGACTTTTCGGGTTCGATCCCGGCGCGATGGAATGGGGCAGTTTCAGCGAGGGATTGCCATCGGACGGTTCGCTGGCCGCGGAATGGACGGGGCTTGAACTGAATGCCGGCGCAAAAGGGAGGTTCGGCCTGGCCCCCGGATACCGATATTCCGGGCGAAGGTTCAAAGACGAGATCGGCGAGGTCTCTTCAGGGTACGTGGAGAGCTATGCCGAATTGTGGTGGAAGCACGCCCGGCTCGCCATGCTCGCATCACTCAAGGCGGCGGACAGGTACGATTACAGGACGAACAGGGGAGGCGGAGTCCTCAGTGCTTCATTCCGGACCAGGCTGAGAGGGGGGCTGGAGACGACCGCGAAGACCTTCTTCGCGGAGGGCTACAGGCCGGTCTTTGTCATCTCCACCGTCGACGACAACAGCCTTACGCGCCTTGTCACTACGGCGAGGCTTGATGATACAGGAGGCGAGAGCTGGTTCTCGTTCCTCACGGAGGCCTGCGTGAACCTGGGAAGGAGATGGGCGCTAGGAGGATCGATGTACCTCGAACGCTCCGTACGGGGATTCTATTCGGCCGACATCGAGATGAGAGGCGGCAGGAGGTTCGTCTTCAGGGCTTCGGCGGGCACATATGTCCCGGTCTCGACATATGCAGATCTCACCTGCGATCCGGTCGCTCAGACGACAAGAAGAGACAAGTCGATCTCGTTCCAGACGAGGATTTGGCTCGGGGGGATATAGAAGGTGAGACGTATCGAGCCTTTGGTCCTGTTTCTCATTTGCGCGGCGACACTAGCGCCGGTGCTGCCGGAGCCGGCGTATGCCTCGATCGAGGTCGACGAGGAGGAGGTCGTTTTCAGGCTGGAAGACATGGGCGCGGCAAAGGTCTTCCTTACGGGCGACTTCAATAACTGGAACACAAAGATGGACGGGATGGTAAGGAGGGGTGGCGCATGGGAACTTCGGCTCTACCTTATCCCCGGGAAGTACAGGTACATGTTCGTCGTCGACGGGCAGCTCATGCCCGACCCGGACAATCCGAACAGGGACGCCGACGGCAACACCTTCTTCATATTCGTAGAGGAGGAAGGCCGCTACAGCATCGTCTACGAGGCAACCAGATCTGGTAAGAGAAAGATCGAAGAGATATATGATCCGTATGGAGCGATGACTGCTGCTGCGACTGAGGAGCACGGGCTATTTACGGCCTCCGCCGGTGTCGACGGTCAGATCGACGGATCATTGAAGGGCAACGTCCTCGTCGGAGCGGAATACGAGACTACGGCCGAAGACCCGGTAAAGGCGTACCTTTTAAGAGCCAGGGGTGAATGGGTGACGGAGAGGTTCAGCCTGGGCGCTTTCCACAGGTCCGGCAGGATCGGTTTCGACGACCCACTGTCGCTTTTTACCGATGTCGGGCCTTACGCCTACCCTCTTGATCTTTTCTGCAGGGGCGCGGAGGTATCTGCAGGATGGCGGGACGCACTGGAGGGGCGCCTGTTCTTCGCGAACAGGATAGACGGGTACGGGCCGTGGATCGAGAACTACTGGTATCGACAGAAGTATGTGAGCTGGGAACCCGAAGACAGGGACATGATAGGCGCTTCCCTGGGAGGTTCGTTCTGGGCTGTCCATCTGGAATATCTCTACAGGCACGACAGGGGGCCGATAGTATGGGAGTGGGAGGATGATGACGGAACGGTCCTGGTCGGGCCGGAGACGAGGACCTCTCACGGGCTCCTGCTCGAGATCGGCAAGGACGGCTGGCCGGCGCTGAAGGCACAGTTTCTTACAGGGATCACGAGATTCAGCGCCTGTTCAGCAATACCCCCTGAGGCCCAGGGGCCGGGCAAGGACGCTTCCGGCTATGACAGGGAGTGGGAGGAAGGATACCGGGCCCTGGCGGAGATCTCATGGTCGAGGGGGCCTTTCATCGGGCTGCTGAACTGGAAGCGGACTACAATAGAAAGGAACCCGGAGCTGCTGGGATCAAGTGAATACTGGGATGACGCGAGGATGGATGTATTCGATGCCGGCGTGAAATACGGAACCGGGAAACTGAACGCCGACCTGGATATAGGTCTTATCGATTTCAGCGGGTCAAGAGGGGTGGGAAGGACCTTCTGGCTCCAGGGCTGGAATTTCTGGCTCGACGGCAGCATGCTCAGGACCGGACTTCTGCAGTTCCTGGACTCGAAGAGGATATGGGGAGCATCCCTGACCATCGAAGAGGGCGGTGTGGATCCGATCCCCGGCCCCTATCGCCTGGAAGGCACCATTTCGGCGAGATATGACTGGGACAGCGAGCTGTCAAGAAGCATCATCGAGATATCGGGAGGGAAGGGAGTCCGCATCGGGTCGTACCTTTCCATACATACTGATATTAGGTATGTGACGTATAGTGACGAACGCTGGGTCGGCGACAGCGGCTTCCTTGACTTCTGGGCGGGAGTCCGCGGCGATCTCGGTGGTACGGGATGGGCTTCGCTCGGCATCGGTGTAGCCCCGCACAGGTTCGACAGATGGTATTTCGATTTCACGGGAGACGGGCGAGAGAGTTATCTGCTTGACCAGGGCCT
Organism: uncultured bacterium; assembly: GCA_964599375.1. Lineage (GTDB taxonomy): Bacteria > Krumholzibacteriota > Krumholzibacteriia > Krumholzibacteriales > Krumholzibacteriaceae > JAUWCL01. The sequence goes on from CAZREW010000003.1 coordinate 57,822, forward strand.
GTTCATGTGGGTGGAGCCGGATAATGGACAATATCTTATCGAAGAGCTCGGCAAAGCGGAGAAATCCCTTTCCGAGGAATGGAGATTGAGCTTTGAGGGGGGATTTTCCTTCTGATAGAATCGATTTCCCGGAGGACCGATGAAGATTTCTGTTATATTGAATATATTAAGGGCAATGGTCATAGCACTTATTCTGGTGGCCGGATCATGCAGCTATATGGAAAAATCGGTCGAATCCCCCGTCCTCAAAGAAGGGAAGGTCATTTTCAGGTATCCATCGCACTCGGCCAGGACGGTCCAGGTCGCCGGCGACTGGAACAACTGGGGGGTCGGAGACGCCGAGCAGGGCGAAGTGCTCGTCGGCCTGATGGAAAAGGACGAGAAGGGTGTCTGGAACCTGGCGCAGCAGCTGCCGCCGGGCAGATACCGTTATTTTTTTCTGTTGAACGAGACTCAGAGGATACCGGACCCCGCCAATCCTAGAGTCGCGGACGACCCATGGGGAGGGAAGGCAAGCCTGCTGGTAGTGCCGTAATCATGAGAAGATACAGAACGGTCGTAATCCTTGTCCTGGCAGTCTCAGCGCTCTGGTCCGCCGGGTGTGGAGTGGCGCACGGTCCCACCGGCGGCGTGGAGCCGAACACGGGGCCCCAGATCACACCGCAGGGAGTGAGGTTCTCCCTCTATTCCACGAAGGTCAAGACAGTCAACATCGCGGGCACCTTCAACAACTGGTCGATGACAGCCGACCCGCTGTACGACCGTGATGGATCGGGTATGTGGACGATCGTGCTCCCTCTTCCTCCTGGAAAGTACGAGTACAAGTTCGTAATCGACGGCGATGAATGGATACCCGACCAGGCGAATCCGACTACGACCGACGATGGCTTCGGTGGATACAATTCGGTCATATCGGTCGAGTGAAAGCCGGCCTGATTCCACCCGGATTCTTAACATCTTGTAAATCGGAGGCTTACAGAGTGACAGATTGTTGCATTTTGCCCCCGTTTGTGCTAGTTTATATCGATTACTCCGCTGTATTCTGCGGCTCGGAGCCAGGGCATGGAGTGTGCGATACCGGGCCCGCGGCGGATGACCGGCCGGAAAAATAATCGGCCGAAAGGCTGCTTCTGGTTCAACATCTTGCAGAAACAGCAATTAGCGAGCCTCGAAACATACCCTGAGCCTGAAGAAGGCCATGGCGAGGTATGTCCATATACGGACTGACAAGCTTCATCATTGTCGGCTAAAGCCGTTCCGAATGTGGCATATACCTTGCCCCTGAATGTGTGGATCATGTCCGGACCGATTCATAAGGCTTCCACCGGAAGGCCGGCTGAAAAGCCGGGGGAAAGGCTCCTCAAGGGGCTCACGCTCGCTGTATGTCTCCTCGCGGGACTCTTATTTCCGGCAGTGGCCCATGCCCAGCCGGGCAGCGGCACGGCGGTCATATTCCCGCCGGCAGATGTCACGGCCGGTTTCTCCGGGACCTGGACAATCACCTATACAGCCACGGCAGATTTTTCGACCGGTGTCGTAAGGCTCGTCATCCCGGCGGAGTGGACTCTTCCGCAGGAGTCCTCAAACTCGTCGGCAGGGTACGTCACGGCTGTCAGCGAAGGGACCCTTAACGTCGCGGACCCGGTTTCGATCGTCGGCAGGAACATCACGATCAATGTCGATACACTAACAGCCGGCGAGACGATAGATATCGTCTACGGAGACAGTTCGTCCTCAGTGCTCGGAAAGGCTGAAAGCCAGACAGTGGCCGGATCCGGCGTCGAATTCCTGGTCCAGTCGAATCCTCTTGGAGCCTCGCCTGCCTCTATTGTTTCATCTCCGAAGCTGAATGTAGTAGCCGCGCCTGCTTCGAAGCTCGTGTTCCTTACTGCCGAGAGGACGGTAAAAGCTGACGGCGAGAGCCTGGTGATGAGGGTCCAGGCGCAGGACGAGTTTGACAATCCAGCCCCTGTCGGATCCGATCAGGACCTTTCCCTCGCCACGACATCCGGCGCGGGGATCTTCTCCCACCTTTCCAATGGAAGCTGGAGCGCAACGACTACAGTAACGGTATCTGCTGGAGAAGACACGGCATCTTTCTACTACAGGGATACTGTGCCGGGTATATATGACATCACGGTGTCCGCCGACGGCCAGAGCTGGACTGACGCCCAGCAGCAGGTAACGGTCGAGCCGGGAGACCCCACGGCGCTTGCGGTGTCGCCGCAGGACACGACCATCACCGCCGGGGAATTCGCCCGATACATCATCCGGTCTGTAGATATCCACGGTAATCCGAGCGCTCCGTCCTCAGACCAGACTATCAGCCTTCTTGCCGGAGCGGGCAACTTCTACGACAAAGATAATCATTCGAGCAGCGTTACCTCCCTGGTCATCCCCTCGGGTTCGACTTCAGCCGAGGTCGATTACTGGTATAACGCCATGAATATGGCGGCCGGGTATTTTCTCGTCTTCCTCGATAACGACGCGGTGCCGCCGCTTCTCGAATCGGACAACACGGTCGTCTATATCAATCATGCTGCGATCGATACATCTACATCCTACATCACCGTGGACGCCGCGACAGCTGACGCGGACGGTGTCGATGAGATCGGTGTCACTGTCCGCATCGTGGACCAGTATTACAACTCGATCGATGGCGTGACTGTCGTGCTAGAGGTCGACGGTACGGGGAACACGATCACTCAGCCCTCGGGAGTTACGGGTCCCGGAGGAATCGCGACGGGCTCGGTCAGATCGACGGGAGCGGGGGCCAAGAACATCAGGGCGACCGCTGACGGGGTCCATCTCGAGGATATCATACCGGTGACATTCCAGCCCGGCCCTGTAGACCTCGCTGTCTCCACGATAGACGCAGTGCCTGACACGGTGGTGGCGAACGGGTCTGACGTGACGACTGTGACGGTGACGGCGCGTGACCAGTACGGGAACGCGGTGCAGGGTGCTGCAGTGGTCCTTGGGGCGACCGGGAGCGGGAACACGATCGTGCAGCCTGGTGTGGTGACCGACGCGGCGGGAGTGGCTACGGGTACTGTGGCCTCGAGCGTGGCTGAGACGAAGACGATATCGGCTACGATAAACGGGTCGCCTCTTACGCCGACGGTCTCTGTGGTGTTCCGCACGGGGAGCTTCAGCCAGGCTCTCTCGGAGATATCGGGGGACAAGGCCCAGGTGACAGCCGACGATGTGGAGCTTCTTACGGTCACCGTGACGGTGCGCGACGGTGCCGGTAACCCTGTCTCGGGCTCCTCGGTGACGCTGGAGGCGACGGGCACGGGGAACACGATCGTGCAGCCTGTGGGTGTGACCGGGGCGGACGGCATGGCGACCGGGACTGTGCGCTCTACGGTGGCTGAGCTAAAGACGGTCAGCGCCCGTGTGGACGGGTTCCTTTTAAACGATACTCTTGATGTGCAGTGGAGAGCGGGGGCTGTAGACCTCGCTGTCTCCACGATAGACGCAGTGCCTGACACGGTGGTGGCGAACGGGTCTGACGTGACGACTGTGACGGTGACGGCGCGTGACCAGTACGGGAACGCGGTGCAGGGTGCTGCAGTGGTCCTTGGGGCGACCGGGAGCGGGAACACGATCGTGCAGCCTGGTGTGGTGACCGACGCGGCGGGAGTGGCTACGGGTACTGTGGCCTCGAGCGTGGCTGAGACGAAGACGATATCGGCTACGATAAACGGGTCGCCTCTTACGCCGACGGTCTCTGTGGTGTTCCGCACGGGGAGCTTCAGCCAGGCTCTCTCGGAGATATCGGGGGACAAGGCCCAGGTGACAGCCGACGATGTGGAGCTTCTTACGGTCACCGTGACGGTGCGCGACGGTGCCGGTAACCCTGTCTCGGGCTCCTCGGTGACGCTGGAGGCGACGGGCACGGGGAACACGATCGTGCAGCCTGTGGGTGTGACCGGGGCGGACGGCATGGCGACCGGGACTGTGCGCTCTACGGTGGCTGAGCTAAAGACGGTCAGCGCCCGTGTGGACGGGTTCCTTTTAAACGATACTCTTGATGTGCAGTGGATTCCTGGCCCGATCGACCCTGATCACTCTTTGATCGTCTCCGACGTGGGTACCGTGACGGCGGACGGATCTGATAACTGCCGTATTACGGTCGTTGTGCTGGACGCGAACAACAACCCTATAAGCGGAGCTTCGGTGATCCTCCACGCCACCGATACAGACGGCGGCAATACGATATTCCAGCCTTCGGTACCGACTGCGGAAAATGGGGTCGCGGTCGGGTGGATAAGCTCGACAAAGGCTGAAGTAAAGACCGTAAGTGCAGAAATAAATGGCAGTATGACAAACAACACCGTGGATGTAGCTTTCATCGCTGGACCGCCCGATCGGTTCCTTATAGCGCATGATGGATCGGGCGTGGCCGACGTACCGGAGAATATCTCGATTCAGATAATCGATGTGAACGACAACACGGTCGACTGGTTCGATGACGTGATCATCCTCTACACAGACAGCCAGGAATCGACCGATATGATCTCGTGGGGGCTTGGTGGAGGATCTTCGGGGAGCATCGTCAGCGAGGCGGGCGACACTGTGTACTATGACTTCGCGCCCGCCGACAATGGGACCGTGACTCTGCTTTTCCGCGATAAGAGGGCCGAGACGATCAGGGTTACGGCAAGGTACGGCTCTGTAGTGGATCAGTCCGCACAGTCGATGGCGGTCGGGCCCGCTTCGGCGGACAGTATCTTCGTGATCGCGGGTGACGGGCAGCGAGCGGTGGTGGGGCAGGCCGTGCCGCAGCAGCTGACTGTCGGCGTAGAGGATGCTTTCGGGAACAGGGTGCCAGCCGAACCGGTAAGGTTCCAGGTCATTGACGGCGGCGGCACGATCGACACAGACCTCTTGACACCCCTGGATCAGGAATGGGTGGACACCGACGGATCAGGAACGGCCATCTGCGGATCATGGATTCTCGGTACGGTCAGCGGTGAGGATTCGGACAGGGCACGTGCTTCGATATCGTTCGGTTCTACGTCGGCAGTAATCTTCACCGCGACTGCAGACCATGACGAACTTGCCTCGGTAGTGCTCACACCGGGGAGCGGCTCCGTGACTGTAAACAGCGCCACAATAGTGACCGCGACCATGGAAGACCAGTACGGCAACCTCGTAGTAGGCGAGAACCTCACGATCTTCATCAAGGACGCTGCTGACGGCACCCTCTCCGAGGATCCGGGCAATCCGAATCCTACGATCACTCTGGGACCGGGTATCCGCTCAGGATCGAGCGATTCCACAGGCACGGTCACGGTACAGTATAATTCGCCCGCCGCTGCGGGGCTCCAGGATATCATCGACGCATCGCATGCAGTCTTGACGGCTGCCCAGATCGACGACGTTGTGTATACGTCGGTGGCGAGCGGGGCCACCAAGCTTATCGTGACCGGTCTGGCCGGACTGCCCTCCCAGGCAGGAGTGCCATTCTCATTCACCGTCAGGGCTGTAGACAGCAACGACAACCTCGATCCGACGGATACCAGCCATATCGTGCTTGTTCCGGAAGCGGGAGGGGGACTGACTTTCAGCGCGACGCCCGGTTTCCCCTCTACCATCACGGAAGCCGATCTTGCCGGCGGAGAGATCGTCCTGTACGGGATGGGCACGAGGAATGGGGACTGGGATATAGACGTGACCACTACGGGGCTTTCCCCCACCCAGTTCACAGCTGCGATCACGGCGAACGATACTGTACATCACTATGTCATCACAGCTCCGCCTTCGGTGGTCGCTGGCGCTGATTTCACCGCATCTCTCGCGGCGAGGGACGAGTGGAACAACCTTGTCAGGACGGCTCAATACGATATCGACCTGCGCGCCGTCCAGGCCGTCGATACTACCGCGGCCGCGAGCGGCGTCCTTACGATCACGTCAGGGGCAATAAGCGGAGGCCGGTTCACTGAGGACAACCTGAGATATTACCTTGCCGAGCCGATAAGAGTGGAGATAAGCGACGACAGCACGTCGGTAGTCGGCGTAAGCGAGATCATAAATGTTAACCACGCGCCCGCCTGGCAGATAACTGAGGTATCGGGCGATACTACTGGAGTGGCCGCCGGGGACTCGGTGCTGCTGACCATGAGGGTCGCTGACAGCTTCGGGAACCACGTGAGCGGCGAGATGGTCACCTTCAGTATCCTGCAGGGCGGCGGTGGATTAGCGGCGCTTCAGCGCGTGACAGCAGCGAACGGGATCACTTCGGTCTCCTACGCCACTGGAGCCGTCGCCGGGACCAACAGGGTCAGGGCCGCGATACTGGACGGCAACCCCGAAGGGCTGGAGACACGCGAATTCGTTATCGAGACGGTCCCGCGGGGATCGATAGACCACGTCACGCTGATTATCGACGGCAGTACATTCGAGGCGGGAGAGGCATTCACAGGTCATGTCGCGGCGTTCGACGAGCACGGCAACCTTGTCGTCTCGGATAACACGAAGCGGCTGATACCTGTCGCGGAATCAGCCTCCATCGATTTCATGCCTGACACGCTGCAACTGACAGCCGGCGCGGCCACTTTCACCGCGACAGACACCGTTATGGGCACGAACAGGATAAGGATAGAGGACCTTGTCGGATCGACGCTCGCTCCTTTCGGGAATCTCCTGACGATCACCGCAGGCCCCGCTTACGAACTCGTGAAGGTCAGCGGGGATACGACCGGAGTGATATCTGGTGATACGACGGAGGTGATAGTCCGTGTAGCCGACATGTACGGCAACCCGGTGCAGGACGAGACGGTGAGATTCCTGATCACGAGCAGCCTCGGGGGGACACCGCGCCTCATAGACCAGACCGGGGCTCCTTATGACGGCCTGGTCCTTAGCTCAACGGGCGGGACCGCGGCGTGCAGCCTGGTCACTGACACTAACTTCGGTACGAACACCATACTGGCGACGATACTCGACGGCAGCCCCACGAGGGAGACCGGAACGTTCAATATAGTCACCAGCGCGGGTGCCATCTCAAGGTATACGGTAGTCCCGGCCGGCATGGTGCATACCGCCGGCGACGTTTTCGAGGTGACGATCACGGCATATGACCTCAACGACAATATCGCTTACGGAGACGATTCTACAGTGGTGGATCTGGGCAGCGACGGTACGGCTCTCTGGGTAGAGAATCCCGTTACGCTGGTAAACGGGCAGTATTCGGTCAGCGTGTCTGAGACAACGTCCGGGCCGCTTGTACTCTCCGCGCAGACCCAAGGTGGCACGGCGCTGAGCTACAGCGGGACGATAACGATACTGCCCGATCTTCCCTCGGGCACGATACCAATAGTCTCGATCGGGGCAGACACCATAACGTCCAACGGTTCGAGCCTCTCCTCGATCACCGCCGGCCCCGTGACTGATATGTACAACAACAGGGTGCCGCAGAGAACGAGGATCACTGTCTCCACTACCGCGGGTTCGATCGCCAGCGAGGACCTCGATCTCGTCACACCCGGAGTTCAGAGAGAGACCGGTCCCAACAGTTTCGTCTCGGCCTTCGTCAGGTCGGGAACGACGCCGGTGGACGCGGACATCGTCTTTGAGAGCGTCGAAGGTACGGCGTATGGAGATACGACCATCACATTCGCCCCTGTCCCGGCCGTTGCGTACGATGATTCGATATATCCGGTCTATGCAGTGCCAGGATTAGGAGAGAGGTTCAGCGTCCGGGTAAGAAATGACAGCCAGACAGGCGTCATCCTGAACACATCGAGTACGTTCTCGTTCAGCGACGGCCAGGGCAACACATTTATGGCACCGCTCGCTTCGAGCAAGAGTTTCGCCGGTGGCACGACCGACAGTCTTCTATTTGTAGATACTGCTGTGCCGGTCTCGTTCGAGCCTGGGACCTACTCCCCGAGGATATCGCTAAGCGGCATGGACGTATACGGCTCCCCGTACTCGGCGCAGTTCGAGGCAGGTATTAACTCGGTGATCGTCTCGAGCATCGAGATCACGGACATACAGGTCCATGACCCCCTAGTGAGCAGGGGCGATACTGTCTATGTCGACGTGAGAGTGATGAACAAGGGAGGAGCGCCGGTCAGGGTCTACGACATCAATCTCAGTTTCGCCATGGGAAGTTATACGGTACTGGACGATGTAGTACCGGCTCTGCCCGACACTCTCGACGGGGACAGCGAAGAGATATACACGCTCGGTGTCCACGTGCTGCCGGGCTGCCCTCTCGGACCGGATACGATAGACGCCTGGGTCCAGGCTCACGTCAACGGCAACGATATCTCAGACCAGTCGGCTGACGAGAATTTCGCCACATGGACGGTGCAGTCCGCCGCTGACATAACCTATCAGGCGGGCACGCTCTCTCCTCAGACAGTCTCGAGGGGACAGGTGCATTCGTTCACCTTCGATCTGAGAAACAACGGCCAGGCCGCGGTCATCCTTGACGGCGCCCTGACGAGGCTGTCGTTCACCGACGGTGCTCTGACTTACATGGTCTCCCTCGGAGAGGAAGGAGCGCTTCCAGGCTCGACGATCTCCGATCTCGTGTTCCCCGCGGCCGCCATACCGGCTGCGATGGCTCCAGGAGCCTGGCAGGTGACTCTTGACCTTGTCGGGACAGAGAACGGCGGAGCCTTCATTACGACACTGATACTGAGCGATCCGGTTACCGTAGTCGACCCCGCTTCGGTCGCTTATACGCCGGCGACACTGGCGCCGGCTGTCGTTAGCAAGAACAGCTCGGTCGCCTTCGAAGTGGGGATCACGAACTCCGGCGGAGCTGATGTAATACTCGATCCAGCCGCCACCACCTTTGAGCTCGACGACGGGACCACATCGTACACGGCCTATCTCGACGGCACGCGGAATATTCTGCTCGGGCCGGGCGACAATACGATCTGGTTCCACGCGGTCACAGTTTCGGGCGCTTTCCTGTCCGGAGCTCACGTGCCGGTAATAAGAATCTCGGGAACGGAGAACGGCATACCGTTTACGGCCCAGCCTCCTGTAGGCGACTCGGTCACCATTCAGGACGCCTCGCAGCTTTCGATCACTAACACGTCGATCATGCCGACCGACCTCTTCACTGCCGATCAGATCGGGGAGAGGGTCGCCGGGATCAGGGTGGCCAATAACGGCGAAGCGGTCGTCAGGCTAGACAGTCTCGATTTGAGGCTGTTTCTCGGCAGGACCGATGTCACAGGCCAGTACACGCTGGCGGAAGGGATTCCAGTTTCGGGGATAGAGGTCCCCGGCGGCACGGACACCCTCGTCCTGATGATGATCAGCGACGCGGCAGGGCCGATGAGCACGGGCACAGTCACCGTCGAATCGTCGATATGGGGGACCGACCTCAACAGCACTGAAGAGCTGGAGGCGACGACCGAGTACGGCGGGAAGGGCAGCTTTACCGTCCAGACTCCAGCGGTCCTTGAAGTAACGCGCGTTCTGGCTTCGGTCGACGAGGCGACCTCGGGACAGGGAAGGGACTGGACGGTCGATGTGATTGTCAGCAACAGCGGGGAATCGGATCTCGATCTCGATCTTGCCTCGACGGGACTCACATTCTCGACATCGACGGACTTCACCGTCATACCGCCGGCGGAGTTTGTGGGTGGCGGGGTCACTCTTGAGGGAGAATCATCGGATACTCTGAGATTTATCGTGGATGTGACCGGTTCGGCAGCGGGCGCCTGCAGCGTCAACGCCGTTACCGAAGGGACGGAGGTCAACTCCTCAAGGCCTCTCGGACCGGTAAGCGCCGGTCCGGCCTATGTCGCAGTCGTGGAGATACAGAGTGCCGCGCTTCTGCAGGTCCTCTCTGTGAGCCCTTCTCAGGACCCGGTGACGACAGGCCAGGCCAGAGTGTGGTCTATTGACATGCTGGTCTCAAATTCGGGCGGATCGGCCGTTACCCTCGATCTGACAAGTGTCGATTCGACTGCTGTGGCGGTCGAGGGCGGGACAGGCTTCGTCTTCACGCGCCCGGCCGCGCTGTTGTCGGGTGGCGTTTCGCTTTCTTCCGGCGCGACGGGGACGCTGAGGTTTACTGTAAGTACTACCGGAACGGTGCCTCCGGGTGATACGGCCCTTTCTGGCAGTGTCATCGGTACAGAGGACAACAGCGGAACGCGGATCTATGACGAGATCAGCGGGCCGGTCGGGACGAATTCCGTGGTCTTCGAGGAAAGACCCGCTCCTGCGTACACGGCGGCCAGCCTTTCTCCGAGGGTGGCGAGCACAGGTTCCGATATCGGTATCCAGCTCGGCATCCTCAGCGCAGACGCTGATCACGCGACGTTGATACTCGACAGGGCGCAGACACGCGCATGGTTCGGAGACGCTGACGGCGACACCTTCAGCACCGACCTCTCAGACTTGTCCGGTAACACGCTTACAGGTGGCTCCGCGACGACGCTTACCTTCAACGGTGCTACGATCTCCGACGACCTCGAGAGAACGGGGTATCTCGTCGGTGTCCATCTCGAGGGGACCGAGAACGGCAACCCGTTCACGGCGGACATAACGTCGGCGCCCGACACCCTGTACATAGAGGAAGCCCCACAGCTCAGTATCACAAGCGTAGAGATACCGCAGAGCGTCACCGCCGGGCTTCAACCGGCGTGGGACGTCCGCCTGGCCATCCACAACTCCGGCGAGGCCTCCGTAAGGCTGACTCTCGCACCGGACTCTACCGGCATATCCTTCTCGATAGCCGGAGTGGGGAACAGGACATATGAATATACCGTTGCGCCGCCGACCGGCCTTGCCGAAACGGGAGGGCTCATTCTGGCAGGCGGCAGGACCGATACACTCGTTTTTAATGTCACCGCAACGGGCACGACTACCGGCACAGCGATCGTAAATGGCAAGGTGGCCGCGACCGATATAAACAGCGGAGAGACCCTGGCGGACGACACTTATACGAGCGGCGGGAGCTTCATGGCCGTTCAGGCCCCGGCTGAGCCGGTGGTGCTCGAGACACTGGCAGGCCGTAGCGCGGTCACATCCGGACAGACGACGCCTTGGACGGTCACAATGCTCGTCAGGAACAGCGGCGAGGCTGCGATGACCCTGCAACCGGGCAGCACCATGATCTACTCGGGCTCTCCGCTGACAGTGCCCTCGCCTCCCGTGGAATTCGCCGAGGGCGGGACTACGCTGACCGGAGGCCAGGAACGACACCTCGCATACGAGGTCACTCCGACTCCCGATATACCTGGCGGGGCCGACCTGAGGATAGACGCGGTCGCCAGCTTCGTGGAGGATAACCGGGGCGTGACTCTCACGTACGATACCGGCATTGAGGGAAGCGGATATGGCGGCTTACGTGTGCAGGCTCCCGCAGATATCAGGATAATCTCCGTGGCAGGCAATGCGCCGAGACAGCCCTTCGTCAACAGGGGACAGGACTTCCCGATAGTCCTGGAGATCGCCAATAGTGGAGAGGCGGCCGCCCAGCTCGTGACGACCGGACTTGCCGGCGACGGTTCATCGATCATCCTTAACAGTCCTCTGCAGGCAGACGCTCTTGCCGGTGGTGAGACTCTCGTGGATACATTCAAAGTCACCGCAGCAGACGTGGCCGGAGAGGAGGTTTTCACGTCGAGGATGATCTCAGCGATCGACGCGAATTCCGGGCAGGAGGATCTTGTGATCCTCTCTCCGGGCGCCGATACGACAGAGACTATGATGATACAGGATCCGGCGGCCATGGCGCTTACGTCAGTCCTTCCGTCCCAGGTCGAAGTGAACGCGGGCCAGACCGCCGACTGGACGATCCGGGTCGATCTGGTCAACAACGGGGGCGCTCCCGCATCGATCGATGCGCCGGCCCCGGGTGACATCGGATTCCTGCACGGCGGGATGCCGCTGAGTGGCTATCTAGTAGTGCCGCCTTCCTCGTTCGGATCCGGCCTGGCAGGATGGACGCTTGGTGGAGGTGGAGTCGATTCACTGATCTATATCGTATCCACAACAGGCACCGATACCGGAACGGTGGATATCGGCACATCCCTCTCATGGACAGACAGAAACGATCCCGGCACGCCGGCATCGGTCTCTTCAGGCGGCTCGTCGATATATGTCCGCGAGCCGTCCGGCCTGAGGATAACATCTGTGACCAGCGACGCGCCGAACAACGCGCTGCTTCCCAATACCTCGATCGTCAACACGGGGCAGGTCTTCCGTGTGACAGTCACTGTGGTAAACACGGGCGGCGACGATCTGAGGGATATAGACGTATCGCTGATCTCGAACGGCCCGGCTTCGATAAATGAGATTTCATCTTCGCCGGAACTGCCCAACGGTACCGGCGGAGATTTTGTATACGAGGTCTCTTCCTCCTCGACAGGGAACGAGATACTGACAGCCGCTATCGAAGCGGCATACTCGGTCAATACCGGGCAGCCGGTCTCGCCTATCCAGGCCATAGAGTCGGTCGAGAACATACAGGTACAGGCTCCAGCGGTACTGACAGCCTCGGCATATGTTCTCTCGCCGGCCGGCGCGGCAGACGACACGGTCTCGACGGGTCAGCAGTTCCAGTTCGCCACTTCCGTGGATAACACCGGCGGGGCGGAGATAGACTCTTACGGGCAGGTCACACTTTCGCTGCCGGCGGGATTCACGAGGGTCTATCCGGATACCGATTCGCTCACCGTATCGTTCACTGACGGAGAGGAGTTCGTCTGGACACTGCAGGCCCCAGCCTCGGCGCTCGCATCTCCTCAGCAGATCATCGCAGCGATAACGAGGGTCCCGAGGGACATCAACATCGATACCGGCGCCTTTGTCCAGAAGGACGCGGATACGGTCTCGATAGTGACCGAGGACGCGGCGGATATATCGGGCTGCTCCTTGACGGTGTCGGCTCCCGTGGGCGCCACCGACCTGGTCCTTTCCACGGGACAGGACCTCGTCGTCACCTTCACTGCGATCCCGTCGGCGAATTCGCGGTCCAACACTGCTACCATCATCCTGCCGGCCGGATTCTCGACGGCAGGCGGCGCAACGAGGCAGCTCGGCGACGGCGATGGAACGGAAAAGCTGGTCGAATGGACGGTAACGGCTCCGGACGTGGAGATAGACGGCTCGTCGATCCAGGTATCGACCGCTGGAACGGACAGGAACTCGGGAATATCATTCTCCGGATGCACTGACGCGATCACCGTGGATGTCGTCACCAGGGCGATCCTGAGCCTGGACGCGGAGATATCCGGTCCCGCCGAGGCGGTGGGCGGAAACCTCTCGGTCGACCTTCCGTTCACGATCGAGGCCACCGTGAGTAATCTGGCGGGTGCAGCTGGCATAGACACGAGCGGTGCGCGGCTCGAGATAATGCTTCCAGCCGGAGATTCATATGATTTGAATGTAGAGGACTATCCGGGAGAGACTTTCCGCAAGGCCTTCTATCCCGGTGAGCCGGTGACATGGAACCTCAGGGCTCCGGACAGCGCCGAGCCGCCGAGGATCATCACAGTAAGGTTTGCAACGCCCGCCGCCAAGGACGAGAACTCGAACGAGGCAGTAGCGTATTCAGTCAGCGAGGTGCCGATAGGCGTGACGACGGAGGCCGGGACGATAACTATGCAGAACGTCTCGCAACTCGACTCGATCCCGCCGGTCGTCGTCCCGAGGGGCGCAGCAGACGTACCGGTCATGCGCGTTGTATTCAGGAACAATTCGGCATACACGGTCGGGATGGATACTCTGTACGTAAGCGTCGAGGATGGAAAAGGTAACCTCATGAGCGCCCCGTCGCGTTACGTATCGGCCATCACGCTGAGCGCAGGCGGGCAGAGCTGGAGTGGGCCGGCCGGTTCATCGAATCCGGTTCCCGTGCCGGTGGATCATGGATTCACTCTACCCACAGGTGCGTCCGATACCGCGCTGGTAGCCATAGACATCTCGGCGGCCGCTCCGGAGGGGGCGCTGAGGATAGATCTCGCCGGGAGCAGTGACGTCGTATTCACGATCAGCAGCGGAGGCACGCGGATCGGAGTAGTCCACGACGCGAACGGTGAGGACATCGCCGGATTCTTCTACAACACACCGCTCTCGGTGATGAGCGCGAATTTTGAGGAATATGTCCATAACTACCCGAACCCGTTCAGGGCGGGAAGCGAGACGACGAAGATAGCCTATTTCCTCACGGAAGATACGAGCGTGAGCATAAAGATATACGATTACACCGGCGTGCTTGTCTGGACCAGGGATATCCCGGCGGGCGGGCCCGGCGGCTCGGGAGAACCGGGTGGCATATGGTGGCAGGCCGACTGGGACGGACGCAACGGCAGGGGCGAAGTGGTCAGGAACGGCGTATACATGTGCAAGGTGACGGCCGGCGGAAAGTCGGCGATGTTCAAGATCGCGGTGGCCAAGTAGGTGGAACCGGATGAAGAGAGCGCTTGAAATAACACTGGTAATCGCCCTCTGGCTGTGTCCTGCCGGCGCGGATGCGCAGGATGGAGGCGGCGGGACAAGATCAGTCTATACTCTCGGCGCCGGGTCGAGGGCCATCGCCATGGGTGGAGCATTCTCCGCCATAGCGAGCGACGCTTCGGCAGTCTACTATAACCCCGCCGCGATGAAGATCAACGGCGCGCCCACGATCATGGCGAACCATATATCTCTCTTCTCGGGATTCACCGACGCGAGCTACGATTATCTCGGGCTCGTCTGGCCGACCCTAGGAGCGGGAGCCTTCGGGGCAGGGCTGCTGACTACCGGGACTGGCGGCATACAGGGATTCGACGAGTTCAGCAGGCCGACGGGTGAGTTGTCCTACAGGGAGAGCCAGGGGATAGTATCGTACGCGTTCGATGTCCCCTACCGATTCGCCGGGACCTGGTCTGTCGGCACGTCGATAAAGATCCTACACCAGAAGATAGGCGAGTATGCCGATACGGGGACTGGACTCGACCTCGGGCTGCTTTACCGGGCAAGCTACATCGACGGTCTCACGTTCGGAGTGAACCTCCAGGATATCGTGGGGGCGAGGACGAAGCTCGTCTCCGCGAGCGATGAGGTGTACCGCACTATGATGTTCGGCCTCGGGTACATGAGGGCGTTCGGCGAGAGCTCCCGGCTGGCTGTCTCGGTCCAGATGGACATGCCTGAAAAAGCGGACAACGATCTCAGGTTCGGCGCAGAGTACACGATCCGTGACATGATCAGCATCAGGATGGGTTACGATTCAGAGTCGTTCACCGCGGGAATCGGGTTTACGTGGCATGGATATGCGCTGGACTACGGATACTTCAGCAGGGAAGAGGCGGGAAGCTCGCATCCGCTGACGATCTCCGCCAGGATCGGAATGCCGCTGGAACAGAAGATAGCGGAAAGGGACGAGGCCCGCAGGCTCGAGGAGGAGAAGATCCTCGAGGAGCTCTTCGCGAGACGCATAGCAACACATATTGAAGCGGCTGACAGCCTCAGGAAAACGGGCGAGCTGGAGAGCGCGCTCGACGAGGTCAAGATCGCCCTCGAATACGATCCCGGCAGCGAGAGAGCCGCCGCCCTGCGCAACGAGATCGGCGGGGCGATCCTGGCAGCTCAGGAGGTGCGCACCCGCGACGCCGAAAAAGCGCTCCTGATCAATCAGCATTTCGAGCTCGGCCTGAGGCATTACAACGACAACGAGTACGTCCTCGCCAGAGCCGAGTGGCGAAATGTTATCGAGATAGATCCAGAGAACACCCAGGCCGACGAGTATCTCCGCAGGACGGATGAGAGGCTCGCCGAGCAGCTGAAGTCCCACCTGGACACTGCGGCGGACTATGAAAGAGCGGGGAAGCTCCCGGAGGCGATAGGCGAGTGGAACATAGTCAGGATGATCGACCCGGAGAACACCGAAGCGCTGGCGGCGATAGACCGGATCAAGGCGCGCATGGACAGCATGAGCAGGGATTACCAGGAGGCCAACCGCAGGCTCGAGACCATCGACCTGTTCGACGGAGCCGTGACGGCGTTTGGTGAGGGCAGGTATGAAGACGCGATCAGGCTCGCAAGGCAGGTACTCCAGCTCGATCCGGAACACGCGGAAGCGAAGGATCTCATCAACAGGGCTGAGCGGAGGATGAAGCCCCTGAGCGATGAAGAAAAGGAACAGTTCAAGACGCTGTTTGTAGAAGGCGTGAAGTATTTCACGCAGAAGGAATATTCGAAGGCGATAGATGTTTGGTACAGGGCGTTGGTGATAGATCCGGATAACGAGAGCGTGAGAAAAAACATCGAAGATGCGAAGCAGAGGCTCAAGAAACTCGAGACACCTGAAGGCAGATAAGTGAAGCGGCAACTTCTCAGGGACAGCGAGACATTTCACCTGGAGATCCCGGCCGATGAGAACAATCTCAGCGAGGTCCGGGATTTTATCGCGGAAGTCTGCCTCAAGGCCGGTTTCTCCAAGCGCGAGACGAACAATACGAAGCTCGCGATGGATGAGGCCTGCACGAATATCATCAAGCATGCCTACCGTGACAAAGCCGGCACAATTCGTATCGATGTCCAGGCCGAACCGGGCAAGGTTGAGATAAACATCTTCGACAGGGGCATCCCCTTTGACTGGTCGAAGGTGAAGGACCCAGACCTGCAGCAGTACGTCGAGATAGGTAAGAAGGGCGGCCTGGGAATATACCTGATGAACAGGCTGATGGACGACCTTGACTATCAGGCGTCCGAGAACGGCAACCGCCTCTTCATGGTCAAGCATGCCGGTTCGACCAGCTCCGAACCTTTGTTTTTCTCAATCAAGCCGAAATGGACCGCAACGCTGCGTTTCAAGTTCGCCTTCAGGGCCACACTGGGCCTCCTCGGCCTTGTGCTCTTCCTTTGGATCGTGCAGTACGTCAACCAGACGAGGGCCGTCGAATCACAGACCCGCGATGCCTGGCTGTCGATGAACAGTTTCGCAAGGGCTATAGAGGCGAAGAGTGAGACGGCGATGATCAAGGATGACCTCTATGACCCGGAGTACAGGGAACTGACCGATTTCGTGATCGAACGGGTAGCAAGGCATCCCGCGGTCGAGTACGTGGAGATAGTCAACACGGATGGGATAATCGTGTCGTCCAGCGACCTCGATGAGTTTATGAACAAGTACTCGATACCTCCGGGCGCGTCGACGATGGATCACGGCGGGACATGGATAACGAAGCGGGCCCCGGATGGCGAAGTGATAAGAGAGCTGCATTTTCCCATATTCATTACCCGTGATGACGAGGAGAACGTGGCTTCGCTGGGCAGAGTGATCGTCGGAGTCTCCGAAAGCGTGATAATGAACAGCGTGGACGATCCCAGGCTGAAGACCACTCTCATACTTGCCGGCATATTCGTTGTCGGGCTGGCGCTGATATATCTGCTGATCTCAGTATTCGTCAAGCCTATCCAGGCCCTCACGGACGGCGTGAGGGCGATAGGGGAGGGCGCACTCAATGACGAGATCAGGATCGACGGGCCGGAGGAGATAGGTGAGATCGCCAGGGCGTTCAACGAGATAACGCAGAAATTCCGCGAGGCGCAGCACAGCGTGGTCGAGCAGGAAAGGATGCAGAAGGAGATGCAGGTCGCGCAGGAGATCCAGCATTCGCTTCTGCCGGGCAAAGTCCCTGACGTCAGCGGCTACGACATAGCGAGCCTGTACCGGGCGGCCAAGGAGGTCGGAGGAGACTATTACGATTTCGTTAGCGTGGACGAGGATACGCTCGGAGTCGTCGTGGCCGACGTGTCTGGCAAGGGAGTGCCGGGGTCCCTCGTCATGACGATGATCCGCACGGCCCTGAGGATGGAAGCCAGGGGAAGCCATTCTGCCGCGGACGTGATGTCGAGGATGAATGATTTCGTGACCGAGGACATGAAGAAGGGGATGTTCGTCACGATCTTCTATGTGATCCTCGACTCGAAGAACAGGGTGATCAGTTATGCCAGCGCGGGTCACAATCCGATGGTGCTGTTCAGGGCAGAGACTGACGAGACGTTCTTTCTCAACCCGCGCGGGTTCCCCGTAGGGATAAGCCTTCCGGATGAGACCCTGTTCAGGCGCTCTATAGACGTCGAAAAGATCAAGCTGAAGAAAGACGACATGCTCGTCATATACACCGATGGCGTCACAGAGGCTATGAACGAGGATAGGGAGCAGTACGGGGAGGACCGCCTGCTCGCGCTGATCAAGACGTGCGGCAAGAAATCTCCAGACGAGTTCATCGACCTGCTCAACGAGGATATCAGGGAGTTCACCGGTGGATATCCGCAGAATGACGATATCACCGTCGTAGCCGTCAAAGAGAAACTGATGGCTGATGACGTGCTCTATGGCATCCGCAAGAAATTGCTCGACCTCGTAGAGGTCGAGGGACTCTCGGTGGCCGAAGCCTGCTCGCGCATGAAGGTATCGCCCTCTACATATTACAGGTACAAGAAGCGCCTGACGGAACTGGGAGAGCGCGGACTGAGGAACAAGACCCTGCGTGAAGAGCAC
The DNA here is from genome assembly GCA_964599375.1 of uncultured bacterium. Classification (GTDB taxonomy): domain Bacteria; phylum Krumholzibacteriota; class Krumholzibacteriia; order Krumholzibacteriales; family Krumholzibacteriaceae; genus JAUWCL01. Next base: position 76,300 of record CAZREW010000003.1, read on the forward strand.
GAGATCAAGCGTGTCAGCCTCGAGCAGAGGAAAGAGATCCTCGCCATCATCAGGAATGACCCGAAATTCGGAGCCAAGCGGATCGCGACCGCCTTCAATGAAGGCAAGGATGAGAGCGATACGCTTACGCCATCGCTGATATACGACGAGCTGAAGAGGATGCGCCTCAATACGTATGAGAAGAGGCTGGAGTATATGAGGCGCAACAGGTTCATCACGGAGGAACAGTTCCAGGCGATGCTTGCCGGTGAGGAAGTCGGGGCCGCCGGCGTCTCCGTGGCGCCGGCTGAGAAGGCCGGGGATATGCCCGTTACCGGGGAAGAGCCGGTGGAGATCTTCGAACCTCCCGCACGAGTCCCGGAGAAAGGCGCCCCGGCGGGAACCGATATCCCCGAATTCAGGCCTGTCACTGTCTCGAGGCTCGACGGCGGCGAGGCTGAGGACGATGTCGAGAGGCTGCTTGCATCGGTTCTCGGCAGGAACGCCGTGGACGGAGGCCTCGTCGAGGTGCTGACGCAGGACGAGGAGAAAGGGATCATTGTCATCAGGGTCTCGGGCCACCTCGACTCCAGCTCCGCCGGCGAGCTCGAGTTGCTGCTCGAGAGCGTGCACGAATACGGGTTCTCAAAGATCGTCATCGATCTCGGCGATGTGCCGTATATCAGCAGCGGCGGCTGGGGGATCTTCACGGGCCGAGTGAAGATGCTCAGAGAGAAGGAAGGGGATGTCGTCCTCGCGGGCATGTCTCCAGAGGTCTTCGACATCTACGAGCTCCTCGGGTTCCAGGATATCATAATGCATTTCCGCAATGTCGACGAAGCGGTCGATTTCATATCACTTCCGTTCGATGTCAGGCAGGAAAGGCTCGAGCTTGTCTCAGGTGCGGCCTCGGAAGGGAAGCGCCTGGAGCAGCGGATAAGCGCAGTCGTGAAAAAAGAGGAAGCGGAAGCCGAGGAGGAGGGAGCCGTTCCGTGGTCTCCCCTGAGGATCGAGGCAGGCACTGTGGGGCAGTCCGGAGAGATCACTATCCTCAACCTGATCGGAGTCATCGATACGGTCAGCTGCATGAAGCTTCGCGACGTCCTGGAGACGCTTGTCGGTAAGGGCGTGACAAAATTCGTGGTGGACATGTCGCTGGTAGAATACGTCAGCAGCGCAGGATGGGGCGTCTTCGCGTCAAGGATCGACGAAGTGAGGCGGGCTGACGGGGACATTAAGATATTCGGGATGGACCCGGAAGTGGACAGTATCTTCCACCTGCTCGGATTCGATGTGATCATGCGCTCGTTCAGCATCCTGTCCGAGGCGATCGAGGATTACGAGCGTGCCCCCGCTCCCGCCGGTCCGGAGGCCGGGGTTTCGACACCCGTGGCGGCTCCTGACGCGGCACCGGCGCCGGAAAATAAGACCGTGAGCGAGGCCACAACGGGGACCGGCGCGGAAAGTCCCCGGTCAATGACCGCCAGCGCCGTCTCAGGCCCGCGTAACCTTGAATTCGAGGTCGTGGCGAGAAGGTCGCCGGACGGGAGATCGATGGTCCTCGATGTCTCCGGCGCGATCGATGCAGCCACTTCCGCGGCGCTCGAGGACAGGCTCGAGGAAGCGATCGAGGGTCGGCCGAAGTTTCTCGTGATCGATCTCTCCGGAGTCATCTACATCAGCAGCAGCGGATGGGGAGTCATTGTCAAGTACATGCAGAAGACGATCGCGTGGGGTGGAAGGATGGCGCTGTCCGGCATGACCCAGCCGATCTTCAAGATATTCAGGGATCTCGGTTTCGAGCCCCTTGTACCACATTTCATGAGCAGCGGGGCAGCACTGGCCGAACTCTCAGCGCCCGCGGCGGAATCGCCGGTGGAAAGGAGTGTGGGGGCACCTGAAAGAGCGGCGCTTGCCGAAGAGGCTCTGGAGGAAACTCCCACGCCGGTCGATTCGTTCAGGGCAGATCCTCTGCCTGAAAAGAAGCCAGCCCCGAGTCTGGAGAAAGCCGGATTCGCGCCGCTGGAAGATACAGGAAGGGAAAATGCCGAGACTCTCGACGTAAAACTCGACCTGTCCGACCAGGCAGGGGACGCCGAGGGTAAGGACGGAAAGATCCGCAGGCTCGGATGGAGCGAATACGGAAAGAGACTGTTGGAGCGGAACAGCAGGAGGGACGGGAGGAAGAAGAAGAGATGAAGAGTTTCGCGATAATGACGATGAAGGGGGGCACGGGGAAGACGACTACGGCCATCAGCCTCGCGCACGGTCTGACTCTGAGTGGCAGAAAGGTGCTGCTTGTCGACTGTGACCCTCAGCGCAACGTAGCCGTGACTTTCGGCGTAAAGGGAGACAGGGGGCTCGACGGGCTCCTGATGACTGGAGACGTCGATATAATACAGGTCAGGGAGAACCTCTTCGTCATAGACTCCGGCGGGAGGCGGCTTGTCGAAGTGGAACTTCAGCTGGGGCGGCAGGAAAGGCGCGAGGGCAGGATGCGCGACGCACTGGCGCACCTGAAGGGCTGCGATTACGTGATCTGCGACTGTCCCCCGTCGATGAACCTGATCAATGTGAACGTCCTCGCTTACTGTGACGAGGTGATAGTGCCGGTCGGCATGGACTATCTCTCAGAGGTGGGAGCGCGTCAGACGATGGAGGTCATCGAGGAGATCAAGTGGATCACCGAAAAGAGCACCATGGACTTCAGGATCCTGCCGACGTTCTTTGACTCACGCACCAGGATATCCACGACGGTGCTTGAAGACCTGCGGACCCATTTCGGCGAGAGGGTGTTCCAGACAGTGATAAGGGTAAACACGGCTATAAGGGAAGCCCCGGGTTCCAACAAGACGATATACGAACACGCCCCCCTGTCAAGGGGAGCGTACGACTACTACAAGCTGACCGAAGAGGTGCTCTCGCTCGAAAAGGACTCAGACGCCTGACGGCCGGCCTGTTTTGCTGTATTCCGCCGGGGAGATGTGATAATATCCTCTCCAGCGGGAGGAGATCCATGTGGACAGTTTCGAATTGAGAGAAGAGATCCGCCACGGCGGGGCGAGCTATTTCCTGCAGACAAGCTACAATCCCGATATCGGGCAGATCAGAAGCTCGTTCTTCAGGGACGGGACTGTCTTCGATTCGATCGTAAGGACCGTTGAGGACAAAAGCACGGACGGGCTCAGGGAGCTGACGAAGGAGATCCATCAGCGGAACAAGCGGGGATTCCGGTTCATCCTCGACGCGAGGGACAACATCGGCAGGTCGGACGATCCGAATCCGCACTTGAGGCTGGCCGAGACATTGCTTCGCAGGAACCTCTTCCGCGAGGCTGTCGCTGAGGCCGAGACGGCCGTCGAAAAGGGAGCGAAAGACTCGAGGGCATGGATGGTCATCGGCGAAGCGCTGTACAGGATCGATGAGCTGGACATGGCGCTCGACGCTATCAGGAAGGGCATCGAGCTCAGCCCGGACTATCCTGACCTGCACAACCTGATAGGAAAGATCTTCCTCCGGCAGAACATGTGCGGTATGGCCGTCGAGAGTTTCAAGAAGGCGATAAGCCTGAACATCTATTACGGGGAGCCATATCTGAACCTTATCCGGGCTTACCTGACAAATACGATAATCAAGCAGGACTACGAGCTTTCCCGCGGACTCGCTGAGAAGTTCAAGGCGAACCTTGAGAGGGCAAGGCAACTCAATACAAGCCTCAGGGAAGGGCTCCTGGACGATGTAAAGGGACTTTTCGACAGGGGAGAGTACGAGGAAGCTCTAAAGCAGCTGGAAGGGATCGGTACGGTCAGTCCCCGTAGCCTCGTCGACGATATCCTCCTCGAGCTCTACCTCATGCTCGTGCAGAGCGGCGATGCCATCGAGGAGGACGATATCGAGAAATACCTCGAGAAGGTCGAAGAGATCCTGGACCAGAACCCCACCTTCGCGGACGCGTGGAACTCGCTGGGAATCCTCTATACTGCAAAATGCAAGATATTCATGGATAAAGCGAGTGAGGCGTTCGGTAAAGCCCTAGAAATAAACCAGGATTACGAAAAAGCCAGGAAAAACCTGAGACTTACGGAGAACGACCGACAAGGAATATTTATCCTTTTAAAGGCATTATTGGACTGAAAGTTGCAGCTAAAGACCTCAGGTTACCAGACCGGAAATGATGACGTATGGACAAACTGCTTATTGATGAAGAAAAGGTCGAGGACGTAGTCATCCTGAAGCTTCAGGGGCTGGTCGACTCCGGCACCTCTCAGAAGATGGAAGGACGTCTCAATGACCTGATCTCTAATGGGAACGTCAAGATCGTAGTGGATCTCGATCTTGTCGATTACATCAGTTCCGCCGGATGGGGCATCTTCGTAGGCGAGATAAGAGGTATCCGGGAGAGCAACGGTGATATAAAACTTGCCTCGATGCGTCCGGATGTGCGGGAGGTATTCGATCTTCTCGAGTTCAACACCCTTCTGACGCCTTACGATTCGAGGAGAGCAGCTCTTGCGGCCTTCGAGTCGGAGAACAGAAGCGAATTAGCCTGAGTGTGGAAGTAAAGGGGAACAAAAGCGATGAACGACATCAACATTTCCTTCTCTAAGCCAGACGAGAATCCGGGGGTATCGGTCATTTCGGTCAAGGGATATGTCGACACGACTACCTCGGCCGACCTGGAAGAAAGCCTCAAGCGACTGTTGGGCAAGGGAAGATATGACATCGTCATAGATCTCGGCAACGTGAACTACATCAGTTCCGCCGGATGGGGCATCTTCATCAGTGAGATCAAGGAGATCAGGGAAAATGGAGGGGACCTCAAGCTCGCGGCAATGATAGGTGATGTCTACGAGGTCTTCGAGCTGCTCGAGTTCCAGACGATCCTCGAGAGTTTCGATACAGTCGAGGAAGCCGTGAAAAGTTTCGGCGAACCCACGGCCGGGAAGAACGACAGCGAGGAGACTGAGATCAAGGCCTGATACCTGACCCCTGTGTAGATGAGATCACGGCCCCCGCCCATAAGCGGGGGCTTTTTTTTGTTATCCCGGCAGGACCATGCTCAGGTACACTACTGATGTAGCGAGAATGGAGGAAGATTGGGATCTTCGGAATGGACGATCACAGCGGATCTTGATCCGTGGAGGGTTGCGGCCGGAGCGGCTCTCTTATTGTACGCTTTATGGGCGTACAGGAGGACGCTGCCTCCGCTGCCCATCTCAAGGCGGTCAGTGCTGGCGGCGCTGAGGATCACGGGTTTTGCCCTGCTCGTATTTTTCGCGCTAGATCCATCCGTCATAACGAGGGATGAGTCATCGAGACAGCCTGTCGTCCCCGTGCTTGTCGACGTATCCGAGAGCATGAGCATGGAGGACGGAGACGGAAGGCCTCGGATAGACGAGGCGCGGGATGCAGCAGCCAGGATCACCCGAAGTCTGGAGGGGGCGAGGGTCGAGATACTGCCTTTTGCCGCTGGACTTTCGGGCGGCGCGGTACCATGGGACAGCATCCCTGCGCCGTCAGGCGTGGGGACAGACATCCGGGGATCCGTCGAGGCCGCCGAGAGGCGTTACGCGGACGATAACCTCGCCGCGATCGTCATAATCTCCGACGGAAGGGTCACAAGGGGGATGGACGGGGAGCATCTTCCGGTCCATGTTCCCATCCTCGCTGTCGCCATCGGAGATACGGCCGCCGGGGTCGACCTTTCAATCGAAAGGTTGGAGTACGAGAGGACCGTATTCACGGGGACCAGGGAGAGCGTACGCGCGGTCATACGCTACTCCTCAGCGGGAGGCCGCGCTGCCGCCGTAGAGCTGATCGGGGATGGCAGGGTCCTGGACAGGGTGATGACCGGCCCGCTGACGGGGAACGGTCTGGCCGAGGCGAGACTCAGGTATGTCCCGTCCCGCGAGGGGTTGCGCTCGATGGAGGTCCGGGTGTTGCCGCTCGAAGGCGAGGTCACCGGCGGCAACAACAGCGAGATGTTCAGGGTCAACGCGCTGAAGGACAGGGTCGAAATACTGTTTTTCGACGCCAGCCCCGACTGGAACATGACATTCCTGCGCAGGATGTGCGGGGGATCGAAGAGGCTGCATCTCGAGACAGCCGCACCGGGGCCGGACGGGGTATTGAGGACGCCGGAAGGCGGGAAATGGACGTTTCCCACCGAAGCGGGGCGGCTCTCCGCCTATGATCTGGTGATCGCGGGAGGGGGAGGATCTTTCCCATCAGCAGGGCAGGCGGAAGCGCTTACCGGGTACATCGCCACTGGCGGAGCGGTCCTTTTCCTGGCGTCTGAGAGATCACCGCTGCTTTCCCAGGACGCCCTTGCGTTGCTCAGGAAGGCTCTGCCGGTCGTACCCGAGGGCTCACCGCGCATAATCCCGGGTGATTTCCAGGTGATCCCTGGTCCGACGGGGAAGGTACCTTGGCTCCCTGACATGAGCACCCGCAAAGATGGGACTCTTCCACCGCTGCCTGGAGCCGTCGAGGGGCTGGCACCGGCAGCGGGGGCCGTGGTGCCCCTTGTCCTTACGGGCAATGGGCCTGGCAGGCCGTTCCTGGTAGTCGAACAGAAGGAGAAGGGAATATCCGCCGCGCTGCTCGGATTCCCGGTCTGGAGGTGGAGGCTGGCTGGAAGAGAGGGGGCCGATGCCTGGGAAGGCCTTTTCGGCGGGCTGATCCAGTATCTGGCCGAGGGCCGCAAGGCTCCCGCTATCGACGTGCAGACCGACAGGACCGCCTACAGGTCCGGCGAGACTCCAAGAGTCACCGTCTATCCTTCGACGGGCAGGGCCGGTGAGGATATGCGCGGAGAGGTCATCTCCGGCGGTAGCGACGGAGTGCCGGTCGAGACCTTCATCCCGGCACCTGATCCTGACGTTCCAGGGGCCTGGACGGCTGTCCTTGGCGATCTTCCAGCTGGAGATTATTCAGTCAGGGTCAGGGCGGGTGGTGGCGACGGCGTGACGGCGCAGGGGAGCGCATCATTCGCCGTGGAGGCGCTCTCGGTGGAGATGCTTCGCACTTCCGCCGACACGGGGATGCTCGGAAGGCTCGCGTACGGTTCGGGTGGCCGGGTGGTCAGGGCAGGGGATGTGGAAAAGATGGCCGGTATGATCGATCTCAGGGAGGAAACCGTTGTTACGACCTCCGTCAGGAAGATACGCGGAAAATTCATTCTATTCGCGCTGATCGTACTGGTCTTCGCCTGCGAATGGCTGCTACGCAAGTTCCTTGGTCTCGTCTAGGTATTATTCCATCCGATAATGCTTGATATTTACGCCGCCTTGGAGTAGACTTCGATCCGGAAGCTTGGGAGGTGGATGATGAAGACGTGGCGCTTCCTTCTTCCGGCCGTTCCTCTGAAACTGTTTCTCCTCATACCTGCCGGGGCCGTAGCATGCTCAGCCTCATCACCGGTCGTGATAAACGAGGTATATTACGATCACCCAGGCAGCGACAGGGGATTTGAATTCGTCGAGCTCTGCTGCCGCGGCGAGATGGACGTCCCTCTGGAAGGATGGTCGCTCGTGATGATCGACGGCAGGACCGGTGCGGCACGCGAGCTCTGGTCCGCCCTGCCGGGAAGGATCATCGAGAGCGGTGCGCTGATCCTCATCGGGGGGGACAGCTGTGCAGTATCGCCGGTCGACCTGATCTCCGGCTCCATCGAGAACGGGCCGGACGCGGTGGCCCTTATCCGTGGAGCTGAGCAGTTCGATCTTGTGCCGATCGGTGGGGACGGACTCTCCTGCCCTGCTGGCCGGTCCCTCTCGCGCCGGCCCGACGGATTCTCCGCTGGCGAACCGGGCGTAGCTTTCGTCTGCTCTCTGCCGACACCGGGACGTAGGAACTTTTATGACCGCGACCTTTCGCTCTCATTCGAGGGTCCACTGCATGCTCACTGTATCTCCGGCCGGGCGGATATTCCTGTCCTTCTCGTGAACGCTGGACTGGAAAGGTTTTCAGGAGACGTTGAACTCACAGTGTCGATCATCCGCCAGGGGACGAGGTCGGTAGCGGGGAGCGTGCGGATAAGCCCGATCCTCGACGAGGGGGAAGGGCGACATCTCGAGCTCGGCTGTGCCTGGCTCCCTCCCGGAGCGTCGACACTCGAGATATCCCTTGAGGCTTACGGCGACGGGAATCCACTCAACGACATTCAGACCACTTCTGTCAGCTCATCTCCAGGAGAGATCGTTATCACCGAGATCATGTACAGGCCCGAGGCGGGCGGCGAATGGATAGAGATGTTCAACAGGTCGGCAGAGACCGTCGACCTTTCAGGCTGGTCGGTGACCGACCGTTCGGGGGCATCGGGAACGATAAAGGATGGCGTGAAGGTGCAGCAAGGGTGCTTCGTACTTATCGCGCAGGACCCCGAGTCGTTCACCGCCGCATATACAGGATTCACGGGGACCGTCTCGTCTCTCGAGGATGGGTGGCCGCGTCTCAACGACGGGGACGGGAGTGGAACGGCGGACGAGATATTCATCAGGAGTAACGACGGAACCTTGATGGAGAGCGTCAAATATCCCTCTCTCATAGTGGATGAGCGGGGGCGCTCGATCGAGAGGCTTTCACCGGAACTTTGCAGTGCCGACAGGAACGGGATCTGGCTGCGCTGCGGAGCGGGTGGGGGTGCCACGCCGGGCGAGCGGAACTACTGCGACACCGGCAGCATACCAGCAACCGGTATCGCCGTTATGCCCGATCCGTTCTGTCCCGGGCTGGACGGGGCCGTCAGATTCACGGCCCCCTCGGTGACAGGAGATATCGCTTATGGAGCTCGAATATTCGATCTGGAGGGAAGGGAGATCGCCAGGCTCGCCTCAGGGCCGGTCGGCGCTCCGGCAGTCTCTTTCTGCTGGGACGGGCGCGATTCGGCGGGAAGGACGGCCGGAACGGGCCTTTATATATGTGTGGTGGAATTCACGGGCAGTGGAGGTGGTGTATGCAGAAGGGAAAAGGGCACCGTGACAGTCTGGTCAGGTCAGTGATCGTTCTGGCGCTTGCCTTCGCGCTGCCTGAGGGGCGGTGCGTCGCTGCGGATTCATGGGAGAGGGGGATGGGTCGGGTCAGCCTGCCGAGATGGGGCCATCCCGTGGCGACCGATATACCGGAAGGATACATGCTCGCTTTCGTGTCTGCGGCGAATCCTTTCTCCATCCCGGGCCTCAGCGAATCCACGGCCTCCCTTGTCTCGGTCAGAAGGAGCCATCTCGCGGGAATAAGATGGGAACGAACCGGGATCGCGGGATATTCGCGCGATGATCTGGAGGTGTACTGTGGACTGGCGTTTCCGGGCAGGATCTTCAATCTGGCTGCCATAGCGCGGGCGGACAGCCGGAAAGTAACCGGTCACGGCCGCTGCACGGATATCTCGGCCCGCTGGTCACTGGCGCTCGAGGTGCCGCGGGCTGCCATGGTCGAGATCGAGGCCTGCCTCCCGCCGGGCGGAGCGTCTGCCCACGCGTCATTGATTGCGCAAGGCAACGAGACATCGTTCGTCCTGACGATCGGGAGAGACGAGCGGAACGGGAGAGTCGCCAGGGCGGGAGGCACGCTCAGCGCCACCGACAGGCTGATGTTTCTGGCTGGATACGATATTGTGACGGGAGAGGTCTCGGGAGGGCTGGCGGTAAGGGCCGATGTCGTCGCCGCCGTATCGTGGAGCATCCATCCGGTGCTGGGCACGACGTTATCCATGACCGTGGGGACAGTCCGATGAGGCGGGCTGCAATGGTGGCGGCGATCCCTATCCTGCTGTCATGCGCGCGGGTAGCGGGGACACCGGCCGTGGAGAGGGAGGTGCCGGATGGCATCGATCCGTCGATGGACCGGTACATGGCCGAGACCTTCCTCGACTGCCCATCCTCCGGACCGACGATGGAGGCGGGCTGCTGCCTCGATCTGGACAGCCTGGAGGAAATCAGAACTAGGGACGCATGGATACAGATCAGGTCGCGGGGAATCAGGGGAGCGGGGAGGCTGCGGCTCAGCGGTGAGACCTTCCGGGAGGCATATCATATCGCCGTAGCCCCGGCCGGCCGCATCCGGATCGACCTGGGCGACTATGTCCCCGATATCGGGATTGGGCTGGTTTCCAGCTCGAGACGGTTCACATATCCATTCTCCCGCGGCCATCCGTTCTACCGTTCCAGAGATATCCGGGGATGGACCGGTTTCTACGGCTCATTCATAAGGGGTGCGTCGCTCCGCGCCGCCGCCGGGCCGTTCGGAGTGACGCTCCTTTTCGGCAGGCCGGCGGTCCACGGGAGTGCCGGGGTCGAATTCCCTTATGGCAGGAGCATCTCCGGATTCAGGCTGGACGGGCGGGCTGGCGGGATCGCCGGCGGGATAACGGCCATCGACGGAGGCAGCAGGCTGGGAGAGAGGATCGCGGGTCTGGACCTCTCATATTCGTCATCAGGCAGGAGATGCATGATCGAGGCGGCGGCCTCCCGGGAGGGACGGGTATCGGCGGTATGGGGGCTGGGAATAGACGGGAAGGATGCGGGACTGGGTGTACTGGTATGGTCGGTCCCTGCGAGGTCGGACGGTCTTCTTGCGTCATTTCCGGGGCTCTCCGTGGCGGCGGATCGCTCGCGAAGCGGCGCTTCGATGACACTGAGGAAAAGGTTCACGAGAAGGACATACATGGCGGCATGGGGAGAGGTGAGGCGGAGCAGCGACGGCATGAAGCGGGAGACCGACAGCGCGTTCCGCCTCGAGGCAGTGATCAGATGGAAGAGAGGCACCGCGAGATGCGCCTGGTCCTCACGTGTCAGCGGATCGGAGGCTCTTGTGCCATTTCCTCCCGGTCGTGGTGTAAACATGGATCTTTCCCGGGGGCTGGTAATCTCATTCGCGTGCAGGCCGGCGTCTCCGCTCCGGCTTGTGCTGGAAATGAAACAGTCTGACAGCGGGGAAGACGCCGGGCTGATGGTGGCATCCAGGGCCTCACTGGCATTACGCGCCCTCCATTCGCACCTTTCACTCTCGGCGGCGTCTTACAGGTCCAGCAGGGGGAAGGCCCGTTTTTCCCTTTATGAGCCATCAGGCAGAGGGAAATATCCCTGGAAGACCCTTTACGGCAGCGGGGCACGCCTTAACTTCGGAATAGATATGGGGATAGGTGTAGTCAGGGCATCACTTTATCTTTTGTGGGCCGTGCCGGAGGAGTTGTCCGAAGCGAGGGTATTCCTTTCGGCGGCTATTTGATGTGCCCCCAGCGAATTGGAATCATAAATGCATTAAAATATTCGAGATGGAAACAATGAGGACCATATCCTACGATTTTGAGGCCGCGGGACGGAAGATCGTCCCGATCCCTTCCGAGATGCCTTTCTCCGGGATGTTTGAAGGACTCAAGACCATACGGGACCTCGAGTGGAGACAGAAGCAGCTGACCACAATAGCCGGAAACCGGAATATCTACGAGGTCTCGGCTGGACTGTCCTCGCACCTCCTCATAGCTGAATACCCTCATCTCGACCTTCTTACCGTTCTTCTGATGGCCGGCTCCGGCGATCAGGCGGGGATCAGGCTGCTCTACGCTTCGATGCTGGCTGTCCAGCCCGCGGCGATAATGATCGGAAAGATGGCTGATTTCCCCAATGTCAGGCGGGTGATGGAGAGGGTAAGGATGAGAAGGGAATCTAACGCGGAGATCACCGAGGCGGAGGAATGGTTCAGCAAGAAGGTCATGCTCCTGTCGATGTCCAAGAAGCTTCCCGATACGTCCGAGTACGACGCCGAGAGGCCGTGGAACTCATGGAGCGAAGGGGTGCGCCGGGCTCTTTCCGAAGCGGACGAAAGGTGGGACGAGGCGGTCAACGAGAGGGCAAAAGCCGAGATAGAAGCCATCGACATGAAGATAAGAAGGATCATTGCCTCGCTCGATCCTGACAGGCGCGCGGCAGTGCTGACATATCTTGGATCGTTGAGCGAAGAGAACAGGTTCAAGATGCAGGCATTAGAAGAATCGGCAGGGAGTGGAAGATCCGATCCGCTGATCCTCAGGCGCGGCCTGGAGAATATCTGGGAGAACCTGGTCTCCTCACTGCGCGAAAGTGAGCCGGGGAGCCTGCTTGCCGACATGTTCGAAGCACAAACGAAGAAAACTCATTCATGGCCCCAGCTCAAGGCCGGCACTTCGCTGTTGAGATCACTGAACATGCATCCCGAGATACGCAAGGTGAGCGGACAGGTCGACCTGCCCAGCTGCCTCTACCAGTTCATCACGTGCGCAGGGGACGGGTCAGTCGAAGCGATGGTGCCGAAGGGGACCAAGCTGGACGCGATCTGTGACTCATCGGGATTCGATCTAGACGGCGAGGTTCTCACGATAGACCTCGCGAGGATCTCGAGGGGGGCGTTTGTCGATGAAGAAGGGATGCCAGTCAATGTCGACTGGACGATGGCGACTCTCGACAAGGCGCTCAGTTACAAGAGCCTTGTGCTCAGCTACATGGACAACGATACTTTCCTGGTATCGCTGCTAAACAATCCAAAAGCCATATCAAGGCCCGGCGTCGTGGAGACGATAGCTTCAAGATGCAGGTCGCTGAGGGTCCTTTCGCTGGTCGCCAACCAGAGGGACCTGTTCACAGGATACGTCAACAAGAACGTTCCCCTTTATCTTCTCACGAGTCCAGCGAAGATACCTCTGACTTCACTGAGAAAATTCGTCCATGTGAGGTATGTGGACAAGATGACGCTGGCCAAGATCTCCGGCCGCGGCGGGAACATTCGCGAAGAGGTGAGGCGGGAGATCCAGAGGTACCTCGACTCCTCCCACTGACCGGCATCACTTCCCGGACAGCCTTCCAGGTCTAATCAGGGCCTCCTATTCAGGTAAATCACAGATAGTAACGGTTATTTGCAGGCGCTTCGGGGAGCCGGGAAATGTCCATTAATCGTCCCGCTGAGGTTGACAAACGGAACCATGCTCCATAATATCCGTATATCATAGGGGTATTATGGCGTATTCACCAGAATACAACGATCTGATACAGGAGGAGAAATGCTTGCAAAGAGGATGAGCAGACTGGGCACCGAGACGGCGTTCGAGGTCCTGGCACGCGCGAAGGCGATGGAGGCCAAGGGCCGCGAGGTAGTGCATCTGGAGATCGGCGAGCCCGATTTCGATACCCCGGTCAATATCCGGAATGCCGCCAAGAAAGCGCTCGATGACGGGTTCACTCATTACGGGCCGTCCCCCGGCATGCCGAAGACGAGAGAGGTCTTTGCCGAGTTCCTGACGAAGGATCGCGGTATAGAGATCAAGCCGGAGAACATAGTAGTGACTCCCGGCGCGAAGCCGATCCTCTTTTTCTCGATACTTGCTCTTGTCGATGAGGGTGACGAGGTCGTCTATCCCAATCCGGGATTCCCGATATACGAGTCGGTGATCAATTTTGTCGGTGCGAAGCCCGTGCCCGTACCGCTGAGGGAGGAGAAAGCGTTCTCTTTCGATCTCGACGAGATGCGCGAGCTGGTCACCGACAAGACGAAGATGATCATAATCAACACCCCCCAGAACCCGACGGGCGGCGTTCTGACCCCGGAGGATATGAAGGGGATCGCCGAACTGGCGGAGAAGCACGATGCGTGGATCCTCAGCGACGAGGTCTACAGCAAGATGGTATACGACGGTAAGCACGTGAGCATCTATGACTATCCCGAGGTGCGGGACAGGGTGATCCTCCTGGAGGGTCACTCGAAGACTTACGCGATGACCGGCTGGAGGTTGGGTTATGCCGCGATGCCTGTAGAGTTGGCGGCGCAGATCTCGAAGCTCCAGACCAACAGCAACTCGTGCACGGCGTCATTTACGCAGATCGCCGGCATCGAAGCTCTCACCGGTCCTCAGGACGAATCCCTCAAGATGATGGCTGAGTTCAAGGCCAGGAGGGACTTGATCGTAGACGGGCTGAACGATATCCCGGGATTTTCCTGCCTGAGGCCCAAGGGCGCCTTCTACGTCTTCCCCAACATAACAGGTACGGGACGGAAGTCGAAGGAGCTCGAGGAGTTCCTGCTCGAGAAAGCCGGTGTGGCCGGTCTAAGCGGTACCAGCTTCGGCAAGTACGGCGAAGGTTACCTGCGGTTCTCTTACGCGAACTCGCAGGAGAACATCAGAAAAGCACTGGGGATGATCAGGAAGGTCATCTGACGGATATCTATAACGCGATGATCCCCGGCGGAAGCCATTCTCCGCCGGGGGTATCTTTTCCGGAGGTAATCCTTGTCTGGTGATATCGATGTGGTGGCCCTCGGGGGGAATGCGATAATCCCTTCCGGCGGCTCGGGGACGATCGAGGAACAGAGAGAAGTCACTACACGCTCGATGGAGCATGTGGCCGACCTCATAGAGTCGGGCAGGAAGGTGATCATAACGCACGGCAACGGCCCGATCGTGGGGAATATCCTTGAGCGGAACGAGGCCGCCAAAGACAGGATACCGCCTATGCCTCTCGATATATGCGGGGCGGACTCCCAGGGCGGGATAGGATATATGATCCAGCAGATACTCGGAAATGTCCTGCGTCGGCGCGGTATCGAAAAACCAGTGGTCTCGCTGGTGTCTCAGGTCGTCGTATCCGAGGATGACGATGCCTTCCAGGACCCGACCAAGCCGATCGGACCTTTCTATTCCTTCGACGAGTCGAAAGAACTGGAGCGTTCAAAAGGCTGGGTGATGAAGAAGGACGCGGGCGGCATGGGGTACAGGCGGGTAGTCGCCAGCCCGACTCCAGGGGAGATAGTCGAGGCCGGGATCATCTCCAGCCTCGTCTCCCAGGGAACAATCGTCATAGCAGTGGGTGGAGGCGGCATCCCCGTCGTACGCAGGGACGGGAAGCTCGAGGGGATAGAGGCGGTCATCGACAAGGACCGTGCCGCGTCGGCTCTTGCGTCGGGTATAGGCGCGGAGAAGCTCGTCATCCTTACTAACGTCGAGCAGGTGTACGTCGATTTCGGGAAGCCCGAGCAGATCGGGCTGGGCAAGGTCGGGGTCTCCGAGATACGGAAGATGTACGAAGCCTACGAGTTCCCCGCTGGAAGCATGGGGCCGAAGATCAGGGCAGCGATCGATTTCGTGGAGGCCGGCGGGAAAGTGGCGATCATTACCCATTCAGAGACGCTCAGGGAGGCCGTCGAGGGGAAAGTTGGCACGCGCATAGTCCCGGACGGAGCCTGATACCGGCATCAGGAGAGTATGGACCCTGTCATCCTTCCTTATGGAGATTCGCAGATCCAAGTACCCTTCGCGGGCGAGATCCCTGCATGTGATTTCCCCGATCCTCTCCCTGACATATCAGGCGCGGTCGAACAGGCACTAGACGAGCCCGAAGGCAGCAGGGCTCTTTCGGAGATGATCCCGGTTTCCGGGAGGATCGCCGTGCTTGTCTCGGACCTGACCAGGGGCACAACGGCGGCCACTGTGCTCATCCCTGCCCTGGAATATCTCGAGAATCGTGGAGCGGGGCCGGAGCGGACGACCATCTACATCGCCAGCGGCATGCACCGTGGCCAGTCGTGCGGCGAGATCGAGGCTCAGCTCGGCTCGAGGGTCGCCGGCAGGTACCGTATCATACAGCACGATGCCCGGGATGCCGGGTCGCTTCTTGACGCCGGCACGACATCATCAGGGACCCGCTGCCTGTTCAACAGGGAAGCGGCGATGTCGTCTCTCATAGTCGGCGTCGGTGCCGTATCATTCCATTACTTCGCGGGATTCGGCGGTGGCAGGAAACTGATCCTGCCTGGGATCTCGGGCGAAGAGACGATAATCGCAAATCACAGGAGATCACTGAAGAAAGACCCCGCTGAAGGACTGTCCGACGGGTGCAGACCTGGTAATCTCGACGGCAATCCGGTCCATGAGGACATGATCGAAGGAGCCTCCCTTGTTCCGGCGCCGGTATTCATGATAAACGCGGTAGCCGGGGCGGGCGGTGAGCCTGCATTCGTCAATGCCGGCGATATCGACTTGTCGCACCGGATCGCCGCCGCCAGGCTTCTCGAGAAATTCACGCTTCGCGCGGGCGTACGCCGACCGGCGGTTGTAGCGTCGGCGGGCGGATACCCTAAGGATATCAACCTGCTTCAGGCACACAAGGCGATCAGGCACGCCTCGATGGCCGTAGAGAACGGCGGGCTGCTGCTTATGGCGGCGGCCTGTGGAGAAGGTGTCGGCTCGGACTCGCTTGAGGACGATTTCTCGGGCGGAAGGGAAAAGGTGCCGTCGAGGGTCTCCAGAAGGTACACGCTCAACTCGCAGGCGTCTATGTCGATATTCGACATCACGGATAGGATAGAAGTGAGGCTTCTTTCCGGGCTGCCGGATGATATTATCGAGAAGTTCGGATTCGGTACCTGGAGGGTGGAAGACACTGCTTCCATGCTGGATATCATGCGTGCCGGTGAGCCGCTCTTCATCCCGCACGCTGCCGCATTCCTGCCAGTCATATAAAGAGGATCCCGGTTGAAATGACTATCCCGTATCCATCCTGAGCGAAAGGCAGGAGAGGCCGCCGTCCATCTTCCTGAACTCTGACATGTCGAGTTCGATTATCTCCACGCCCGTCCGGGCGAGGAGGGCAAGAGTCCCCGGGAATCCTGAAGGAAATATCAGGCGGCCGTTGACCGTTATGCAGTTGGCGCAGTAGTCCTCCCCGTCGGCTACTCCGATCACATCGAGACCGGAGAGACCTTCGATTTGGGACATCGAACTGTCTGCCAGAGCCACACCGTTTCCCAGATAGCTTAGACCTGATTTGAGATGCAGGCCTAGCTTTACACGGACGGTAGCGCTTCTGAATCCTTCCCGCGCGAGAAAGGTACCGAGTTGCCTCGCACCTTCCATATTGGTCCTTTTCGAGAGCCCTATCAGGACCAGGTCGTCGACCTCCAGGACGTCGCCGCCATCGATCCTGCCGGGAGGACTGATCCGGTCCACCTCGAGATACCGGGAAAGCACAGGTTCGATCAAGTCAGCCTCGCCGAGGCGCGAGGGATGACCCGGCCTGGTTATCATGGCACGGTGGCCGGCGATGACCGCGGTATCCTCGACGAAAGTGGAGTCCGGGAACTCTTCGACCGGGTCGAGAACGATCACCTCCACGCCGCATGAGCGCAGGGCTTCGCAGTAGGCCTCGTGCTGTCTGGCGGCCAGCACAGGGTTCGGGGCGCCCAGGTCTGCGGAAGTGAGCCCTCTGCCGAGAGACAGGGCCGGCCTCCTCGTGATCGCTTTCGTAAACATACCGCTTTTCATAGTTTGCAGACTTCTTCATTTTGCGTAAACATAATGTCTTTTTTGATGTATACTGCAAAAAAGGCAGGAATCAAGAGGACTTTTCGGTCAGGGAGGCGATAATGGAAAGGAAAAAAGGCGGCCTGACCAGGCGTGGATTCATTACGGCCGCCGCCGGGGGGATCGTCGGTGCCGGCATGGCGGGACTGGTCCATGCCAGCCCGGCCGGCGGGCAGAAGGAAGAGGAATCAGGAGCAGAGCCTAAGGGGAAGGCCATAACGCGCATGCTCGGAAAGACCGGGATAGAGATCCCCGTCGTGAGCATGGGCGTGATGAACTCGAACAATCCCGAGATCGTCAGGGCGGCGTACGAGACGGGGTTCAGGCATTTCGACACCGCCGCGTATTACATGGGCGGGAAGAACGAGCGTATGGTCGGGGAGGTCATCAAAGAGCTTGGTGTAAGGGACAACGTGATCATAGCGACGAAGGTCTATGCTCCCAACATGCGTGTCGGCGACACGGCGGCCGAGACTCGCCGCAAGATCCGTATCCAGATCGACGAGTGTCTCAACAGGCTGCAGATGAGCCATGTCGACATCCTCTATGTGCATAACGTCGATTCCGCCGGATTCGTGATGAACGAGGCCGTCCACGAGGCGATGGAAGAGGCGCGTGCGAGTGGCAGGACCAGGTTCACAGGCATCTCGACCCATAAGCAGATGAGCGAAGTCATCGACGCCGTCACGAAATCGGGATGGTATGACGTGGTCCTTACCGTGATCAACATGACAATGGCTGATAACGCAAGGCTTCTCGACTCGATAAAGAACGCGGCGAAAAAGGGTGTCGGGATTGTCGCCATGAAGACTCAGGTCGGTGGCAGGCGCTTTCCGCTGCCGGAGAGTATTGCCGGATATGACGGCAGGACGATCAACCAGGCTGCGCTCAGGTGGGTGATAAGGAACGAAGACATCGCGACGGCGATACCCGGATTTACTACATTCGAGCATATGAAGGAAGATTTCGATGTTGCATACAGTCTCGAGTTCAACGAAAAGGAAAAAAGCCTTCTCGGCGAATGCGATCTCAAGGTCGGAATGGCGTACTGCAGGCAGTGTGGCCTGTGTCTCGCGGACTGTCCGGCTGGAGTCGACGTCCCGACGCTCATGAGGACGCATATGTACGCTGCGCAGTACGCCAATTTTCAGCATGCCAGAGCGACCCTTGGTGAGATAGAGGCCGGGCGGGGCCTCGAAAGATGTTCAGGCTGCGGCGCCTGCGCCGTCCGCTGCCGCCACTCGGTAGACGTGGCAGCGAGGATAGAGGAACTCAAGCTCATCTATGCGTGACGCCCCGGCGCAACTGTGATATTTTGAGCTTTCCCGGCGCTCCTCGCCGTGCCGGATCCGGTAAGTAGCTATGCATCAGTATGAGACAAGGAGTATGCAGGGATGAAGGTTCTCGTGATCGGTGGAGGAGGCAGGGAGCACGCGATAGCCTGGAAGCTCTCGAGATCCCCACATGTCGATAAGATATACGCCGCTCCGGGGAACGCGGGTATCGCCGGGATCGGCGAGTGTGTTTCAGTGGGGGCGGAAAACAAGAAAGCGCTTCTGGACTTTGCCAGGGAGAAGGAGATCGATCTCACTGTGGTGGGACCGGAGGCTCCCCTGGTATCCGGCATAGTAGATCTCTTCCGCGGAGAGGGCCGTAGGATCTTCGGTTTCGACGGCAAAGGCGCCCTGCTCGAGGGAAGCAAGGTATGGGCAAAGCGTTTCATGGAGAAATACGAGATCCCGACTGGCGGGTTCGCCGTGTTTGACAATCACTGTGCGGCCCAGAACGCCGTCGATGCCGGAAAACCCCCGTATGTCATAAAAGCCGATGGGCTGGCCGCTGGCAAGGGAGTGCTCATCTGCCGGACGATGGAGGAAGCCCGCGGCGCGATCGAGTCGGTCATGCAGAAGAAGGAGTTCGGCACAGCCGGAGACAGGATCGTCCTCGAGGAGTTTCTCGAGGGCACCGAGCTGTCGGTCCTTGCGGTCTTCGACGGGAAAGATTACCGGCTGTTCGTTCCGTCCCAGGACCACAAGAGGGCTTATGACGGTGACAAGGGCCCAAATACGGGCGGGATGGGCGCGTACGCGCCTGTGCCGGTCCTCGGGCACGCGCTCGAGGAGAAAATAAGGATAGAGATAATAGAACGCACTCTCAGCGGAATCCAGTCAGAGAAGATCCAAGGGGCCGGCGTCGTCTATTTCGGCCTGATGCTTACACCGGCAGGGCCGAAGGTGCTCGAATACAACTGCAGGTTCGGCGATCCGGAGACGCAGGTGATCCTCCCTCTTCTCAAGACTGACCTGTTCGAAGTGCTTTACGAGGCGACTGAAAACAATCTCGAAAGTGTGGATTTCGAAAACAGCGATGAGGCGTGCACCTGCGTCGTGGTAGCTTCCGGGGGCTACCCGGGAAAGTACGAGAAAGGCCTCGAGATAAGCGGGATCACGGAAGCGGAACAGACCGGATGCATCGTCTTCCATGCCGGCACCGCGTATGATAATGGCAGGACCGTGACATCAGGCGGACGGGTCCTCGGGGTGACGGCCGTGGCGCCGACTCTGATAGAGGCTACCGGTAAAGCATACTCGGGAGTGGACAGTATAAGATTCAAAGGCTGTTTCTCCAGGCGAGACATAGCCTGGAGGGCATTGGAAGAGTAGCTGAAAGATTCGAAAGGAGAAAGACGTGGGCGGAGAACTTCAGGTCGCCGTCATAATGGGAAGTGAATCGGACAGGGAGACCATGGAGGTATGTCTTGAGCAGCTCGAAAAGCTCGGGGTCAAGAGCGAGCTTAAGGTCTCTTCCGCTCACAGGATGCCGGAGGCGACAAAGTCTTACATCGAGGAGGCGACCCAAAGGGGCGCGCAGGTATTCATAGCGGGGGCGGGCATGTCGGCCGCGCTGCCCGGTTTCGTGGCGTCGGTGACGACCAGGCCCGTAATCGGCGTTCCCATACCTTCAGGAATGCCCGACGGCATGGATGCGCTGCTCTCGATGGTACAGATGCCTCCTGGGATCCCGGTCGCTACAGTCGCGGTCGGCAAGGCGGGCGCGAAAAATGCCGCCGTACTCGCGGTGGAGATACTCGCCCTGTCGGACAACAGGTTCTCCAGGGAACTGGATAAGATGCGTGACCAATGGAAATGCCGGTAGAAGGGTATCTCGAAAGTCTCCACATCGCCGAGCTGGCGGCAATACTCAGGGCCGGAGGCGTGGCGGTGCTCCCGACCGATACGATATACGGATTTCACTGCGTCTTCTCGGAGCTAAAGCCTATAGACAGGATCGTGCGGCTCAAAGGGCGCTCGAAGTCATCCGGCCTGATCCTGCTCGCCTCATCGCGCCGGATGGTCGACACGCTGGTGGACAAGTGGCCCTCCGGCACAGAGGAGAGGCTCTTTTCCCTCTGGCCGGCTCCCGTCACCGCGATACTCCCGGCATCAAGGAAGATACACGCAGCCCTGAGGCCTGACGGAAGAGTCGCTGTCAGGATCCCGGCCAGGCTGGCCCTGCTCGCGCTCATAGAAAAGACCGGAGTTCCGCTTGTCTCCACCAGCGTCAACAGGTCGGGCCAGCCACCGATGAACAGGATCGGCGAGATCCGGAAAGCCTTTCCCGGACTCGATGCCTACATATCGAGAAGGGGGCCTGGCAGCAGTTCTCCATCAACCGTCATAGACCTTACGGGAAACAGGGTGCGAATATTGCGACGCGGCAAGGCCGCCGGGCTGGCCGCGTCGGCGTTCGGTATCGACTGAGCGGAAGGCGTATAGTATGAAGATGCTGACAGGCTTGTTTCTCGCTATCTGCTTGATGGTGACAGCGTGCGGGAGCGGAGATGCGGAGAGAAAAGGATACGAAGCGGCAGTCATGGACGAGATCTCTTCGGACATGGAGCAGCAGGTTGCGAGCTGGAACTCAGGTAATCTCGATGGCTTCATGAAATACTATTGGCACTCGGACGGCATGACATTTCACGGGGGAAAGCGCAGGCTGCAGGGCTGGGAGACCCTGAACTCGATGTACATCGAGACGTACTCGGGAGCCCGCAGGGGAGTGCTCGAGTTCTCCGGTCTTGAGATAAACGTGCTTTCGCCTGAATCGGCATACGTGCTGGGCGACTGGAAGGTGGAACTGCCCGATACGGTCAGGCAGGGTAAATTCACGCTGATATGGAGAAAGACCAGCGATGGATGGAGGATCGTCCACGATCACTCGTCCTGAGCAGGGAGGATGAATCACCATGAAGATCACTTCGAAGAGCAGCAGGCTGTGTCGTCTCGTGCTGTCTGCCATTGCGCTGCTAGCGCTGTACGGGCCTGCCAACGCGATGGAAAAGCCGAGGAACATCATACTCCTGGTCGGGGACGGCATGGGGGTCGCCCACCTCACGCTGGGCCAGATTGCAACGGGAGGACTTAATGCCGAAAGGATGCCTGTCGGCGGGCTGGTCATGACATTCCCGTTCGGCGGGATGGTCACCGATTCGGCCGCCTCTGGCACGGCCCTGGCGACAGGGCGCAAGACGCGGAACGGGATGATATCGATATCGCCCGACGGCGATACGCTTCGCACTGTGCTCGAGTACGCCGAGAAAGCCGGTATGGCGACGGGCCTGGTCGTTACATGCCAGATCACTCATGCCACACCGGCGGTCTTCGCGGCGCACGTGGTCAGCAGGAAAATGGAGGGCGAGATAGCCCGGCAGATGGCCGGCTGCGGGGTGGACGTGATGATCGGAGGTGGATGGTCGTACTTCCTTCCCGCGAGTGTTGCTGAAAGCAGGAGAGACGACGAGATCGATCTTGAAGGCGTGTTGAAGAAACGGATGCCGGTCGTACGGTCTGTCGGGGAATTGATGGAACTCGAGGACATCTCTGCCGTCGCGGCGCTTCTGGCTCCGCTCGAGTGTCCCCCCGCTAAGGAGAGAGATTACTCCCTCGCGGAACTTGCCGGGAAAGCGATCAGTATCCTCTCGGCAGGCGACTCCGGTTTCTTCCTCATGGTCGAGGGTTCGCAGATAGACTGGGCTGCTCACGACAACGACGATGAAGGAGTACTTGACGAGATGCTGGATTTCGACGGAGCCGTGGGAGTCGCTCTCGATTTTGCCGAGGCAGACGGCACGACACTGGTCATCATGACAGCCGACCACGAGACGGGAGGATTCGCTCTGCTCGAGGCACCTGCGCAGTCGAGCAGGGCCGTTGAACCGCGGTTCAGCTCGGATGATCATACGATGGAGATGGTGCCTCTGCTCGCCTTCGGTCCGGGGGCGGAGGCCTTCGGCGGGATCCACGATAATACATTCATCGGTATCACAATGATCGATTATATAGAGAGGTGAGTGGACGGTAGAGGATGCCGCTGCTATCACTCATGTGAAAAAATGTATGAAATACTTGACATAATGAATGAACTATTATACAATATGTATGAAAACGATTACCTGTTCAGGGGAGGGAGATATGACTCAATCGACATTCAGGGCCGCCGGCAAGGTGATCATCTGGGGCATCGTGCTCGCGGCATTCACGGTCCTCTTTTTCGGAGGGGAGGGCCCGGAGGATTTCGCGGGAGACAGGGGAAGGATCGTGACCGTCGCGGTCCTGTTCGCGGCGGGATATGCAGCGTTCTTCGTAATGCTGGGGTTCTCCGGAAAGAGGAAGGGCCCTGGCCTCAACAGGGACGAACGGGATGAGAGGTTCGAGAGCAAAGCTGGAGGGATCGCCCTCTCGATAGTCCTTGCGTATGTCTACCTTGTCAGCATCGTTTTGTGGGCCGTCTTCCAGGATGACGGGAGCGTTCCGGCGGGCTGGATGTGGTTCCTCGGATATTCGACGGTCTTCATCGGGATGATAGCGCACGGGATACTGACCCTGCTTCTTGCCGCCGGGAAGGTTGGCGATGGCGAAGGCTGAGATAAGGAACACGGTGCGGCGTCACCGGTTCGAGAAGGGTGAGATGACTCAGCAGGAACTTGCCGACAGGGCCGGATGCACCAGGCAGACGATTGTCGCCCTCGAGCAGGGTAAATACGTGCCATCGCTCTCTCTGGCCTTCAGGATAGCCGGGGTGTTCGGGACCAGTATCGAGGACGTGTTCGAATTCGCAGAAAAGGGCAAAAAAAAGGCTGAATGAATCTATTGCATGTAGTGTAATCCTTCAGGTGACAGCGCACAGAGAGAGGAGATCCCGGTGATAAGAAAGATCTTGGAGACAGTCATCGCCATAGCGGCCCTGGCCGCCTTATCGAGCCCGGCATGCTGCGGGCAGCAGGACACGTCGATAATAACCGGTGACTGGTCCGGAATGCTGAATTTCAACGGCGTAAGACTCCAGATAGTGTTCCATATCATGGCGGGCGAGGACGGTTCTCTCTCGGCGACAATGGACAGCCCCGATCAGGGGGCGGCCGGTATACCCGTCAGCGAAGTCAGATTCGACGGCGACAGCCTGGTCGTCTCGGTCGCCGTGGCGCAGGGTGGTTACTATGGAAGGTACGACAGGGACAGCCTCTTTGTGGACGGAGAGTGGAGGCAGGCCGGGTTCAGGCTCCCCCTCAGGCTCGTCAGCGCCGGTGAGATCAAGCCCCCGGCGAGGCCTCAGGAACCAGTGCGCCCGCTCCCATATCCCGAGGAAGAAGTCGAGTTCGACAATAGCGCCGCCGGTATCACCTTGTCGGGGACCCTTACGATCCCCGAGGGTGAGGGTCCGTTTCCAGCTGTGATCCTTGTCTCCGGTTCTGGGCCACAGGACAGGGACGAGATGGTGCTCGGGCACAGGCCGTTTCTGGTCCTTTCGGATCATCTTGCGAGAAGCGGCATCGCGGCGCTCAGGTACGACGACAGGGGCATCGGGAAGTCGGAAGGCGATTTCGTGACGGCGACCACCGAGGATTTCGCCTCGGACGCGCGCGCTGCATTCAGCTACCTGAAATCGAGGAAAGAGACCGACCCGGCGATGGCCGGTATCATAGGGCACAGCGAGGGCGGTATAATAGCGGCGATGGTCGCGGCGGGATCAGATGATGTGTCCTTTATAGTGCTGCTGGCCGGTCCCGGGCTGAGAGGATCCGAGATACTGCTAAAGCAGAATATGGCACTACTCGAGACGCAAGGCGCTTCCGCGCAATTGATTAGGATACGCAGCGAACAGCTCGAACAGGAATACGACATCCTGGCTCGCGGGCTGGATGACGAGGAGACAAGGGAGATGATCGAGGACGCGTCGATCCCGTTTCTCGAGAGATATTCTCCCGAGGAAAGGGAAAAGTACGGATTCAGCGATGATGCCGTCAGGAAGAGGGCCGAGATACTGACTGGACCATGGTTCAGGTTCTTCATGAATTACGATCCGGCTACGGCGCTGCGCAGGATAAAGTGCCCGGTCCTGGCCATGATCGGAAGCCTAGATATCCAGGTGGACCCGGCGATGAACCTGCCTGCCATAGAAAACGCCCTCCGCGAGGGAGGGAACAGGAATTTCAGGATAATCGAGATGCCCGGGCTTAACCATCTCTTTCAGACGGCGGAAACGGGGAGCCCATCCGAATACGCGAGGATAGAAGAAACCATGTCTCCGGCCGCGCTCGATACGATAAGCGGCTGGATACTGTCGCTGAAGACAGGAGGGAAGTAATGAGCAGTATGTCCGGACAGAGTCGGAGCATGGTCCCGGAGGCTACAGTCGGCGGAAGCTATGGCCACGGGTTCGCGGCGCTGAAGAAGTATTTTCTGGAGGTGCTGCTGATCACCCTGGTGGTCATCGTCATCACCTCCCCGTACTACTTCGCCAAGGGGGTCTCAGAACGTTCGGATTCAGGATTTATCTTTATCGTAGAGTTGTTTGCCCTGGGATTCTGGCTGCTCATCCTGGGCCCGCTGACCTGGGGCGCTGACTATGCGATGCTCAAGGCTGCGAGAAACGACAAACCTGAAATCCTCGATATCTTCATCTTTCAGAAGAACTACATCAACGTCGTTCTCGCTCACCTTCTGAGCAACGCCATCGTCCTTGTCGGGCTGGTTTTCCTGATCGTGCCGGGGATCATACTGGCGTGCAGGCTGGCCTTCGTTCCGTACCTCGTTACGGACAGGAGGATGGAGGCGACAGAGGCGATAAGAGAGAGCTGGCACATGACCTCTGGCCACGGTGGCACGATATTCCTGATGGGCCTTCTCGCAATACCGGTGTCTATCGCCGGGGCGCTTCTGTTAGGCGTAGGGATCATACTCGCGGTCATGTGGATAAGCCTCGCCTTCGCTTCGATATACGCGGTGGCAGCCTCGATGGATATGCCGCACGAGAATGTATAGACCTCTCGCGGCGATGTCTGATACCATCCCCGGCGGAGAGAACGCTGTCTGTTTCTGCCGGGGGTCTGCCTGCATTGTACGGAGTGAGACAGAGGATCGGGCTCGTTCTGGGTCCGTTGATTTTCATCATTATCTTATTGACGCCCCTGCCGGACGGGATGAGCCCGGCCGCGCGGAAAGTCGCCGCTGTAGCCGCGCTGATGGCGATATGGTGGATCACAGAGGCGGCTCCCCTGGCTGCCACCGCCCTCCTTCCCGTCGCTCTTTTCCCCGCGACAGGCGTGATGAAGGCCTCCGAGGCGACCGCGCCCTACGCCAATCATCTTATATTCCTTTTCCTCGGAGGGTTCCTGATAGCGGTGACTATGCAGAGGTGGAACCTCCACAGGCGCATCGCTGTTTTCACGATACGACTGGTCGGGACGGAGACCGACAGGATCATCCTGGGGTTCATGGTCGCGACAGCCTTCCTCTCGATGTGGATAAGCAATACGGCGACGGCCATGATGATGGTACCCATCGGCATGGCGGTGATCGGGCAGGTCGATTCTTGCGACACGTACGGAGGCGAGGACTGCGCTGCGGGAGCCCCGACCGTCTCCGGATTCGGCCCGGCGCTGATGCTTTCAATAGCGTACTCCGCTTCGATAGGCGGAGTGGCGACGCTGATAGGCACTCCGCCCAACGTGATCCTCGCAGGCTTCATAGAGAGTGCCTTCGGCCGGTCGGTAAGCTTCCTCTCCTGGATGGCTGTCGGTCTGCCGCTATCGATCGTGATGCTTGTATTCACCTGGCTTTACCTGACCAGAGTCGCTTTCCGCCTGGGCCACGGAGAGCTGCCCGGCGGCATGGCCTGCATCGACGATGAGGCCCGCGGAATCGGTCCCATTTCACCGGCCGAGAAGAAGGTCCTCGCTGTCTTCTTCCTGGTAGCGGCCGGATGGGTACTCCGCGGATTCTTCCAGGCCGGGATGATCGCCGATTCGACGATAGCGATCATCGGGGCGATCCTGCTCTTTCTCATCCCGGCCGACATGACCAGCGGCGAATTCCTTCTCGACTGGAAGACGGCATCACAGGTCCCATGGGATGTGATCATACTCTTCGGAGGCGGGCTCTCTCTGGCAGCCGGGTTCAGGACGTCCGGCCTCGACCTGTGGATAGGGGAGAGGCTCGCGTTCCTGCATAACGCGAATTACCTAACGCTGATATCGGCCGCCGCCCTGCTGACGATCTTTCTGACCGAGGTGACTTCCAACACCGCGACATCGGCGATGCTGATACCGGTCATATCGGGAGT
This sequence comes from uncultured bacterium, assembly GCA_964599375.1. Classification (GTDB taxonomy): domain Bacteria; phylum Krumholzibacteriota; class Krumholzibacteriia; order Krumholzibacteriales; family Krumholzibacteriaceae; genus JAUWCL01. The sequence goes on from CAZREW010000003.1 coordinate 103,223, forward strand.
CGCGATCTCGATGTCGATACATCCCTACGGGCCGATCCTGGCAGTCTGCATAGCGGCATCTTACGCCTTCATGCTGCCGGTAGCCACTCCCCCTAACGCGGTCGTTTTCGGGAGCAGGCAGGTCACGATCACGCAGATGGTCAGAACCGGGCTGGTCCTCAACATATTCGGATGGCTGCTGATAACTGCCGTCGTAGGGCTCCTCATGCCTCTCCTGTGGTCGATCGATCCGGCTGCCCTCCCCTCGTGGATCACGCCTCAGGGCTGAAAGGATTCTGTGAAATGTAAAGCAGGCTTGACATATTGCCTGCATATGCTATATTTACAAATGTAAAATCAACTTTACTATGTCCGGGTGACTTCTGGAACGATGAGAGGAGATGCAGATGACGAGAAAGGAACGGATGCTTCTTCCCGCCGGGATGGGCTGCCTCTTTGCAGGACTGATGCTCAAGAGGTTCGGGGGGGAAAGCTATCCCGTTCTCGCCCTGCAGATAGTGATGTTCGGGTGCTCCATATTCCTGAACATCAGGTACATGCTCAAGCACCGGGCGGAGAGGTCCTGGACGCGCGGGAACGGATGAGATGGAAGACAAAATATCCAACAGGATCAAGGAGTTCAGAAAGAGATCGGGGATGACGCAGGAGGGCCTGGCGAGGGAGATGAAGGTCTCGAGGCAGACGATAATATCGATCGAGAGGGGAAAGTATGTGCCCAGCCTTCCGCTGGCGCTGAGAATGGCCCGGTTTTTCGGATGCCCGACCGATGAGATGTTCGGCATCGGGGAGGATTAGAGGATGGACGAGAGGTTTCTGATGCACCAGATGAGATCGATGAAGATCGCGACCAGGGTAGGGGCCGTGCTCATCGGAGCTCTGCTGCTTTACAGGCTTTAAATCAAGGGGTATTTCGACTGGCAGCTCTTCGCCGTGGTCATGATCATGGCCGTTGTAAATGTATCTACTCTCTTTTACCTGCGAAGGACCAACTGAAGCGGATTGTAGATTCCGTCCGCTAGTTGTATACGGATGCTCATCGATATGGCCGTATCAGACTGTCCGGGATATTGTGACCGCAGGCTTGAGCTTATTGAGGCCGGTGGCGACTGACGGCCATCATGAAGAAGCCTGGTCCAGCTGACTTCTTCCGCTGTGATAATATTCAGATGACGAATGGGCGAGCGTTCCGCCAATTTTCTTGTTATGGCGGACGGAGACGTGAACCTGTTATAATATATGGAGAAACCGATTTTCAAAGGAGCTTCGAATGAGATCCGGCAGATCATCCGCCGCAATCGCGCTTATCCCCGTATTACTTGTTTTGATCATGGTGGCCGTTCCCGTCAGGGCCGCCGCTCCGGGTGACCCGGAGATCGAGTCCCTCCAGAAGGAGATCGACGCCAAGGGGTACAGCTGGACCGCGAAGAGGACCTGGTTGACAGGACTGTCTGAAGCGGAGCGCCGCAGGATGATAGGCGTCACAATCCCCCCGGAAGTCGAGAAGCGGTTCGAAGCGCTGCAGAGAGACTTTGCCGGTGGCGGACGTCCTCTTCCGATGCTTCCCGCCGCCCCCTCGAACTGGGACTGGCGCGATCTCGGGGGAGTCTCGGCTGTGACGAGCCAGGGAGGTTGCGGAAGCTGCGCCATATTCGCTGGAATGGCGGCTCTCGAGTCGGTAGTGCTGATCAACGAGGGGATCGAGTACGACCTGTCCGAGCAGCAGATCCTCTCATGCAGGACTTACGGATACGGATGCGACGGCACTTGGTATTCCTGGGCGTGGGACTACGTGAGAAACAACGGAGCCGTCCTCGAGGCGTGCATGCCGTACATGGCGGACGACGAGATCCCTTGCGCGGACACGGGCTGTGATATCTACGCGACGAATGGGGGGTGGGTAGACATCCCGAATGATGTCGAGGCGATAAAGCAGCAGGTGATGATATCCCCTGTAGCGACGGCATTCACCGTATACGATGATTTCTACTCGTACGGGGGCGGGTGTTACGAGCATGAGGGCACAGAGGAAATCAACCATGCCGTGCTGATCATCGGATGGGATGACGCCGCCTGCGGAGGCGAGGGCGCATGGCTCTGCAAGAACAGCTGGGGCGAGGGCTGGGGACTCGACGGGTTCTTCTGGATTAAGTACGGGACGTGCAACATAGGCTATGGCACTCAGCGTGTGATCTACAACTCGGGACTCGATCTGTGGCACTCGTCCCACTCGATACTCGACCCTGACGGCGACGGGGATGACAGGGCCGATCCTGGCGAGAGCGTGGCGATGCAGGTGATGTTATGGTGCGATATCCTCTCGCCGGACAGAACAGGAGTCACCGCGTCACTTTCGACTACAGGCACTTCAGTCGTCATTACGCAGCAGACTGTATATTACGGCGCTGTCCCGGCCGGATACAACTCTCCGGGCTCCGGCTTTTTCCAGTTCGACGTCGACCAGTTCGCGGTGCCGGGAGAAAAGATCAAGTTCGTGCTTACGATCACGGCGGACGAAGGATATGCGCATTGCGACACCTTCGAGGTGGGCGTGGGCGACTGCCCGATCCTTCTCGTAGACGACGATGATGGCGCGCAGGCGGAACAGTTTTTCGAGGCCTCTCTTCAGAACAACGGGTACATATTCGAGACATGGAACGAGCTGGATGACGGCTATATCGAGGCAGGCGATCTGTCGGGCTATTCGGCGGTCGTCTGGCTGACGGGAATATCGGGCGACATAGAACCTGAGAACATAGCGGCCCTCGAAGCCCTTCTCGACGGAGGAGGCTCCCTGCTGATCACCGGCCAGGACGTTGGCTGGCAGCTGACCTATTACGGAGTCCCTGGGGATATCGCTTTCTACAACGACTATCTCCATGCGGACCTGGTCGGCGACGATTCCGGAGAAAAGTCGCTGACAGGCATCCCAGGTGATCCTGTGGGTGACGGGCTGGCGTTTGACATAGGTGGCGGAGACGGAAGCGGGAACCAGAACTGGCCCAGCGAGATCGAGCCTCGAGCAGGGGCGGCCGCGGTCCTGGAATACTTACCTGGAGCAGAAGGCGGGCTCAGGTATGATGTGGGTCAAAGGCTCGTGTACCTCGCCTTCGGGTTCGAAGCGGTCAACACTTCGGCTGACCGCGACACTCTCATGGCCAGGTGCATCGATTGGCTGACCGCGGGAATGATGCCCGATACGGAGCCACCCGTGATATCGGATGTCCTTCCCGGAGGCGGGGAGGAACTGACGACGGGGGAGAGCTGCGAGGTCACCTGGACGGCCTCCGACAATACAGGCGTGACATCGATAGACATACTCCTCTCGACGGACGGCGGCGCTACATGGGGCGAGACGATAGCCGAGGGCGCGGAAAATTCGGGGATGTACGACTGGACCGTATCGCAGGGGGCTTCGACCCGGTGCAGGATACGGGTCATCGCGCGTGACGGCGCCGGCCTTGCCGCGTATGACGATTCAGACTCCGATTTCTCGAAAGGTACGTCCACCGACGTACCCGATTCGCCGGGAGCGAGGGACTATTATCTCTCACAGAACGTTCCCAACCCCTTCAACCCGCTGACCACAGTCCGCTTCGGACAGCCTGAGCCCTCGCATGTAACGCTTCGCATCTACGATACCGGTGGCAGGCTGGTCAGGGTCCTGGTCGATGGATATCTTGAGGCGGGGCAACACGAGTCGGTATGGGACGGTATGGACGGATCAGGACGCCGGGCGGCCAGCGGAGTATATTTCTACCGCCTGACAGCCGGCACTTTCGTCGAGCAGAAGAAAATGGTACTTTTAAGGTGAGAGGCGTAATCCCCTGCCGGGTCCTTCCCACGATCCGGAAGTTGTGATCTGACTGACCGGCCCCTGACAGATACGAGGAGGGGCTCGAGCATGAACGGATCTCCAGTAATCCCGGCCATGTTCCGGACGGCTTGCACCGTCTCGTTTATCTTTGCTTTATTCACCTCACAGGGTTGCCTGACTTATTCTTCCTATCAATCAGCGCGCATAGTCGAACGGGGTCATCCCCACGCCACCATCGGCATATCAAGAAGCGTCAGTCTCGATGAGGACGACAATGAGGTGAATTGGTGGACTGTAGATGGGGACATGAGGTTCGGCATAGCGAGACGCATCGACGGATCGATCCGCCTTTCTGTCTTTCACAACGTTCCCGAGGAATGGGGGGGAGGCCAGGTGACAGTGGATATTCGCGGGAGCATGATAGAGGATCATCTGGCGATCGTCTTGCCCGTGACAGTCACCCTGGGTGATTTCTATCTCTATACGTTGCGTATCCAGCCAGGATTTGTCGGGACGATCCCGCTCGGGGACAGGTTCGAGATCACAGGCGCAGTCAGGGCCCATGTCTACGTGCGTGTGATGGAACTTTCCGCCATGGGCTACAATCTCGGCCTGGGGCTCACCACGCCGTCCGGCGAATGGACGATACGCCCTGAAGTGGGCTGGCTCCGGATGACCGGGACGGGCTCAGACCTGACATACTTTCAGTACGGGGTCGGGATCGAGCATAACTTCGTCCTGCCGGAGAAGGAGGAGGGTGAAGACCTCAAGGATAATTGATTGAATCTACGGGGCGGCACCTGTAAAATCATTCTTTAATCGCTGAAACTGTTACGCGGCCGCGACGTATGGATCAAGTGCAGGACGGCTGAAGGATCGTCGGCAGGGTATATTGCATTCACAAGGATCAGGAATATCAAAGCGTCAATATTTCCGATAATCGCGGGCCTGCTTCTACCGTCCGTTTCGTCGGGCGCCGGTGTCCCGGCTCCGGACGGCCTGGTGAGGGACCGCGAAAAAATAAAGCCGGAGCAGCTGACCGCGATGGTGGATCTCCCTTCAAGGAAGGTCTATTACGGCGGGTTGATGATCGCGGCCGCAGACACCGTCGCCGGACCGGTCATAGTGATCAAGGGCTCTCTCGATGTTCAGGACGGTGCGGTACTCAATGGAGACGCGTGGGTAATAAACGGGGACATGATCCTCACGGGCACAGCCGCAATAGGAGGCAGGGCCTGCCTGGTGAACGGTTCCGAATACCTCTCCCATGACGCAAGCATAAGGGGCGGGATCGAATACTACCGGTGCGAGTGCCGTCTGGACGACGAGAAGTTCGAGGACTCGGGCGAGGTCTTGTTCCTGAAGGAGGAGGATCCCCGGGCGGTCAGGACGAAGATCGCTTTCAGCCCGGGAAGGCCGACCAGGGTAGACTACGAGGCCGTCCGTCTCGGGTTAATGCGCGAGAACGATAGGCACAGGAATCCATACACGAGGGTGCATGCTTTCCTTCATGTGCCGATATGGAAGGATTCGGGAGGCTTCCTCGGGTTCGACGCGGGTGTCTCGGTGCCGATTTCAGGCGACCGGCTGAGACTTGAGATCGCCGGGTTCAAGAGGACGGAATCGAACGATGAATGGCAGATCGGGCGTCTCGAGAATGGTTTTATCGTCATGATGACCGCGGACGATTATCTCGATTACTGGGAGCGCAGGGGAGGCGAGATCGGGCTTTCATGGATACTGACTGAGTATCTGACGCTAGACGGGCATGTATCCTTCCAGAAGGATGTATCGCTCGACGCGATGAGGATACCCTCGCTGCTGCGCAGCACGAGACGGTACAGGGAGAACCCCGCCATCGACGAAGGCGAGAGGCTGGCTGTAGACCTGAGGATCGGCTACGATTCGAGGGAGGACGAGAGCTGGCGCAGGAGCGCGTGGCGTCTCGAACTCTGGATGGAGAAGGGATTCGACGCTGGCCAGGCGGATTTCCCGTACGAAGCGTTCGATATCGAACTGGCCAGGTACCAGTATCTGGGACGCTCATCAAGGGTAGATCTGAGAGGGAAGGTCTTCTCGACTTTCAGCCACGTGCCGGGACAGATCACACGCACACTGGGCGGATACGCGGGGGTCAGGGGAGCGAGGGACATGCCGTTCCCGGTAGAGAAGGGTGACAGGCTCGCCCTGTTCAGCGTCGAGGCCCGCACGAGGCTCCCCGACTTATGGGGCGTAAGGTCGCTATTCACCCGCTGGGACCTTATCGTCTTCTCCGACATGGGCCTCCTGGCAGACGCCGGGAACAAGGAAGCCCCGTTCGGTTTCCTCGACACTCCTTTCGGTGAGTGGGTGAAGACGGCCGGGATCGGGTTCTGCGGGCAGTCGTTCCTGCCTTATGTCGGGTTCTACATAGCGCAGGACCTGGACAGGGAGAAGTTCGAGCCAAGGGCGCTGCTAAGATTCGAGAAAACGTTCTGACCGTGTGAAACCAAGAAAAGGTCCTTGAGGATGGATACTGAAAATATGGCGATTCTGAGCGTCGAGAAGCTGAAGAAGCGTTTCGGCAGGGTCTTCGCGCTCAAGGGCGTGGACATTGTGCTGGAAAAGCCCGGTGTTTACGGATTCCTAGGACCGAACGGCGCGGGGAAGACTACCACGTTCAAGCTTATCGGCGGGCTCTTGAGGCCTACCGGCGGAAGGATAATGATCGGAGGCCTCGATGTCGGTACCGACACGGCCAGGGCCGTTTCGAAGCTTGGGATACTTTTCGATCAGCCTGCCTATTATCCCTACCTGTCGGGTATGGAAAACCTTATCGTCTTCAACAGGTGGATGGGATCGGGAGACACACAACGCGCCGCTCGGCTACTCGAGATAGTCGGTCTCGGGGACGCAGGCGAAAAGAAAGTCGGCGGATATTCCTGGGGGATGAAGAGGAGGCTGGGGATCGCCGCTTCGCTGCTGGGCGATCCGGCCGTCCTTCTCCTGGACGAGCCTACCAACGGGCTGGACCCTGCGGGCATCGCCGACATGAGAAAACTCCTGCCTCGCCTCGCCTGGGAGGAGGGCCGGACAGTCCTGCTCTCTTCCCACAGGATGGAAGAGGTGTCGCAGATCTGCGATCACGTCACGATCATAAACAGGGGGGAGATCGCGGCTTCGGGCACGCCGGCCCAGCTGTCGACAGGCACGCCTTGGATAGAGATCGAATCTCCGGACGTCGACAAGGCGATCAGGCTGCTCGAGGGATCGGGTATTGCCGGCGAAATAAAGCGCAGGAGCGCGGCGGTCATCGAGGTCATGGCCGATGGAAAGACAGCTTCATCGATAAACGCGCTGCTCGTTGGGAAGGGCATCGAAGTGGCCGGGATCCGTGAAAAAAGGGAATCTCTGGAGGATATCTTCTTCCGTCTCACGGGAGGGGGAGATGATGCTGGCAGCTGAGATATCGAAGGTCCTCTCGGCCGAGAAGGTGAAGCTCAGGAGGCAGAGGACGACGTGGTCGATCCCTCTCTCGGTCGCGGTGATGACATTTCTCGTATTCCTCGCCATCGCCTACGCGGCGGCCAGAGACTGGGCCGGCATCCAGAGCGGGTTCTATCTCGCCTCGGCGACAACGGGATGGATGATTAATGTCACGGGCCTGCTCGCGATGATCATCACCTGCTTCCAGATCTCCGGTGAGTTCGCCATGGGCACCGTGAAGCCGGCGTGGGTCAAAGGACTTTCCAGGCACGGATGGCTCTCGGGGAAAGTCGTGGTCGCCGCGATGGCCGTGACCGTGCTCTTCGTAATAGTCCTAGCCGTGTCGCTGCTGAGCGCCGGAGCGAGGCATGGTTTTACTGACCTGATGGAGAAGGACTTTACAGTCCATACGGCGGCCGCGCTGTGGAAGGGATATATCCTCTGCTCCGCTCTCACACTTTTTTCCCTCTGGGCCGTCGTGACGGTAACGTCGATGCTTGCGGCCTGTCTAAACAGGACCGGCTCAGCTATCGCGGCCGCCGTGCTGCTGGCCGTAGCTCTTTCCGTAGCGGCCGTATTCGGGCCTGCGAGGCCGTTCCTTCTTACTTCCGCGCTGAGCCTGCCTTTCGAGCAGATGACGGCGATGTCGAAGGGACTGCCCCTTCCCCTCGAATGGGGGGACCTTGTCTGGAAGACCCTCGCGTGCGCGGGGGCCTGGCTGGCCATATCCTGCGCGGCCAGTCATGCGATAATCGCGAGAAAGGAGATAACCTTCTAGAAGATCATCATGAAACTGACAACATGGATAACCGCTTCAATGGCGATTGCGGCGATGGCAGTGGCCACAATCACCGTGAACGCCTACGCGGAAGAAGAAGCATTCAAGCTGTCGACTATCAGTGTCGCCGACAAGCTCCTCTATCTCCAGGAGGAGGATCTGAACCTTGACGGGCTGAAGGATATACTTATAGTCCATCGCAAGGGGCTGCAGCCGGATGAGACCAAGTGGGTCTCGATATTCTGGCAGATGGCAGACGGCGGGTTCTCGACGGCGGCGGACCAGTCATGGGAGATCGATTCCCTGGCCGTCTCCCTCGATATCGGCAACGTCGCCGGCGACGGGCGCATGGAACTCTGCATCCTCACTCCCTCAGGAGTGAGCTACTACCCGATAGACGGAGACGTCTACGAGACCAGCCCACGCGTTCTTTTCGAGACCGACGACCTGTTGGGACTCTTCCCGTCGAAGAGGACTGTCCCCTTGATCGATTTCGTCAGGGACTGGAACGGGGACGGCCGCGACGAGGTCGCCGTTTTCAAGTTTCACGGGCTGTCGATATTTTATCCGGACGCGACAGGCGACTATTCGATAGAGAATCTGCTCGAGATGGAGTTGCAGACGTCGATAGGCAGGGTGCGGTCGGAGGGAGAGAGGGAGCAGACCGATGGTCTCTGGATGTCGTATTCATTCCCTGCCATGAAGCTTCTCGATTTTGACGGGGACGGCCTAGATGATCTCTGCGCGACCCGCAACGGGTTGGTAAGGGTCTACAGGCGCACGGCTGACGGCTATTTCGACGCTAAGCCCGTCATCGACCATTTCTTCGACGTCCTCACTCAGAAGGAGAAGATAGAGGGGATCGCCAATGTCGAGACGATCGTCTACGACCTGAACAATGACGGTCTGGGCGACGCAATAGTCACAAAGCAGACTGCAAAGGGCCTTTCGAACTTCAGGGGCGTCATCAACATCTTTAACGGAAGTCAGGATGGCTATGCCGAGCAACCCGACCAGGTGATCATATCGGAGGGAACGGCTTCGGCTCTCGCCCTGATCAGGGATGTCAACGGTGATGACCGTCTGGATCTGATACTGCCGTCGGTGAAGATCAGCATAAGCGCGATCATACGGTTTCTCGTGACGAGGTCTATCCCGATCAGCTTCAACATATTCCTCCTGCACGAGGATAGCAGGTTCTCCGAACGTCCCGATTTTACAAAGGAAGTGAAGTTCAAGATCGATTTCTCCGGTGATTCTGACACTCAGGCGATGGATCTCGACGGAGATTACAATGGAGACAAGAGAAAAGATTTCGTCTTCGGGACCGGAGAGAACGAGCTTTCGATATATCTCGGCGAGTCGGGACACGATGACAGGCTGTTCTCGAAGAAACCGGTGGCGCAGGTCGAGGCCGAAGCTTATGGAGATCTGCGCAGCCCCGACCTGAACGGGGACGGGTATTCAGACATGCTTATCTACTATCCCAACAGCAATGACAAGAAGGGTATGGTCCAGGTGCTGATGAATCTCAGAAAGCTCTGAGGTCAACACGCTGAGGTGATTCGCCGTTTCCGGCAGGGCCGCAGCCGATGATGAGAATTCCGGCCGATTAAGCTGGAAATCTCACTGATGGAGAATATATTTTAGGTATACACAAGGGGGTGAACGATGAAGTCCAGATTCCTTTTTGCCGCCCCTCTTGCCGCCATCCTTGCCGTCGGCCCTTCATGCAGTGATGAGACGCCCGACTCCGTCGGCCGGGGCGTCATGCCGGCAGAAGCTACCGTTCCCGATCTTTCCGAGAATATAGCCATCGCCTACGAACAGAGGGTCTTCGTCGAGTCGGAAGGGATCTCCGTCAAGTTCATGGATTTCTCGGAGAGCCGCTGTCCGAAAGGCGCGGCGTGCGTCTGGGAGGGGGAAGGGATAGTCGATCTGACGATCGAGAACGCCGAAGGAGACGTCACCGAAGCTTTGCCGGTTATCAGGCCGGGCAGGGATCCTGACAGGTTCACCTGGCTGAAGTCTTACGCGCTTGGTTATCGCATAACCCTGCTCTCGCTCGAGCCCTATCCGGATATAAGTCATCCGTCAGAACCGGAAGATTATACGGCCCTTCTTGTTATCGAGAAGATCCCTGATCCCACCGGTTGTGACCATGTCATGTTCACGCAGGGCGATCCGTCGGCGATGTGCAGGGACGAACTTAAGATATCGGGTGGTGCGATCGACGGGATAGTCCTTAAGGTCGAAGTCAGCTATGGAGGCGGGTGCGGCGATCACGAGTTCATCCTTCTCGGCAGGCCGGATTTCAAGGAATCATTCCCTGTGCAGATCGATCTGTACGTGCACCATCGTAATATCGACGATTACTGTGACGCGATCGTCAGCGATACGCTCTGTTTCGATCTGAGGAGGATCGTCGAACTCTATGAGGGCATCTATCAGTCGTGCGACGACATACTGATAAATGTGCTCGACTGCAACATGAACGATCCGGATGAGAAGTTTCAGGTGCTGTTGAGGCCATAACGGGAGGCTTCAGTCCTCGAATCCCTCGAAGCTGTGACCCGCGTAGGCGTCGCATCTCGAGCACAGTTCGATCTTCTCACGTTCGCCCCTCGAAAGGTAATCCGCGTATCTGAATCTCCGTTCGCCGTTCCATATCTCCAGTACGCTTTCCTCGTTGACGTTGCCGATGACCGCTCTTCCAGCGATGTCCCAGCAGCAGAGGACTGCACGGCCATCGGTATAGAAGAACATCTCTTCCCTCATCTTTATACACGGTTTGCGGACCATCTTCACCCCTTCGGTCCAGGGCCAGTTATACAGAGGTACTATCAGAGCCCTGTCGACACGTCCGCTCCAGAATTTGATATAGTCGCGTTGTTCGTGACGGTTGGACTCCATGTCGATCATCCTTACCTCGGTCACGACTTTTCTTTCAGATTCGCGCGCCATCCTGGCGAATCTCTCTATGTTCTTCACCACGCGTCCGTAGTCGAGCCCTACGCGGTCCTTCTCGTAAGTCTCGGCCGAAAACGCGTCGATACTGAACCGGACCAGGTCGATGCCGGCTTTTATCAACGCCGCGGCGGTCTTCTCCGTTAGCGCATTGCCGTTGGTGTTTATCTCGGCATGGGCGGTCGCGTCTTGCTTGATGTAGGCGATGATCTCGGGGAGCCTAGTGTCTATCAGGGCCTCGTTCTGAAGGAACGGCCTGTAGGTGATGCCCAGCCCCCGCGTGTCGTCGATGATCTTCTTCCACGTGGCGTCCGGCATCCTGCGAGGAGTCCTGTCGATGTCCCTCTGAGGGCAGAAAGGGCACTGAGCGTCACATCCAAGGATCGATTCTATCTGTATGAATCTGGGCTTTGCGGAGAACCTGTTTTTATCGGTCACGTCAGACCTTTCTTTTTTTCCAGGTATTTCTCTATGAGGTCAAGGCAGCGGAGCGCCGCCCCGCAACTTCCTCTTATGAATCTTGACGCTTCCTCTCCCATGGCTGCGAGCTTTTTCCTGTCGCCAAGAAGGTTTCCCGCTTCGCGGGCGAATTCCTCGTCCGTGCGGACCACCCTGCCGGCGCCGAGCCGGACCAGCATACCAGCTTCCCAGGAATTGTCAATCTTCGGCCCGAAGAAGACCGGCAGGCCGAGAACGGCTGGTTCCATGACGTTGTGAACGCCGGTGGTCCAGCTTCCTCCGACATAAGCGATGTCTCCAGCCCTGTAGAGCTCCGCGAGGTAGCCGATACCGTCGGCGATTACAACCGGAATCGCGGCATCCCACGTTTCAAGTGAGGAAAGGCGCGCCGAGCGCATTCTGTGGCTCTTGAGCTCCTTCTCTACCTGGGAGAGCCGCTGCTCGGTCGGCTCGTGGGGTGCCAGGACCATGGCTGTCCCTGGATGCCCGGCCAGCAGGCGGGTGAATCCAGGTATCACGATCGCCTCGTCCCTGGGCCATGTACTTCCGGCGATTATGAGGGCGCGGCCTTCGCCTAGGATCGCTTCCGGGATCTTCACGTTCGAGGTATCTATACGCCGGCAGACCTGGTCGAACCTGGTATCGCCGGCCGTGACGATCTCTGTATTCCCGCCGAGGTGCTTGGAGAACCGCTCCGCGTCCTCGTCCGATATCGCGGCGATAGCGTCGAGCGTCGAATAGAGCGAGCCGTAAAACCTCTTCGCTGGCCCTGCCAGCCTCTTCGACGAGGGGGAGAGAGTGCCGGAGATCAGCACCTGCGGGATTCCTGACTCTCCGGCCTCCAGGATCAGGTTCGGCCAGAGGTCGAATTTGACGTATACGATCATGGCGGGCTTCAGCGTATCGAGGCAGAAGTGGACGTTCGAGACCGTATCGACAGGCAGGTAATCGACAAATGCCAGGGCGGGATTCCTGGCCGACCTGTCGTGTTTCTCGAAATAGTTCAGTCCAGAAGGGGAGAAGAAGGTAAGTGCGATCTGGACCGAGCCGCCGTGCCTTTCGGCAAGCAGATCCATCACGGGTCCGGCCTGGAGGAATTCACCCACCGAAGAGACGTGGAACCATACCGTCTTTTTTTCGGGATCGAGCGCGGCGCTTTTCCCGAGCCATCTATCCTTCAGGCCTTTTCTGCCTTCGATGCCTTCGGCTATCTTGGCGTTAAACTTCGCCGACACGCCGGCCCAAGCCTCGGCGACGGGAAGGAGCAGGTTGTAGAGTCCACGCTCGAAGCTCATACCATTCCTTCCGCCGGTGTGATGATCCTGTCGATCGCTGAAAGCACTTCTTCCGGAGTGATCGCCTCGAGGCATTCCCTGCTCCTCATATGGCAGGGCCTCGCGCCGTTGCGTGAACATGGCCTGCAGGCCATGTCTCTCTCGAGGGCGGTGCTCCTTTCGAGAAGCGGGTAGTAGCCGAACTGCCTCACGGTAGGACCGAACAGCGCAATGACCGGCGTACCCATGGCCTCGGCGATGTGCATGGGAGCGGAATCGTTGGTCACGAGAAGCGATACTCTCCCCAGAGCTGAAGCGGTCTCCATGAGCGACAGCCCGCCGCAGGCATCTGCCACGCCGTCGACGGACGAGACCTTACGGCAGACCTGCGTTTCGGCGCTTCCTCCGATGACCAGTACTCCGCGTCCCGAGGAGGAGATGGCTCGCGCGACCTCAGAGTATCCCTCGACCGGCCATCTCTTTGTCTCCCACCTTGCGCCCGGAGCTAGTGCCACTACAGTGCGTCCGGCAAGTCCGTTTTCCTCGAAGAAGGTGTCGACAGCGGCTTGAGCCGCCAGGGAAGGATAAAGCCGGGTGGATACGCTCGGGACTTCAGTGCCGAGCGCGTCGAGCAGGCCGACGTACCTGTCCTTCATCGATACGGTATCTCCGTAAAGGTCCCTGCCGGCCCTTATCAGCGAGATCTTCCGGATATGTTCCTTTCCGAGCCGGACCTTCCTGCCGGCTCGGAGCGTGTGATAGAGGAAGCCGCTCCGGACCACATTATGCGCGTCTATGATGATCTCGAACTTCTCTGTAGCGAGCCTCTTTCTGAAGCTGAGTAGATCCCTGAAGCCCGCGTCAGAGGGAAGAGCGTGGATCTTCCCGACATGCGGGTTGTCCTCATAGAGCTCGCGGTACTGTTCCTTCGTGGCCAGATGCAGCGCATGGCCGGGGAAGGAGACCGCGATCCCCTCGACAAGAGCTGACAGAAGGACAAGGTCCCCGAGGGAGCTGAATCGGATAAGAAGTATCCTGGGACGTTCTTTGTTCATAAGCATCTGGCCTGCATGGAGTTTGCTCAAAGGAATATACAGCAGGGGGCCTGGCAAGTCCAGACGCAATGCGCAACGGATTACGGTAATCCGAAAAAATTGTTAAATGAGAAAATCGGATATTGAAAAACCAGCACAATTATTGCATCATTCATATTGGTAACGTAATCGTTCGTATTTTATTTCTTATAAAGTTTGTAAATTTCATTTTAATTGATTACGTATCGGTCCTGGTATTGTCTTTCGATAAGCGGCGGATGCATGGCCGGTAGACGCAGGAAGAAATCGATAATACAGACGGAACGGGGGATTTACCTTATGGAGACAAGGAATGAGATCGGTTCCCGCATAAAGCAGTTCCGGCTGGCCAAGGGTCTGACGCTCAAGGACATAGAGCTGAGGGCCAAGGTCTCGGCCACACATGTCTCTGAGATCGAAAGGGGCATGACTTCGCCTACAGTCGGGGCGTTGGCCAAGATCGCCCGGGCAATGGGGACGGACGTGGCGTATTTCGTCGAGAAGAGGAATGTCTCGAACGTATCCGTAGTTCGCAGGGACGAACGTAGGACGATGCAGTTCAAGGACTGGGGCGCGACATATCTATCACTGACCAAGGACCTTCCCCATCCGAGGATCTCCTTTCTAGAGGTCGAGCTTGAGCCGGGCATAGCCAGGCCGGAAGAGACGAGCACGCATGACGGCGAGGAGTTCGCGCTGGTGACCAAGGGAGTCATGGAGATCATCATCGGGGACGAAAAATACATCCTCAAGGAAGGCGACAGCATTCATTACAAATCGAACAAACCTCACGCGATGAGAAACATCGGCGATGCGAGATGTCGCGCCATCTGGGTGACCCTGCCGCCGTTCAGCCTTTAACCCGGGACATCTGGAGAGAAAATGGATATGATCACGAAGGAAGAGATCGGCAGAAGGATAAAGAAGATAAGGGAGCAGCAGCACTTTACGCTCAAGAACGTCGAGGCCAAGGCCGGAATATCTGCCACACATATATCGGAGATAGAGCGCGGCAAGACGTCTCCTACGATAGGTGCCCTGATCCGCATCGCTGACGCTCTGGGGAAGGATCCCGCATATTTCATCGAGGACCAGGAGCTCAACGACGTCTCTTTTATCGCGCTCGAGGACCGGGTGAAGAGGAAACTCACGAACGCCGAGGGGATAGCTGAGGTGCTGACCAATTCGATCCCGAGCGGAAAGATAGACGCGCAGCTGATAACGCTTCCTCCCGGCCGCTCGGATGAGATGGCCATGCACGCTCATGAAGCCGACGAGGCGGTCCTGGTCCTTTCGGGGGAGGTCAGGTTCAGAGTAGATGACGGAGAGTACACTCTGAGCGAGGGCGACAGTATCTATTATGTCGCCAGCCAATCGCATGGCTACGCGAATGCCTCGGAAAGCAGGGAAGCCCGGATGATCTGGTTTGCCTCAGAACGTGGAGTAGATTAAGCGGCAGGGAATTATCCAGATAAGCCCCCTTTCAGGGACGAAACAAATCTAACATCAAGCATTACCGCCGTTTTCACAGGGATCGGCGGTATTATTATTACTGATTTTCGTTGACACCGCATTTTGCGTGAAACTATAGTCAAGTCCTGCAAGGAGGGAACGATATTGGATAAAAACAGCAGTGACACCGACAAAGCCAGGGAGACCTTTCTGTTTCAACACCTCGTCGTGATGTTTCAGGCCCTTGCACTTCAGCAGATGGGAAAGCTCACCAGCCCCATAACGGGTAAAGTGGAAAGAGATTTGCATCAGGCGAAGATTACAGTCGATATGCTGGGGATGATCCAGAAAAAGACCGAAGGAAACCTCGATGAAAACGAGAAGAGGATCCTCGATACGGTAATGATGGAGCTCCAGATGAATTATATTGATGAGACCGCCAGAGCGGATGGCGAGGAGAAAGAAGACGGGGTGGCGGAAAAGGAGAAGGAAAACAAGGTCGAGGAGGATCCTCAAGCGGGCGGGGAGGAAGAAGAGCCGACCGTCGATGCCTGAACCGCCCCGGGATCCAACGATGAGCCGAGGAGGTATATGATGAGAACGTATGCGCGAGTAGTAGTTGCATCCGTGATTCTCGCAGTACTGATGTCAGCAGGCGCCGCCGCCCAGGTCTCATGGGACGGGACCGCCGGATTGCTCCGGGTCTATGACGCTGGCACGATAGGTAAGGGGAAGCTGGTATTTTCGATGGGCTCGTCGTATATGCGATGGCCCGACGAGGTTCTGCTGGATTGCCCCGGAAGCTACTACAACAGAGCTGGGGGCGTAGATCCGAAGACCGTAACATATAATTTCTTCACATCAAGGGCGGGCCTTACTCTCGGCCTGAGCGATAATGTCGAGATAGCGGCGAACCTAGATATCCGGAACTGGATAATGCAGGTCCCGGACGCGTTCAAGACGGACGACTTCGATAACTTCTATCGAGGCGGGCTGGGCGACACTTGGCTTCTGCTGAAGCTCGCCCCCCCGATACCGACGAAGTACTTCAAGCTCGGTATCCTCGGTACGGCGAGTTTCCCCACAGGCAACAAGGAGAGGAAGCTGACGACAGATGCGATCGATTTCCGTCTCGACGGCCTCTTCTCATTCGATCTTACTCATACGGATGCTTTCGTGCCGACGAAACTCCACTTCAACGTGGGGTACGTCTTCAACAGGAACGAGGAGTCCGGTTACGGGATAACGAACACTAACAATCCTGACCTGAGCGGATTCTACCCTCCTGCCTATCCTCCGACGCCGGAGGGAGAGAGCGACAGCTTCAACGATCTGTTCAAGTTCGGTACAGGCATCGAGTTCATACTCGAGCGCACAAAGCTGTTTGTCGAGTTCCGGCTGGATCAGTTCATAAATTACTCGGGTGAGACCGATTCCTGCTTCATAAGGAACGGCAACAAGAACATGTACACCCTTACGCCCGGACTCTCGGTAGAGTCGAAGAACGGTGTAAGCCTCCTTCTGGGATTCGACATCAATCTCAATTCACAGGACAACCAGTCGCTCATGAATCCTCCCGACTGGATGGCATATCTGGCGCTCAGATTCGGCGGATACGTGATGCCACAGGACGCCGACAAGGACGGGATCGAGGACAAGGTCGACAAGTGCCCCGCGGAGCCTGAGGATTTCGACGGATACGAGGATGAGGACGGATGCCCCGATCTCGATAACGACGGCGACGGTATCCAGGATACGGCGGACCAGTGCCCCGATCTTGCCGAGGATTTCGATGGGTTCCAGGACGAAGACGGCTGTCCCGATCTCGATAACGACGGAGACGGAATAGCAGATGTCGACGACAGGTGTCCCAACGAGCCTGAAGACTTCGACGGGTTCGAAGACAGCGACGGCTGTCCGGATGTCCTCCAGGATTCGGATGGGGACGGGATCCCCGATGACACGGACAAGTGCCCGCTGAAGCCTGAGGACATAGACGGGTTCCAGGACGACGATGGCTGTCCTGACCTGGACAACGATCTGGACGGGATACTCGACACAGAGGACCAGTGCCCGAATGAGCCCGAGACCTTCAACGGGTACATGGACGAGGATGGCTGTCCGGACGAGAGACCGATCGAGCAGAAGTTTATCCTCCGCGGAATCAACTTCGAGAGCGGTTCTGCGGCCCTGACGCCAGACAGCTACTCGGTGCTCGATCAGGTGGTCAAATCGCTCATGGCTTATCCCGAGGTCAAGGTGGAGATACGCGGCTATACCGACAGCGTCGGCAGCTGGGAATTCAACCTCGGTCTCTCTCAGCGCAGAGCAGACTCGGTGAAGAAATACCTGGTCAACTCCGGTATCCAGGGCGACAGGATCCTGGCGAAGGGGTACGGTGAGGCCGATCCGATCTCATCGAACACGACCGCCGGTGGAAGGGCGGAGAACCGAAGGATCGAGTTCCACCGCATGAACTGACCGGAAGGACCCCGGAATAAAAATAGGGGCCGCGGGGTAAAAGCTCTGCGGCCCCTATTAATTAGGCTGAACGGATAAGGCCTATTCGGATTCCTTGCTCTCCTGCCAGAGAGCCTCCATCTCTTCAAGGCTCATAGAGCTGAGGGTCACACCCAGGGCGGATGCCTTCGATTCCATCTTCCCGAACCTCCGCATGAACTTGTCAGACGTCCTTTCCAGCGAACTCTCGCAATCAACATTTAGCGTCCGGGCGAGATTGACGACAGTGAAGAACAGGTCGCCTATCTCCTCGCGCACGTGGACTCGATCTCCGCTACCGGCTGCCGCCTTCAGTTCGCCTATCTCCTCGTGCATCTTTTCGATTACGCCTTCATACCCCGGCCAGTCGAATCCGGCTGCGGCCGCCTTTTTCTGCAGCGCGAACGCTCTGCGCAGTGGAGGCAGGTCCGCGGGTACGTCAGAGAGAAGCCCTCCTTCGTCCGGCCTTCTCTTTTCAGCCCTCTTTATCCTCTCCCATTCGGCAAGGCTTTCTTTCTCGTTTTCCGCGCTCGTATCGCCGAATACGTGAGGGTGGCGCCTGACTATCTTTTCATGTGCTCTTGCGGTGATAGCCGACAGGCTGGACTCTTTTTTCTCCAGCATCAGTTCGTGAATGAAAACGATGAGGAAGATGACATCGCCCAGCTCCTCCTCGAGGTGGTCCGAGTCTCCCGTTTTTTCGGCGTGCAGGAGCTCGTATGCCTCGTCTACGAGAAACGAGATCATCTCGTCGAGGGTACGCTCCCTGTCCCACGGGCAGCCCTCCGGGCCCCTCAGGTCTCGAAGGGTCTTCCTCAGCGAGGCGATCTCGGCCGAAAACAGGCTGTCATTGACGATATCATCCTTCATGGTTGAAGAATAATATCCGATATTGAACGGCGGTGCAATTCCTGATAAAGTAAGAGATTGCTTTTAATGGCCCGTTCAGGAAGGCGGCCCTGATGCGCAGACTCATCATACGAGGCGCGAGAGAACACAACCTGAAGGATATCGATCTGGAGCTTCCGCACAGGCAGGTCATCGCCGTCACCGGCGTCTCCGGGTCGGGAAAATCCTCGCTCGCGTTCGACACGATATTCGCCGAAGGCCAGAGAAGGTACATAGAGTCTCTTTCCACCTACGCCAGGCAGTTCATAGAAAAACTCGGAAGGCCTGATCTGGACACGATAGAGGGCATAAGCCCAACGATCGCAATCAGGCAGAAGAACACCGTGACCAGCGCCAGATCGACCGTCGGCACCGCGACGGAGATATACGACTACCTGCGGCTCCTATACGCGAGGGCCGGCAGGATCCACTGTCCGGACTGCGGCGTGGAGGTGAAGTCGTGGACGCCGACCGACGTTGCGGACGAGACCGTAAGGCTTTTCGAAGGAAGACGGATCTATCTGCTTATTCCCGGTGGGGGTGTGGGCGGCGATGATTGGGAGGCGAGGAAGAGCTATCTGCTGGCCCGCGGCTATACAAGGGTATTCGCCGGAGGCGAGACAGCCAGGGTAGAGGAGTTCGATCCTGAAAGAGCCGATACGGCACGCGTCGATATCCTGATTGACAGGTTGAAGGCCGACGTATCGACCAGGACCAGGATAGCCGAAGCCGTCGAGACGGCTTACAGCGAGCACGAGGGTATAGTAGATATAATCGAGCCTGAAAGCGGGGAAAGGATCCGCTTCAGCGCCGCTCCTTCCTGCCGCGGCTGCGGCCGTGTGTTCACCCAGCCCACTCCTTTTCTCTTTTCGTTCAACAGCCCTTATGGCGCATGTCCGGATTGCAAGGGGTTCGGGGACCGGATGGAGTTTGATGAGGAGATGATCGTCCCCGAAGGCGGAAGGACGCTGAAGGAGAAAGCGATCGATCCATGGGCGAGGGAGAGGTTCGAGTACTTCCACCTGAAGATGCTCGGGTTCTGCAGAAAGAACGGTATACCGGTGGATGTTCCCTGGAACGACCTGCCTGAAGAGACGAGGCATCTTCTGCTCGAGGGCACGGACGGATACATCGGAGTGATACCCTTTCTTGAGAGAATGAAGGAGAAGAGTTACAAGAAGGGTCACAGGTTCTTTACGCGCAGGTACATGGGTTACACGACCTGCCGCTCATGCCATGGTTCGCGGCTCAGGCCCGAGGCGCGTTTCGTCCTGGTGGGAGGAAGGTCGATCAGCGATCTGGCCGCGATGCCTCCGGCGGAGATAGTGGATGTTCTCGGGAACGCGGGATTCACGAAGAGAGAGGCAGAGATCGCGAGAGATATCCTCACGGAGCTGAGATCGAGGTTGGGATTCCTCTCGGACGTCGGTCTCGGATACCTGACTCTAGACAGGCTGACCCGGACTCTTTCGGGTGGTGAGGCGCAGAGGATCAATCTGGCGAACTCGCTGGGGGCGAATCTCGTCGACACTCTTTATGTGTTGGATGAGCCGTCAGTCGGGCTTCATGCCGCGGACAACAGCAGGCTGATCGAGGTGATGCGCAGGCTCAGGGACCTCGGCAACACGGTCATGGTCGTAGAGCACGACCCCGAAATAATAAGGGCCGCCGACCATCTGCTCGACCTCGGACCAGGCCCGGGACGGGACGGGGGACGCGTTCTCTATAATGGTCCGGTTTCGGAAGCATACGGGAGACCCGTTCTCACCCCGGAAGGCGAATCCGCCACGCTCAATTGGGTATTCGGAAAAGGCGGGCGCCCGGAGATCAAGGCCAGGGCAAGGGAAAAGACGGGGTCGATCGTCCTCTCGGGCGTTTCCGAGCACAACATGAAGGGCGAGGACGTCACTTTTCCACTCGGTAATCTCGTAGTCGTAACCGGCGTGTCCGGGTCAGGGAAGAGCACACTGGTGGTCGATGTGCTTTACAGGCTCCTTGGAAAAAAGCGTGGAACCGCGGCATATCCAGGCATCTCCGGGTGGAGGCTGGAAGGGAAGATAGACAACGTCCTTCTCATCGACCAGTCGCCGATAGGCGCGACCCCGAGATCGAACCCGGTCACATACATCAAGGGATTTTCCTATATACGTGAACTGTTCGCGTCGCAGCGGAAATCTCTGATCAGGGGATATAAGGCAGGAAGGTTCAGCTTCAATACATCCGGCGGCAGGTGCCCCCGCTGTGACGGGATGGGGTACAGGCGCGTTGAGATGCATTTCATGGCGGACGTGTTCGTGCCGTGCGAGGAATGCGAGGGAAAGAGGTACAACCGCGAGACGCTCGAGATCGAGTACCGCGGCAGATCGATATCCGATGTACTCGAGATGACTGTCGACGAGGCGATACTCTTCTTTGACGAGGTGCCGATGCTGGGCGAGAAGCTCTGGGTCCTCTCCAGGACCGGCCTCGGTTACCTGCGCCTCGGACAGCCGTCGAACACCCTCTCGGGCGGAGAGGCCCAGAGGATAAAGATAGCGCGCGAGCTGGCTGAATCGGGCGGGCGGAGCAACCTCTATATCATGGACGAGCCCACAACCGGCCTTCACGTGAGCGACGTGGACAGGCTTCTTTCCATACTCGACGATCTTGTCGACGCGGGGCATTCCGTTATAACCATCGAGCACAATATGGACGTGATAGCCAGAGCCGACCATGTCATCGACCTCGGTCCGGGCGGCGGCGACCAGGGCGGGCGAGTTATCGCTTGTGGCGGCCCGCGCGCAATCGTAAAATCGAAGAGGTCGATAACGGGCAGATATCTGGGAGAATACATCTCGAAGTACGGACGGGAGGCATAGATGAAGATCCTCGTAACAGGCGGAGCGGGGTATATCGGTAGTATCGTGACCGAGTTCCTGATCGGTTCGGGCCACGAGGCCGTCATCATCGACAACCTGTCGACCGGCCACAGGGAGGCCGTCCATCCCGG
The DNA here is from genome assembly GCA_964599375.1 of uncultured bacterium. GTDB lineage: Bacteria > Krumholzibacteriota > Krumholzibacteriia > Krumholzibacteriales > Krumholzibacteriaceae > JAUWCL01. The sequence goes on from CAZREW010000003.1 coordinate 124,881, forward strand.
GGCGGTGTTCCGTGAAGGCGATCTTCTCGACACCGGCCTCGTCGAGGAGGTGCTTGCCGGCGGCGTCGATGCCGTCTGCCATTTCGCCGCGTTCTCCCAGGTCGGCGAGTCAATGGCCGATCCTCTCAAGTATTACACGAACAATGTCACAGGCGCGATCTCTCTTCTAGGCGCGATGAAAAAGGCCGGCACGCGGCATCTTCTCTTCTCTTCGACAGCGGCCGTCTACGGCGAGCCGGACGCAGTACCGATCACCGAGGAGTCCGCCCTGATGCCGGTCAACGCCTACGGAAACACAAAACTCGCCATCGAGAGGATGCTGCTGGACTGCGCGGGAGCCTGGGGGCTGAAGGCCCTGTCGCTGAGGTATTTCAACGCTGCCGGCGCTTCCAGAGACCACGGCGAAGACCATCGTCCCGAGACCCATCTCATCCCTCTTGTTCTCGACGCGGCGATGGGAAGGCGGGGTGAACTGGTCGTCTATGGCGACGACTATCCCACCGGGGACGGGACATGCATACGGGATTACATACACGTCAAGGACCTGGCCACTGCCCACGTGCTCGGGCTGGAGAGGCTTGTCGATGGATACTCCGGGGCCCTGAACCTGGGAAACGGGACCGGCTTCTCCGTACTCGAAGTGATAGAGGCCGCCTCTAAGGTCACGGGGCTGGAGGTCCCTTACACTATAGGCGGCCGCAGGACGGGCGACCCGGCGGTGCTGGTCGCCTCATCAGCCAGGGCTGAAGAAGTGCTCGGATGGCGCAGGGACTTCCCCGCCGTCGAAGATATCATCGCTGATGCCTGGGAATGGAGAAAATCATTCCCCGAGGGATATTCAGGCTCTTCATAACCAGTTGAAAAGATTACGGCTTATGACCGGAATTCTGCCACTGTCCCCGGCGACGTATATCGCTTGGCGGCCGTCAGCCGGGCATGAGGCTGTTCCAGGCCAGGCTCATCCATGGCGAACTCTTTATAATACAGCCACTTGATAAATCCCCACATAGTATTAGCGCATCGGTGCGGTATTCCTGCGGCGGCTGTACACCCGTGGCATGTCAATTGCCCTCTCGGAAGCTGAGACAGTGCGTTTTCTGAGAGGGAGATATGAGAACGGAGCAGTTGACCGAGCTATTCAGGACTGTAAGGGACCAGGGTCCGTCCACAGTCCGGTCGCTCGTCCAGGCGATCGATGGCCCGCTGAACAGGATGCTGGGTACCTCGGCATGCGCGCTCGAGGTATACCGTCCCGGCGCCATATATCTCTCGGGCAGGATCTCGGGAATAGACGATAACGGTCTGGCCGCCCTGTTCGGGATCAGGCCGGGAAAGATAAAGGACTGGACGGTGATCGATACCGACGTCGAGCGGCGAGTAGGCCCGGCCTCCAGCATCTCTGTCGCAAGTCTGCCGTTCTATTACGAAGGCCATGAAGCCGGAAGGCTCTACATCCTCGGTGGGCCGGGAAAGCAGGAGCACCTCGATGAAGCGTCGGCCGCGCTTCTGTCTGAAGCTGTCTCCGCGATGATCCACCCGTGCCTGGACCGGAGAAACACGGAAGGAAGCTCGAGCGAAGAGTCGCTCAGGACCGAGCTGCTTGAAGCCTCTGGTGACGACGGGCTGATGCGGGGCCTCCTCTGCGGGATGATGCGTCGAGCCGGCGCCGAGTTCTGTGCCTACATGACCGTTGGGGGTGGAGGCACTCTACATCTGATGACCGGGGGCAGGGAATATTCGGCGCTTTTCCCCGAGATAAGGGAAAAACTCAGGACCTCGCTGCGCATGTTTACCAATGGCAGATCAGGCCAGCGGATAGAGAGGGAAAGGATATACCACGCGGAAAACAGTCCCGGCGTATCTCTTCCCGCGCCATCTGCGGAGATCGAGAGCTATTTCCTCGTTCCCGTGACATCAGGCCCGGGGGTCGAAGGCGTCCTCTTCTTCGGCAGTGTCCGCAGGGACGCATTCGTGAGAGAGACGATCTCCCGTTTCCGCCTGCTGGCACAGGACACATACCACGCCGGAAGGAACGAATGCGGCGACAACAAGGGGGGAGGGATGCTCGAGCAGCTTCTCCTCTCGATACCTTACGGCGCCGCGATAATCGATGGGGAAGGTAATGTCACGAGGGCCAACGAGGCTCTCCACGCCATCCTCGGAGGGATCCCGTTCGAGCGGATCGATGAGATAGGCGAACGCTCGGTCTTCGATATAAGGACCGCGTGGGACGAATTCAGCAGATTCGGGCGGAACATAACGGACAGGCAGATAGATTCGTCCGCCAGAGACGGCAGGAGCATCTCCCTGTCGATGATACGGATGGAGAGCATACAGGGGGAGGCCAGGTCGGTCATCGTCGTACGGGACACTACGGAATTCACCGGGATGGAACATAAGAGGGAAGAGGCCATGGCCGTCGTAGCGCACGAGATCAGGACGCCGATGACGGCGCTGAAGAACTCACTGAGGATACTGAGTGACGCGGGGGCGTCTGGCAAGGAAGTGGCCGAAGACGCGGACAGCCCGGGGAGGCGGTTCTTCGAAACGGCACTGCGGACCGTCGACAGGCTCTCGTCACTCGTGGACGGTCTGCTCGACGCATCCATGGTAAGGCACAGCGGGAGCGAACTGAAGATCGAGAGGGTCGCCCTCAGGCCGTTCCTGGAGGACTCGTCCCTGCTCTTCTTCAGCTCGATGACGAAGAAGGAGATCTCGTTCGGAATCGATATCGACGAGAAGGCGAAAGACGCCTTCATAGACCGCGGGATGATGGAACAGGTCATCCAGAACCTCCTTTCGAACAGCCTCAAGCATGTTCCGGTCGGTGGCGAGGTGAGGATCAGGGTAAGAGCGATGGAAAGGGCGCCTGAATGGATCTCCGGTGTCCTTCCAGTCGCATACACGGAGAAGCCGGGGTACATGCTGATAACGATATCGGATTCGGGACCAGGCATACCTGATGAGGTCGCGCGTTCGATAAACGTACCCATCACCGCCGCGCCAGCCGCGATCAAGCCGGCGAGGGGGATCGGGCTCTATATCGCGGCGCGGCTCGTGAAGCTGCATGGAGGAAGGCTGATCATAGAGGCGGGCGAGAACGGTTCGACGATCGATATATACCTGCCGTCCGATATAGAAACGAGCGAGATCATGAGAGGGATAATCGCGATCCAGTCATCGATCGATTCGCTGGTGTCGATAGGAGCCTCCCCGATCCTATATGTGATGACCCGTGACGAAGGGCCGTGCTGGCTCGATGTCGCCGGAACGATGCGCGAGAGGCCGGTGATAAATCCTGCTCCAGCGGAGACTGGAAGATCCGGGATCTGCTTCTGGCCGATGGGTGAAAGGCTCGCGTTCGCGATGACCGCCGAGAGGAAGTACAGGGAAAGTCCGATGTCGCTCTTCGGTAACGGGAGCGGAAGCCTGAGGATCATTGATGGAGGACCGGGCGAGAACCCGGATACAGGCTGGGCAGTGTGCCCGGACGACGGCAGGGATTACGCTTCCCTGCTCGAGGCAGCTCTGGAAAGGATGAACGGCGGAGCGGGAGTGCCGCTCCGGAAAGGAGAGAAGGAATGGACCGCCACAGGATCCTTATCGTAGAGGATGATGAGGATATCGTCGAAACGGTCAAGTACGCCCTCGAGCTCAGAGGATTCGAGGTCGACGTGGCGTACGACGGGCTTCACGCCCTTCGCAAGGCGAGGAAGAACGAATACGACCTGATGCTTCTCGACATAATGCTGCCCGGCAAGAACGGGTACGAGGTGTCGAGGATGCTGAAAAAGGACATGGAAGAGGGAAAGATCGCTCCATTCAAGATCCTGGTGCTGACGGCGAGGAAAGTCGACACTCCTGAGCGTGAGGATTTCCTCGCGACATGGTCGAACGCCGACGAGTACATGTACAAGCCGTTCGAGCTCGATGATCTGATCGGAAGGATCAATATGCATCTGGCCGACGGCAAGGCGGTAGTAAACTGAGGGAACACCGGAGGCGGGGCAGGCGGATCGGCGGCACGAGCCGCCGGGACAGGACTGTCCTGATATTTGATGGCAAGTGACACTGCGATAAGCGACGGCAGCGGCAGCGAGTATATGGCGAGCGTGATCGACAGCTCGCCAGTGCCGATGATAGCGCTCGACACGAGCCTGAGGATCATCATGTTCAACAGAGCTGCCCGGGATCTGACCGGATTCGAAACGGCTGACGTGATGGGGTGCCGGATAAGCGCGCTGGTCTGTTTTGGCGATACGCGCCGCATCATAAGTGACTTGCGGGACGGCAGCAGTCCCTCTGATGTCCATATGACGAGATTCAGGAAGCGGGCCGGAGGCGAGGTGCCGGTGAGCCTGAAGGTCAACCCCATAACGGGCAGGGGAGGTGAGCTTGCTGGAGCGATCCTGCTGGCAACCGACCTGAGCGAGATGCGCGAGCTGCAGTCGAAGCTGCTCGAAGCGGAGAGGGTAGCAGCGATCACAGAGACGGCGATCAGTGTGAACCACGAGATCAATAACCCATTGTGCTCTATACTCGGTTACACGCAGCTGATACTGATGGACAGGGACTCGCTAGATCCCGACGTCGTGCGAAAGCTCGAGAGCATCGAGAAACAGATAGTGCGCATACAGGAGATCGCCGACAGGCTTGGGCGCATCAACAGGCCAGTACTCAAGGAATATGTGGGAGGGAGCAGGATGCTCGATATGGAGCAGTCCTGCGTCGAGGAAGCGGCGGACGAATAAATCGTTGACAAAAACCCGTAAATCAATAAGATTACCGTCCGTGGGAAGGTAGCTCAGTCGGTAGAGCAACGGATTGAAAATCCGTGTGTCGGGGGTTCAATTCCCTCCCTTCCCACCACCGTTGTCTTACCCAGAAAGGTTTTAGGCCTGCCCCTGGTCTGCCTCTTTCCCGGAAATCTTACCGCAACAGGATCATCTTTTTTGCTGGTGTCTGTTTGCCGACCCTCAAACGATAGAAATAGATACCGGAGGAGACTGTTCGTCCATTGTCATCCATCCCATCCCACACGATCCAATGCCGACCCGCCTCCATGGGCTTGTCAATGAGCTTTCGCACGATATGGCCCGCGAGATCGTAGACTTCGATTCCAACGTGCTCTGAATCAGGCATGGAAAACTCGATCGTGGTTCGTGGATTGAAGGGATTCGGATAATTCTGCTTGAGCAAAAGTCGGCTCGAAGGAATGAGTACCGGAGCCGTTTCGAAGAGAAGTCCGTGTCCAGTAGACCCGCGGAGATAGACACGGTATATATACGAAATGCCAGGTTCGACCGAGTTATCGACATACCGGAATCGGACGCCATCCCCACTTATGGCCTGATCTGGAAGAGCGATGAACCCTTGATCCGGGTCCGACAGACGGTAAATGTCGAAAACGGCGAGTGGAGTGTGCTTCGAAAGACGCCAGCCGACGACGACGCTGCCATCATCGATGGATGTCTCGAACGCTTCAAACAGCGTGGCCGTCTCGCTGCCTTCTCTTGTCAGCCAGACATCGTAGTAGCGGCCCTCATGTCCGGTGACATTGGCCTGAATGAAGCATGAATCAGGCAGTGTCTGCTTTTCAACCGCTTCGAAGGTCGGACTGATATACGGAAATGTGAAATCGGTCAGCGGCGCTGTTACGTTTTCTACCTCGCATATGGTGAAATGGATTGTGCTGTCGGAGGCGTCCAGCAATAGCTTGCAGTCATAGATGCCCGAAGGCAGACTCATCTGATCCCAGTACTCGACCGTATAGGCCCATGACGGATGGATGATCCCGTCGCCGGTACAAACCAATCCCCATCCGATGTTGGATCTGCCGAAATCGTTTTCTTCCCGCGGGACGGCCGTGAATCCAAAAGCGGTCAGAACTCCGCTGAATCTCCTGAATCTGAAGACCGCTTCTATCGAGTAGTCCATCGATAAGGCCCTGCGCGAGACAATGCCGGTATACAGGCCCGAACCGGCTGTTGTCATAAATCCTCTATCATCAATCGACCACACTATATCTTGTTGCTCCGACCAGTCGAAGAAGGGATGTATGTTGCCGAGCATCATGTCGTGAGGCATCTCCTCCGGGTCGTAGTAGAGGACATGGATGTTGACGCCTGCGGTATCCTCCATTGTGCCATCCGTGGCTGTGATTGTGAAGTGCCACGTACCCGTATCGCCTTCTTCGGTCTGCCAGGCGAATGTGCTGTCGGAAACTGAAAAGCGTAGGTCGTCGATCGAGAATGCCAGCAGGTCGCCGTCCGGATCTGTCGCCGATACAGAAAAGACAAGCAGGCCTCCAGCGTAGACGTAATTATCATCGATATTGGCGATAGATGGCGGACGATTGCTGTCTTCGAAAACGGTGATCGTCACTGTATCATCATCCGCGTAGAGGCCGTCACTGGCGCGAAAGGCCACATCGTAATCTCCCGCGTTCCCGCTTTCGGAGATCCAGACAAATAGCCCTGTCTCAGGGGAGAACTCGAACTCGGACGGCAGTACCGATGCGGCATCGGTCGAGTAGCGGATTGTGTCGCCAGGATCGGGATCGAAAGCCGAGAGCTGCATGACAACCGTGTCGCCGACATCAATGATATCGTCTTCCACCGGCGACAGCTCCGGAAAATGCAGGTCTGGATGCGCTAGAAATGCATAAATGTACCTGTCGTTTACGCGGTCGTCGTTCCACACGACTATCGCACGACCTTCGACCGTGGGCACGACAAGTGGCGTGCTCTGCTGCGATCCTTCAACACAAACCGGAATTCCGTCTTGTCCCCATTCTGAATTGCCGCTCGTATCCATGGACTGGACGTATATATCCCAGTCGGATGCGCCCAGGTCGGATCGAAAATCATCCCATGCGACGAGAACCCCGCCGCCCGGCGACGTACAGGTAGCCATGCCTATCGGGCGGACAGGCGAGTTGGAGACTGCTGCGGCGGAGGGCCATTGCAAGGTTCCATCCGGGCCGATTCTCATCGCGCGGAGAACCGAGAAGGATTCCAGCGGCTCGGTCCAAACGGTAAACACACCGCCGAGGCCGTCTATGGAGATCGAAGTTTCATTGGGTGCATTGTTCCCCGAGTAGAGGACCGGTACGCCGGACATTTTATTTCCCGCGCTGTCGAGACGGCAGGCTAGAATATGATCGATACAGTCAGATCAGGAGAGAAAAGAGCCTCCCGTATCGTCTCCGACGATCGAAGGACAGTTGCAGTAGAAGTAATAGCTGCTCTGCGACAGCTCACAGACCCAGCCCGGGGTGCCCGAGGCTGATACGTGCTGGGCAACGACCCTGTTGTAATGGTTTTCATAGTACTCCTGCCATGTGACGATCGCCCCGCCAGCTCCGTCCGAAGCTAAGGCCGGCACGCTTATATCCTTGTCCGCCGTGACAGTTGTCAGTTGCACACCGCCCGGATCCCAGAGTGGAACTCCGGCAGGTCCGATCTGCAGGACATACAATCCCGCATCGGATTTCAGCGCCACGATGGCGCCACCTCCACCGTCGGATACAGCATCGGGATAGCCACTATTGGTATCGGCGCCTACGGGCACTCCCCCAGGCGCCCAGAGGGCCGCCCCACTTCCATCGATCCGCTGTGCATACGGCCTGAGTTCGCCATCGCGTTCATCCCCCCATACGACGATCACACCGCCCTCGCAGTCCGATACGAGCCATGCCCTTACCTGGTATCCAGGTGCAGTGCAGAGAGGTATCCCATCCGCTCCCCACATGGGATTCCCTGACGCGTCGATGCGCTGCGCATAGATATCCTCTTCGTATTCACCACCCCGCTCATCGGTCCATACAACGATGATACCTCCCGTCCCGTCTCCGATAATGTCCGTGAGATATTGGTCGGCGCCGGCTGTACAGACTGGATTGCCGTCACGCACCCACTGAGCGCCCGCTTCTCCCGGCGAGATGACGATGGATAGTACCGCAATAGATATGCACGCGGTGAAGAGCCTCATAATCATCCTCTTGTCTTGCGTTTTGTGGTGGGCATGTTCCGTCTAAAGCATATTGTACATAAGACAATGTTTCAAGGGGGAGGATAAAAACGAATAATTTGTGCGTCGCCAGGGAGCCGAACCCTCGCTACGGGGACACGTGCGATCTTCGCACTTGAACGTTTACGTACACGGGCATAGAGATTTTACAAAAGAAAGAGGCCGGACGGGCATCCGGCCTCTTTCTCTGATCGCCGCTGCAGATCTCAGCGGCATCGGGAAGAATGTCTATCTGCTGTATCCGTTCTCGTATGCGACTGGGGGCGTTGCCAGCATCGCTGCCAGGATGATGATCATCGACAACGGTCGTACACTTCCCTCCTAGGAGGTTGTGGGTAGCTTATCAAACAACGGAATCCTAACATATTACATCCGACGCTTCAACTTGATTCAAAAACCGTTACGGACCGTTCCTGAACGGAGCGGCGAGGCCCGGGACTCGGGGTGAATTACTGTTGACAGTAAATTAACAGAGCGCTTATCTTTGAAAGTCACCTGGTACGGAAGGGCGAATGTGGACGCAAAGACCATGGCCGCCATCTTGGCGGCTGTTCAAGCCTATATAGGGCAGGAAGATGCAGTGCCTGCAAGGCACAAAGGGCATATTCTGAGCCTGTGGAAGATGAGCGCGCGCAGGGAACAGCTGGGCAGGCGCTCACTTGCGGCAAGGGCAAATCCGCTCAGGACCAGGTTCAACCGGTTCTCCCTGTGATGTTTAGATACGTCTGAGAGAAAGGTCCGCACGGAGGATATGACAGCCAGCGAGAAGATACTCGAGGGGACAGGACCTGTAAGGATCACAGATACGACCTTCCGCGATGGCCACCAGTCTACGCTTGCCACCAGGTTCCGCACCGAGGACATGCTTCCCATAGCCGGGAAGATGGACGCCGTAGGTTTCCATTCGCTGGAGGTATGGGGAGGGGCGACATTCGATGTGGCGACCCGTTTCCTGAACGAGGACCCCTGGGAGCGCCTTGTCGAACTGAAGAAGAGGATAAAGAAGACGCCCCTGCAGATGCTTCTTCGCGGGCAGAACCTGGTCGGATACAGGAACTATGCCGATGACGTCGTCGAGGCCTTCGTGCTCGAGGCGGCAGAGGCAGGCATCGATATATTCAGGGTTTTTGACGCGCTGAACGACGAGCGGAACTTCGAGGCTTCATTCAAGGCGATCAAGAAGGCGGGCAAGGAGATCCAGGCTACACTCTCCTATTCGCTCACGGAGAACAGGCTTGGAGGAGAAGTCTTCGACCTCAAGTACTACATAGACAAAGCCACGATATTCAGGGATATGGGAGCCTCCTCGATATGCATCAAGGACATGGCCGGCCTGATGAATCCCTATGACGCTTACGATCTTGTAGGATCCCTGAAGGCCGAGGTCGGGATCCCCGTACAGTTGCACTGCCACTATACGAGCGGGATGGCGTCGATGACATATCTCAAGGCGGTCGAGGCGGGAGTGGATGTTCTCGACTGCGCGCTGGCACCTTTCGGCCTGAGGTCGTCGGAACCGGCCGTAGAGCCGATCGTCGCGGCCCTTCAGGGAACGGGCCGTGACACCGGCCTTGACCTCGAACTGCTCTTCGAGCTGGGCGGGTTCGTAGAGAAGGTCGCCCCCAAGTACAGGCGCTTCCTCAACCAGACACGGATGGCGGTCATCGACACAGGCGTCCTGGAGCACCAGATCCCGGGCGGGATGCTCACTAACCTTGTCAGCCAGCTCAGGGAAGCAGACGCGCTCGACAGGATCGACGAGGTCTACAAGGAACTGCCCAGGACTCGCAAGGAGCTGGGGTTCCCTCCGCTGGTAACACCGACGAGCCAGATAGTCGGTATACAGGCCGTTCAGAACGTGCTGTTCGGGCGCTACAAGATGATCAGTTCCCAGGTCAAGGATTACGCGTATGGCCTTTACGGGACCCCGCCAAGGCCGATGGATCCTAAGATACAGAAGATGGCGCTGAAAGGATATCCCCGGGGCGAGAAGCCGATAACCTGCCGTGCCGCCGATATGCTCGAGCCGGAGATGGATAAGGCCCGTGAGGGCGTAAAGGGTCTCGCGAGGAACGAGAGGGATGTCCTCATCTACGCGCTCTACCCGACGACGGGGACCAGGTTTCTCAGGTGGAAGTACGGGCTTGAGGACCCGCCTGAGGATGTCAGGCCGGTCACTCTGGAGGATGTTCAGAAGGAAGACGAGCTTATCGCGAAAGTGCGCAGCGGAAACGTCTCCGTATCGGCAGGCACGGGAGAGAGGCCGGGTAAAGGCGCGGCCCTGAGATCTTTCAACGTCTTTATCGGTGATGAATACTTCAATGTAGAGGTCGAGGAGACAGGCGGGCCGACACGCGCCCGCGCCGCCGGGAACACAGCCCCGATAGTGCTCAAAGACGGCGGCCGCAGGAAGGAACGGGAAAAAAAAGATAACGGCCAGGCCGGGAAGGCCGGCACGAACAGCGGCGCCGGTAACGGGTCGGAATTCACGCTGACAGCCCCGATGCCCGGCATGGTCATCAGCTACGAGGTGAAAGAGGGCGACAACGTCAGTGAAGGTGACGTCCTCGTCGTCCTCGAAGCGATGAAGATGCAGAACAGCCTCACCTCCGGTGTCAATGGAACGATCAAGTCGATCAAGGTCTCCCCGGGAACGTCGGTCGAGAAGAACCAGGTGCTACTGACGATCTCCAGCTGACGGGAAAGCCGAAAAGGAGTCCGAGCCATAGCAGCCTCAGGATCAACGCACCGTCTCAGGTCTCACCCCATACTGCCCATCAGGGAACGAAAGGAACTCTCCTTTTCGTTCAACGGGGAAGAGATGAAAGCCCTCGAAGGTGAGGCCATCACCTCCGCCCTCTATGCCAATGGTATCAAGGTGTTCGGCCATCATCCGCGTGACAACGCTCCTCAGGGGATATTCTGCGTAAACGGGCAGTGCAGCCAGTGCATGGTCCTCGTGGACGGCATTCCCGTGAAGGGTTGTATGACAGAAGTGCGGGAAGGGATGAGGGTCGAGAGCTGCGAAGGAGTACCCGAGCTGCCAGGCCGGGACGGGCTCCCGACGTTCTCTGCGATCGAGACGGTTTCCGCGCAGGTCCTAGTCATCGGCGGCGGCCCGGCCGGAATAAACGCGGCCATCGAGCTCGGAAGGCTTGGTATCGAGACGCTGCTCGTCGACGACAAGAAGGAGCTCGGAGGGAAACTCACGCTTCAGACCCACCCTTTCTTCGGCTCCAGGGACGACTGCTACGCCGGGATACGTGGGATCGACATCGCGCATATCATGACGGGCGAGCTCTCCGGGCTCGATTCCGTGAAGGTTCTGACCGGGACGACCGCAGTGGGGGTCTTCCATGACGGTAAAGTCGGGATGCATGGCCCCGGGGGGTACTTCCTTGTGGCGCCGAAGGTGGTCCTGGTAGCCTGCGGGGCACGCGAGAGAGGGCTGGCCTTTCCCGGGTGCGACCTGCCCGGAGTCTACGGGGCGGGAGCTTTCCAGACTCTGCTCAACAGGGACCTTATCATGCCCACCGAGCGCCTGTTCATAGTGGGAGGCGGCAACGTAGGCCTGATAGCGGGGTATCACGCCATCCAGGCGGGGATAAAGGTCGTGGGTCTCGTCGAGGCACTGCCGAGGTGCGGGGGCTATAAGGTCCACGCAGACAAGCTCGCCCGGCTGGGCGTTCCTATATATACCTCCCACACCGTCGTCTCTGCCGAAGGGGGCGGGAAGCTGGAGAGGATCACCACGGCGGCGGTCGATGTGTCTTTCAGACCGATCGAGGGAACAGCCAGGACGTTCGATGTCGATACGCTGCTGGTGGCTGTCGGCCTCTCACCGATAGACGAACTGTACTATAAACTGACCGAGTTCGGCCTCGAGTGCTACACCTGCGGAGATTCGGCTGAGATCGCCGAGGCGTCGGCCGCCATATTCAGCGGAAAGATAACGGGAAGAAAGATAGCGCGCGCTCTTGGTCACGACATAGAGATACCGGATGACTGGGAGTCCAAGCAGGAGGTCCTGCGGAGCAAGCCCGGCGCGGTCGTGGACTGGAAGCCGGTCGCGGGAGAGGGCAATGCGTACCCCGTGATAAGGTGCGTCGAGGAGATACCCTGCAATCCGTGCGTTGATTCATGTTCCAAATGTTCGATCGTCATTCCCGGGGACCCTATCATGGGGCTGCCCGAGTTCACGGGAGAGTGCACCGGGTGCCTCAAGTGCGTAGCCGCCTGTCCTGCGCTGGCTATCACGCTCGTGCGTCCTGACGCGGGCGAGAAGGAAGGGACATCGATCGTCGTCGTCCCATACGAACTTGACGTGTCGGGTATCGAGAAGGGAAGCGAGGTCCGCACGGTCGATTTCGACGGTAAGAGTATCGGGACGGGCAGGGTCGTCAGGATCAACAAGGCTCCCGGGGACGACAGGAGGCTTCTTGTCTCGATCGAGGTCCCCTCAGTACAGGCTGTGGAAGTCGCGGCGTTTCTCATGCTGGAGGCCGAGGAGGGAGCGATGGGCGCAGGCATCGCCGACCAGATATCAGACGACACGATTATCTGCAGGTGCGAGAGGATCACAGCGGGAGAGGTACGCTCCGAGATCCGGGCCGGGGTCCTCGACATGAACATCCTCAAGGCCACCATAAGGACTGGGATGGGAGCGTGCGGCGGCAAGACATGTACCGAGCTTATCCTCCGCCTCTACCGTGATGAAGGGATCGATATCGATGATGTCACCCTTCCGACCGAGAGGCCATTCATCGCCGAGGTACCGCTTTCCGCGTTCGCAGGGATCAGGGAGGGGGAAGGGAAGTGAGCCTGGCGAAATATGATGCCATAGTGATCGGCGCCGGCAGCGTCGGTTGCCCGATCGCCTATTTCCTTACACTCGAGGGACTGAAGGTCCTCGTCGTCGACGGCGAGCATTCGGTGGGACAGGGCCAGAACAAGGCGGCCATCGGAGGCGTAAGAGCTACGCATTCAGATCCCGCGAAGATCACGCTCTGCCTCGAGAGTATCAGAATATTCTCCTCGTGGGAGGAAAAGCACGGAACCGATATAGGCTGGATCAACGGCGGCTACTGTTTTCCCGTCTACCGTGAGATCGACGAGGAGAAACTCAAGGCGCTCCTTCCCATACAGAAGAGCTTCGGTCTCCATATCGACTGGGTCCGTCCCGAAAAGATCATACAGCTTGTACCCGGAATAAATCCGGTCGGCCTGCGCGGCGGCACGTATTCGCCGCTCGACGGACAGGTATCGCCACTGAAATCCGCCGCCGCTTTCTGGAAGGAGAGCGCTGACAGGGGCGCCGAATTCCGGTTCGGTGAGCCGGTCACGAACCTGCTTCTGAGAGGAAGAAAAGTCGAGGGGGTAGAGACGGTCGGGGGGAAATATTTCGCCGATATCGTCGTAAACGCGGCCGGAGGCCAGGCGGCTGAGGTCGGGCGGATGGCGGGGATAGACATACCGGTCGTACCGGACAGCCATGAGGCCGGCATCTCCGCTCCGATGGAGAGGTTCTTCGACCCGCTCATCGTAGATATAAGGCCCGGACCCGAGGGCAGAACGGCGAACTTCTATTTCGGCCAGAACGACCGCGGGCAGGTAATCTACTGCTATACTCCCATATCGCCGATAGTCGGCACGAACAGGGCCGTCACTTCCGAGTTCATGCCGGTGATCTCCCGAAGGCTCATCGAGCTGATCCCGCGGTTGAAGAACATGCTTGTCAGGCGAGTGTGGAGGGGCCTCTATCCGATGACCCCTGACGGGATAATAATCCTCGACCGAGTCAGGGAAGTGGAAGGCGTCTATCTAGCCGTGGGGATGTGTGGACAGGGATTCATGCTTGGGCCCGGCGTGGGGCTCAACATGGCGAAGTTCATAGTCCACGGAAAACCCGACATCGATCCGGGGATCTTCTCCTCGATCGGTTTCTACCGCGACTTCCATGCGAGGAGAGCCGAAGCGCTCAAGTGATCCTTCGGTTTCCGGAAGAGCGAAGTGGATTAAAAAAGACTTGAAAAGCCTATGTCGGATAATATATTCAATCTACCCATGTGGGGCTGGTGTAGCTCAGCTGGTAGAGCAACGCACTCGTAATGCGTAGGTCATCGGTTCAATTCCGATCACCAGCTCCATTCTTCCTTCCTACATGCGCGTCTTCCCTGGATGTTTCAGGATGAAAAGACTGATCCCCATCCTTCTGGTCTTACCCTGCTCACGCGGAAGCGCCGGTCCGGCCCCTTAAATTATTTAAAAAAACAGTGTTTGACGCTGAAAAATGCCTTGATACTGATTTAACTATCTCTTATATTGTAAACCGCTTTGCGGATATGTGGCCGCGGCAATACTGTAAATTATTGGATTGCAAGGTGATAGCCGGTACCGGAGAGGTTGCAGATGACCGGGGAACAGTCGGCTTCAAAAAAGCCGGCGGTCATCACGGTGAACACCGAATGGTGTAAGGGCTGCGAGATATGCGTCGCGTTCTGTCCCAAGAACTGTCTTGAGATGGAAGGCGGCAAGTGCGTGGCGGCCCGGCCTGAGGACTGCATAAAGTGCATGCTCTGTGAGCTGCGCTGCCCGGATTTCGCGATCACGGTGGAATGAGGACCTCTTTGATGGGGGCCTCGTTTTTTTATGCCGGCGAATCGAGCGGAGCGGCCGCGGCTCCGCGTACATCGGAGGGAGAGACGTCTTGAGCACTGAGCGTTCCGGCAGGGTCAGGATGATGCAGGGCAACCAGGCCTGCGCGGAAGGGGCGATAGCCGCCGGCTGCCGTTTCTTCGCCGGTTACCCGATCACGCCTTCGTCGGAGATAGCTGAAAGCCTCTCCGTGATACTTCCGCGACTGGGCGGAAAGTTCATCCAGATGGAGGACGAGATAGCCTCGATGGGAGCCATCATAGGGGCCTCCCTTACAGGCCTCAAGACGATGACCGCCACTTCAGGCCCCGGATTCAGTCTGAAACAGGAAAATATCGGATACGCGAGTATGGCGGAGGTGCCGTGCGTCATCGTAAACGTGATGCGCGGAGGGCCGAGCACCGGCATGCCGACTCTCCCCGCTCAGATGGACGTGCAGCAGGCAAGATGGGGATCGCACGGGGACCGCGGAGTCATAGCCCTGACGGCGAAATCGGCGCAGGAGACATACGAGCAGACGATACGCGCCTTCAACCTCGCGGAAAAATACATGACGCCCGTCATTCTTCTTCTCGACGAGATCACAGGCCACACGACCGAGAGGGTCATCATCCCCGAAGCTTCCGAGTTAGAGATCATCGACAGGAAAAGGCCGCAGGAGGATCCCTCTGACTATCTCCCTTACAGGATGACCGATGAATGCATCCCGGTCCTGGCGCCGTTCGGGACCGGATACCGGTACAACGTCACCGGGCTGTGCCACAAGGAGACGGGATTTCCTACTAACGACTCGAAGGAGATCGAGTGCCTTGTCGAGCGCCTGTCGAGGAAGATAGAGATGTACGAGGACGATATTATACGCTGCAACGAGATTATGCTCGATGACGCCAAGATAGGCGTCTTCGCCTACGGCTCCGTCGCCAGGACGGCGAAGGAAGCCGTACGCATGTGCAGGGAGGAAGGGATAAAGGTTGGGCTCCTCGAACCGACAGTCCTCTGGCCCTTCCCGGAGAAGGCCGTGCTTGCGATGGCGAAGAAGGTCAAGGCTATCGTGGTACCCGAGCTCAATCTCGGCCAGATGGCAAGAGAAGTATCACTGGCTTCGCAATGCAGGGTGCCGGTGCACAAGCTCTCAAGAGTGGACGGCAACCCGATCCCTCCATCGCAGCTCGCTGACAGGATCAGGGAGGTGGTCTAGATGTTTGATTACCTCCGTTACATCAGGCAGGAGAACTTCCCACATATCTGGTGCTCGGGATGCGGAGACGGGATCGTCCTGAAAGCCTTCATACGGGCGATCGAGAAACTCGGCCTTTCGCAGGACGAGACGGTACTGGTATCGGGGATCGGATGTTCGAGCCGCACCCCTGGATACGTGGATATCAACACGCTTCACACGACGCATGGGCGCGCGCTGGCCTTTGCCACAGGAGTAAAGGTGGCAAATCCAGATCTCAAGGTCGTTGTCGTGACTGGGGATGGCGACGCGACGGCGATCGGCGGGAACCATTTCATCCATGCGGCGAGGCGCAATATCGACCTCACGGTCCTTCTCTACAATAACTATATCTACGGGATGACCGGCGGGCAGTGCTCACCTACGACACCGAGAGGAGCCAATGCCTCGACGGCTCAGCACGGCAACCTCGAGCCGCCTTTCAACATCAGCGGCCTCGCGATCGCCGCCGGTGCCTCGTTCGTTGCCAGGGGGGACGCCTACAATGTCAAGAAGCTAGAGGGCCTTATAGAGAAGGCCCTTCAGAGAAAAGGGTTCTCCCTCGTCGAAGTAGTCTCGCCGTGCCCGACCGCTTTCGGCCGCAGGAACAAGATGGCAAGCCCCGTTAAGATGATGGAACATCTGCGGGACTCGGTGGTTTCGGTCGAGAAATGGGAGAAGATGACTGAGGAGGAGCGAAAGGGCAAGTTCAGGACCGGTATCCTCAGGGACGTCGAAAGGCCGGAATTCACCGCCGAGTACGCGAAGCTCATCGAAAGGATGAAACCGGAGGAATGATGGACAGATATGATATAAGGCTGAGCGGTTCAGGCGGGCAGGGGCTTATCCTGGCCGGCAAGATCATCGCGGAGGCCGCGGCTATATACGATGGTCGGAACGCGGTCCAGACGCAGAGCTACGGCCCAGAGGCGAGGGGTGGACTTAGCAAGGCCGAAGTCGTGATAAAGGACGGGGATATCGATTATCCGAAGGCTATGGACCTCGACCTCCTGCTGGCGCTCACGCAGGAATCATGCACGAAGTACTGCGGCGACATAAAAGACGGCGGAATCATGATAGTCGACAGCGACCTGGTCAAGGATCCGCCGAAGGGCGGATACAGGCTCTATTCAGCCCCTATCACCGCCATAGCCGCCGAGAAGGTCGGCAAAGTCGTCGTCACCAACATAGTCGCGCTCGGCATCCTTACGAGGATATCGGGGATCGTCTCGGAAGACTCGATGAGAAAGGCTATCCTCGATCGAGTTCCCAAGGGAACTGAGAAAGTCAATATGAAAGCGTTCGACGAGGGGTGGAAGGCGGGGGATAAGCTACTCGCCATTTAAGGATCCATGCCGGCACACCGGGCCGGTTGAAATACACGTCGAGGCATGGCGTCCCAGGACGCGCTCAATCAGACGGGGAGACCCGGGGAGGTTCGATCCGATGACGAAGAAGATGACCAAGGAAGAACTGCTCGCCAAGGCAAAACAGCCGGGAATCGACGCGATGAAGCTCCATCCCTTCTACAGGGGAAAGATCGGCGTCATGCCGAAATGCTGCATAAGGAATATCGACGATTTCGCGATCTGGTACACGCCGGGAGTGGCCAAGCCGTGTCTCGACATAGCCGAGAATCCCGAGGCTGTGTTCAAACATACCAACAAGGCCAACATGATCGCTGTAGTCTCCGACGGGACTCGCGTGCTCGGCCTCGGAGACATCGGACCTGAAGCCGCTATACCCGTCATGGAGGGCAAGGCGCTTCTATTCAAGTACCTCGGTGGCGTAGACGCCTTTCCCATATGCGTCGATACAAAGGATCCCGACAAGATCATTGAGATAGTCAAGCTTCTGCAGCCCTCGTTCGGCGGGTTCAACCTAGAGGACATCTCGCAGCCGAAATGCTTCCGCGTCCTCGATACCCTGAGGAAGGAGTGCCGGGTCCCGGTATGGCACGACGACCAGCAGGGTACTGCCGCTGTGACTGTCGCGGGGCTCATCAACGCCGTGAAGATCGTCGGTAAGAAGCTCGGCGAGGTCAAGGTCGCCCTACTTGGAGCCGGAGCGGCGAATATCTGCATCGCGCGGATGATCATACTCGCTGGAGTGGAACCGAAGAACATCGTCATGATGGACAGCAAGGGTATCCTCCACGTGAGCCGCGAGAAGGAGCTGAAGGAGTCCTACAAGGAAAAGTGGGAGATGGCCCAGATCACGAACGGCGAAGGGCTGACCGGCGGACCAGAGGTAGCGATAAAGGGCGCCGATGTGCTGATCGCCCTCTCCAAGCAGGGTCCTGATACGGTCAAGAAGGAATGGATCGCGTCGATGGCTGATGATTCGATCGTGTTTGTATGCGCGAATCCGATCCCCGAGATCTATCCCTGGGAAGCTAAGGAGGCCGGAGCGAGGATAGTCGCCACGGGACGAAGCGATTTCCCCAACCAGGTCAACAACTCACTGGGATTCCCAGGCATCTTCCGCGGCACCCTCGACGTTATGGCAAAGACGATCACCGACGAGATGTGCGTCGCCGCGGCCGTAGAGCTCGCGAAAACGGCCGAGGACAACGGCATGCATGAGGATTACCTCGTTCCGACGATGGATGAGTGGGAGGTCTTCCCGAGAGAGGCCGCCGCTGTCGGCCGCAAGGCGATAGAGCAGGGCGTCGCGAGGCTCGACCTCTCGTATGACGAGCTGTACAAGATGGCCGAGGAGAAGATCAGGGCGGCTCGCGCGGCCTTTGATTCGCTTCAGGACAACGGATTCATAAAGCTGCCGGAATAATATACCGGATTATGAAAGAGCCTTGAAAGGCCAGGGATGATAGACGGATTGGAGGCTGTCCGGCCGCATGGCCTGGCGGCCTCCATCGTAAGAAGGAGGATATGATGTATAGGATCGCTTGGCTGCCCGGAGACGGCGTCGGTAACGAAGTCATGGAAGCGGCCAGGATCGTGCTCGACGAGCTGAAGCTCGACGCTGAATATATCCCCGGCGATATCGGCTGGGAATTCTGGAAGAGCGAGGGAAACCCCCTTCCCGACAGGACGATCGACCTCTGTAACAACACCGACTGCGCTCTATTCGGTGCGATCACATCTAAGCCGCGCGACGAGGCGGCGGCGGAGCTCGATCCGGGGCTCAGGGGCAAAGGTTTCACCTACTCCAGCCCTATCGTG
Organism: uncultured bacterium; assembly: GCA_964599375.1. Lineage (GTDB taxonomy): Bacteria > Krumholzibacteriota > Krumholzibacteriia > Krumholzibacteriales > Krumholzibacteriaceae > JAUWCL01. The sequence goes on from CAZREW010000003.1 coordinate 143,967, forward strand.
GCGCTCAGGCAGAAGTTCGACCTGCACACCAACCTCCGTCCGTGCAAGGCGTTCCCCGGCAATCCTCTGAACTTCAGGGAAGGCATCGATCTTGTTGTCTTCAGGGAGAACACCGAGGGCCTTTACGCGGGCGTGGAGTTCAACCCCGTCGATGATGAGATGAAGAAGTTCCTCGACAGGAAGCACAAGAAATTCCACAGATTCGTCGACGTTCCCGACGAGGATCTCGCGATCAGCCTCCGGATCTTCACACGCAGGGGATGCGAGAGGATCGTCCGCGACGCGTTCGAATACGCGAAGAAGACAGGAAGGCCCTCTGTTACGGTCGTCGAGAAGCCCAACGTTATAAGGGAGACCAGCGGGATGATGATCCGCGTAGCGCGCGATATCGCAAGGGAGTACCCGGGCATCGAGCTCTGGGAGACGAACATCGACGCGATGTGCATGTGGCTCGTCAAGAACCCCGAGGATTACAGCGTACTGGTCTCTTCGAACATGTTCGGAGACATCATATCAGACCTCGCGGCGCAGCTCGTGGGCGGGCTCGGCTTCGCCTCGTCGGCCAACATCGGCGACAAGTACGCGGTCTTCGAGCCGACACACGGGAGCGCTCCGAAATACTACGGGATGTACAAGGTAAATCCTATGGCGATGCTGCTGACAGTCAAGCTGATGCTCGAGTGGCTCGAAGAGACGGATCTGGCGGCCAGGCTCGAGAAGGGGATTTCCAGGACGATCGCCGACGAGAAGGTGCGCACCTACGATATGGGTGGCTCTGACACGACTCTCGAGATGGCCGAGGAAGTGGTAAGGAACATGTAAGATTCCGGGAGTGGGGCCGGACCACGGAGGCCGGCCCGTATTCCCTCTCCGGGGGTATCAGATGGCAGGGAAGACTATTATCGAGAAGATCCTTTCAGCGCACTCGGGTAAGGACGTTTCCGCCGGGGACGTCGCATGGATAGGAATCGATGTCCGCACGGCGAGGGACTTCGGCGGCGCGAGTGTCGTGAAAAACCTCAGGGAAAACTATGAATGCCCCTGGGTGGACGATCCAGGGAAGACATGCTTCACTTTCGATTGCAACGTGCCCGCGAACACCACGGGGTACGCCGAGAACCAGCAGATCTGCAGGGATTTCGCGCGCGAAACGGGCGTGAGGGTCTATGACGTAAGAGCCGGCATAGGCTCCCACGTCGCGATGGAGAGGGGCCTCGGCAGGCCCGGCGAGATATTCGTCGGGACGGACAGCCATCTCAACATCATGGGAGCGGTCGGCTGCTTCGGGCAGGGTATGGGAGACCGCGATATAGCATACGTATGGGCGACAGGCCGCAACTGGTTCGAGGTGCCCGCGTCGATGAAGGTGATACTCGAAGGCTCGATAGAGTATCCCGTAACGGCAAAGGACATCGCGCTCGCCGTGATAAGCCGGCTCGGTTCGGCCGGGGCGCTGGGGAAGGTGATAGAGTTCTCCGGGCCCGCGGCCGATTCGCTGAGCCTCTCGGGCAGGATAACCATAGCGAGCATGGCCACCGAGATGGGAGCCATAGCGGCGTTTCTCCCAGTGAGCGGCGCAGTCGCGGCATATACGGAGAAACGCTCCGGCGGCGGAAAGGTCGAGCCGGTCGAGGCGGACGAAGACGCGGTATATGACGAGACATTGACGATCGATCTTACGGGCCTCGAGCCTCTCGCGGCATGTCCTTCCAGCCCGTCCAACGTCAGGAAGGTCAGCGAGATCGCCGGGACGAGGATAGACACGGCGATCATCGCATCCTGCACCAACGGCCGGTTCGAGGATATGGTGCACGCGGCCTCGATACTCAAGGGAAAGCGGATCAAGGACGGAACGAGCCTCAAGGTGGTCCCGGCCACTGAGGAGGTCTACGAGAGGATGCTTGATGAGGGGATATTGAAGATCTTCATCGACGCGGGAGGCCTGGTGACCAATCCGGGATGCGGAGGATGCGCTTCGGGCCAGATCGGCATGGTAGGAAAGGGAGAGGTGCAGTTGAGCACTTCGAACAGGAACTTCGCCGGCAAGCAGGGCAGGGGGGATACTTATCTGGTCAGCCCCGCCGTAGCGGCTGCCTCGATCCTCGCGGGCGAGATAGTGTCACCCACGACCCTTGATATAGAGCTCTTGGATTTCGTGCCTGACGAGGAATTCACCGGCGCGCCCGCGCTCGAGACGATCTCGTGGATAGGCGAAGAAGTGCCCCGGAAAGGGAAACCTCTTCCGAAGAAGCGCGCCAGGCAGGCCGGCGGCTGCCCGAAGATCATAAAGGGCAGGGCCCGCCTGATCACCGGGCCTGGGGAGCGCCTGATGGACGACATAGATACGGACATGATCTTCCACAACAAGTACCTGGCGATCACCGAGATCGATAAGATGGGCGGGCACACCTTCGAGACGCTCGACGGGTACGAGGGCTTCGCCGCGAGCGTCGAGCAGGGCGACATCGTCATAGCCGGCGGGAACTTCGGGTGCGGCTCCTCCAGGCAGGCGGCCGTCGACTGCTTCATCTCTCTCGGCGTATCGCTCGTGATGACCGCATCGACCGGGGCGATATACAAGCGCAATATAATCAACTCCGGGTTCCCGCTCCTCGAGGTGGCAGCCCTGCATGAGGCCGGCATAGAGGAGGGCATGGAGCTGGAAGTGGATTTCGAGAAGGGTGCCGTCACCCTGCCAGGCGGAAAGGTGATCGACGCGGACAGGCCCACCTCGGTGCAGCTCGACATCTGCAGGGCAGGGGGACTTTTCGCTTATACGGGAGAGGAGGACTGATATGGGCGCGACCATGATCGAGAAGATCCTCGCGAGGGCTTCGGGCAACGTCGACGTGAAGGTCGGCGACATCGTGTTCGCCAGGCCGCACATGATACTCTCTCACGACAACTCGGCCGCGATACTCAAGATCTTCGAGGGACTCGGCGGGAAGAAGGTGTGGGACCACGACCGCATCTTCATCGCGCTCGACCACGCCGTGCCACCGCCGGACGACAAGAAGGCGAACAATCACAAGATGATCCGTGAGTTCGTAAGGAAGAACAAGATAGAGAACTTCTTCGACTGCGGATGCGGGATATGTCACCAGGTCCTTCCAGAGGAGGGGCTCGTGGAGCCGGGGACGGTGATCTTCGGATCCGACTCTCACACTACGACGCACGGCGCACTCGGTGCGGCGGGCATCCCGATCGGTAGGACCGAGACCGCGAGCGTATGGGCTCTGGGCGAGACGTGGCTCAAGGTGCCGCCGACGATAAAGTTCGTGCTGAACGGCGAGCTCAGGGACGGTGTCGTGGCGAAGGATGTGATACTTTACATCATCGGGCAGGTCACAGCGGACGGCGCGACATACAAGGCGGTGGAGTTCCACGGGCCGGTGGTGGAGAAGATGGGCGTCGGAGGCAGGCTTACACTCTGCAATATGGCCGCCGAGATGGGTGCTAAGGCAGGCATGGTGCCGTTCGACGACATAACGTCCGAATTCCTCAAAGGACGCCTGGCGGGGAAGTACGAGCCCCTGAATCCTGACGATGACGCGGAGTACGAGAGCATACTCGAGATAGACTGCTCGATGATCGGGCCGCAGGTGGCGTTGCCCCACAAGGTGGATAACGTCGTGGCCGCGGCGGACATCGAGGATACGAGGATCGACGTCGCCCTGCTCGGTACATGCACAAATGGACGGCTCGAGGATCTGCACCAGGCGGCCCTGATCCTGAAGGGAAAGAAGATCGCGGACGGAGTGAGGCTCCTCGTCTATCCCGCGTCGCGCGCGATACTCAGCGAGGCGAATCGGGACGGGACATCCTCGATCCTGCTCGAGGCTGGTGCGCAGATAGCTATCCCCGCGTGCGGGCCGTGCCTCGGTGCATACGGCGGGGTGCTCGCCCCCGGCGAGAACTGCGTCTCGACCGCCAACAGGAACTTCAAGGGACGGATGGGATGTAAGGAAGACACCGGAGTATATCTGGCCAGCCCCGCGACGGTCGCCGCGTCCGCCATAGAGGGCAGGATAGTATCCCCGTACGCATGAGAGGGGGGAGGATACCGAGATGGAGATCAAAGGAAGGGTATGGATCCTCGACGATGACGACATAAACACAGACGTCATCTATCCAGGCAAGTACACATACGAGATGTTCTCCAACGAGGAGATGGCAAAGCACGCACTGGAGGATTTTGACCCAGGGTTCGCCTCTAAAGTACGTGAAGGAGACATCGTAATTGCTGGAAAAAACTTCGGTTGCGGTTCATCGCGAGAGCAGGCGGTGACCTGCCTGAAGTACGCCGGCGTGGGAGCGATAGTGGCGGCCTCGTACGCGAGGCTCTACTACCGCAACGCGATCAACCAGGCGCTCTATGTGATCGAGTGCCCAGAGGCGTCCGGGTATGCTAGGGCGCACAGGGAGGAGATCTCGGGGAGCGAGGCGACTCTCGATCCGGAGAAGGGTTCGATGACCCTGGGGGGCAGGGAGTTCAGGTTTCCTCCGATGACGGGCAAGGCGAGAGAGATCTTCGCGGCGGGGGGACTCGCCGAATACACGAGGAAGAAGCTCGAACAGCAGTAATACCGGAGAACTGATCCATCAAGGCCGGCCGGAGGTTCACTCCTGCCGGCCTTTTACGTCGGCGGCGCACCTGAATCCGACTGCGATATCGACCCACGAGTACTTCAGGGCGTTACGGGTGTAGACGTTGCAGCACATCCTGCCCGAATGCCATCCGCCACCCCGGATCACCGCGATGTAACCATCATCGGGGCCCACCGGGTTCCTGTAGGGGCTTTTCCTGTAGTAATCGGGATGGAACCAGTCATCGACCCATTCGACGACATTACCCGACATATCGCAGAGTCCGTACCCATTTGGAGGGTAGCACCCGACCGGGACCGTCCCGATATAGTACGGCCCTACTCGATAGTTCGCGTCGGTCGGCAGGAGCTCTTCGCCGTTCGGGAAGGCGGCGCCGGTCAGTCCGCCCCTGGCGGCGAGTTCCCACTCCGCCTCCGTCGGTATCCTCTTTCCGGCCCATCGGGCATACAACCGTGCCTGGTAGAGACTGACGCCGACTACAGGATGATCGGGAAAATCAGGGCCGCAGTGATACTCGTCCATCCCCCAGAACTCTGGCAAGCTGCCGCCTGTCTCCTCGCAGAATCGCTGATACTGAGAGTTGGTCACCTCATGCCTGTCGATATAGAACGAGTCGACGAAGACCTTGTGCGCCGGGCCGTAAAGGTCGTCATCATCTCCGCCCATCACGAACTCCGTCGCCGGGACAAGTGCCATGTCCCTCAACGATCGATTTCCTCCCTGGCCGATCTGGGGAGGAGGAGAGGGCGCGGCAAGCGCTGTATCGAGAGGGGCGTCGTATCCAGTCTCGTGATCCTTCCAGGTCTCCTTCACGTGGATGTCGAGGGGCAGCCATGGAGAATCGGCGAGGCGGGGAACGGGCCGGTGAAAAGCTGTGGGGCAGGTGACCCTTATCCCTGAGTTGGGGAGCCTGATCGTCCTTAAGGCCGCACTGAGGTTCGGAGCTCCGCGAGGCAGTTCGCCGGCGAGAGTGACGCCATCCTCCTCGCCGAGCCTCGCTGCGATCTCTACGGCGGCACAGCAAGTCTCGCGATCGACGAGCACGACTATATCCATTCCCGGTCTTGAGTCTTTCCAGGCGAGAGCCCCTTCGACGAAAGAATCGACGAGTTCCCGGCTTCTGCTGTCGCTACCGCGCAGGTCGGCTATGAGTCTTGACGCGCCGGTCCCGTAGAGCTCGGCAAGACTCTCGCTGATTATCTTCCCCGTATCCGGAGTGCCTTCATCCGGGCCCGTATACCTGATCACAGCCGCCGGTCTGTCGCCACCTGAGATATCGATCACCACGGCCTGCATCTCGCCGAGAGGGGTGACCCGGGCTTTCCGGGGCAGGGATGGTCTGATCCATCCGGATGTATCGAAGGAGTCGGGATGAACAGTGGCCAGACTGAGATCTTTCTCAGTTCCGTCGTCGCCTGTGAACACCGCATCCACCGCGAACCTGTCGTCGGTGAACCCCAGCGCGTCGAGCACTTCGCCGTATGAGATCCATCGGGGCACGGAGACGAGCCACTCGGCATAGTTGTCCCGCGAGATGAGTGGGCGTATCGAGGTGACTGCTTCGGTGACCGGCCTGCCGCCGATCGATGACAGCTTCTTTTCCAGAGCGTCTTCATACCCGGGAGCGGCGGCGACGACCCTGAGCTCATCGCCGAAGTATCTGAGCTCGACGGGCAGGCGCCTGAAGTGACTGTCAAGCCAGCGGCCCTCTATGGCTGTCGCTCCGTCGCCGACAGTTGCCAGGATCCGGCTGATCTCCACGATGATCCTCTCACGCTCCCATCGGCCGAGGCTGTCGACGAGTACGGACCTCGCCTCACTCAGTTCAGATTCAGTGGTATTCCTGTAAAGGTCCGGATGGTACCTGGACAGGTCTTTGAACAGGTCGTCTATGTCGGACTGCCAGAGCCCCGGGACCATGTGCTGCCTGCCTTCCCGTTCGCCGCCGCACCCGGCTGCTGCCGTGACGCAGAGGAGGATAGGCAGGATCATATGAAAAGATCTCATGGCGTCCCTCCAGTCCAGGACAGCTCATTTCGCGTAAATCTGTCATCTTCGGGTCCCATAGGGGGTTATACACCGGCGGAGCTTTCAGTATCCTGACGTTTGTCAGTATCCTGACGTTTGTCAGTATCCTGACTTCTGTCAGTATCCTGACTTTTGTCAGTATCCTGACTTTTGTCAGTATCCTGACTTCTCCGGGGGGCGTCTCTCGGGGACGTATTCGTGAGGGATCTTCCCCTCGTTCCATTCCCTGGAGACGTACAGGCCGCAGTAACAGCTGCCGAACTCCGCTACGTCCGGCTCCCGGTAGTCGCAGGGACACGTTATATCGCGGTCCTTTTCCCGGTCTCCGGAGCCAAGCCGGCATGGGCAGCAAAAGTACCCGTAACGCTCCCTGTTGGTCAGGAGCCCTTCGAGGAGGCCCATGGTAAGGTCCATATCCTCGTTGAAGAAATAGCCCTTCTCCTCCTGCAGGGGCCTGAGCCGCTCAAACAATTTCTCTGCCTCATTCATGATAACCCCAGCGCTTCCCTGATCTCTCTCTCCTGGAACCCTACTATGACCCTGTCTCCAATAAGAATCGTGGGATAGGAGACCCTCGGGTTCAGTTTTCTCACCCGCTCGATCACCGCACGTCTCTCGTCGCCGGTAAGGAGGTCGACGTCTATGAACTCGAAATCTATGCCCTGGTTCCTGAAGAACTCCTTCGTCCGCCTGCAGTGGCTGCATGTGCTCAGAGTATACATCTTAACGGTAACGTCGCTCAAACCTGTCCTCCTTGTTCCGGTGAAACGATTCAGAAGGTATTTTCGCACAGTCGGGCGGGGCATGTAAAGTAATTGCAGATTTTGCTCGACATTCGCGCATAAATCGTTATTGTACTGTGTGCACGTCGGTTTCCCCTGCGCCCGCCGGCGTATCAAGGGGCCGATTTTTGCCAACTACAACAATAACTCTTCAACAGAAGGACCCTGAACAGTACACAGGATGGGGGTATTTCGATGAGCAGGAAGATGGTGACCATCGACGGAAACGAAGCGACGACATATTCGGCCCATAAGCTGAACGAGGTCTGCGCGATTTATCCTATCACTCCGTCGTCACCCATGGGCGAGTTCGCGGACCAGTGGTCCGCCGATGGAAGGACCAATATCTGGGGGACGATCCCGAGCGTCACGGAGATGCAGAGCGAGGGAGGCGCCGCGGCGGCTGTTCACGGCGCGCTGCAGAGAGGCGCTCTCACGACTACGTTCACGGCCTCTCAGGGGCTGCTCCTGATGATCCCCAGCATGTACAAGATCGCGGGCGAGCTTACGGCTACCGTCTTCCATGTCTCGGCGAGGACTCTCGCCACTCACGCGCTGTCGATTTTCGGAGACCACAGCGACGTCATGGCCGTGCGCCAGACCGGCTTCGCCCTTCTGTCGTCGAACTCGGTCCAGGAAGCGATGGACCTCGCCGCAATAGCCCAGATGGCGACGCTGGAGTCGCGGGTCCCCTTCGTCCATTTTTTCGACGGGTTCAGGACCTCGCACGAGGTCGACAAAGTAGCGCTGATAGAAGACGATCAGTACAGGCAGCTTATTGACGATGACCTTGTCAGGGCGCATCGCGACAGGGCGATGAATCCGGACAAGCCCGTCCTTCGAGGCACCGCCCAGAACCCCGATACCTTCTTCCAGGCTCGCGAGACGATCAACCCGTTCTACAACGCCTGCGCCGGAATAGTCATCGAGGCGATGAAGAAGTTCGAGAAGGTCGTCGGCAGAAAGTACGAGATCTTCCAGTATCACGGAGCACCGGACGCAGACAGGGTATTGATAATAATGGGCTCGGGCGCCGAGACGGTCCAGGAGACGGTCGATTACCTGATCAAGAGCGGAGAGAAAGTGGGAGCCCTCAAGGTGAGGCTCTACCGGCCGTTCGACGTGGACCATTTTATAAACGCGCTTCCGAAGACCGTCAGGAAGATATCCGTCCTCGACAGGACCAAGGAGCCAGGCTCGATCGGCGAGCCTCTCTACCAGGACGTTATCACCGCTTTCGCCGAGAAGCATGACGCGACCGTAGCCCGCTTCGGCGCTGTCCCTTCGGTGACAGGCGGCAGATACGGGCTTTCCTCCAAGGAGTTCACGCCCGCCATGGTCAAGGCCGTCTTCGACAATATGGGGACGAAAGGACCGAAAAACCATTTCACAGTCGGTATCGAGGACGACGTCACGAAGACGAGCCTCGACTATGACAGGGATTTCATGATCAGCCATCCGAACCAGACCAGGGCGGTGTTCTTTGGCCTTGGCTCGGACGGGACGGTCGGCGCGAACAAGAACTCGGTCAAGATCATCGGTGAGGGCACGGACAACTGGTCGCAGGGCTACTTCGTGTACGACTCGAAAAAAGCCGGCTCTGTCACCGAATCCCACCTGCGCTTCGGCAAGGACGAGATCCATTCGCCTTACCTGATCGGCAAGGCCAGCTTCGTTGCCTGCCATCAGTTCGCCTTCATGGAGAGGGTACACGTGCTTAAGTACGCGTCAGAGGGAGGGACGTTCCTTCTGAACAGCCCCTATGGTCCAGACGGGACGTGGGATATGCTTCCCGCCGATGTCCAGCAGGAGATAATAGACAAGAAGCTCAAGTTCTACGTGATAGACGCATACACGATCGCCAGTGAGCTCGGTCTCGGGGCTAGGATAAACACGATCATGCAGACCGGATTCTTCATCCTCGGCGGTGTCCTGCCAAAGGATGAGGCGATCGCGGCGATCAAGGACTCGATAAAGAAGACATACGGAAAGAGCGGGGAAAAGGTCGTCAAGATGAACTCCTCGGCCGTAGACGCGACAGAAGCGAATCTGCACGAGGTGAAGGTCCCCGCCAAGGCGACCAGCAAGCTCCACATGATCCCGCCCGTGCCCGATGACGCCCCGGAATACGTGCGAGATGTGATCGGCATGCAGATAGCAAGGAAAGGCGACGATATCCCGGTCAGCGCCTTCGCTCCCGACGGTACTTTTCCCACCGGTACGACGAAATGGGAGAAGCGCAACATAGCGCTCGAGATCCCCGTCTGGGATCCGGGCGTATGCATCCAGTGCGGCAAGTGCGTCCTGGTATGCCCGCACGCGGTCATCAGGTCGAAGGTCTACGACCCGGGTGAGCTCGAGGGCGCGCCTGAGACCTTCAAGTCGGTCGATGCGGTCGCCAAGGAGTTCAAGGGAAAGAAATTTACAATACAGATCGCCCCCGAGGATTGCACCGGCTGCACCCTCTGCTTCCAGGCCTGCCCGGCCAAGAACAAGGAGGAAGAGGGAAAGAAGGCTATCAACATGGCCCCGCAGCCGCCCATTCGCGAGACCGAGAAGGAGAACTGGAAGTTCTTCCTCGACATCCCCTATATCGACCGCAGCGAGATAAAGCCGAATGCGACGAGGACGATCCAGTTCCTCGAGCCGTTGTTCGAGTTCTCGGGCGCATGCGCCGGGTGTGGCGAGACTCCGTACGTCAAGCTGCTGAGCCAGCTCTACGGCGACCGCACCATGATCGGGAACGCTACCGGCTGCTCCTCGATCTACGGCGGGAACCTGCCTGCCACTCCATACACGATGAACAAGGACGGACGCGGTATCACATGGAGCAACTCGCTCTTCGAGGACGCCGCCGAGTTCGCCTGTGGGATGAGGCTCGGGCTCGACAAGCAGATCGAGTACGCGAGAGAGCTGGTGCAGAGGCTCTCTGGGCAGATAGGAGACAAGCTTGCAAAGGCGATACTCGATGCCGACATGAGCGACGAGAGCGGGATCCGCGAGCAGCGTGCCCGCGTCGTCGAGCTTCGCGGGAAGCTTGCCGGGATCAATACGGGTGAGGCGAAGGATCTCGATGGCCTCGCCGACGTCCTGGTCCGCAAGAGCGTCTGGGCGCTCGGAGGCGACGGCTGGGCTTATGACATAGGCTACGGCGGCCTCGACCACTCGCTTGCGCTGGGCAGGGACCTCAACGTTCTTGTGCTGGATACCGAAACCTACTCGAACACCGGCGGGCAGATGTCGAAGGCGACTCCGATGGGCGCTATGGCGAAGTTTGCGGCGGCTGGAAAGCAAACGCCGAAAAAGGACCTCGCGATGATGATGATGTCGTACGGATATATCTATGTGGCGAGGATTGCGATCGGCGCCAGCGAGAACCAGGCGATAAAGGCCTTCCTCGAGGCCGAGGCCTACAGGGGGCCGTCGATCATCATCGCCTACTCGCACTGCATCGGGCAGGGGATCAACATGGCCCGGGGCCTCGACGAGCAGGCTCTCGCGGTCAAGTCGGGTTACTGGCCGCTGGTCAGGTACAACCCCGACCTGCGCAAGGAGGGAAAGAACCCGCTGCAACTCGACTCGAAGGCGCCGAGCATCCCCCTCGAGGACTACATCTACAACGAGAACCGCTACCGCGCCGTAAGGGCGAGGGACGCGGATATGGCCGCCGACCTCCTCAAAAGAGCGCAGGCCGACGTGGACCGCCGCTGGAAGCTCTACGAGTACTGGGCCGCGATGCCAGGTTCCGGCGAGGAAAAGTAAAGAGTGTCTGAACGGATAGTATCTGGAGAAAGGGCCGCGAGTGATCGCGGCCCTTTCTCGTTTCCCAGGATTTCTTGAAATTTCCTCTGACTCCCCGTTATTCCCAATGCTTCCCGATTTGTGAACGATATATGCCAGTTTTCAAAGAAAAAGGCTTCTGCTGGCAAATGGTGCAAGAAGATCATCCGCTTCATTACAGCGGATAAAGCTGATTGCTTTGCGGCGAGCGGCTGGCACGAATCGTATCTTGTTGATAATGATTATGTTGTGTAAATATATATATTGTAGGGATATCTTGCGGTCTGCAGGCCGTATTTTTACCGCTGCGCGAAGTAAATCCTTCGCTGCCGCACTCCTCCTGATTGTCTTTTCCTCTTTTCCCGTGTATTCCTCCTCTCTTCCAGCAGATCCCGCAGATTCCGGCGAAGACAGGAGGATGCTGAGCCTGGCGGGTGACCTGGTGATAGAGTCGCTGTCATGCCCGTTCGATACTGTGATCCTGGAGCAGGCCGGGATACCGGTGTCCGTAAGGCTGGGAAATACAAGCGGGACATCCATAGTCGTGATGCTGGTACAGCTGATATTCAGCGAAAATTACGCAGGCGACAGGAACATGGATTATGTAGTGACTGGAGATGTTACCCCGGAAGTCACTATTCCCTCGGGCGGCAGTGTGGATCTGGAGCTTTTCGCCGAGGTCGACAAGGATGCGGTGACAGGCAGGAAGATAAACATCGATGCCTACGCTTTCGGGAAACGGCTCGACAACCTGGAAAGCGTCTCGGATTCGACGTCATCCGAGACCGCATTTGACAGGTTCGACTCGGTATCCTTTACCGGTAATAACGGATCGATCGACTGGGAGACTCCGTGGCAGGAGCAGGGCGGTGAGGACGATGGGCCGGGAGAGGGCGCCGTAACGGTCAGAGCATCGCCTGTCCCTGCTATGGGCTTGTCACTCTCGATAGGCGGAACGTCTTTCGCCGGGGGAATCGGGGCAGTCAGGGAAGCGGATCTGACATGGGCCAGCCAGGCGAGGCTTGCCTTCAACTGGATGAGGGATTCCGCGGCGGGCCTGATCGGTACGAGTATCCGGGTTCAGGTATCGAGCGATGGCATCGGCTGGCACGATCTGCAGGTGATCGGCGAAGGATTTGATTCCACTCCATACATCTCTTCTTTCGACATCACACCGTATATAAGCCCCGACACGCGGATAAGATTCATAACCGCATCAGCCGGCACGGGAAGGGCATATTTCGATAACGTGATCGTAAACTACACCACTGAATCGGGGGCTCACTCCTGGACGGTGCTTGCTGAGGGATTGACGTCGATATTCGCCCTGTTCGATACGAGGATGACTGCCGACCGGTCCGACGACAGCCTTATTGTGCTGCAGGCAGGCGATGTATTTCAGCTCGATTCCGATTACCATGTCGCTGACGGAGCGCAGCTGGCAGAGATACCTTTCGAGAAAAGCGCCCGCTACCGACTTGTCATCCAGCTGCACTCCTTTACGGACTGGGACTGGGAGCCTAAGGAGACGGGGCAGGGATCATTATCCCTGGGCGATCCTTCACAGGGCATCGGGCGGCTTTCCGCCCCCAGGCCCGGTGTACCCGAGTTCCTGCTCAGCGAGACTTTGATATCCGACGAGGAGCTGGATAACGTGGATTTCGTTATCGGAGCAACAAAAAAACTGGATCCTCCCCGTCCGTGGAACATGTTGACCGATCCGTGGGCAGATCCGGAGATCGACGACGGAAAGCTCGGCGAATATGGTGCGCTCATTTACGGCTTGGATCCAGCACGGTGGCACATCGACTGCAGGGACGGAGGCAAGCACTGGGAGGTCACCGGCAACTGCGAGAAAGAGACTTACTATTTCTTCGAGACCTGGTTCACGCCCGACCTGGAATGGTCACACGGCGATGACGCGGACGTGCAGCTTTCGATAGATGGACACGATGGTCACGGGGACATACCCGGTCTCCACGCGCACTTCAGGATGATAGACGATGACATTGCCGGGCCTGTGATAAGAGATTTTACACCCGAGCTTGTGCGGATCGGTGAGACCTTCGGCATATATTGCCGTATCAACGATCCGAGTGGTGTCTTCGATGACGCGACTGGATCCTCGGGGCAGGGTGTCTACCTGATCTGGGACACCGACGGCGACCTTGATAACGGGCATAACGAGGTCCAGATGTCCCTCGTTGCGGATGATCTGTATGTCACCGACACGGATCTCTCCGGCTTCACCGAGGGTGAGGAGATCGTCTATGAGGTCTTCGCCCATGACGACGACTCGGACACAGGTCCCGGCGACCGCAGCCTTACTGTATCAAGCAAGCAGTACATCTCGGTGCTCGGGTCTGTAGCGCTCTTTGACGCGATCAATTCCCTCTGGCCCGTTTACGTCTATCCCGCCGAGCAGTCCGTTGAATTCTATATCGACCTTATAAATCCGAACCCCGGGGATATGAGGTTATCGACATCCTCCTTCATGATGTTGACCGACGGGGCCGACACTCTCAGGGCTTTCCTGAGTAACGAGACCCTGTTGGCCGGCGGAGTAACTGGAATACCGCTGAGATTCGAGAGCGCTGATATTCCCGGCTCGTTCCATTCCCCGGATACAGTGGATATCATCCTGTCTATGGAAGGTCTCTACGACGGGTCGACAGCGTACAGCCAGGTCTGGAAGGCGTCATATACAAACCGCCTGGTGATCCTCGGACCTAAGGTACACTTCGATGCCTCTGCCGTTGGGTCAAGTGTGGCCCATCCGGGTGACAGACTTGTGGAACTGCTCAGGATGGAGGTCTCCTGCGAGTCGATGACCGCCATCACACTTGACAGCCTAACGATCAGTGACCTGGGGCCGGTTTCATCCCGGAGCGTAGCCGCCAGGAGCGGCAACATCGAGGCACTGCGTCTTTACCGCCAGGCATCGCCGGCCGGTGCCTCAGGTATACTGCGGGAGGCGTCAGAGAAGAAGCTCGAAGGCAGTCCCGGGGATGTCAGCGGGGATCGAGTCTATTCCACGGATGGCAGAGTATTGCTTTCGGACCGGCCGTTCGATCAATCCGATTCCCTTATAGCTGTCTCCTCAGTGGAAAACGGGACCGCAGTCTTCGTTATGGCCGGTGGCCTGCAGCTCGGAGCATGGGAAGCGGCATACTACTATGTCGTCGCCGACATAGATTCTTTCGAGGCCGTAGACGGGGATCCGCTCATTTACGGCATCGATTCGCCTGATTCAGTGCACATCAGCGGCAACTCGAGTATCTCACTTGTCGATGATCCTCTTGTTTCAGCCGGGACACCGGTCATAGACGGATTCATGTCTTTCCAGGCGTCACTTGTACCGGACGTATCCGACACGCTCTATTCGGGCGATGAATACGCCGTCATCATGATCGTCGATATCCCGGCCAATGGGGCCGTAGCAGATATCTTGTCAGGCCTGAGCATAGTCAATTACGGAAACTCCGCCGCCAAGGACGTTCTTGAATCGGTGGTACTCTGGGCGGATGACGGTGACGGCGTATTCTCCAATTATGCCGATGCCTTCGAGGGCTATTTCCAGTACACGGGAGACATGTTCGAGCTTACGGGCCTGTCGATCCCGGTGATATCGGGCCAGAGGCTGTTTGTCACCGCCCGGATCGGTTACGGATTCACGACGCCTCTGTCGTTGAAGATGGGTATCCCGCGTTACGGAGTCGAGTACGTTTCCGGGAACGATGGCCCCTTGGAACGTACGATCGTCCCCCTGTTGCCCAAGGTGCTGATAAGAAGGGAATTCATTCGTGTCGAAAGCCTGCTTTCGCCGGTAGAGCTGCCTCCTGTCAGGCCTGGTGATATGGCTGCCGAGCTGATGGCGGTAAGATTAACGAACATTACGCTCGGCCCGGTCGATATCGATTCGATGCGAGTGACCGGAGCGGCCGATCTCTTCGAATGTGAAGCTGCGAAAGAGGTCCGCCTGCATCTCGATGACGGAGACGGAATCTTCGAGGCGGCATCAGACTTAGCGTTGGATTCAGGTTTGGTGAGCGCAGGGACCTGCATATTCTCAAACACGAACATTTCCATTGATGAGGATGAAGCGGTGACCATGTTCGTGACCGCTGATCTTGATTCCATGCTGACTCCGGACGGGGATACACTCTCGGTCGGGATCATGTCCGCCGACGATATATACATCTCGGCATCCACATCAGGGCCCTGGGATGTAGACGGGATATTCCCGGCTGGAGCTCTCAACCCCCGGATCACTGACGGGATGCTCTCGCATCAGCTGGCCCTGTTCCCAGGCTCGGACTCGACGGTCACCGGCAGCATGGAAGACATCCAGATACTTGACGTGAAAATACCTGGTAACGGATGCGTCGACGACACTCTCGGCGCTATATCGGTCGTCAATCTGGGTACAGCCGGAGATCCGCATATCGACCGGGTACTGCTATGGACTGATGACGGGGACGGAACGTTCGATCCCGTATCAGACGACTCCATCGCCGTGCTGAATTCCCTTGTTCCGCGGACCTGGGGCGCATCCGGCCTGTCGGTCCCTCTCGACGGCACTGCAGGCACACGATTTTTCGTCACCGTCGATCTTGTCGATGGATTTGGAAGCGGCGCGACTATAAGGGCCGGAATACCGCGCATGGGGATCGAGGTCTTCTCAGGCAACGATGGACCGATCGACCAGGGAGTCTCAGACGAGAACACAATCGTCATACCCATCCCTGACAGGGTCACCTTCTTCGCAAGCAGCCTCGGGAACAAGAGGGTGCATGCCGGCGACGAGGACTTGCTCAACATGGTCATCGGGGCGTACAACAGCTACGACGAACCAAGGACACTCGGATCCATAGTGCTTCTCCAGGGAGGCACGGCAAGAAACAGTGAGATATCTAAAGTCAAGGCATGGGTAGATTCGGATGAGAACGGGCTCTTCGATCCTGAACTCGACGGACTCCTGCTCGAGGTGGAGCCCGCAGGAATATTGATCCCGCTCGAGGGGCTAGACTTCCTGATCGATCCGCTTCAGAGCGGCCTGCTCTTCATCACTTATACATTGCCATCGTCCGGTGTGAGGGATTCGGTCTCCATCGATATGTATATACCTGACGCTTCGCTGGTCGGGTTCGAGGGTAATGATATCGTGGTTGAGGGTGATTTCCCTCTGAATTCAGCTGGAATCGATCTTACGGACGGGATGACCGCCGCTCAGGTAGAACTTATCCCGGTCGGGGGAGGAAGAGTATCTCCGGGGGATCCGGATGTTCCCTGCATCTCTATGAAGATTCCATGTAACGGGAGCGAGATCGACTCTCTCAGGGGAATTTCAATTCGGAACACGGGTTCCTGCCAGCCAGGGATCGATATCTCCAATCTCAGACTCTGGATAGAATCTGGTGGAACAAGCGGTTCATTCGATGAGGGTGAAGAGATACCGCTCGATCTTCTTGTCTGGGACGGAAGCGGCTGGAGCAGCATCTCCGGATTCTCAGTGCCTGTGGACTGCGCCGGACTGACGGTTCATGTCACAGCCGATTTTGCGGCTTCAGCAGTGGATGGAAGGACTCTTCGAGCTTGTGTGCCGATAAACGGCGTCGATATGTCTTCTGGCAACGATGGACCCGTGGACGTCGAGATAGTCTCCGGCGAAGAGATCCTCGTGACGACGGTTCCTCTTCTGGCCGGATTCGAGCCTTTGGGCAAAGTCACCCGAGGGCAGACATTCGAAGTCCTCCTCGAAGTCTCAAATGTATCAGATACCGTACTCACTGCTGTGGAGCCTGACAGCTTCAGCTGGGCCGGCGATGGTTCTATTACGCTTGTATCCGGACCGGTGCCGGTGAACTTGAATCTCCCGGGAGCAGGATCATCGGCATTTACATGGACATTCAGAGCGGACAGCCCCGGAACTGAGATCTTCAGAGCCAGGGCAATGGAGACGGGAGGCAGCGCGATAAGCTGGTTCGAGCTGTCCGATACCCTGCTAATCGAGGAGATCCCCGATTTCGTCAATGTCACGCTTGATGATTTATCCCCGGTGAGCCTGAACAGGGGGCACGAAGACGCGACTCTATTCGAGATCATGCTTATATACGGATCCGCCTGTTCCGGTTGCGCAGAAGTAGAGTTACTTTCGTTTGACGTGACGTTCACTGACGGGCTGGGCCAGCCGGTGCATGTAGCCGATGTCGCCTCGAGAGTCCTGCTGGAGGATGAGACGATGATCGTCTTCTCATGTGATACGGCCGATTCGACCAGTTCGTCCATCACGCTCACACCTTCTACGCGTATAATCATGGATCCCCCGGCGGTCAAGACGTTGAGATTCTCTCTGGATGTATCCGATACAGCACCGGCATCAGAATTCAGGGCAAGCATCCTTTCGGCTGCCGACCTACGGATAGCAGATGTGAACAGCGGCCAGGAAGTTGCTTACGGCGGAACCCTGTTCCCTTGGAATACCAATACGGTGTCACTGAAGGATCCGGTCACCGAGCTGAGCGTGGACCTTGTCTCTACCCTTCCGCCTGCCGTAAACAGGGGACAGTCAGGAATCGAGGCTTTCGATCTTCTGCTCACCAGCAAAGGAGGATCTTCCGCTTCCGATATAAGTATCTCCTCGATCCGTTTTACCACAAAGAACGGTTCTGGTGAAGCGGCGCATCCGGGAGGAGTCCTCAGAAAATTCAGGCTGGAAGACGATCTCGGGTTCGGCTATTTCACGGCTCAGACTTTCCCTTCACCGGACGGCATCCTGTGTGAATTCGAGCCGGAACTCCGAGTATCACCCGGTATGCCAGTGGCTCTAAAGGCGCGGATAGACTGTCTGGATGAACCGGTGGAAACGGTTTTCTCGATTCATCTTGCTGATTCACTCGAAGTGGCGGCCCGAGATGTGAATTCGGGCAAGCCCGTTGAGATACTCGCTGGAGACGTGGGGGGGACTTTCCCGATGAACGCCGGACCTGCCTATTTTTCCGATCCCTTGAGCGGATTTTCGGTCAGCGGGGCGGGAAACCTGCCGGCAAGTATTATTGCCGGGATGAGCGGGATCGATGCGGTTGCGCTGACGCTTTCACACACTGGATCGACCGGTGAGTCCAGGGCGACAATCTCTGGAATCTCAATGAGGGTGCTCGACCAGTCGAGTCACGGGCTTGCGCCGAGGAACTATTTTGACGGAATCCATGTATTCGTGGCCGATACTCTGGCTGGATCTCTGTTTATAACGGCAGCGGATACGTCATCTTCGATGGCTCTTCATCTCGATGCACCACTGTTTCTTGATGCGGGCGAGTCTGTGGTACTCGTGCTGAGATGCGATATCTCTTACGGTGCGGTGCCCGGGATCTTTCAACTGATGATCGGCGAAGGAGGATTCGACATAGGTGACGCGACCGACGGGGAGAGGTTCAATATGGTCGAGGGCGAGTTCCCGATGACAAGCGGGCTCTGCAGGATCGTGCTGCCTGCGGAATCGGTCGGGTTCCGCGCGGATCCGATGCTTTCGGAAAACGCGGCGTCAGGTGCCGATGTGCGGGTGTTCGACGCGCACTTCGAGTTTAACGGGATCCCCGGCGGTTCAGATGTACTTGTGGAGAGCATCAGGCTGGAGATCCTCGATGAGCGGGGCGTCGTATCCGATCCTTCGATTATAATCGAGTCAGTCAGATTCGATAACGATCAAGGCGAGATCCCTTCAGGCGCAGTCATGGATGCCTCAGGTATCACTGCATCACTCGACGATCCGTACCCTGTGTCCGACGGTGCCCCTCTCGATTTTTCGATCTATCTTTCTCTCAGGGGAGATGACGGATCGAGGGCTTTCTCGGTAAGGATAGGCGCCGCATCGGATATCTCCTGCAGAGACGAGGTGACAGGCGGACCAGTGACCGTCGAAGCGATGCCCGAAAGCGCGTTTCCGTTTGTGACTTCGAGGACTGCGCTTCTTGCCGCTTCCATAAAGGAATCATTCTCTAACTACCCGAACCCCTTCGTACCTGCAAGAGGCGTGACCAGAGTCACATTCTATCTCCCGGAGCCCGCCATCGTCTCGCTGGAGCTGTACACTATACTCGGCGATCTCGTCACCAATCTTGTCAGCGACAGGAGGATGGATGCGGGATTGCATCAGGATATCACATGGGACGGCCGGAACGGCCTCGGAGAACCGGTGGCGAGTGGAGTCTACCTGATGGTGCTGAAAACAAATGGCGTCGGCGGGAAAGAGACTTTCAGAAGAAAGGTATCCCTTATCCGATGAGGCAGGTGACCCGCATAACGATCCTCGTACTGATCCTCTTGCGGTCTGTGGCGGCGAACGCCTCAGATGTGTCAGGCGGGACCCTGAGCCCTTTCGCCCTGGGCACTGGAGGCAGGAGCATCGCTATGGGCAGAGCATCCGCCGCGGTCTGGGGAGGATCCTGTGCCCTCATCTGGAACCCTGCTGGAATGGAAAACATCGAGCGCGCGGAAATAAGTCTTTTTCACACCCCCCTCCTCGATAAAGACGCTTCATATTATTCAGCCATCGGATCCTATCCTTTCCTTGACGCAGGGACGATTTCTTTTGGCATTCTTCAGCTCGGAATCAACGGTATAGAGGTAAGGGACGAAGACAACCTTATATCCGGCCCCGATCTCAGTGTCAGGCAGTCAAGATACCTTGCCGGCTATTCGAGAAGCCTGTATGGAAGGCTGACTGGCGGATTGACGCTTAAACTCGACAGGTTTGAAGAGGGCTCATATTCGGCCAGCGGTTTCGGGGCCGATATCGGATTCGGTTACCAGAGAAGTATGGATACGGACGCGATCGACGGGATCGCGTTTGGGATGACTCTTTTTAACATGCTTGAACCAAGCATGAGACTCGCTGAGGAGGAATCTGGCGATCCTAGAGGAGTAAGAGCCGGGATCGCGATATGGGGTCCATTTCCAGGAAATCTGAACGACCGGCTGCTGCTGGCTTTCGACCTGGAAGATACAAGACTGAGCGAGACCGGGATCCATGCCGGCGTCGAGTACGGCCTGGAGCCGTATGTGTCCATCCGGGGCGGGTATGATGATGGCGATCCGACATTCGGCCTGGGCTTCAGATTCGCGACTGTCTCCCTTGATTACGCCTTCAGGACGAGCGACCTGGAGAGCTACCACCTCTTCTCCCTGACGGTGGGTTTCGGCGCGACGAGGACCCGGAGACTCGAGGAGCGCCAGGCCGCCAGGGAGCGGGAGATAAGAGAACAGATCGACATGGAGATAGCGCATTTCGAGGAAAATTTTGTCGAGGGCTCCATCCATGAGGCTGAAGCGTCAAAATCTGAAGGACGGTTCGAAGATGCGGCGGCCCTCTTCGACAAGGTGCTCATGATGGACCCCGGTAATGAAGAGGCAAAAAGGGGTAAAAGCGAGGCGGAATTCCGTGCCCGCCTGGTCCATGCGGATTCACTCTACGAAAAAGGGGATTACGCGGGCGCCCTGCTGATCTTCAGAAGCCTTTCAGCGCGGCAGGGAAGCGAAGACCTGACGCAGAAGATATCGTCATGCGAGAGGATGATATCGCGTGCCGACGACCGAAGAGTGATGGTCGAGAGCATGTTTGAGCGAGGGCTCGAGCTCTACTCCGACAGGCAATGGGCAGAGTCCGCCGCCGCGTTCAGAGGGGTCCTCGGATTCGTGCCTCAGCATGAACTTGCCGCGGGATACCTGCAGAAATCAGTTGGAAAGATCGAAGATGAGCGGGAGAGGACCATGCTCAGGATAGATGAGCTTACAGCAGCCGGCCGTTATGGAGAGTCGATCGAGTTGATACAAGCCGGGGCCGAAAGCTATGGCAACGTCGAAGAATTAGAATCGAGGCTTGCAAGAGTCCGCCAGCTGCAGGCAGATGCCGCGCGCATGAGGAATACGGTTCGACCTGAACCAGCTTCAGAGCATCGCGAACCCTCAGCTGAAGAGCTCGAGCATATCCGGCCGATTTATGAGAGCGGAGCATCTTGTTTCAGGGATGGGAAATTCGACAAGGCGGTATCCGAGTGGGAGCCGGTATGGGAAGACTACCCTGACTACGAGAACCTGGCCGATTACCTTGTCAAGGCCTATCAGTACTGGGGCATGGAACTATATACGAAACACAGGTACGAGGAGGCGCTGGAGGTATGGGAGCGGATCCTGAGGGTCGACAGCGAGAATGAAAAAGCACTGAGATATATCAGGAGGACCAAGGAGGAACTTGAAAGGCTGGAAAGCCTTACCAGATAAAGGGTGGAGATGAACAGGTCACTTAGCCTTAAACTGCAGATAACGCTGCTCGCGATCATTCTAGTGGCCGGCCTGGTCGCTACATTCTCGTGGAATATCGCGAGCGTGGAAAGAAGGATCATCAGGGCGGAGATGATCGAGAAGATCATCCTTGTAGGACGCAACCTCGCCCTGACCTATGCGAAACCTATGCTGCACACAGACCCTGAGTTCGAACTTCATCCACACATCTCGAGTGTACTTGCAAACAGGTCTGATATCGAATCGATAACGGTCGTCGATCTGGAAGGAAAGATAAAAGGGCACAAGGACCTGAGGCTTATAGATACTGTATTCAGGCTGCCCGAGGGGCTCGGGGTCCCGGATGACGTGCCGGATCTTCTCACCGGTGAACAGCTGAAGGAAAACGACGGTCTGTTCGAGTTCTCCACGATTATTGCCGATCAGGGCGAATCGATAGGGACAGTACACGTGAACTATTCCAAGAAAGATCTTCACGCCGCGCTTGACGGGATAAGAAACAGGACGATAAGGATCGGTATCATCGCCATGATAGCGGGCTCCATGGTCTCACTTCTACTCGCATTCCATGTGACAAGGCCGGTGAGCCGGCTGACCGAGGGAGTGCAGAAGATCGGTGAGGGACATCTCGATACCAGGATAAGGATAAGGTCCGTAAAGGAAATCCAGACACTTGCAGATACGTTCAACAGTATGGCGGAAAATCTCGAGAAGAACAGAGATGCTATCCGCGAGAAGGAGAGAGTCGACAGGGAACTCGAGATCGCCAGAGAGATCCAGAAAACACTTCTGCCTGAACGCATCCCTGAGATCGACAGCCTGCAGATAGATGCTTTTTACGATCCCGCTGCCCAGGTGGGAGGGGATTATTTCGATATCATACAGACCGGTCAGGGAAGATACCTCTTTGTCGTAGGCGACGTCGCGGGAAAGGGAGTCCCAGGCCTGGTGGTAATGGCTATGACGAGAATAATGGTCCGTGATCTGGCGATGAGGGGAGAGAACCCTGTAAAACTGCTCAGGCATCTGAATATCCTTCTCAGGAAGGATGTGAAGAACAATCTCTTTGTCACCCTGTTCTGCGGCATTCTCGATACGCAACGCAATACATTCGAATTCGCGAGCGCGGCTCATATGCCGCTTTGCTTCTACAGAAGATCCGAATCCAGGGTGCTCGAGTTCGGAACAAGGGCAAAGCCGCTCGGTCTTTTTGAGGACAACATCTTTTCACAGGGCCTCGAAGAGCATAGCGTTACCCTGGAGCCGGGAGACCTGTTCTTTCAATATACGGACGGTCTTAACGAGGCGCATGATTCATCCGGTGAGGAATACGGGATCGTCCGCATCAGGGAAGCGGTTGAACGTTACGCCCGGGAAGGCGCTCAAGCAGTGCTCAGAGGTGTAAGAAACGAACTGGATACTTTCCGGGGCGATACGCCGATGGGAGACGATCTTACTCTTCTGGCTGTAAGCCTTGATTACGCTGACAGGGACAATGTAGACAAATCCGTTCGTGAAAGAGTAATCGATAATCTTTGATCAAGAGGAGAGTTACAGAACAATGTTTATCGAGGACTTTGACATCAAGAAGGGCAGACTGGCAGTCAGGTGCGGAGCGGAGGAATTATCAGATATTCCAGGATACATCACGACTCTCATCATTGTGGCGGAGGAGTGCGGTTTCGGGACCCTTGTGATCAGGCATCCCGGCGGGATTCCTTCCGACAAATACAGAATCATAGATATGTTCATCGAGAGAAATACCTGGATCAGTCTAAATGAGATAGTCGAAAGCGATGAAGCAGGAATGCCGATCTTCACCACTATAACTCGAAACGATCACTTTCTATTTCTGCGGGAAAACGACTCCGACAGCGTCTATTCGATTCTAATACCAGCGAAGGAGGAAAGTGTCGATCTGGCCGCGAGAACGGCTTATCTGGTAGCTAATGTCATGGGATTCCCCGGCTCGACCGCGTACGAAATCAGGTTCGGTGTTTACGAGATACTTATGAACGTCATCGAACACAACTATCGCGCGGAGGACAATGAATGGGTCCAGATCCAGTTAGAAAGAAAGGACAGGAGTCTGTCAGTGTCCATCATCGATACTAATAAAGAATTCGATCCTACAAGCGCGAGGGAGTTCGATCTGGAGAAGTTCATATCAAGCGGAAAACGAAGGGGCCTCGGATTGATCCTGATGAAAAAGATGTACGAGTCCTTCAGATACGAACGTAAGAACGGTCTAAACAGGGTAGTATTTAACAGTTCGATCCCGTTTGACTTGGACGGAGAAAGGAAAAATGAGATGCCATCGATGAAAGTTGGTGAATTCGTCGATCTCGGCAACGGGATGACGAGGATAGAATTGAGCGGCGACCTCGATGCCAGGGGAGCGCTTGTTCTGGAAGAGCTTATGC
This sequence comes from uncultured bacterium, assembly GCA_964599375.1. Lineage (GTDB taxonomy): Bacteria > Krumholzibacteriota > Krumholzibacteriia > Krumholzibacteriales > Krumholzibacteriaceae > JAUWCL01. The sequence continues at coordinate 167,887 of CAZREW010000003.1, forward strand.
AGAAGCTCTTGGAGAACAGGACATTCAAGGTGGTTCTGGACTTCGAAAAGGTGCCCTTCATCTCGAGCGCCGGGATCGGCATGCTGCTCGGCATGACATCGACACTTCGCGATGAGGGCGGGGAAGTCTGGCTCACGAGGACTTCTCAGCAGGTCCTGGCGGTATTCGCTCTTCTCAACCTGGATGACTTTTTCCTGTTGATGGACGAAGATCAGGCCGTTGTCCAGGAATAAAAGAGAAAGGTCCGTTGGATGCCCGATATAGATCACAGATGTGTGACCGGGAAAGATTCTCTTTCGCAGGAGCTGGAGCGAAGGCTCGAAAAGATAAAGATCACCTTTGAGGCGCTCTTCAGGCTTTTCGAGAAGATCGGTACGACCTTCGATCTCGATACGATCATCAGGCTGCTTCTGATGACCATAGTCGGGCAGCTTGGATTGAGGCGGATCGCATTTTTCCTAAGACTGGAGAAAAGCGACAGGCTCGAGCTCTACCATTCGATAGGTCTGGGTTCGAGTGCAGTCATCCCGGCATTTCAGGTGGATATGCGTTTTATAGAATGCCTTACCGGCGGGGACAGCATAGTCATTCTGGAAGACTTCCTGAAGTCATCGGGCAATGTGCAGGATGAGGACCGTGCAGCCGTAAAAGAGCTTGCTGAAGAAGGATTCAGCTATGCCTGCGGGCTCAGTGAAAGCGACCAGCTTGTCGGTATGATGGTCTTCAGTAACAGGGTGAACGGTGACGGTTTTACTGAATTCGAACGAGAACTTCTCATAATGATGTCGAAGATAGCAGCGATAACGATACGAAACGCCTTCCTTTACCAGTCGGTCATCAAGTCCAGGAGCGAACTCGAGAACTTCTCGAGGATGAAAAAAGAATTTATCAATCACACTTCGCATGAGCTGAGGACCCCCCTCACGGTTCTGAGGAGCAGCCTCTGGTCAGTCGAGGGGGAGGGCGATGACGCGGTCCTTATGGAGATGGCCAGGGAATCGGTCCTGAGGCTGGAGGAAAAAGTGGAGATGATCCTTTCCCTCAACGACCTGGATGTGAACAATGATTTTATCGAGCCAGCGGTCGTGGAGATCTCCAGCCTGGTCGTCAGCGCGTGCAGGGAGTTTTCAGAGGAACTCAAGAATAAGGAGATAATTTTCAATATCTGTAACGGGATAGGGGAAAGGCACATCTCGGTCGATCCTTCGAGAATAAGGATGGCGATCCTCAGCATTCTCGATAACGCTGTAAGTGCCGTTGATTGCAAGGGCAGTGTCGACGTAAAGCTGACCGAATCTTTATCCGCACCGGATGAAAGCAGCGGGATAGAGATTACGGCGTGGGAAAGAGGCCATGAGCACCTGCCGGATATTCCTGGGGAGAAAGACGTAGTATCATGGGTAGTCATCCGAGTGCTGGATGACGGCAGAGGCATACCCGAGAACGAGATAGCCGACATAGGCAAGCCTTTTCAGCGCGCGTCGAACTCAGTGGACGGTGATGTCAAGGGGCTGGGAGTAGGGCTCTCCCTGGCCCACAAGATCGTAGCAGCCCATGGCGGACATATATACTGCCGAAGCACAGAGGGAGAGGGAGCCGAATTCTCCGTCTGGATCCCCGATAGATAGTGCCTCTCTTCGAACTGGGAGGCTCGTGCTTGCCACTGTCATGAGGATATGAAAAAACCAGCAGCGGATGCTGCCGGCTAATTTATACCTGAATCGCCAGTCCGGATTATTTCTGTGCCGGCTTGAAGATCGTGTCGAGGATCGTCCCGTCTCTCCACTCCACCACTTCCACCGGCTCATCGGTCAACTCCGGCAGGGGAGGGGTGGAGCCGAATTCGGCGGCTGCCTTCTTCGCCAGCTCACGAAGCTCCTCGATCGATACGACCCTGAGTCCGCTCGCCGCGGCGTTCTTCCTGAGCGCGTCCATGTATGTCGACTCGCTCTTCGGGTTGAAAGCTACATACTCCTCGGTAACCGCGACGTCGATGCACTCGCCGGGGACCGATACTGTGTAGACGCTCTCGACTATCCTCGGGAACCCCTTGCCGCTCTCCTTCTTTCCGGTGGCGAGCGGGAGGAACATGATCGTGAGCTCCGAACCGGCGGCCACTCCCTGAGCCCCGCCGATGCCGCCTATGATCCGGCCTCCCGCGCAGATCGAATTGACGTTGAAATCAACGTCCATCTCGAGCGTCGAGAGAACGGAGACGTCGAGCATGTTCACCGCGTTCTCGCGGTTTGCCATGTCATCGTACTCGCCGGTCGATATCTCGTAATGGTTGTGGTCGAAGAGCATCGACTTTATGACCCTCTCTGATGGCTCGAAGCACTGGCCGTGAAGCAGGTTGCGTATCAGTCCCTCCTGTAGCATCTCGACATGCAGGGAGGTGCAGCCGCCTATCGAGAAGCCGGACTGGATCTTCTTCTCTATGAGGATCTTCTTTATCTCGTCGAGGACGATCAGGCCCGCGCCCGAACCGACCTGGAAGTTGAACCCGTCTAAGATCACTTCGGCGGCGTTCATAACCTTCATGACCTGTCCCGAGATCTTCGAGTTGAAGTCGTTCGCCCGGATCCTGTCGATGTCGAGCGTGCCCGAGCCCACGCCGGAGGCGTCGCCCGGATTGTCGACCTTTACTACATAATCGACATCCACCATCGAGAGGGAGCGGGGGAAGAGGTAGTTGTCGCTTATATCCCCGGCCATAAGGCAGACGTTCTCCGCCCAGAGGGTGTCGGCGAGGAAGAGGCCGAGCGGGCCGACCCAGGAGGACGGGTCGCCCATCAGCCCGTTGGCGTTTCCCCACTTGTCGGCTATCGGCACGGGGCCGAAAGCGACCTTCACCCTCGCCTCGCCCGTGTGGAAGCGCCGCACCCTGTTCCCGTGGCCGTAGCCGGTGACTACCCAGGGAAGAAAATCTCCCGCCATCAGGTGCTCGCCCATCTTTCGGTAGCAGCTCCCGTTAATCCCGGTGATAGTCCCGTCGGCTATCGCCTCGGGAAGCCATGGCACACAGTTGTCGAAAAAGGCGTTACCGAGGAGTTTGATGTCCTTCAGGCCTTTTTCCCGGAGCTTCGCTACGATCATCTCGAGGCAGTGGTCTCCGAGGCGGTAGTAGTGCGGGTAAGAGATCCAGTCCCCGTCACGCAGGAGGCCGATGACCTCGTCGAGGGTGGTGACCTTGCTCATCCCGCAACGCATCTTCGAGCGGCCGGGCCGCCCCGCGTAAGGGTCGCTGTAATCTGGGTCGTACGCCTGTCTGAAGGGCTTCTTTTCAACTCCGTTAACCGATGACGGGACCCTGCGTCCCAGAGAGTTCTTCACGAAATCCATTGATCCGCCTCCGGATGGGCTTGAGGGCCTGAAAACACGGGAATCCTCACTATAGGTAAGACTTCGGGAGCCGTATGTCAAGCTGTCAGGGGGCTTCACCGACGTAAAAACGGAAAAAGTCCCGGAAATGGCCCTGATTGCCCTGAAACCGCTTGCGGCCTCATGAAAATCTCATTTATTTGATGTTGACATCCGAGCCGGGTGCGGATATGATGCCCTTTCTGGTTCGTCATTTTCCGATATTCTGGATAAGATAAACCTGTTTACTCAAACGCTGAACCTACAGGAGGTTACAGATGGCAGACGAGAAGAAGTCGATAACTTCTATGCTTGACGAGAAGCGGCAGTTCCCGCCCTCGCCGGAATTTGTCAAGAAGGCCCACGTCAAGAGTCTCGCCGAGTACGAGGCGATGGTAAAGAAGGCCGAGACTGACTTCGAGGGATTCTGGGGCGAGCAGGCAGAGAAGTATCTGACCTGGTACAAGAAGTGGGGCAAGGTCCTCGAGGGCAAGATGCCCGCGGCCAAGTGGTTCACCGGAGGCAAGCTCAACATCGCCTACAACTGCATCGACCGTCATATCGAAGACGGCAGGGCCGACAAGACCGCCATCATCTGGGAGGGTGAGCCGGAGGGCGAATCGAAGACCTTCACCTACGCTGAGCTCAAGGACGAGGTCAGCAAGTTCGCCAACGTCCTCAAGAAGCACGGCATCAAGAAGGGCGACCGCGTCTGCCTGTATCTTCCCATGATCCCGGAGCTGGCGATAGCCATGCTCGCATGCGTTCGCATCGGCGCGATCCACTCGATCGTATTCGGCGGATTCAGCGCCGCGTCGCTGATGGACAGGAACGTGGACGCCGAGGCAAAGCTGCTCGTGACCTCCGACGGCTCCTTCAGAAGCGGCAAGAAGATCCCGCTGAAGGGCAACGCGGACGAGGCTCTGAAGGGCTCTCCCTCGGTCGAGACATGCATCGTGGTCAAGAGGACCGGGATGGACATCAACTGGGTCGAAGGCCGCGACCACTGGTGGCACGACGAGATGAAGGACGCGTCGACCGACTGTCCGTGCGTGGAGATGGAAGCCGAGGACGTGTCGTTCATCCTGTATACGAGCGGAACGACCGGCAAGCCCAAGGGCGTCGTACACACGACGGGCGGCTACCTGCTCTACGCGACGATGACCACCAAGTTAGTCTTCGACGTGAAGGACGATGACATCTACTGGTGCACCGCGGACATCGGCTGGATCACCGGTCATTCGTACATCGTCTACGGCCCGCTGTCGCTCGGCGCGACGAGCCTTATGTTCGAGGGCGTTCCCAGCTATCCCGGGCCGGACCGCTTCTGGGACGTCGTCGAGAAGTACAAGGTCAACATCTTCTACACCGCCCCGACCGCGATCAGGGCGATCATGCGCAACGGCGATGAGTGGCCGGCCAAGCACGACCTCTCTAGCCTGCGGTTGCTCGGCACGGTCGGCGAGCCGATCAACCCAGAGGCCTGGATGTGGTACCACAAGATCATCGGCGGCGAGCGCTGCCCGATCGTCGATACATGGTGGCAGACCGAGACGGGTGGGATCCTCATCACGCCGCTCCCGGGCGCCTGGGCGACCAAGCCCGGTTCGGCGACCCGCCCATTCCCCGGCATCTTCCCGAAGGTGGTCCGCGAGGACGGCACATTCTGCGAGCCGAACGAGGGCGGATACCTCACAATCCAAAAGCCATGGCCCTCGATGTTGCGGACCGTGTGGGGTGATGACGCGCGCTATCGCGACACCTACTTCTCGAAGTACCCCGGCATCTACTTCACCGGTGACGGGGCGCGCGAGGACGAGGACGGATACTTCTGGATCATGGGCCGTGTAGACGACGTAATCAACGTCTCCGGTCACAGGATTGGAACGATGGAGGTCGAGAGCGCCCTGGTCAGCCATGATACGGTCGCCGAAGCCGCCGTAGTGCCGATGCCTCACGAGATCAAGGGGCAGGGCCTCTACGCCTTCGTCACCCTTACGGCCGGGCTGGAGGGCAGTGAAGAGCTGAAGAAGACGCTCACCGACCACGTGGCCAAGGAGATCGGCCCGATCGCGAAGCCGGATGTCATCCAGTTCGCCGACGCTCTGCCCAAGACGAGGAGCGGCAAGATCATGCGCCGTATCCTCAAGAGCATCGCGGCGGGAAGCGATGATGTAGGCGACACGACGACGCTTGCGGATCCTTCTGTCGTCGAGCACCTGCTCGCGGACAAGAAAAAGAAGTAGGCGTAAGGTCGTCTGTTTCGATATCAGGGGGCGGGGGATGAGAGTCTCCCGCCCTTTTTTCTGGCCGCCCGGCGGCCCGCGCAGGCGGTTGACAGCGCCGGATATATCGTATACCGTCAACTGAGGCTGGAATAAGGATAGGACGGATCACGGGGGGAGAGGATTTGAGGATTCCCGATACACTGATGGTGAGCGTCTCCGGCGTGAGAGGGCTTCTGGGCGACGACATGAACCCGGAGGTAGCCGCGCGCTTCGCAGCGGCCTGGGCGACCTGGCTCGGCGGTACGCGTGTAGTCATCGGGCGCGATACTCGCGCTTCGGGTCCCGCTCTCTCCTCAGCGGCATCGGCTTCGCTGCGGTTTCTCGGAGTCGACGTCATCGACGTAGGCATTGCGGCGACCCCGACCGTGGAGCTGATGGTCAGCTACCTCGGGTGTGACGGCGGCATCGTCGTGACAGCGAGCCACAATAACGAGAAGTGGAACGCACTGAAGCTCCTCGACGGCCGCGGCGAGTTCATCGATGCCGAGGCGGTCGCGCGCATAAGGGAGATCGTGGAAAGCGACAGCGGCCTGTATATCGCGCCCGGGCTTTACGGCTCATATGAGATATACGAAGGCGCGGACCGCGATCATGTAGACAGGATACTCTCGCTTGACGTCATAGACCGCGAGGCTATCGGCCGGGCACGTCTGAAGGCCGCGATTGACTGCGTCAACGGCGCCGGAAGCCGTATCGTGCCTCTTCTTCTCGGCGAACTCGGGGTCGAGTTCGAGGCGGTCTACACGGATGTCGATTCGCCCTTCCCTCACGACCCCGAACCGCGCCCCGCGAATCTCGCCGATCTGGCCGACCTGGTGGCCCGTTCAGGTGCTGACATAGGATTCGCCTGCGACCCGGATGCTGACAGGCTGGTCCTGGTCGATGGCTCCGGTACGGTGCTCAGCGAGGAACTGACCCTCACGCTTGCTGCCGATTTCGTGCTCGGCGAGGAGAAGGGCCCTGTGGTAGTCAACCTCTCTACTACAAGACGCATCGACGACGTGGCGGCCAGACATGGGGTCGAGATATTCAGATCGAAAGTCGGCGAGGCTAATGTGATAGAGTTGATGAAGGAGAAAGGCGCTGTCATCGGGGGAGAGGGAAACGGGGGAGTGATATACCCGAAGGTGCATCGCGGCAGGGACGCGATGACGGGGATAGCGCTCGTGCTGCAGTATGTCGCCTCGTCGGGCAAAAGCGTCGGGGAACTGGCCTCCGGGCTGCCCGGCTATAGCGTTGTGAAGGAGAAGATACGCTTCGACGGATCGTTCGACGAGCTCGCCCGGCGGCTCCGTGATACGTTTGACGGGAATTATAACGACCTGGATGGTATAAGAATTGATATGGACGAAGGATGGGTGCATGTCAGAAGGTCGAATACAGAGCCCGTAGTACGAATAATAGCCGAAGCGGAAACCGCCGCAGAGGCTGAAAAGATCGTCTCACTGGCATCTGAGGCTGCGGCTTCCATGTGAGCGGATGGAGGCAGACAGGAGGGCCGGTGGAAATACGGCGGAAAAGTGCACGCAATGGATGGCAGAACGCCGTGATCAAACTCGGCGGGCAGGGATGCCCGCTCGATCGGGGGAGCCTGAAATGTGCGGAATAGTCGGATATATCGGCAAGAGCAATGATGTGGGGGACATTCTGCTCGAAGGCCTCAAAAGACTCGAATACAGGGGGTATGATTCTGCGGGGATAGCGATAGTCCGCGGCGGCGAGCTGTTCACGGAGAAGATGCCCGGCAAGATAAAGGAACTGGAGGAAGCCCTCAGGGGCAAAGACCTTTCGGGCAGCCTGGGAATAGCTCATACGAGATGGGCTACACACGGCGAGCCGAACAGGATAAACGCACATCCGCATTATTCCTCCGACAGGAAGATCGCCATCGTCCATAACGGCATCATCGAAAACTACCAGACGCTGAAGAAATCTCTTCTCGCGGAGGGGCGGGTCTTCGTTTCCGAGACTGATACGGAGGTCCTCGCTCATTTGATCGAGAGATTCTACAACGGCGACGACCTTGAATTCGCAGTTCAGAGAGCGCTCGAGGTCGTTGAGGGCACCTACGGCATCCTCGTCATATCGGCCTCTGAACCTGATAAGATAGTCGCCGCGCGTAATGGCTCTCCCGTAGTATTCGGTGTCGGGGACGACGAGTACATAATCGCGAGCGACGTGGCGGCGCTCCTCAAGCATACGCGTCAGGTCATATATTTGGAGGACCAGCAGATGGTCGTGGCTACTCCACAACATTTTACAACGATGACTGTCCAGAACGAGTATGTCGAGCACCAGATACAGGAGGTCGACTGGGACCTCGAGCAGATAGAGAAGGGCGGGTTCGACCACTTCATGCTCAAGGAGATCTTCGAGCAGCCCGAGACTATCCGCAACGCGATGAGAGGAAGGCTGATCGCCGAGTCGGGTCGCGCCAAGCTTGGTGGCCTCAACATGACCGACGATGAGCTGCACGATGTGAAGAGGATGGTTATCCTCGGGTGCGGCACGAGCTGGCACGCCGGCCTGCTCGGCGAGTATATGATAGAGGAGAAAGTGCGCATACCGGTGGAGGTCGAGTACGCCAGCGAATTCCGCTACCGCAATCCGATCATCGAGGAAGGGACGCTCGTCTTCGCGATCAGCCAGTCGGGAGAGACAGTGGATACGCTTGCAGCGCTCAGGGAGGCGAAGAACCGGGGCGCGCGCTGCATGGGCATAGTCAACGTCGTCGGCAGCACCATCGCGCGCGAATCGAACGCGGGAGTGTACATTCACGCGGGGCCGGAGATCGGCGTGGCATCTACGAAGGCATTCACGTCGCAGATATCTGTCCTGGCGCTTCTCGCCCTGATGTTCGGGCGCCAGAGGAACCTGTCCCAGGCGGAGGGGCAGGAGATGATAACGGCCATGAAGGCACTTCCCGGCCAGGTGGAACAGATCCTCGAGTCGAACCAGACGATCAGGGATATATCGGAGGAGTACCACAGACACGATAATTTCCTTTACCTGGGCCGCGGGCCGAACTACCCGGTCGCCCTGGAAGGCGCGCTGAAGCTCAAGGAGATATCGTACGTGCACGCTGAAGGATACCCCGCCGCCGAGATGAAACATGGCCCGATAGCGCTTATAGACGAGAATATGCCGGTAGTAATAATCTGCCCCCGCGACGCCGCTTACCGGAAGATCATCGGCAACATCAACGAGGTCAAGGCGAGGCAGGGCAAGGTCATCGCGATAACGACCGAGGGGAACGACGAGATCATAAAGATGGCTGATCACGTGATCTTCATACCGAAGACACTTGATTTCCTCTACCCCATACTGGCAGTCATCCCGCTGCAGCTGATGGCATATCATATCGCGGTGCTTCGCGGGTGTCACGTCGATCAGCCGCGAAACCTGGCGAAAAGTGTAACGGTTGAGTAGGAAGGAACCTATCAGATGAAGCGTATCATCAGCACGGACAGGGCTCCATCCGCCGTGGGCCCGTACAGCCAGGCTGTAAGGGCCGGGAACATGTTGTTCATCTCCGGCCAGATCGGCATCGACCCGGCCACCGGCGTCATGGCAGAAGGACTCGAGGCACAGGTCAGGCAGGTCCTCAAGAACCTCAAGGCGATCGTCGAGGAGGACGGCGGGAGCATGGCCTCTGTTGTCAAGGCGACCGTCCTTCTCAAGTCTATGGATGATTTCAAGACGATGAACGGGATCTACGCGGAGTACTTCGGGTCGGATCCTCCTGCCAGGGCGGCCTTCGCTGTCAGCGCGCTGCCCCTCGGAGCGCTGGTCGAGATAGAGGCGATAGCCCTTCTTGACTGATCGTCTGCGATCTGTCCGTTATTCTGCGGGCGGGAATGGATGGGTTCTGGTGGGCCCCGAGGACTTCAAATCCTTCTGCCGGGTGCTAAAACCATCCGGGGTGGGTTCGATTCCCACACGTTCCCGCCATTATCATATCGAGCGCGGTCCATCAGCCGCGCAGGCGTGTAAACGGGAGGGCCGGTTGAGTCCTGGAAGGCTGATAATTCCGCTGGTGGTCCTGGCGGCCGTCATCGCCGGTTCCGTTCCCATCGCCGCCGGAAGCTTCCCCGACGGAGTGAGGGTCTCGCTGGCGCTGCCGGCTCCGTCCGATACTACGGCTCATAAGGCAGGCGGGCAGGACTGGTCACCGGAAGAGGTAAAGGAACTTCTCGCGGAAGAGACCGGCGAACCGGACATCCAGGGGTCTACCTGGAAGAAGAGGAAGAATCCCCGTACGGCGATGCTCTGCGCGCTCGTTTTCCCCGGGCTGGGACAGGTCTACAACGAGAAGGCGTTCAAGGCAGTCATAGCCCTCGGGGTAGAGACCTTTTATTTCATGAATGTCGCCAATAACTGGAGGAACGCGGACGACTGGCTCAAGAAGAGGGACGGCTACGAAAGGTACGTTCCTTGCGGTGAAGGGACGTGTCTTAATCCCCAATGGCAGAAAGCCAACGCCTGGTACGAGGAATACAAGGCGAGGACGATCGACTGGGTGTGGTGGACATCGGCGGCGATACTGGTAGTTATGCTTGATGCTTATGTCGATGCCAATCTTCATGACATGCGCTTCAGGGTAGAGACCGCCCGTACGGGTGGGGGGACAGGCTTGGCGGTAGTTGTTGATTTCTAGACATGGATTATGCATTATGCCTCAGGGGCTCTGGAGAGCCCCGGATCATATATGACAGTGAAAAGACAGACCGGAGACCCGGAAGTCAGAAAAGAGCAGCGAAGGCATGAAGAAGGAAAAACAGCCGAAGTCGAAGTTTCGTGAGTATGTCGAGATAGTCGTCACAGCGGTCGTCCTCGCCCTGATAGTCCGGGCGCTGATCGTGCAGAGCTACCATATCCCCTCTGAATCGATGGAAGACACCCTGCTCAAGGGTGATTTCCTCTTCGCGTCGAAGTTCATATACGGGGCAAAGGTGCCGTTCACAAACTACAGGCTGCCTGCGTTAAGGGAACCCAGGCCGGGGGACATCATCATCTTCAAATATCCCAGGGACCAGAAGACCGATTATATCAAAAGGTGCATCGCCGTCGCTGGACAGACAGTCGAGGTGAGGGGAAAGGTGCTCAAGGTAGACGGCGTGGTGATGAACGAGAGCTACACCAAGCACATCCGCGGCGGAACGGTCCTGAGCCACTACGGGCCCAGGACGGTCCCGAAGGGATACCTCTTCGTCATGGGCGACAACAGGGATAACAGCTCCGACTCCCGGGAATGGGGCATGCTGGACAGGAAATATGTCATGGGCAAGGCCCTGTTCATATATTTCTCCGTCCAGAAGAAATGGCCCTGGATAAGGGTCAAGAGGATCGGCGATCTGATCAGATGACCTGCTCTCGGGCGGCTATGATTTTCCACGATATTCGACGGTATTCCTCGAAAAGGGCATCATTATTGCATTTTTACCGCTAAATGTTGCTGAACGCCTGCTGCGGCCCTTTACCGCCAGGTGGCAGTGGGGGAGCGAACAGCTTTGTTAGCAGGTTGTTACCAGCCTTGACAAAGTGCGGGTCAGACCCTACCTTATTGAATAAGGTTAGCAGTCCCGCATGGAGAGTGCCAGGCATTATGGCCAGGAATGACGTAACTTCTTTAGAATCTGGGATGTTACGCAGCGTCGTAGATCTATACGTCGAGACTGGGAAACCGGTAAGCTCCAAGATGCTCAAGAAGAGCTACCGGCTTCAGTCCAGCTCGGCAAATATCCGTGCAATCCTGAACCGTCTCGAGTCACGGGGGCTCCTTTTCAAGCCACACGTGTCAGCGGGCCGGATCCCGAGCGACTCGGGATATCGCCTCTATGTGGATGAGATCGGCAGGATAGGCCGTCCGTCGCGTAATGTCCTCGATACGCTCAAGACGAGGATGGGACGCGACAAGGGAGATATCCGTGAAGTGATGACTGCGACGTCCCGTCTGATCAGCGAACTGACAAGCTGCGTCGGGCTCATGGTCGGTGTCTTCGGCCCCGGTGGCAGGGTGGGCAGGCTCGAGATGATCCGGCGCGAGGGTAACAGGGCCCTCGTCGTCCTGCGCACAGAAGACGGCAGGGAGAGGATGGCCGAGGTCGAGCTCGACCGCAGGTACGATCAGCGTACGGTCGACAGGGCGGTCCAGATAATGAACGAGAGAATAGCCGGCTGTCCTCTGGATGAGGCATCCGCCAGACTTGCGGTGTGTGCGAGAGAGCTGACCGGAACGGAAAAAGAGATCGCCGGCGCCATAGCAGGAGAATCGGATTATCTCTTCGGAGGTACCTACGATCTGGAGTATTATCTAAGAAAGACAAGGGGCTCCGAGGATATACCAGAGATGCGGGACCCGCGCATACTGCGCTCGCTGGTCACTCTGATGGGTGAGAAGAGCCTGATGCTCCGAGTGATGAAAAACCGCTTCGGGCGCGGAGTGATGGTGACGATAGGCGGGGAGAACGAGATCGAGGAACTGAAGGACTTTTCTGTCGTGACTAGGGCCATACCTGCCGGAAGATGCGAGGGGCTACTCGGCGTACTGGGCCCGACGAGGATGAGTTACAGGTCTGTTATCGCTCTTCTCGACGGGCTTGCCAGCGAGCTGGTCGAGCTCTGAAAAAAAAGGGCGTATCTTGTTAATTCGCAGGAGGGGACGGTTACGGAAAACGGAAGGAATATCCCTTGACCAGCGAAGGTGAGAAGACCGGCGAAACCGGGTCCACCCGCAAGGTGGAGATAAAGGATAATATCGCGGATCCCGAAGATATCGAGCTCCTGCACGATGATGTCGAAGAACCGGAGGATATCAGTCGCGCGGAGGACTATACTGAAGGTCCCGCTGATGACAGCGGCGCGGACATCCCGGAATGGCTCCAGAAGATAGACAACGGAGCGGAACTGGAACCTGATGGCAAGAGCTCTGGCAGGAAAAAGCAAAAAAAGACGTCCCAGACCGATATGGCTGAACATCTCGCGCGCAAGAATGAGATGCTGCAGAAGCTTCGCGAGAGACTCGTTGAAACAGAAAAAATCGTTGAAATAAAAGAAGATAGGATGATGCGACTGGCTGCCGAGTTCGAAAACTACAAGAAGCGCACGAGTCGGGAATGGGATTTGCTTAAAAATCAAGCGAATGCCGGGCTGATTCTGGAGATGCTCGGCGTACTCGACGACTTTGATCGGGCGTTTGAACATTCGGGGGATTCGATCGAGCATTTCAGGGGCGGAATCGCGCTTATTCATTCATCCCTGCTCGATCTGTTCAGGCGCAACGGGCTCAGAGAGATCGACGCGGCGGGAAAGCCGTTTGATCCCAAATTTCATGAGGCGATAGCCGAAATGACAAAAGAAGATATCGAGCCGGGGTTCGTCGCTGAAGTGGTTCGCAAAGGATATATGCTGAATGACCAGGTGATCAGACCGGCTAGAGTCGTCGTCTCGAAGGGCAGCGACTGACAGGGGCCTGGCGCCAACCGAAAGAGGACACTGAAATGGGTAAGGTAATTGGTATCGATCTCGGAACGACTAACTCGTGCGTCGCAGTAATCGAGGGAAACGAGCCGGTGATCATTCCGAACGCCGAGGGGGGAAGAACCACTCCTTCGGTCATCGCTCTGGCGAAAAACAACGAGAGACTCGTCGGACAGCTGGCCAAGAGACAGCAGGTGACCAATCCCGACAATACGATTTACAGCATCAAGCGTTTCATCGGAAGAAGGTTCTCCGAAGCGGTGGAAGAGATCAAGCAGGTTACCTACAAGATCAAGAGCGGCAAGAACGACGAGATCCTTGTCGATCTTAAGGACCGCAGCTACCGCACGCAGGAGATATCAGCCATGATACTCCGCTCGATCAAGACATTCGCAGATGAGTATCTCGGCGAGGAAGTCACCGAGGCGGTCATCACCGTCCCGGCGTACTTCAACGACGGCCAGCGTCAGGCGACGAAGGACGCGGGCAAGATAGCCGGGCTCGAAGTCAAGAGGATAGTCAACGAGCCTACGGCAGCTGCTCTCGCCTACGGGCTCGACAAGGAGAAGAAGGGCAAGATCGCCATCTATGATCTCGGCGGTGGGACTTTCGATATTTCGATACTCGAGCTGAGCGGCGGCGTCTACCAAGTCAAGTCGACGAACGGCGACACGATGCTGGGTGGGGACGATTTCGACCGTGTCATCGTCGACTTCATCGTCGCGAATTTCAAGGAGACCGAAGGGCTGGACCTCTCAGAGGACAAGATGGCCATGCAGAGGATCAGGGAAGCCGCGGAGAAGGCCAAGTGCGAGCTCAGCACGGTACATGAGACGAACATCAACCTGCCGTTCATCTGCGCGGATGCGTCCGGCCCCAAGCATCTCGATATGGTCCTCACAAGGGCCGAAATGGAGAAACTGATACATCCCCTCGTTCAGAAGACGCTAGAGCCCTGCAAGCAGGCGCTCGAGGACGCGAAGCTGAAGGTGGAGGATATGGACGAAGTCATCCTGGTCGGCGGGTCTACCAGGATCCCCTCGGTAAGGAAATTCGTGAAGGACTTCTTCCGCAGGGATCCCCACAAGGGGGTCAACCCCGACGAGGTCGTCGCGATGGGAGCGGCCATACAGGGCGGAGTACTCTCCGGCGATGTGGACGAGATCCTTCTGCTCGATGTCACGCCGCTGAGCCTAGGCATCGAGACGCTCGGCGGTATGATGACGACGCTCATACACCGCAATACGACAATACCCTGCAAGCAGAGCCAGGTCTTCTCCACTGCTACGGACAACCAGCCCGCGGTAAGCATCCACGTTCTCCAGGGAGAGCGAGAGATGGCCAGTGACAACAGGACACTTGCTAGGTTCGACCTTGTCGGTCTGCCGCCCGCCCCGCGCGGTGTCGTCCAGATCGAGGTCACATTCGACATCGACGCCGACGGCATCATGCATGTCTCAGCCAAGGACCTTGGCACCGGCAAGGAGCAGAAGATCCAGATAAAGGTTGCGAGCGGTCTCTCGGAGGACGACGTAGACAGGATGATCAAGGATGCCGAGGAGCATGCCATCGAAGACGGGCAGAAGAAAAAAGTCGCCCGGGTCCGGAACGAGGCTGAGATCCTCATCTATTCCACGGAAAAGACACTCGAAGATCATCTCGACATGATACCAGAGGACGACAGGGTCATCATAGAGGGGTCGCTGCAGGAGCTAAAGGACCTTGTAAACAACGCGGAAAGCGAACCGGAGGATATCAGGAAATCCGCGGAGAACCTGTCAACAGCAGTGTACAGGATCGCGGAGCTGATGTATCATCACGCGACGGCTACCGATAACGACGCGATCGGTGGTTAAATTGGCCTTATATCTCAATAACCGGCGCACTGATATCATATACGACCGGATGGGGCATGACAAAGAGGGACTATTACGAGGTGCTCGGCGTAGAGCGGGGCGCCTCGACCGATGATATAAAGAAAGCTTACCGCAAGCTCGCCCTGAAGTATCATCCAGACAAGAATCCAGGCAATCACGATGCCGAGGAGATGTTCAAGGAAGCCACGGAGGCCTACGAAGTCCTCCGCGACAAGGAGAAGAGGGCGCAGTATGACCAGTTCGGTCATGCCGGGATGGGTGGCCCGGGAGGCGCCGGCGGATACGACTTCAACGGCGGTTTCGATCTGAGCGACGCGCTGCGGGCTTTCATGCGCGACTTCGGGATGGGTGGTGGCGGTGGGTTCGATTTCTTCGGCGGATCCCAGGGAAGCGGAAGAAGAAGGGGCGGGGCTGTGTCCAGGGGCAGGGACCTGCAGATACATCTCAAGCTCACACTCAAGGAGGTCTCTCACGAGACCGTCAAAAAGATCAAGGTCACCAGGCTTGTCCCGTGCAAGGAATGCGGAGGGACTGGCGCGGCCAAAGGTTCAGAGCGCAAGACCTGCCCGGCCTGTCATGGCCAGGGAGAGATAAGGCAGGCATCGAGATCGCTTTTCGGCACCTTCGTCAACGTCTCGGCATGCTCCACATGTCACGGAGAGGGCACGATAGTGACCGAACCATGCGGCAAGTGCCACGGTGACGGAAGAGTAAAAGGGACGAGCAGCGTCGAGGTCAAGATCCCCGCCGGCGTTTCGACGGGAAACTACCTTACGCTGGCCGGCCAGGGTGATTCGGCCCCGAGGGGTGGGGTACCCGGAGACCTGATCATAGTCATAGAAGAGGCCGAGGACAGGATATTCGAGAGGCACGGATTCGACATCCTGCTCGATCTGCCCGTGACCTTCAGCCAGTTGGCACTCGGGGACAAAGTCGAGATACCGACCCTGGAGGGAAAGGCGGCGCTGAAGATCCCCGCGGGGACCCATTCTCACAAGATATTCCGCCTCAAGGGCAAGGGGATACCGAGGCTGCACGGCCACGGCCGCGGCGACCAACTCGTCAGGCTGATAGCCTGGACGCCGCAGAACATGTCCAGCGAGGAAAAGAAGACCTTCGAGGAACTCGACGAAAAACTCAAGGACGGCCTTCCCCCCGCGGGAAGGAAGGTCTACACTTCCTGATATGTCATCACAGAGATTCTTCATCATCGATGGATCCCCTTCAAAGGGAGAAGTAGTCTCCCTGGGCGAAGGCGAGTCACGTCACCTGTTCAATGTCGTCAGGACAAGGCCGGGGGACGAAGTGGTCCTGCTCGACGGCAAAGGAGGAAGTTACAGGGCCGTGATAAGGACAGGCGGCATGATAGGCGGCCAAAAGAAGCCGTCCGGCGTCACCGCTGAGATATTGTCGGTCACCAGGGCGGGACCGGTTGCGGCGGTGGATATCGCCGTGCCGATCATCAAATCGCACAGGATGGATTTCGCGGTGGAGAAATGCGCCGAATTGGGCGTCAGGCGGCTGATCCCGTTCCGGTGTGAGAGAAGCGTCTGGAAGGGTGGTGAAGAAAAGGCACGCAGGAAGGAGGAACGGCTCGAGAGGAAGGTCGCCGCCGCCTGCAAGCAGTCAGGCAATCCATGGCTGACGATGATAGAGGATGTGGCCTCGTTCCAGGAACTGATCGGAAAGCTGAGCGAATACGGCTTGATATATCTCGCCGACCCCGGCGGCAGGTCCTTTTCCCGAGCATTCGGGCAATTGGCTGATCCAGGCGCTGTTATCGGTATAGTCGGACCGGAGGGTGGGTTCACCGAAGCCGAGATGGAGGCTTTGGGCTCGGCGGGCGCTGTTTCGGTCTCGCTCGGCTTGAACAGGCTCAGGAGCGAGACGAGCGCCTTCCTGATGGCATCCGGCATGATCCTCTGCAAAAAGGACATCGAGTCATAGAAATCCCCGCCTTTTGTTGACGCCCATCTCCCGGCGCGTATATAATCATCGATTAGTCATATCCGGGACCTGACCTCGAAAGGGATGCCATGGCTGGAAACTTGATCACTGCAAGGTTGCAGGACGACCTTAAGACGGCGATGAAAGCGAAGGATAAGCTGCGTGTCAGCACTCTCAGGATGCTTATCAGCGAGATGAAGAACGCACAGCTCGAAGAAAGAGGCGAGCTCAGCGGGGAACGGGAACTCTCGGTCCTGACCAGCTACGCAAAGAAGAGGCGCGAGTCGATCAAGGGGTACGAGCAGGGCGGACGCGAGGACCTCGCTGAAAGCGAGCGCAAGGAGCTCGAGATAGTCATGTCCTATCTCCCCGAGCAGGTGGGAGAGGATGAAATAAGGGCCGAAGCCGCCAGGATCATAGCCGATACGGGGGCGAGCGGCCCGCAGGACATGGGCAAGGTCATGGGGCCCCTGATGGCGAAGTTCAAGGGCCGCGCCGACGGGGCGGCCGTAAAGACGATCGCCATGGAACAGCTGCGAGGCGGCAGGGGATAGGCAGATGGGAATATTCCGTATCGTGGTTCTGGCAGTACTTGCCTGGTTCCTAGTAGTAGGGGTCAAAAAGGGCCTGATACAGCAGGTCCTCGAGGTGGTGGGCATAGTGGTGGCATTTCTGGCCGCTTTCTATTTCGCCCACGCTTTGGCCGCATGGATCGAGGAGAGGACCACGGCCGATTACAGGCTCTCACTGGCGCTGTCGGCACTGATGATATTCATCGGGATCATAGTCGCGGTTCATTTCGTCGGGCTCGTCCTGAAGAAGCTTTTCGGCCTGACTATCATGGGAGTGTTCGACCGTCTGGCCGGCGGGATGTTCGGCCTGCTCAAGGGAGTGTTGATCGTAAGCCTCGTGCTCTCGGTGATCATGATCCTGCCGGTACCCGATGATATCAAAGGAGATCTCAGAGAAGACCCGGTCACGGGCAACATCTATCCGGTGCTGCCTGTCCTGTTCGACGCGGTGGTCAGCAACATACCGGGAGGCGTGGAGTTCGAACAGATAGCAAGGATAAAGGACTCCGACGCGGTCAGGGACGCAAAAAAGAAGATAGACAATATCAAAGAGGATTTCGAGACGAGCAAAGAGCGGCTTGAGAATGACCCTGAAGACTGATTCCGCACCCCCCGAAAAGGAATATGGATGGATTCAGGCGAGAGATATTCCGCATTGAAAGACGAACTTTCGCAGGCAGCAGAGAAGCTTGAGCTCGGCGCGGTCCTCGGGATGGTCGCCGTGAACGCTTCGTCGGAGCGCACGAGTCAGGCTATCCTCTCGGCACATGTCCTCGACGGCCTCGAAGAGATCGAGAGGCGCCAGGACGAGACGATCGAGTTGATCAAGTCGCTACAGAAAGGCGAAGAACTGCCGGTCGCGGGCTGGAGGGACAGCGCAGGCGTACTTTCCAGGATCAGGGTGGAGGGTATGACGGCTTCCGGCGAGGAACTCGCGCTCGTCGCCGCCGCGGAAAAGAAAGCGGCGGAAGTGAGCAGGTTTCTGGAGCGCCGGAAGGTGGACTTTCCGTTAGTCTCGCAGCTGCTCGCCGGATTCTCCATACGCGACGACATCGTCAGAAGGATAGAAAAGACGATAGGCCCGGACTTCGAGGTGCTCGACAGCGCGAGCCCCGAGCTGGCCAGGCTCAGGAAGATGACCGTCAGTCTCCGGTCGAAGCTGCGCAGGGAGTGCGCCGACTTCGTGTCATCTCACACAAAGGGCAGGGGAGAGGAGTTCGTCACGGTCCGTGGTGAGAGGTTCGTGGTCTCGCTGCCCCGCGACGAGGCTTCCCACATAAAGGGCATCGTCCACCACCAGAGCGGCAGTGGGGCTTCGCTTTTCATGGAGCCTCTCGAGTTCGTCGAGGAGAATAATCAGCTCGAAGCGGCTGTGCACAGGGAGAGGGACGAGGTGCTCAAGATCCTCGCGGCTCTCACCGCTGAAGTATACGCCGCCAGAGACGAGCTCTCCGGCAACCAGGATAATCTCATGGCCCTGGACGCGGCATCGGTCAGGGCGATGTTCGCCGTGAAGTTCCGTTGCGTAAGGCCGGCGCACAGCACTGATGGAACGCTTGTGATCAGGTCCGCAAGGCATCCGATACTCGAAAGAAGGTTTGCAGAGGAAAAAGAGGGCAGGGAAGTCACGGGCCTCGATCTCTCTTGCGGGCCGCAGCTGAAGACCCTTGTCATATCCGGTCCCAACGCCGGCGGGAAGACGGTGGCCCTGAAGACGGTCGGTCTGATCCTGCTGATGGACAGGCACGGGCTCCTGCTCCCGTGTCTCGAAGGCACGATACTGCCCGACCATCCAGAGATATTCGTCGATATAGGCGACGATCAGTCGATAGAGAAGTCGCTCAGCACCTTCTCGTCAAGGGTGGCCAGGATGAACCGGATACTCGAACTCTCGGGCCCGGGCTCTCTTGTCCTCGTGGACGAGATAGGGGACGGGACCGATCCAGAGGAAGGAGCGGCCCTCGCGGGCGCCCTGCTCGAGGATCTCGCGCGACGCTGCGGCAGGACGGTAGTCACCACACACATGAGCTTTCTGAAAGGCTGGGCCCACGACACGGACTACGCGGAGAACGCCACGCTCGAGTTCGACCCTGACGCGCTGCAGCCCCTTTTCAGGATGAAGATGGGGATCCCGGGCCGCAGCTGGGGTATAGAGACCGCGGGCAGGATGGGGCTTCCCAGGGGAATAATAGACAGGGCAAGGGAGAACATGGCGAGCCCCTCTCTCAGGCTGGAGGAGCTTCTTGCTGATCTCGAGAGGACCGAGAAGCTTCTCGCCTCGGAACGGGAGCAGCTGCAGGGCCGGGAGGAAGAACTGGAGAACCTCGTCAGCAGATACAGGGACCGCCTGGATCATCTCGAGCAGAACCGCGAGGAGCTCGAACAGGAGGCGCGCAGGAAAGCCCTCGATATAGTCAAGTCGACCCGGATCGAGATGGAGCGGCTCGTAAAGGATATCCGCACAGCACAGGCCGAGCGCAAGGTGATCGCGCGCTCGAAGGATGAGCTCCGCAGGAAAGCGGAGCAGTTCGTGAAAGAGATAAAACCGATGCAGCCGAAGGGGGCCCCGCAGCCGGTCGATCCGGACGAGCTTGCCACCGGCCGGTGGGTCGAGATAACAAGCCTCGGCAGGAAGGGCAAGATCATCGAGATCGACGGCGGGTCTCGGATACTGGTGGAACTGCCCGGAGGAATAAGGGTAGAAACAAAGGCCGGCGACCTCGCCAGGGCGGAAAGCCCCGGGCAGGGGCCGAAGAGACCGCAGGTCAGTTACGAGATGCCTGTCAATGGACAGGTGGAGACCGAGCTTATGATCCGTGGGCTCGAGAGGGCGGAGGCGATGGAGAAGGTGGACGCCTTCATCGACAGGGCCGCGCTGCAGGGACTTGGAATTGTCCAGATAATCCACGGGATAGGCCGCGGCATATTGAAGCAGGCGGTCTACGACATGCTGAAAAAGGATCCCCGGGTAGCAGACGTCCATCCCGGCGAGCCGGCCCTCGGCGGTGACGGTGTGGCGATAGTGAGGCTCAAATAGATGATACCGGACAACGTGATAGACGATATCAGGGAGCGGACTGACATCGTGGAGGTGATCGGCGGGGTCCTGGACCTCAAGCGGGCGGGACGCAACTTCAAAGCGCACTGCCCGTTTCACGGCGAGAAGACGCCGAGCTTCATGGTCAGCCCCGACAAGCAGATCTACCACTGCTTCGGCTGCGGCAAGGGCGGGAACGTCTACAGCTTCCTGATGGAATATGAGGGTATCGGGTTCGTCGAGGCCGTAAGGGAGCTGGCCGGTCCGCTTGACATCGATGTCGACAGGTATCTTACCGGCAGTGAGGACCGCAGCAAGTTCGATCCGTACTACAAGGCGATGGAGTTCGCCGAGTCCCATTTCAGGAAGGGGCTGGAGGAGAGCGGGGAGGCCTCAAGCTACCTCCAGCGGAGGGGTTTCGGAAGGGAACTGATCGAAAGCTACAGGATAGGGTTCGCGGCCCCCTCGTGGGAATCCCTGTACAGGGCGGCGACTGAGGCCGGTATAAGGAAGGAGATGCTCCTCGAGACGGGGCTCATAATGAGGAGCAGGGGCACGACGGGATACAGGGACTATTTCAGGAACCGCATAATGTTTCCTATCCGTAACATCGCGGGGCGTGTCGTGGGCTTCGCGGGGCGCGTCATGGACGATTCCGAGCCGAAATACCTCAATTCGATGGAGAATCCGATATACCACAAGGGCAAGATCCTGTATGGCCTCGACCAGACGAAGGACGACATCCGTAAATCCAGAACTGCTATTATAGTAGAGGGTTATGTAGACCATCTGATGCTGTGGCAGAGTGGGATAACCAATATATGCGCTGTCTGCGGCACTTCACTAACGGAAGATCAGGCCAGACTCCTTGCACGATATGCTAAACGTATATATATTATCAATGACGGTGACAGAGCGGGAGTACGAGCGGCAGTAAGGGCGGCTGACCAGCTTATCGTAGAGGGGCTGGAGACAAGTATCGTCATCCTGCCGGAAAACGAGGATCCCGACAGTTTCATAAGAAAAGAAGGAGTAGAGGCTCTCCATAAGTCGATGAGTTCTGCTCCTGATTATTTTAATTACCTCCAGGGCGAGGCCCTCAAAGGGGCAAGGACCGCGTCGCGAAAGCGGCAGGTCGTTGAGCACCTTCTGTCGACGCTCTCACGGGTCGAGGACGGGGTGAGGCAGGAAATACTGCTGCAGGAAGTATCCCGCCTGTTCGAGATCCCACTGGAGACGCTGAGATCGAGCCTGAGGCCCGGGAAGAGACGTAAGCCGCCTGTCGAAAGCCGTGTTCGGCAAACCGTCACAAAAAGAGAAGAGAACCAGAAGATGATGTTCAGGATAGCGCTGACAAGCGCTGAACTGAGCGCCCTGGTAGTCGACAATATCATCGAGGAGGATCTCGAAGGGGAGAGCTACAGGAAGCTTCTGAAAGCCCTCAGCTCGGCCGTCGAGAACGAGGTCGATCCTGCCGGGCCGAAGTTCGCCGGCGCGATCAGCGACCCTGAGCTCTCGGCGCTGGTGGCGGAGATAGCCCTTGCCGATCCGCCGCCCGGGCCGGCCCGCGAAATCATTCTGGATACGCTGCTGTGGATAAAGAAGGCGTCCCTGAAGGCCGAGATGACCGAGATGAAGGAGCGCCTCAGGCAGCTCGAAACGGAAGGTTCGGACGAGACATCATCCGAGAGGATCGGGATAGTTTCGTCCTATATACAGATAGAGAGAGAGCTCGGCAAGCTGGATATCAAGGAGGATTCTGAGTCTTGATGGATCTCGACAGGATTGAAGAAGTTCTCGTGGAAATCCGGAAAATCGCCGGTGATAAGGGATACGTCCTCCATGAGGAGATCGAGGGACTTGTAGGCACGGAGTTCGATCCCGAGGATATCATTCCCCTCTATGACAAGCTCAGCGAGGAGAGGATCGAGTTCTTCGATTCCGATGAGAAGGCCCGGATGAAGATCGACGCCCAGGTCAAGCGTGAGCAGAAGGAAGCCAAAAAGGCCGACGAGGAACTCACTACCGGGGTCCGATACGACGATCCGGTTAGGATGTACCTGCGCGAGATGGGCAAGGTCCCCCTGCTCGACCGCGAGGGCGAGATCGAGATAGCCAAGCGCATAGAGGCCGGGAACGCCAAGGTCGTTCACGCGATATTCAACCTGCCTTCGACCACAAATCGGCTCATCGCGTACATCGAGCGGATCGAGGCGGAAGAGATCCGTCTGGAGGACGTCATTCAGCTCGAGTCCGGAGGGCTTCACCCGCATTACACGGGCAAGAAGGAACAGAAGAAGTATACATCGGTACTGAAGCAGATGATCAAGCTGCGCGATGAGACAGAAGCGATAAAAGCTCAGCTCCGCAAGCGGATCAGCAAGAAGAGGGAAGCCGATCTGACCAAGACGCTCGAGGAGAAGAACAAGAAACTCAAGGAAAAATATTCCAGGATCAAGCTTCATCCTACGCAGATCGCATGGATAGTCGACTGCAACAAGGAGATACTCCAGGAACTCGAGAAGCAGTACAAGGAGCTTAACGAGTACGAGAAGTTCATCGGCATGACCGCGGATGAGGTCCGGGACGCCATCAAGATCATGGGGGGACGTTCCACCAAGGCCAAGTCCGAGCTGAAGAAGAAGCTCAAGTGGTCAAAGGAGAACCTCGCCGATTTCGCCGCCAGGATAAAGGTGATCGAGCGCGAGTGCCACCAGATAGAGAAGCGGGAGAATGTCGAATACATCTCGCTGAAGAAGACAATGCGAGACGTAAGGTACGGGGAGCGTAAGGCCGAGCGCGCGAAGCAGGAGATGATCGAGGCGAACGTCCGGCTCGTGATCTCGATCGCGAAGCGCTACACGAACAGGGGCCTCGAGTTCCTCGACCTGATCCAGGAGGGAAACAGCGGCCTCATGCGCGCGGTCGACAAGTTCGATTACCGCAAGGGTTACAAGTTCAGCACATACGCGACGTGGTGGATCAGGCAGGCGATTACCAGGGCGATAGCCGACCAGGCGAGGACGATCAGGGTGCCGGTCCACATGATCGAGGCCATAAACAAGGTCTCGCGTACCCAGCGCAAGCTTATCCAGGAGTTCGGCCGCGAACCGACCCCTGAAGAGGTCGCAAGCCGCCTCGATTATCCCGTCGGCAAGGTCAAGAGCGTGATGAAGGCCTCGATGGAGCCGATATCGCTCGACAGGCCGATAGGTGAGGACGACGACAGCAACCTAAGCGACTTCATCGAGGATACCGGCGCCTCATCGCCCGATCAGACGGCGGCCCATTCGATGCTCAAGGACCAGGTCGCAAGAGTGCTCGCCACGCTGACCCCGAGGGAGGAGAAGGTCGTGAGGCTGCGGTTCGGGCTCGGCGACGGGACACCGAGGACCCTCGAAGAGGTAGGCACGATCTTCAAGGTGACCAGGGAGAGGGTGCGGCAGATCGAGGCGAAGGCTCTCAGGAAGCTCATGCACCCGAGCCGCGCGAGGAAGTTGAAGGGTTACATAGACATATAGGCATCAAGGGCAAGCGCATCCATTGATAGAAAAAATAATTGCAGGAGCGGGGGGAGCGTGTTAGATTTTCCGCCTGCCAGTCCTGACAAGAAGATTCAGGGCCCATAGCTCAGCGGTAGAGCTCCCGGCTCATAACCGGTCGGTCACAGGTTCGAATCCTGTTGGGCCCATTCATCCCATCGCCGCCCCGCTTTTGCGGGGCGGCGATGCTGTATGGACTCCGCATGCACGGCGTGCTATAATCTCCTTTCCTTAACCATCCTTCAGGAGGTTTCTATGCGTCACTTTCTTATAATTGTGCTTGCAGTCTCAATCCTTCTTCCAGTAACAGTGCGCTCTCAGCAGAAGACCACCGATTTCTCGGGGAAGTGGCAGATCAACAAGGAGATGAGCGACTTCGGAACCGGCCGGGACGGAAAGAAGCGGAACCCCCGGTCCTCGACGATGGAGATCGAGCAGGACGTCAAAGACCTGAAGGTAACGATGATCCGCACCGACCGCGAGGGCAAGGAGCAGAAGACTAAGCTCAAGTATTCCCTGGAAGGAAAGAAGACCGAGAACAAGACAGATTTCGGCAAACAGGAGTCAGTGGTAAAATGGCTCGAGGACGGACAGGCCCTCGAGATCACCTCCTCGATGCACGGTAAACGCGGTGACATGGAGTTCGACATGGAATCGGTACAGACCTGGTCGCTGGTCGAAGGCCGTCTCGTCATTGAATCGGTCCGCTCCACGCCCAGGGGGGATATGAAGACAAAAGCCGTCTACGACAGAGAGACCAAGTGATGCACAGGGTGGATTTCGATATTCTCGAGTGGGAATCCCCTCTGCCCGGCGTGAGGCAGAAGGTATTCAGGGAGGGGGACCGGCGGGTCCGCATGGTGGAGTACTCCCCTGATATGCCGCCTCACTGGTGCGAGGGGGGGCACCACGGGTATATCCTGAAGGGTCGTCTCGAGGTAGAGTTCGATTCGGGGACCGAGGTATTCGAGGCAGGTGACGGGGTCTTTATCCCGGACGGTCCGCAGCACCGGCACAGGGCGAGAGTCCTTACCGACACAGTCCGTGTCTTGTTCGTGGAGGATATCTGACCCTCTGGAGGTAATCGACATGCCCCAGATCATATTGGAGTACTCGTCCAACATAAGGCAGAAGGTGGAGAGCGAGGCGCTCCTCGGCGAGATATCCTCGATCATATCAGCAGCGGGGGATATACCTGTCGAGGACTTCAAGAGCAGGCTTGTCAGGAGAGAGGAGTTCCTTGTCGGGGAGGGAGGAGGAAGAGACGCCTTCGTCCATCTCGAGATCGGTCTCTTCGCTGGAAGGCCGCACGAGGTCAAGAGGCGGATCGGCGAGGACTGCATCGAGTACCTCGAGGAGTATTTTGCGCCATCGGCGCATGAACTCTCCCTGCAGACAACCGTAGAGATAAGGGAGATCGAAAAAGAGGCGTACTTCAAGGCGGTTCCGGGAAAACAGGGACAGGAGTGATTATTATGGAACAGAATCCTGAAGCCAGAAAATGGGCGGCCCTGTGCCACATCGTCGCGCTCAGCGGACTTATCGGGAACGGTGTGGGATTTGTTCTTGGGCCCCTGGTAGTCTGGCTGATCAAGAAGGATGATTACCCTTTTGTTGAGGAGCAGGGCAAGGAAGCGATCAACTTCCAGATAACGATGACCATTGCCGCTATAATCAGCGGAATCCTTACTCTCATCGTCGTAGGCTTCTTTCTGCTTGTAGCGGTCGGTATCGTGATGATCGTGTTCCCGATCGTAGCTGCGGTCAAGGCGAGCAACGGGGAAGCGTTCAGATATCCTTTTACCATCAGATTCCTTACCTAGGGAACGGCACGAACGGAGAGAATACTGAAGGCATATCTTGTAAGGCACGCGCAGCCCGTAAGCGCTGCGGTCGATCCTGCCAGGCCCCTGTCGAGAGAGGGGATCCGCGAAATAGAAAAGGTCGCTGATCATCTTGCCAGGCGCGGAGACGTCCGGCCCGAGATCATCATCCACAGTGGAAAGACAAGGGCCAGGCAGACAGCGGAGATCCTCGCTTCGCGGCTCGATCCTCCCGGCGGGGTGAGGGAGGAGAAAGGGCTGGAGCCTGAAGATGAGGTCGCCGGCTGGGAGATATACCTTGCCTCGTCGCCGGGCGCGATGCTGGTCGGTCACATGCCGTTCATGGGGCTGCTCTCGTGCGAGCTGACCGGGGGAGATGTCTGTGGGTGGAACACTGAGTTCAGGACCGCCGAGGTCTCTTGCTACGAACGGCTCGTCGGAGAGGACTGGAACCTCCTCTGGCATATAGCTCCGGAAGATATATAAACCGGCCTGAAGATTGCGTTGGATTTCCTATGATTGCGGGGCGTCGTGGGGTGCGGGAAGCTATATTGCTGATATAAAATAAGTTATGTCGCGCGGCATGTATCGCACGGCTGTAACACGCTATTTTACATGGCTTTACTTTGCAATGGCGGGAGTCGATAATGCAACTCAGGCGAAGCGTCCTACTCGCCCTCATGATCATCGGTTTCATACTTTTCGAGACGCATTCCTGCTCGGAAGAGCGATCGGTCGAACCGGACAAACCCCTGGAGATAAAGAACGAGCTGCTGGGGGCCAACGATCTGTATTTTGCCGACGCGGACCACGGATGGGTCGTCGGGCGCATGGGTACGGCCGTGGTGACAGATGACGGAGGAGATACCTGGACCGCCGTCAGGATCGACGAACTGGATATAAGGGGAGTCTACTTCTGCGACACGCGCAGTGGATGGATAGTCGGACGCGAGGGAAAGATATACCAGTCGAACGACGGTGGATACTCGTGGGAAAGGCAGATCTTCACCGGGTATCCCGAGATGGACGACCTCTTCGAAGTGAGATTCGTGAACGATTCCGAGGGATTCATCCTCGGGTACCACGGGGTGTTCGTTACCGAGGACGGCGGGAGCGACTGGGTCAACAACTGGCTGCCGATAGTCGAGTACCGCGGCGCGTGGTCCATGACGGTGGTGGACGAGGACCATGCCTATCTTCTGGGAAGCAAGTGGACTGAATCGGATCCGGAGCTGATATACGCGACTGAGGACGGGGGCCTTACCTGGTCGGCGGTGCCCGGATCAAACGCGTCGATACTCAGGGGCATCGTGACAATAGAGTTCCATGACAGGCTTACGGGCTGGGCCGGCGGAGGCGCGGTCATGAAGACGACAGATGGCGGTCGGACCTGGACGACCCAGGTGGAGATGGCCACGATCCGCGAGTTCTTCATCCTTGACGACATGTCGGTAATCGGCGTGGGAAAGGGCTCAATTCTTCGCACAGTCGACGGGGGTGAGACATGGACCGAGGTCGCGCCTGCTGACGGGAGGATCGTCGACCTGCGCGCCGTTCATTTCACCGACCCTGAGCACGGATGGACAGCGGGAATGGGCAGGGAGGAGATCATAGACGGGCGTTCGATAGCCCACACGGTCCTGCTGACTACGACGGATGGAGGGACGACCTGGTCCCTCAAGGAATTTTCGTACGAGACGACCGGCCTGGAGGCCGCTGCCCTGGAAGACACGGCCGCTCCGTTCTACGAGTGACATAGCCTGCCCCGGGCAAAAAAAACTTGACCATTTGTGGACCTTGCTATAATCTCACCGTTTTATTGACCGATCTTCGAAAAAGAAACGACAGGTATGGAGAGAGCTTACGACAATCCTATTGCTCCGCGACCCGGTATGCCCGGGCGTTATATCAGCATGCCTTATAATGTGCTTCCCGTCCGGGAAGCATTTTTTTTATCAGTGAGAGGTGCAGATTGATCATGACGACCGAAAGCGACATCCAGTTCCTGATCCAGCTGGCCCAGAAGGACCTCGAGATAAAGGAGAACAGGCGGCTTCTCGATACAGCACCGCTCACGATCGAAAAGCTAGAAAAAGAAGTGAGCGATATGGATGCCCGGTACACCGAGGCCGAGGCGCAGATGGAGAAGCTAAAGGGTGAGAAGGTCCGGCTGGAACTGGATGTGAAGGATGAGCGCGCGGCCATAGACAAGAAAAAGAACGAGCAGCTTACGGTGAAAGACAACAAGGAGTACGCTGCGAAGACCTCTGAGATCCAGTTTCTCGAGAAGAAGATTGATCAGCACGAGAGCCGCATACTGGAGATACTCGACATGATGGAGGCGGAAAAAAAGGAAGTAGATGCCGCCACGGAGAAGATTAACACGGAGCGGGACGCCAAGCTTGCCGCGAAAAAGGACTGGGAAGACAAGATCCAGAAGGCGGAATCGGACCTTCTGAAGCTGAAAGAAGAAAAAAACAGGACGCTTCCACTGCTCTCGGAGAAGATAAGAAAGCGCTACGAGCGTATACTCAAAGTGAAAGGGGATTCAGGCGTCGCGAACTTGATCGGAGACGTATGCCAGGGCTGTTTCAGCCGGGTCCCTCCCCAGCATGCTCACGAGGTAAGGAGAAACGACACCATCCTGACATGTGAGGCCTGCGGACGGATACTGATATACTTTCCGGTCGACAAGTGACCGGATTCCTGATGAAGAAGAATCTCAAGAAGATACTCGAACTTCTGGCGGGCGGCCTTCCTCTCGAGAACGCATGGGAACAGGCAGGGTTCCACGCCCGTACCGAGGCTGAAGAGGCCCTGCGTGAGATGGCCGCCGAGCTCGGAAGGGAAGAGGAGGCCGTAAGTCCCGGACCAGCGGCTACGACCAAGCCCGTGTCGGCAGGCACGTCCGTGAAGACAGTCGATATCACCGGCATGATGATATCGCGGCTGATCGTGCACGCGGACGGTGCATCGAGGGGCAACCCCGGACCGGCAGCAGCAGCGGTGGTCGCTTACGATACGGACGGTACGGAGCTGGCTTCCCGGGCGAAGCAGCTCGGGACCGCGACGAACAACGTCGCGGAATACAGTGCTTGCATCCTTGCCCTCGAGCTTGCGGCCGATTTCGGTGCGCCTGAGGTCACAGTCCGTATGGACAGTGAACTCGTTGTCAAGCAGATGAACGGTGAATACAAGATCAAAAACGAGAAACTGGCCGCCCTCGCGGGACAGGTCCGCGAGCTTGCGGCAGGATTCCGCAGATGCGTCTGGGAGCACGTTCCGAGATCAGGGAACGCGGCGGCTGACAGGCTCGCGAACAAGATCCTCGACGAAGAAGCTTCCAGAAGATAGATCCGGCAATCTTTGACCTTCGGACCCAGCTGTGATATATTGACGCGAGAAGGCTGTCCCTATCAGATCATGGACGGCGGAGCGGATAGGATGATCGCGGGCCCCCTCCGGGGTGCCCGAGGAAAGTCCGAGCTCCACAGGGCAGGGTGCTGGGTAACTCCCAGTGGGGGCGACCCCAAGGAAAGTGCCACAGAAAAGATACCGCCGCCGGCTTGCCGGCGGTAAGGGTGAAAAGGCGAGGTAAGAGCTCACCGGTGCTCCCGGCGACGGGAGCAGCCAGGTAAACCCCACCCGGAGAAAGACCAAATAGAAGAGGAGAAGCGGCCCGCTTCGTTCGACTCTCGGGTAGGTCGATCGTGGCCAGCGGAAACGCCGGCCCCAGATAAATGATCATCACCGGTCCGCTTGCGGGCCGGGACAGAACTCGGCTTACAAGTCCGCTCCACCGTTCTTGCGTATAATAGAAACGCGAGGCTAATATGTCTTCCTGGCTCGTCCGGCCGGTCGACGCCGGCACACTTACCGAGCTTAGTGCGGGGCTCGGGATTTCCGCGACAGCGGCGCACGTCCTCGCCTCGCGGGGAGTCCGCACCGTCGAAGAAGCGAGACGATTCTTCTCACCCTCCATGGACCAGCTTCACGACCCGTTCCTCTTCAGCGAGATGCGGGAAGCGGTAAAAGCGGTAAGGGAAGCCGTATCGGCCGGAAGCAGGATACTGGTCCACGGTGACTATGATGCCGACGGTATTTGCGGTACCTCCGTCCTCTTCGAAGGGCTTCGCTCGATCGGCGCGGACGTGCACTACTTCATCCCGGACAGGAAGAAGGACGGATACGGGATGGCGAGGCGCATCACCGAGAGAAGTCTCGAGGTGGGCCTCGGGCTGGTGATCACTGTCGACTGCGGATCGAGCGACGGCGACATCGTAGAGGAACTCGCCGAAGGCGGCATCCCGGTCATAGTCACCGACCATCACGAGATAGGGGAGAGGGTCCCGGCGGCGAAAGCGTTCATAAACGCGAAAGTGCCGGGCGAGACTTATCCCTTCACAGAGCTCTCGGGCGCCGGAGTGGCGTATAAGCTCCTCCAGGGTATCGAGAAGGATATGGGCATCGACATGAAGCTCGAAAACCTTCTCGACCTGGTGGCCGTGGGAACGCTCGGTGATTACGTTCCCCTGGTAGACGAGAACAGGTCGCTTGTGACTCTCGGGATGGCAGAACTGGAGAAATGGCGGCGGCCTGGATTCGCCGCGCTGCGCCGGGAGTGCGGGCTTGCCGAGACAGGTTTCTCCGCTCGCCAGATATGCTTTACCATAGTGCCTAGGCTGAATTCCCCCGGAAGGATCGGTAGCGCGCGCAGCGTTGTGGAACTTCTGACGACGTCCGACTCGGAAGAAGCGGCTGCCATCGCCGGTGAGATAGAGGACAAGAACAGACAGCGCAGGGCCCACGACAGCCAGGTCACTGAAGAGGCCTGCTATCTCGCCGATATAATGCTCAAGAGAAGCGAACCTAATGCCCTTGTGTTCTCGTCATCCTCTTGGCACGAGGGAGTAGTTGGCATCGGGGCGGCAAGGCTTGCCGAGAATTACGGGGTACCGTCCGTGCTGATCGCGGTGCGCGACGGCATAGGCAAGGGATCAGTGAGATCTTCAGGCGGCATCAACATCCGCGATACCCTGGAAAAATGTTCGAAGTTCCTTCCGGCTTTCGGGGGGCACAGGGAAGCGGGCGGATTCACGATCAAGGAAGAAGACATCCCGGCGTTCAACCGGTGTTTCAACAAGGCTGTAGCCGAAGCGTCCGGTGAGGGTGACGGTCAAGTACATATATACGCTGATGCCGAGATAACCCTTGCCGACTGCGAACTCGGGCTTATCGGATTCATCGAACGGCTTTCGCCCTTCGGTCCGGGCAACCACGAGCCGCTCGTAATGATCCGTGATCTCGACGTCCTCGATAAGACACGGGTCGTAGGCAAGCATCATCTGAGGCTCGCCGTCGCGAACGCGGACGGGATGTCTCTGGAGATGATCGGCTTTTCGCTAGGGAAGAGCTGGAAGCCATGGGATGTCATCGGAGGGAAGATCGATGTCCTCGCTCATCTGAGGCGGAACGTCTGGAAAGGCAAGGAGGAAGCGCAGATACAGGTGACGCTGATGCATCAGACGGCGGAGCCAGCGGCGCTGAGGGAAGAACGGTAGAGGCACATCAGATGCGGACAGTCGTGCAGAGGGTAAGCGAAGCCAGTGTCGTTGTAGACGGGAAGACGATCGCGTCCATAGGACGTGGTATCCTCGTGCTGGCCGCTTTCCGCACTGGAGACACTCCGGAGGACCTCGACTGGATGGCCCGTAAATGTCTCGACCTGAGGATATTCGATGATGAAGAAGGGAAGATGAACCTTTCAGTCATGGAGACCGGCGGAGAAGTGCTGATCGTATCACAGTTCACGCTGTACGGGAACTGCCGGAAGGGGAGAAGACCGGCTTACACTGACAGCGCTCCGGGGCCAGAGGCTATGAGGCTCTACCGCGAGTTCGTCGACAATATCTCCTCGAAGTGGCCGAGATGCGCCGAGGGAGAATTCGGCGCCATGATGGATATAAAGCTGGTAAACGACGGCCCCGTGACACTGATCGTGGACAGGGAGATGAGATGAATCCCTTCGTGCCGTATTCTCTGCAGGAGAGGCTTCTTCTCGCATCTGCCTCTCCCAGGCGCAGGGAGATACTCGAGAACCTGGGGTTTGAGTTCGAAGTGCTTACCTCGGACGTAGACGAGTCGGAGGTGCCATGGAGAGATCCGGTGGGAAGCGTGAAGCTGCTCGCCGAGATCAAGGGAGTCGAGGCGCAGGTGGCCCGCCCCAGGAAGACGATCATCGCCGCGGACACGATTGTGCTGTGCGACGGTAAGGTGATGGGCAAGCCATCAGACCAGGGAGAGGCGGGTGAGATGCTGGAAACCCTGTCGGGAAGGATGCACGAGGTCGTCACCGGCATAGCGCTGATCGCGCCGCCGAATATAAGGTTGATCGATTCCGAGAGCACGAAGGTCTTCTTCCGCGAGATCAGCGCACGGGAGATCTCAAGGTATATTGAGACGAGAGAGCCATTCGACAAGGCGGGTGCGTACGCGATACAGGGGTACGCGTCTGCGTTCATCGAGAAGATAGACGGATGCTATTTCAACGTCGTAGGACTGCCGGTGACGAGGCTCTTCAGCATGTTCCGTGCTCTGGAGGGGATGACCGGATGACAGCAAGCGAAAGCCAGTACGGGTTCGAGACGGAAGGCGACGGGACGATAGTCGACATAACCGCCGCGGCGCGGGAATTCGTCTCGGGCAGTGGGGTGACCACCGGCCAGATGACCGCCATGGTCCCGGGCTCGACTGCCGGGATAACGACCATAGAATACGAACCGGGACTGCTTCGTGACCTTCCCGGGTTCTTTGAGAGGATCATTCCTTCGGGAGTGACGTACGGGCATGACGCGACATGGGGTGACGGGAACGGCTTTTCCCATCTCAGGTCGGCGCTTGTCGGGCCTTCGGTCACAGTGCCCGTGTCAGGGGGCGAGCTTGTCCTCGGGACCTGGCAGCAGATAGTGTTCCTGGAATTCGATAACAAGCCCCGCAGCCGCAGGGTCCATTTCAGTTTGGTAGGTGAATAGGTGGAGATGATCGTCAGGACGGTTGACTATATCAGGGGGATGGTCGTCATCATCGACCAGACGCTACTTCCGGTCGAGGAGAAGTACGTGCCTCTCAGGGACCCGGAGGAGCTCGCGGCCGCCATCCGCGTCATGAAGGTAAGAGGCGCTCCCGCTATCGGTATAGCGGCCGCGCACGGCGTTCTTCTCGAGCTGGAGAACCTGATAATAGAAAGCCTGGACGTTCCGCCCGATTTCATATTCGATCACGCATCGCCTCCGGCCTCTTTCGACCCGTCGGGTATCGATGGGCCGGCTGTCGCGGCCAGGCTCCTCGAGGTCGCCGACATGCTCACGGGGACGAGACCGACAGCGGTAAACCTTTCCTGGGCGCTGGAGCGGATGAGAAAGGCGATAGTGAGGAGCGGTGGGGACATCACGCTTCTCGCCAGGAACGTCTCCGCCGAGGCGTTCGCCATACATGACGGGGAGCTCGAGACGGACCGCCGTATAGGCGAGAACGGTGCGGCCCTCCTACAGGACGGAATGACAGTCCTCACTCATTGCAACGCGGGGGGGCTGGCCACGGCAGGCTACGGGACCGCTCTCGCGGTGATCAAGACGGCCTGCGGGCAGGGAAAGAAGATATCGGTCTACGCCGACGAGACAAGGCCGCTGTTGCAGGGTGCGAGGCTTACAGCATGGGAGCTTTCACGCGCCGGGATCGATGTCACAGTCCTATGCGATGACGCCGCTGCCTCACTCTTCGCAGCGGGAAGGGTAGACGCGGTCATGACAGGCGCAGACAGGATAGTCCTCAGTGGCGACTCGGCGAACAAGATAGGGACCCTCGGACTGGCCATCCTCTGCGAGAAATACGGTGTTCCAATGTATATCGCTGCCCCCTGGTCGACCTTCGACCTTGTTACAGGAGACGGTTCCGGGATACCTATCGAGCAGCGCGATCCCTCGGAGGTCAGGCATTTCGCCGGCGTTATGATCGCCCCCGCTGAGGCGAAAGTGTACAATCCGGCTTTTGACGTGACACCGGCCGGCCTTCTATCTGCAATAATAACAGATACATGTGTGATCGAGAAGCCTGACAGGGAGAAGATCCTGGCCGCGGCGAAGGCGGCTGGGATCCCCAGGCCCGATTGACCCGCCTCACAGGTCAAACGCGTCTTGACATCATGAGCTAACCCATATATATTTGAACTTCTTTACCGGAATATATCGGAAAAGTGTACGGAGGACTGAAAAATGCAGAAGACCACGGTTCTCAGACCGGGAGAGTTTGAGAGAGACTGGTACGTCGTGGATGCGAGCGGCAAGACGCTCGGAAGACTCGCGACCAGAGTCGCGACTATCCTCAGGGGCAAGAACAAGCCGGGATACGCCCCCTACATGGATGTCGGCGATTTTGTGGTCGTTGTGAACGCCGACAAGATCCACGTCACAGGCAACAAGATGGAGGACAAGACCTACTGGAGCCACACCAAGTATCCGGGTGGTATCCGCCTTGTCAGCCTGAAGGACAAGATGGAGAAGGACCCCACCTTCGCCGTCACCAACGCTGTCAGGGGGATGCTGCCCCACAACAAGCTGGGACGCAGGCTCCTGAAGAAACTGAAGGTCTACGCGGGGGAAAAGCACCCACACGAGTCGCAGCAGCCGAAGGTGCTCGAGCTCTAGGGATGGACACGGCCCCGTATCACTGGCGGCACGTTATCAGCCGGAAGGAGGTGTAAAGACTTGGCAAAAGAGATCTACCATGCGGTGGGAAGAAGGAAATCAGCGGTAGCGCGCGTCTATTTGAGCGAGGGGAAAGGCGGTATCACCGTCAACGGCGAGGAGCTGGCCGATTACATGAAGAGAGACAGCCTTACGCTTCTGGTCCGTCAGCCCCTCAGCGTGACCAATACCGAGGGTTCTTACGAAATCAAGGCGACGGTCGCTGGCGGCGGTACGTCGGGTCAGGCTGGAGCGCTTCGTCTCGGTATCTCGAGAGCGATACTGCTTCATGACGATACCCACAAGAAGGTACTTAAGTCCGGCGGGTTCCTCACCAGAGACCCCAGGGAGAAGGAGAGGAAGAAGTACGGACAGCCCGGAGCACGGAAGAAGTTCCAGTTCTCCAAGCGATAGAATCTCAAGGACACACATCTCTCCGCAAGGTCCGCGGTGACGGGCATTGAAGCCCGTTTCGGACGCTTCAGGGGGGGGATGGAGGAATAACCCGGGAGGAAATAGTGACAGTCCAGATCAAGGACCTGCTGGAAGCGGGCGTTCACTTCGGGCACCAGACGAGGCGCTGGAATCCGAAGATGAAGCCCTATATTTTTAAGGAACAGAACGGTGTATATATCATCGATCTGAGCCAGACGCTGGATTCCCTTCAGAAAGCCTACGAGACCCTCATACAGATGACATCCGAAGGCAAAACGGTCCTCTTCGTCGGCACGAAGAGGCAGGCGAAGGACTCCGTCCGCGAAGATGCCGAGCGATGCGGCATGTACTATATCAACGAGCGCTGGCTCGGCGGAACGCTGACGAACTACAAGACGATCAAGCTGAGCCTGGATCGTCTCGACGACATGGAAGCGATGGAGAAAGACGGACGGATCGAGCAGCTCTCCAAGAAGGAGAGACTCATGCTCGAAAAACACAAGCAGAAGCTTCTGAAGGTGCTCTCGGGCATCCGCGGGATGAAGGGCGCCCCGTCGTGTCTTCTCGTCTTCGACACGAAGAAGGAAGAAATAGCGATCAAGGAAGCCAGGAAGCTCGGCATCCCCCTGATCGGTCTTATAGATACGAACAGCGATCCCGACGACCTCGACATCGCCATCCCGGCGAACGATGACGCGATCAGGTCGATCAAGCTCTTCACGAAGACTTTCGCCGACGCGATCATAGAGGGCAGGGCCCGCTACATGAAGAACAAGGACTTCCTCGAGAAGCAGGAAAAAGCGGCCGCGGCCAAGAAAGCCGGTCCGAGGCAGTCCGACCAGAGGGGCGGAGACAGGAAGAGGCACGCCTCCGGCGGTGGCAGACCCGCCGCGAAGAAGGAAGGACCCGATAAGCCCGCCGCTGAGAAAGAAGACAAGAAGGCCGCTGACAAGTCGGAATGACCTGTCGGACGGCCCTGAACAATACGGAGGAATCATAGATGGAGATCACACCGAAGATGGTCAAGGAACTGCGTGATATGACGAACGCAGGGATGATGGACTGCAAGAAGGCCCTGAAGGAAACAAGCGGCGACATGGAAGCAGCCGTAAAGTTCCTGAGGGAAAAGGGCCTTTCCTCTGCGGCCAAACGCGCGCACAGGGATGCCAATGAGGGCCAGATATTCTCGTATATCCACAGCAACAACAAACTCGGCGTCATCGTCGAGCTGAACTGCGAGACGGACTTCGTGGCTAAGACGGACGAATTCCAGGCCCTGGGCAAGAACCTTGCGATGCAGATAGCCGCCGCCGCTCCACTCGTGGTAAAGAGAGAGGATATACCGGCGGACATCCTCGAGAGAGAGATGGAGATCTTTCGCAATCAGGCCGTTCAGTCCGGGAAGCCGGAGAAGGTCCTCGATAAAATCGTTGAAGGGAAGGTCGAAAAATTCTACAGTGAGGTCGTTCTTCTCGAACAGTCATTCATCAAGGATGATAAGGTCAAGGTCGAGGAGCTACTCAAGGAGACGATAGGCAAGCTTGGCGAGAATATGATCATTAAGAGGTTTGCCCGTTTCCAGCTGGGGGAGGAAGCATCCTGAACGGCGGGGAAAGCGATACAGCGCTGACCTATGATTAGACAGAGCGCGGGAGCTGTACGCTCCTGCGCTTTTTTATGGAAGGAGACCCGATGAGCGTACGACCGGAGATCAGAAGGCTGCTGCTGAAGGTAAGCGGCGAGGTCTTCGGAAGCGAGGGCCACAGCATCGACATAGACAAGGTCGACAATTTCGCCCGGGAGCTGATCGAGGCGCACGAGACGGGGATCGAGCTCGCCGTAGTATCCGGGGGCGGAAATATACTCCGGGGCGCAGTCTTGTGCACTGAGGGTGAGGAACGCGTCTCCTGTGATTATATGGGGATGATGGCGACTGTGATCAACGCGCTTGCTCTCCAGGGAGCCCTCGAACGTGCCGGTGTGGAAGCTGTAGTCATGACGCCTTTTTCCCTCGAGGTCGCCGCGGAGAGGTTCGTCCGCCGACAGGCTATGCGGCACCTGCGGGAGGGACGGATCGTGCTGATGGCGGGAGGGACGGGAAACCCTTATTTTACGACAGACTCGGCGGCTGCCCTCAGGGCCGCGGAGATCGGAGCGGATGCGCTTGTAAAGGGTACGAAGGTGGATGGTATCTACGACAAAGACCCTGCCAGAGAGTCTAATGCAACAAAATATGACACAATGACATACAATGATATATTAAAGCGCGACCTAAAGGTGATGGATGCGACGGCCGTTGCCCTCTGCAGGGACAACGGGATTCCCATAATAGTGTTCGATATTCTCACAAAAGGGAACCTCAGAAGAGTGATAAAGGGAGAGTCTCTCGGTACTCTCGTACAGTGAGGAGGTAGAGATGGATAACGTCAAAGAGATCTTCGAAGCGGCTGAGGCGCATATGAAGAAGTCGATCGAGATCGCCGAGGAAGAACTTGCCTCGGTAAGGACGGGAAAGGCTTCCGCCAGTCTGCTTGACAGCATAAAGGTCGATTATTACGGATCGCCCGTTCCGCTGAAGCAGATCGCCAATATAGGTATTCCCGACGCGAAACTGATAACGGTGCAGCCTTGGGAGAAGCCCATGGTCTCCGAAGTGGTCAAGGCCATCCAGCAGTCAAACCTCGGCCTGAACCCTCAGAGCGACGGTAACCTTATCAGGATCCCTCTTCCTCCGCTGACCGAAGAACGGAGACACGAGCTTGTAAAATCAGTAAGGGGGATGATCGAAAACGCCAAGGTCGCGATCAGGAACGTCAGGCGGGATGCCAACGATCACCTCAAGAAGCTCGAAAAGAATCATGTGATCTCCGAGGACGAATACCATCGTCACCACAAAGAGATCCAGGATATGACCGACAAATCGATCAGTGAGCTCGACGAGGTCGCTGAAATGAAGGAAAAGGAAATACTGGAGTTCTAGAGCCCCGGTCATCCGTATGGATATAGACAGGGAAATCAATCGGCTCAGGGGCAGGCCAGGGTTGCCGAAGCATGTCGCCATCATCATGGACGGCAACGGCAGATGGGCCAGTAAGAGGAATCTGCCACGGATCGCCGGCCACAAGGCCGGACGTGAATCGGTCCGTGTCACTGTGCGCACATGCGCGCGACTGGGCATCCACGCTCTCTCGTTATATACCTTTTCAATCGAGAACTGGCAGAGGCCTTCAAGGGAGGTAAAAGCGCTGATGCGCTTTCTGGGAACGGTCCTAAAGTCGGAGTACCTCGAGCTCAATGAGAACAATATCAGGCTCCGGGCTATGGGGAAGCTCGACCTTTTGCCCGAGGAGACGAGAAAGAGGCTCGATGAGACGATAAAGTCTCTCTCCTCGAACGATGGTATGATACTGAATCTATGTCTGAGCTACGGGGGTCGTGCCGAGATCGTAGACGCCGTCAGGCGTATCGCCGGCGAGGTCTCCTCAGGAAGACTGGATCCAGGGACTATTGACGAGGAAACTTTCAGGGAATACCTTTACGCGCCCGATATCCCCGACCCGGATCTGCTGATCAGGACCAGCGGAGAGATGAGGATCAGCAACTTTCTCCTATGGCAGCTCGCCTATACCGAGATCGTAGTCACCGAGGTTCTGTGGCCGGACTTCCGGGAGATGGATGTCATAGCCGCGATCGATGAGTATATGGGCCGCGAAAGAAGGTTTGGAGATATAAGCGTCAGGAGAGAGAAGTGACCGACGGATCAAAGAGGAAGACAAGGGGAAGCTCTCTCGCGAATCGCCTTCTCGCTGCGGCAGTGTTCCTGCCGTGTTTCTTCATCATCGCCCACCGTGGCGGTATATACTATCTCATACTGATCGACCTGATAATAATCCTCGGTCTCTTCGAGTTCTACAGGATGATGGAGGCAAAAGGACTGAGGCCGTACAAGTGGATAGGCGTGCTCAGCGGCGGGGCCCTTCCATGGTACCTTTTTTTCAGGCAGGGGATCTACGCCAACATCCTGCTCACGATTACATTCATAGCGGTCATGATCGCCGAGTTGATCCGCAAAGACAAGGGGCACGCCGTCTACCACATATCAGTGACAATATTCGGCGTGCTCTACGTGTCGTGGCTGGGCAGCCACCTTATGCTTCTGAGGGAACTGCCGATACTGGCCGGGCTGAAGTATTCCGTGGGGTTCACGTTCGTCATAATCGTGTTCACGCTTACATGGTGCTATGATACGGGAGCATACGCTTTCGGAAGACTGTTCGGGCGGCGGAAGCTGTTTCCGTCGATATCTCCCGGTAAGACTGTCGAGGGAGCCATAGGCGGGATATTTCTTTCGATCGCCGGGATCCTTATCGCCCGTATTCTGCTTGATACCCAGCTTAGCGCTCTCGAGGCGGTCCTGTTGGCGATTTTGGCGTCGGTTATCGGGCAGACAGGTGATCTGGTGGAATCAATGCTTAAGCGCGACGCCAAGATAAAGGATTCGTCGACGACAATACCCGGGCACGGAGGCGTCCTGGACAGGTTTGATTCTCTGCTGTTCACGGCACCGCTGATATATTACGCACTGAGATACTTTATCCTAAAGGCCTGATATGGAGCATAGGCACAGGAAGAAGATAGCGATACTGGGCTCTACCGGATCGATAGGCCGGGCGACGATGGAGATAATCTCCCGTTCGCCGGACGACTTCGAGATCACGGGACTGGCGGCTGGCAGCGATATCGGCAAGCTCGGCCTCCAGCTTAGGGAGTTCGCTGATGCGAGGTTCGCGCTCAGGGACGAGGAAGCATGCACGAGGCTCATAGAGGAGGATTCCAGCCTGGCGGGGAGATGCACAGGGACGGGCACGCAGGGGCTGATCGGCCTTCTTTGCGATCCGAGACCCGACCTCGTGATCAATGCCCTCGTGGGCGTCGCAGGTCTCGTCCCAACCGTGAGAGCCCTCGAAGCAGGTTGCGATGTGGCGATCGCGAACAAGGAATCGCTCGTCACCGGCGGGGAGATCATCGAAGCTATAACGGTGAAGGGAGGAGCGAAGGTGATACCCGTCGACAGCGAGCATTTCTCCCTGGCGAGGTGCCTCAAGGGGCATGAGGACGAGACGGTGGAGATCATTCTCACGGCGTCAGGAGGCCCCTTCCTGGGCAGGAACATCTCCAGTCTCGGAGGCGTCACCGTCCCGGAGGTGCTCGACCACCCCACCTGGAGCATGGGAAAAAAGGTGACGGTCGATTCGGCGCATCTGCTGAACAAGGGGCTGGAGGTGATAGAGGCGCACTGGCTGTTTGGATTCGACTACGGATCGATCGGCGTTGTGATCCATCCCCAGTCGCGAGTTCACGGGCTTATCAGGCTGAGGGACGGATCCCTGATGGCGCATCTAGGGCCGGCCGACATGAGACTGCCCATCATCAACGCCCTTTATCATCCCGGGATGGTGAGTTTTCCGTGGGAGCACCTGTCACTGGAGGAGCTTTCGTTGCTCGAATTCCGTACATTCGAACAGGAGAGATATCCGGCTTTCGCTCTGGTCATGGAAGCCGCACGGTCGGGGGGCACGGCTCCGGCTGTGCTCAATGCAGCGGATGAGGAAGCGGTTGAGGCTTTTCTTGCGGGAAGGATAGGTTTCCTGGATATTATCGACTGGATAGAGCGGGCGCTCGCTGCGCATACCACCGGCCCGGCCAACACGGTCGAGGAGGTACTCGAAGCGGACAGCTGGGCGCGTGAATACCTGAAGGAAAGATACGGCGGGCCTGCCGCCTGACGATGGAGGATACATGCTTCTGACATTAGCGGCTTTCATATTCGTGCTCAGCGTCGTAGT
The DNA here is from genome assembly GCA_964599375.1 of uncultured bacterium. Classification (GTDB taxonomy): domain Bacteria; phylum Krumholzibacteriota; class Krumholzibacteriia; order Krumholzibacteriales; family Krumholzibacteriaceae; genus JAUWCL01. Next base: position 208,834 of record CAZREW010000003.1, read on the forward strand.
CTTCGTTCACGAGGCGGGCCATTTCGTTGCTGCGAAACTCAACGGTATCTACGTCGTCACATTCTCCATTGGTTTCGGTCCGAAGATAATCAGGAAGAGGATAGGAGAGACGGAATACGCCATATCCGCCCTGCCATTCGGCGGTTACGTGAAGATGGCCGGTGAGACCGAGCATGTGGATGGCCGGGAGTCCGAAAGCGATGATGTCCTCGCCGATGTGCCGCAGGAGAAGTATTACAGGAGCAAGAATCCGTGGCAAAGGATGTCAGTGGTCCTCGCCGGTCCTTTCATGAACGCTCTCCTGGCCCTGATCCTTTTCGTGATGAGCGTGTGGATACAGGGGGTATTTGTAGCAAATCCCAGAGACATCATAGTAAGTGTGACCCCTGATTCTCCCGCTGAGGCGGCTGGTTTCATGCCGGGTGACGTCGTCATCTCTGTAAACGGTGAACGTGTCCAGGCGGGCAAGGAGATAGCGGACCTGATAACTTACGATGAGAACGCGATATCGAGGTTTGTGGTCCAGAGGCTGACCGATACCCTCGAGATCGACGTCTCCCCCGCGTGGAACGAGGAGGAAGGCAGGCTGATCGTCGGGATATTTTCCTATTCGAGGCCTATGATAGGCGATGTTAAGCGTGACGGCCCGGCTTACGACGCCGGCATGAGAAGCGGAGCGATGGTCCTGTCGGTCAACGATACGACCATCAACACGTATATCGAGCTAGAGCAGCTCGTTCACGACCGTCTCGGCATCCCACTGGACTTCGTCTGGGTCCAGAACGGGGATACCATGTCGGCCACAATCACTCCTGAGGGAATGGACGCCGCGAAAGAGGGCGAAAAACTCGATATAGTCCAGGTCGGCGCAATAGGGATCAACGAACATTACGAGAAGCAGAAGGTCGGGTTCGGTGAATCGATATTGCTGGGAGCACGGGCCTACAGGGAGATGTTCATCGGGATCATGCAGTTTCTCAAGAAGCTCGTCACAGGCAAAGCGTCGATCAGGGCGGTCGGGGGGCCGTTGCGCGTCGGCGTCATGGCCGGTGAGATGGTAAGGTGGGGATTCAACTATCTGATTTCGTTCATAGCGTTCTTTTCTCTCAACCTGGCAATATTCAACCTGCTGCCGATCCTCCCCTTCGACGGTGGACATTTTGTGATATTCCTCGTCGAGGGACTTACCGGGCGGAAACCGGGTCCCAGGGTGGAAGAGGTCATGGGGCAGGTAGGATTTATAATACTGATAGCCCTGATGGCGTTTATATTCGCTGTCGACATATTCAATATCTTCGGTTGAGTATGGCGGATCTCAGGGGTTTTTGTCGAACATAAGGTCGTTGATGCGGGTATAGACGCCCAGCCATCTTTTCGGATCCTTTTCGAGCTCGGCCAGTGTTTTTCTGACCCTTGCTGTATCGACTGAGGCTTTCAGCTCGTCCCATTTTATGGCGCTGTCGGCCGGATTATCTTGGAGATTTTCCTCTAAATCGTTTATTTTCAAGTACAGTTGGACGAGATATCTTTCGTCAGGCGTGAGGTCTCTGGCCTTTTCGGAGTTTATGGTGTCGGGTTGCCCGCACCCTGTTGCGAGAAGAGCCGCCAACAGGATAGAGGCGGCAAGCGATGTGGCCCGTCTCTTCACGTGCCGATATGACATCAAAATATTCATCACCTGACGAAACTACACACAGCAGAAGGTGTTGTCAATCTCAATGCCCGTGTTCTCTTCAAGATCGTCCGCCCTCGTGATGGCTGTCGCAGTCTCTGTCGCTTTCATGTCGGGACCTGCACTGGCCGATGAGACCGATTTCGGACTGGACCTGCCTGTGGTCAAGAGCATCATCATCCTCGGCAACCGGAGTTTCGACGATGGCGAGCTGAAGAAAAGGATGCGGACAAAGGAAGAGAAGCTGTGGCATATATTCAGCAAGCCGAAATACAGAAGCGATTTCCTGCGAAGGGACCTCGAATCGATAAGGTCGTTTTATGCCAAGAACGGATACTTTTCCGCGACGGTAGAGCTCGAATCGGTCGAGAAGGATGAGAAGAAAAATAATGTCAGGATCAGGATCCTCATCAACGAGGGGCCGCAGACTACCGTGAGGGATGTTTCGTTCTCCGGACAGTCTCTTATCGGTGAGAGCGACCTGCGCAAGGGACTTCAGCTCACGGAGGGAAAGGCCTTCAACGAGAATATACTGGGGATAGACCGGTATACGCTTTTCAGCAAATTCTTCGAGAATGGTTACCTTGGCTCGACCGTTGTTCCTGATGTCGCGATCGATTCCATAAGCGTCGATATAGAATGGCTCATAGACCCCAAGAGCCCCGTCAAGATCGACAGCATAATGGTGACCGGAAACACAAAAGTGAAGGATGATCTCATCCGCAGGGAGCTCATTATCAGAAAGGGAGAGTATTTCAAGCTTTCAAAGGCGGTCGAGAGCAAACAGAACCTTTACAGCACCGGGTATTTCAATTCCGTGGAGATAGACCCTTACGGCCTGGACCTTGAGACCGGGGACGTAAATCTGAAAGTGGAGGTACGCGAAAGGAAGAAGGGTTATGTTGAAGCCGGGTTCGGCGTTGGCAACGTCCATTCGAACCGGGTATTCGGCGAGTGGGGGCAGCGTGATCTGCTGGGTCGCGGGTACGCCCTGAACCTCAAGTCGGAGTTCGGCTACAGGCTGTTCAGGGAGAACAGATACACAAAGGACAACTGGGATCCGACAAAGCAGTACGAGCTTTATGAGGGATCGCTGACATTCCCTCATGTCCTGGGCACCTGGAACACATTCTCGACGGGCGCAAAGTACACTTTTGACGCCACAGTCGAGCCTGCGATCGTGCGCCAGACCAGCGTCAGCCTGACGATAGCCAGGAAGTTCACCAGGCTGTCGACCATGTATTTCTCTTACTCGTTCGAGAATATCAGACGTGAGCAGGTCGAGGATGAAAGGGAAAGCTCAAGAAGGCGGGCGCTGGACCTCAGTTTCAGGAAGGATACGAGGGATTACTATTTTAACCCCACTCAGGGGATATATATGACCTTGTCGACCAGGTTCGCCGGCGGGTTCCTGGGCGGGGACGACGATTATTATTCGATCGTCCCAACCCTTCAGGAATATAGAAAGGTGACCAGGCGGTCGGTCTTTGCCTATCGTATAAGGTTCGGATACGTCGAGCCGTTCGGGAGCAGCACCGCCACCGGCGTTCCCATAGAGGCAAGGTTCTTCAGCGGAGGCGCGAACTCGTTAAGAGGCTACAAGGAGAACGATGTCGGGCCGATGGGGACAAGCGGAGAGCCGCTGGGAGGAAATGTACTCTTGCTCGGGAACGCTGAGTGGAGATACCCGCTCCCCTGGCTCGGGCAGTATAATTTCGGCGGCGTCTTCTTTCTCGACGCGGGCAATGTCTGGAACGATATTAATGATATCTCCTGGAGCCAGTTCAGGATCATCGCCGATCGAGAGGATGTCGACGTGCTCGATTTCAAGTATTCGGCCGGATTCGGTCTGAGGTATTACACGCCGGTAGGGCCGATCAGGCTCGATTTCGGTTTTCCGATTAAGCTTTACGACGGCCAGGAAAGCTACAGGATACACATCAGCCTGGGACAGATATTCTAGTATAGGACCGGAGGAAGGTCTTGGTGAGAAGGCTCATACGGCACAGGGTGACGCACTGGATCTCGCTGGCCATAGGCCTGCTCATAACAGCGTTCATCCTGATGATAGTGATCTTCAAGACGGACTTTTTCGCCAACAGCGCCGGTGGCATGTTCTCGCGGTATCTCTTCAGCGGCACTCAATTCACCCTCGAGATCGGGAAGCTTTCGGGCAATCCGCTGAATCACGTCGAAGTACGCGATTTTCGTATCAGATACGAGGGAGAGGATTTCTCGTATGACATAATCAGGATAGAGAGGATAGAGCTGAGGTACAGCCCGGGATCGCTTCTGTCGGGCTCTCCGAGGCTGGCTCTGGTAGAGCTGGACAGCCCACATGTATGGATCAAGCCCGATTCTACGGGGATCAACATAATCCCTCATATGGAAGGCGACAGCGGCGGCGACCTGCCGGTCTTCGCGGTGGACAGGTTCGTGCTGAGGGACGGCCAGGTGATATTCCAGAGACCGGATAGAGCGGACGCGCTCAAGGACATCAAGCTAGACGGATCGGTCGAATCGGACGGCAGGATCGTGCATATCGACCTCTCAGGCGGCGGAGCCGAGGATATCAGAAGAGATGTATTTCTGAGGGGTATGGCGGGCACCATCGAATACGTACACAAGAAGGACGAGAAGCGGATCCCGGGTGGGGAGGCCGGCGAGATCTATCTTGACAGTCTTTTCGTCGAGTTGGACGAATCGTCCTTCATGGTCGGAGGGAGCGTTGATCCGGATTCGATGATCTTCGATCTTCATCTCGACGCTTTCCCGCTCAACATAGAGGAAATAGCGAGGATCACCAATGTGGAGACCTCGCATTTCGGAGAGTTGCAGGGCCCTGTCTCGGTCAAGGGGAGGCCCGGAAGGTTCAGCGTTGACGCGGTCCTTAACGGGATATTCTCAGGTTATGCGCTCAAGGATTTCGAGCTGAAGGGGGAGTGGCTGCCGCCCCTTTTCAGGATCGACCGGGGAGAAGGAGAGTTCAACGGTGCGCGCGTCGATGGCAGCGGGTTCTATACCTTTGAGAGCCCGCCGATGCTGATCGTAGATATCGTGGCGGGAGGCCTCGATCTCTCCCAGGGATTCGCGAAGGATTCCAGTCTCCCGAAGACCGATCTGAACGGCCAGATCAAGCTGACTTATTACACCGGTTCAAAACTTATCCTCTTCGACTGCGATCTGGGGGCGGGACATATCCGACAGCTTCCTTTCCAGGCAGCCCGGGTAACGGGGTCTTACAGTCCGGATAGCCTGGTGTTCGGATACATAGCACTTGATTCTCCTACAAGCAGGATACGCTCGCATGGATCGCTCAACTCAGACGATATGAGGATGTTCGTCGACGTGGCTGTCGCAAGGGACGATACCATCTTCTCATATCTCGGTATAGACGAATACAGGGGAGATGTAAGTATGAACCTCGTCATCGGAGGGTCTTTCGAGGAGTGGGAACTTCGCGGTAACGGGACCTTCTCGGATTTCAGGTATAACAGGGCGCTCGTCCCGGAAGGCGAGATCAAGCTTGTCATCGACAAGAAGGATGCTTACGGCGTACAGCTCGAGATGACCGGTGACAGCTGCTGGATAGACCCGTTGGGATTCTCAAGTATCGATGTATCTCTCGAGTACGTCGACGACATTACTGCGTTCAAGAGACTTTATCTCCAAAGGCCGGGCTTCAGCGCGGAGATGAGAGGCGAGGTGCACAGCGCGGATGGGAACACGGAAATCAAGTTTTCCGAGGTCGTGGTGAACACTCTGGAAGATGAGTGGAGGAGCAGCGGAGATTTTACGGTGGGACTGAGCAGGGAAGGTGTCGTGTTCGACGACCTGCAGCTTCATTCCAGATCGGGGGCGCTCTATCTAGACTGTGGGATAAACGAAGTCGACGACTATATTTCCGGTGTCTTCTCCTTTGAGCGCGCCGAAGTGGCGCTTCTTAACTCGGCGGGCCTGCTCGAGACTCCCATAGAGGGAAGGGCCAGGGGGACAGTGACTCTTTCAGGCCACCTTTCCGATCCGGGAGTGGATATTGATATGCTTCTCGAGGAAGGCCGGTTCGATACGATGCGCGTAGACACGATGCGTCTTCTCGCAAGCTACGCGGAAGGGACATACAGTATCGACGAGTACCGCGTGTCATTGCCGATCGGCAGGATCGGGATCAAGGGATGGCTCAAAGGTCGCGCCTTGCGTGCACTTATCAGGGACGGCCGAGAGTCACTGCGCGGTTTTACCGTGGGCCTCGAAGCTTCGTGCGAGGATCTGTCCCTCGCTCCGTTCCTCGGCTACTCGAGTAACATTCCTTTCACCAGCGGGATTTTTACGGGCAAGGTGGCGGTAAGCGATTCCCTCGTGCATCCGACGGCCGTGATGATCGGATCTGTCAGGAGACTTGCCAGGAGGAACCTTTCGATCCCATATGTCGATGTCGAGGCAAGACTGGAGGACAGGCTTGTCAGCCTGTCTGGCGGAATAAAGATCATCGGAGATCATGAAGGCGAATTCTCTGGAAGGATACCGATAGTGCCGGAGGACTGGTTCTACTCGATAGACATGGGGGGGGACATCTACCTTGAGATGTACAAGCCTCCCGGTCCGCTCGAGGATATAACGGGCGTATCCGATCTTGTGGCGGAGGCAAACGGGAGGTTCTCGGCCGGTTTCAAGATCGAGGGCCCGATCGCCGACCCTGTGATACTTGGAGGGCTGAGACTCGAGAAGGCCGGCTTCAGGCTTTCCGGGATGGAGGAGCGTTTCCGTGACGTCGACGCCAATATCCTCCTGCAGGATACGCTTATCACGATACAGGAATTGAAGGGGAGGGAAGGGAAGGATGGATCGTTCACGGGAAGCGGCAACGTCGGTATAAGCGGCTGGCGTCCTGAATCGTACGACATGGATCTGCATGTGGACAAATGCCTCTTTGCCAGCATCTCGAACGTGATGGCTATCGCTACCGGTGATATACATATAGGGACCGAGACGGTGGAGGGTCATCCCGTCCCGTCCCTGACAGGTGATCTCGAAGTCAATAGGGCGGAGATCTTTCTGATGCTGGACGAACTCAAGTCCGGGGCTACGAAGGGCCCGGTGACTCCGTCCCTGCTCGCCATGGTGGACTTGGAAATTCCGGGCAATGCCTGGATAAAGACTCCTGACGCCAGCATAGAGATGCGCGGCGACGTCACTCTCCACCACGACCAGAGAGGCACATATCTGAGAGGCAAGCTGGATCTGGTCAGGGGCTGGTACAACGTGTACGGAAATAAGTTCAAGGTTAGATCAGGCCAGCTCGAGTTCGCATACGCGGGCGGATTCCGGCCGCTTGTGGATATCGAGGCTGAGACTCTTGATCCGGAGGGCAGAAAGATATTCCTTTCATTGCTCTGGATGCAGGATGACGTCGAACCAAAGGTGACCCTGGTTCACGAGGATCCCGGGTACAGCGAGACAGATATATGGAAGATGCTGGGCGGAGGGATAGTCGATTCTCCCGGAGGGCAGGAAGGATGGGACGCCATAGGGACGGCGCAGAACCTTGCAGCGAACTATATAGAGCGTGCGCTCAACTCCCAGATGCAGGGGATTACGATCGAGCTCGAGACCGAAGGCACACAGAACCGGACGAATAACGGGACTGAGCAGAAGCAGACGATGGTCGCCGTCGGCAAATACCTCTCTGAGGGGCTATATGTCAAGTACAGGCAGGGACTTGCCATATCCACGGTAAGGCAGATCGAAGTGGAGTACAGGCTGAGCAGGCTCTTTCTGCTCAGAACGCAACTAATAAAACACTCCGAAACGGCGATACAGGGGGAAAGCTCGCGGACCACCGACGAGTATAACGTAGACCTGAAGCTCCGCTGGGAGTTCTGAGGCCCCGGCTCCAACGTTAAATCTCTTGAAAATAAGCAAATCAGGGGACATCTTTATAGAGGATACGGCCCCGGGAGGATCGGGATATGAGACAGTCTATATACCGCCTGTTGGCGATGATACTGGTCGCGGCAGCTCTGTGCTCCTTTACCGCGGAAAGTGCGGACGCGCAGGCGTGGTGGTTCGGCAAGAACAAGGTCCAGTACGAGACCTTCCACTGGGAAGTCCTCAAGACGCCTCATTTCGACATACATTTCCATGATGGATACAGGGACCTGGCCGGCAGGACAGCCGTGATCCTCGAGTATGGATACGGCAAGCTGTCGATCGATTTCGATCACCATATCGGTTGGCGCATACCGGTGATCCTCTACGCGAGCCATTCTTATTTTCAGCAGACGAACACTACATGGGGCTTGCTGCCCGAAGGCGTTCAGGCCTTCGCCGAACCGGCGCGAAAGCGGATGGTGCTCCATTTCAGCGGGACGAATGAAGATTTCGCCCATACGGCGATCCACGAACTCACTCACATGTTCGAATTCGACATCATCTATGGATCGCTCCTCAGGTCCGCCTTCGCGCAGGGCGCGCTGTTCAACATACCGCTGTGGTTCGCTGAAGGCATCTCTGAGTACTACTCTGTCGGCGGGATGGACGCCACGGCAAGGATGTTCATGCGCGATGCGACTGTATTCGATTACCTGCCTTACGATCTCGACTATGCGGGCGGCTATATGAACTACAAGGCAGGGCAGTCAGCCATCAACTATATAAATGAGACTTACGGGTCAGGTAAGGTCGTGGAGATCATGGACCAGCTCAGGTATCAGCGATCCCTCGAGGCGGCTCTCAGATCGACGCTTGGAATCGGCACCAGAGAACTCTCGAAGGCGTGGAAAGACGATCTGCGGCGCAAGTACTGGCCCGAGTACGCCGACAAGAACGAGCCCGAAGAGTACGGACGCCGCCTGACCGATCATGTGAAGGATCACAGCTACCAGAACATTAAGCCCGAGTTCTCGCCTGACGGCGAGCACATCATCTTCTACTCTGACAGGGGTGGGCTTGACGGCATCTACCTGATGAACGCCATTTCCGGCAGGATAGAGAAGAAGATGCTCACCGGGTCTCTTTCCGAGAAATTCGAGTCGATCAGGTCGATGAAATCGAGCCTTGCGTGGGCGCCGGACGGCAAGAGCATCGCGTTTGTAGCCAAATCAGACGGCCGCGATAGGCTATTCATCCTTTCCGTACCGAAGGGCAGGATCCTCGATGAGATCGAGATCCCGGTCGACTTCTTCTTCAGCCCCACTATATCCCCGGACGGGAAGCTTGTCGCGTTTGTGGGGACATCGAAAGGCAAGACCGATCTGTACGTCCTCGATCTCGAGACCGGGACCACGACCCGGGTCACCGATGATATGAACGATGAGACCGATCCGGCCTGGTTCCCATATGGCAGGAGAATCGCCTACAGCAGGGCTCCACTGGTCGCTGTCCAGCCCACATTCGTTCCAGACAGCACCGGTGTCGATAGGCTAAGCGGAGTCGACCTGCAGCTCAGCGACAACGTCCTCGAGGTCGAAACGGATATCTGGGCTGTAGACGTCGAGACCGGGGTGAAGGAACTTCTCATCTCGACCCCCGGGAATGACAGTGCTCCACTGATCATCAACGGTGGTGAGGAGATAATATTCACCTCCGACGAGACTGACGTGAGCAATATCTACAGAGGCAACCTGATAAACGGCGCTTATTACCGTTTCACGGACGTGCTCGGCGGGCTGTTCACTCCTTCCTATTCGGAAGAGAGGGACAGGCTTGTATTCAGCGCCTTCAACCAGGGTGGGTACGACCTGTTCGTGATGGAGCAGTTCTCAGAGAAGTCATCGGTCTCGTATTCGACCGGCAGTCCGTTGTTTACGCGGAAGAGATCTGAGGCGAGGCCTTTCGGCCAGGTTCCGGATTACGGTATAAGGCTCCCGGAGCCGGTATCATCCGGTGTCGCCCTCGAGAATCCCACAGATTCGCTGCTGAACATGATAGATCTGAGCGGCAAGCTGCTGAATGAAGGCGACCGTTTCCTGTCGGGGACGGTAAACGCAGAAGTCTCCGGCAAGGGGACAAAGCCTCCGGAAGGATCCGGTCTGCCGGATAAGGGGATCGAACAGGACGTTCCTTATATAGTCATAAACGAGGATTCCAAGGAAGGCATGAATCCCGATTCGCTCAAAGCGAAAAGGGAGCTGATGAGCAAAAAGATCGGCACGATCGAACCATACAGACTCAAATTCCAGCCGGATTATATCGGAAACGGCTTGGGACTCTTCTTCTCAACCGGCCTGGGATTCGGCCTGGCGAACCAGGTCGCTTTCAGCGATCTGCTCGGTGACCACCATATATTCCTGCAGTTCGGATTGTACGGCTCACTCGAGGACAGCGACATCATGCTGAGTTATTACTACCTCAAGCGGAGGCTCGATTACTCGTTCGGCATCTTTCAGTTCAAGAACTACCTGAACTCGCGGGTGTCCTCGATCGGGGAGATATTCACCAATTACAGGTATTTTACCGAGCGCAATTACGGCATCTTCGGTAATGTGAGCTTTCCCTTCTCGATGTTCACGCGTGTAGACCTCGAGCTTCAGGCATTCATCTCCGAGAGGGAGTTCTTTGTGACCCAGGATATGATCGGCACGCCGGAGGCGGATTACTACCTCGCCAATCCGACCTCGCAGAGAAGGCTCTTCCAGCCGACACTTTCGCTGGTTCACGACTCATCCTACTACGGCGCATTCGGGCCCGTTATAGGGGAAAGGTGGATGATCAGCGCTTCGCGCGCCGTCGGGTTCTCGGACAGGGATCTCTCGAGGACGACGATCCTTCTGGACTACAGGAGGTATTTTCCCCTGTGGTACAGGAATTCCTTTGCCCTTCGCGCGGTCACCAGCATGAGCGAAGGCTCCGACAAGCGATTCTATTATCTCGGCGGGCCGCTGACGCTGAGGGGGTACGACTACCTCCAGTTCCAGGGACCAAGGATGCTCCTCGTCAATCTTGAGTACAGGTATCCCCTGATCGACGCGCTGATATTCGGGTGGCCGGGACGCTGGGGCATCGGGAACATCGGAGGGACCCTGTTCCTAGATACCGGCTCTGTCTGGGGAAAGCCCGTCTTCATAGAATGGATGGATCCGAAGCTGAAGCCCCGGGAGATCAACGGGCTCGACTTCTGGAGCGACTTCGGGGTAGGATTCTACATGAGGTTCGGGTACATGGTGCTCGACTTCCAGGTCGGCTGGCCGACAGATTTCAGGTATACGGGCAGTCCGGCTTACCAGTTCTATATCGGGCCGCAATTCTAAGATGCCGTCCGGCATAAGTCTCTGAAACTCACGGAAGGGTTCCACACCTTGAAGACCGAACTGAATCCACAGCAGACTCAGGCCGTCGAGACGACGGATGGTCACGTCCTCGTTCTGGCAGGAGCGGGCAGCGGCAAGACCAGGGTCCTGACAGAGAGGATCGCATTCCTGATCAGGGAAAAGAAGGTCTCTCCCGACAGGATCCTCGCCTTCACTTTCACGAACAAGGCAGCGGGGGAGATGCGCTCGCGCATAGCCAGGGCCGTAGGCGAAAGGGGGGCGCCCTCCTGGATCGGGACATTCCACGCGACGGGGCTGAGGATACTGAGGCGCGAAGCGAAGCATATAGGGTTTAAAAACAACTTTGCAATATACGACGAAGTCGACGTGACGAGCCTGATCAAGAACATAATGAAGAAAAAGGGCTGGAAGCTAGATGAGTATCCTCCCGCCGCGATCAGAAGCCGGATATCGAGATGGAAAACAGGACTGGTACCCCCCGGCGAGGCCTTCGATAGCGCGGTGGACAGGCTCGAGGAGCTTTATGCAACTGTCTACGGGGAGTACGCGGTCCAGCTGAAGAAATGCAACGCGTTCGATTTCGATGACCTTATCGTGCGTGTCGTCGAACTGTTCTCGGCGCATCCGAAGGTCCTTGACAGGTACGCGAGGCAGTTCAAGTACGTCCTCGTGGACGAGTTCCAGGATACGAATACGATACAGATGGTGATGATAGACATGCTCGCTTCCATGCACCACAATCTCTTCGTAGTCGGTGACGATGACCAAGCGATATACGGGTGGAGGGGAGCCACGATCGAGAACATCCTTCAATTCGACAGGGTCTATTCCGATACGCTCACGGTCAGGCTCGAGGAGAATTATCGCTCCACGAGGACGATCCTCGCCGCCTCCAACGCGGTAATAGCTAATAACGCGGGACGAAAAGGAAAGAGCCTGTGGTCCAGAAAAGACCGAGGCGAAGCGGTGAAGGTCTATCACGCGGCGGACGATCGCGGAGAGGCGGCGGCTGTCAGGGAAGCGATAATCAAGCTGATACGCGCCGGTTACAGCCGCAACGAGATCGCGGTACTCTACAGAACGCACGCGCAATCGCGCGCGCTTGAGGCCGCGATGATGAAAGGCGGCCTGCCGTACCAGATAATAGGCGGTGTGCGTTTCTATGAAAGAAAAGAGATCAAGGACCTTCTCGCCTATCTCAAGCTGATCAGCAATCCTGACGATGATGTGAGCTTCAGGCGCGTGCTGAACGTCCCGAAACGGGGAATCGGAGGAGTGACACTTGCCAGACTCGAGGAGGAAGCATCCGGCGAGAGTCTGCACGCGTTCATTAGAAGACCAGGTGCTCTGGATCCGCTCGGGACCGCTCAGAGGGCGAGGATCGTCGATTTCTCGAAGATGATGGCTGCGTTCGAGCTGATGTCGGCCGACCAGACTGCTCATGAACTTCTGTCGGCGGTCATCGAAAGGACCGGCTACAGGGATTACCTCAAGGAGGACCCCTCGACCACGCAGACAAGGCTGGAGAACGTCGAAGAGCTTCTCAACGAGACGCTGAGGTTCAGCTCATCGTCGGCGAACCCCGTACTCCCGGTGTTTCTCGAAGAGATAGCACTTCTCAGCGACATCGACGCCCTGAAGGACGAGGAGAAGGTAAGCATGATGACCCTCCACAACTCGAAGGGTCTGGAGTTCAGGGCGGTCATGATAACGGGGCTGGAAGAGGGCCTGCTTCCCCACTACTCCGCGTTCGACGATGACACCGAGCTTGAGGAGGAGCGGAGGCTGTTCTATGTGGGGATGACCAGGGCGATGGAGGAACTCTACCTCTTCTGCGCAGCGAGCAGGATGCAGTTCGGCAGCTGGACCGGCAACAGGCCTTCAAGGTTCCTCGACGAGGTCCCCGGGGAGCACACCGAGGTGACGGGCAGCACCGTGCCGAGACGGGCTCCGTCCGGGATGGCTTCGACGGTTCCCTCGTTCGACTCTTTTATCGGGAGTTCCGAGGTAAGCCGTGAGGATTCGAGGTATCGTGTAGGCGTGACCATATATCATCCGAAGTACGGCGAGGGTAAGATAAAGAGCCTCGAGGGCTCGGGGGCGGAACTCAAGGTATCCGTTCAGTTCCCAGGATACGGGACGAAGAAGTTCCTCGCCAGCTATGCTCCGTTCACCTTCAGGCGATGATCTCCCCGGATGATCTTATCATAATGTGCTGGTTGCATCGGTGGCTATCGCTGCTATAATGTCGCAGGCGGCATGGGAGCGCTCGAGCACGGGGGAGACCCCGTTGAAGGCTCCCCGAACGAACAGGCAAACACAATGGAGATGTGATCATGGCGGAAAATACCGCGACCGCGAACCTGGCTGTCTTCTGTGATTTCGAGAATATAGCTATCGGCACCCGTGAATCGAATTATGACGAATTCGATATTGGCAAGGTGATCGAGCGACTGCTGCTCAAAGGCACTATTATCGTCAAGAAGGCTTACTGCGACTGGGAAAAGTATAAGGAATTCAAACAGCCGATGCACGAGGCGGCGTTCGAGCTGATCGAGATCCCTCATATCCGGATGACCGGGAAGAACTCTGCCGACATCCGTATGGTAGTCGATGCGCTCGATCTCTGCTATACCAAGCCGCATGTCGACACGTTCGTGATCCTTTCGGGGGATTCCGATTTTTCGCCGCTGGTCAGTAAGCTTCGGGAGAATGACAAGACCGTGATCGGCGTAGGCGTCAAGAACTCGACCTCCAATCTGCTCGCCGCGAACTGCGATGAATTCATCTTCTATGACGATCTCGTACGCAAGGATAAGAGGCGAGTACGCACCGGCAAACGCGCCTCTGTGGCAAAGACCAAGGAAAAGCAGAAACCCAGAGCCAGGAAGGAGGATGAGCAGCTGCAGCGTGGACTGGATCTGATCGTGGAGACCGTCGACGCGCTGATAGAAGAACGCGGTGAAGAGGAGAAGATCTGGGGATCGATGGTCAAGCAGACCCTCAAACGGCGAAAGCCCGGATTCAACGAGTCCTACTACGGGTTCCGGGGATTCAAGCAGATGCTCGAGGCTGCGGAGCGCCAGGGATTGATCGAACTCGAGCACGACGAACGCTCAGGCGGCTACATCGTGAAAGCGGTGTACCCGGAAACGTAATTGCTGGCCCTGCTTTGAGATGTGACGTCCGTGCGAGGGTATTGCGATCAGGGGTTCTCGACAAGGCCGTAATAAACGATGGTACCCAGCGAACCGACGGCGAATATATCGGTGGGGGAAGTGCCCCATACAGCGCGCAGGTGCTCGCCGGTGCCGCAATGGTCGGGGACCCATGAATCCCCGTCGTACCGGATCACGGTGCCATATTCGCCGACAGCTATGACGTCGTCAGCCGCGAAGCCCCAGACACCGTAAAGAGATCTGGTAGTGGGAGTCTCCATCTTTTCCCATTCCGCGCCATCGAAATGCAGTACCGTGCCGTACATCCCGACTGCGAATATGTCCCGCGCGGAGCTTCCCCATATGTCCACTAGCTGGACATTGACCCCGCTTCGCATAGGTGTCCAGGTATCTCCGGCGAGGCGGAATATCCTGCCTCCGCTCCCGACGGTGAAAATATCCCCGGGCGCGGGCCCCCATACACCACGGAGCCAGTCAAGACCTGGATTCCCGACCATTGTCCATCCGGACCCGTCGAAATGGTATATCCGGCCGTAAATACCGACTCCCCAGATGTCCGTTTCGCTGAATCCCCAGAGGTCGTAGAGAGCGGTGACCGGTTCGGAGCCGGGATCGTTCCATTCCGAGCCGTCATAGATATATGTCCTGCCTCCTTCGCCCGCCGCAATCATCCAGTCCCCGTACCTGCCCCAGAGAGAGTAGAGGTCGTAGTTGGTCACCGGATTCTCCATCCTCCATACCTCGCGGTCGAAATGGAGGATCGTCCCGGTCTGGCCGGCCGCGAAGACATGCTTTCCAGCGCCGAAGACCGAGTAAAGGTGAGCGAATGTCGTGCGGGATTCGACCAGCCAGTTCCTGCCGTCGTATGTCAGGATCGCGCCGGGAGACCCGACAGCCCAGGCAGTTCCCCCGCAGGCCCAGACTGATTCGAGGAAGATGGTGTATTCATCATTGACAACGGCCCATTCATGGCCGTTGAAGGACAACAGCGTCCCATTGTCCCCTACAGCGAATATCTCGCTGCCGGATACGCCGTGGATATCACGGAGCGGCTGCGAAGTACCGCTGCGCATAATCGTCCAGATACCGCTCGAGTAGCGGATGATATAGCCGGCAAGTCCGCAGGCATAGACATCACCCTCAGGATCGGCCCAGACGCCCGTCAGCCATACAGAATACGGGGTCTGTATCCTTATCCAGGATGTCCCGTTGAAACGCAGGACCATGCCGTTGTTCCCGACCGCGTAGACATCGCTTCCCGATCTCCCCCATACGTCGTTTAAATCGACCGATGTCCCGCTTTCCATAGTTTCCCAGCGGGTGCCGTTGTACCTGATTATCTTCCCCGATCTTCCTACGGCAAATACGTCGCTCGAGGAAGCCCCCCAGACCGACAGTAGCTCGGCGGACACGGGTGTTGAACGTGTCGACCACTTTCCGTCGTATTCGGCGACTGTGCCGTTCTCTCCAACCGCGAACAACCGGCCCGTGCCGTCGCCCCATACACCGTTGAAGTCGAGCCCGACACCTATCGGCATTGGGAGCCAGCCATCGCCATGTGAATAGAAGGCCATGCCCGCGTCGCCTACAGCGTACGCGGTGCTGCCGCAATCGACCCATACCGACCGCAGGGTCTTTCCCGAGGCCAGGGTAGTCCATCTGAAGCTGGGGTCGGGAGGGGGTTCCTCTATGACAGAGGTAACGGGTTCATCCTTTCCGGCGCATGAAGAAAGGACCGACAGGAAGAACAGGACAGCCGCTTTATGCGCTTTCATACCTGGAAAATATATACGGAAGGCGTCAGAGTCAACCTGGAAGCCCGAAGTATTCCATCGCGCCCGCTCCTGTGAACCTCGCCACGAGGTTTGCCGGGAAGGTGCTGATCGCCGTGTTGTGGATCATCACGGTATCGTTGTAGAACTGCCTGGAGAACCTGATGTCGTCCTCCAGTCTCGTGAGGTCACGCTGAAGTTTCAGGAAAATGGTGTCGGCCTTGAGATCCGGATAGGCCTCCGCCACGGCGAAGAGCGACTTTACCGCGGACTCGAGGCCTTCTTCAGCCGAGGCCTTCTCGCGGGTCGATCCTGCCCCAGCCGCGGCCGCCCTCGCGGCCGTCACCTTCTCGAGCGTCTCGCGTTCGTGCAAGGCGTAGCCGCTAACAGTATCGACCAGCCTCGGGATAAGCTCATGGCGCTTCTTTATCTGGATATCGATCTGCGAGTATGCGTTTACACACCTGTTACGCAGTGTGACGAACCTGTTGTAGGTCAGGATGATCCAGATCCCGACAGCCGCGGCGAGGGCCAGGGTTATGATGTTGGCCGGGCTCATCATACCGTTTCCTTTCCTTCCGTCATCCGGCGCCGCTTCCGCCGCCGCCTCCTCCTCCGCCACCGCCGCCGCTGAAGCCGCCTCCAGTGGAAGTCGACGTGGTCATCGCCGAGGCTAGGCTTTCGAGGTTGCTGAGCGACGCGGACATAGCGTCCAGGGACGAGAGCCCCTCACCGATTCCGCCGGGACCGGCCGAGGCGGCATGGATGGGGTAGAACCACGCCGCCATCGGCACGGGCGTATTGTATTCCCTAGCGACGAGCTTGAGGTTGTCTATGAGCTTGTCTGCAACGCCGAGCGCGACGGCATAGACGAGATAGTGTTCCCAGAGGGGAAGCAATGAAGGGCCGGCGTCCTTCATCGCCGAGAAGTCGCCCATGAATCTCTTGAACGCCATCCACTTTTCGTATTCGAGTGCCGCCTCCCGCGTCCTTCTGGCAAGCGGTACGGAGAGCAAGGAACCCAGGATCACGACGAACGGCGCGAACACGAAGAGCACGGGACTCCTCAGCCCAGCGAGAAACAGGACCACGACCAGCAGCCCGCAGGCGACGGATGCAGCGATGAATATCTTGCGAGCCCTCTCGCTTTCCGGGTCGTCGATGCTGAAGTATTTCCTCTCGAAATCACTTCTCAGCTCTTTCTTGCGGCCGTCGATGAAGGCCTTGAACTTTGTCTTTGCGCCGGACTTCTTCCTGGCCCATGCCTCTATGTCATGGCTAGTCACACTGTCGCCATCCCCTGCCTGCGTGAAGACGGTCCTCAGGACGTCCTCTTCGAATGGGATCAGCGGCCGCTGGCCCTCTGAGGGCCTGTCACTGCCGGCGAGCAGATCCCTGCCCCTTTCAGTGAGGGTATATTCGAGCCCCTTACTCGTAAAAAGAAGGATCTTTTTTTCAGTCTCCTTGATCTCGATGTACCCGAGCCTTGCGCTCTCGATAAGGGCGGCCGCGAACGCCTTTCCCATCTCTGTGTCCCGCACGCCGCTCTGCGTCAGGATGGCGGGGAGCAGGCATGGAGGGAGGTCCCTCGGCGGATCCCTCTCGTAGTCATGATCGTAGCCGGTGTCGTACTCCTTCCCGAACCTCAAAAAGAACCAGATATAGACGGCGATGAGGGCCAGCACGAGGAATATGCCGGCTGCGAGGGCGTATTTCATGATGCGCCGGCTGCTGGTGTATCTCTCGATCCTGCGCTGCTCGGCTTCGCGCCACTGTGCGGTGACGGCCTTCTCGTCATCGAGCAGCGACCCGTGCGACT
Organism: uncultured bacterium; assembly: GCA_964599375.1. Classification (GTDB taxonomy): domain Bacteria; phylum Krumholzibacteriota; class Krumholzibacteriia; order Krumholzibacteriales; family Krumholzibacteriaceae; genus JAUWCL01. Next base: position 226,545 of record CAZREW010000003.1, read on the forward strand.
GGCCGGAGAGCAGGGGAGCCTGCGGGAACAGGTCGGGATCGAGCAGGACCCTGAGTTCCACGAAAACGTCTCTGCGCACGCCTGAGAGCCTCACGCGGGCGCTGCTGAAGTCATCAGCGAAATCGAGGCTGCCTGGAGGGGGCTTTGAGTGAATAAAGACCTTGAACAGGCGTGGGCTGGGTCCGGGAGGGACCAGGTCGGCGGTCAATACATCGATATATTCGTGGCTGTCCCCGATGATCTTCCAGTAGAACTGGGCCGCGTCGATGTATCTCTGGACGGCGCCTTTCACTCGGTATCTTATCAGAAAACGCCTTGTAGTGTTACTTGCCGAATAAAACCACTTCACGCCTTCGTAGGGCCCCTTTCTGTATCTCTCGCTGCGCAGTTGCTCGCCCGAGTCGGTGTCCCATACGCCCTGGAACTCTACCCCGTACTTTCCGTACTGGCCGCGCGTATCCTTCTCAAGGAAGGCCCATGAGAAGGATCCGTCGAAATGGAAGGCTCTGGTTTCCTCTATCTCAGCGCTTCCGTCCGGCAGGAACATGATCCTTAGACTTATCGATGGGTGGTCATAGCTCTTGTCTGCTCTTGCCGCCGGTGCCATAAGCAGGATCAGCAGCGCGGCAAAGGTCGCGTACAGAGGCGATCTCATCCTGACCTCCATGTCAAGTGTCCCGGCGGCAATGTTATGACAGCCGCTCGATACGGTCAATCCAAAGATGGCGCATATAGCCAATACACCGACGCAGGCGTGGATATTCAAGCCACGAATCGCTTTGACAGCCCGGCTCCGCTGCGGTTAGTCTCTGTCGAGAAGGAAAGAGAGGTTCGCTTGAAGCTGACGGACATGGAATTCGGTGATCTCGAAGCCTTGGCCAGGATCGATCTTGGTCCCGAGGAACGCGACCGGCTCAGGCTGCAGCTGGGCAGGATCCTTGGATTCGTGAGAAAACTGCAGGAGGTCGACGCCGGGGAGCAGGAAGAGACCGGACCGGCCTTAACAGGCCGGCTGATCACCGCCTCAGATGAACCGGGGGAATGCCTCGAAAGGGAAGAGGTCCTGGGGCAGGCCCCCGACCGTGAGGATGGATTCTTCAGGGTCCCTCCGGTGATCGACCGTGAAGGCGGTGCAGGGTCATGAGCGGACTTGCCGGCAAGAGCGTCGGGGAGCTGTTGGCTCTTTACCGCAAGGGCAGGGCCAGCCCGGCCGAGGCTGTCGCTGACTGTATAGACGCGATAGATTCCCGTGACATGGCCGTGGGTGCCTTTCTCGAGGTATTTCGTGATGAGGCGATGAGCCGGGCGGAAGAACTCGAGAACGAGGATCCGGAGAGCCTGCCCCTTTACGGTATACCAGTCGCGGTCAAGGATAACATCTGCACGCGCGGCCTTCCGACTACATGCGCGTCGAGGATGTTGTCGGGCTATCGTCCCCCTTATGATGCCACGGCCGTAGAAAGGCTCTCTGCTGCTGGTGCAGTGTTGGTCGGGAAGACAAATATGGACGAGTTCGCGATGGGATCGTCCAGCGAGCATTCCGCTTTCCGGAGAGTGATCAACCCCTGGAACGAGGAATGCGCGCCGGGGGGCTCCAGCGGCGGATCGGCGGCCGCCGTCTCTGCCGGCATGGTCCCTGCCGCGCTCGGATCTGACACGGGCGGATCGATCAGGCAGCCCTCTTCCTTCTGCGGGGTGACGGGCCTGAAGGGGACATACGGGAGGATCTCGCGATACGGCCTGGTCGCGTTCGCGAGCAGCTTCGACCAGATAGGCCCTATCGCGTCTGACGCAGAAGGGTGCGCGCTTCTGATGCAGGCGCTTTCAGGTCCGGACGGGAAGGACTCCACGGCAATCAGCGAAGACTGCCCGGACCTGCTCTGCGCTCTTGACGGCGGGCTCTCGGGGATTACTTTCGGTGTGCCTGAAGAACTGGGAGGCTGGGATCTGGACCGGGCCGCTTCTTCCGCTCTGGACGAGGCTTGCCGGGCGGTATCAGCCTTCGGCGAAGCTCCCGAGAGAGTGGCCCTTCCCGGTATGGAGACGTCGATAGCATGCTACTACGTCATCGCGAACGCGGAGGCGTCATCCAACCTTGCGAGGTTCGACGGCGTCAGATACGGGCTCAGGGAGAGCTCAGACTCTCTCTATTCGCTCTACGCCTCTACAAGGACGGAGGGGTTCGGCGAGGAGGTGAAGCGCAGGATATTGCTCGGGACATATGTCCTTTCAGCGGGATACTATGAGGCGTATTACGGGAAGGCTCAGTCAGTAAGGAAGATGATAAGGAAAGCGTACCGTGATGTGTTCTCAAGAATAGACCTTTTGATGCTGCCGACTACGCCGGGTCCGGCTTTCAGGCTCGGAGAGAGGCTGGACGATCCCGTCTCGATGTATCTTTCGGACATCTTCACAACGCCAGCCAACATCGCGGGGCTGCCCGCGATATCGATACCCGCGGGCCTGTCGGCCGAGGGGCTTCCCATCGGGATACAGCTTGTGGCGGGAGCGGGCAGGGAGGACCTTCTGCTGCGGGGAGCCAGGGGGCTGGAAAAGATATTCCGCTTCAGGGAAAGGTTCGTTCCGGGCGGAGGTGAGGCCTGATGGCGGAGAGCGCAGGATTTATACCCGTTATCGGACTCGAAGTGCATGCCCAGCTTCTGACGCGCACGAAGATGTTCTGCCGGTGCCCGGCAGTGTTCGGCGCGGAGCCCAACACGATGGTCTGCCCGGTATGCCTCGGCCTGCCGGGGGCCCTTCCCTCGGTCAACCGCAAAGCCGTATCGATGGCCGTGCGGCTCGGCCTCGCCCTCGGATGCCGGATAGAAGGGGAGAGCGTGTTCGCCAGGAAGAATTATTTCTACCCCGACGCGCCGAGGAACTACCAGATATCGATGTACGACCGGCCGCTGTGTTCCGGCGGCGGGCTGCGGTTCGAAGACGGGGAGGAGGAGGTGAGCGTCGGGCTCGAAAGGATACATCTCGAGGACGATGCCGGCAAGCTGCTGCACGGACGGAGTGGGCACAGCCTGATCGATTTCAACAGGTGCGGCACGCCGCTGGTGGAGATCGTGACGCTTCCCGAGATCGACAGCCCGCGCCGCGCGTCTCTCTTTCTCCAGAATCTGCGCCATGTGCTTAGTTACCTGGGAATATGCGATGGAAACCTCGAGGAAGGATCGATGCGCGTCGATGTAAACATATCGATGAGGAGAAGGGACGACAAGGCGCTGGGAACGAGGACGGAGATCAAGAACCTCAACTCATTCAAGGCCGTCGAGGCCGGCCTCGAAATGGAGATCGATCGCCAACGGAAGGTACTGAGGTCCGGGGGAAGTGTCGTCCAGGTGACGAATCTATGGGACGCGGGAGAAAAAAGGCTCGTCACGATGAGGCGAAAGGAGCAGGCCCACGACTACAGGTATTTCCCCGAGCCGGACCTACCGACCCTGGTGGTCGACGCGGCGTGGATCGAGGATGAGAGGGCGAAGATACCGGAGCTTCCTCTCGAACGCGCGCGGAGGTTCAGGCGGGAATACGGGTTGTCCGCATATGACGCGCGCGTGCTCACGGCAGAGTCAGATATAGCCGATTACTTCGAGAAGACGGCAGGAATGACGGGAGAGCCGAAGATGACGGCGAACTGGGTGATGAGGGATGTCCTGCGTGAGATAAAGACATACGGAGGGGATACAGGAAGTTTCCCCGTAGGGCCGGAAGAGCTCTCGGGACTGATCGGCCTCATAAAGGACGGAGTCATCTCGACCTCCGCCGGAACGGAGGTGTTCACCGGGATGCTGGGGTCTGGAGAAGGCGCCCTCGAAGCGGTAAGGCGCCTGGGACTTGAACGGATTTCGGAGAAAGACGAGATCGAGGCCATAGTCGAAAGGGTCCTCGGTTCCTGTCCCGATGAGGTGGAGAGATATCGCGGCGGAAAGAGGCAGCTGATCAAATTCTTCGTCGGCCAGGTGATGAAGGAGAGCGCAGGAAAGGCCGATCCGAAGGTCGCCACGGAGCTGTTGCGTAGAAGGCTCGACTCCTGAGCGGCGATCATTGCATCGTCTTCAGGGCGGCGAACATCCCGGCGGCGAATATCAGGAGCCCGAATCCTGTCATGCAGATCAAGAAGATCCAGGGATCGGAGGCGAGTGAAGCGCTGATATGGCCGAGGATGCCCGCTATGGCGCCGCTCGATGTCGCGATCCAGTAGCTCATGGTCCTTCCAGCCGAATCGACGAGTGATTCCTGCCCCGACATGAGGGCCGATACGTAGTCGAAGTGGCCGACGAACAGTATGAGCGCGGTGGTCGCTACGGCGAACGTCCACACGAGGGAAAGCCTGCTGAAGATGCCGCCGACGACGCCGCGTCTTTCCAGCCCGAGGCGATCCGACACCTTCGAAGCCACCGCCCGCGTGTCGGGAAGGATGCCCGGCATCGACGAGAGGGTATTCTCCAGGGCCATGTACGTCTCGAGAGACCGGGCACATCCGGCGCAGGCGGCCAGGTGGACGTTCAGCGCTTTTATCTCGTCGCCAGAGAGTCTTCCGTCGATGTAGAGGGGCAGAAGCCCCTCGATCCTTTCGCACTCAGCTGATCGCTTCATCTTTCCTCATTCCGGAAAGTTCACGTCTGTCCATCATCTTCTTCATTCTGATCTTTGCCCTGTGTATCTGAGTCTTCACCGTTCCCTCCGGTATATCTAGGATAAGGGCTATCTCATGATACTTTCTGCCGGCGAGGTACCGCAGCTCGATGACCTCTCTCTGGGCGCCCTCGAGACCGGAAAGAAGCCATTCGATGTCTTCCGAGGCCGTGCGCCTGGCGAGTTCGGCCTCCGGGCCGAGCCTGTCAGAAGCGATCCCGGCTGTTTTTTCGAGAGGGATGATGCCGTCGCGTTCTTTTGTCCTGACATTGACCGCGTGGTTGCGGGCGACCGACCATATCCATGTCGAGAGCGAGGAGCGCCCACTGAAAGACGGAAGGCCGCGGTAGATCCTGATGAAAGCCTCCTGGACCGCATCGTCGATATCGTCGCGGCTCCCGAAGACGGAACGCACGGCCGCGTAAACGACTCCCATGTATCTCTTGACGATCCACTCGAACGCCTTCCCGTCACCGGATTTCGCTTTTTCGAGCAGGTCATGGTCGGTATCACCTCTCAATCCATGCTCCTCCATGACAGTGCGACAGGGTAAAGGCCGGTTTCGTTTCAAGAATATCGGCTGAAACATGGAAATCACAGAAAAAAAGAGCGATCCCTATTTATCCGGGGAAAAAGTGAAACAAAATCACGGAACGAATGTCATACCCTGCAGAGACGAAAGATAGCGGAATTGCCTTAAGGGATCAGAATCGTAAAAGGAGGAAAGTGATGTTTGATATCCGTCCTGAAGTCGTCGCGATAAGTATTCCGATCATCTTCGTGCTCGGGGCGATAGCGGTCACGATAACGGCCATGCTGCTCGATGCGGGGCGCAAGGAACGGCAGCACAGGGAAAGGCTGCTGGCGATGGAGAAGGGGATAGAGCTGCCGGAAACGCCGGTGAAGACAAGCCCGCCAAGGTACCTGGCAATGCGCGCGTGGGGCCTGGTATTCAGCCTCATAGGCCTGGCGCTGTTCATTGGGATCACGGCGGAGGCCGGTATAAGGCACGGATTATGGGGCCTGATGCCGCTGAGTATCGGGATCGCGCTGCTGGTTTCGGCCAACCTCGAGAAGAAGGATATCTCCTGAGAGCGTTCCGGATACGCGTGGATGAGGGGGCAGAGTTGACACTCAGTCTCCTCTTTCTATATGATGGCCGCGGGAGGGTTTCAGGATGTACAGAAAGGCAATGCTCGCAGCCTGTATCGCGGCGGCGATCGCCCTTTCAGGTTGTCCATTACGGCGCCCCGATCAGCCCGGGTCCCCGGAACCCCCTGAATCAGCCCGTTCATTCCCATGCTGCGTCCTCCGCAGCCATAAGGGCAGGGTCATCCATGTGGAATTCGCACCGCTGAGCAACAGGCTGGTCTCCCTGAGCGAAGACGGTGTCGACAGGTCGACAATGATCTTCTGGCACGGCTCGACAGGTGGCATGCTCGATTCATTCACCAACATAGACAACGCCGACAGGGACGTTGAATTCAGCGGGAACGGAAAGACGATAGGGATCGGCAGCAGGACCCTTTTTCTAATCGACGCGCAGAATTTCAGGCTTGTCAGGACATTTGAGGCGGAAGCCTATGAATATCTGAAGGTCATCGACCTCGAGTTCGGCGGCTTCGAATGGCCATTCGCGATAAAGAGGTATGACGTTGAAACGAGGTTCCGAAGCGTCACTTCAGTATCTTTCTCTCCGGATGAGCGATATGTAGCGTCCGGTCACGAGAACGGGCAGGTGAAGATCTGGGAGATAAAGACAGGAGACCTGCTCAACGTGCTCTGGGCGACGAAGGTCTTCGGTGGGGTGCTCGATGTCGAGTTCAGCCCGGACGGGAGATACATCGCGGCATGCCAGGACGACGAGCGCCTGAGGGTCTGGAGGTTCCCCGACTATCGCGAAAAATCCCTCATTGGGCACAGGAGGGCGGTCTATACGATCGCGTTCGATCCCGTCTCAGGCCGCCTGGTATCAGCCGGAGCCGCAGGAAGGGTGCTTGTCTGGGATATCGAGTCGCGCGGGAAGCTGAAGGAGATAAAGGCTCATCAAAAGGCGATCATGTCGGTGGCCGTCTCGCTGGACGGCAGAACGCTTCTTACCGGAAGCAAGGACAACACGGTCGGGATATGGGACCTGGGAACAGGAAGGCTGATAGAGGTGCTGCACGGGCACTCGAAACAGGTCAATTCGGTCACGCTGAATTCGAACGCGACCCTGCTTGCGAGCGGGAGCGATGACGGCACCGTGCGGATCTGGGATATCTCAGGCTTGAGACTCTGTGACAACATATCCCTTACACCGGAGCCTTTCTATCCTGCGCGGCTCGACGGACGGGTATGGTTCGAGGATGATTCAGGTGACGGCGTCCTCTCGCCCGGAGAGAAGGGGAGGTTCATGCTGACAGTCAGGAACACAGGTGAGGAAGCAGCGTTCAACATAGTGACGCTCGCAATACCGGATACAGTCGCAGCGGGGCTGGAGATCGAAACGCCCGGACTGGTCCCGATGCTTTTGCCGGGAAGATCTGTCGAGGAGTTTGTAACTGTAAGGAACAGAGGAGATAAGACCGTTCAGGACGTTGTTTTCACTTTCAGGGTGCTTGAATCGAACGGTTTTCACGTCAATCCGCCGCTGAAGTCAGCAATAGCCCTCTCGAAACCGTAATGTTCCCATCCTGAAGCAGGTCATATAGGCTTTTATACAAATATTTTGGCTGGAAATCGGAGGCAGGCTGTGCTATAATACGATCAATAATAAGGAATCGTTATGATTCCTCCTCGAACTTGAACCCGGGGGCTTCGCAGCCTCCACTTTGGAAATTCATCCGAGTCCGCGGGTCCACACCGGTCATCCGGTTGTACCCAGGGAAGGGACATCATGGGCCTGGCTAGAGTACTGGTTGCAGCCGCGATAGCGGTCTCACTCCCCGCCCTCGTACAGGGGGCGATCTTCACGAGCCACATAGCGTCTGACGCGGAGCTGGTCGCAATGCTGTCCGACACGATGTTCGTCGCGGAGGGAAGGATAGGAGACCGCGGCGGCGCTGCGACATTCGAGCTCGATCTCGGGCAGGATACCGCCGCGCCTTTTACGGCCGCCCAGTATGACTGGCAGAGCGGCACTGTAGAGCCCTTTACTCTGACGTATGATGCGGTTACCAGTCTGGTTACATTCACACTCGGAGGGGTGACGCTCCAGTATACGACCTCGTGGTTCGATTTCGACCAGGTCTTCGTAAGGACGAGGGCCGTAAACGAGGGTTCGTCGGTTGCGGTGAGTGATATCGTCATCGACGGGGAGAGCGTGATGGATCAATCACAGGCAATCGGGAACGGATCAGACATCCTCTGGATAAGGGGAGCGATGCTGGACAACGGTTTTACCCTCGCGGGTAACGCCGTACTTTCCTGGACAGGGGCCGCGCCGACGCAGTCCCGCCTCGCCTTCCAGGTCAAGATAGGAAAGCTCGGAATCGTTTCCACAGAGGAGAGCAGCTGGAGCGGGATAAAGAATATATCCGGCGGCAGCTGACATTCCCGTCAACGTCTGGATCCATCGAAGGGGCCGCCTGCCGCGGTTCCTTTTTTTATTGAACCCGGGAAGCGGCGACGGTATAGTGTCGTAGTCGCGCGGGCGGCAGGCGCCGCGCCGGGCGGGATGGAACGTTTTCCGTGTGGATGATGAAGGGAGGAAGATGATGAGGAGGATGTTCCGTTTCTTTTTTCACCTCTACCTGATCTTCGCCGCTTCAGTGGCGATGACGGGGATCTCCATTGGACAGGTCCTGATCAACGAGTACATGCCCGATCCGGCCAGGGACTGGGACGGGGACGGCGAGTACGATTATCGAAGCGACGAGTGGGTCGAGATCGTAAATACCGGTGACTCTTCTGTCGACCTGAGCTCCTTTCTGCTCAGGGACGCGGGGGACCTGGTCCTGTGGAGGTATGGGTTCTCCGGGTATCTGGCCCCTGGAGAGACGAGGATCGTCTACGGGAGCGACGCCGTCGCGTGGGAGGAATCGAACGGGTTCCCCGCATACGGCCTCAGCCTGAACAACGCGGGGGACGAGATCATTCTCTGTCGCATCGCAGGAGCAGAGACGCTCATCGTCGATACTGCCTTGTTCGGAAGAAGTGCCGTAGACGACAGATCGATCGGGAGAACTGTGACCGATACCGGAGTCTGGGCGATATACGATGCCTGGAATCCATGTCCGGACAGCTGTTCCCCGTCGGGCAACGGGTGTATACCAACACCCGGGGAAGCGAACGACTGCATCACATCGGTCGTTGAACGGAGCTGGGGCTCTATCAAGATGATCGAGAGAAGGTAGTCTGAGGGGCCGGTCCCGCCGTGCGTTATGATAGATGTTCCATCCCCCCGGCGGCCGGCCCGGCTATCGTTTTCCGTTTACCGGCCGGGTTCCTTGTGCTAGCGTCTCGAGCATGAGCGATTTTGAGAAGCAGGAAATGGATGCGGCCCACACGGCCGACGAAGGCGGCGAGGTCATCAACCGCTGCTGGGAGTACCTCTCGTGCGAGAATGCCGACTGCCCCGCTTATGGTCAGGATGAATCACCGTGCTGGGAGGTCACCGGCCACAGGTGCGGCGACAGGGTCTTCGCGCGCCTTGAGGAAAAGCTGATCCAGTGCTGCTTCAAATGCCCATTCTTCAAGCAGCTCAAGGAGAGGGTAAAAGGGCGCAGATGGGCCGACATCACTCTTCTGGAGACCCTGGAGGATGCTCTGATAAGGTCCTCGAAGTATTCGACCAAAGTCGAGGGCCTCTATATGGAGGTGATCAGGCGGAGCAAGCTGATGAACCTGCTCGGCGAGGTCAGCAAGATCATCGCGAGGCTCGACAAGGAAGAGGACATTATACTGGCCATCCTTACCGTCACGACAGCCCGCGAGGGGTTGGGATTCAACCGTGCCTTCGCTTTCCTCAGGGGCGAGGAATACAATCTTCTGCGAGGAAAGTACGCCCTGGGGCCTTCATCGCCCGAAGAGGCCGAGTCAATCTGGAAGATCCTGGACAAGGACAGCGATGCTTCGCTCGAGAAGCTCGTCAGCAAGGGTCAGAAGCTCCATTACCTGCGAAACAGCCCTCTTACAAAGATAACTCGCCGGTACGCGATATCCCTGGACGATCCCGAGGGGATGATTGCGAGCGGCATGAACGAGGTCCGGTTCGTGACCGGAAGAGAGCTGAGGTCGGTGGGCGACCGGGAGATAGCTAGCGCTCTGGGGCTCGAGGACTTCTGTATAATCCCGATCGCTACCATCGAGGATAAGCTCGGCCTGCTGATCGTCGATAACATATTTACGGGCAAGGAGGTCACGGCCGAAGACGCGCATCTTCTGGAGATGGTTGTAAGTCACGCTACCACATCGCTTCGCGCGGCGCAATTAAAGGAATCTCTAGGCAAGAATGTGGAGAGCCTCAAGGCCACGTACCGAAAGCTCAAGGCGAACGAGGAGAGGATGCTCAGAGCGGAGAAGCTGGCGATCTCCGGAGAGCTGACCTCGTCGGTCCTTCATGAGATCAAGAATCCGCTCGTGGCGATCGGCGGTTTCGCGCGCAATCTCTGGGAGAGCGGAAAACTCGACGTGACCGACCGCGAGAAGGTCCAGATCATCATGAACGAGACCGAGAGGCTCGAGGACTATCTCGGGAACCTCCAGTCGAGCGTGAGCAGGCTGAAGGTCGAGGACAGCGATATAAACCAGATCGTCGAGGATGTCTGCCAGCTGATGCGTAACGAGTTCTCGGAGCGTAACATCGAGCTTCTCAAGAGCCTTGCGCCAGGGCTACCCGGCTGCCGTATCGATCAGGTCAAGATCCATGAGGCTTTTCTGAATATTCTGACAAACGCCTCGGAGGCGATCGGTAAAGACGGCCGCGTATGGGTGAAGACATGGACGGACGAAGGCGAGGGGCTGCTCCACATCGAGATAAAGGATAGCGGCGGTGGGATTCCCAAGGACAAGATCTCGAGGATCTTCACCCCGTTCTATACCACTAAGGAAGCCGGATCGGGCCTCGGCCTGGCCTTTGTACATAGGATCGTGCGCGATCACGGTGGAAACATATCGGTCACCAGCACGAGGGGAAAAGGATCGACATTCACAATCACGCTGCCCGCCTATCCCCTGGAAGAGCCTGTCCAGCCCTCCTGAACCCGTATTGACAAATCAGCTTCCATCGGATAACCTCTTTGTCCTACCGGCGATATGCCGTAGGTATGCCGGGCATTAGAGGGAAGGTCCTGATGAGCGATGGAGAGGGAATTGTCATGCTGTTTACCGGGGACGGTAAGGGCAAGACAACAGCGGCGGTCGGCGCAGCTGTAAGGGCCGCTGGCCACGGCGCATCGGTGCTTATCATCCAGTTTATGAAGGGCAGGCTTTACGGGGAGCTCGTCGCCCTCGAGAAGATCGATAATATCACAGTGGAGCAGCACGGAAGGGACGAATTCGTCGACCCGAAGGATCCCGCCGAGATCGATATAGAGCTCGCCCGAAAGGGATGGGCCAGGGTACTGGAGGCGGCTTCCTCCGACCCGCCGTCGCTGCTCGTACTCGACGAGATAAACATCGCCGTCTCGTTCGGGCTCATCTCCCTGGAGTCGGTCCTGGATTTCGTCAGGAACCGACCCGAAGGGATGGACCTGATCCTGACGGGAAGGTACGCGGCGGCTAAACTGATCGAGATCGCCGATACCGTCACCGAGATGAAGGAGATCAAGCACCATTATAATGCGGGCGTGCAGATGAGGAAGGGGATAGAGTACTGACGATGGGAGAGCGTCCCGGCATCGAGAAGTTGCTTGAACTCTTCGCCGAGGGTAAGGTCGCCGCGGCCGCGCGCCTGATCACGATCCTCGAGGACGGAGGCGATGACGCGGAAAAGGTGCTCGACAGTATCTTTCACAGGACCGGCAATGCCTACAGGATAGGCTTCACCGGGCCTCCGGGAGCGGGAAAGAGCTCGCTGATCAACAAGCTGACGGGAAAGTTCCGCGGCAGGGGGCACAGGATCGGCATAATCGCCATAGACCCGACAAGCCCTTTCACCGGTGGGGCGCTGTTGGGCGACAGGATAAGGATGCAGGCCCATTCTGAGGACCCAGAGGTATTCGTGCGCTCGCTTGCCAGCAGGGGAAGTCTCGGCGGCATCTCGAACTGCACGGACGAGGTCGTCGATCTGATGGACGCGTTCGGTAAGGATCTCGTCCTGATCGAAACGGTCGGGGTCGGGCAGTCCGAGCTCGAGATCTCCGAGAAGGCGCACACCGTGGTAGTCGTGCTGGTCCCCGAGTCGGGCGACGGCATCCAGGCCATGAAAGCGGGCCTGATGGAGATCGGCGATATCTTCGTCATGAACAAGGCGGACCACGAGGATGCAGAGAGCGCCGCAATGGAGATACAGGACACGCTGAGACTGAAGGACATCCCCGAAGGGGCCTGGGAACCTAGAGTCGTGCTGGCCTCCGCCCGCGAGGATACGGGAATCGACGAGATCGTCGATGTGATCGAGGATCACCGCCGATATCTCGAAGCCGGCGGGCATTTCGCGAGCATGAGGAAGAAGATACTCCGCTCGAGGGTCCGCAACGCGCTGATGGACCGGATGGAGCGGCGTCTGCGCGGAAGCGCCAGGGTCAGGGAACTGCTCGAAAAGAGGATGGAATCGGTATACAGGGGCGAGATATCCCCCTACAGGTTGGTCAGGGAACTCGAGGAACTCGTCAGCATACAGTGAATACAGTGACCGGCGGGAGAAGAAGATAAGATGGACAGAAAAAGATTCGACGACGAGAAAAAGAGATACCTCGAGACACTTGCCGGATGCGCATGCCAGGACATCGAGTTTACGACCGTCTCGGGCGAGGATGTCGGGGAACTGTACACGCCGGACGAGATCGAGGGATTCGACTACAACGAACAGCTCGGTTTCCCCGGGCGGTATCCTTACACGAGGGGAGTGTACCCGAACATGTACCGAGGCCGGCTCTGGACCCAGAGACAATTCGCAGGGTTCGGCACCGCAAAGGATACGAACGGCAGGTATCACTACCTTCTAGACCACGGGCAGACTGGGCTCTCTGTCGCCTTCGACATGCCGACGATCATGGGATACGACTCCGATCACAAGCGCTCTGATGGGGAAGTCGGCAGATGCGGTGTGGCGATAGATTCGCTCAAGGACATGGAGATCCTCTTCGACGGAATAGACCTCGGAGCGATAACTACATCGATGACGATAAACGCTCCAGCGTCGATACTGCTCGCTTTCTATCTCTGCGCCGGGGAGAAGAAGGGGACGGCCTTCGAGAAGATGGGGGGGACGATCCAGAATGATATCCTCAAGGAGTACATAGCCCAGAAATCGTGGATATTCCCGCCCGAGGAATCGATGAGGATAATCACCGATATCCTGACCTTCTGTTCCGATCATGTCCCGCGGTGGAACACGATATCTATCAGCGGGTACCATATCCGTGAAGCCGGTTCAACGGCGATACAGGAACTTGCGTTCACGCTGGCAGACGGTTTCGCATACGTAGAGGCCGGTATCGCCGCGGGTCTAGACGTGGACACGTTCGCGCCAAGGTTATCATTCTTCTTCAACGCACACCTCGATTTCTTCGAGGAGATCGTCAAGTACCGCGCGGCCAGGCGTATCTGGGCGAAGCGCATGAAGGAAAAGTACGGAGCGAAGGATCCGAGGTCGCTGCTGCTGAGGTTCCATACTCAGACGGCCGGGTGCACTCTAACCGCTCAGCAGCCGGAGAACAATATTGTGCGGACGGCCTTTCAGGGGATGTCCGCGGTGCTGGGCGGGACGCAGTCGCTGCACACCAACTCAATGGACGAGACTCTCGCGCTGCCTTCCGAGAAAGCTGTGAGGATAGCGCTGCGCACTCAGCAGATCATTGCTCACGAGACTGGCGTCATAAACACGATCGACCCTCTTGCCGGGAGCTATTTCATCGAGGCGAGGACGGACGAGATGGAGGCCGCCGCGGAGGGCTATTTCAAGAAGATCGACGAGCTGGGCGGAGTAGTCAAGGCGATCGACAGGGGATTCTTCCAGAGGGAGATCCAGAAGTCCGCGTACGAGTACCAGAAAGCGGTAGAAGCGGACCGTAAGATCATCGTCGGCGTCAACCGGTTCGGGCTGGAGAACGAGGAGATAGATATACCGCTTCTGAGGATAGATGAAGAAGTGGAGAGGCAGCAGAAGAAGGCTGTGCAGCAGGTGCGGGCCGGAAGGGACAACGACAAGGTTTCCAGGGAGCTGGAGCGCCTGAAAGCGGCCGCTGAGAGTACTGAGAACCTCATACCGGTCATCATCGACTGCGCGCGCTGCTACTGCACCGAAGGAGAGATCATCGAGATGCTGAAAGGCGTCTTCGGCGAATACAAGGAGCCGCTTTTCATATGACGGGCTCGCTGCCCGGAGGAGGATCGCGAGATGGCGAGAAAAGTCAGGGTGCTTGTTGCTAAACCCGGACTGGACGGGCACGACAGGGGGGCGAAGGTCGTAGCGAACGCTCTCAAGGACGCGGGCATGGAGATAATCTATACGGGGCTGCACCAGACGCCCGAGATGATAGCCGAATCCGCGGTCCAGGAGGACGTCGATGTCGTCGGCCTCAGCATCCTGTCCGGAGCGCACATGACGATGTTTCCCAGGGTCATGGAACTGATAAAGGAGAAGGGGGCTGATCACATAGTCGTATTCGGGGGCGGGATAATACCGGCCGAGGATGTCAAGAAGCTCGAGCAGCTCGGTGTCGCGAGGATATTCGGGCCCGGTACGGATACCGGTGATATCGTGAAGTTCATCAGAGAGAGATTTCCGGAAGAGTAAGCGCCAATGACATCGCAAGGAAGGAGCATTCGATGAGCGAAGTCGTAATCGCCGGAGCGGTGCGGACCGCGATAGGAAGATTCCAGGGAGGGCTGTCCTCCCTGAAGGCGACCGATCTCGGGGCCATGGCGGTCGCCGAGGCGGTAAAGAGAGCGGGGATCGAACCCTCGGAAGTCACCGAGGTCATCATGGGTAACGTGATTGGAGCGGGTCTGGGACAGAATCCTGCCAGGCAGGCGGCTCTCGGCGCAAAGCTCGACTTCGCGGTCTCTGCTCTGACCGTGAACAAGGTCTGCGGCTCGGGACTCAAGGCGGTCGTGCTCGGCACCCAGGCGCTGAAGCTCGGCGACGAGGAGGTCGTCGTAGCCGGCGGTATGGAGAGCATGAGCAACGCGCCGTACATACTCAGGGAAGCGAGGACGGGATACAGGCTCGGGGACGGGAAGATCGTCGATACGATGATCTACGACGGCCTCTGGGACGCCTATAACGACATCCACATGGGCAACACGGGAGAGATCACTTCCGAGCGCTACGGCGTTCTCCGTGAGGAGATGGACGAGTACGCGTACAACAGCCACCGCAAGGCGGCGGAGGCTACGGCGAAAGGGCTGTTCAAGGACGAGATGATGCCTGTGGAGATCCCGCAACGCAGAGGCGATCCCGTGGTGATGGATACGGACGAGGGTATCCGGGCCGACGCCAGCCCGGAGTCGATGGCCAAGCTCAAGCCTGTCTTCAAGAAGGATGGAGTAATAACGGCTGCCAATGCCTCGCAGATAAGCGACGGCGGGGCGGCGATGGTCCTGATGACGGACGCGAAAGCGAAGAAGCTCGGGGTAAAGCCGATGGCGAAGGTTACCGGGTATGCCACGGGAGGGCTCGAGCCGGAACTGGTCATGATGGCCCCGACGGTCGCCGTTCCGAAACTGCTGGCCAGAACGGGGATGAAGCTTGAAGATTTCGACCTTATAGAACTGAACGAGGCGTTCGCCGTCCAGCCCTGCGCGGTCATGAAGGATCTGGGCATGGATCCGGCGAAGGTCAACATCCACGGCGGCGCCGTGGCGCTGGGACATCCGATAGGATGTTCCGGGGCGAGGATCCTCGTGACCCTGCTCTACTCGCTCAGGCAGACGGGCGGCAAGAGGGGCCTGGCGACGCTCTGTCTCGGCGGCGGGAACGCCGTGGCCTTGAGCGTAGAGATGCTGTAGGTAATAACACCGGGAAGGGAGACGGAACGATGGCAATCGAGAAGATCGCCGTTATAGGCGCCGGGACGATGGGGAACGGGATCGCGCAGGTATTCGCGCATAACGGATTCTCCGTCACGATGATCGATATCAAGGACGAGTTCGTGCAGATGGGCGTTGCCGCGATAGACAAGAGCCTCGGAAGACTCGTCAAGAAGGAGAAGATCTCAGAGGACGAAAAGAAAGAGATCCTCGGACGTATCTCGACGTCGATCGAGCTGTCGGCGGCGAAAGACGCCGGCCTCGTGATCGAAGCGGTCTTCGAGGATTTCGGCGTCAAGACGAAGATCTTCGGCAAACTCGACGGGATCTGCGGCCCCGGCGTGATATTCGCCAGCAACACGTCGTCGATATCGATCACGGCGATAGGAGCGAAGACCTCCCGCCCGGAGAAATTCATAGGCATGCACTTCATGAATCCCGTGCCGATGATGAAGCTGGTGGAGATAATCCGCGGCCTGGCCACCGACGACGCTACGACGAAGACGATCACGGATTTGAGTGAGAAGCTCGGCAAGACCCCCATAGAGGTCAACGACTATCCCGGATTTGTCGCCAACAGGATCCTCATGCCGATGATCAACGAAGCCTGCTTCTGCCTGATGGAGGGAGTGGCTACCACCGAGGCGATAGACGGCGTGATGAGGCTCGGGATGGCACATCCGATGGGGCCGCTGCAACTCGCCGACCTGATCGGTCTCGACATCTGCCTCAACATACTCAGGGTCCTTCACGATGGTCTCGGGGACCCGAAGTACAGGCCCTGTCCGCTGCTGGTGAAGAAGGTGGAAGCGGGATATCTGGGGCGGAAGGCGGGAAAGGGATTCTACGACTACGAGTAGATCCAGCATGAATGGTTAAAAAGTAAAAGGGCGCTTCCCTGAAGAAGCGCCCTTTGTCAATTCATATGTATTCGGGAGTATCATCCCTCCTCGATCTCGACAAGCACTCCCATCGTAGACTTCGGGTGCATGAAGGCGGTCAGGTGTCCCTCTGCTCCGGTCCGCGGTTCCCTGTCTATCAACTGGACGCCTTCTTTATCGAGCTCCCTCATCACCCGCCTGATGTCTTCGACCTCGAAGCTTAGATGGTGGATGCCTGCCCCGCGCTTTTCGACGAACTTTGTGATATTGCTTTCCGGCGTCATCCCCTCGAGGAGCTCTATCTTGGTGTTGCCTGTCTCGAGGAAGGCGACCTTCAGGCCGCGATCGGGCATCTCCTTTTCAGCCGTAAGCGTGAAACCGAGAACCTCGCTGTAGAGTCTCTTTGCTTCCTCGAGATCTGTGACGGCTATACCTATATGGCCGAGTTTTCCGAGCCTGTCGGGCATCTGTCCCTCCATTTCCGTCATCACGAACCGGGCCTGTAGCGCCCGAACACCTTTTCCATGGCCGACGATATCTCGCCGAGCGTGCAGCCGCCCTTTACCGCGGCTATGATGGGAGGCATGAGGTTCCCCGTTCCACGCGCCGTCTCGACGACGGCATCGAGGAGCCGCGCGGCCCCGGCGGCGTCGCGCTCCTTCCTCATGCGCGCGAGGTTATCGACGTAGCTCTTCTCGATCTCCGTGTCGACCCTGAACTCGTTTTTTACCGTATAGTCGCCGCCGGTGTACTTGTTCACTCCGACGACAGAGATATCCTCATGCTCGACACCCCTCTGATATTCCCATGAGGACCTTTCGATCTCACGCTGCGGAAACTGCGCCTCGATAGCCTTCACCATCCCGCCCATGCCCTCGATACGGTCCATCAGCCCTAGTATCTTTTCCTCCAGCCCGTCGGTCATCTTCTCGACGAAATAGCTTCCACCGAGCGGGTCTATCGTATCGCAGACTCCCGATTCCTCGGCGATGATCTGTTGCGTTCGCAGCGCCGTGAGCGCCGATTCCTGCGAGGGGAGGCTCAGCGCTTCGTCCTTTGAGTTTGTATGCAGGGACTGCGTGCCGCCGAGCACGGCGGCCAGCGCCTGCAGTGTCACGCGGACGACATTGTTCTCTATCTGTTGAGCTGTGAGCGAGCATCCAGCAGTCTGTGTATGGAAACGCAGGAGGCACGACTGTTCCTTCCCGGCACCGAAGCGTTCCCTCATTATACGGGCGTAGATCCTTCTGGCGGCCCTGAACTTTGCCACCTCCTCTAGGACATTGTTATGCACGCAGAAGAAGAAGGAAAGCCGTGGGGCGAATTCGTCGACTTCGAGTCCCGCCCTGACGGCGGCGCTGACGTACTCGACCGCGTCGGACAGGGTGAATGCGACCTCCTGGACGGCAGACGAACCGGCCTCGCGGATGTGGTACCCGCTGATCGATATCGTGTTCCATTTCGGGGCGTACTCCCTGCACCAGGAGAAGATGTCGGTTATTATCCTCATCGACGGGGCGGGAGGGTAGATGTAAGTGCCCCTGGCGTAATACTCCTTGAGGATATCGTTCTGGATCGTGCCCTTTATCGACTCGACCGGGACTCCGGTCTCCTCGGCGAGCGCCACGTACATCGCCAGAAGTATCGCCGCGGTGGCGTTGATCGTCATCGAAGTGCTCACCCTGTCGAGCGGGATGCCGCTCATCAGCGTCCTGAAATCGTCGAGGGTGTCTATCGCGACTCCCACCCGGCCGACCTCGCCACAGGCCATAGGCGAATCGGAGTCGTACCCCATCTGGGTCGGCAGGTCGAAGGCCACCGACAATCCGGTCTGGCCCTTGTCGAGGAGATACCGGAATCTCTTGTTGGTCTCGCTGGCGCTCCCGAATCCGGCGTACTGACGCATCGTCCAGAAGCGCCCTCTGTACATCGTAGGGTAGACTCCACGCGTGAAGGGATATGAGCCGGGCATTCCCAGCCTTTCGTCGTAAGTCTCCTCAGGAGAATCGGCCGGGGTGCAGACCGGAGTGACCTCTATGCCGGAGGTGGTCACGAATCTACCGCGCCTTTCGCCGCCCTTCTCCCTGAAGGGGCCGTAGACGCTATCTTCCCAGTTCTTCAGCCGGTCGGCAGGCCTCTTCTTGCCGGCCATCAGTCTACCTCCATATCAGAGCGGGATGTTGCCGTGCTTCTTCGGCGGGAGGGTCTGTCTCTTATTGAGCAGGTTCTCCAGTGCGTGAATGATCATGGGTCTGGTCGCCTCAGGCATGATCACATCGTCGAGGTATCCGAGCCCCGCTGCGACGAAAGGATTGTTGAAACGTTCGGTATACTCGTCCATCCTGATCTGCCGCTCGGTCTCCGGTTCTTCGGCCTCTTCTATCGCTTTCCTGTAGAGGATGTTGACGGCGCCCTCGGCCCCCATTACGGCGAGCTCGGCGGTAGGCCACGCGACGTTGTAATCGGACCTGATGTGCTTGCTCGACATGACGCAGTATGCGCCGCCGTAAGCCTTTCTCGTCACGACCGTCAGCTTCGGCACGGTCGCCTCGCAGTAGGCATAGATCAGCTTCGCGCCGTGCCTTATTATCCCGTTCCATTCCTGGTCCGTGCCGGGCAGGAACCCGGGCACATCCTCGAAAGTGAGCAGAGGGACATTGAAGGCGTCGCAGAATCGGACGAAGCGCGCTCCCTTGATCGAGCTCTCGATGTCGAGCACTCCGGCCATGTGCGCCGGCTGGTTCGCGACGATGCCGACCGAATGACCATTGAGACGGGCGTATCCGACGACGATGTTCTGGGCGTGCAGGGGCATCACCTCGAAGAATCTCCCGTCGTCCACTACCAGTTTTATGACTTCCTTGATATCGTATGGGGCTCTCGGGTCGTCAGGAACGAGTCCCCTCAGCTCGGGGGACTGCCTGTTCGGATCGTCGACCGGCGTGACGAAAGGGGGATCCTCCAGGTTGTTCTGCGGGATGTAGGAGAGAAGTTCCTTTATCATCTCGACGCATTCCTCGTCGTCCTCGGCCATGAAATGGGCCACGCCGCTCCTGGAGTTGTGCGTAAGGGCGCCACCGAGCTCCTCGTGAGTGACGTCCTCATGAGTCACCTGCCTGATGACGTTGGGGCCCGTTATGTACATGTGGCTGGTCTTGTCGACCATGAATATGAAGTCGGTCAGGGCTGGGGAGTAGACCGCTCCGCCCGCGCTTGGCCCCATGATGGCTGATATCTGGGGTATGACGCCCGAGGAGAGGGTGTTGCGAAGGAAGATCTCCGCGTACCCGGCAAGGGCCGCTACGCCCTCCTGGATCCTCGCCCCGCCGCTGTCTGAGATCCCCACCACAGGAGCGCCGTTCTCGAGCGCCATGTCCATCAGGCGGATGATCTTTCCGGCGTGAGCTTCTCCCAAAGAGCCTCCAAAAACCGTGAAGTCCTGGGCGAAAGCGAATGTGAGTCTACCGTTTACAAGGCCTTGCCCGCAGACCACGCCATCGCCTACCATCTTCTTATCGGCGAGCCCCGGCCAGGTGCTGCGGTGGGTCACGAAGACCCCCATCTCCTGGAATGTCCCCTCGTCGAATAGGATATGTATCCTCTCCCGCGCCGTCATCCGGCCGGATTCGTGGATCTTCTGTATCCTCGTCCTGCCTCCGCCCAGTAGGGCTTGCTCGCGTTTTTTCTCCAGATCGTCGTACTTTTCCTGACGGTTCTTCAAATCGTCCTCCTCCCGCGCGGGGCCGGTACCAGCGGGGCGCACGGGCCAAGATACCGGTCCTGGATATATTATTGAATGGGAGGTTGAGGGTCAATCGGAATATCTGCCGTCGAAATCGTTTGAATAAAAGCTCCCTGCAGGTCTATTATCAAATCCGATATCACTTGAGTTATCATGGAGTTTTTAACATCTTGGAGAAAGGATAGAGATCATGAGCGGAAATGAAGGAATAAGAAGTGCATCGATCCTGCTGGCACTGATCCTGGTCCCGGTCCTGGCCCTGTCATGCGGCGGGAAAAAGGAGGCGGAGGCGGAAAAACCGGCGGAGGCGAAGCAGGACGAGACGATCGCCTATGTCAACGAAGAGGTCAGCTATGGCCTTTACTTCGATGAAGAAGGGACAAAGAGGACTCTCCGCCTTAAAAAGGGACAGGAAGAGTTCACCGGCTATTTCTTCCTGATGTGCCCCGATTACAAGAATATCGCTTCGACGCAGTTCCGGCTGGAGATGCCCGGGGGAGTCGTTATAGTGAACGACAAGTACCGCATGGACAGGGTCATGTCGATGGGGACCTTTCAGAGGGGCATCAGCGAAAGGTACGCGCCATGTGTTCCGGGGCCGAAGATCCTTCTGCACACCTTCACTTTCAGGGTGACTGGTCCGCTCGACAACGCCGTCTTTACGATACTTCCATCGCTGGACGACCAGTTTCTGGCCGTGGCGGAATGCGAGGAGGGTTATCCTATAATCAGGGCATCCGCTTTCAAGGCTGTGGTCAACCCCTCTGACTGAGTTGCAGGATGATGAACTGGACATCATTTAAAAGAATATTGCCGGCAGCCCTGTTGCCGGTTTTTTATGTCATGCTTCTGAGTGTCAACGCTTCGGCCATCGTATCGCCTCGAGGCGGGGGAGAGCTCCCGGAGGGATTCAAGACCGGCAAAGGGAAAGATGCCCGCTCGTTCATGCCGGGTAGAGGCTGGATCGGAAAAGCGGCACAGGTCAGGGCCGCGTCGCTGGCCGCTTTCTCTACCGGCGCCCCGTCGGAAACGGCGCTCACCGGCACTATGAGGATACCGGTAATAGGCGGACTTTACACTGACTATGTCGGGCATACGCTGCAGAGCCTTACTCTTCTCCAGGTCGAGCTTTTCGACGGGCCCTGGGCGACAGGGACTATGGCGCAGTATTTCCAGGAAGCCTCCAGGGGGCTTTTCGATGTCACGGGCGATGTCTATGGATGGGTGGAGCTGGCGAACGACGAGGATTATTACGTAGTCCCGCCGTCAGGCGGGACGATGGTCGGTTATTCCAGGACGAACGAATTCATCGAGGAAGCGGTCGCGGGCGTCGACGTCGAGGTCGATTTCGGCCAGTATGACAACGATGGCCCCGATGGCTTGCCCAACTCGGGGGACGATGACGGTTACGTCGATGCCCTCGTGCTGGTCCATCCGGCAATGGGAGCGGAATGTACATCCAATTTCTACCATATGTGGTCCCATTCATATCAGTACAGCCTCTGGGACGGGGTGCCGGGAGGGGCCCTAGCGACCGATGATCCTGCCGCAGGCGGCGGGTTCATCCTGATCGACGACTATATAATGGCCCCGACCGTATCGTGCGATACGGGACTTATCGAGATAGGAGTCTTCTGCCATGAGCTGGGACATACTATAGGTCTCCCGGATCTTTACGATGACTACGGTTCCTATGGCATTGGGTACTGGGGACTCATGGGCAGCGGAAATTGGAACACTCCGGAATCGCCCGCCCATCCCTGCGGATGGTCCAAGGAGCAGCTTGGCTGGGTCGACGTGACAGAGGTTGGCTGGGTGCCGGAACAGATCCAGCTCCTCCCGGTCATACAAGCCGGAGAAGTGATCAGACTCAATACTCCGACAAGAAGGTTCAGGCGGACGGTGCCACCATCCTCGGCGACAGGATGGGGCATGGTCTGCGGATACAACGAGTCCGAAGCTGATTTCAGGGGATGGCCCGGTGGTGCCGGCTACGGCAACGACTGGAACGAGTCGATCAGCCGGACGTTCAGGTTCGGCGGCAGTGGACCGGTCACGCTCAGTTATTACGTACAGACGGATCTGGAAGAATATTACGATTTCGCCTATGTGCTTCTGCGGCTTTCCACCGGCACGGACGTGGAGACACTCGCGGTATATACCGGCCAGAACGGTTTTTCCCCGGAGACGATCGACCTGAGTCCGTATCTGACTGGTCCGGGATCCGGATACGGCTACACGGTTTCCTTCAATATGGTGAGCGACTTCAATTTCAGCGACGAAGACGGTTACTTCAACTCTGCCACGGCCCGGGCCTTTCTTATCGACAATGTCAGCGTTCAGGGGGGTGGCGAGGATTATTTCACGGATTTCGAGCAGGATACTGGAGGATGGAGGGAGACATCTGCTCCTGCCGAATATTTCCTTGTCGAATACAGGACAAAAGCCGGCTTCGATATTAATCTGCCTGGAGAAGGACTGCTGATCTGGCATGCAGAGAATAGCCTGGCCTACTCTGATCTTGGCAACTCCGGGGGCTCCTCGAATACGCAGACAAGAGGACTGGTCCTGCAGGAGGCAGACGGCAGATATGACCTGATCAGCACGGGAGGGAATGCGGGAGACTCGGGCGATCCATACCCCGGAAGTACTCGCAATACGGACTTTTACATGTCGTCCTGGCCGTCCAGCGACGACAACAACGGAGATCCGACACCAGTCTCGGTCAGGGGAATTAACGATGGATCCGCTTTTTTCAGCGCCGGGATGCCGGCCCCGACTGTCGCATCGATCGAGCCGCAGGAGATAGACAAGGGAGCGGGAGACACCGTCTATTTCGACATCCGTGGCACCGGCATACTTTTTGGGGCCGGATGTTCTCTCTCGAGGATGGATCAGACTGTAGAAGCGGATTCAGTCGGATGGCTCGGAGAGAACAGGATCATCGCCAGGTTCGGCGTCGGAAGCCTATTCTCCGGGGACTGGGATGTCACGGTGGAAAGTGGGGACGGTCAGCAGGGAACGCTCGATGGCGGACTGACGGTTATTTCGACGATCGTCTCAGCCGGAGTCGAGACCGGCCTTGAGTACATCAGGCCCTTCTGGTCGGTCAGTCCCCTGGACGGACTTGTGGGCAGCCTCATCTACCGCTCCGAGGCGGGCGGGCCTTTTCTCCAGCTGGGCGACACGCTGAGAAGCGCTACTGGAGGATTTGAATATCTCGATGAGAGCGTATCGCCCGGTGCGACCTACATGTACAGCATAAGCGTCATATACGGGACGATGCATGAGGATCTCACATTCTCAGGGGAATACACGACGATCGAGCACGATTTCCGGATCGTCGCATCGGACGTAGAGACCGGTCTTTTCTATCTGCGGCCCATATGGCTGGTCAGTCCAGTAGAGCGTCTCCTCGGAAGCCTGATCTACAGGTCTGATGACGGCGGGCCGTTCACTCAGCTGAGCGACACGCTGAGGAGTGATACAGGAGGCTTTGAATATATCGATGAGAGCGTGTCACCGGGTATAGCATACAGATACAGCGCGAAGGTCATCTACGATTACACGGAGGAGGAGTTCGTCTTCTCCGGGGTCTACTCGATCGGAGACTACGATTTCCATGTCATCGGCCAGTACCCCAATCCCTTCAGTCGATCGACGAAGATAATCTTCTTTTCGCCCGGACCCGGCGATGTGAATGTCAGGTTCTTTGACGTATCGGGAAAGCTTGTCGACGATCTGGGGACCTCTTCTTACGGGCGAGGCACTCACGAGGTTACATGGAAGCCGTCACCGGCAAGGATAGCGAGCGGCGTATATTTCTGCAGAGTATCCAGGGGGGATCTGAGCTCTACCCTGAAGACCGTCCTCGTCAGATAGGGATCAGAAGGTATAAGAAGCACCAAGGTAGAGAGCGACCTGCGTGAACCTGACCTCGCTCACTTCCACATACTGCCTGTAGAACTCGTATACCCTGTAACTGTAGGGCGTAAAGAGCAGATCAACGCCGGCCTCGATTTGGAATGCGGCGTTTATCGACCTGGTGATGCCGACACCGGCGACGATGTAGAAGACCGTCTGCGAGGGGCGGAACTCCTGGATCGGGTCTGAGATGACGGGATCGGCCGTCATGAGCGCCAGGGCGATCCTGGCCGAAGGCCGCCAGGGTATCCATACCGGCAGGAATGCCGATATTCCGAGTTGTCCGTTGAATCCCGTGACATTGTGATCACCCTGCCTGGCGGCATATCCTCCCAGGCGATTCTCGAAAAACACGTTCTGCCTGATCTCGTACTTCAGCACCAGGTCCGCGCCACCGCCGCTGTCAATGTCGAAGTAATCGTTGTCGAAGACGTAGAATACGGGGAGCAGGCCGGCGTTGAGGCGGCGCATCTCCTGCGCGTTGGCACCCGATATCGCCGAAGCCAGGAGAGCAGTGAAAATGACCGCGGGAGCGTACCGCTGGAATCTCAAGATCACTCCTTTCTGGGGTCCCTGCCTTCTTGATAATTATATAAGGATGGGGCCATATGTAAAAGCATTATCAGGATTGACACACCTGCCGGCTATGACTTAATTTCCGCCTGAGACCGGAGGAACAAGAATTGAACAACAATAGCCAGTGTTATCACGATCCGCTCGACGAGATACTCGAGAGTGTCTGGATGCTCGACGAAGCGGGCAAAAGCAGGGATTCCCGCAGTATTATCGAGAACAGCCATTCCGGAGCGGCCGACGCGCGCCATATCGACAAGCTTGTCGAGCATGGATATCTCACCCGTTCCGCTGAAGACAGGTACGATTTTACAGAAAAAGGGAAGAAACGGGCGGGGGATATCATCAGGCGCCACAGGTTGGCGGAGCGTCTTCTGGTGGACGTGCTCAACGTCCGGGAGAACGTGGCCATCGAATCTGACGCCTGCGCGTTCGAGCATTTCCTCTCGCCTGAGGTGACGGACCACATCTGCACGTTGCTGGGCCATCCCGCCAAGTGCCCACACGGTCACGATATTCCAAGGGGCAAGTGCTGCGAGCGGGCGCAGAAGCAGGTCGAGACGGCAGTCGTTTCTCTTGCCGAGCTTAAGGCGGGAGAGAGTGGCAGGATAGTCTATATAGCTACGGTCGATCATCAGAGGCTGGACAGGTTGACGTCGCTGGGCCTCTTCCCTGGAAGGGTCGTGAAAGTCCACCAGAAAGAGCCCCTCCTGATACTCATCCTCGGAGAGACGCAGATAGCTCTGGAGAAGAGGATCGTCGATGACGTCAAGGTAGTGCGCAGCTGACACAGCAAACGGGACCCATTTGAAATGAAGCGCAGGAAACGACACCGCAAGTTCCGCCACCGTCACGCGGCGGGCGGGGGTAAGGCCAGGGTGCTTCTGGTCGGAAATCCCAACGTTGGCAAAAGCGTGATCTTTTCCTATCTCACCGGCAGATATTCCATCGCTTCGAACTATCCGGGCACGACGGTAGAGATATCTACGGGTGTGATGGGACCGGGGGAAGGGCGTGAAGTGGTAGACACTCCGGGTGTCAACTCACTGTTTCCTCGAAGCGAAGACGAGAAGGTGACCAGGGATATCATCCTGGCAGCGAAAGATGCCACCGTGGTTCAGGTCGCCGACGCCAAGAACCTCTTCAGGGCGCTTCTCCTGACAAGCCAGCTCGCGGAGATCGGGTGCAGGATCATACTTGTCC
Organism: uncultured bacterium; assembly: GCA_964599375.1. GTDB lineage: Bacteria > Krumholzibacteriota > Krumholzibacteriia > Krumholzibacteriales > Krumholzibacteriaceae > JAUWCL01. The sequence continues at coordinate 252,630 of CAZREW010000003.1, forward strand.
TGAACATGATGGATGAGGCGAGGCAGAGGGGATTCGACATAGATGCTCGGGAGCTGTCCTCACTTCTAGGCATAGAAGTGATAGAGACTGTCGCCGTGGAGAAGGTCGGACTGAGCAGGCTGTCGGCCGCTATCAGCAGCGGCCTCGCCAGGGTCCCTGAGACCGCGGTCGCTTACCCCGCAAGGCTGACGGAGGCTATTCGGGAGACGGAATCGGACCTTGGTGACATCAATCATTCCGGGCTGTTCGGTACGTTGTCGATGATGACCGGCGGAGACGACATTTTCGATAACAGGGACCGCGCAAGACTTCGTGAGGCGAAGGCAAGACTGGAGTCGAGAAAGGAGAGGTTCTTCGAGCCGTTCGGGTACGCGATCGCCGGTGCCCGCAAAGACTGGGCGGAGAGAGTCGTCGCCGAAAGCGTGATCAAGGAGGAATACACAAGAGGGAGCGGTGGGGGAGGATGGAGGAAGTTTACACCGGCGGTCGTGACAGCCATTGTCACGGGCATCCTGTACGGTCTTTTCGGAAAGGACGCTCTCTCATCCGCCGGGTTGTTTCCATCACTGCCGGTCCTTTTCGCGGTCATCCTCGTGATCACGGTCGCCGGGTCGAAGAGGATGGACCGTCTTACTCTCGATCCAGTCTCCGGCGGGGTCATACTTATTCTGGTCCTGTACATGATCTATATGTTCGTAGGGAGGTTCGCCGCGGGGACGCTTGTCGATTTCCTCGAGAACGGGATCTTCGGGCGCTATATAACTCCGGCTGTCGGGGGGTTGTTCCACAGAGGCCTGATCAAAGACTTCCTTGTCGGCGATTACGGACTGCTCAGCATGGGGTTAACATACGCGATCTCGATAGTCCTGCCTATCGTGGTGATCTTCTTCCTCATATTCGGGGTGTTGGAGGATACGGGTTACTTTCCGCGCCTTACGGTGCTGACGAATAACGCGTTGAAGCTGGTCGGCGTGAACGGCAAGGCCACCCTTCCGTTTGTGCTCGGCTTTGGTTGCGTGACGATGGCCGTTCTTTCCAGCAGGATACTGGAGACGCGCAGGGAGAGGATCATCGTGATAGCCCTGATGTCATTGGCGATACCCTGCTCCGCTCAGCTGGGAGTGATAATGGCGCTTCTTTCGGCCATCTCTCTCGCGGGTGTGCTCGTTATCGGGGCGATAATAATCATCGAGTTCGTCCTGGCCGGGATGGTCCTCGGCAGGCTGATCCCGGGCAGATCATCGGATTTCATGCTCGAGCTTCCTCCCCTGAGGACTCCACGTGTCGACAACGTGCTGCTGAAAACGAAGGCCAGAGCGGTCTGGTTCCTCAGGGAGGCTCTGCCGTTCTTTCTGGCCGCGACGGTCGTGCTTTTCATCCTCGACAAGACGGGAGGCATGAAAGGCATCCACAGGCTCATCGAGCCGGTCGTTGTAAGGTTCCTCGGGCTCCCAGTAGAAAGCGCAGGGGCGTTCATACTCGGGTTCTTCAGGCGTGACTACGGGGCGGCCGGTCTCTTCAGCCTCTGGCAGCGAAGGCTGCTCGACGGCAACCAGGTCGTCGTGTCGCTCGTGGTGATGAGCCTTTTCATACCGTGTCTGGCTACCGTTATCGTGACAATAAAGGAGATCGGCATTCGGATGGCCGCTGTAATCTTCTTTGCCGTACTCGTGGTATCGGTGCTTACCGGCGGGCTGCTGCACTACTTCCTCGATCTTACCGGTATCCAGCTCTGAACGTATTACGTACGTTCACTTGACCGTTTTCACTGAATTTGTGCCTCCGAACCCATCAGGTTCGGTGCCTGTAGCGGCGGGATCGGGCAGTTTCTGCCTGCGGTCGATCAGGAACTTGTAGGAGTATTTGCCAGGCGGAAGCATCATTTTGACGCTCCACGTTCCGCTTCCCGTGAGCCTCATCGGTGTCGCGTCAGGAGACCAGTTATTGAACTCCCCTATCAGGGAGACCTCCGACGCATCGGGACGATCGATCTTGAAGGTGACCTCTCTGGGCTCACCGTTTCCGGAAGAGCGTGCCCTGTTGACGCCGGACGACTCGCTGACCCTGGCGAAATCCCTTACCACCGCATCGACGTCGTTGCCGACCCCGGCCATGGGCATTCCGTTCTCATCGCTGATCTCCAGGAGCACTCTGCCGGGAAAGGCGCTCCAGGCCGAGGAAAGAAGCAGCGAGTTGCGTCCTTCGCGCAGCATCGTAACGCCGCTCTTCGATGATCCAGGGGAATCGGCATCGAGGACACGGACTTCGTTTATCCATAGATTCGAGATGTTGTCTGACCTGAGCTTCCAGCTGATGTTTCGTCGCTTATCCGAAGTGATCACGGTATAGAGGAGCATGCATCTGTCGCTACCGCTTCCATAAAGCCTGTCAGGGAGCACGGCCCCGTTTTCATCGAACGCTCCGTTCGAGATCCTGCTCCAGCGAAGTTCCGCTCCGCTGGAAAGGGTTTGCGTGCCGTACAGGTCGCTCTGCAGGGCAGTGGCGTTCTCTATGACCCATCCGCGGTTGGGCAGTGGCCCGAGATGAAGCCAGCGGACCGGCCTTACCAATTCATCCTCGAATGCCGCTACTGTGCTTCCGTCTATCGTCACGGTAAGGGTGAACGGATACCTCCCTGGCGGGAGCGATTCAGGCGGGTCGATCGTCAGCGGCAGGGTGGTGATGTCGGTGTTCTCCCTGATCATGAACCTCGCCGGCAACTGAGGCGTGCAGCCGAGGTCTCTGTAGAAGATGCCTTCGACGCTTCCCTGTATAGGATGCTCGGTCCCGTAGCGGACCGTTATGTTGAGCGGCAGCGCCTCATTGCCTAGGCGCCTGCCCACTGGGTAGTTCAAGGATATGTCGTATCCGTTCGTGAGGATGACGCTCGCCATCGAATGTATCTCTACCCTTTTCCCACCGCTCATAATGTCAAAGAAAATAGGCAACGGCTTCAGTCCAGGTTCAGTGCCGGGCGGTACGCCCAGCGCGCGCTGCCACACTATCGGAGAGGCACCCGGCTTGAGGTCCAGAGAAGACCCGGCTTCCGTGAACTTCCACCTGTTTGTACCGGCCTGCAGGTAGACCTGTTCGATCTCGAGCCCTATGCTGTCGGTCCACATCCGGGCCTCGAGATCGATTTTCCGGCCGGCAGGGACCGGCCTGTCGGGCAGCCTGACGTCAGCATGGATACCGGTCGTCCTGATAAATGCTTCGGAGCTGATCCTCTTGGCGTCGAGCAGCTCATCGGTCGAGGTCAGGAATGCCTGGGTTATCCTTTTCTGTTCGCGCCGTGAGAGCTCCCCCCATTTGTATTCCTCGAATATCTTCCAGATGCGCTCGCCCTCTTCGATAGTCTGGTTGATCTCTGACAGTGACACGAGTAGCCTGTTGGAGGCGGATATCGCCTCGACTTGTGCCGGCAGGTCTATCGAATCACGCGAGAGGATGACCATAAGCGAGTCGAGGTCGCGCGAAAGGCTTTTCTTCCAGTCGCCGAGAAGGAGGCCCTTCTCGGCGAGGTGACCGATGAGGTTCGTCAATACGAAAAGCTCGTCGCCGGCCGGAAAGAGGATCCCGGTGGCTTCATCGCCGTCGCGCCACAAAGACTGCCAGGAGTCCGGGGCAGCGGCTCTTCCTGAAAGATCAGGGAGTCTCTCGAGTCTTCCCCGGGGGAATCCGTCTGAACTGCTCAAGAGAGACGCGATCATCACCCTTGACGAGGTATCTTCCCAGAGATCCTCCGCCGGACTGCCTCCGCATCTGCCAGTCTCATAGAGGAACCTTTCCGCGATCCTGGTCCTGGTGCCGGCATCGATCCTCCCATCAAGTACCAGCGGCAGGAGCTGGCCGGGCATGTAGACAGGTGCGTACGAGCCATCCGTTGTCACAGGCAGGAAAAGGCCGTTTGTATGATCGAAGAAGTACCCGGTGATCGCGACTATATAATCGTCCGACATCTGTCTCAGTTCAATGGCGTCGCTGCGGCGCCCCGCGGCCGATGCGATCAGCGAGAGGGAATGGAGATCGAGCGCGGCCAGGGCGTTCAATTCCGGACAGAGAACCCCAGATGTCCTGTCGACGAGATCGTATCCCGTTATGAAGTTGTTCGCGCCGCTGCGGTCCTCGGAGAAATATCCCATTACCGTCCTGTCGAGCACGGTGTACATTTCGGCGAGTATGGATGTGTCCTCGTGAAAGAGGAGCCAGGCCACGGTCGCCGTAACGGGCGCTCTTTTAAAAACGGAGAGGGGATGGTTTTCCGGCAGGGCGGAAGCATCACCTCCGCTGCGCAGGTAGCCGGCCATCTGCTGCTTCAGAACCGGGCTCCCGTCAGCGAGACAGGTTCCCGTCAGGAGGGCCGATATTATCAGTGTAAGAAAGGCGTTACGCATGGCATAATCCGCCCTCGCTGCCGCCCGTATGGCGGCTGCGGGCCGGCCAGTTTAATATTGACAGCAACGGATATGCCATCTTTAATAGCGGTTCGGAGAAAGGAGTAAATAATGTCGTATGAATGCATTAAGGTCGAAAAATCGGGTGGCGTGGCAAAGATCTCGCTTAACCGGCCCGATAAGCTCAACGCCTTGAATATAAAGACGATAATGGAGCTTACCGGGGCTTTTACCGATATCAGGGACGACGAAGCGGTCAGTGTCGCCGTACTGACGGGCGAGGGGGGCAAATCATTCGCCGCAGGGGCCGACATACCCGAGCTATCCGGCCAGGGGCTCACGGGGGGGAAGATATTTTCGGAACGTGGGCACCGTCTCTGCAATCTTATCGAGAACCTGGGCAAACCGGTCATCGCCGCCGTAAACGGCTTCGCGCTGGGCGGTGGGTGCGAGATAGCGATGGCCTGCACGCTGAGGATAGCCAGCGACCGGGCCAGGCTGGGCCAGCCGGAGATAAATCTCGGCACCATACCTGGTTACGGAGGCACCGTACGGCTTGCCAGGCTGGTGCCGCGCGGGATCGCGATGGAATTAATGCTCACCGGAAGGGTAATAAAGGCAGAGGAGGCCCTCGCGATCGGTCTGGTCAACCAGGTCGTCCCTCACGAGGACCTGATGGGTGAGGTCATGAAGCTCGCCGGTGTCCTGACCAGCAAACCGCCGTTCGCGTTGAAGGCGGTCATGGAGGCCGTGAACCACGGGACCGAGATGGCGTTCGAGGAGGGATGCAGGCTCGAACAGGACCTTTTCGCGATAACCTGCGGGACCGAGGATTTCAGGGAGGGGATGAGCGCTTTTCTCGAGAAACGCGAGGCGAAGTTCAAGGGCCGCTGAGAAGCCGGTGCCGTGGCAGAGGTTTTGCAGTAAAGTGCATTGAAAAATACGCTGTCACCTATTAGATTAAGCGTTACGCAGTGAGGCGGCGATTTTCGCACCAGGCGTGCTTACAACGGAACCTTCTGTATCAAAATCGCTTATACGTGGATTTGTCGCGAGAGTGGCGGAATTGGCAGACGCGCTGGATTTAGGATCCAGTGGGGTGACCCGTGGGGGTTCGAGTCCCCCCTCTCGCACCAGGGTGATAAAATTACCGGCAGGTGGAAGATTAACGGCTGCCGGAGAGGAAGACATGACTGAAGAGAACCGCAGGGAAGGCATCAGCGTAGAGGTCACGGAGGGTGGAGATTGCCGCAGGACGCTGGCGATCGAGGTCGAGCCGGGGCTGTTCGAGGATGAAAAGTCGAAGATACTCGCCGGTCTCGCCAGGGACGTGACGATACCGGGTTTCAGGAAGGGAAAGGCGCCGAAGGATCTGATCCGCAAGCGCTTTGCCGAGGAGATAGAGACCGAGGCGGTCAAATCGCTTCTGCCGGACGTGTATGCCCATGCCGTCTCTTCCGAGAACCTGCGGCCTATAGGCGACCCGGTGTTCAGGGATATCTCTATCGAGGACAATGAGCCGATGAAGTTCAAGGTGGAGCTGGAAGTCGAACCGGTCATCGAGCTGGACGGATACAGGGACCTGAAGATAGAGTCCGAAGAGGTCAGGGTGGAAGACGAGGAGATAGACAGGGTCCTCGAGAGCCTCAGGGAGCGATACGCGGATTATGATCCGGTGGACAGGGAGGCCGTGACCACGGACGTAGTCGTGCTTGACTATATACCGTCCGGAGAGGATAGGGAGCCCGACGAATCGAAGAGGGTCAAGGACTATCCTGTGCAACTCGGCGCCGGTCAGCTCTTTCCGGAGTTCGAGGAGGCTGTTATCGGTATGAGGAAAGGTGAGCAGGGGAGCGCGGAGATCGCCTATCCGGCTGATTACAAGCCTGAACGGCTTGCCGGACAGAAGGTCAGATACAACTTTACGGTAATAGAGGTCAAGGAGAAGAGACTTCCCGAGATAGATGATGAATTTGCCTCGCAGGTCGATGAGAAGTTCAAGAGTCTCAAGGACCTCCGTGAGGATATCGGCCGCCGCATGAGGGAAGAGAAAGAGGAAGAGGCTCGCCGGAAGATGGAGGAGACATCCATCGACAGGATACTCGAGGCCAATCCCTTCGACGTGCCGGGCACAATGATCGACCGCTACAAGAGCGAGCTCGTGAAAGAGGACGAGAAACGCAGGAACATGGCCGGTGCGGAGGAGGAAGAAGACGAGGGCAGGAAGAAAGAGATCGAAGATCTCTTCGACAGGATAGCGCGCAGGAGTATAAAGAGGTTTTTCCTCATCGACCGTATCGCCGGTCTTGAGAAGGTAAACGTGACCGATGCCGATGTGGAAGCTGAGATCGACCATATAGCCGCGGGGAGCGGCAGGCCTGTGGAAGAGATACGTCCATATTTCGCCAAGGGCGGGGAGCAGAGAAGGAACCTGATGGGCAGGATCAGGGAGCGCAGAGTGTTCGACCTGATCCTCGGACGTGAATCCACCCCAAAGGAGAACGACTGATGTCAGAAGAGAAGCTGATCAAGAGCTCGACGATTCCGTATGTTATCGAGACCAAGGGACGTGAGGAGAGGGTCTATGACATATACTCACGGCTCCTCAAGGACAGGATCGTCTTCATTGGATATCCTATCGACGATATGGTGGCTAATTCGATCATCGCGCAACTGCTCTTCCTGGAGGCCGACGATCCGGAAAGGGATATCTTCGTGTACATAAACAGCCCGGGGGGCGTCGTTTCCGCCGGACTGGCGATTTACGACACCATGCAGTATATTTCATGTGACGTGGCGACGATCTGCATGGGCCAGGCGGCAAGCATGGGCGCCGTTCTTCTGGCCGCGGGCACCAAGGGCAAGAGATCTGCTCTTCCGCACGCGCGCATCATGATCCACCAGCCTTCGGGCGGATCGCAGGGCCAGGCGAGCACCATCGAGATCTATACGAAGGAGATCCTGAAGCTCAAAGAGAGGCTCAACGAGCTGCTTGCCAGCCATACCGGGCAGAGTCTGAAAAAAGTCACGAAAGACACGGACAGGGATTATTTCATGTCGGCCGAGGAGGCTCTCGAGTACGGCCTGATCGATAACGTACTCATCTCAAAGAGCGACCTCAAGAAGTAGGAGGCCGGCGGGAAGGCCAAAGACCTGATGAAGAAGAAATCACAGTCTCCGAGAGCCATCAAGTGCTCCTTCTGCGGACGCGGCCAGGACGAGGTCGCAAAGCTCGTCTCGGGACCGAGTGTCTATATCTGCAACGAGTGCATCCGCCTCTGCAATGAGATCCTCGAGGAGGAGATGGCCGGTTCGGTCATGTTCGACGACGACCATTTTCCCAAGCCGAAAGAGATCCGGGAATATCTGGACAGCTACGTGATCGGCCAGGACATCGCTAAGGTCACCCTGTCCGTTGCGGTGTACAACCATTACAAGAGGATAAGGCACGGGAGAAGCACCGACGACATAGAGATAGACAAGAGCAACATCCTGATGGTAGGACCTACCGGCGTGGGTAAGACCCTGCTCGCGCAGACCCTTGCCCGCTTCCTAAAGGTGCCGTTCGCCATCGCAGACGCCACGAGCCTCACAGAGGCGGGGTATGTCGGCGAGGACGTCGAGAATATCCTGGTGCGTCTGCTTCAGAGCGCGGACTACAACCTTACCTGGGCGGAGCGCGGGATAATCTATATCGACGAGATAGACAAGATCGCGCGCAAGAGCGAGAACCCCTCGATCACCAGGGACGTCTCGGGCGAGGGCGTGCAGCAGGCCCTGCTGAAGATACTCGAGGGCACAGTCGCCAACGTCCCGCCACAGGGCGGGCGCAAGCATCCGCAGCAGAAGTTCATAGAGGTGGACACGAGGAATATCCTCTTCATCTGCGGGGGGGCGTTCCAGGGCCTCGAGGATATAGTCGAGAGGCGGATCGGCCGCAAGGTTGTCGGCTTCGGAGCCGAGCGGGGCCCGGGCTACCGCAAGGAACTCAACGAGATCATGAAGCACACGCAGCCCGAAGACCTCATCAAGTACGGGCTTATCCCTGAGCTCGTAGGCAGGTTGCCGATAGTCGCGCCGCTGCAGGACCTCGATGAGGAAGCCCTTATCGACATCATGCTCAAGCCTAAGAGCGCGCTGGTCAAGCAGTACAAGAAGCTCTTCGACATGGAGGATGTCGAGCTCGACTTCACGCCGGGAGCGCTCAAGGCTATAGCTTCACTCGCGATGGAGCGTAAGACAGGCGCGAGGGGGCTGCGGGCGATCCTCGAAGATACTATGCTTACGATAATGTACGAGATCCCATCGAGGCCGAACGTGAGCCGGATTCTGATTAAAGAAGAGACGATCCTCGGCAGGGAAGAGCCCGAAGTGTTCCTCGAAAAGGAACGCCAGAAGAGGGCATAACAAGCGGCGCCGCGTCGTCAATAAGGCATCTTCCCTTTTATGGAGAGCAGTGGACAGCATGGACGACAGTATAAAGCATAAGCCCGACACTATACTGCCGATGGTCCCGCTCAGGGACGTCGTAGTATTCCCCTCGACTACAACTGCCATCCTCGTAGGCAGGCAGCCGTCTATCAACGCGGTAGAGAGGGCGATCGAGACCGACAAGATACTTCTCGTTGTGACGCAGAAGGATCCATCCGATAACGAGCCAGGCGCGGATGGTCTTTATCGGGTGGGCACGATCGTGCGCATAGGCATATTCCTGCGGCTTCCCGACGGTACCCTGAAGATCATGCTCGAGGGGATCAGCAGGGTCAGGATACACGAGTATGTCGAGATGGACAATTATCTCGGCGCCAGGGTAGAGCCTCTTGATACTCTAGAAGGTATGACAAAAGAGGTCGAGGCCCTCTCGCGAAAGGTCGAGGCCCAGTTCGAAGAGTATGTAAAGCTAAACCAGAGGATACCGAACGAAGTAATGCTGTCTATCCAGGCCCTCGATGACCGCTCATCGCTGGCGGATACAGTCGCCGCGCATCTCCAGATACGCAACGAGCAGAAACAGGAACTGCTCGAGACCGTGGGCCTCGAAGACCGGCTCCTGCTGATCAGCCGGTTCCTCATCGAGGAACTCGAGATGCTCAGGCTCGAGAAGAATATCGACGACAAGGTGACCAGCCAGGTCACGAGAAACCAGAAGGAGCTCTTCCTTCATGAGAAGATGAAGGCGATCCGCAGCGAGCTCGGACACGGCGACGAGGCCGACATGTTCGAAGACCTCGAAAAGAAGATCAAGAGGGCGCGGATGTCGAAGGAAGCGCAGAAGATAGCTTGGAAGGAGCTCGACAGGCTCCGTATGATGTCGATGATGAGCCCCGAGGCTACCGTATCGCGCAACTATATCGATACGCTTGTCGCCCTGCCGTGGAAGAAGAGGACAAAGGACAACCTCGATATCCTCGAGGTCAAAAAGAAACTGGACGCCGACCATTACGGCCTCGAGAAGGTCAAGGAGAGGATCCTCGAGTTCCTCTCAGTGGTAAAACTCGCCGGAAACCTCAAAGGTCCGATCCTGTGCTTTGTCGGCCCTCCCGGCGTGGGGAAGACTTCTCTTGGGCATTCAATAGCCGACGCGACAGGAAGGAAATTCGTGAGGGTCTCCCTCGGGGGCACGAGGGATGAGGCCGAGATCAGGGGGCACAGGCGCACATATATCGGATCGATGCCGGGCAGGATCATCCAGGGCCTCAAGAAGGCCGGTTCCCGCAATCCCGTCTTCCTGCTCGACGAGGTCGACAAGCTGAGCAGCGATTTCAGGGGAGACCCCTCCTCTGCGCTGCTGGAAGTGCTCGATCCCGAGCAGAACAAGCATTTCAGCGATAACTATCTTGAGGTAGATTTCGATGTAAGCGAGGTCATGTTCATCACGACGGCCAACGTGATCTACAGTATTCCGCCGGCTCTTCAGGACAGGATGGAGATAATCAGGCTGCCCGGGTACCTGCTGCACGAGAAGATCAAGATCGCCCAGAAGTTCCTCCTCCCGAAGCAGATGGAACAGCACGGCATAAAGCCGGACCAGCTTACGATCTCGGAGGCGACGCTGAGGGATGTTGTCAGGCAGTATACGCGTGAGTCGGGCGTCAGGAACCTGGAAAGAGAGCTCGCGTCGATCTGCAGGAAGGTCGCGAAAAAACTCGCCTCCGAGGAGAAAAGCGGGAAGATCAGGATAAGCAGGAAGAACATAGAATCTTACCTGGGCATACCTAAGTACACCGAGAGCGAGATCGATTCGAAAATGGCCGTAGGCGTCGCCACCGGGCTTGCCTGGACCGAAGCGGGCGGGGAGATCCTCAACATAGAGGTGACCCTGATGCCAGGCAAGGGCGAGCTGATCCTGACCGGGCAGCTCGGAGACGTGATGCAGGAATCGGCGAGGATCGCTATGAGTTACGCGAGGAACAAGGCCAGGATGCTCAAGCTCGAGAACGACATATTCTCCAAGGTCGATGTCCATGTGCACGTCCCGGAGGGAGCCATACCCAAAGACGGCCCGAGCGCCGGAGTGGCGATTGGTACTGCCCTCGTTTCGGCTTTCTTCGATATCCCCATACGCAGGGACGTGGCGATGACCGGTGAGCTCACGCTTCGCGGCAAGGTGCTCCCGATAGGCGGGATCAACGAGAAATCAGTCGCAGCGCTGAGGGCCGGAGTGAAGACGCTGCTGCTTCCAAAGGGGAACGAAAAGAATATCAAGGAGCTGCCCGACGAGGTGAAGAAAAAGATGAAGATCATCGTCGTCGACAATATTGACGATGTCCTGAAGAACGCGCTCTCGAAGCATCTAGAGTGGGGCGTGAGGCATCGTGGCAAGATCGGCGGCTTCTTCTCTGATTCTCATCCGAAGCAGGCAAACTGATCGATGAAGATCAAATCGCTCGATCTTGAATCAACAGTCCTCGATCATTCGAAGTTCCCGCGCTCGGGTCTCCCCGAGGTCGCCGTCTCAGGCCGTTCCAATGTGGGGAAATCATCTCTCCTGAACAAGCTTTTCAACAGGAAGAACATCGCGCGCGTCAGCAACGAACCTGGAAAGACGAGGACGGTGAACTTCTTTATCGTGAACGAGAAGTTCTACCTCGTCGACCTGCCTGGATACGGATACGCCAGGGCGTCAAAGACCCAGAGAAACAGCTGGCATAGGGTCATAACCGGGTATCTGCGGAACCGGGAGGCGCTCTCGGGCATCGTGCAGCTTGTAGACGCCAGGCACGCTCCCACGAAGGACGACCTCCTGATGTTTCAGAGGATGGTCGATGCCGAGAGGGATTTCCTGGTCGTCCTCACGAAAGCCGATAAGATCAAGAGGTCCCATAGGGCGGGAAAGGCAGCCGTCCTCCGGTCGTGCTTCGACGGGATGACTGTAGGGCCCGCGGGAGGGACCGATGAAGACGGACACCCTTTCGATGTGCCGTTCATATTCTCATCGGCCGTTACCGGAGAAGGAAAGGACGGGATCTGGAAATGGATAGCCGAGCGGATCTGATCCTGCTCACTCCCGGGCCGGTCCACATCGATCCCAGGCGGTTCGCCACCCTGCCGGAGATGCATCACAGGACTGGACCATTCCGCGAAATAGTTATGGATACGGGCCGCATGCTCGGTGAACTCTGCGGCAGCGAGGAATCCGCGTTACTCCTCGCCGCTTCAGGGACAGGAGCGATGGAGGCAGTCGTGGCGAATATCGCTCGCCCCGGAGCGAAGGTCCTCGTGGTGGAGGGAGGGAAGTTCGGGCGCAGATGGGGGGAGATAGCAAAGGCTTTCGGGTGTAAAGTCGATATCCTGTCTTTCCGGATGGGAGAAAGGGTAGACCCAGGCCGCATCGCCGAGCGAGTGAAGAGCTTCTCCCCCGGGCTTATCACCCTCACTCACGTCGAGTCATCGACCGGCCTTCGCCTCGATATAGAGGGGATCGTCTCTGCGCTCCCTGACAGGAGCGCGCTTATAGCCCTCGACGCGATCGCTTCGGCGGGCTCGGAGAGGATCATGATGGACGAATGGGGGATAGACATCCTGGCAGGAGCCGGCCAGAAGGCGCTCGCCGCCCCACCGGGGATAAGCTTCGTGATCGCCGGCCCAAGGGCCGTCGAAGCGGCCTCAGCCAATCCGAGGCCCCGGTTCTATTTCGCGCTGAAAAGGTACAGAGACGGGATAAAGGCGGGGGATACCCCCTTTACTCCGGCGGTCCACTCCGTGCAGGTGATGCACGGGTCGCTCGATAACATACGCGAAAAAGGGATAGAAGCCGTGATGGCCAGGCATGAGGCCTCCTCGGCTGCTCTTCTGGGAGCTGCAGAGGTCCTGGGAATGAGGTCCTTTCCCGAAGTTCCATCCAGATCGGTCCAGGCCTTTCTGCCGCCGCAAGCCGTATCATGCGAAGAGCTTATAAGGTCCATGGAGGAGAGGCACGGCATCATTCTCGCAGGGGGCCAGGACGAGATGGCGGGCAAGATCGTGCGTACAGGGTTCCCGGGGATATACAGCGGGAAGGTGCTCGAGAGGCTCATGGCGGGGCTTGCAGAGGTCACAGGGAGGAAAGAGAGGCTGGCGGAGGCTCTGGCCATGCTTGGACAGATAAGGGACCTTCCGCCACTTTTTGACTCCCCCTTGACATAAGCTCCTGTCACTGCTATAATTTAATCAGTCAAGGAGGTGCGGTTGAGTCCTGAGCTAAAGCGCCGCGGTCTCATCGTGCTTGTAGTGTGCGCCATGGCCTTTGTTTCCGGCGCGCTCCTCAGCAGTGAGACCTTCATGTTAAAACTCCCCGTATATGAACGCTATCGGTGCGCTTTGTGTCATTCCGTGTCTGACCCGGTCAACGGGAACGCTCCCCTGAATCTTTTCGGCAACGATTTCCACGCTAACGGAGACAAGTGGGACCACGCCCTGGCCATCAAGGATTCGGATGGTGACGGATCCAAGAATGGGATCGAGCTCGGCGACGACGATGGGGATGGCATCCCCAATATCTCCAAGGAACGGAGCAATCCAGGCGATCCTCTCGACAAGCCCAGTTCCGTCGATGAGAATTCCTGGGGTATCATCAAGAAACTGTTTTCCGATGAGCAGCACCGCAGCATGATGTAAGCCCGGATGCGATGGAGTGTCGCGCGGACCGCCGTAAGGCGGTTTTTTTATGCCCCTGATGAAAGATAATTCGGTTGCGGAACGACCTCCTATTACATAAACTATTTCTCGATACCCCGGAATAGAATAGACAGGAGTAATAAGATGCCCGCTACAGTGATTTTGGGAGGCCAGTGGGGAGACGAGGGCAAAGCCAAGGTCGTCGACTTTCTGATGTCCAGCCACGAAGCCGTTATCCGCTTCCAGGGAGGAGCGAACGCCGGCCATACGGTCGTCAATGACGAGGGGACCTTCAAGTTCCACCAGATACCTTCCGGGATACTCTACCCCGAAGTTACGGCCGTTATGGGAAACGGGATGGTCATCGACCCGTTCGCGTTGAGGGACGAGCTGGGCGAGCTGCTGAGCAGGAGTGTCGCTATCGACGGCAGGCTGCTTATCAGCTCTGCCGCGCAGGTGGTCATGCCCCACCACAAGTTCATCGACAGCCTGATGGAAGGCGAGCTGAAAAAGAACCATATCGGGAGTACCGGCAAGGGCATCGGCCCAGCTTATTCATCCAAGCACAGCAGGCGCGGAATGAGGATGGGTGATTTCCTGCTCTCCAAGGGGGACCTGCACGAACTTGTCACGCGTGCGACTGAATGGGGTAACAGGTCGGTCGGGACCTTCGGCGCGCCGCCTCTGTCCACCAAAAAAGTAGCCGCCGATTTTGTCAACATCCAGGAACTGATAAGCCCCATGATCGTCGACAGCCAGGAGCTCGTGACGCGCTGGAAAAAGGAAGGGAAGAGCATAATGCTCGAGGGCGCACAGGGCACGCTCCTCGATATCGACCACGGGACATATCCGTACGTGACTTCAAGCAACTGCTCTATAGGAGGGGCAATAACCGGGAGCGGCATCGCTCCGGGGGATATCAGCAGGGCAATAGGGATATTCAAGGCTTATACGACCAGGGTCGGCAACGGGCCGTTTCCGACTGAGCTCGAGGATGAGACCGGAGCCTGCCTTCGCGACAAAGGGGGAGAGTACGGGACCACTACCGGACGGCCGAGGCGCTGCGGGTGGTTCGACATGGTAGCCGCCAGATACTCTGTGAACCTCAACGGTCTCGAGGAGATCGCGCTGACCAAGCTCGACGTGCTGTCAGGTCTCGAAAATATAAAGGTCTGCGTCGCCTACGATCTGGACGGCGAGAGGATAGATCACTTTCCGCAGAATGTCCATCTGCTCGACCGGTGCAGGCCTCTATACGAGGAGGTGCCGGGCTGGCCCGACCAGGAACTGGGTGGGAGTACTTTCGAGGAGATGCCCGAGAATGCCAGGGCCTACGTCCGGATGCTCGAGGAAAGGCTGGGCGTGCGGGCATCTTTCATCTCGACCGGCCCCGAACGGAGCAGCACGATCGTCCGGGAGGACTCCTGAGCGGTTGACATATCGACTCCCTGCTATTAGATTGATTCCGCCGCCGCCAGGGAAGCGGCGACATCACAGTTGAGACGATCCTTCATGGGCCGCTAGCTCATCCGGCAGAGCACCTGCCTTTTAAGCAGGGGGTACTGGGTTCGAGTCCCGGGCGGCTCATTTTTTCTTCCATGAAGTCATTCCCAGGCCTGCCATAAGGACGATTGCCGGCATCGCGGGGAGCCTGTACCTCGAAAGGGTCAGGGGCCCAAGGAACGCGATGTAGTAGAGGGCGAAGAAGACGAACGCCAGCAGGTCGGCCCAGGCCCTTTCCCTGAAGCAGATGTATAGGCCCCGGACGCATGCGATATAGGTAATGCCGAGGATCAGGATCCATGGGATGATAGGGATCAGGAGCCAGGTCTTCCCTTGGAAATAGTGCTTGGCGGCTGCCCAGGGACCTTGGCGTGTAAGGATATCGAGTGTCCCCTTTCCCCCGGCCGAAACACCTATATGCTCATAGAACGCGTCCACCGCGGGGAAGAGGGCGTATGGGCGCGCGCTCATCTTCAGGAAGACCAGCGGATGTTTTCTTATTATCGCTATCCCTTCCCGGGTCTTGTATGAGGCGCGGGAGTCTTCGTCGGGGAAGAGACCGGGATTCATCTCGAAGTGCTCTATATCGGCTTTTTTCCATTCATCACGGATCTGTCCCGCCGGCCTGCCGGCCACTTCCGCTTCGACGGCGGCGGCGAAATAGTACCTGACGGTCTTGGCGGAGTTTGTGACGAGGCGGAATCCGGCTCCCTGATGAAGGTTTCTCGCGATCCAGGGGGCGCACATGACCGAGAATATCATGGCCGATATGAAGACTCTCGACAGCCTGCGGTTCCCCGGAAGAGGGCGGGCGAAGAGAAGCAGCCCCAGAAGGATGAAGATCCAGTAGGAGGCAATAGGCCTGATAAGGGTCATGATCCCGAGGATCACCACTGAGGCGATAAGGTCCTTCGTACTTCCTTCCCTGAAGAAACGGAGAAAGAAGAGGATCTGCAGTGAAAGGAAAAATGTGAACAGGCTGTCGGAAAGGACGTGCTGGCAGGAGATCACGCACAGAAGGCAGGTCGCGTAGAGTGCGCCGGCGGCCGCTCCGATCTTCCATGAACGCCATCTCTCTCCTATCCTGTACAGGATCACCGGTACGGTCGAATCGATGAGAAGAAGGACGAAGACCAGGCGCGTGACCGATCTGCCCAGTACCACGAACGCCGCGATGATAAAGGCGGGAAACCCCGGCGCGACATCGAACTCTGGCGTAAAGGGCTCCTGCGGTTCAGCTGAGAAGGCGCCGTGATCGACGACGTTGAGCGCCGGCCGGACATAAGTCATCGAATCGGGCCTGATAAATCTTTCCTCATCGCCGGAGGCGATAAGAAAGAGAGTAAGCCGTAGGACAAGAGCGATCAGAAAAAGGGAGACCTGGATGATGGCTCTAAGCCGAGGTTCCGCAGCATTTCGCTCAGGTATGCGCATGGGCCGACAATATCCCCGAAGGCATGGTCAGTCAAGGGGATCCATAATCGTTTTCTTGCCGTATTCCCGAAAATATATGATAATTAGATCATAAGGCGGGGCTCCTGCTCCGCGGCAGCAGAACGGATGGTCGGGGGAGGCATGGAATCGATCCGTGACATACGCAGGTGGAGACATACTGTGTTGTTCTGCGCATTTCTCGCGATGCTGCCCGTTTCGACCGCAAGATCCTCAGATGATGACAACTCACGCGATCCGTGGGCCGGCGCGAAGATCCGGTCTCCCGGGATGACGCCGGTGATAGACGGCGAGTTTGTCCATAACGTCGGTAACCTCCAGATGAACGTCACCAACTGGGGCTTTTTCGGGTCCCTGCCGAAAAGCCGCTACCCGATGTCCGATGTGCCTTCGGCACAGTATCCGGCAGGCTCAGGGATCGAGTACCTCTACGCGGCAGGTATCTGGGTCGGAGCGGAGAGGAACGGCGTTCCTTTCGTGTCCACCGGGTACCCCGAGACGGAGTTCTACCCGTCGCTCGATCCAAAGGACACGATCTACCGGAGCTACGAGGGGGATCCCCGCGGGGAGAGCTATCCCGGCCCTGCTGATGACGACGGCGACGGCCTCGTCGA
Organism: uncultured bacterium; assembly: GCA_964599375.1. Classification (GTDB taxonomy): domain Bacteria; phylum Krumholzibacteriota; class Krumholzibacteriia; order Krumholzibacteriales; family Krumholzibacteriaceae; genus JAUWCL01. Next base: position 269,689 of record CAZREW010000003.1, read on the forward strand.
CGAGGACTGGCTGAACGGACGGGATGACGACGGGGACGGCAGAATAGATGAGGATTTCGCCGCTAGAGGAAAGCAGATGTTCTCCTGCTGGTTCAGCGACGACCAACCGCAGGCAAGGACCATATGGCCGGAGCACGAACCGCTCGGAGTCAGGGTGAGGCAGGAATCGTACCAGTGGGGCGAAGAGGATTTCCAGGATTTCGTAGGAGTCCGGTACTGGATAGACAATATCGGCGACGATTTCCTCACCAGCCTGTATATCGGTATATATGCCGATCTTGACGCTGGACCACGGGAATTCGGAAGCTACCATCTCGACGACATGGTAGGGTTCTTCAGCGGAGCCTGGTGCGTCATGCAGGATGAGGCTGAGGTCCCTGTACATATATCGGTCGCTTACGTCTATGACGCGGACGGCGATAACGGACTTACGCCATCGTATTTCGGAATCGCCTTTCTCGGGCATTCGACCGACGCGAACGGTAAGGATGGCCTCCCGTGGTTCCCTTCCAGGATGTTGAACGCCTTCAGGACTTTCAAGGGTCTTGTCCCGTATGTGGACGGCGGGGACCCGACCAATGATTTCGAAAGATACGATGTGATGGCAACGAGGGCTTTCGATCAGAACACGATATCCACAGCGGACTACCGGATCCTTCTAAGCTGCGGACCTTTCTCCTATCTGGCGCCGGGTTCGTCCTTTTTCATCGATTTCGCGTTCGTGGGCGGTTCCTCTCTGGACGATATGCTCGATCACGCCTCCACAGCCCAGAAGGTCTGGGACGGGATCTGGTATGATCTCGACGGTGACCCACAGACGGGCGTTATCGGCAGGGAATCTCCCGTAGAAGGCCCCCTCACAGACTATGATCCGGATCCGTGCGATCCCATCATAGAGATGTACGATATCCCGAAGTTCGAGATCATATGGAGCAATCTCGATTGCGGGGTGGAACGCTGGAAATATAAGGGAGATTCTGACTGTTACAGGAAGATCGATGCCGGCATTGAGTATTACATGACAGGCGTGGGCGGCATGGAGCACCAGCTCAACTGGAAGACCGGATCGGCGCCTGTCTTGCCGAATATGCGTGTCGTGCCGCGGGATAATGTGGTTGAGGTCTACTGGGACGATTTCTCAGAGATAATCCCCGACCCGGTCTCGAGGCTGCTGGATTTCGAGGGATACCAGGTTTGGCGGGCCGAAGGCTGGCACAGGCCCGTCGGCACTACGGAGGATACTGGTCCCGGCAGGGAACTGTGGTTCTTCCTGGAGCAGAGGGACATCGTAAACGGGGTATCTCCGGACTTGGATTTTCGTGAGACGGAATCAGGAGGAGGATGGGTCTACGAGCCACTTGAGGGTCTTCCAGAAAGGGAACAGTACCTCGACTATTACAAGATGTCGCTTATGGAATACCCTCTCGATCCTGTCCCTTGCCCGCCCGGGCTTTGCGCCGAGGTCTGCGACACCCTGGAAAGTATAGCAAGGTACAGCCTCGGATTCGAGGGAGGAAGGCGGTTCTACAGGTATATCGACAGGGAGGCGAAGAACGGGCTTCCGTATTTTTACTCAGTCACATCATACGATCATGTTATCCGGAACGGGATCCCCGTGGAAAAGGGCAGGGAGAACGCGCCGATGTCGAACTTCAAGTTTGTCAGGGCGAGGTCGGAGGCACAGGAACCGGAAGGATTCAGCCAGAAGGAGATCTTTGTCGTCCCCAATCCCGTCACCGACAAAGCTATGGAACCTTGGAGACTCGAGCCGAACAACGACGATCCGACAGGTCTCAGATGCGAGTTCCGCAACCTGCCCGGATGCAGGTCGACTATAAGGATCTATACGGTTTCGGGAGATCTCGTCGAGGTGATCCGGCACGACGGGAGCGAGGGCGACGGCACCGCTGCCTGGAACCTGATCTCCAGGAACGGTCAGGATATTACCAGCGGGGTGTATCTTTTCAGCGTGGAGCCGGAGGATGGACGATTCCGGAACACGATCGGGAAATTTGTCGTGATAAGGTGATCATCATGCTTGATGCCGGGCACATCCGGGACAGGATCTCGTCACTATGCGCCTTTGCGGCGGCTGCCTGCGCCCTTGTTCTTCTACCGGCTTGTTCGGGGAACGATTTTAATGGGAATGTCAGGGAGAACGTGCCCCCCGTAATCGAATTGACGAATGGCCCTCTGGAAGGGGATACGATTCTTTACACCGTTCATTTCTTCTGGCTTGGACATGATGAGGACGGCGAAATAGACCATTACGAATTCTGCATGGCCGAGGGCGATCCGTTCGGGTTCGATCCGGACGACACCACCGGCAGCGAGAACTGGAACAGCACGGAGCGCGGCGACAGTGTTTTCCTGGTGTCGGCTGATGAGTATGAACGGAACGTCGAAATCAACACGAGCCTTTACGGAAGATTCAAGAAATCTCATACCTTCTTCATCAGGGCCGTTGACGACAGGGGGGGCGTCTCGGAAACGGCGCATCGCTCCTTCACTGCATTCACACTGGCGCCTCATATCATGATCACGGATCCATATTGCGCAAACCCCGCCCTGGGAGTCCAGATGCTCAGCAACATCATACGGTTCAGGTGGGTCGGCAAGGATCCGCTGGATTCGCCATGGAACTACCAGGAAGTGGATTCGGTAAGGTACATGTGTCTGCCTTACACCACCGGCATGATCAACGATATAAACAAAAATCCCGGGATGTTTGAGCAGGATTGGTCTGACTGGTACTGGTATTTCGAGCCGGGAGATTCGGGCCGTGAGGCATGGATAGGCGATAATGAGGTCCTGGTCCCGGGCAAGGGATACATATTCGTCGTCCAGGCGATGGACGAGGCGGGTGCGGTATCAGTCATATTCAACAAGACGACTAACGTTCGGCATTTCATGTCGATGGTGCCGACGGGCCCCGTTTTGAGGATAAGAGAGCCTTATCTGGGGACATTCTCGTTTCTCGGGACCGAGCTGCGTACGGAGAAGAAGGTCATCCCATCTGGATTCAACGCGAGGTTCAGCTGGACAGGGGACGCGAGCAGCTACGGCGCTGTAGTGCGGTCATACAGGTATGGTTGGGACATACAGCGTCTCGATGACCCATCGGAGTGGGAGGTCGAAGCGAGCCCCTACATAACGGAAGCGGCATCCAGGGCGTTTTATTCCGGGACGCACACCCTGTACGTCGAGACGGTCGATAACCTGGGATATGTGACACTGGGCATCGTCGAGCTGACAGTGGTCCCGTTCGATATGACTCGGGACCTCCTGTGGGTGGATGATTTCCCGTCCAGGGATTTCCAGCAGCAGATCTACGCTTTTCCGACCGAGACCGAGCATGACGAATTCTGGACGTCGAGGTGCCTAAACGTGATAGATTTCGACCCGCAGCGCGATATATACGATGTGACGGATAACGATTTCTATCTTCCGTCCATGGAATATTTCTGGAAGTACAAGAATGTGATATGGTCATATTCGACAGCCTCGGACGATATGAGCGGCAGCGTCTGGAACCGTCTTGTCAGGTTCACGCCAGAAGGGGCGAATGGTCAGCTGACGCTCAATTTCCTTCCATACTACCTCGATTCGGGGGGCCATCTCTGGACCGTGGGGGAGAGCCAGAGAGCAGGTGGGCTGGCCGCGTGCATATCAGCAAGGGTCTTTCCCGTCAGCGTCCAGTGTGAGTACTGGGGACCGAGCTCGGGCTGCTCGGATAATACCGGAGTGAATTCCATGGCTTACCGGGATTTCTGTGTCTCAGTGATAGACAAGGTCGACGGACTTTTAAGACAGGACCTTGGTACCGACAGGAGAATCGAGTACGACGCGATGCGGTGGGCCGTACTCGACGACTCCGATCCGCTCACATCCAGTATGGAAGGATTTCCCCGGCGGCTCGACCTCTGGGATGAAGTGACAAGGACAGGTATGTTCTTCGATCCCCAGGTGAGAGGGATGTTCTATGTCGAGGTATATGACTCGAAGTACTACATGGACCGCATAGGGCATCAGTCGCAGCCGTGCTTCCATCCGCTTTACAGGGAAGTGGCACTGAACACGCGCTCGGTGGTCCACAACCAGCCGGTCGCCTTCTGGTATTCCAGCTACGCGGACAGGGTCGCCGACAAGCCCGGATGCGTAGCCGCCCCGAGCGTGCATTTCGGATTCCCGCTCTGGTTCTACGACAGGGTCCAGGTCGATTCCATAGCGACAGCGATATTCAGGACCTGGCAGGTGCCGGTCACATCAGACATGAGCGGGGCCTCAAGATAAGTATTAATACCCAGTGAGACATTCGAGAGTAGGTAATATTCCGCACGAACCGCGGAGAGGATCTGTCTCGCGCCATTATCCCAGTCAGTGCAACGCTAATCATATCATAGAGTTATAACAGTATATATATCCCGGACTTACCCTGGGCATGAATCGTTCATAACGTCTTTCGGGCGAATGCATCCAGAGACAGGGCAACGGGAAAACAATATCGATCCAGGGGATATGATATGAAGCGGATCTGCTATTACGTCTGTATTTGGATATTTCTGTTCACCGGCTCCGCCTCGGCGGATATCTGGTACGTGAAGCCCGACAGCACGGGGAGGGCGATCAACATACAGGCCGGGATAGATTCCTGCGCGCACGGGGACACCGTCCTCGTCGCGCCGGGAATATACAGGGGAACCGGCAACCGCGATCTCGACTTCAGGGGAAAGCCGATACTTGTCATCTCGGAGATGAGGTTCGATCCGTCTGTCACCGATTCGACGATAATAGACTGTCAGGGGACATACGAAGATCTTCACGGCGGATTTTATTTTCATTCCGGGGA
>CAZREW010000004.1:0-7124 GCA_964599375.1 uncultured bacterium
TGACACGCATGGTCGCGCCCGGTGGATGGGTGGTCACGGGCGAGCCCTACTGGCTGCAAGAGCCGTGCGAAGAGTACCTCAAGGTCCTGGGCCTTCCGAAGGAGGCGTTCGGGACACACCTTGGCAATGTCGAGGCCGGGGAGGAGCGGGGGCTCGACCTTGTTCACACACTTGTCAGCAATCGTGATGACTGGGACAGGTACGAAGGACTACAGTGGTTGGCGTTGGACGAGTACGCACGCTCGCACCCGGAGGATCCGGATCTTCCCGAGATTATGCGTCGAGTAGGTGAGGAGAAAGCAGCCTATCTTCGCTGGGGTCGAGACACTCTGGGGTGGGCGATCTACGTCTTTAGGCGTTAGCCCACTGAACCGCCAGGGTCGGCTGCCTAACAGCCGCTTGCAGCTGACGTTAGGGTGATATATGAGAGTGAAATGTTCTAATGTTAACGTTGAGATGTACGCATAAGTTGCTCAAGGAACTCCACCTACCAAAGGACGAGCTTCCGGATCCTGCTGATGGAATATTCGGTAGCTGGTTTGGCCATCTCTTTCGCCTCGAAAGGCGAAAGTGCGTACTTTTCACAAATGATCGAACTCGCTATTCCGTATTGCTTTTTGGATTGATGAAAGATGATTTCCACATTTTGGGCCAATGTTTTCTCTCTGGCTTGACCGAAAATCTTAGGAATGATGGTATTCCTTCTGAGACAATTGCCAGTATTGGTATTGCTTGCTATCCGATAGCATGGGGAACAACGAATAGTAGAAGTGTTCTTGGAACCATGAATGATATGATTATGACTAGCAAGTTATTGGTGTCCACCCAGCGCCAAGATATACTCGCAGAAGTAGAATACTTGAATCATCAGCTTAACCGTACTCCAATAAGTACGCTGAAATATCTTAGACCCATTAATGAGTTTAAGAATGCTTTAGAGAATTGGACACCCTAACGAGTGCTTGCAGCTGGCGACTACGGCTGTCATGCCGGTTGCGGGGCAAGGCCCGTTCCAGCCTTCGTCCACAGGTTATGCTGACGTTAGGTGGTGGAGGCGACAAGTGGAAAGGAGGTGCGCCCCATGGATCTTCGAAGGGCGACCCTGCTGCTGATCCTCGGCTCCGCGTACACCGTACTGCACAAGGCGGCGTACGGGCTGGTTCCAGCCCTGAGCGGTTCCCGGGTGGCCGGCACGGTGACGTCCATCCTGTGGCTTGTCGCGACATTCGCGTTGATGCTCTTTGCCTACGAGTTCCTCCGGGAGATTCGGCCGCGTGACAAGCGTCTCCGGTATTCTCTCATCTTGGTGATCGTGTTCACCGGGTGCGTGATATTTTCCAAGCTGCCAATCCGGTCAGTGCTCACAACTGGGGTTGGCCACCGGCTGCTTCTCGGTGGAGCTTCCACACTCAACTCGTTGGCCATGGTCGTGTTCGTGGCATCGCTCAGCAGACTCGTCACGAGCGGTTCGTCGCTTCGGTCACCGCTGCGCGCGTTGATCTGGGGTCTTGGGATCGAGGTTGCGCTCGGCCTGGTGTCGACAGGATACCTGTCGACCTACCTTCTCACCGGGCGCGAGGTGAGGCCTTTGCCGTTCCTGCAGCCTTTGGCGATGCTGTTGTTCCTGTTCACGTACGGGATGACGCTGTGGTTCCTGATTCGGTTCTGGCGGATCGGCAGCTACGCGAATCTGTTGCCGAGGTGACGAACAACGGGGGCGGCCGCTGACGCGGAACGTTAGGCACTCATTGGTTGGTATATGGCGAAAAACAAACGAACGAATATGAGATCCAAATTATGGAAAACGTACTCCAAGTTGGAGGAGATGCTGATACCTGGAAGAATCGAACCTCAGTTCGCTTATCGTGATCTGGTGCTCTCTCACATCAATCGTCATACTCGGTGGCTCGATCTTGGGTGCGGACACAAGGCCTTTTCTGGCATTGGTCTCAAATCTGAGGATTCGATCTCTGAATTGATCGATCGTGCAAACCTTGTCGTCGGAATTGATAGAGATCTTGATGCGCTGCAGAAGAACAAGATGATCAAGCACAGAATATTCGGAGATATCCTGGAATTGCCATTCAAGAAAGGCACATTCAACCTGATTACGGCAAACATGGTAATCGAGCATGCCTCTGATCCACAGGTACTTCTTGCTGAAATCAAAAGGGTGCTCACAAATGATGGAATCTGTGTTTTTCACACTCCAAATTCACTGAGCTACAAAATAATGCTCGCTAGGCTCTTTCCTGATCGGCTGAAGAAGCTAATCATCAGATACCTTCAAAATCGGGGGGGGCAGACGTATATCCAACTTTCTATCGCTTGAATACACCTAATGTAATCGAAAAAAATGCAAAATATGCGGGTTTTAAGATTAAAGAGCTACACCTTCACCAAGGGCCTGCTGACTCTGTTATGCTTGGGCCGCTTATGATATTAGAGTTGATTTGGATGAAGCTATTGAGCTTTGGGAGGATGAAGAAGTTCCAGAGCAATATCATAGCGCTCCTTGAGAAGTAGTATTTGTTTGAGGTGCCTAACTTGCAGCTGACGGTCTTGTCTGTCACGACGGCTGCGGGGCACCCGCCGCGCCAGCCGGCGACCGCAGCTGAAGCTCAACGTTAGGCCTTCTGTAGAGAGGATCTTGAGGAAAGGGGGGGTATAGTGACTTTCCGAGCACTCCTGATCACAAAAGCCTTGGTTTGTCTCGCTTTCGGGGTATTTCTTCTTGCTGCTCCAGGTGTTCTTTTCGGGTTACTTGGCGGGGTCCTGGGCTCTGCTGGCATGTTTGCAGCGCGGGAGTATGGGGCGGCAATGATCGGCACTCTTCTTTTAACCTATCTGGCGAGAAATGTCGCAGCCGCCGACACGAAGCGAGCGATACTCTTAGATCTTCTAGTCTACGACGCTATTGGAGTCATAATCACATTTGTAGCGATTCTTTCACAGGTGCTGAATGCGCTCGGTTGGGGAATCGTGTTTGTATATTTGTTGTTCGCGATCTGGTCGGGAGTCCTGCTTCTTACGAGGGGACCCAGCGAGGTTCGTCAACAATTTGTCGAGGCCTAACGACTGCTTGCAGCTGACGGTCTTGTCTGTCACGGCGGCTGCGGAGCACCCGCCGCGCCAGCCGTCGCCCGCAGCTGAAGCTCAACGTTAGGGTGTCAGGTGGCAATAAAACTACTTAATCGGACTTGACAAACGCTCCATATGTGATTACAATGTAATCACACGAAGGGGTGGTGCTAGATGAAATCAAAGATTGTCAAAATTGGGAATTCACAAGGTATTAGAATACCCAAGCCTCTGATTGAACAGCTTGGAATAGACCAGGAGATTGAAATCCTTGTCGAAGAAAACAGACTTGTCATTGTTCCAGCAGAACATATTCGAGCAGGTTGGGGGAGTTCGTTCCAAGCAATGGCTAAAAGTGGCGATGACCGCTTATTGGATGGGGATAAAGCCATAGAGACGAAATGGGATAAGGAGGAGTGGGAGTGGTAGTGAATCGTTTCGAAGTTTACCTGATTAATCTTGATCCGACTGTCGGAAGCGAAATCAATAAAACACGTCCTTGCTTGATAATCTCACCGGATGAGATGAACCACAACATACGAACGGTGATCGTGGCTCCAATGACTACAAAAGGACAAAGCTATCCAACAAGAGTATCGTGCCGGTTTAAGGGGAAGAATGGACAAGTAGTGTTAGATCAAATACGAACAATTGATACAACACGCTTAGTCAAGAAACTCGGGAAATTGGATAAACGAGCGGCAGAGAAAGTCTTGTCGATATTAGTAGAAATGTTCGCACCCTAACTACTTGCAGCTGACGACTACGGCTGTCATGCCGGCTGCAGGACACCCGCCGCACCAGCTGACGACCGCAGCTGAAGATGAACGTTAGGTGGACAAACCCTAAACAAAGAGTGGTGATAAAGGTGGAGGCGAAGGACCTCGTTGCGACGTACATCGAAGAAGTTTGGAATTGCGGGGATCTGGAAGCTCTTGCGAATCTGACGACGGCTGACTTCGTCTATCATTTAGGCGGGCAACCGCCGCGTGACCGGGCGGGAATGAAGCAGTTCCTCGGCGCGACTCGCGCAGCGTTTCCGGATTGGCGCGTGGAAATCGAAAGCATCGTTAGCGAAGGCTCGGTTGTAGCTGCTCGGTGGAGGGGCGAGGTGACTCATCTTGGTCCGTTCCATGGCGCGCCGGCTACCGGTCGAAAAATATCGGTCACGGGCATCAACTTCTATCGTCTCGAAGGTGGGAAGGTCGCCCAAGAATGGGAAGAGACCGATTCCTTGGGTATGCTTGGGCAGTTGGGAATGCTGCCGACCTAACACTGGTTTGTTTGCAACAGACAAGGTCGTTTGTCACGCGGCCTGCTGACGCAAGCCGTGCGCCAGCCGGCGCCCGCAGCTGAAGCTAACGTTAGATCGAAATTATACCCATTGACAAATATACTCGCTTTGGTATAATCTTACTAGTAAGAAAAACAAAGGAGTTCGCTTGAGAAAAATATCCACTACAAAGATGTCCTCGAAGGGCCAAGTCGTCATACCAGAAGATATCCGTGATCGGCTGGGGCTAAAGCCTGGGGACCAATTCGTCGTCATGGGAGATAAGGACGTTGTGATTCTGAAGACTCTCACGGCGCCATCCATGTCGGAGTTCGACTCGATCATCAAAGATGCTCGGTCTCAGGCGCGTGAGGCAGGACTGAAACGCTCCGATATATACAAAGCTACCAAGAAGGCGAGAAAGAAGCGTTGAGGGTCGTCCTTGATACCAACGTGCTCATATCCGGGGTCTTTTTCTCAGGACCGCCATATTTGATCCTCGAAGCGTGGAGAAACGATCGTCTGGAACTAATTGTCTCCCCAGAGATACTCGAGGAGTATGGCAGAGTGGGAGAACTACTGCAGGTCCAGTATCCTCAAGTCGAGTTCAAGCCGTTCCTGTCTCTGCTCATGGTCCGAGCAGAGATTGTCCTGGCAGGACCTCTTCCAGAGCAGGTGTGTGAAGATAGCGATGATGACAAGTTTATTTCTTGCGCTTTGGCTGGGGGCTGCGAGATAATCGTCAGCGGCGATAAACTTCTTAGAAAAGTGTCAGGGTATAGAGGTGTCAGAGTGGTGACACCCAGAGAGTTTCTTGAAGAAGCACTACAAAATTAGGAGTTCGCGAACTAACTCTGTATCTGGACTCCTCCTTTCCTAAAATGGTCAATGGCTGGCGTTATTATTACGCCGATTTTAGGAGGAGTCCATTCCATCACTTGCAGCTGACGGATGCGAGCGGGGAACTGAACTGTTCAATGACGCGAAAATGGAAAAATCGCAAAGGGAATCGCTTCCCGATCATGCAGGGTCTCCTGCCGATCCGATGGCCTGCCGTTCCAGGCGAGATCATCGCGGGCGTCACCCTTGCAGCACTGGCCATCCCTGAGGTGATGGGATATACAAAGATCGCCGGTACGCCGGTCATCACTGGGCTCTACACGATGCTCATCCCGGTCGGCCTGTTCGCCGTATTCGGGGCGTCTCGCCACCTGGTCGTGGGGGCTGATTCGGCGACCGCGGCGATGCTCGCGGCCGGCCTTGCGGGTCTTGCTGCGGTGGAGTCCGCCGAATACGTCGCACTGGCGGGGGCGCTGACCCTGATGACTGCGGTCTTTCTCCTGCTCGCGCGCGTGCTTCGGCTCGGGTTTCTCGCAAATTTCCTCTCCCGCACCGTCCTTGTCGGATTCCTGACGGGAGTCGGTATCCAGGTTGCGCTCGGGCAGATCCCGGGAATGCTGGGGCTGCACGGGGCGCGACATGGACCGGTCGGCTGGCTCCTTTTTGATTGGCGCGAGATCGGGCGGGTCCAGCCCTACGCCCTGGGCGTTTCTATCGCCGTGCTCGCAGTCATCGTCGGCTCGAAACGGATTTCTAAGCGGATTCCCGGTCCGCTGATCGCGATCATCGGCGCTATCGCGGCGAGTTGGGCCTTCGGTCTCGAGTCGAAGGGAGTCCCCGTCCTGGGTTCGATTCCGGGCGGGATGCCGACGATCGGAATGCCCGATGTCGCCTGGAGATGGGCACTCGTGGAAAAGCTCCTACCGCTTGCCTTCGGCATGTTTATCGTCATTATCGCTCAGAGCGCCGCCACATCCAGGGCATATGCCGATCGGTATGACGAACACATCAGCGAAAACGAGGATCTATTAGGTCTGAGCATGGCTAACATCGGCGCCGCTTTTTCCGGCGCTTTTGTAGTCAACGGAAGCCCGACGAAGACCCAGATGGCAGACAGCGCCGGCGGACGGAGCCAGCTGACCCCGGTCGCGGCGGCCATGGTCGTGCTCCTTGTTCTGCTTTTTCTCACAGCGCCGCTGGCTCACATGCCCCAGGCCGTGCTGGCCGCAGTGGTCCTCCTTATCGGCGTGGAGTTGATTGACGTGAAGGGGATGACCAGGATCTTCGTCGAACGCCCGTGGGAATTCTGGGTAGCCGTGGCCACGACCGCGATCGTCGTTTTCCGGGGCGTCGAACAGGGGATCCTGCTGGCGATCCTTCTCTCGCTGATCTCCCACACGCGCCACGGGTACCGGCCGAAAAACTCCGTCGTTGTCATGGACGGGTCCGGGAAATGGCGGGCGTTTCCCGTCAGCCACCCGGGCCAGGTCGCGCCAGGCCTGTTGATCTATCGCTTCAGTCACAGTATGTATTATGCGAACAGCGCGCAGCTTTCGGAAGAGGTGCAGAGCCTGGTCAAGAACGCGGAGCCGCCACTGAAGTGGTTCTGCATCGACTGCATCGCCGTCGATGACATCGATTTCTCGGCGGCCGGAATTCTGCGGAACTTCCTGGACCTGCTGATTAAGCGGAAGATCCGGCTCGTGCTCGCGGCCGTCTCGGATGATGTGAAACATGAACTCGATCGCTCCGGCGTGTCCGAACGGATGGACGGGGAAGCGTACTATCCCGCAATAGCAGACGTAGTTGACGCGTATGAATAAATAAGGAGGGATCATGAAGAAGTCAGTTCCATGGATCGCACTTGTGCTATTTCTGGCAATGACAGTCCTAATCCACGCAGAAGATACTCAGACGAAATACATCGATA
>CAZREW010000004.1:7224-201264 GCA_964599375.1 uncultured bacterium
ACGACTATCCTCTTACCGGCACCTTTGACTGGCAAAAATTCGGCGCTGTATTCATGATTCCCAATGGCACAGATAAAGTAGTTCTTCGTGCAGGTATAGCGGCCCCTGGCAATAATGGGGGGCAGGTATGGTTTGATGAAGTGCATATTCGAGAAATAGATGATTGAATGAACGTAAAAGGACCTGACATTGCCCGCAGCTGGCGGTCTTGACTGTCACTGTGGCTGGGTGACACGCGCCGCGCCAGTCGGCAACCGAAGCTGAAAGCTGGAAGTCAGGAAAACATAGAAAAAGCATCAGCGTGCACTCTTTGCACAGACAGTCGGATATGCCGACGATTGATCAGGCTCTGCTTGTTCCGCTGTCGATTGGATTGCTAGTCGTTTTGAAACGTCAAACTGAACAACCGGAATTCTGTTTATTAGCATATCCAGCAGGAAGTATGCTGTATCATTAAAACCAAAGGAGCACCTAGATGTTTTCTGAAATCGACTTGCGAGAATTGACAGAACTTACTTCGCCAGATCGTTGCTTTCTAAGTCTCTATATAGAGGGCCCTGAATCGCTGGAGCATATCGAACAGCGCATCGGGAAGATGTCGAAAGCCTTAGACGGCAATGAGGCCGAAAGGGATGAGCGCGAACACCTCAAGCAGAATTGGGGGATGGTGCAGAAGTACTGGGAGCGTAATCCGTATAAAAATGGGTCGGCCTGCATCTTTGTCTGCTGGCTGCTCGATTACCTTAAGGTTATTACTTTGCCGGTCAAGGTGAAAGATCTGGTCTGGCTGGATTCGTCACCCTATGTCAGACCTCTGGCCGAACTGCAGGATGAGTACGAAAATGTGGCTGTTGTTGTAGTCGATAACAAGACTGCTCGAATCTTCATGGTGTCATCAGAGGTGGCCATCGATACGGAAGTCGTTCACGGTAATGTGAAGAATCATGTTCGAAAGGGAGGATGGTCACAGCAACGTTATGAACGGCGAAGAGACAAACAGATTCAGAATTATGCCAAAGAAATCGTCCAAGACCTTCAGTCGATTGAAAAGAAGGAGCATATCGACCATATCTTGCTTGTCGGTGGGAAAGAAATCCTCCATGAGATTTATGATAACCTTCCCCGGGTGCTTCAAGAAAAAACTGCCAGCAAGCGGTCCGATCTACATAAAGGCGGCACTTCAATCAACGAAGATATCCAGGAGTTGTTCGTCGAAGCCGAGAAGGAAAGTGACAATGACATATGGGAGCGGATACGTGGGGAGTATTTGCGCAGTGGCTTGGGGGTCGTGGGAATCGAGAATGTCCTCGCAGCAGCCATACAGGGCAAAGTCGACAGGATGATAGTTTGCAGGGAATTCAATCACACTGGATATCGCTGCCGGGAGTGTGATACATTGTTTACCAAACCAATCGAAGTCTGCACCACATGCAATTCCACTTCTTTGTTCGAGGTCGATGCGGTCAACGAAATAGTTGAGATAGTAGTAAAACAAGGCGGGGAAACAGACTTCGTAGATCCCATCGGTACACTGGTCGAGAGCGGTAGTATCGGCGCTCTCTTACGATATAAATAATGGAGCTTAAGACATAGCATGTGTGATTACGTATACACGATCCGATCGTCTTATCGGCCGCCGTTGAAGCTGACGCAACAGAAAGCCTGCTTCAAGATGGGCTGCCTGAGAAAATCGTGCTACAGAACTACCAGCCTGTGGAGACGAACGTATTGTTCTGGCGGCTCACGTTACCTCATATCGTTTTCTTGGGTATAGTGTTCGCGGCTGGCTGCATTCTGGGAGCAGTGCTGGCGATGACGTGGTGCGTACGTCAGTCCAGGAACAAAGGCACCACTTGACCGGCGCTTGCAGCTGGCGGTCCTGGCTGTCACGGCGTCTGCGGGGCACCCGCCGCGCCAGCCGACGACCGCAGCCGAAGCTGAGTGCTAGGCCGCGGTAAGCGTATTGTTTCTGCTTGACGCCGGTCGTGGTGGACGCTAGGCTGTTCGGCCTTGGATAGTGCGTACACCCCAACTGCCCAAGTACCATAAAATCCGCGCTGACGCGGATGCCACGAACAAGTATTGGAGGAACCAGGCTTGGCTTCCCGAACCGCTAAAGAGGGACAGATCGGATTCCTCGGAGCCGTGGCAATCGGCGTTGGCGGTATGGTTGGGGGAGGCATCTTTGCCGTTTTAGGATTGGCGGCGGTGCTTGCTGGGGGCGCGACGCCACTAGCATTTGTGGTGGCAGGTTGCGTCGCCCTTTTAACTGCCTATTCTTACGCCAAGCTATCCGTTGCGTACCCCAACAATGGGGGAACGATTATTTTCATCGACAAGGCGTTTGGAGTAGACTGGCTTACGGGCACCAGCAACATGCTCCTCTGGCTTGGGTACATCGTCACGCTATCTCTCTATGCAGTAGCTTTTGGGAATTACGCGACAACATTTCTTCCGCAACACTTGCAGACACCGGTGATGAGCCATGTCTTAATAACTGCGGGGATCGTCCTGCCAACTGCTCTCAACCTGCTCAGTGCCGCAATCGTCAGCGAGACGGAGACGTATATTGTCGGCCTGAAAGTCACTATACTTATACTGGTGATTGCGTTGGGTTTCGGCTCAATCGAACCACAGCGTATCCAACCGAGTGGATGGCCGTCGATTCTGTCGATTGTAGGCGCCGGGATGATCATCTTCGTGGCGTTCGAGGGGTTTGAACTCATAGCAAACACAGCCGCGTCTATAAGAGATTATCGCACGGCACTCCCAAGAGCCTATTATTTCACGGTCCTGTTCGTCATACTTCTCTATGTCTTGATCGCGTTGATCGTGGTTGGCTCTTTGACACCCGACCAGATCGCCGCGGCACAAGACTTCGCTCTGGCTGAAGCGGCCCGGCCATCACTGGGGCAGTTCGGGTTTACGCTTGTCGGGATCACGGCCTTATTAGCAACCCTTTCCGCCATAAACTCGACCCTGTATGGCGCTGCTCGCCTGAGCTACTCCATTGCGACAGAGGGAGAACTGCCAAAAGACTTCGAACGCAAAGTCTGGAACCAACCCGTCGGCCTGCTGATCACGTCCGGAGCAGCGCTTGCCTTATCGAATCTGGCCAACCTGTCCAGCATCTCGATGATGGCAAGTGCGTGCTTCCTGATCATCTTTACGCTCGTCAACCTCGCCAGCCTGGTCCGGTGGAAGGAGACGATGAGTAACAGGTTGATCGCTCTTTGTGGTGTGCTCTTCTGCGCTGCTGCACTCCTCGCACTTATGGGACACGTGGCACAAAACAACCCCTCGCAGCTCTGGGTACTGGCAGGGCTGATAGGATTGTCTGGTGCGCTCGAAGGTGTGTATACCTTATTCCTAAAAAAAGAAGAGCATAAGAGACGTATTCGTGGAACATGATCCGCATGATCGGGATCATCCAGAACGCTGGGATACAGAGATATATTGATCTAAAAAAAGGGTATGAGGAACTCAAATCAGGCGAAGACGAGATTGCAACCAATTTTGTTTCCGCAGTGGAACTGACCGCCCTCTTCATCGGTCATCTGATGAAAAGACCATCAGCTGCGATTATCAATGTGAGTTCAGGGCTCGGGCTGGTGCCCATGCTCAATACGCCTATCTACAGCGCAACAAAGGCAGCGATCCATACCAATTCTCTTGTGCTTCGACAACAGCTTAAAGACACATCGATAAAAGTTGTTGAGATCGTGCCGCCTATGGTCGACACCGGCTTGAACAGAAAAGGACGTGACGGCGCCCATCTCAAATTCAGAGGTATCAGTCTATCGGAATATATTCCAACCGTCATCAAGGGACTTGAAAACGATTTAGACATGATATTCCATAGCGATGGAGAAAAAATCATGTTGGAATCTCGCAGTGAATCGGAGATGCGTCTACTCAAATCATCCCGGTGAACAGGCGGGATCACCGGTTGGTAACAGCCGACCATCGTGTGTCGTAAGCAGGTCGCGATCGGCCCGGGACAGGAAAATGCGGGCGCCGACGCTCCCGTGCGCTTCATCTACATTGTCGATATCGAAAGGTTCAAAAATGCGGGATTTCAGGAACCGGGGCTCCATGACCCAGAGATCCAGAAATCATATTCCTTTGTAGACACCGGCCTGATCGCGCAAAACGTGTATCTCGCATCGTTTTCGTTGGGATTTGTTTCGTAGTTTCACAACTGCGACAAGGTCGCACTTGAGAAAAAGCTCAGTTTGAAGCCAAATCAGTGTGTACTATTTGGACAGACAGTCGGATATGCCGCCGATTGATCAGGCTCTCAAATCGGGGATTTACAGCAGCGGATCTTGATGATTCGCCGTGAGAAGGTCGGGCTTGACGTAGATTTGGCTGAATTCTACTGTGTGACTACGAAACGGCTGAATGAACGCAAGTTCCTGGGAAAAGACAGAGATGGTTCCAAAATGAAACTGACGAGTGTTTGCAGCTGGTGTCTTTGGCTGTCACGGCAGCTGAGCAGCACCCGCCGCGTAACCCCGGCGAGCGCGGCTGAAGCGAGACGTTCGGCGAAAGGATGGCACAGGAATTGACAATCGTTCTCGAAACCCAATCACTGACACGCCGTTTCAACGGGCGGACCGCCGTAGACGAGCTGACTATGACCGCTGAAAGCGGTGAGATCTTCATTTTATTGGGACCGAATGGGGCCGGCAAATCGACGACTATCAAGATGCTAAACACGCTGCTTCCCCCCACCTCAGGAAGTGCTCGGGTGGCTGGCTTCAACATCGTTCGTCAGGCTGAAGATGTGCGGCGTGTGATCGGCTACGTACCGCATGATCGCTGCGGATGGCATGCTCACGGGCTACGAGAATCTCTTGATCTTTGCCAAGCTATACGACATTCCGCGCCGACAACGCCAATCACGCATCCAGGAGGCTATCGGCTTCATGGGGCTGAGCGACGCCGCGGACCGGATGGTGAAACAGTATTCCGGCGGTATGATCCGCCGTCTGGAGATCGCCCAGTCTATGTTACACCGGCCGCAAGTGCTGTTTCTGGACGAGCCGACTGGTGGATTGGATCCGATTGCCCACAAGGCGTTCTGGGACCACCTGATCCAACTTCGGGATACCTCCGGCAGGACGGTTATCTCACGACCCACCTCATGGAAGAGGAGGATGCTTTCTGTTCGCGTTTGGCCATCATGAATCAAACAACAAACTCGCCATTGAAGTGCTCAAGGGATGAACGTGTACACGCCGGAGAGTTTCTGAGATTGCTACATGAATTTGCCCCAGATGAAGAAAAATTCTACGCCGAAGGCGTAGAGGAAGTAGATGAAGAAATCAAGAAAATGAAGTAAAGATACCTTCGGGGAAAAGTGTCCAAAAAGGCGCTACACCGGGCGGCAATTCCGCTTCGCTCCATTGTCGCCGGGGAGCCGGGCCATAAGGCAGTTCGAAGGATTATTCCATGGCGGATGCTTTGGAAAGAAATAAGCATATTGTTCATGATCACATACAAAATGACGGAGCGAAAGGAGATATACTTGAAGTACGACACTCGTTATGCAGGCCTTAAGGCGTTGGCGTCCCAAGGAGGATAATGAAGAACCATTCCCTTCTCGTTGTCGATGGGATTGCGGATCTAATCCTGGGTCTCGCGCTGATCGCAGCTCGAGGCCGTGCTTTCCATTGGATTGGCGTTCCGCGGCCCTCTAACTTCTTTTACACGAATATTCTGGGAGGGGTCTTGGTCGGAATAGGTGTCGCGCTCCTGATACAGACGTATCAGCGGACGCCGGTTCCTTCCGGACTCGGCATCCTGGGTGCGACGTGGATCAACATCTGCGGTGCGGGAGTCCTGGCGGTGTGGTTGCTGTTCGGACGACTTGCCATCCCGACCAGGGGAGTTGTGCTGCTATCGTGTATCGCCGCCATCGTGCTCTTGATAGCCGTCTTGGAGCTGATCTCGGTGAAAAGAGAGAGCGCGGACCGTGACGGCGGACATTGCGCGTGAAACAAGCGTGATACCTCTCTGGACCCTCTGAGGCAAATTGAAGCACGGCGGTAAGGTTATGACAAAAAACACTGGAAAAGGGGACAGACGGCGCCGGAGCCGATGGAGGATTGTGGCCTGGACCGGCGCGGTGCTCATATTGCTGATGCCCTTGTTCGCGATGCAGGCCACCGATCAAGTCGTCTGGGACATGAACGATTTCATTTTCTTCGGCGCCCTCCTCGTCGGTGTTGGTGTCGCATTTGAGCTGGCGGTGAGGAAGACAGAAAATGCCGCGTACCGATGCGCCGTCGGCGTTGCGCTCGCGGCGGTATTCATCCTTTCAGGGGTGAACGGCGCTGTTGGTATCATCGGGACTGAGAATGACATTGCCAACTTGATGTACGGCGGGGTGCTCGCTGTCGGGATCATCGGTGCCATCATCGCTCGCTTCAAACCACATGGCATGGCACGCGCATTGTTCGCGACGGCGCTCGCTCAGGCATTGGTCGCCGTGATCGCGCTGATCGCCGGATTCGGCTATACGGGGCCTATATGGCCGCTGGATATCTTGATGGCGACTGGTTTCTTCACCGCGTTGTGGCTAATATCGGCCTGGCTGTTTCGGAAAGCAGCGCGGGAGCAATCTCTTACGGGAGTAGAATCAGAAGGCTAGGCTGGTTTCGAAATTGAGTGGGATTTTCCTGTGCCTGCCTCGTAGTCGGCGTGGAGTGAGACATAGGCACGATTCAGATGGCCGGCATCGTAGCGCCTCTGACAGGAGGGGAATTACCATGCGCGTGTTGAAGTTCCCGAGGTCCATGACCCCGGATGCGGCGGCGTCGGCGTCAGACGGGTTGCGTTCGTTCTGGAGCATGCCGACCGAGGATGTGCTCTCCGGGCTGCAGTCGTCGCCCAGCGGTCTCGCGGCGGACACAGCCGCTGAACGTCTCGCCTCTTCCGGGCCGAACCTGCTCGGCGAACGCAAACGCTCCGACACACCTACGTTGCTGCTTCGACAGGTCACCAGTCCCCTTGTCCTGCTACTGATCGCCGCGGCCGTTCTGTCGTTCGCTTTGCAGGGGGCCACAAACGGGATCATCATCCTCTTGGACGGGCGCGCCGTCCTGATCACGAAGGGCGCGCTGAAGAATGTGCTCGACGTCTGTACCATGTGCGAACAGGCGGACGGCACGACGATCCCGCTGACCGAGGCGCGCGAGGGGATCGAACGGCGATTCGTGGAACTCAGCGCAGAGGGCTACCGAACGCTTGGAGTCGCAGTGCGCGAGACCGGATCACCCGGACCGATAGACCGCAACTCCGAGCACGACATGATATTCCTTGGTCTGCTCGCACTCGAAGATCCTACCAAACCGGGGATCGCGGCTACGATCACGGCACTGCGTCAACTGGGTGTGTACCTCAAGGTGATTACAGGCGACAACTTGCTTGTCGCCACGAGCGTGGGAGAACGGGTCGGGGTAACGCATCCCCGGGTGCTGACCGGAACCGCGCTGCGAGCGCTGAGCGACGACGCGTTACCGGTAGTGGCGGAGGAGGCAGCCGATATTGTCCTCCTCGAGCCGGATCTGGCGGTATTGGAGGCCGGCGTGCGGGAGGGACGCCGCACGTTTTCCAACACGCTTAAATACGTGTTCATGGCGACCAGCGCCAATTTCGGGAACATGTTCAGCATGGCTGGCGCATCGCTACTGCTTTCTTTCCTTCCGCTGCTACCGAAACAGATCCTATTGACAAATCTGCTGACGGATCTTCCGGAACTGACGATCTCGTCCGACCGGGTGGATGCAGACATGATCGAAAGGCCACGCCGCTGGGACATCGGATTCATACGCAGGTTCATGCTCACGTTCGGGCTCGTGAGCTCAGTATTCGACTACCTGACGTTTGGCGTGCTACTGTGGATTCTGCAAGCGGGGCCCGCGGAGTTCCGGACGGGGTGGTTCGTCGAGTCCGTTGTCTCCGCGACGCTGGTGGTGCTAGTTGTACGCACCCGCGGCAGCTTTCTTCGCAGTCGGCCGGGCCGTGCCCTGCTGAGCACGACGCTGGTGGTGGCGGCTTCGACGCTGGCGATCCCATACACCCCGCTCGGTACGGTCTTCGGGTTCGTCCAATTGCCGCCGCTCTTTCTCGTGTTGATGGGATTGATCGTACTGAGTTACCTCGCGAGCGCGGAGTTGGCGAAACGCTGGTTCTACAGGAGAGTCGACGTATGATCAGGTCGCTTTATTCGATGATTTTGCGCGCAGTGACAGCCATCCTCACGAGTCACCATTTCACGATGCCCTCCAGCAACAGCACGCAGCGGGCGGCGCTGCTCGCCACGGCTTTTGCCGGGCGTCAAGCTGTGAAATGAGGAAGATGAAGCTATCTGTCGTAATAGCAAAGTTCCTTGTCCTTACAATGCTGATTGCCGTTATATCAACTGCCTGTGCCCACGCAAGTAACAGTGTCGAAGCGGCAGGTGACATACTCGTTTATCTTCTGCCCGCGACATCAACAGGACTGACAATCTACCATGAGGATGGGAAGGGCACGCTGCAATTTGCGAAATCGATGGCACTTGCCCTTGGTGCCACTTTTGCGTTGAAATATATCGTCCTTGAGGAAAGACCCAACAATGAGGATAGTTATTCCTTTCCATCAGCACATTCGTCATCATCCTTCTGTTCCGCTGAGTTCCTTCGAAAACGATACGGCCGGGATTCTGGCATCCCTGCCTATGCGATCGCGACATATGTGGCGTTCACTCGAGTACATGCAAAACAACACTACATACATGACGTTGTAGCTGGTGCGGCTATCGGAATCGCAAGCAGTTATCTGTTTTCTCGACCTTATAGAGGATGGCAAGTTCAAGTGGAGTTCGACAGCAAATACCATGGCCTCAGAGTGAGTCGCAGTTGGTAGAATATAAGGGGGAGGGATGACACGTACCTGAACCGGATTTGTGTGAACAGACTTAACTCTTATATGGAGATCCCCGGCCATGGCTCATTCGCAATTTATATCAAGGGTGGTATCCAGCATGGTCTCTGGCAGCGATAGGCGCCTCTGAAAGTGGGTGATGGATGTCAGCAAGCCGTGTGCTGAGGGTCTTTTATGGTGTTGCCGTGTCCGCGGCAGTAGCGCTTTTAGCGCTGTATGCAGGCATAAAGGTGCCACTGCCAGAAGGCAGCTTAGTATCGGGTTCTTTTGTGACGCACTCGGTCATGCTTGCGCTCTCGCTTGTAATCATGCGGTTCTTGCCGCAAGGGCGACTTGCGGACTTCGGTTTCACAAGGGGAACGTATCGATTCAAGCCATCTATCCTGCTGTGGGCGCTGCCGATGGCAGTTCTGTCGCTTCTCTCGATGCTGGCACCAGAAATGGGCGGGAGTCCAGAGGTCTTAGGTGCGCGAAGTGAGCTTCAGGTTGTGCTGTTCGTGTGGATCTACGCGAGCATCTGTGAAGAAGTGCTGACGCGAGGGCTTCTGCAGACACTTGTCTCCAGAGGCCGGGCAGAGATCGGACAAGCGAACTTCAGTATGCCAGTCGTCTTGAGTGGTGTGTTCTTCGGGTCGATGCATCTTGTGCTGTTGGACTCTATGGGGCCAGCTGCGATAGTCCCCATAGTCTTGGCCACGATGCTGGGCTTGCTTGCTGCGCGATATCGCCAGATCACCGGGAGTCTTATTCCTGCTGTTATTGTCCACGTTCTATTTAATATCGGCGGCATGCTGCCGGGTTGGATCGCCGGGTGGGTGACAGGGTAGGTGTCAGAAAAGTTCCATCTGCTCAGGTTCTTTGCTTTTTTCGGGTTTTATATTTCCTTTGGGGGACATGCTGTTTTGTGGCCTCCATTTTTGAAGCTCCAGAGGGACTATTTTCCTGTAGAGAAACGACTCTCGTTTGAAAAAGCCTTCCGTGTGTAGAGAGTCATCAAGTTTAAAGTACGTGTAGTCTATGTGATGGCAGAGTTCATGAAGCACCGTCCTGATAAATGACTTGAACGCGACCACCTGTCCCTTCGCCGCTGTTTTCATCCAGACAGTAAGCACAGCAGGTTCCCCCTCTGTCCACTCGTAGAGGCCATGCAGTTCTTCATCTGACCTTGAAGGGCGCTTCGACCTGATTTTTACCGTGAGTGTTTCTATATCCAGGCTCTTACATACAAAACGGCATATCTCAGATGCGTGTTTTGCGACATCCCGGCGTTTATTATCCTCCAGTGATTTCTTGAGCTGTCTGATCAATGGATGTACGCCGTGCGGATTATTGACGGGAATACTCTCTATGGCATCGCTTTTCCTGTAGATCCTTTTCTTTGCCGCGCTTAGATTGTCGTAGTACGGAAATGGCATATGTCACTTCTGCGGTTTGTGGTTATTCAATCCTAAATATACCACTGTTTAAGGCCAAAGTATAACATACCCTCTCCTTTCGCCATGCTTACAGGAGACGGGGCTCTATTAGCGTTGAAAAAGTACCTGGACGTTGATATTGTTTTATCAGGCACACAGGGCTCCGGAGATAAAGATCCGAATTGTTTCTGATATTGATTCGGCAAGGAGTTGATTGGGAGAGGTGGAATGGCTGAACACGGCGGAGGTGACAGGGATGACTGAACCAGCGATCAAAGTCGGCAGCAAGCTGCACATCATCACCAGGCGTCGCTTCGAGACCGATATTCGGCGCCACTTTATCGGTGAGGTGATCGCGATTTCCGGCGAACTGCAAGAAATACGGGGCTACGCATTCATTTTCAAGTCGGGAATGAATGAGTTCAAAAAGCTTCCAGAGCTTCGAATACGGATATTTTCAGTCGGCCAAGAGGGTTTCATTGTAAACAAGCTCCCAGAGGACATTGCCATTGAATCGCTCCAGTATCGCCTGGTAGAGAAGCACTTTGTCGTTACCAACGGTGGAACGTTCAACCTTGACATCAACGAATTCGGTGGTGGCCATTAGCTGCGGCCTGACAACAGGTTGCGGCGAAATGCGCTTCGTTGCCGCCTCCGTTACGGGATATTAGCACGATACGGCATAGAGACGGAGACTGGATTTTTTTAGGGGAATATCGTATAAACCTGGAGCCAGGGGCCGCCTGAAGAGAATGTAACACCGAAGATCCGGCCGGTCCCAGCTCGTGATTATGGATCGCGGCTCGCGCCAGTCCGCCCAACGGGTCACGCTCAACTTTATATCGTTTGTCATGGAGGTGACTAGATGAGCTCAGCCCGATACGTGAGGCTTCTGTTGCTTGTGTTGTTGGCTACGAGTCTGGTGAATGCGTCGGTTGCTCAGGATGGGCCTCCCCAGTTCGTGAAGGATGCGGTGGACGAAGTATTGAAGATGCTCAACAGTGACGGTGATGAGGCGATCGAGATCTTCATTGACCAAGAAATGGTTCCCTCTGAGGACCGCGATCGAGCGAATTTAATTGAACATCTACGCACCTTGCGAAACGAAACGCGTGATCTTCGGGACGATGTGGCGGTTGAATCCGAATCGGACGGCGTGCGTTTGATCCTGGCTGCCAAGGGAACGGAGAAACAGATCAAAGTGGTCCTCGGCCCGGACGGTATCACTGCCATATATCTGTTAGATTCGCCTGAGCCGATTTTCCTGACGCGTGATAATCTGATGGAAACATTCGATCGGCTTGAGGAGGAGGGTGTGTCTGGAGTGGTTTACGTACGACTCGACGGCGAGGTAGTACTTGAGCGAGCATTCGGTATGGCTAACGAAGAACTCGGAGTTACAAACTCGCTCAGTACGGTTTTCGGAACCGGATCGCGTCCTATTGACTACACGATGGCGGGCATTAATTTACTAGATCAACAGGGCCGCATTGACTTGGACGACACTATAGACAAGTATTTCGAGGATGTGCCGGTGGACAAGCGAGCGATCACCATCCGGCACTTGATGACCGGTCAATCAGGCCTGCCGGACTTTTTCCATGCGCAGGAAGACTGGGATCCCGACCTTAAATGGATCGATCGAGAAACCGCGGAGCGACGGCTATTTGCACAGGAGCTTCTTTTTGTACCCGGAGAAGACAGAAGGCACTCGCACGGAGCGTTCGGCCTGCTGGCTGCACTCATCGAGCGCGTATCCGGAATGACCTATTATAGTTACATTCGCGAGAATTTCCTCGATCCTGCTGGTATGAGCCGCACTGGCGAGTATGGCGAAGCGAGAGGGTTGTCCGTCTCCGATTTCGCCGTCGGTGGTGGTCCGAGCTTTGTTGGCCTGCCGAACATTCCACCGAACTGGGGGCCGACTTCATGGCTCATTATGGGGAGCGGTGGCATGTATTCCACGCTCGGTGATCTGTTGAGCTTCTACGAATATGTTCGTTCGGGCAAGGTCCTGGACGCCCGGCACGGCGCAGCGTTCAGTCAGCCGATGGTGCAAGTTGATGGATCGGACCGGGGCTTTGAACTGTTCAGTGCATATAATCCGTCGGGGGGGGAGACCTATCTATTCATCAACTCACAAGGGGGCCAGCGAAAGACCCGTGAACTGTTTCGTGCCCTAGAACATCTTGTTCTATCTGATGATCAGTCAGGCCGCTTATGATGACTCAAAGCAGAGAAAGGTCACGGTATTAAATTGGGCGCGGCGGACGGCTCTATGCGCCACCGCCGAATTGGGACGTCAGGCACAAATAAATCAAAGGAGAAAGACTGTGAGGCAGAGGCAAATTTTCATATGGTTGATCGCAGTATTTTACGTGCTTGTGGGAAATGACATCGAGGCTCAGAGTGCGTCAAAAAACGACATTTTGCTTTCGGCGGCATCGCCGTTTGAGGATCTGACGGAGTATGCCCTGGCCGCGAATACAAAGGGTATGAAACTCGCTCTGGAGGCCTACGCTGATCAGGCTTCTGAAGTTAACAAGGTGCTGGATGCAAAAGCACGAGAAGATATGGAAGTATTAATCGCAAACATTGAGAAAGCCGAACGCCAGGGAGACAACGAGACAGTCGCTCTGAATTCTGTCGAGGCATATCGAGTGCTTGTTGAATCGCTGGATGTAGACAGTCTGGTGGTACCAATGCAGGTATCGTTGCTTGACTACACGGGGTTCAAGTTCGAGGTCCTTTTACACACAAAGACTCCAGACTGGATGGCCCTCAAGAAAGTAGCAGAAGAAGCACGGCAGAATTGGGCCGCCATCCAGCCTCGTGTTACTGACAACGGGATGTGTGATGCGTTCAACACGGTAATCGCGGGCATGAGTAAGGCATGCAACGAGAAAAATCATGGGATGGCTCTTTTTGCCGCGCAAATCGATCTGGCACTGGTAGACCTCCTCGAAGGTTTCTTTGAAGAGTCGTCACGATGAGTATATTTAAAGCGTGGTATATGTTGGTCTGCAGATGTATTCATAGACAAAGTGTCTGACCAGACGCTGCCTTTGTCCGCTATTTCGTCTTCGAGGTTATGGAGGTCCTAGATGCCAAAGATGATCCGGGCTTCAATCTGGGCAAAGAGCTGGAGTCACTCGAGCAGATCTGGTTCGAGAAACCTCAAACGTACCGAGAGCGGGGATAAAAAAGGATTCAAACATTAGTCAGTTATAAAAGAGGGGCTTTCCAACCGCGGCTGAAGCGGGACGCCAGATATCGCTTACCGGAGTATATTAGTACTTTATCAGGTTGATCAATATGATCGAGCGGATCCCGAATCTACCAGACAATGTCCTCGGATTTTCGGCAAAGGGGGAAGTCACCGCTGACGACTATGAATCGGTGATCATCCCGGCAGTCGAGGCACTATTCGCCCGGCATGAAAAGGTCAGATTCCTCTATCATCTTGGCGGGGACTTTTCCGGATTTGAGGCTACCGCTATGTGGGACGATGCTAAACTGGGGCTCAGACATCTTACCGGCTGGGAAAAAATGGCTGTTGTCTCGGATGTAGACTGGATCCGTGGCGCTATGCGAGTCTTTGGCCTTGCGATGCCAGCGCATGTCCGTGTCTTCCACAACAGCGAAATGACAGAGGCTATTAAGTGGATCAGCGAATAAAGTTGTCCTATGAACATCGTTGAGGCCGCAGGTGAAGCGAGATTTTGAACAGCCTTAAACTGTGGAAATAAGCTGGTAGAGGGAGGGAAAGATGAACAGATTTGGGTATCTGGGGTTTCTTGGAGCTCTGGGCTGCCTTGGATTTCTCCCGGGGCATCGAAACCTGTTTGTTCTTTTCGTGCTGGCTGTGTTGTTCGTTCTGTTTGCCGTACCTGTAAAGAACAGACAAAAGTAAAATGTGCACAATAGAGGGAACGATCATGTGGCCGTATCTGGGCTTTAGGGCTGTTCGCGCTGATATTGCTGGCAGTTCTGATCATCCACTCATGGTGGCTCGGCTCCCCAGGCATGTCGTCAATGGATGGACAGGAGAGCCAAGAGAGAAGTACTATGAACTGATCGGACATAAGGAACGGAAATGAAGAGCATGATCCCTGATCGTCGAAGTGGTGGGATCGGAAAAACTGGGAGTTGCAGGAAAGAATGATGAATATCACCCCCATCGGGATCATACATTCGCCCTTCACGGAACCGAAAGGCATGCCGATCCAGCCTGCCGGTGCCGTGGGCGTGAAAGGAACAGTAGAGGTGTTCTCGGAGTTCCAGGCCGGGTTGAAAGACCTGGACGGGTTCTCACATATCATATTGCTCTATCTCTTTCATCGCAGCGAAGGCTTCAATCTGCAGGTTGTTCCGTTCATGGACAACGAGCCCCGCGGTCTTTTCGCGACGAGAGCCCCCAGGAGGCCCAACCCTATCGGACTCTCTGTCGTCCAGCTCGACCGGATAGAGAACGGGATCCTTCATGTTCAGAACCTGGACATATTGGACGAGACGCCTCTGCTTGACATCAAACCTTATGTTCCGGAGTTTGACGGGCAGATCGACGTGCGTACCGGATGGCTCGAGAAAGTTCGAAAAACAGTGAGTAAAAGAAGGTCGGACGACAGATTCAAGTAAGAGCGAGAAAGAGAGAAGAGCACGCCCAGAATCATTGCCAGATCGGCAACATCGTCCTGGCGCTCGATGTGATGAAAGGGTGGATCGAGAAAGCCTCTTGGAAGAGGCGATGCTTACGTTGTTCAATGGGAGATCAAAGTTGTATTTTCGATCAGTGGGGACCTGGCTTCTGCTGGCGGCCGCCGCGAACTTGAACGGGATACTGAGGAACTCGCTCATCACGCCTTGGATAGGCGAGCATGGCGGGCATATCGTGAGCACTGTGCTGCTGTGCGGGATCATCATCCTGCTGACTATGTGGCTGATAAAGTGGATCGGCCCGCGTGACCGTAAGGATGCCGTGGCGATCGGAGCGCTCTGGGTCTCTATGACGGCCACGTTCGAGTTCCTGGCGGGGCATTACCTGTTCGGGCACCCGTGGAGCAGGATCGTCGCCGATTACAATATCGCCGCGGGAAGAGTCTGGCCGCTGGTGCTGGTCGCGACATTCGCCGCTCCGTTATTATCGGCGAGGTCAAGGAGGCTTTTTCCCGGTTGACGGTCCAGGTCGTCCCGTATGCCTGCCTGCTCTCAACATCGGAGGTATGTAAGAATGAAGACCACGCTCAGTCTCATCGTTCTCTGTCTCCTTTTCTCTCTTCCGGCAAGGGCGGAGGGGCCGGGTTTCCAGGATACCCTGCTCGATCACCTGGCCGGCAGCTGGGTCCTGGAGGGGACGATAGGCGGGGCCGGCACAACGCACGACATCGTAGCGGAATGGGTGCTCGGCCACTATTATCTGCGTTTTCACGAGGTGTCGCGTGAGAAAGACGACGGGGGCGAGCCTGCCTATGAAGCCATAGTCTTCATAGGCTGGGATCAGCCTTCTGGCCGGTATGCCTGCCTGTGGCTCGACTCGACTGGCGGCAGCGGCCTCTCCGCTCAGGCCGTCGGCCACGCGAAACCGGACGGAGACAAGCTTGCGTTCCTGTTCGAGGATGGTGAAGGCGGCATCTTCCACACTACATTCATATATGACAGGGAAAGCGATTCCTGGGACTGGAGGATGGACGCGGAAAAGGAAGGGGAACTCGCGCCATTCGCGAGGGTCTCACTTACGAGGAAGCAGTCCAGGTAGAAATTGAATAAATCCGGCAGACGATGTACAATCCACCGATAGATAAGTCGGCTGATGGCTGATGATCACCAGATCAAAGGCAGGAGATATGAAAAGAACCACATTCGCTGCTGTCGCTCTATTCTCGATGTTTTCAACCGGCGCAGTGTGCTCCGGACCCGTCTTCGGCAGTGAGTATGCGCAGGCTCAGGAGAGAAGGCCGGAGCCATATAAAGCCGGCTTCGCTGTCCAGCAGTTCTTCGACGCGGACTCTACCAAGGTGTTCTGGATGGGAGATCCCGATCCTTTCTGCTGCCCGTGTCCGGAAGGGACATCCCCGGTCACTAAAGCTATGAGCTTCTTCTGCGGATTGCCCGGCCGGATCGAGATCGGGATCCTCGATTGCAGGAGCAACGCTGTCCTGCACAAATATGAGTTTCCCAGGGACAGCCGTTCAGAGTATCAGTTCTGGGCATGTTATTCCGAGACATCCCCGAAGGACACACCCACGAAGCTCAAATACAAATTCCTTTCGGGAAAGATGGATTCAGATTCCGAGGGCCCCTTCAAGTTTGTGCTTATGCTGAACGGCAATAAGAAGGCGGTCTGGCCGTTTCAGATCCCTTACAGGAAGGACTGGACATTGATCCTGAAAGTAAGCGACTCCGGAACAGTCTCGAGATAATCCCCCGTGTTTACGGCTTGCGCTGCGTCAGGCTGACAGGGGCTAATCATAAGCGGCGGAAGACTTCTGTGAAAAAGCAGCGGGATATAAGCGTCATGGCGACGGCGTCCTCAAGGCATTGGTCCAGGTCGGGATATTGGAGGTGAAGGTAATGTGGTCATATTTCGACGAGCGCGCGAGGCGTCTCGGGATCCTCGATACGAAGCTGGCCCAGGCGGCGGCTATCTTTCTGACTCTGTTCATCGTCAAACTCATCCCGCAGATCCTGGATCTTGATGCCTGGGTCTTCGCGCTGCTGGCCG
The DNA here is from genome assembly GCA_964599375.1 of uncultured bacterium. Classification (GTDB taxonomy): domain Bacteria; phylum Krumholzibacteriota; class Krumholzibacteriia; order Krumholzibacteriales; family Krumholzibacteriaceae; genus JAUWCL01. The sequence goes on from CAZREW010000004.1 coordinate 24,295, forward strand.
TTCTCTGCGCTGTACGGCCGTTGATCGTCTTCTATGGAAAAGGCGTCGAATAGAACGATGGGGCATATCCGCGCCTCTCACGCTGCGCCGGTCCTGACGCCGGCTGGTTTAGCGCAGCGGGTCGGGTGGAACCCGCAGGAAAGGAGTGCGCGATTAGGCTAAACTTGAGGAGAAGGTCATGCAGGCACGTGGACCGCTTATGATAGAACATCGTCTGATCGAACGGATGATCAGCCTGATAAGGGTCGCTCTTGCCGATATCCAGTCGACCGGCAGGGTCGATCCACTGTTTGTCGATGACGCGGTGGACTTTATCCGGATCTACGCCGACCGCACTCATCACGGAAAGGAAGAAGACATACTCTTCCGGGATCTGGACAGCAAGGATCTGAAGGCTACCGACCGCCGGATCATGAACGAGCTGATAGAAGAGCATGCGTTCGGGCGTAAGACCACACGGGCCCTTGTCGAAGCCAACACGCGCTACCGGAACGGTGACAACACGGCTCTGTCGGATATCTCAGGCAATCTCGAGACGCTTGTCGATTTCTACCCGGTGCACATCGAGAAGGAGGACAACGTATTCTTCCCGGCCAGCAGAACCTACTTCACCGATGAGGAAGACCAGGCGATGCTGGCGGAATTCCAGGAGTTCGACCGGAAGATGATACACGAGAAATACAGAACGGTGGTAGAGGGCCTGGAGAAGTCCGGGTGAACCTGCTGCGGAAGTGATGATCAGGCCTGCCCGGGGTACCGTCTGCCGAACGCCGGAATATCAGACAAGAAGAATGGTTCTGCCATAAAGACACCAGGTCTCAGGATCGCCCTGGCTGTGACTATACTGCTTCCAGCCGGACTTCACCTTGTAGCATGCTCATCATCGACCGGGCCGGGCGGTAATGATGGCACGGCGCCAGCGGCCGTTACCGATCTGGCCGTATCTTCATTTACGGACACGACGGCTACGCTGCGCCTTTCATCCGGGCTGACGCAGCTTACAGAGCTGCAGGTGTCATACAACCTGATCGAAGACCTCGCACCGCTTCTGGCGAACACCGGCCTTGGAGAGGGGGACAGGGTCCTAGTAAGAAAGAACCCCCTGTCGGAGACGGCGCTGAACGATCAGATTACGGCGCTGGTGGCTAGGGGAGTGAGCGTACAACACTGATCCGGTGTAAATAAAAATATAGAATTCGCGCAATATTATGTACACAACTCTTCGAGTCTGCAATATAAAGGATAAGGGGGGCGTGTTGGATCCCGGCAGGCCTGCCGGCATACGCGCGAGCATCCTGATATGCCTGGGCACTATGGTATTCATCCGGCTGGGCAGGGATGTCGCAGGCGCGCGAGGGCCTCGTCATGGGTGTCATATCCGCTTCGGTGATCTGGATGCTGGCGGCAATAGGGCCGCTGGTCGGATTCGGCCGCTACAGCGCTGCCACGATTCCGACGGGGGTTAGATCGGTCGTTCCCGTTAGCGGTTCAATGGTAAGATGATGAAGAAATCTGTTCTGATATCGTGTATCTCATGCATCCTGCTAATAGTCTCGAAGCCGGGGTCAGCGCAGCTTTCCCTCGGATATTTCATCGACCAGGCCGCGGAGCACTCGCCGGCGCTCAACGAATACCAGAATCTTCTGGGCATCAGCGAGGTCCAGAACAGGTTGAACAGGGCCCAGAATTCGGCATTTCAACTATCGGTTTCCAGCGACTATCTGTTCGTGCCGTATTTCAACAATCCCGGTGGCCTGATCACTACCGATCCGGACCCGGGAGCTGTCGGTTATGAGATAGCGTTGTTCGATGGGGGCCTTTATTCCTTTCAGGTCAATATGGAGCGGAACCTGTTCAACGGTAAATTAATGAATGCCCTGGACCGGCAGGTCAGGGTCCAGAGCGAGAATTACAAGTATTCATCCGCTCTTGAGCGCCACAACCTGGAAAAAGAGGTGACCGACCAGTATCTCAACGCCCTTCGGGCCGCAAGGCTTGTAAGTCTTTCGAAGGAAATTGTGAGCAATCTGGAACAGCAGCTAGGGTTCACCGCCGAATTGGTGGAGAACGGCTATATCAACGTCCAGGATTACCTTCTGCTGAAGATCGAAGTCAAGAGCCAGGCTATCAACCAGCGGAACGTCAGGCAGAAGTATAAGAGCGCGATATTGCAGCTCTATGAACTCTGCGGCATCCAGGATACTGCGATAGTGGATATCAGCCCGGTCGTTCTGGAACAGTCATCGAGGACGATGAACTCGAATTTCACGCAGAAGTATGTTCTGGACAGCCTGGCCACCGTAGCTGAACAGCAGCTGTTCGAAACGAAATACCGTCCGCAGCTACAGCTTTTCATGAACGCCGGATTGAATGCCATCGAACTGCAGGATATCGAGCATAAATTCGGGATGAGCGCCGGCTTGAGCCTCCTGATACCGTTCTTCGACGGCGGTCAGAGAGACCTGACCCGCCAGCAGAGTTATCTCGCCAAGGGGACCATAAGCCAGTACCGGAAGTATTCCGAGCACGTCATAGCCCTGCAGTGTGAGGACCTGCGATCACAGATAGAATCGCTGCGAAAAGATATCGAGAGCCTGACCGGACAGATAAAGGACTTTGAGGATCTTCTGAAGATCTCAGTCAAGCAGCTTCAGACGGGAAACATGTCGATGATCGATTATCTGGCTTTAGTACGTAATTTCATAGAACTCAGGGTGCGCAGTATCGAAGTCGAGACCGAATATCAGCTAGGCATCAACAATTATAACTACTGGAACTGGTGAGATGAAGATTTACAGAAGAATATATCGGGCTATGCCCGTGGCTCTCGTTGTCCTGGTGTCGGTGGTCTCGTGCTCGAAAGAGGGACCGGGGGCGCGTGATACGTCGATCGGTGGGACACCCGTTCAGGTCACCAGCCCAGTGATCCAGGACATCACTGAATACATCGATCTGAACGCCAACACAGTTTTCCTCAAAAAAGAGATAATAAGGGTGACCTTTCAGGGATTTATTGAAAGGATCTATAAAAATATCGGCGATGAAGTCAAAAGCGGCGATCTGATATTCACAATAAAGACAAAGGAATCAGCAATCGATGACAGCATCAGGATCGATCTTGGCTCTGAGATGTTTGAGGGCACTGTAAAGATCCGAGCCCATTCGGACGGCGTGCTTGCCGTGCTGAACTACCATAGCGGCGATTTCGTGTCCGAGGGCGAGGAGATCGCCATCATCTCCAATCCGTCTTCCCTATACATCACGCTGAACGTGCCCTACCAGTATGTTTCGAGGATCGATCCAAAAAGCATATGTCAGGTATATCTGCCTGATGGCGAGATACGGCAGGCGGTCATCCAGCGGATCATCCCGAGCGTGGATCCGGTCTCGCAGACACAGACATTCCTGCTGCGCCCGGAAATCCTGTCCACACTTCCCGAGAATCTTAACGTCGATGTCCGCCTTCCGCTTCAGACCTTCAAGGATGCCGTCATCCTGCCCCGCCGGGCGGTGATGAGCAACGAGACTCAAAGCAGGTTCTGGGTGATGCGGCTCATCGATGATTCGACGGCGGTGAGGGTGGACGTTCAGAAAGGTATAGAAAATGACAGCCTGATCCAGATAGTCATGCCGGATCTCCGTCCGGCCGATTGGATCATCTCTGATGGCGCTTACGGGTTGCCCGATACTGCCAGGGTGACCATCATCCAGTGAAACGTGAAAAACTATTACCTCAAATATAAGACCCCAGTCGCAGCCATTCTGATACTGGTCATCATCTTCGGCGCTTACATGCTGTTCAGGATCAAGACCGGCCTGTTTCCGGATATCACCTTCCCCAAGATCAAGGTCATCGCCGAAAACGGCGAACAGCCGGTAGACAAGATGATGGTGACCGTGACCATACCCATCGAGAACGCCATCAAGCGAGTGGAAGAACTTAATCTGATCCGAAGCACGACCAGCCGGGGCAGCTGCGAGATATCAGCTTTTCTGAACTGGGGAGCGGACGTCGACCTCGGCAAGCAGCGAGTGGAGGCTCAGATAAGCGCTATCCGGCAGAATCTTCCTCCAGATGTCGACATAGTGATAGAGAAGATGAATCCCTCCATCCTTCCCGTGATGGGATTTTCACTGGAAGGAGGGAGCCTCAGCCAGATCGAGCTGCGCACGCTCGCGGAATTCACGATCAAACCGATATTCTCCCGTATCAAAGGCGTCTCCGAGGTGGGAGTCATCGGTGGCAGGGTGAAGGAATATCACATCCTGCTGGATCCCGTGAAGATGAGCGATCTGCGCGTCACGCCGGCCATGATCTCCGATATACTCTCGAAGTCGAATTTCATCTCGTCGAACGGGTATTCAGTTGATTACGACCGCCTGTATCTGACTCTTACGGACGCGGCGATAGAGGATAAGTCCGAACTTGAGAACACGGTGATCCTGAATTCACCCAGGAACAAGATCCGGGTAAAGGATATCGGGACCATCGAGATCGCCGAGCGCCGCGATTATGTCAAGATAAACGCCAACGGTCTGGATGTGCCGCTCATAGCGATCCTGAAGCAGCCGAAAGCCAACCTCCTGGATGTCACCGACGCTGTGAAAAGCCAGTTGAAGGAGATACAGCAGGTGCTGCCTCCCGGGGTGGCCCTCCGGCTGTTTTACGACCAGGCTGATTTTGTCAGCAATGCCATACGTAGCCTCAGCGATGTCCTGTGGATCGGGCTGCTGCTGGCGATCCTTATAACGATCGTGTTTCTGCGGTCGCTGAAGGCGAGTTCGGTGATACTGATAACCATCCCGGTCACCCTGGGATTGACGCTGGTGGTGCTCTATGCCATGAAATATACCTTCAACATCATGACGATAGGCGCGATAGCGGCGGCCATCGGCCTGATCATCGACGACGCCATAGTTGTAGTAGAACAGATCCACCGCACCAGGGAAGAGCACCCTGAAGAGGGCAGCGATATATCCGTCGCCAGGGCTGTACATTTCCTGCTGCCGGCCATGATCGGCTCGTCCTCGAGCACCATCGTCATCTTCCTGCCTTTCGTGCTGATGAGTGGTGTGGCAGGGGCTTATTTCAGGGTCATGACCGACACCATGATCATCGCCCTGGCCTGTTCATATCTTGTGACCTGGATCGGTCTGCCGGTGGTATATATCCTGTTTTCGCGTCCAAGACGGGCCGCCGGACAGGAATCAAGATCTCCCAGGAGACGTCTCTGGGTATATTATTTCATCCGCAGGCCGTTCATAGCTGGTGCCTTTGTCATGGTACTGATCCTTCTCGCGGCCGTCATACTGCCGCGGCTGCCGTCCGGCTTCCTGCCTGAAATGGACGAAGGATCGATAGTTCTCGATTACAAGAGTCCTCCCGGTTCCTCGCTGGAAGCGACCGACAGGATGTTGAAGGTCGTTGACGATGTGCTCCGGCACACTCCCGAAGTCGAGAGCTTTTCAAGGCGGACAGGGACACAGCTGGGATTCTTCATAACCGAGCCGAACGACGGCGATTATCTGATCCAGCTCAGGAATGATCGCGGAAAGAGCACCGAGGAAGTCGCGGACGAGATCCGCGTGCGGGTCGAAGCGCTCCTGCCGGGGTTGCAGGTCGATTTCGGCCAGGTCATCGGTGACATGCTGGGCGACCTGATGTCTTCGGTGCAGCCCATAGAGGTCAAGATATTCGGTGACGACCACCGGAGACTGGTCACACTGGCCGACAGTGTAGCAGCGGTCATAGAGAGCACTCCAGGTACGGCGGACGTATTTAACGGCATAATCATCGCAGGCCCGGAAGTCAGATACGAACCGAGGATCGCGAGCCTGGCTCAGTACCAGCTTGGTCCCGGCGACCTGCAGTTCCAGCTGCAGACAAAGATAGAAGGCACCGTTGTGGGCAGCATCCTGGAGAAGAATCAGACGGTGAATATCCGCATGTTGGAAAATGAGAGAAACATGCCGGTCGACCTTATGAGGCGAAGCTTTATCTTCCTGAACGATGGCCACCTGAAGCCGCTGGCCGAGTTTGCTGACGTGGTCCTGACCGAAGGTGTGGCGGAGATAGAGCGTGAGAACCTCAAGCCGATGGTCGCTGTGACGGCGCGCCTGAACAACAGGGACCTCGGCAGCACGCTGGCGGACATAAAGAAGCAGATAAGAAGGCGGATCACCCTGCCGCCCGGGTACCAGATCGTATTCGGAGGCTCTTACGCCGAGCAGCAGCAGGCTTTCCATGAGTTGTTGAGCATCCTGATCGCCGCCGTCATGCTGGTCTTTATCGTCATCCTTTTTCTTTTCAGGAACCTGCGGGTCGCGCTGACGATTATCTTGATCGCGGTACTTGGAATAGCCGGCAGCCTGATTGCGCTTTTCATAACCGGGACGCCGCTCAATGTCGGGAGTTACACAGGCATCATAATGATCGTCGGGATCATAGGGGAAAACGCCATTTTCACATATCTGCAATATCGGGACGAGCGGCGAAAAAGCCGGGACAGGGACGATTCGCTGGTAAGCGCGATATCCATCCGCCTTCGGCCAAATCTTATGACGGCGCTTTGCGCGATCAGCGCTCTTTTCCCGCTGGCGCTGGGTAAAGGCACTGGTGCACAGATGCACCAGCCGCTGGCTGTCGCCATCATCGGCGGGTTCATCATCGCCCTGCCTCTGCTGCTACTGGTCCTGCCGACAGCATTGCGGTATATATCGCTGTCCGAGGAGGAATAATGACCGAAGACGAAAGGAAGTGGAGAGATGAGGGTATTCTCAAGTATCATAATGATGTCCGCGCTTCTCGCGGCCGCTTGGTGCGGCACGGTCGGGGCGACGGGCGGCGCAATTCCGCCGAAAGAGCCTGAAGCATCAGAGTGGCGCCAGGAGTTCGGTATATCCGGCCGCGATATGGTCTCTGCTGGGCGAAGCACGTACTTCGTCCTCGAGCCAGGGTTTCAACTCGTTTTCGAAAGCGAGGACGCGAAGCTGGTCATCACCGTTCTGGACGACACAGTGGATGTCGGCGGTGTGACAGTGCGCGTGGTCGAAGAACGAGAATGGGAAGAAGGAAAGTTGATCGAAGTATCGTGGAATCTCTTCGCGATTGACAAGGATAATAAGGACGTATTCTACTTCGGCGAAGACGTAGATGTTTACAAGGATGGAAAGATAACGGGGCATGGCGGATCGTGGAGGGCGGAGAAAGACGGCGCAAGGCCCGGGTTGATAATGCCCGGGACGCCGGCGGCGGGCATGAAGTATTACCAGGAGATGGCCCCGGGTATCGCCATGGACCGCGCCGAGGTCATCAGTGTCGACGAGAAGTTCAAAACGCCGGCGGGAACTTTTAAAAAGTGCCTGAAGACGATGGAGGGATCCGGTCTGAATCCGGACGAGAAGGAGTTCAAGATCTACGCTCCTGGTATTGGATTGGTCAAAGACGGGGATATGCTGCTTGTAAAGTACGGCTTCAGCGGAGAAGAAGCCGTCGGGCAGCAGCCGTGAGCCGTCGCATGTGAGAGGGAAACAGATGGCGCTCCAGGAAGAGCTTGAAAGATCGGGGGACTGGCTGTTTCGAAGGAGAGGCTACCTGCCTGTCGTGATGATGGGTCTCTTTCTGGTAGCGATGTGCGACTACGAATACCCGCTGCGAAGCGAGACCTTTGATCACATCTGGGAGGTCTTCTGTCTTGCGGTAAGTTTCTTCGGACTGGGTATCCGGATCTTCACGATCGCTCATACACCGGAAGGCACGTCGGGGAGAAATACCGAGACCCAGGACGCCAAGACACTGAATACGACGGGACTCTATTCCGTTGTGAGAAATCCCCTGTATCTGGGAAACTTCTTCATATATCTCGGTATCTCTCTGTTTGCCCATCTCTGGTGGTTGACGCTGATATTCATCCTCGCTTTCTGGCTCTACTATGAACGGATCATCCTGGCCGAGGAGGCATTCCTGAGGGCAAAGTTCGGCATGCAGTTCACCGAATGGGCGGAGGTCACCCCTGTCTTCATCCCGAGGTTCGGGAGGTATCGCAGGCCAGACATGCCCTTTTCTTTCAAGAATGTCCTGAAACGGGAGTACAGCGGCTTCTTCGCGATCATTGTCGTGATGTTCATTTTCGAGAGTGCGGGGGAGTTGTCCGTAAGGGGCAGATTGAGTTTTGACAGGTGGTGGCTGGCCCTGCTGGGCTTCAGCTTCGTCGTCTGGTTCGTCCTGAGGACACTGAAGAGACGCACTTCGATTCTAAATGTCAAGGGCAGATAAGATTCTGATGACTATTGACTGAGCTGGAGGGATCATGAGCGTGATCGGAAACATACTGTGGATCATCCTCGGGGGAGGGATATTCCTTTTCCTCGAATATCTCATCGGGGGCGTCGTCCTCTGCCTGACGATCGTGGGGATACCGTTCGGCATCCAGGCCTTCAAGCTTTCTCTCCTGTCACTTCTGCCTTTCGGCAGGGAGGTCACCAGCACAAGGCCGAAGCCGGGCGCCCTGTCGATCATCATGAACATCCTCTGGATAGTCTGCGGCGGGATCTACATCGCCGCCACGCATCTGCTGTTCGGGGTCCTCTGCGCGGTGACGATAATCGGGATACCGTTCGCGAAGCAGCACATGAAGCTGGCCGTGCTTTCGCTGACTCCGTTCGGCTATACGTTCCGATAGGTAGATCTGAAAAGAGTGATATGGACGATCCTGGCTTGCTGGACAGGAAACTGAAGGTGGGAACGTGGGCGTGGCTTCTGCCCGCGGCTTACGTGGTCCACGTCGCGGAGGAGGCGTTCGGCGGAGACGGGCTTACGAGGTGGATGACCGACGGGGGAGGCCTGGACTTCTCCATCGCGGAGTTTCTCGGACTGAACCTTGTCGGGGTGGTGGCGCTATGCCTGGCAGCGTGGGCGGCCCGCAGGCGGGAAGCCTGGAGGTGGCTGCTTGTTACGGGGGCGGCTGTCTTCATCTCAAACGGTGTATGGCATGCCGCGATCTGCGTGATTGGGCGCTCGTATATCCCGGGTGTGCTCACAGGGGTCCTGGTGTATATTCCCCTCGGCTGTTTCGTGATCTACCGGCTTTGGCGGCTCGTGTCTCCGCCCGTGCTCATATCGGCGGCTGTGGCCGGCCTGGCCATCCACGGCGCGACGCTATGGATCGTGCTGCGGATGCCGGGTTTCCAGATCGGATGACGATGGACTGGAAGAAGAGAAGAAGGCTTCTGGGGGGCAACCTGATCCTGCTCGCCCTGCTGTTCCTGCTGGTGACGCTCAACAAGGAGTACCTCAGGCCTGCATTCGGTCATGGAGCGTTTCTCGGTCCGCTGACGGGGTGCCTGCCCAATTTCCTCGCGGCTCTTCTTATCAGCCTTGCCGCTGTCAACGGCATCCTTTCGAGGAGGCCGGGGCATAGCCGTATCCTGGCGTACGCCGGTTCATCCCTGGTATTCCTGATTCTGACCGTCGAGGAACTCAGGCCGATGTGGGGCGCCAGCACGCAATACGATCCCTTTGACATAGCTGCGAGCGCGGCTGGATCGCTGACCGCTATACTGGTCTTCGAGCTGGTTCAGCGGCGACGCAGGACCGCGCGTTAAGCAGCCTGTCTTGCACATATCCCTTACCCGTGGCATAATACCATGATGGATGATGCAGTAAGAATAGATCCAGAAGACAACTCCGGGGACAGAGCAGTCGATGAGCGCATCGAAGCCTACCAGAGACAGCTGCGCCGCCTCGCCTCAGAACTGTCGTTGGCGGAGGCCCGCGAGCGTAAGGAGATAGCCTCCGATCTGCACGACCACATCGGGCAGGCCCTGGCATTTGTTGTCCAGAGGGTCAGCGTCCTGAAAGGAAACTCGATCTTCAGCGGGAACGACAGGGATTTCGAGGAGATACTGTCTGTGCTCGGTCAGGCCATCCGGTACACGAGGAACTTGACTGTCGAGATAAGCCCGCCGGTACTGTATGAACTGGGCCTGCCGGCCGCTATCGACTGGCTCGCAGAAAGGGCCATGGACAGGTACGGACTCGAGGTCAGGTTCACAGAGACTGGAACGCTCTCCAATATCGATGAGAACGTGCGGGTCTTCATATTCAAGTCGGTCCAGGAGCTGATCAACAACGCGGCCAGGCATTCAGGATCGCCGCAGGTCAAGATATATGCCCGCTGGGGCAGTGACCGGTTCGAGATAGAGGTGAGTGACCACGGCAGGGGCTTCGATACGACCGCTTTCACAAACGGCCTTTCCGACGACTGCTGCTTCGGGCTGTTCAGCATCCGTGAGCGACTTTCATATATAGGCGGGGAGCTTATCATCGAATCTTCGCCCGGGAAAGGTACCCGGGTGACGATATCAGCTCCATGCGGCACAGGGGAGTAAAAGGATGATCAGGGTACTGCTGGCCGATGACCACAAGCTTCTTGTCGACGGTCTCCGTTCCCTGCTCGAAGGCAGGGACGATATAGAGATAGTCGGCGTTGCTTCGGACGGTCTCGAAGCGGTCGAAATGGCGGCAGGTCTCCAGCCTGACCTGGTCCTTCTCGACATCTCGATGCCCCGGCTCAACGGGATCGACGCCGCTAGACAGATCGTGAGGGACGTTTCCGGCACGAGCGTGATCATGCTCTCGATGCATGCAGACAGCAGATATATCCAGGAGTCGCTGCGTGTCGGAGCCAGGGGGTATGTCCTCAAGGAATCCGCTTCCGGCGAGGTCATCGAGGCGATAAGGACGGTAAGCAACGGCGATCTGTATTTCAGCAGTTCAGTCCGCGACCAGGTTCACCGCGAATATGTGGAGATGGTCCGGAAGGGGGAGGAAGCCTCCCGCTTTCCACTCAGTCCCAGGGAGAGGGAAGTTCTTCAGCTCCTCGCCGAGGGAAAGGCCACCAAGGAGATAGCCGGCCTGCTCAACGTGAGCGTAAAGACAGTCGAAAGCCACCGTAAGCAGATAATGGACAAACTCGACCTGCACAGTATAGCCGAACTGACAAAGTTCGCTATCCGCGAAGGACTCACGCCGCTCGATTGACCCCGAAATATACACTAAGGGATTTCGCACCGACAAATCAGGGATGTCCCGATTTATCCGGGCAGCGCTCCATGTTTATACTACGGGATTATTATCAACAGGAAGGAGCGACATGTTCAACACAGGTAACACCGGCTTCATGCTGGTGGCTACGAGTCTCGTTATGCTGATGACACCCGGGCTCGCGTTTTTCTACGGAGGGCTGGTTGGTCGCAAGAACGTGCTCTCGATCATGATCCAGAGCTTCGTCTCTATGGGCTTCACGACCATCCTCTGGTACACGGTCGGGTTCTCGCTGTGCTTCAGCGGGGGCGAGGGCGGGATCATCGGAAACCTTGATATGGCTTTCCTTCGCGGAGTCGACCCGATGACTCCCTTCGGCGACGGCCAGATACCGATGCTTCTTTTCTTCGCGTACCAGATGATGTTCGCGATCATAACGCCGGCCCTGATCACCGGTGCGTTCTCGAACCGTGTGCGGTTTCCCGCCTACCTTATATTCCTCGTGGCCTGGCATCTGCTAGTCTACTTCCCGTTCGTTCACATGATCTGGGGCGGAGGGCTCCTGGCGAAGTGGGGATTGCTCGATTTCGCGGGAGGGATCGCCGTCCACAACATCGCCGGGATGGCGGCTCTCGCGTCAGTCCTCTTTGTAGGCAGGCGGCGCGTAGCCGAGCACGGCCCGCACAGCATCCCGCTTGTCGCGCTTGGCACGGGGCTTCTGTGGTTCGGATGGTACGGCTTCAACGCCGGCAGCGAGCTGCAGGTCGATGCCGTTACGGTCCTGGCTTTCGCTAACACCGACATCGCCGCGTCATTCGCCGCGATCTCCTGGCTGCTGCTCGAGTGGAAACTCGTGAAAAAGCCCAGGTTCGTCGGTCTCCTTACGGGAGCGGTCGCGGGGCTTGCGACTATCACGCCGGCCGCCGGCTATGTCCAGCCGTGGGCCGCGGCACTCATCGGATTGAGCGCGGGCATCGTCTGCTTCGGAGCTGTAAGCATGAAGAACAGGCTTCGCTGGGACGACGCTCTCGATGTCTGGGGAGTCCACGGAGTAGGCGGAGCGCTCGGCATAATAATGCTGGGGCTGCTGGGAACCACGTCTGTGAATCCGGGCGGCGCTGACGGACTCTTTTACGGCGGCGCCGGTTTCTTCCTCAAGGAGCTGGCCGGAGTGATCGGCTCCTCCGCGTACGCTTTCATATTCACCTATGCGATGCTCTGGATCATCAGCAGGATCGTGACGGTCAAGACGACGGAGGACGAGGAGACGACGCTGGACGAATCCCTTCATGGAGAGAGCGCTTACGTGCAATAGGAGCAGAGGGGAGAAGATCATGAAAAGAACGAACTATCCGCTTATTCTGGCCGTCGCGGCGCTGACGGCGGCGATGACCGCCGGGGCCGCCTCGTCGGAGGAGTTTTCCATCGACCTGGGCGTCGATCTCTACAGCAGGTATATATGGCGGGGCATTGATTTCGGAGACGCGCCGTCCATCCAGCCCGCCCTGTCGTTCTCGTACTCGGGTCTCGAGATCGGCGTCTGGGGCGCATACCCGATCTCGAACCAGGAGAGCGCGTTCGACGAGATCGATTTCTGGCTCGGGTACAGCTACGGATTCAGCAACGGATCATCCTTAGGCGCTGTGGCTACGAGCTACTACATTCCGAGCGCGGGGATCGGGCTGTTCGACTTCAACGACTACGACGCGGTCGACGGGAACGGGGACCCGGATCCCGGGGCGCACACGGTCGAGATCGGGCTGTCATACACGGGGCCGGAGTCATTCCCCCTGACCTTCTCGGGTTACGTCTTCGTCCACAACGACGCGGGGAACAACACGTACTTCGAGATCAGCTATCCGTTCACGGCTGGAAATACCGATCTCTCCGTATTCTGCGGCGCGGCGGGCGGGAGTTCGAAAAATCCCGATATCTACGGAACGGAGGATTTCAGCGTCATCAATGCCGGAGTCAGCGCGGAACGGGGTCTCAGGATGACCGACAGTTTCACGCTTCCGCTATCGGTCGCCTTCACGGTCAACCCCGAAGCAGAGATCGCTTACCTGGTTGTGGGAGTGAAGTTCTAGGACCGGGCAGCGTACAAGTCAGAAAAAAAGGCCGGACGGCTTGAGCCGCCCGGCCTTTTGAATGCCGTTTCGCCTCTCTCAGTTCAGAGTGCGCTCGCGGCGATCAACGACTTTGGCGTCCTTGCGCAGCTGGTCATACCAGAGGGCGAGGAAATGAGACGAGCTTTCCTGCCTGAGCTGCTGGAGGATCTCCTGCCTCTTCGCGGCGAACTCGGAGGTCTCCCCGGGCTTCCTGTCCGTGACCTGCAGTATGAACCATTCGCTATTGCCCTTGACCGGAGGGCTTATCTTGCCTGTCTGCAGATCGAAGGCCGCGGCGGCGAATCCGGTCCCCATTCCTATCCCGGGAATCGACTGGTCGACGGTGAACGGGGTCGTCTCGGCGACTTCGAGCTCGAAGGAGTGCGCGGCCGCCTCGAGATCGCCTCCGGTGACGGCCATCGAGCGAAGCTCCCTGGCAGTCTCCAGCGCGGAGTTTTCCACGCGCTGCGCCCTGATCCTCTCGACGAGCACGGGTCTCGCTTCATCCAGCGGCATAGTCGTCTCGTGGATGACCTTGAGCACCTCGACGATGTAGATGTACTGCTGGGTCTCGATATTCTCACTGACCTTGCCGACGCCGTGGTTGAACGCGAAATTGACGACGCGCGGCAGGTAGCCGTAGTCCTTGATGAACGAACCCTCGACGAACGGCTCGGGCTCGACCGTCTTCAGGCCGAAGTCCGCGGCGGCGGTGGCGAGGCCTTTCTTGGCGATCGTCTCGCGCAGGTCGGTGAGCAGGGTCCTCAGCGAGTCGATCGTGTCGTATCCCGGCTCAACGCGCATCAGGATGTGGCTCGCCCTGACCTTCTCGACGCCGTCCTCGACCTTCTTCTCATCGGTCCTGATAAGGTGGTACCCGTAGCCCGTCCTGACCGGTTTGCTGATCTCGCCAGGCTTGAGAGCGAAGGCGGTCTCGGTGAATACCGAGTCCATCACGCCGCGACCGAACATCCCGAGGTCTCCGCCCTTCTGGGCGGTGCTGTAATCGTCAGACTCCTGCTTCGCCGCCTCGGCGAAGTCGTAGCCGCTTAATATCTCCGTGCGCAGCTCGTTCATCCTTTCGAGGACGTCCCGCTCGTCGAGGTCGGTGGGAGCCTTCTCGAGTATAAGCATCCTGACCGCTCTCTTCTCGGGTACCTTGAAATCGTCCTTCTTCTCCCTGTACAGGGCTGCGATCTCCTCCTCTGCCGGCTCGTAAGGAGGATCCTCCGAGGCGAAGGGGACCTTTACGTAGCGGGCCTTGAGCCTCGTGTTCTCCCTGTCGAACCTTTCCTTGATCTCCAGCTCTGAGACGTGGACCTGCGAGGAGAGAAGAGTCTCGAGCTTCACCTCCGGAAGGACCGAGCGTCCCCATCTCTCGAGCTCAGTCCAGTCGGCATCGGGATTCGAGAGGGCCTGAAGATAGGCCTGGTAATCGAAATTGCCGTCCTCGCCGGTGAACATCTGCCTGAGGGTGGGGTGAGGGTTCCGCCTGAGGAAGGAGACAAGCTCTTCGTCGGTGACCGTGATGCCGAGCTTTTCGATCTCGCGGGCGATGAGGATCTTCTGTATCGACATCTCCCAGGCCTGCTCGCTGATCATATACGATTCGGTGTCGCTGGGCCTGTAGTCATCTCCGCGCTGCGCCCTGATGTTGTTGTACAGATCCTGGATATTGCTGCCGTACTCCTGCCTCGTGATCTCGATCCCGTCGACCGAGCCGACCACGTTATCCGTCTCGGATGGTCTCCCGGTGCCGCCGCTCCTGAAGTTCATTCCCCAGACTGCGAATATCGAGACGACGAAGGCTATCACTACGATCCACAGGATCGTTTTCGTATTTTCGCGCAACTGTTTAAGCATCTGGCGCTACCCTGTCCTTTCGAAACATGTCGATTACTTAGAAATCATTCAGTCATAATCCATTAAAGTAGCAAATAAGATGGCCGCTTGCAAATCTTTTAACAAAGTTGACACCTTTCGCGCGGTGGTGGTAATTTTCACGGGACATGTACCGGAAAAACACGACCTATATCGACCGCGGACGGCTGTCTGTACAGCTCTCCGCGGCCGCCTTTCTGGCGGCTACGCTCCTTTCCGCACTCCCCCCGGGGGCTTCGGGCGAGGTCTATCTCTGGCCGCTTCACGGCAACAGGCGCCTGAGCTCCAGTTTCAGCGAGTACAGGGACGGCCATTATCACGCCGGCATCGACCTTCGCTCCTATGGGGCGATCGGCCTGCCATGCCTCGCCGTATCTGGCGGGGAGGCGGTCAGGGTGAAGGTCGGGGCAGCCGGGTACGGCAAAGCCCTCTATGTGAGGCTCGAGGACGGACGCACGGCGGTCTACGCCCACCTGGACCAGTTCAACAGGACGGTCGATTCCATCGCCTGGCACTACAGGGTAAGTCGTGAGACGAACTGGTGCGACTTCCATCTGCCGCCGGGAACATGCGCCTTCGATGTGGGGGACACGGTCGGGTTCTCGGGAGAGACCGGTACGAGCGCTCCTCACCTTCACTTCGAGCTGCGCGATGAGGCGGAGCGGCCCCTGAACCCCCTTATCGACATATATTCTATCCCCGACGGCTCGCCTCCGATCGTGTCGGCGCTGGAGATAATCCCGCTGGGCATCGGCAGCATGACCGAAGAAGGTCCTCTTCCAGCGGTAAGGGATTTCAGGGCGTCTGGATCGACGCGGTTCATCCTCCCCGATACGCTGCACCTGGACGGCGCGTTCGGGTTCGCGGTCTCGACCTGGGACGAACAGGGATACGGCAGCTACAGGATGGCTCCTGTCTCCATAGAGCTGGCCGTGGACGGGCAGATGCTGTACTCGGTCAGAAACGAGGTCTTCTCCTACTCACAGGCTGATGGGGTGTCTGCCGAGTACGATGTCAGGGGCGATGGACCGGCAGCCCGCTTCATGAGGCTCTTTCCCGTCCGCGGAAGCACGCGAACCGACAGGTCCGGCCCGGGAGTGATCCATACGGGGCAGAGGAAGGACGGCATGTCTCTGCGGAAGGGGCTTCACATCGGGCTGATCACCGTCAGAGACGCCTCCGGGAATTCATCGAGCGCCATCTTCCATTTCAGCGTGCACGACTTTCCCGTGATAAATACGGCGCGCAGGCTCGATGCGGCGCCAGAGGTAGTGATCTCGGCGGACGACCCGGACGGCGGCGATGTCCATCTCCGTCTCTCCGAGTCGTTCGATGGAGGGGATTCGTGGAACGTTCTCTTCCCCGAGCGAGAGGGGGAGTATTTCAGGGCGGCGGTGACAGACAGCGCTGGGGCGCTCTACAGGGTAGAGGCGACCGATGACGAGGGAGCTACCATCCGCAAGTGGTTCGCCTCCCCGCAGCTCTTGACCAGAAGGGACATGGCCTTCGCATCGCTTACCCCGGAAACATTCGGCGAGGGAGTATGCCTCAGGGTAAGGACCGACGCGGCGCTGGCGGCCGTGCCCGACGTGGCGGCAGGGACGGAAAGCCTTGAGGAGATCTTCCAGACAGGTATCGACGAATATGTCGCGCTCAACCGGACGGGCCCGTTCGGACCGGGCTCGACCGTCTTCACGCTCTCCGGGGTCGATTACAGGGGATTCCCGGTCCACGCCGCAAAGGCCGCCAGGATATTCACGCTCCGCTCGGGAGGAAGCGCCCGTTTCACCCTGGCCGATTCGATGGACGCCGGGATCGAGGGCCCCTCCCTGCGCCGCGCGACGCCGCTCATGGTCAGCGAGGTGCCGATGCCGGGGGCCGTCCCGGCAGGGCTTGTGCCTGCCGGCGGGCCGTTCAGCCTCGATTTCCAAAGAGAGGATCTGTCGAAACCGATGAGGCTCTACTGCGAGCCCGGCGCCAAGACGGGACTCTTCATCTGGAAGGAGGAGAAAGGCTGGAAGTGCGTCGGCGTCCCCGCGATGGAGGGAGGGTACGTATCAGTGGACAGGCCTGGCACCTACATATACCTTATCGACGGCATCCCGCCCTTGTTCGATCATGTCTCCGTTGAGAAGGGCCACGCGGAAAGCGGGTTCTTCAAGCCGTACTTCTGCTCCGTCCCGGTGACCGAGGACGGGACCGGAATAGATCCATGGGCGGCAGAGGCCCGGCTCGGCGGAGAGAGGGTGGTCTGCGAGTGGGACGAGTTCAGAAAGAGGCTCGTGATCCCCGTGCCCGCCTTCTTTCCGGCGGGGCGCACGGTCATCAGCATCGATGTCAGCGACCGCGCGGGAAACAGAAGTGTCGGCGAATTCGGATTTGTGATAGAATAGGTGGTCGGGAGGTAGAGGCAGCATGGCCGGCGCAGGATTTCTTCATCTTCACAATCATTCAGAGTACAGCCTGCTCGATGGGGCGTTCCGCATAAAGGACCTCGTGTCCACGGCCGTGGAGATGGGTATGAGCGCCGTAGCTCTCACTGACCACGGCAACCTCTTCGGGGCCATTCCCTTCTTCCGAGAGGCCAGAGCGGCCGGGATAAAGCCGATCATCGGAATGGAGACATATATCGCCAGGGGCGGCCACAAGCAGAAGACCGCCGCCAGGGGGCAGGCCAGGAACGAGCACCTCGTCCTGCTGGCGAAGAACGAGAAGGGGTACAGGAACCTGCTGGAACTCTCGTCGATAGCGTATACGGAGGGGTTCTACTACAAGCCAAGGATCGATCTCGAGCTTCTCGAGGAGAGGTCCGAGGGGCTGATCGGACTGAGCGCCTGCCTCCAGGGAAGCATACCGAGGCTGCTCAGGGATGGTCGGAGGGAAGAGGCCGCCAGGCTGGCCGGGAGGCTGGCCACGATCTTCGCGCCGGGAGATTTCTACATCGAGCTGCAGAACCACGGCATCCCCGAAGAGCTCGAGCTGATGCCGCAGCTCGTCGGGCTGGCCCGGGAGCTCGGCCTGCCTATAGTCGCGACGAACGACTGCCACTTCTGCAGGGCCGACGACCACGAGGCGCATGACGTCCTTCTCTGCCTTCAGACCGGCAAGGACATAGACGATCCGGCCAGGGGGCTGCGCTCTCACCCGGAGACGTACTTCAAGTCGCCGGCGGAGATGGAGAAGCTCTTCGCCGATTATCCGGAGGCCCTCTCCAACACGCTCGAGATCGCCGATAAATGCGAGTTCGAGCTGACCGACAGGGGGACTCAGCTCCCTGTATTCCCGATCCCCGAGCCATTCACGAGCCCCGAGGAATATCTCGGGCACCTCGTCGAGGGGTATCTCCCCGAGCGCCTCGCCGAGGTGACAGAGGAGGCGAGAGAGAGGGTCAGGTACGAGCTCGATGTGATCAACAAGATGGATTTCGCAGGTTACTTCCTCATCGTTTGGGACATCGTACACGCCGCGAAGGAGATGGGGATCCCCGTCGGGCCGGGAAGGGGATCGGCGGCGGGCAGCCTCGTCTGCTACGCGCTCGGAATCACAAACATCAACCCCCTCGATCACGGCCTGCTATTCGAAAGGTTCTTAAATCCAGAGCGTATCTCAATGCCGGATATAGATATAGATTTCTGTGACGACAAACGTCAGGAAGTCATCGACCACGTGGTCGCGAAGTACGGCAAGGAGAACGTCTGCCAGATAATCACCTTCGGGAGGATGGCCGCCAGAGCCGTAGTCAGGGATGTGGGCAGGGTCCTGAAGATCCCTTACGGAGACGTGGACAGGCTTGCCAAACTGATACCCGGGGTTCCCGGCACGAGCCTGGCTGACGCCATCGGATCGGTCCCCGAGATCAAGGACAAATACGAGGGCGATCCCCGGACGAGGAGGCTCCTCGACCTGTCGCTCAGGCTGGAGGGCCTTGCCCGCCACGCATCGACGCATGCCGCGGGGCTTGTGATCACGCCGACGCGGCTGGTCGACCACGTGCCACTTTACCGCTCGAGCAAGGGCGAGGTGACGACCCAGTACGAGATGAAGATCCTCGAGAGCATAGGGCTCCTTAAGATCGACATCCTCGGGCTAAAGACCCTCTCTCACCTCGAGAAAACGCTGGCCCTGATCAAGGAGCACGAAGGAATCGAGATCGACATAGACGACGTTCCGATAGACGACGCGGAGACGTTCGAGCTCCTAAGAAAGGGGCGCACGGTGGCCCTGTTCCAGCTCGAGTCGTCCGGGATGAGGGACCTGCTTCGCAGAATAGAGCCGTCGGTATTCGGCGACATCACGGCGGTGAACGCCCTCTACAGGCCGGGCCCGCTCGGCGGCGGGGTGGTGGACGACTTCATAGAGCGCAAGCACGGCCGCAAGAAGATCGTCTACGACCACAAGCTCCTCGAGCCGATACTGAAGGAGACTTACGGCGTCATCCTCTACCAGGAGCAGGTCATGCGCATAGCGAGCGATATGGCCGGGTTCACGCTCGGGCAGGCCGACATACTGAGGCGCGCCATGGGAAAGAAGAAGGTCAAGGAGATGGAGAAGCAGCGCAAGGCCTTCATATCGGGGTCGGTCGAGCGCGGCATTCCGCAGAAGACCGCGAAGAAGGTCTTCGAGCTGATGGCGTTCTTCGCCGGTTACGGATTCAACAAGTCGCACTCGGCGGCGTACGCGATGGTCTCTATGCAGACCGCATACCTGAAGGCGCATCATCCGGTGGCCTTCATGGCGGCCGCGATGACCAGCGACATGGGGAACACGGACAGGCTGATCGTTCTTCTGGACGAGTGCAGAAGCCTCGGGCTGGTCGTCGACCCGCCCGACATCAATGCGGGTGGCGTCGGCTTCGGGATCTCGGCCGGGGCCATCACCTACGGATTGGCCGCGATCAAGAACGTCGGCGAGAAGGCGATCAGGGGAATCGTGGAGGAGAGGCGCAGGAACGGCCCGTTCCGGGATCTCTTCGATCTTTGCGACCGCATAGACCTGAGGCAGGTCAACCGGCGGGTCATGGACAACCTCGCGCAGAGCGGGGCACTCGATTCCCTGCCGGGCAACAGGGCGCAGAAGATGGCATCGCTAGACCGGGTCATTGCCGCGGCGCAGCGCAGGCAGGCCGAGAAGGACAAGGGGCAGACCCGGCTTGGCTTAGGCGAAGGCTCCCAGGGGGCCGAGACAGTGCCTCTCGACGACGTCCCGCCGTGGGACGAGAGCGAACGTCTCCACAGGGAGAAGGAATCGCTCGGGTTCTACTTCTCGGGGCACCCGCTCGACAGATACCGCGAGATACTCGGGCCGCTTCTCTCGGTCGACAGCGTCACTCTGGCGAAGAAGAAGGACAAGGAGCAGGTCGTCCTTGCCGGCATGGTGATAGACCAGAGAGTCATCAACGACCGCAAGGGTCAGGCTATGGCCTTTGTGCAGGTCGAGGATTTCAACGGCTCGTACGAGGTGATCGTGTTCGCAAGCTCTTTCAAGACGAGCAGAGAGAGGCTTGCCAAGGACAGCCTCGTAGTGATCCCGGGGAAGATCACGATAAGGGATGGGAGCGATACGAAGGTCATCGCGGACAAGGTATACACGATCGATGAGGCGATCAGGTACCTCACGCGCACCGTGCACTTGCGGGTCGACGGCTCGAGGCTCGGCGACGCAGAGCTCGAGGGGCTCAGAGACGCGATAGCAAAGCACTCCGGCGAGAAGTCGGTCGTGCTGCACGTGAGGCTCAATGGCGACGGGGAGAAGGCGGTAAGGCCGAGGGCGATGGGAGTATCCCCGGGGCTCGACCTGATAGGCGAACTGCAGAATATAACGGGGGTTGAACATGTGGAAGTCTCGTAAGCCGGCCTTTGTGTGCGCTATGGCTGCCGCGGCCGTGATGGCCGCGGCCGGCGGCGCGAAGGCGCAGCTGCTCGAGGATCTGAAGGTAGTCTCCACGCCGACGGCCGGCATCATCGGCCACGGTTCATATATGTTCGAGGGAAAGATCGGGCCCGGCAACGACCTGCTCTTCGGCATGGCCGTAGGGTTCCACGACAGGCTGATGGCCGGGATGTCGTTCGGGCTCCAGAACTTCGTCGGCAGGGGGAAGATCGAGGCGAACAACCTTCCCGGATTCCTTGTCAGATTCAGGCTGATCGAGGAAGGCCTCGCAGGGCCGGCGTTCGCCATCGGAATCGACACGCAGGGAGAGGGCCGCTATGACGAAACTGACGAAAGATACGAGCGCAAGTCGCTCGGGGCATACGGAGTCGTGAGCAGGAACTTCGACGCGAGGATAAATATCGGGGTGCACGGGGGGATAAACTACTCGTTCGAAAACCGCGATGAAGGCGGGATCGATCTCTTCGCCGGCATGACTCTGACCGTCATCCCGGGGCTGACCCTCCTTCTCGATTACGAACCGTGTTTCGACGACGACGATCCCGACGTCGAGACCACGAGGACTAGGGGCCGGGGATATCTCGACACCGGGGTCAGGTTCGACTACGGCGAGAACCTCAGGCTGCGGATGCTGTTCAAGGACCTTCTCGGCAATTATATTCCGGAGAGCGGGGTAGCCCGTTCGATAGAGATAGTCTATATCAACTGGTTCTAGGCCGGTCCCGCGGCGGCGCGGGAGTGAAAGACGTGATCCGATGGAAAAGAACGACTCCAGGATCCTCGAGTTCGAGAAGCCGGTCTACGAGCTTCAGGCCAGGATCGACCGGCTGAAGAAGAACGGAGAATCCCCTGCCAGAGATATAGCGGCCCTCGAGAAGCGGCTCGCGGACCTCGAGGATAAGGTCTACAGGGACCTTGCCGCGTGGGAGCAGGTCCAGCTCGCCAGGCACCCGATGAGGCCGACTACGGTCGATTATATCAGGCTGATGTGCGATGAGTTCGAAGAGCTTCACGGCGACCGCCTCTTCAGGGACGATCCGGCCATAGTCGGCGGGATCGCGGTCATGGGGGAGCGAAAGGTCATGGTCATAGGACACGAGAAGGGCAGGAACACGAAGGAGAGGATTACGAGGAACTTCGGGATGGCGAGCCCCGAGGGATTCAGGAAGGCGCTGCGCCTGATGAAGACCGCCGGGAAATTCGGGATTCCGGTGCTTTCGATCGTCGATACGCCCGGGGCGTATCCGGGAGTCGAGGCGGAGGAGAGGGGCCAGCCAAGGGCGATAGCCGACAACCTGCAGCAGGTGTTCGATATAGATACCCCGATAGTGGTCGTCATCATCGGCGAAGGAGGGAGTGGCGGGGCTCTGGCCCTGGCGGTAGGCGACACGGTGATGATGCTCGAGCATTCGATCTATTCGGTGATATCTCCTGAAGGATGCGCTGCGATCCTCTGGAGCAGCAGGGAGAAGGCGCCGGACGCCGCCGAGGCCCTGCGGCTCACCGCCACGGACTGCCTCAGGCTCGGAGTGATCGACAGGATCATCGAGGAATCGAGGGGAGCGTCCCACAGGGATCCTGAGGGAACGGCCCTGAGGGTCCGCGAAGAGGTACTCAGCGAGCTGGAGAGGCTTGAGGGGTTTGACCAGGGCCGCCTTCTTGAGCGCAGGCGAGAGAAATTCTCCGAGATGGGGGCGTTCGACGAGTGACGGCAGGCCGGGCAGGCCGTAAGTATTATCGGCTTGACCTGAATACCTGATATTCCTTATAATTAGACAGCCAGCTTAAGGAGCGGGGAGCAGTAGTCCCCGCTGAAAAATCGCTTCTGTGCTGCAGGTCCCTGATGGGAAGTTGGATATTTCCGTCTTTGTCAGGGATTTTTCTTTGAGGGGAAAGTACGATGATCAGACAGGATCTTCTGGATATCCTGGCATGTCCGCGTTGCAAGGAGAAGGTCATCCTCAGCGACGACGGATCGTGGCTTGTCTGCGAAAGCTGCGCAGTGAGATATCCAATTGAAGAGGATATTCCGATAATGCTCATAGAGCGCGCGGAATCTCTCGAAGGCTGATTTCCCCCGCGGAGGCACAGTCCGTGAGCGTGTTCACCCATTTTGCCGCCGGGGCTCTGGCCGGCTCTCTCATACCGAATCCGATCGCGGCCCCGTTCATCGGCCTCGGCAGCCACCTGCTGCTAGATGTGATCCCGCACAGGGATTTCGAAGACTACCGTCTCGAGATAGCGCTCTGGATAGTCGCGATGATCGTGCTTTTCGCCGGAGGCGCTTACACGGCTTCGATAGTTCTATGCGGGCTTTTCGCGGTGCTGCCCGATCTGGAGAACCTTCTCTGGAAGACCGGCAGGATACGTGACGAGCAGAAGATATTCCCCGGGCACAGGAAGGGGTTTATCAAGCACGGAAGAGAGACCGGCGCATGGAGCATCGTACTGCAGATCGCTTTCACCGCCGTCGCCATAGCGTGGGTCATCAGGAGGAACGGATGAAGCGACTCGCGATGATAATTCTGGCCTCTATGCTCGTCTCCGCCACGGCCGAGGCCGCGCAGTGGAGGATCCTCTCCGAGGACGACGCGGGAGTGACGGTCGAGTTCACGGCCGGCCGTCCGGTGCTCTCGCGATCGGGTGAAGCCGCGGTCCGAGTGCCGGGTTTCACACTCGAAAGGATACCCGGTCTGCCCGTTCTGCCTGTAAAGAGATTCTTGATAGAAGTGCCGGCTGACCGCGGGATCAGGTTTCAGGTGATCGGCAGCTCCGCCGTACCGGTAGAGGGCGCTGTGCCTGAAACCTGGCCTGGCGGCGATTCCGCCTCAGAAGCCGCGAAACGGGACCGGGAGCCGGCTCCGGCGGCGCCGGGGGATTTCGCGGTGCTCGCCTCCGTCGAGACAATGCGCAAGAGAAGGCTGGCGCTCGTCGATGTATATCCGGTCATACCCGATCCCGAGAGCGGCGGGCTGCTGTACTCGGGCACGGTCACAGTCAGGCTCTCGTGGGCTCCGGCCCGCCCGGCAGCCCGGAAGCGCGCGGCGACCGGGCCCGTGGACCGTAATGTCATCGGGGCGGGAAGGTGGACCGCCGCCGGGAGGCCCGCGCTCGAGGCCCCGGAGCAGAGGACCGCGTTCGAGTTCGCGCTGTCCGACCGGTGGCTGAAACTGACGATGAACGGTACGGGCCTGTACAGGATCTCCTATGAGGATCTTACAAGGGCCGGCGTCAACCCGCAGAACATCGACCCTGCGACCGTGAGGATATTCACCTCCGGCCCGCTTCAGCAGCCGGACAGCACAACGCAGGGCGGGAGTTTCGAGGAGGATTACCATCTCTCCGAGGTCGCGATCCGCTTCATCGGGACCAACACCGGCTCGATGATGCCAGGGGAATATTTCGTCTTCTACGGCCTCGGGGCGAGGGGATGGAACGACCATATAGATCCTTCAGTCGAAAGCGCACATTTCTACAAGCACAAGTACTGTGACAACAGCGTCTACTGGATGAGCTGGGGAGGATCGTTCGCGGGACAGCCGGCGAGGGTGCAGAGCCGGGACGTCGCTCCATCCGGCGCGGCAGACCTCGACATCGACTCTTACAGCCACCGTATGCATGTGGAGCGCGACGCTCTCTACGACCCGATACACACCGACGACTTCTGGTACTGGAGGCGATTAAACGAGGGGACGACTCTCTTCCGCGAGGAATTCCAGTGCGTCGACGTGGCCGGCGGTGGCGGGATGGTGCGGACGCTAGGATACGGCCCGTATATCTACAACAACAATCTCAACGACGCGGACTGCTACGTGAACGACGAGTTCGCCGGGCACTTGAGCTGGATAGTCTATTCCGGCTTCAGGCCGGACACGGTCGAGGCCTCATTAAACTCGATCGTCGAGGGTTCGAACGAATTCAGGCTGATCAAGCCCTCTGACGACGTCATGTACGTACTCTGGTTCGATATATTCTACGACAGGTACCTGAAGCCTATCGACGGAAGGCTCGATTTCTTCCTGCCCTCCGACATGCGCACCGCGAGCGTCACGATGGACGGGTTCCCCTCGACCGGGGAGATATTCCTTTTCGATGTGACCGATCATACCGCGCCGGTGCGGCTGACCGGATGGCAGAACGATCAGGGTGAGATCGTGTTCGAGGAGATGCTCGGCGCGTTGCCGCAGCACTATCACGCCTGCGCCGTCTCGGGCCTTCTCACGCCGGGCATAGTGGTGGAGAGCCTCTCGCCCGGGCAGCTTCCCTCTCTGAGGGACGAGACTCCGCCGGACATGATAATCGTCTACCATCGGAACTTCCAGGACGCGGCCCTCCGGCTGGCGTCGCATCGAAGGAACAATCTTCCCTATTCGGACGATCCGGTAGTAAGGGCCGTCGACATCGAGGATGTCTACAACAACTTTTCCGGGGGGATGAAGGATCCAATAGCCGTCAGGAACTACCTGAAATTCCTGTACGACAATTTCAGCGACAGTGGAGTGCCCGTGATCGATTACGCGCTTCTTATCGGGAACTGCACATATGACGCGAGAAACATACTGGGCCGGGGCAACGATTTCGTGCCGGTATTCATCAACGTTAATTACGAGGACCAGGGTGTAGAGGACGACGATTTCCTGGCCAAACTCGATACGGGTTACGACAGGACGGTCGACGTTGCTATCGGGCGGATGCCCGTGCTGACCCGCAGAGCCGCCGACATCTGGGTCGATAAGGTGATCAGGTACGAATCGGGGATCGACACTGGGACCTGGAGGAACCGGGTCATCATCGTAGCGGACGATGAGCACTCGACGAGCACAGATAACGATTTCTACTTTACATGGGACGCCGAATGGATGACGGCCGACGACGGCCCGATCCCGAGATTCGTCGATTACAGCAAGATATACCTGCACAACTATCCATTCGTCGGAGACCTCAAGCCGGGAGCGACGAGAGACCTGCTCGATGCGTGGTCGAGCGGGGCCCTTGTGGTCAATTACGCCGGGCACGGATCCCCTCAGCAGCTCTCGGACGAGAGAGTGATGCAGATGTCGGATCTCTACTCGCTGACGAACGGCTATAAGCAGCCTCTATTCCTCGCCTTCTCCTGCACGGTCGGAGATCTCGAGTCTCCCTTTCACAGGAGCATGGGGCAGGAGATCACCGTCCTCGATGAGGGCGGGGCGATAGGCGTCATCGCCGGGGTCGCCCCGACGATCCTTATCCCGAACAGGGAGCTTAACTATATCTTCTTCGAATATCTCTTCGAAGGCGGGGACAGCACCGGGACAGAACCGGTCGGCACCGCCCTGATGATGACCAAGGCCGACAGCAGGACGTATATGTACACGAGCAACAACGCGAAGTACGTCCTTCTCGGTGATCCGGCGATGACGCTATCTCTTCCGGACCGCATGGTCGAGCATGACATAGCCCCCATCGACACGATGGGGACGGGGCACAGGTATTCGCTCAGCGGCAGGGTGACCGAGGGCGGAGAGGTCCTCTCGAGCTTCAACGGGACCGCCGAGATCGTCGTCCAGGAATCGATGGAGATGTTCAGTGAGGACATCATCCACTGGGGCATACCGACGAAGCTCGACTACAGGCTTCCAGGCAAGGACATCTTCAGGGGCTCTGTCGATGTCACGGCAGGCAGGTTCGGCATCGACTTCGTAGTACCCGTCAGGTGCCGCACCGGGCCGCGGGCGAGGATCCGGTCCTATGTCAGCGAGGCGGGGGACGACGGCGTCGGCGCCGCAGATACTCTCGTCATTGCCCAGTCGGGGACGGTACCTCCCAACGGGGGCCCTCCCGACATCGACATCTACTTCACCGGACAGGCTACGAAGGTCAAGAGGGGGGCGATACTGGTGGCCGAGATGTCGGATGATGACGGGATCGCCATACTCGGGACCGAGCCGCAGAATTCGATATTCTTCGAGTTCGACCGCAGCGGCTACCCCATATTCGTTACTGAATATTTCGAATACGACCACGGGTCATCGACTACCGGGCGCGTCGAGTATCCCCTTCAATCCGGCTTCGCTCCCGGCGAACATTCAGTGATCGTAAGGGCATTCGACAACCTCGGCGAATCGGCGACGGACACCCTCGCCTTCGAGGTCGTCGAGGAGGGCCTCTACACGGTAAGCGACGTCTTCAATATGCCCAATCCCTTCGCCGAATCGACGAATTTCATATTTCAGCTAAGCAGCAGGGCTGATGCCCTCCTTCGTGTATACAACCTTTCGGGAGTAGAGATATGGAATTCGGAGATAGCGGCTGAAGAAGGATTCAACAGCATCTACTGGGAAGGAAGGGACTTTGTCGGCGACCGGATCGCGAACGGTACTTACATATATGTACTCGAGGTTTCCTTCAGGGATTCCTACAACCGGAGCGAGACAGTCAGGGGAAAGGTGGTACATCTCAGATAACCGTCTGTAAAGAAAATGCTTATCACAACGGAAGGTGTTTCTCTGTCGGGCCATAAAGGCTTGACCGGGAAGTTTTGAGATACTTTATTTACTTGAGAAGGCCAACAAAAAGGAGTACCTGGACTATGGCAAAAATGACAAGGCTGATCACGGTCTCGTTGCTGATCATGGTGTCCGCGTCCGCGGCGGCTTTTGCTCAGGGAGAATCAGGAGCCGGCAGCCTCATCATCCCCCCCGGCGCGCGGGCCAACGGGATGGGACAGAGCTTCGGAGCGATAGCCGATGACGCGACCGCTATGTGGTGGAACCCCGCCGGGATGGGATTCGTGGACCACAACGCGCTCGACCTGATGCATTCTCAGCTCGTACCCGATCTGGCCTCGGACGTCTTCTTCGAGTACATAGGCGGAATATACAGGATAAAAGGCATCGGAACGGTCGGGTTCGCCCTTCAGTACCTGACATACGGTGAATGGACCGTGACCGGTACGACCCCCGATGAGCTCGGGACCGCGTCGTCGTGGGAGATCGCCCCGATGGTCGGCGGGGCCCTGAAGCTGGGCGACCAGTTCTCAGTAGGGATGAACCTGAAGTTCATCTACGTGAGCCTGGCGCCGGCGTGGGCCACTCTGGAAGGGACCGAAGGAACGGGAAGTTCGGTGGCCGTCGATTTCGGCGGGATGTGGAAGGTCCCCGATTTCGGCATAAGCAGTGTCAAGGTGAGGAGGCTGAACCTCGGCCTGACCGTCTCCAACCTCGGGCCTTCGATAACGTACATGAACCGGGATCAGGCCGCGGCCCTGCCGAGGAACCTCAGGGGCAGCGTAGCATGGGCCCCCATCTGGAGCGATGTAAGCAAGTGGTACGTCACCGGCGAGGTGAACAGGCCGATGGTCGAATGGAAACGTTCCAACACGTACCATATAGGGACGGAGTTCGTCTATTCGAACCTGATCGCCCTGCGTCTCGGGTATATCCACGACCAGGACGGGAATATTAAGGCCGCGACATACGGTCTCGGATTCGTTTTCAATGACCGGGTAAGGATAGACTGGGCCAGTGTTCCTCAGTCGCAGGAACTCGCGAGGGTCCACCGCTGGTCCCTAGGCGTCAACTTCTGATACCCCTGGGAAAGGCAGTTCCCGAACCTATGGCTGACCGCATACAGATGTCTGTCGGTATAATCGTTTTCTGCTTGACGGCAGTCCTGCTGACGGGAGCGCTTGCTGCGGAAGGCCGCTCGGTGCCCGTGCTCGAGAAGCGAGCCGGTGGTCTCTACGCCACGGGACGGGTCACAGTGCTGCCCGATGGGGCGGTCACGGGCGCGAGGATATTCGGGTTCGACCGCCCGTCGGCGAGGGGGCTGCTCCGCACGAGGGAGGCCTCGGAGCGAAGGATGCTACAGGGCGCCGCGGCTCCGTCTGACTCCTGGAAAGTCGCTCTCGTCAGGGTCTCGTTCGAGACGGACAGGTCGGGCGGCCTGACGAGCATCAGGACGGGCGGCGATTTCGACTTCACCCCCGGCGGGACCTCCATCATAGATCCGACTCCCCACAACAGGGCCTACTTCGATTCGCACATGCAGGCGATGGCCCGCTACTGGGATTTCCAGTCATGCGGCGCGACGGAGATCACATGGGACATCCTTCCAGCCGGCGAGAACGACAGCTTCAAGCTTACTGACCTCGCCGACTACGGCCCGGGCAGCGGAGGGCAGTGGACGACCGAGATGCTGGTCAGGTTCGTCCATGACGCGGTAGTCGCATGCGACGAGGCGCTCAGGGCCGACGGATACGTGGTGAGGCTCAGCGACTATGACGCGATCATCCTGGCGCACGCCGGGCCTAACCTGCAGAGCGACGTGCTCGGTAACAGCCCCAATGACATGCCGTCGTTCCAGGCGAGGCTCGGCGGAGGAGACGAGATAGTGATCGAAGACGGCTACGTGATCAGCGAGCTCTCCGTCATACCCGAGACAGCGATACAGGACGGCTACAACGGCGGTATCGCCGCCGTGCTGGCTCACGAGTTCGGGCACCAGCTGGGCCTTCCAGACCTTTACGACACCTATACGAACTATTCGTCCGTCGGCGTTTTCGACAACATGGACAGCGGCGGCCAGCTCGGGGCCATACTCGTCGACGCCGAGGGCGGAGAGTACTACGCGGAAGGCTTCATACCGGGCGGCCTCGGCGCCTGGTCGAAATATTTCCTCGGATGGATGGACGTCGACACGGTCGGGACGTTCGACGACGCTCTCTCACTCTCAGCTTCGGGCAAGTGCCCCTCGAGGGGCGTCAGGGTGGAGATGTCGGCCGACGAGTACTGGCTTATCGAGAACAGGGCCGCCGAGCTCGACGGCCTCTACACCGGCTTTGTGACAGACGAGGCCACCGGCGTGATCCTTGGGCCGGGCAACTGCATGAACTGCGGATCGGGATTCCCGGAAGTAATAGAGTGGGAATACACAAACGGATACGACTACCTGCTCCCGACAGAGGATCCGTGGCCGAGTCCCCAGTGGGGGCCGGGAATCCTCGTCTGGCATGTCGATGAGTTCTTCATCGAGCGCAGGTGGGATGAGAACGAGGTAAACTCGCGCTGGCCGTTCGGCGTTTCGCTCATCGAGGCTAACGGCGTCGTCGATCTCGGCGACCCGACATCGAGGTTCGGGATGGGATGGTACGACGACGCGTTCTACGACGGCAATGCCACGGAGATGAATGACGGTACACTTCCGCCCGCCTGGAGCAACTGGCAGGTGCCGAGCGGCCTGAGGCTCGAAAACGTCTCCGGCAGGGACACCCTGATGACCTTCGGCGCCGGATGCGTGGACCGCATCAAGACGCTGGAGATCCAGGGCGGGCTGGAGCCCGCAAGGTACGGAATGCTTCCACTCGCGGGAGATGAGAACTCGCTGATAGTCGGCCCTTATGGAACGGGCTGGGTCCCGGGTGAGGCGGGGCCGGTCTTCAGTTTCATGTGGCCGGCCATGACGCCCGCCGCCAGGGTCTATCCGGCCGGCGATTGCGCCGGCTCTGTTTTCGGCGCGGTCCTTCTGGCCTCGGAACATGGCAGGATCCACCTGTATAACGCGACCGACTGGACCGAATGCCCTTCGTGGCCTGTCATATTGGATACGCTCGCGACCTTCCCCGTCCCTGCGGTCACATCGCACGGGACCTATATAATAGCCGCCGAAAAAGACAGGCTGTTCCAGATCGGGGTGGACGGGCAGGTCAGGGGGACTCCCGTGGATGCCCCGGTGGGCCACCGGTTCGACGGCAACTTCGTGATCAAGAAGGATGACGGCGATCAGGCTGTCGGCCTTTTCTTTCTTACCGTTCCGGACGACGGAAACGGGGGTGGGGGAATCGGTTATTATCTGATTATGCCGGACGGGATTGTTCCTCCCCTTGGAGGATTTTCGGCCGATCTCCAGCTGTCTTCATCGGACATGGCTGGCGAGATATTCCTCGCAGGCGGCGATATCATCCCCGGCAGATCGGGGAGCGGGATCTGGGTGACGGCTGCCGCGACGGGCAGGATCCAGCTGTTCGACCAGGGAGGCAGGATCAGCGACAGAAGACTCGGAGTCGCGATACCCTTCCCGCCGGCCATCCAGGACATTAACGGTGACGGGCGGCTCGACCTGGTATGCACCGATGGCAGCACGATATACGTCGTGGACCCGTCGGGGGCGAACGTGACCGGCTGGCCGCAGGACCTCAACGACGGAGTCTACCTGCTGCCGGTAGAGGTGACGATAACGGCGCCGCCAGTGACGGCCTCCGGGACAGGCGGCTCGTGGATCCTCGCCGGGACCGACGCAGGAATAATGTACATATTCGATCACGCCGGAGAGCTGGTACCCGGCTGGCCGAGGAAGGTGGCGGGAACGCTTTCCGAGCCGTTCGAACTGCTGGAATCGGGATACTATTCGTACATCGACGTGATCAGCAACTCGGAAGACAGCAGATTCGGAGAGTCGAGACCGGAGAGCGGCAGGCTCAGATGGAACCAGCTCCCGTTCGGAGAGATCGACATCCCCGCTTCCTGGCACTCTGTCTACGGCGGCACCGACAGGGATTCCTGGGTTCTGCCGTCGTCCGGATTTGAGCTGGAGCAGCCGGAATGGACGTCCCTCGAAGAGAACCTCGTGGTATATCCCAATCCCTCGAGCGGAGAGAGTGTATCTTTCCATTTCACGGCGCCGGACGATGGAGAGGCGAGGCTCGAGATCATGACCCTCGAGGGGGAGAGGGTGCTCGCGAGAAGCATGACTCTCTCCGGCGGAGAGGCCGAATTCGCCGTTGATATGGGCGACCGTGCCGCAGGAATATATCTATGCCGCGTCGTAGTCAGCTCCGGAGGCAGGAGCATAGAGGCGAAGAGGAAATTCGCGATAGTCAATTAACGACCGGAGGAAATCGATGCGTTTTGTCGTCAGCTGCATGCTTGCACTCCTGATAGCCACTCCATCCGCGCACGCAGGCGCTTCGAAGGAAAACACCGGCAAGGCATTCGATCTTGAGAGCTGGAGGGTCAACGAAACGCTCAGGCTCAACGGGAAGCAGCTCGAGACGCCGATAGTCACACGAGAAGAACTCGAGGCGCAGAGGGCCGGGGCGCAGGACGCGGGCTCCAGTGCCAGGGCGCGCCCGGGAAGGAACGTCGCCGCGGCGATGTTCGCCTCGGCGGTCCTGCCCGGGATCGGTGAGCTCTATGTCGCCACCGGGTCGAAGAGGGTGGCCCATTACATCAGGGTCCCCGTATTCCTCGCGCTGGACGCCTGGTTCTGGTACGCCTACCGCGACAATTACGACAAGGGCAAGGAAGTCAAGGCGGAGTATGAGAGGTTCGGGGATGCCCACTGGAGCGAGGAGAGATTTCTCCTCCAGCACCCATACTGCGACGGGATCGGCGGCTGCGACAGCTGGCAGGAGTACAACGAGGAGGCGAAGGGGGATTACTATTACTTCGTCTACATACCGAGGTATCTCGATCACGAAGAATATTACGAGAACATGGGAAAGTACGACGCCTTCGCCTTCGGCTGGGACGACTGGAACGGGGACTACGATAATTTCGAGCCCTGGACCCCGAACAGGACCAGATACTGGGCGATGCGCACCGAGAGTGATGACTACCTTATCACGGCGGACCGCTACGTCATGGCCCTGATAATTAACCGGGTCGTCTCGATGCTCGACGCCGGATGGCTCGCGTACAGGTATAACAAGGGCGTGTACGACGATGGCGGATGGACGCTCGACTTCAGGCCCGGCATCGAGTACTCTTCGGTCGGGCTCAGCTATCGTTTCTAGGGAGAACAGAATGAAGAAGCTGACGATATTTCTGGTCATGACCGCGACAGCCTTCCCGGGAGCGCTGACAGCCGGATCCTTTTCGACTGAGCTTCCGTCCGACCTTCCCGCGGGCGGCCTCGGATGGCACCTCGCCTCCGGCGGGCTGGACCAGCCCGATCCCGACGCCGCCCCGGTCGGGTCATACTCACCGGCGAAAGAGGGCGGCTTCAGCTTCCTGCTTCCCGGCCTCGGCCAGTACAGGATGGGCCGGACGACGAGAGCTTATATCTATTTCGCGCTGGAAGGCGCCGGCTGGATGATGCTCGGGACGTCGCTGTGGAGGGCGGACTCGAAAGAGGACGCGTACAGGGATTACGCGGCGGTCTACGCGGGAATCGACGGCACGGGGTACGATAAGGACTACTACGAGAATGTCGGCAGGTGGATAAGCAGCGAAGGCCCCGGCGGGTACAACGAGTACGTCAGGCGCGAGGCACGTGATCTCTATTATCCCGACCAGGCCGCCATGGACGCATACTATCTCGAGAACTACGTTTCCGCAGAGATGGCATGGAGGTGGACCTCTACTGACGCCCAGCACAACTTCAACACTCTCAGGGGCGAGAGCGAGGACTCCAGCCGCTACGCCATGTACTCGGCCTTTTATCTCTTCGCGCTCAGGGTCGTCAGCTCTGTCGACGCGATCTATCTCGCCCGGAAGTCGACAAATGGCGCCGATGCGTCATCGAACATTCCCTTGAGATTCGAGGCGGGACCGAGGCCCGGCGGATTCTTCTTCGCGGTCAACAGGCCGTTCTGACGATCCTCCGGGGTGGGGAAAGGACGTCAGATGAGGGCTCCTTTAATAACGACATGCATCATGCTTTGCCTCGCCGCGGCCGCTTCCGCCGCCTGGACCGTGGACGGCCGCGCCTCCGGCGGGGACACGCTCAGCGCGGAGCGCCTCGACATGGTTTTGGGTGCCGGCGACCTCCGGGAGCCTCTGGGTCTCGCCGTCGACGACAGGGGTTTCGTCCTCGTCGCGGACGCGATGGCCGGCAAGGTCTACAGGTATTCGCCTGACGGGGCATCGGTAGAGTTCGAGGTGCCGAATCTCGACGCGGGATTCTATCCGATAGACGTCGCGGCGTACGGGACGCTCGTGTACGTCCTCGATTACGCTGGCAACAGGCTGCTGAGGTACGAGTACAGGGGGGCCTGGCTCGACGTGCTCCTCGACTTCTCCCAGTTTCCGAGGATGAAGCCGGCATCCGTCACGAGCAGTGGTGGAGGGAGGCTCCTTACGACCGATCTCGATCACCACGATATCACGATATGGTCTCCCCTTCTCGAGATAGAGATAAGGACGGGCGGGTATGGATGGGTCGATGGCAGTTTCGAGAAGCCCATGAAAGCCGCCCTGTTCGGAGACGAGAAGATCGCCGTCGCGGAGTTCGGGAACGCCCGCGTTCAGATTCTCGGGAGCGGCGGAGGTTTCGAGGGCTACGCTCTTCTCGCTGGTGGCGCGAAGATGAAGTCGCCGCGCTACGTCTGTGGAGGGCTCGACGGTTATCTCTTCGTCGCCGATACCGGAGCGGGGATGGTATACGGATTCACTCCGTCGCTGGAGCATGTGCTGACAATCGGCGATGGAGCGGATCTCAGGCCGTCGGCGGTCGCGGTCTCCTGGGACTTCCGGCTCTATGTCGCTGATCTCAGGACGAGATCGATCTTCGTGTACCGCCTCGACTACCCCGGCAGATGAACATGATCTCATCGCGGATTCACGCAGCCGTCCTCCTGATAACCCTGGCCGCCAGCCCAGTTCCGGCCGCGGAGAGGGGGAACCTGCGCGTGATGGCTCCCGTGCGGGACCATTACGTCGAATCGAGAAGGTTTGTCCTCGCCGAGGGAGTCACACGCATCGATCTCGGAGTGTCGTTCATCATCGCCGGGAGCGACTCGGTCACCATCGACGGCCTGCCTCTGAGGAGAGAAGCCGACTACAGGATAAACGTACTCAAGGGCACGCTGATACTCGTAGAGCCCCCCGCCGGCGGTGAACTGCTCGAGGTCCGCTGGAAAAGGTACCCCTTTGCCTTCGCTCCAGTCTTCGCCACGAGGTTCCCAGGTGAGCGGCCCGAGCACCAGGTCACGATGCCGCAGTCGTCCGTAGCAGAGCGGAGACGAGCGGCGGAACCTGATCCATACAGGTTGAGGCTTTCCGGCAACAAGACGGTAGGGTTCTCCATGGGTTCGGGAAGAGATCTCGGGATCGACCAGAGCCTGAAGGTGACGATGATGGGTAAGCTGGCGAAGGACCTCGAGGTCAAGGCGTACCTTACCGACGACAACCTTCCAGTGCAGCCGCAGGGGAATACAGAGGAGCTCAAGCAGCTCGACAAGGTAGCCGTCCAGGTAAAGAGCAGGCACACCGAGACGAATTTAGGCGATTTCGTCAGCGGGCAGAACTGGTCCGAGTTCTCGAGATTCCAGCGTGAGCTCAGGGGCGCCTCGGTGAAGGTGGATGCGTGGGACCAGGAGGTCTACGCGGGGGGCGGCATCACCAAGGGCAGGTTCCAGCGGTCGCAGTTCTTTGGTATGGACGGGGTACAGGGCCCGTACGAGCTCCTCGACGCGAGGCGCTTCAACGGGGTCATCATCCTGCCAGGCACCGAGTCCGTCTTTCTCGACGGACGGAGGATGCGCAGGGGAGCCGAGAACGATTACATCATAGACTACGGCAGGGGGACGGTCACGTTCACCGAACGCGTGACGATATCGGTCGACTCGGAGATCGTCATCGAGTTCCAGAGCGGCGAGGACGGTTACGGCCGTACGACTCTGACAGGGGGGTTTACTTCGCCCCTGGCAGGGGGCGCCGCGACACTGAGGGGATCCTACTTCAGGGAATCGGACGATCCCGACGACCCGGTGCGCGGAGTGTTGACCGACGAGGAGAAGGAAATCCTGGCAGGCGCTGGGGATGATCCGTCCAAAGCGATCGCCCCGGGGATCACTCCCGTGGAGGACGCTTCCGACGCCTACATCCTCGTCCCCGCGGATACGCTTCCCGGGCATTTCGTCTTCGTCGAGCAAGGAGGGACGTTCCTGGTCGATTTCTACGACGCGGGCGATGGGAAAGGCGACTATGTGACGGACGGCTTCACCAGGAGGGGCGCGGTGAAGTACAGGTACGCCGGCGTAGGTGGCGGAAACTACCTCGTCGGCAGGCCGCTTCCTCTGCCCGAGCGAAAGGAGGTCGCCTCTCTCGGGTTCGACGCGGCGAAAGGGAGCCTCTTCATCTCCGGAGAGGGGAACCTCTCTGTCCTCGACTCGAACGTCCTCTCCAGCGTGGGTGACGGAGACAACGAGGGAGGGGCCCTGAGGCTCAGCGGCGGGCTCAGGGAGCAGGCCGTCGGTCGGAGCAGGCTCTCGCTTCTCGCCGAGTACTCATCCCTGGAGGAGCGGTTCAGCGCTCCCGACAGGGCGAGGCCTCCTTATTTCTACAGGAACTGGAATCTCGACGACGTTCCCCTTACCGGCACGGAGAGGATCTCGGGCCTGAACCTTCGATGGGAGGGGGAAAAGCTCTGGAAGCTGGGAGGAAGCTACGACAGGCTCCAGAGGACGGGCGGACCGGGTGCGAGAAAGGCCGAGGCCTCGCTTGCCCTCGGCGACAGGGCCGACCGCGGGCTCGAGGCGGCCGGGTACGATTCGAAGAACGACCTGGGAAGGGACAGGCGTTACCTGCACGCGGATGGAGCCTTCGGCCTGTGGAAGATCATTCCGCGTGCCGTATTCGATACTGAACGATACAGGTCGTTCAACTCCGACGTCCCAGACACGGGGCGGTTCTACTACCAGAGCGTATTCTCCGTGGCCAGGAGAAAAGCGGGGGCCCTGAGCGGCACTCTCTCGTACACGACGAGGAACACGGACAGGATGGCGGCAGAAGGGGGAGGCTGGTCGAGGTACAGGGAGAACGACGAGGTAAGGCTTGACGGGGGATACTCATCGGGCGAGGCGATAGTGGAGCTTGTCGCCAGCAGGAGTAACACGAGGTACAGGGATACGGGAGGAACGGCGAGGTATGACCTCGGGAGGATGAGATACAGGGACGCCTGGTGGGCGGGAGCCGTCACCAGTGATCTCGGCTACCGCATCAGCTCTGGAGTGGACAGGAAGCTGGAGAAGGCAGTCGTATTCGTGGGAGAGAACCGGGGCGATTACGACAGCGAAGGAAACGAGGTGGGGCAGAACAGGGGCGATTACATGGTGATCTTCCTCCCAGCGGGGAACACGGTCCCGGTCCGCACGGTAGAGCTTTCCTGGAAGCTCAGCATCGGGAGCGGGGTCCGCGGGATTTCTCTCTCCCCTTCAGAAGACACGGGGGCCTGGGAATGGATCAGGAGGAACGTCTCCGTCGATAACTTCCTCTCGGTCGTCGAGAGGTCCCGCACAGATGAGCTAGCGAGGCTGTACCTGCTCGATCCGTCCCTGCTGCAGAGCGACGAATGGACGCTATACGGAAAGAACAGCTTCAGGACCGAGTGGGGGTTCTTCGGTGACGTCAAGGGATACAACCTCAGGCTTGTCTTCTTCAGGGAGGACGAGGAGGACAACCGGAGCGAGGACGTATCGGTCGAGAGGTACACGAGGCAGATCCAGGGCACGTTCGAGCTGATCCCGGCCAGGTCGTTTACCCTTACCTTCCAGGGGGAGACCTCCCTTAGCTCGCGGATGATCACAGGGGCGGCCGGCCAGATGTACAGGGTGGAGAGCCTTCAGGGCTCGACGATCCTGGCGTGGCGGCTCAGGCCGACGGTGAAGATCGCCCTCGAGGGGGGAGTGGAGGAGAGGAAGGACGAGGTCTCGGCGGCCCGGCAGGTCTCCATATTCGGCACGCCGTCGGTCGACGCTTCGATAGGGGCGAAGATACATGTCAACGCCCTGCTGAGGATGACATGGACTGACGAGAAGGTGAGCGAGGGAAAGCCCCTCTTCTTCCTCGAGCAGGGGCTGAGGGAGGACTGGAACGTCGTCGGGCAGTACAGGTTCACCAAGTTCATCAGCTTCGGGCTGAATTACAACGGTCACAGGGAGAAGGATTTCACAGGAGAGGTCAGGACGATCCATGCTTTCAAGCTGGAAAGCCGCGCATATTTCTAGAGCGGCCCTCCCGGCCGCGATCATCGCCGCCGCGGCTCTCTCTGCCGTTTGGGGAGGGGCGCCGGTCGCCAGGTGCGCCGCGCAGGGAGCCGGCGACACCCTAGCCGCCGCGCGCCCGCTGATATCTAATGTGCGCTGGGAAGGGATCGAGCAGCTCGACGCCCGGGCCGTCGGCAGGAACAGCTATCTGCGCCGTGGCGAGCGACTGAGCGACCGGCTGCTCGATCAGGAGCTCGGAAGGATAGACTCCCTCTACTTCTCTGCCGGGCTGCTCGCCGCAAGGGCCGCCGTAGATACGGTGGTCAGAGGCGGGTCGGCAGAGGTCGCCGTCCTGATCTCGGAGGGAAGCCGGACGAGGATCGGCACGGTCAGGTTCAGCGGATCCGAAGTGATCCCCGAAGGCGAGCTGGCAGGAAGGCTCGGGGTCGTAGAGGGGGCGCCTTTCGACCCGGTGGCTCTCGAGACCTCGATGGGAGATCTTCTCGCCGGGCTGAACCGGTCGGGATACCCCTACGCGCAGGTCTGGATGACCGGTTTCGAATTCGACCCCGGAGCCAACACGGTCGATCTTACATTCTCGATATACGGAGGCGAGGAGTCGATAGTCGAAGAGGTCGTTTTCGAGGGCCTGACGAAGACCGACACCTCGCTCGCGATGCGCACCTCGAGGCTCTCGACGGGCGGCAGGTTCGACGAGCGTAAGCTCGCCCGGGCGGCGCGCTACCTCTCGGCCAGCGGGCTCTTCGCCCGCGTGGGGCAGCCCGAGGTCGGCAGGCTAGGGCCCGGCAGGGTCCACGTGAAGATCCCCGTCGAGGAGATCGAACGCGGCAATTCGATAGAGGGGATCTTCGGCTTCGCGAAAAAGGAGACGGAAGGGTACATCACGAACGGCTCGGTCGACCTCGCCCTGAGGAATATCGGGGGAAGCGGCAGGGACGTCGATTTCAGGTGGCTCAACGACGGCCTCAGCTATCGGACGCTGCATTTCAGGTACTCGGAGGATTTCTTCCTCTCGCTTCCCCCGGGCCTGGAAGCAGAACTGAGGCAGGACGTCTACGATACATTATACGACTACACGGTGGTAGGCTTCGACATGAAGCTCAGCGCCGGCCCCGGGGGCACCGTAATGGCCGGATACACATGGGACAACAACGTCCCGCAGGAGACCGCGGACTTTGCCAGGAGCGTCAGACACAGGTTCCGTGCTGGAGCCAGGGCCAGATGGCCCGGCCGCGCCGCCCTCGCGCTGAGCGTCGAGGGAGCGCTGCGGAAGGAATACGCCGCTACAGGCACGGAGACCGACAGCCAGCTGCTCTATCGGTTCGAAGGGGAGGTCGAGATCCCGTCCTTCCCCGCGCAGTCTCTATATATGAGGCTCGTCTCGGAGGGGGTCTTTTCGAAGGAGGACGTCAGACCTGCCGAGACGTACCCGCTCGGGGGGGCGAGGAGCCTGAGAGGCTACAGGGAGAACCAGTTCCGCGGCGAGAAGGTCGCGTGGGCCAACTTTGAATACAGGTTCGGCGGAGCGTCGCGGATTTTCCTCTTCTATGACGTTGGAGCCTACTACAGGAAGAATACCGGCCGGCAGTTGCTCGACGGGCTCGGATTCGGGCTGATGTCTTCCTCGAAGCTCGGCACGGTGGCACTCAGCTTCGGCATGGGGGAGAGGATCGCCCTTGACGGCATGCTCATCCACATCTCGCTCATCGAGAACTTCTGACATCTGCTAAAATCATAGTGGCAGGGGCGGCCCGGCTCGATTATAATAGAATGCCCCTGAAAAGACAGCGAGAGGAGGCTCCGTTTGACGGAAGTCGAGAAGGCAAGAGCAGGTGAGATAAGCCCCGCTCTGAAGGAAGTCGCGGATTTCGAAGGCATCGACCCGGTGGACCTCAGGGTCCTCGTCGCCGATGGCAGGGCCGTGATCACTGGTTACGCCCGCGCCCACTGCCGGGTGATCGGGATCGGGGAGGGCCTGAGCACGAAGGTCAACGCCAACATCGGCACGAGCCCCGACCACGACGATCCGGGGATAGAGCTGCGCAAGCTCGATGCCGCGATCGGCGCTGGTGCCGATGCCGTCATGGACCTCTCTACGGGGGGCGACATAGATGCGATAAGGCGGTCGATACTCGGGAAGTGCCAGGTCCCGGTGGGGACCGTACCGATATACCAGACCGTAGTGGAGGTCGGAAGGAAGGGCGGGGAGATATCGGATTGCACAAAGGAGGATTTCCTCGAGGTCGTCGAGCGCCAGGCCAGGGACGGCGTTGACTTCATGACGATCCACTGCGGCCTCGTACGGCGTCTGGCAGAAGAAGTGGCCAGGTCGCGGACGGCCGGTGTCGTAAGCCGGGGTGGCTGCTTCCTCCTCCAGTGGATCGTGAGGAACAGAAAAGAGAATCCCTACTATGAGTATTTCGACGAGCTTCTCGAGCTCGCGCATGAATATGACTTCGCGCTCAGCCTCGGCGACGGCCTGCGTCCCGGCGCCATAGCCGATTCGACAGACCGCCCCCAGGTCGGCGAACTGCTCGTGATCGGGGAGCTGGTCGAGAGGGCACAGAGGGCCGGGGTCAGCGTATTCGTCGAGGGTCCGGGCCACGTGCCCATACACGAGATCCCCTCGAACATCATGCTAGAGAAGAAGGTCTGCGCGGGCGCGCCTTTCTACGTGCTCGGGCCCCTGGTCACCGACGTCGCGCCCGGATACGATCACATCACAGCCGCTATAGGCGGAGCGGTCGCGGCCTGGCACGGGGCGGACTTTCTCTGCTACGTCACTCCGGCCGAGCATCTGAGGCTCCCCACCGTGGCCGATGTCCGTGACGGTGTGATAGGCACGAGGATAGCGGCACACGCCGGCGATATCGCAAAAGGCGTCCGCGGCGCGTCTGACTGGGACAGGAAGATCTCGCGTGCGAGGGCGGAGCTCGACTGGGAGACGGCACTCGATTCGAGCATCGACCCGCCGAGGGCGAGGGAGATGTTCGACGCCAGCCCTTCAGGCTCGGAGGATCTCTGCACGATGTGCGGGGAGTTCTGTGCGATAAGAGGGACGAAGCGCAGCAGGGAATAGCAGGGTGGAGGTGGATCCCGATGCCGGCCGGTCACAGATCCGACGCGACGGGGGCGGAAGCATTTCTCGAAATCGTTCCCCACGAATACAGGGAATCGTTTAGCGGGCCGGGTGCGGTCGAGCGCGTCTGCGCCGCCGCGGCGTCGGGCCCCGTGCCGCCGGCGCTCCTGCTGCGTCTGGCCAGGGAGACCGGATTCGCTGGGATGCCCGCCCTGGAGAGGGCAGCGATCCTCGCCTCGGGCAGGGGCGACCTCTTCGAAGCGCCTGCGAACGATGACGCACAGCGCGGGGAAGCTGCGGGGCCGCGGCCCGGAGCCGAGCCGGATCCAGCGCTCCTCGAGGACTCGGCCGAACGCGAGATGCGGCGGGTGCAGGAGGCGCTCGGCGAGATGCGGAAGGGGCAGGCGGCCATGGCGAGAACGGTCATGACGGCGCTTGCCCGCGACGAGATCTCGTTCGTAGAGGCAGGGACCGGGACCGGCAAGTCTCTCGCCTATCTTCTTCCGGCGGCCCTCTTCTCTTCGGCGACCGGCGAACGGGTCATCGTCTCGACGCATACGAAGAACCTCCAGCAGCAGCTCCTCGAGAAGGAACTACCCGTGCTCAGGTCGGTCACCGGGTTTACTCTGCCGGTCGAGAGGCTCATGGGACGCGAGAACTACATCTGCTCGCGCAAGCTCGTATCGAGGACCGTCAGACTCGCCGGTGAGGATCCGGAAGCGGCTCTGCGGCTCGGGCTCTCGGCCGCCCTGGCGGCTGAGGGAGCTGCCGAGTCGATTCCCGCCGCCCTGCGGCCTTTCCCTATCCGCTCGATATGCGCGCCCGCGCGGTGCCTGATGAAAGGATGCCCCTATGCGCAGGGATGCCCCATGCTCCGCGCGAGAAAGAGGGCGGCCGACGCGGCGATACTGTTTGTGAACCATGCCCTTCTGATGACCGACTACCGGCAGGGAGGCACGGTCATCGGGCCATACAGCAGGGTGATATTCGACGAGGCGCATCACCTCGAGAGGTGCGTGATGGACAACCTCTCCGTGCGGATCGCGGAGAACACGCTCGAGACGATATTCGACCAGGTCGAGCCGGTGTCTCCGCTGGCCGAGAGATGGAAGATACTCTCGATGATGCCGTCCGCTGCCGGCAGCGGAGGCGGCGGGGAAGGCTGGACTGGAAAGGTGCGGGCGCTCGCGGCGAAGAAGGCGGAGCTGGAGGAGGCTTATTCGGCGGTCTTCTCCTCGGCCGCGTCGGCGGCACTCGCCGGAGCGGTCGGCACGAGGACGAGATACGGCGATGATGCATTCGATGAAGCCGTCGGTGTATTCAATCGCTTCTACTATATTAACAATGAGATAAAAGAAACACTTAAATCTATTTATAATTCCAGTTCGCAGCAGTCGGCCACAGCCCTGCTGAACGAGCTGCGCTTCATCGACGAGGAGCTGGAGGCTCTGGCGGAGTCGGTCAGGTATCTGCGGGAGGCGTCCGACCCTGACGGTGTCTTCTGGATCGAATGGGCCGCAGGAGGCAGGGTGGCCGCGATATGCGGGTCTCCCCTCGAGATCGACAGACGGTTCGCAGATTATCTCGAAGAGCGTGCCTTGTCGGCTGTTTTCACTTCGGCGACCCTTGCCGGTGGCGGCAGCTTCGACTACGTGATGGAGCGGCTCGGGATAAGCCTTACCGGGAAGGAGCCGGTGAACCTCATAGCGGGTTCGCCATTCGACTACCAGAGGAACCTTCTGATCCTCAGGACCGGGGATCATCCCGACCCCAATTCCGGCTCGTTCGCCGCGCATGTCGGCAGGATGATCGCGGAGCTCTCCAGGGCTACGGGCAGAAGGATAATGGCATTGTTCACATCGTACAGGATGTGCCTTGCGACAGGCGGGGAGCTTGCTGATCTGGGGTTCGCCGGTAGACTGTTCGTGCAGGGAGAGGGCGGCAGCAGGGAGGAACTAGCCTCTCTCTTCAGGTCGACCGACGGAGCGGTCCTGCTCGGCGTGGCGTCCTTCTGGGAAGGTGTCGATTTCCCCGGAGGGGAACTCGAGATCCTCGTCATTCCCAAGCTGCCTTTCCCCGTGCCCTCCGAACCTGTGATAGAGGCGAGATCGGAGAGGATGCGGGCCGCCGGCGAGAATCCCTTCACCCGGCTGTCGCTCCCAGAGGCCATTCTCAGGCTGAGGCAGGGTGTCGGCAGGCTGATCAGGAGGAAGGACGACCGCGGGGTGGT
Organism: uncultured bacterium; assembly: GCA_964599375.1. GTDB lineage: Bacteria > Krumholzibacteriota > Krumholzibacteriia > Krumholzibacteriales > Krumholzibacteriaceae > JAUWCL01. The sequence continues at coordinate 67,453 of CAZREW010000004.1, forward strand.
GATCCTGATGGATCCGCGCCTCGGCACGAAATCTTACGCGCACGCTGTGCTTTCGTCGCTGCCCGCCACTGTAAGGCATGTAAGGTCGGAGGACGAGGCCGCTGATTCCGCCGCCGCCTGGTTCGAAATGGGCGATGCTTAGAGATCAGGCTCTGGGCCCCTTTACGGTTGTCAGCGGAGCGCGTATGGTGTAGAATGATCCATGTTGCACCCCTAGGAGTGTGGTATTTAAAGCTTGATATTACAGCATGTTATATGATTGACAGAAACCTTGTTCGGAGGTAGATGTGATGGCCCCGGATGTCATAAGAGCTCCCCGCGGCAGCGAGATCAGCTGCCGGGGATGGTTCCAGGAAGCGGCGATGAGGATGCTCATGAACAACCTCGATCCGGAGAACGCGGAGAACCCCGCCGAGCTGGTGGTCTACGGGGGAAGAGGGAAGGCCGCGAGGAACTGGGACTGCTACCATGCCATCGTCGATACGCTCAAGCGCCTCGGCGACGACGAGACACTTCTTGTCCAGTCCGGGAAGCCGGTAGCCGTCTTTCCGACGCACACGGGAGCGCCTCGCGTCCTGATCGCCAACTCGCTTCTGGTCCCGAAGTGGGCGACGTGGGAGCATTTCTGGGAGCTCGAGTCGAAGGACCTGATGATGTACGGTCAGATGACGGCGGGCTCGTGGATGTACATCGGGACGCAGGGGATCCTTCAGGGGACGTACGAGACATTCGCCGAGTGCGCCAGGCAGCATTTCGGCGGCACCATGGCAGGCCGGTTCGTCCTCTCCGGAGGGCTCGGGGGGATGAGCGGCGCCCAGCCCCTCGCAGTGACGATGAACGGCGGAGTCTGCCTGATAGTCGAAGTAGATCCCGATAGGATAAAGCGTCGCATCGAGACGAAGTACTGCGACGTGATGGAGACCGATCTCGACAGCGCGCTCGCAAAGGCGGCCGAAGCAGTGAAGGCGAAAAAGCCCCTGTCGATAGGGCTTGTCGGGAACGCGGCCGACGTCTTTCCCGAGCTTGCCCGCAGGGACGTTGTGATCGACGCGGTGACAGACCAGACCTCGGCGCACGACCCGCTTAACGGCTACATCCCTAAGGGGTATACCCTCGAAGAGGCCGCCGCGCTGAGGAAGAGCGACCCCGACAGGTACATCAAGGAGGCGACCTCCTCGATCGTCATTCACGTCCAGGCCATGCTCGACCTTCAGAAGAAGGGATCGATCGTCTTCGACTATGGAAACAACATCCGAGGCCAGGCTCAGGCCGGCGGTCTCAAGAACGCCTTCGACTTCCCCGGGTTCGTCCCCGCCTTCATCCGGCCGATGTTCTGCGTCGGCAAGGGGCCGTTCCGCTGGATCGCGCTCTCAGGCAGGAAGGAGGACATCTGGCGGACCGACGACCTGGTCCTCGAGATGTTCCCCGAGAACGAGTCGCTCTGCAGGTGGATCAAGCTGGCCCGCGAGCAGGTCGCTTTCCAGGGCCTGCCGGCGAGGATATGCTGGCTCGAATACGGCGAGAGGGAAAGGTTCGGTCTCGCGATGCACGACCTGGTAGCGAGCGGCGAGATAAGCGCCCCGATCGTGATAGGTCGTGACCATCTCGACAGCGGATCGGTCGCCTCGCCGTACAGGGAGACCGAGGGGATGAGGGACGGAAGCGACGCCGTGGCGGACTGGCCTATCCTCAACGCGCTGCTCAATACGGCGAGCGGAGCGGCCTGGGTATCCGTTCACCACGGTGGTGGTGTGGGCATGGGGTTGTCCATCCATGCCGGTATAGCCGTGGTGGCTGATGGAACGCCGGAAGGCCGTGTAAAATTAACGCGTTGTCTCAATAATGACCCTGGCACAGGAGTTGCAAGACACGCCGATGCCGGCTATGCGATAGCCATTGAAAAAGCGAAAGATGCAGGGCTCGACCTTCCGATGCTGGGAAAATGATTGCCCTTCCACATCGGCAGATCCGGTACGGTTCGAAGCAGGTTACCTCTTTCGCGACATACGATTTATGCAATTTGCCCGCGCGAAGGCGGGATTGTGGTGCGATTATGCAAGGAGTGGCGCTTGCCTGAGACGGTCGATCTGATGCTCCTCGGCGCCGGACAGCTCATTACCTGTCAAAGCGGCGAAAAAGGACCACGCAGGGAAAGAAATCTTGCCGATCCAGGCATGGTCAGGGGCGGCGCTCTCGCAGTCTCCGGAGGGCGCATAGTCGCCTCCGGGACCGAGGAAGAGGTCAAGACAGCGGTCAGGGGAAGAGAAGTCTCTTCGACGATCTACGCGGACGGCAGGGTCGTCATGCCCGGGTGGGTCGACCCTCATACACACGCGGTCTTCGCCGGCTACAGGGCGGACGAATACGAGGCGAGGATCAGGGGTGACAGTTATCTCGACATAGACAGGCGTGGTGGCGGGATCAAGCGCTCCGTCAGGGAGCTGCGCGAAACGAACGAAGACCGTCTGTTCGAGAAGAGCAGGCGGCGTGTCCTCAAGATGCTGGAACAGGGTGTCACTACAGTCGAGATCAAGAGCGGCTACGGGCTCGATCTCGAGAGTGAGATGAAACAGCTCAGGGTGATCGCGCGTCTCGGCGCGGGAACGCCCCTTGACGTGGTGGCGACATTCATGGGCGCTCATCACAAGCCGCCCGGCGGGGAAGATGACGGGGATTACGTCGATATGCTTATCGACGAGATGATACCGGCGGTCGCCGATGCGGGACTCGCGAAGTATATCGACGTCTTCTGCGAGAAGGGCGTGTTCGACGTGGAGGAGACGAGACGAATACTCGAGGCGGGAAAGCGATGCGGTTTCGGCCTCAAGGTACACGCGGACGAAATATACGCCCTCGGCGGGACCGAGCTGGCTGTCGAGATGGGGGCAGTCTCCGTCGAGCACCTCACGAAGGTGACGCCGGCAGGCATAGCCGCCCTCTCGGGGAGCCCGACCATAGCGGTGCTTCTGCCGGCCACTTCATTCGGGCTCGCCTCGCGGCATTACGCTCCCGCGAGGGAGATGATAGATGCCGGAGTGGCGGTCGCCCTTTCAACGGACTTCAACCCGGGGAGCGCGCCGTCGCATTCGATGCCGCTCGCCGTTTCCATAGCATGCTCGCAGATGGGGATGCTGCCGTCGGAGGCGGTCGTCGCGGCGACCTTCAATGCTGCCTGCGCCGTAGGGATGCAGGACCAGGTCGGATCGCTGGAAAAGGGAAAGAAGGCTGATTTCGTGATATACGACGTAGAAGACTATCGCGAGATACCGTCCCGCGCGGGCGAGAACCACGCAGCAGTCGTCGTCAAGGAAGGCGAGGTAGTCTGGGAGCTCCAGGGGTACAGGGACAGAAGTGAGGTGGGGCTATGAGCAAGTCGAGCCAGCTGAGGCAGAAGGCCCAGGATTACCTCAAGAAGGGTAAGGTCTCGGAGGCCATAGAAGCGTACAAGAAGCTCCTGCAGGTCGAGCCGCGGAACCCGAACCTCTACAACGAGCTCGGGGATATCTACATGAAGGCCGAAGACAAGCTTCAGGCCGTCTCATCGCTCGAGAAGGCGGTGGAGAACTACGAGAAGGTGGCCCTGTACAACAACGCGGTGGCGGTATGCAAGAAGATATTGAGGGTCGTTCCCAACAGGCTCGAATCGATATACAAGCTAGGAGAGCTGAAGGCCAAGCAGAAGTTCAACGGCGAGGCTTCGAGGCTTTTCACACAGTACTTTGACATGATCGCCGCGGACGAGAACGGGGTCAGGCCGGAAGCCGTGCTGCCGAAGGTCGAGCTTGTCATGGAACTCGTGCCGGAAGACGACGAGCTTCACGCCAGGGTCGCAGAAGTCCTTACCGGCGTCGGCCTGAAGATCTCCGCGGCGGAGATCTTCGCCAATCTCATAGTCAAAAGTGCCAAGAGCGATGACAGCGGCAAGATCGACTTCTACCGGGGCAGGCTCGATCTTCTCCGCGGAGCGCTTTCCGCCAACGAGCAGGCCCGTATAGAGGAGATCCTCGCGGGCTGTCTCGAACTGGCGGACGAAGAGATCGCTGACGGCGAGCCGGACCTCAACGTCGAGGAGATCGATACAACCGCCGCCGCCGAAGCAGCTGGGAGCGATCCGGAAGAGGAGCCGGCACCCGAGGCGCAGAAGATCCCGGCGGCAGAAGAGGCCCCGGCGAAAGAACATGTCATCGAGGTGGCCCCAGCTGCTTCCGTGATCCCTCTGCAGCATGAGTCGCCAGGGCCCGTGGTTCCCGGAACGGCGCCGGAAGCGGAATATGAGATACCGGTCGAGCCCGAACCCGTGAAAGAATACGAGATCCCAGCGGAGCCCGAGCCTGTGAAGGAATTCGAGATCCCCGCGATGCCGGCCGCGGAAGAAGCGGAGATCGGACCCGACACGGGAGTGACTCCCTCGAACGACGATCTCTCAGATATCCTGGAGGCTGAAGACTCGGCCAATGAGGCTGCCGGCGATCTGGCTTTCGAGGAGGGAGCAATCGATACGGGCAGGCTGGCCGAAGAGATAACGAGCGACGTCGAGGAAAACGATTTCAGGAGCCATTACGATCTCGGTATGGCCTATATCGAGATGGCCCTTTACAATGAGGCCATAAAGGAACTTCAGATATCGTCGAGGTCAGACCAGCTGCAGCTCAGAAGCCTCGAGATGATAGGCCACTGCTTCCTGCTCCTCGACAACCCGCGCCTTGCCGTAAAGCAGCTCAAACGCGGGCTGGAGATCGCGATGAACACAGGCGGGGACAACCTCGGGATCCACTATAATCTTGGACTGGCCTATGAGGCGCTCGACGAGTCCGACAAGGCAAGAGAGCATTTCGAGGAAGTCTATATAGTCGATATGACCTTCCGCGAGATATCGGAAAAGATGAAGAAGTACAGCACCGTAAGCTGAAAGAACCGGATGAAACCATCCTCCTCCTGCGACCTTCACATACATTCCTGCTACTCCGACGGGGCCATGACGCCGGCGGACATCGTTCGCACCGCGGCCGATGCTGGTATTTCCGCGATATCTGTCTCCGATCACGATACGGCCGCCGGGCAGGCCGAGGCGGAAACGGCCGGAGCGGCCCTCAGTGTAGAGATAGTGACGGGGATCGAGTTCAGCGTAAGGGAAGGGGAACTCGACATCCATATACTCGCCTACTGCGTAGATCTTTCGAACGTACGCCTGCGCTCGGTGCTCGGGGACCTCGAGAGGGGCAGGGCGGACCGTGCCGGGAGGATCGCGGAAAGACTGCAGTCGCTCGGGATAGACGTGACTTTCGAGGAGATAATGGACGACGCGGGCGCGGGGACCGTCGGGAGGCCGCACGTGGCCAGGATACTGATGAGGAAGGGGATCGTCGGCGGGTTCCAGGAGGCGTTCGACAGGTTTCTTGGTTACGGCGCTCCATGCTACGTCCCGAAGAGAGTCCTTCCGCTGGAGGAAGTGATATCCGTGATCAGGGGCGCCGGAGGCGTCGCCGTATGGGCTCACCCCGGCGCCAATATAAGGAAGCGCAAGGTCTGCGACCGCATCCTCGGCAGCGGGGTGGAGGGTATCGAGATCTGGCACCCCAACCATACCCCGGACATCGTTAGACTTGCCACAGGCGAAGCGCGTATGCGCGGGCTGGTGATGACTGGCGGGTCCGATTATCATTTCGACGAGGCAAGAAAGGTATCTATCGGCGAGATCCAGGTGCCTTACGACGCGGTAGTGGCACTGAGAAAGGCCGCTTCAGGACTTTCGGCTTGACCGGTGGGCGCCCCTCCCCACAATATCCCCCTATGAAACATCCCACGCGTGATTTTCATATCCTGTCCGTGCTGGCGTTGTCGCTTCTGGCGGCCGTGCCTGTCACCGGGTCAGGCTTCGAGAAGTCGAGGTACGGCGGGGCGTTCAGCTCGGCGGCGGGCGACACTCTCGCTCTTCCCGGAGAAGTCTTCGTTATCACCGCCGAGGAGCTGGCCCGCTTCGACATAAACACGATCGAGGATATCATCGAGCATCTCCCCGGGGTCAACGTCCTTCAAAACGGCCCGCCAGGCTCCCGCACACTTTTCTCGGTGGACGGCCGCACCGTCAGGGGGATGACCCTGCTCGTAAACGGCGTGCCATGGTCAGACCCCTACAACGACGATCCGCTGGCCAGGTTTCTCACCCTTTCGAGGGTGCGCAGGGTGGAGGTGATCTACAGTTCCTCCCCCTCTCTTACTGGCAGGGCAGCCTCGGGCGGCGTTATAAACATCGTTATCGAGGAGGGCGGAAGGAAACCGCCCTTCGCGGCGGGCGATTTCACGTGGGGAGGAAACGGACGCAAATCGCGCAAAGCCTGGTTCTCATCACCTGACGCCTTCATAAACGGCACGATAGCATACGACGAGTATATGCAGGATTATTTCGAGCTGGTGGCGGAGGATCCTTTCGCCCTGACAGGGCTGTACAACTCGAGATCGATCCTGCTCGACCTCACGATGAGGGGCAAGGCGTCGGACAGGGTGCTCGTGAGGCTAAGGAGGTTCGAGGATTCGTACGAAGGAACTCGCAACTGGCCCGAATACCGTGATCCGCTCAACCCGCCCGAGACAGTGAGGTACAGCGGGCTCGATTCGGAGATCAGGTACGTGCGCTCTGGAGCGGAGGTCTCACTTCGGCAAAGATTCGTTGAGATGAAACGGAAGGCGGGCCAGACTTCGGGGCTGGTCCTCGGCGGGGCGGCCATGTGGCACGGGATGGCAGGCTCGACCGCCGTAAAGGGGTTCGTCTCGGCCGAGAGGGCCGAGTTCGAGAACATCCTGTGGGGAGTCCGGTTCACTCCCGACGTCGACCGCGCCGAGGGCGGGCTGACTCTGGGCGGAACGGCCGGGCCGCTGCGCTGGAGAGGTGGTCTCTCGGCCGGCACGATGACAGGATCAGGTTTCTTCGCCGGCGGCGAGGCGGCCCTGTCGCACGGAAACGAGAGGGGGCTCTACCAGACCCTCATGGCGGCAAGACGCGTCCGCACTCCGACGGCTGAGGAGCTTTACCAGCCCGATCTGGAGAGGCTTCCAGACGGGGACATGCTGCGTACCTCCGGTGATCCCGGCCTCGGCCACGAGACGTCGGACGAGATCTCTCTCGGGCTGGGTTACGGGACGGCGGTGACGGCGGACATCTTCGCGCGGTTCGAAAGAAGCAGGATTACGCTCGAGGGTTCGGACCCGGCGGTCTATGCGTCGGACGGGAGCGATGACGTGATCGGCCTGCGTGCGTCGCTCAGCGGCGGCGGAGCGACCGGTGTCGCTTCCTTCGACTTCAGGTGGCAGCTCTCCGGCTACTGGTTTGCCGACAGGGCGGAGATCACGCCGGGCGTACCGGAGTATCATATGCTGGGCGGGCTCTGGCTCACCCGGCCTTCTTTCAAGAAGACCGAGACGTTCACTGTCGGGGTCCTGGCATCGGAGACGGGCAGCAGGCACTTTCCCGGCGCCGAGCTTGGAAGGTACACTCTTGTCGACCTGTCGGCATCGCTTACCGTCCTGGGGGCGGTCGTGAGGTTCGAGATGAAGAACATCCTCGACGAGAAGTACGAGACGGTGCCCGGGATGTACATGCCGGGCAGGCACTACCGCTTCGGTATAAACTGGCGGCTCTTCGACTGATGAGCAAGGCTCAGTGATCCCAGCTCCCTCTGGCTGAAAATCCGACATGTGGTAAACGAATCTGGACACACCCACGGTATCAACCCGGATATATCCCGCCTTGCATTGTGCGAATCGATTTGCAAGCTGCACCCGGTCCCGGTCCGGTCAGGAAATCCGAGCGGGACCGCTGGGAACTCCGGTAATCCTGTCTGGACAGGACTTTCCCTGGACCTCCCGTTCTTTCGGTTCGATCCACCAAAGCGGCTTCCTGTCCCTGTTTTCTGCCTGAAAGTGGTTGCCAGTAATCCCGTTATCCCGCCCACTTGCCCGTGGCATGCTTATTGCGGTCTGCGAGATGAAATTCAGGGCCGAACCATTTCTAAGGCAGAATAACGCTCGCGGCGGCCAGAGTGGATGAGTATTTGCATCAGGTTCGTGAGGATTGAAATCCGGGCGGAGGAAGTCCTTGAGTGACAATATAGCCAACCAGCTGATCGAGTCGAGCCTTATCAGCCAGGACCAGCTAGAGCTTGCTCTCACCGAGCAGGGGCAGTCCGGCGGCAGTCTCGGCTACAACCTGGTCAAGACGGGAGCGATATCGGAGAAGGCCTTTTCCGAGTTCCTCTCGCAGCAGTATCAGGTACCCGCGGTCGACCTCGACGAGCTCGAGGCGGAAGAACATTCCGTCGAACTGATCCCGTCGGAGGTAGCGACCAAGTTTCAGGTAGTGCCGATCTCCAGGGAAGGCCGTGTCCTTACTCTGGCGATGGCAAATCCCGATAACATTTTCGCGATCGACGACATCAAGTTCATCACCGGTCTCGAGGTGCGTCCTGTGGTCGCTACTGAGACGGCGATCAAGAGGGCGATAGACAGATTTTATGACTCGGCCGATTCGCTCGCAGAAGTGATGCGCGACATAGAGGACGAGGACTTCGAGATCGTCGAGGACATGGAAGACGACATGGGGCTCGCCGAGGCGCAAAATGAGGACGCGCCGGTCGTCAAGCTCGTAAACTCCCTGATATCCGATGCGGTCAACAAAGGCGCGAGCGATATCCATATAGAGGCGTTCGAGAAGACGATGAGGGTGCGTTTCAGGATCGACGGCCAGCTCCACGAGATGATGTCCCCGCCCATAAAGATGAGAGGCGCGATAACTTCCAGGCTGAAGATCATGGCCGAGCTTGATATCGCCGAGAAGAGGGTGCCCCAGGACGGTCGTATCAAGATCAGGATCGGCAGCAAGAAGATCGACCTGCGAGTCAGTACTCTGCCTACGATCTTCGGCGAGAAGATCGTGATGCGAATCCTCGACAAGAGCAACCTGCAGATCGACTTGACAAAGCTCGGGTTCCAGCCGGCGGCCCTGGAGAAGTTTCTGGACGCGATCGAATCGCCCTATGGCATGGTGCTGGTGACCGGCCCGACCGGTAGCGGAAAGACTACGACCCTGTACTCCGCCCTCCACAAGATAAACCTTCCGCACCATAACATCATGACCGCCGAAGACCCCGTTGAGTACAACCTCGAGGGTATCAACCAGGTAAACGTTCACGAGGAAATAGGGCTGACCTTCGCCGCCGCCCTCAAGGCGTTCCTCCGCCAGGACCCGAACATCGTGATGGTCGGTGAGATCCGAGACCTCGAGACAGGCTCGATCGCCGTAAAAGCGGCGCTTACGGGCCACCTCGTGCTCAGCACGCTTCATACGAACGACGCTCCGAGCACCATCAACCGAATGATAGACATGGGAGTCGAGCCCTTCCTTGTGGCGAGCTCGACGAATCTGATACAGGCCCAGAGGCTGATCCGGCGGCTTTGCGAGAACTGCAAGAGGAAGGAGACGATCCATCCAGAGATCCTTCGCGAGTTGCGGGCCGAAGACCAGGGGCCGTTCGACATCTTCGAGCCGGTCGGCTGCCCGAAATGTAGCAACACTGGATACAAGGGAAGGACCGGCCTTTACGAGGTAATGCCGATCTCGCCCGAGATAAGAGAGATGATACTTAATAGATGCTCTTCGATGGAGATCAAGGAGCAGGCTGTTAAGGAAGGCATGCTTACTCTCAGAGCCGACGGTGTCGAGAAACTCAGGGCCGGCTGGACCTCTGTCGAAGAAGTCCTCAGGGAGACGACCAACAACTAGAAAAGAAGGAATGAAATGCTGAATCTCAGAGACCTGCTGCAGGAGATGATAGACAAGAGGGCGAGTGATCTTCATATCACGGCCGGCGTTCCGCCGATGCTCAGGGTCGACGGCGTCATGCACGCGACCTCGCATCCGGTAGTGACTCCCGAGTTCAGCAAGCAGATCGCCTACAGCGTCCTTACCGACGAGCAGCAGAAGAGGTTCGAGAACGAGAAGGAGCTCGATTTTTCCTTTGGGGTGCAAGGACTCTCTAGGTTCCGCTCGAATGTTTTCCAGCAGAGGGGTGTCACCAGTATCGCGATAAGGCAGATACCGTTCGAGATCCTCGATTTCAAGGAGCTTGGCCTGCCACAGGTCGTAAGCACGTTCGCCGAGAAGCAGAAGGGGCTAGTGCTGGTCACCGGACCTACCGGTTCCGGTAAATCGACCACCCTGGCGAGTCTGATAGACAAGATCAACAGGGAACGGTACGCGCATGTCATAACGATCGAGGACCCGATCGAGTATATCCATCAGCACAAGAACTGCATAGTGAACCAGCGCGAGGTGAAGGCCGATACGGACAACTTTGCCACAGCCCTCAAGCACGTGCTCAGGCAGGATCCGGACGTCATCCTGATCGGTGAGATGCGCGACCTCGAGACGATGGCCGCCGCGCTCACCATAGCCGAGACGGGCCACCTGGCACTGGCGACGCTTCACACTAACTCGACCTTCGAATCGATCAACAGGATAGTCGACACCTTCCCCTCAAGCCAGCAGGGACAGGTCCGCGCCCAGCTCGCTTTCGTGCTGGAGGGCGTCGTGACTCAGCAGCTGATCCCGCACGCCTCTGGAAAGGGAAGGGCGATGGTCTGCGAGGTCATGGTATGCACGCCGGCGATCCGGGCGACGATAAGAGACGATAAAGTACATCAGATATACGGCCTGATGCAGGCCGGGCATAAATTCGGGATGCAGACCATGAATCAGGCACTCTTCCAGGCATTCTGCGACAGGAAGATATCTAAGGAAGAGGCTCTTAGAAGGAGTAGCGATCCTGTCGAGCTCCAGCAAATGCTTGGCGAGGGACCAGGTAGCGGCACGGACCACCGTACGCGCGACTACCAGTTCAAGAAGTAATTAAGTAAGGGGGAAACCGATGGCGACTACATTCCTCTGGAAGGGAAGAACGCCGACGGGCGAAGTTCTTTCCGGCGATTACCAGTGCGATAGCAAGCAGGACTTGATCAATCACCTGCGCAAGCGGAAGATCATCATAACGTCTATACGTCATAAGCCGAAGGACATCCAGATCAACTTCGGCTTAAAGAACAAGATCACGGTCAAGGACATGGGGATCTTCACGAGGCAGTTCGCGACGATGATCAACGCCGGCCTGCCCATGGTCCAGTGTCTCGACATCCTCTCGAGCCAGATCGAGAAACCTAACTTCAAGAAGATCGTCACCGAGGTGATGTCGGACGTCGAGTCCGGCTCGACCCTTGCCGACGCGATGCGCAAGCACAAGTGCTTCGGCGAGCTTTTCGTCAACATGATCGACGCCGGCGAGGCCGGCGGTATCCTCGACCTTATTCTCAACCGCCTGGCCGTCTACCTCGAGAAGGCCGACGCCCTGAGGCGCAAGGTCAAGGGCGCTCTTACATACCCGACAATCGTCTTCTGCGTCGCGACGGGCGCGACTATCTTCATGCTGATGTTCATCATCCCGACCTTCGCCAAGATGTTCAGCGATTTCGGCGGAGAGCTCCCGCTCCCGACGATGATAGTAATGATGTTCAGTAATTTCCTGCGGGCCAACTGGTGGCTGCTCCTCGCTGTGATCATCGGTGGCTTCATAGCCCTGAAGAGATACTACGCGACCGAGAGCGGGCATTACAGGCTCGACAAGATCCTTCTCGACTTTCCGATCCTCGGAAACGTCGTCCGCAAGGGAGCTGTCGCGAGGTTCACCCGCACGCTTGGCACCCTTATCGCCAGCGGCGTGCCGATCCTCAACGGGCTCGAGATAACGGCCAGGACGGCAGGTAACAAGGTACTCGAGAAGGCGGTCATGGAGACAAGGCAGAGCATCAGCGAGGGTAATACAATCGCCGATCCGCTCAAGGCATGTGGCGTGTTTCCGCCGATGGTCGTCCAGATGATCTCCGTCGGCGAGCAGACCGGCGCCCTGGACGAGATGCTCGACAAGATAGCTGATTTCTACGATGACGAGGTCGATTCGGCGGTCGAGGCGCTCACTGCGGCGATCGAGCCGATAATGATCGTTGTAATGGGCGCGGTTGTCGGAGGCATGCTCGTAGCTATGTACCTTCCGATGTTCAAGCTCGTTACCGTCGTCGCCGGCTGATACCCGGCGGCCCCGGGCTCCGGGGGGAGAAGATGTTTACACCGCGTGCGTTCTCAAATTCTGACGAGTCCAGTGCCAGGAGGCTGGTCTACCTGCGGCTGGTCGTGTCGACCCTGATGGTCGGCGCGGCGATCATGGTCCTGCAGATGGAGGACCGGGCAGTCTCTGTGGCGGCCATGTACGAACTCCTCGGAGTGTTATATCTGAGCGCCGGCGCCGTCTACCTGACTTTCAGGGCGGGCGTCGAGCTCAAGATGATTGTGCGTATACTGATAATCGTGGACATTGTGGTCCTGACGTTGATGGCCCACTTCAGTGGAGGCGCGGGCTCGTTCTTCTCCATACTCTATATACTGCCGATAATCATCGGCGGAGAGTATTTCAAGGTCTCCGGCGGATTGGTTACCGCGCTTCTGGCTACATCGGCTTACATCACCTACATACTTCTCGAGATAGGGGGCTACGTCGAGCCGGAAAGCCGGGGATGGGTGGCCGACGTCTCCTCGCAGGGCGTAGCGAGGATGATCCTGCGAGGATATCTCCACATGGCTGTTTTCATATTCACCGGCTTTGTGAGCGGGTACATCTCCTTCCGTCTCCAGAACAAGCACGAGGAGATAGCCGACAAGGAGAAGGAGATTAGGCAGATAAAGCTCGACACCGACAGGATCCTCGAGAACATGAGCAGCGGGCTGATCGTGACAGACCCTGAAGGCCACGTGCTCACGGTCAATCCCGCGGCGGGTTTGATACTCGGGCTGGAGGCCGGCGCCGGATACATGGGGAAGCAGATAAGGGAGGCTTTCCCTCATATGCCTGTGTTTGCCGAGGAGCTCTCTCTCGCGCTGCTCACACGGATGCCGAGGCAGCGCCACGAGATCGACGTTGTAAGGGCCGACGGCGCGCTGGTGCAGCTGGGGATAAGCATATCGCTGCTCAAGGACGAGCAGAACGAGATAAAAGGGGTCATCGCGATATTCCAGGACCTCTCAGAGGTAAAGCAGATGCGCGAGAGGATAAGGCAGGCCGACAGGCTGGCCGCCGTAGGAGAGCTCTCGGCCGCTATAGCGCACGAGGTCCGGGCGCCGCTGGCATCGATCAGCGGATCGATAGACATGCTCAAGGGCGAGATAACCGGGCTGACCGGCGATAACGCCGAGCTGATGGACCTTATCATAAGGGAGTCGGAGAGGCTCGACAGGATCATATCCGATTTTCTCGAGTACGCGAGGCTGCGCAAGCCGTCGTTTACACCGTCTGATATCGGCAGATGCCTGGGCGAGACCGCGATGCTGCTCAGAAACGCCGTCCCTTCGGGGGAAGGGGTGGAGATCGCTATCGAGAGTTGCACGGAAGGCCTGAGGATAGCGGCCGATGACGAGCAGATACGGCAGGTGCTGCTGAATCTCGGTAACAACGCCTGCGAGGCGATGGACGGGCGGGGGAAGCTCACGCTCTCCGCTCACATGACTGTGCGAAGGCTTTCCGAGGAGCGGGCCGACGAGGAATGCGTGGAGATCCGCTTCCACAACGACGGCCCGGCTATTCCGGAGGACGTATTGCCGCATCTCTTTGAGCCGTTCTTTACTACGAGACAGGGAGGAACCGGGCTGGGTCTGGCGATCGCTGCACGCATCGTCGAAAGCCATTCCGGTCATATAGATGTCCGCAGCACGGTCGGCGGGGGGACGGAGTTCACAGTCATCCTGCCCGTGCGGCGCGGCGCGATCGAAGAATACGAAGTGGAGACTATGACAGAGGAAGAGTTCGCTACGGTCTGATCCGCTCAATGCGGAGGGCCGTATCGCTCAAACCGGGGGTAACCGATCAATGGCGGGTGAAAAGATACTGATAGTCGACGACGAGAAGAGTATGTGCCAGTACCTTTCGATCATGCTCAAGAAGGAGGGGTACAAGGTGAAGACCGCCTCGAGCGGCACTAAGGCCGTCGCCGAGGTAAAGGAATCGAACTACGACGTTGTGATCACCGATATCCGGATGGAGGGGATGGACGGGATAGAGGTGCTGACCGCGGTCAAGGAGGTCGATCCGAGCATCCCGGTGATAATAATGACGGCCTATGCTTCCCAGAAGACGGCTATCGAGGCCCTCAACAACGGGGCCTTCCACTACCTGATCAAGCGGGCGGCCAAGAACGACCAGATAAAGATGGTGATTCGAAACGCGCTCGACGTGCACCGGGTCAAGAGCGAGAACACCTTCCTCAAGAGGCAGCTGAAGAGCAAGGACGATTTCAAGGAGATCATCGGCAAGAGCGAGGAGATCCGCAAGGTCTTCACCCTGGTCGACAAGGTGGCCGACACCGACAGCACGATCCTCGTGTGCGGGGAGAGCGGAACGGGCAAGGAACTGATCGCCAGGGCGATACATTACAGGTCGGAGCGGGCTTCGAGTCCGTTCGTGTCGATCAACTGCGGCGCCCTCCCGGAGAACCTGCTCGAGAGCGAACTCTTCGGTCACGTCAAGGGAAGCTTCACCGGCGCGATCAAGGACAAGGACGGTCTCTTCAAGGTCGCGAGCGGCGGGACCTTTTTTCTCGACGAGGTCGGGGAGACCTCGCCGGCGATCCAGGTCAAACTCCTCAGGGTCCTGCAGGAACGCGAGATCATCCCCGTCGGCGGTACATCCCCGATCAAAGTCAACGCCAGGTTGATCGCCGCGACGAACGCCGACCTCGAAAGGGCCGTGCAGGAGGATACCTTCAGGGCCGACCTGTACTACAGGCTCAACGTGATCCCTATCGTCATACCGCCGCTCCGCTACAGGCGTGACGATATTCCGCTTCTGGTCGAGCATTTCCTCGAGAAGGCGTCGGCGAAGACCGGCGAGAAGAAGAAGATATCGAAAGAGGCCATGGGCCTGCTGACTGAGTACGATTTTCCCGGAAATGTCCGCGAGCTCGAGAACATAATGGAGAGGGCCGTCATACTCCAGGAGGGCGAGCAGGTCGATGTGGAGGACCTTCCCGACAAGGTGAGGTCGAAGTCCAGCGGAAGGCGCGGCCTCGGCATCGACAGGGCTCAGATGACCCTCGAGGAGCTGGAGAAGGAATACCTTATATCGGTCCTGGAAGAGACGAACTGGCAGAAGAAGAAGGCCAGCTCGATCCTCGGGATCAACGCCTCCACCCTCTACAGGAAGATACAGAGATACGGGCTGGAGAGAGAACTGGTCAACTCGTGAAAGCGCCCTCGAAGGGTTTTTGAAGGTGGATGTGAACCAGGCGTATCATTGCAGACTGAAACGGAATCGGGCGGTCTTGCACGACAACGCCCCTTTACAGGGCGCGGGAGGAGGACGCAATCCCCTGTAAAAAAACCGATTGCACGAACGAAACGCCAGCCGGTTGTTGGCACAGAAGATGCAAAAGATGCCCCGGGCCCCGAATCCGATGGCGGGGCGTTTAGGACGAGATCAACGGTCCTTGCGGGCCGTAAGACCGATGGACCGGGGCCGGCAGGCTCCGAAAGATTGTACCAGGGAGGTGCAAGATGAATAACAAGGGTTTCACCCTTATCGAGCTGATGATCGTCGTGGTCATCATCGGTATCCTCGCTGCTATCGCTATCCCGAACTTCATCAATATGCAGGCGAGGGCCAAGGAAGCCTCCGTAAAATCGAATTGCCACACCGTGCAGCTTGCCGCCGAGGACTTCGCCGTCCAGAACGACGGTGTCTACGCTGCTAACGTCGGTGTCGACGCCGCTCCGAGCGGTGACACGATCACCGATATGCTCCCCGGTGGGGCTCTTCTTGAGAATCCGTTCACCAAGGGCTCCACTGAGCCCATCGACGGCGCTGCTGCGACCGCCGGCCAGACTGGCTATGTGCCTGTGGCCGTAGGTGGCGTTAACATCGGCTACACGATTACCGGTTGCGGTAAGGACGCCGGTGTCACGGTCATAACGCTGACCAGTGGTCAGTAAAGACCGTAAGTAACCTGTAAGATCAAGGGGCGGCTCACGCGGGCCGCCCTTTCTTTATCCCCCGCCGGTACGAAAACTGCAATCTATCTGGAAAGAATGATATTCAGGGCCCGGATGCCCGGTTACGGGGCAGCCGGTGGTATGTTTTCGGTCAAGTAAGGACATAAAAGGGGCAGCACTATGGAAGTTCTGCAGGTCGACGGCGTGAGAAAATCGTTCCGCGGGGACATGTCGCTGACCGTACGCGAGGTCCTTCACGGCGTCTCCTTCACGGCGGGCTCGGGCGAGATACTGGGGTTTCTCGGCCCGAACGGCGCGGGCAAGACCACTACCATCAAGATAATACTCGGTCTCCTGAGGCCCGACACCGGATCTGTACGTATTTTCGGTCGGCAGTCCGGAGACCGGTCAGCGATGAAGATGACCGGGTATCTTCCTGAGAACCCATATATATATCCCCACCTGACGCTCACGGAGTTCCTGATGTTCTGTGCGGACCTCAGCGAGGTCCCCGGGGGCGAGGCCGAGGCAAGGGTCCGACACGTCATCTCGCTTGTCGGGCTCGAGGAGCACTCGCGACGCAGGACGAAGGGATTTTCGAAGGGGATGCTCCAGAGAGCTGCTCTGGCGCAGGTGATGATCCATGATCCCGACCTGCTGATCCTCGACGAGCCGTTCTCAGGCCTCGACCCGATCGGCAGGAAGACCGTTCGTGACATCCTCCTCGACCTCAAGGGGCGGGGCAAGACGATATTCTTCTCATCCCATATCCTTCCCGACATGGAAGCGCTCTGCGACAGGGCATGTATCATAAAGGACGGCGCCGTCATCAGGACGGTCGGCCTCGCCGAAGTCTTCCGCCTGGGCGAAGGTATGGTGGAGGTGGCCGCCAGGGACTGCCCCTTATCCGAGCTCGACCCCGTATCAAGCTACCTCGACTCTGTGGCCGTCAACGGCGAGGAAGTCTTCATAGTCGTAAAGAGGCAGGAACTCGTCCGGACGGTAGTCCAGCACCTGTACAACTGCGGCGCTGAAGTGCTCAGGATCGCGAACCACCACCCTTCGCTCGAGGACGTCTTCATGGGCGAGATTGCCGGGCTGCGCCCCGGGAAAAAAGAAGAGTCGGGCGGGAAGCATTTTGCCGGCCACACGTCGGGAGGTGGTGTGCAGTGAGGAAGATATGGAGCGTCGCGCTCAACACCTACAGGGAATCGGTGAGGGAGAAGCTGCTCTACCTCGTGATCATCTACGCTCTCGCGCTGATGGTCAGCGTGTTCATATTGTCCCCCCTCTCGGTCGGCGCGGCCAAGGGAAAGATCGTCACTGACGTCGGGCTCGCCGGGATATCGATACTCGGGATACTGACCGCGATAATCGTCGGCAGCAACCTCGTGCACAAGGAAGTCGACAGGAAAGCGGTCCTGATGGTGCTCACCAGGCCGGTCTCGCGCGCCGGGTACCTGATCGGCAAGTTCACGGGCGTGGCCCTGTCGCTGCTGGTCCTGACCGGGATCATGACGGCCGTGCTCGTTGTTATGATGCTGGTCGGCGGAGCTCCGCTGACCCCAGTGGTGTTCATGGCGATCGGGCTGTCCCTGATCGAGATCGGGCTGATAATCTCGGTGATGGTATTCTTCAGCACCTTCACCACGCCCCTTCTGACATCGTTCTTCACGATATGCATATTCGTCGCGGGAAGCCTCAGCGGTGACCTTAGGATCTTCGCGCGGAAGTTCGGCGGAAAGGTGATGAACTACGTGATGGACGCGCTCTATTTCATCCTTCCGAACATGAAGGTCTTCAATCTGCGTCACGAGGCTGTCCACGGCCTGAGGTACTCGCCGGCCGAGGTACTTCTTCCCGCTGCTTACGGAATAGTATATACAGCCGCGATGATCTATTTCGCATGGCTCGTCTTCAGGCGCAGGGAGTTCAGCTGATATGAAAGGGACCCTGGCCAGGTTATTCTTTTCCGCCTTCGCGATCGCATCGATAGTGATGTCCGCGTACATGATAGAGCCCGTCCTCGAGTGCAAGGCCTCCGACAATATCGCTTACCTCCCATCGACCGAGTTCATGAAGGTAGCCTCGCTCGGCTACAGGGAGCTGGCCGCCGACCTCTACTGGTTCAAGGCGGTCCAGTACTACGGAGGGTACAGGCTCAGCCAGAACGATATACACCTCTTCAACCATCTCGCCGAGATGATCACCGACCTCGACCCGAATTTTATCGGAGCATACAAGCTCAGCGCCATAGTCATAACGGAGGACCTGGGGAATTTCGCCGCCGCAAGGAACCTCATGGAGAAAGGGCTCAGGCATAACCCGGACGATTACTGGCTGACCCTCGAGATGGGCTTCCTTTACTACCTGGAGGGCAGGGACTACAGGGAGGCCGAGAAGTATTTCCGAGTGGCCGCAGCCCTTCCCAACAACGATGGGAACCGGGCGGCACGGTTCGCCGCTGAGGCCGCCAAGAAGGGCGGAAATATCGAGGCAAGTATCACCCTCTGGAAGGAACTGGCAGAGAGCTCCGACAACATGTACATACGCGAGCTGGCCGAGAAGTATATCGCCAGGCTGGAGGCGGAAAAGGCGAAGGCGCAGCATGACAGGGGAGGGGTATGAACTGGATCATCGACATGCCCGCTTTCGTATTCGGGCTCATGGCAGGCAGTTTTCTCAACGTGGTGATATATCGAGTGCCCCTCGGCGGATCAGTGGTAAAACCGAGGTCGTTCTGTCCCGGGTGTGGCAGGACGATCAAGTGGTACGAGAACGTCCCCGTCCTGAGCTGGCTGGCGCTTCGGGGAAATTGCCGCGGCTGCGGGGTCAAGATCTCACCGCGCTATCCGGCCATCGAACTGCTCGGCGGCCTGCTCGCCGTCCTGGCCGTCCATCTCCAGGGAGACTGGGTCAACGCCGCTTTCGCCTACGCATTCCTGATGGCGCTTCTCGCGATAACGATGAT
Source organism: uncultured bacterium (assembly GCA_964599375.1). Classification (GTDB taxonomy): domain Bacteria; phylum Krumholzibacteriota; class Krumholzibacteriia; order Krumholzibacteriales; family Krumholzibacteriaceae; genus JAUWCL01. The sequence continues at coordinate 86,499 of CAZREW010000004.1, forward strand.
CGACTGGGACCATCGCATCATCCCCGACCAGATCAGCCTGCCTTTCATCGCTGTCGGGCTCGTCTGGAGTCTCTTCAATCCATCTCTGAGTCTCGTCTCCTCCGCGGCGGGCGCGCTCGCCGGCGGTGGAAGTCTCTGGCTTGTCGGTATCCTTTATAAGAAGATGAGGAAGACGGACGGGATGGGTGGTGGCGACGTGAAGCTCATGGCGATGATAGGCACCTTCCTCGGGATAGGCCTCGTCCTGCCGGTCATCCTGATAGCCTCCTTCATCGGCTCGGTATACGGAATCTCACTGATGCGCAGGGGAGGAGACGGTCAGACTGCGGTCGCCTTCGGGTCATTTCTCGCCCCGGCAGCCGCATTTTGCATGGTATTCGGCCCCGCAATACTCGCCTGGTATTTCGGCTGGTTCTGATCATCCGGACCTTTTGACCTGAAAATGACTTTCCATAGAACGTGGTTACACCCTTCAATCAGAGGCCCTGAACCTATCAGGTGGCACCGTCCATGGCGGTTTACACGGGGGCGGACGTCTTCAGGCGAATTGCATGGATTTATTGCAGATACCGGGGGCTCCATACGGCGCTCCCGAGAGAACGGTTTATAACTTGTTGATAATGAACAGGATGGTGGATACAGGGGAGGGGGGGCGTTGGCACATTTGTTGCGTTATCGAGCACTCGAGGAAGAAACTAACGATTTATCTCAATCGGTTCCGGCGCCCTGAGAGCGCCGACAAAGAGTGACAGGCGAGGTCCTGTACAGCTCATTTGAGAGGAATTTTAAAAGGCTGGTGCGAGAATGATCTCATTACCATTTCTCAGCAAGAAATCCTCGACGGTCGGTCTCGATATCGGTTCGAGCCTGATCAAGATCGTCGAGATCGATCACTCCGGTGGCATGCCGAAGATCGTTCATTTCGGCTGTACGAGACTCCTGCCCGAGGCGATCGTCGAGGGCGAGATCATGGACAGGGGGCTGGTGATCGATGGGATACGCGAGTGCGTCGAGCAGTCGGGGATCGCGACCAACAACGTCGTCTCCGCCGTATCAGGACGCGCCGTCATCGTCAAGAAGGTCATCATGGACAAGATGACTCCCGAAGACGCGCAGGAAGCGATATTCTGGGAAGCTGAACAGCACGTGCCGTTCGACATCGACGACGTCTGCCTTGATTTCCAGATCCTCAACGACGATATCGGGGCCAACCAGATGGAAGTCCTGCTCGTCGCGGCGAAGAAGGATATGGTCAATGTCCACGCCAGCCTGATAAGGGACGCAGGGCTAAACCCGGCCATCATCGACGTCGACTCATTCGCCGTTCAGAACTGCTTCGAATCGAGCAGGAAAAACACGGCGGCGGCGATGGAAGACTCGGACGACGAGGAGTTCGATGAGCAGAGGGGTGGCGCCCACAGCAGCGTAATAGGCCTGATAAACATCGGAAGCGACGTGACCAACATAAACATAATCCAGGGGGACAGCCCCCAGTTTACCAGGGATATCAGCGTAGGCACAGACCAGTTCGTCGAGTCCCTGCAGAAGGAGCTCGGCCTCGATTACGAGGCGGCTCAGAAGGTCATCCACGGCGACCTGGGCGAGCTGGACGGATCGAAGGTAAGGGACATCATAAAGAAGCGTTCCGACGATCTCTCGCTCGGTATCGAACGCAGCCTCTCGTTCCTGCGGGCGGCCGGGGATACCGAGAAGATCGACGAGGCCTCACTCAGTGGCGGTGGGGCGCACATACCCTACCTCAGGGAGATCCTTTCGGAGAAGCACGGGATCGAGTTCTCCATACACAACCCGCTCGACGGTGTCGAATGGGATGAGGGCATATTCGGCGAATATGAAGAGGACCTCGACAGCCTGGCGCCGTTGCTGACTGTCGGCATCGGTCTCGCTCTGAGAAAGGCGGGCAAGTAATGATACGGATCAATCTGCTTCCAGCGGAAGATAGGGCCAAGAAAAAGGAGCTGCATCTTCCTGAGATGTCGACAGTGTACCTTGCCGCGGCGGTCATTGTCTTTGTCGGAGCGATCGCGGTGACCAGCACCGTTCAAAGCCACAAGGTCAGGGCTCTCGAGAAGAAGATCGAGGTTGCCAAGGAAGAGTCGAGGAAACTTGCCCCTCAGTTGGCCAAGATCAAGCAGATCACGAAAGAGCGGGAGGAAGTCAACAGGCGCCTCAGCCTGATCACCTCGCTCGATATGCACAGGTACTACAGGGTGAAGCTTCTCAACGATATCAGCTTCAAGCTTCCGGCGAACTGCTGGCTGACCAGTATCAATGAGCTCTCACCGAATAATTTCACTATAGACGGAATCACTTTCTCCAACTTCACCGTCGCCGACATGATTTCGAGTCTGGAGGATTCGCCGCTGGTGACCAGCGTCGACCTCAAGATCGCGGAGCGCGGGCAGATCAACAAGCGTGAAGTGATGAAATTCAGCCTGAGCGCCAATGTGATGCCTCAGTAGGGAAGAGAGGTAGCGGAATGGATTTCAAGGATCCCAAGGTACAGAAGACGCTGATCGTGACGATCCTGATCATAATGATCGGGTACGTGTACTTTTTCACGTCTTTCATGCCTTTCTTCTTTCAGCCGCAGAAGGCGCGTATCAATACACTCGGATCCGAGTATGACAAGATAAGCGCGGAGCTGGAGAAAGCCAGGAAGACCGTGAACAATCTGGCCAGGCTGGAGGAGGAGTACAAACGGCTCCACGAGAAGTGGGAAGCCGCCCAGAGCCTCCTGCCGCAGGACAAGGAAGTAGCCCAGCTGCTCCGAAAGGTGACGCGGGCCGGGAGCCAGTCCGGTATCGAGTTCGAGCTCTTCGAGCCGCAGCCGCCCGTTACAAAGGAATTCATAACGGAGAATCCTGTCAAGGTCAAGGTCCGGGGAGAGTACCACGAAGTCGGAGTGTTCCTGTCGAAGGTCGCTAACCTCGACAGGATCATCAACGTGACCAACCTCAAGGTCCAGCCATTCAAGGGTAAGGACAATGCCGGAGGATATACCATAGAAGCAGAGATGACCATGACAGCGTTTACGATGAATAAAAGTGGGGAGGTGACAGATGAGAGCGTCAAGAAGAGTTCATAAGAAAGCCTGGAAGGCCATCTGGGCATTTGCCGGCGCCGCTCTTCTCCTTTCCGCTTTGCCGCTTTCCCCGGCCCTCGCGCAGGATGGAGAGACGGAGGAAGGCAAGATCATCCGCGAGAAGAGGTATTACTACCAGGCATTCAACCGGAGAGACCCCTTCCAGAGCCTCATCGTCGGAGAATATGAGCAGTCCGAGTTCGAGCTGGTCGATATCAACGCCGTGACACTCGTCGGAGTCCTTTCCGGCGGCATGGAGAAGTACGCGATGCTCGAAGACAGTAACGGATTTGCCTATATCCTCAAGGCCGGCGATCCGGTCCGCAACGGAAGCATCGTTTCCGTCGGCGACCGCACGCTGGTGGCGAGGATCACGATGTTCGGACAGACGACCAGTGTAACCCTCAATATAGAGGGCAGCAGTAAGAGCAAAGGAGAATCATGATGATGAGCATCCGCAGAATCGCCCTGGTGATCATCGCGGGTCTTGTCCTGCCCGGTCTCGGTCTCGCCGCTGTATCGGAGATAAACGGCGTCAAGGTCGTTCCCGAGGGTGAAAAGGTCAGGCTCGAGATAAGCAAGGTCGGGGACATCCAGTTCAAGGCCTTCACGATGAGTGATCCTGACAGGCTCGTGGTGGATTGCGTCGGCGCGGCGTATGACATAAGGGCCATAGAAGACTATCCAGAGAACGGCATAGTCCGTAGTGTCAGGACAAGCCAGTATCAGAACGACCCCATGCTTATCAGCAGGGTCGTAGTCGACCTGAAGACGAAGGTCGACTGGAAGATATACGAGAGCGGCGATGACCAGGTCATCGAGCTGTCGCCCCGCGGCACGGTCAGGACCGCTACCGCCGACGCCCAGGAGATACTCGAGGTCGTGCCGGCCGCGAAGCCGGAACCGGCGCAGCCGAGGTACATCCCGGTCGCCGGCGCCACGATGGGTCCCGTCCTGCCGATGACGACTCCTGAAGAGAAGCCGGTCATCGCGCAGAAGCAGACAGCGAAAAAGGTGGAAACGCCCGAGGAAGCGGATCCCTGGATCAAGGCCGAGCCCGTCGAGCCGCAGGTCGAGATCAACTCGGCTCCGGCCAGGGCCGCCAGGGCTGAAACTGATTGGACGCAGAACTACGTCCGTGGCGCTCCCGCCGCCGGCGGCGGGCTTGCCATGGGCCAGCGCAAGATCACCCTGGACGCGCAGGGAGCCGACATAAAGACGGTCCTGCGTACGATCTCGGACTTTGCCGGCGTCAACATCGTCTCCGGCAAGGGCGTCGAGGGCGAAGTCTACGTCCATATCAAGGACACGCCCTGGGAAGAGGCGCTCGACATCCTTCTGAAAGCTTACGGCTACAGCTACCGCGAGGAGTTCGGTATGATCAGGGTCGCGGAGATGCAGTCCCTGATGAAGGAGGAGCTTGACGAGAAGACAGCCGAGAGGAAGAAGGACGAGCTTCTGCCTCTGGTGACCAGGATCGTATTCGTCAACAATTCCAATGCCGAGGAGCTTCGCATGGCGCTCGAGAACATTGTGAGCCAGCGCGGGATGATCTCGGTCGATGAGGGAAGCAACTCCCTGATCATTAACGACATCGAAAAGAACATCGAGAAGATAGAGGGCATGGTCCGCGAGCTCGACAAGAGGACCTACCAGGTAGACATCAACGCGAGGCTTGTCGAGATCGACGTTGAAGCCTCCAGGGAGCTCGGTATCGACTGGGCCCTGATGAACCTGTCATCGACCTCGGTGGACGGGGTAGGGAGCGCCGAGGTCACCTCTAACATCGCCTCGTCGGCCACCAGGCTGACTTACGGGACCGTCCAGTCCTGGGGCGAGTTCTCGGCGGTCTTCAAGGCTCTCGAGAAGAGCAACAAGGCGAACCTGATCTCCAACCCGCGGATCACGACGATGGACAACCGCGAGGCGAGCATACTGGTCGGTAAGGAGATCCCCCTGATAGTCGCAGACGAGGCGGGCAACCCGATCACCGAACTCACCAAGATCGGTATCATGCTCAGGGTAATACCTCACGTGAACTCCGACAAGACTATCACACTCGACATGCATCCCGAGGTCAGCGACCTCCAGTCCGAGGCCACTGCCCAGGGCGGAGTGATCATATCCACCTCAGAGGCTGACACCAGAGTCATCGTCAATAACGGCGAGACGGCGGTGATCGGTGGACTGATCAAGGAGATCGAGAGCGAGTACATCAGCGGAGTCCCGGTGCTGAAGGACATTCCGGGTATCGGCTGGTTCTTCTCTTCGAAGTCGAAGTCGACCAAGAAGCAGGAGCTCGTGATATTCGTTACACCGACGATAGTGGAATAGTCTTGCCCCTCCACTTGACGTCGCGCCCCCGGGAGTTTCCCTGACCCCCGGGGGCTTTTCTTATCCAGGCCAGCCGGCCCCCTTTTCCCTTGCCGCACGCCCCGCGATTATTTATCCTGAAATGCCTTATGAGAGTAATCGCCGGCAGATGCGGGGGCACCGCCCTGAGGGGCGGGCACGGACCCCAGTTCAGGCCCACGGCCCAGATCGTGAAGGGCTCGGTATTCGATACCCTTTATGGCAGGGTCCAGGATTCCGTCGTGCTCGATCTTTTCGCCGGATCGGGAGCGATGGGGATAGAGGCCCTCAGCAGGGGGGCTTCGAAGGCGGTATTCGTAGAGCAGGACCAGAAGATCCTCAGGGCGCTCAGGACCAACCTCGACAGGTGCGGGGTGACTGACCGGTCGGATGTGGTACGCGGCGACGCGATGAAATACCTCGAGCGCCTGGTCAGGTCAAAGAGGACATTCGACATCATCTTCGCCGATCCTCCCTATGCCTCGAACCTCTCCCGGGAGATCGCCTCCGCCGTGAACGGGGCGGGCAGGAGGATCTGCGACCTCCTGATCACGGAGAGCGGGGAGGAGTACGAGATAGCGCCGGGAGGCGCCCTCGAGAAGGTCAGGACGAGGAAATTCGGGCAGACTATCGTGACATATCTCGAATATAAGACGGAGGGACAGGTGTGAAAGGAAAGACAGCCCTTTACCCGGGCACATTCGATCCGATCACGAACGGCCACGTAGACCTCGTGCTGCGGATCTCGGGCCTCTTCGAAAAGGTCATCGTGGCGGTGGCGGCGGGACATCACAAGGACCCGCTCCTGACGCTCGAGCAGCGCGAGACGACCGTGAGGGAAGCCCTCGCGGGATTCGAGCGGGTAGAGGTCATTACATTCGACGGGCTGCTCGTCGACGAGTTCAGGAACAGGAAAGTCGATGTGGTCATCAGAGGCCTGCGGGCCGTCTCGGACTTCGAGTACGAGCTGATGATCGCGCTCATGAACAGGAAGCTTCAGCCGGAATTCGAGACGGTGTTCCTCATGCCGAGCGAGAAGTACATCTATCTTCACAGTTCCCTTGTGAAGGAGATATACAGGCTCGGAGGGGACATCGGATGCCTCGTTCCGGAAGCGGTGACGGCGAGGTTGAAGGAATGGAAGCCGCTGCTGCGTGGATGAACCCGGGAGGGACGAATTGCCAGGTTTTATCAGTAAGCGGGCGTCGGGCATAGAGCCGTCGGTGACGCTCAGCCTCAATACAAGGGCCAACGCCCTCAAGGAAGCGGGCGAGGATGTAGTAGGTCTGGCCGCCGGCGAGCCAGATTTCGAGACGCCTGACGTGATAAAGGAAGCGGGAATCAAGGCTATAAGGGAGGGTAAGACGCGCTATACACCGGCGGCGGGTATCAAGCCGCTGCGTGAGGCAGTGGCGGCCGAGTACTCAAGGCTCCTCGGTGTCGATTTCGGGTGGAAAGAAGTCGTCATATCCCACGGGGCGAAGCACTCGATATTCAATGCCCTCTATGCCCTCACAGACCCGGGGGACGAGGTGATGTTCGTCACCCCTTACTGGGTGAGCTATCCGGAGATGGTCACCCTCGTCGGGGCGGTCCCGAGGATCGTCGCTACCGGTCCGGAAACCGGGTACAGGATGACGGTCGGGATGTTCAAGGACGAGGTCGCCAGAAAAAAGCCGAAGGCGCTCCTGTTCAACTCGCCGAACAACCCGGCGGGGATCGTCTACACGAAGGAAGAACTGACCGCTATCGGCGAGATCCTGCTCGAGGAGGGGATAGCTCTCATCAGCGACGAGATATACGAGTTCCTCACGTTCGACGGGGTCGAGCATTTCTCCCCCGTCAAGCTCCTGCCCGGACTGAAGGAGCAGAGCGTCGTGGTCACCGGCGTTTCGAAGAGTTACGCGATGACCGGCTGGAGGATCGGGTTCGCCCTGGCCGAGGAGCAGCTCGCCTACAGGATGGGCGCCTACCAGGCCCACGCGACAGGCTGCCCCAACGCGATCTCGCAGTGGGCCGCACTCGAGGCTATCAGAAGCGGCGCCGCGGACCGCGACCGTATGCGCGTCGAGTTCGCGAAGCGCAAGAGGATGTTCGGTGAGCGCCTCGCGGCGATACCGGGGATCAGCTTTCCCGAGCCTGGCGGCGCGTTCTATTTCCTCGCGGACGTCTCGTTCCTGTATCCCGCATGCGGGGTCAGCAACAGCTCCGAGTTCTGCGAGAAACTTCTCAAGGAGAAAGGGCTGCTCGTGATACCGGGCGGGCCGTTCGGCCTCGACAACATGATCCGCTTCTCGTTCGCGGCGAGCGAGGAGACACTCACGATGGCTCTCGAGAGGTTCGAGAGCTTCGTGAGGGATTATTCGTAGATGGAGTTAGAAAACAGAATAAAAGAATTAGGCAACAGGCTGCGAAGTATAGAGTTGCGCCGCGAGGTGCGATACACCATCTCCTACGGGTTCGACGCGACGGGCAGGCGGGGGAGGTGCGATGCCGTCGTCTTCCCGCGGTCGCTCGATGAGCTCAGAAGGACGGTCTTTGAGGCGCGCCGCACGGGCGTGCCTCTTTTCATGAGAGGGGCCGGCACCGGTTTCTCGGGGGGAGCGGTACCCGCCGGAGGCGTCGTCGTCTCGACCGAGAAGCTCAGCAGGGTGCTCGGGCTCGACGCGGAGGCACGCACCGTGACGGTCGAATCGGGGGTGGTGAACAACGATCTGCAGGAATATCTCTCGGGCCGCGGGCTCTTCTACCCGCCTGACCCGGCGAGCTTCAGGGTCTCCACGATCGGCGGAAACATCGCCGAGAACGCAGGCGGGCCGAGGGCCTACAAGTACGGCGTGACGAGAAGGTACGTCCGGTCGTTGGTCTGGATCGATTCTGACGGAGAGGTGATAGAATCGGAGCCACGAGGCCCTGCCGCCCTTCTCATCGGAGCGGAAGGGACCCTGGGGGCGATCTACTCGGCCAGGATGCAGGTCATCCCGAGGCCGGAGGCGTTCGGGACCTCACTGGTCGCCGCCGGCGATGACGCGGAAGCGATGAATATCGCGGCGGCCCTACTGGCCACGGGATTCACGCCGAGCGTGATCGAGTTCATGGATTCGAGGACGATGCGCTGCGTCAGCGAGTACAGGAATCTCTCCGGGACCGTCGCGGGGAGCAGCTATCTCTTCCTCGAAATGGACGGCACGCAGGAGGATGTAGAGGCGCAGTACGGGCTGCTCTCTTCGTTCTGCGTGGGCCGCGGGCTCGGGATGATGACCGCCCGGGACGATGATGAGAGGGAGATACTCTGGGAACTGCGCAGGGCGGTGAGCCCGAGCCTGGCCCGCAAGGGGATCACCAAGGTCAACGAGGACGTCTCGCTCCCGCTCGGCAGTCTCGGCGAAGCCGTATCCTGGATACACGGCCTTGCCTCGGAGCTCAGGCTCGAATGCTATATCTTCGGGCACTGCGGCGACGGGAACCTGCACGTCAACATAATGACGGACAGGCGCCGCGCCGACGAGATGGAGAGGGCGATGGAATTCGTCGAACGTCTCTTCAGCCGCGTGGCAGCTTTGGGCGGGACGCTCAGCGGAGAGCACGGGATAGGGATGACGAAAAGGGAATTCCTCGGCCTGGTCTATTCTCCCGCCGAGCTCGACCTGCAGTACAGGATAATGGGGGCGATGGACCCGGGGAATATATTCAATCCGGGTAAGTATTTTGACAGGGGAGACCTCGAAGGTGTTCATTGACAGGGTGGAGATCCGCGTAAGGTCCGGCAGTGGGGGGAACGGGTGCGTCTCCTTCAGGAGGGAGAAGTACATCCCCCGCGGCGGCCCCGACGGTGGTGACGGCGGCAGGGGCGGTGACGTCATCATCAGGGTACAGCCGCAGATGAGGACGCTGCTGGACCTGAGGTACAGGCGCCATTACGCGGCGCAGAACGGCAGGCAGGGAGAGGGTGCCCGTAAGACAGGGAAAAGCTCCCCGCCCGTTATCATCAAGGTACCCCCTGGAACCCTTGTCGAGGATATCGACACAGGCGAGACGGTCGCCGACCTTACGGGAGACTACGACGAGATGACCATCGCGAGTGGCGGAAAGGGAGGCAAGGGCAACTGGCACTTCAGGAGTTCCACCGACCAGGCTCCCCGCCGGGCGACGCCGGGCAGGCCGGGCATGGAGAGGAACCTGAGGCTGACGCTGAAGCTTATCGCCGACGTCGGGCTGGTCGGTCTTCCCAACGCGGGGAAATCGACACTGCTGCGATCGGTGAGCGAGGCCGACCCGGTCGTAGCGGACTATCCATTCTCGACCACCGCTCCGAACCTGGGAATAGTGAAGATCGGCGATATGGCGTCTTTCTGCATGGTAGACATCCCCGGCCTTATCGAAGGAGCCCACGAGGGAAAGGGCCTCGGCCTCGACTTTCTCCGCCACATCGAGAGGTGCAGGATACTCTGCTTCATAATCGACGCCGCGTCGCAGGAGACCGCTCCAGATGAAGCGTACCGCCAGCTAATCTCGGAATTGGGTCAGTACAGCGCGGCACTCCTGGGCAAGCCGCGCTTCGTGGCACTGAACAAGACCGATCTCCTGGCAGGGAACGCGGGACAGGCCGGGTTCAGCCCTGAAGGGGAGGAGAGGGTCTACCTGATCTCGGCACTGGCGCGCACCGGGCTCGACGCCCTGATGCGCGACCTCTACCGCGCGGTCCTAGATGCGGAAAACGCCGGAGGACAGGACTCCTGAACAGGCTACTGAATCCGCTGCGGATCGCTTATCGCTCCCATGAACAGAATCAGCCCCGTCTCGTCATCGACGATCGCGACGAGGAACGGCCTGTCGACTTTCATGTGAAAGGGCTCTTCGACCGGCATCGCCGATGTCAGCTTTAGAGTGATCGAAGTCGCCGCGGCGGCCTCCGTGCCCTTCTCGTTCACCTCGATCACGGCTTTGTGAAAGACGTCGCTTATGTAGACGGCCCCCGGCGCGCATTCGCAGAGGCCCGTGAAATCTGCTCGGCGCCCGAATGCCTCCTTCATCCCCATACCGATAAGGGTGCCGTTGAGACGCGAGAAGTACTCCGCCCTGAACCGCGGGAGCTCGATAGTCCCTTCACGCCTGGCAAGCGAAGAGGTCCAGGTCTTCCAGTTTTCGGGCGTCAGCTGCGACTTAAGGTCGTTGAGAGTCTTCCCGCCGGCGGGGAGCAGCACGTACATCGAGGTGCCGCCTCCGGCCCGGCCAGCTTCGGGATCTCCATTTCCATAGGTGAGCCTTACCGACTGGAACAGATCGTTCTCGTGGCATTCCAGTTTCCCGGAGCGGCGCATCATGGGAACCTTGATCTCTCCTTCAGGCGAATGGAACGGCGCGTCTTCGGTGTTCTTCTCGTCGAACTCCACGGTCCATTCGCCCTTGAAGTAGATCGCGTTCACGAGTATGGCGATATCCGCAGGGTCGACCGAGTCGATGATAGAGGGGATCAGGCCCGATGTCTTTTTCTCCACCCACCGGTTGATCTCCCTGGCCGTTTCTAGCTCAAAAGCGCCCGCCCTGAAATACTTCCCGTTCCTGCTGATGAATTCCTTTCTTATGGGGAATCCCTTCCTGAGCCAGATAGAATTGGCTATCGACAGAGTGACGCCGGCGCCCGTGTCGGAGAGCCGGCCGGCAAGAGTCCCGTTCGCTTCGTCGAACTCGTCCAGGCTGATCGATCCGGCGCCGAGAAGAGCGGCCATCTCCGTGGCCGTCGATCCGCCGGCACCGTTGTAGGCCATCCCGAGACAGAGCGCCACGCTTACGGGGGATACAAAGACATTTCCATTCCCCGCGGTGGCTGCTTCGCGCGTGAAAAGGCCGATGCCGAACTGGTTGTACCCCCCGGTGAGGTCCCCGGCGCTCATGGGAACGGTTCCTTCTCCGCCGGAGCCGGCGCACGCGGAAGATTGCGTGAGGGCGAAAAATGCCATGATAAACAGTGAAAACGGTCTGAAAAGGCGTTTCATGTCCCTTCCTCCTAAATGTCCGATTCCCCGAATCAATATGCTCACATAGGGTTGTCCAGTCCCTGACATATTCTACAACCGGGGCAGATAGGGATTCCATCAAAAGAAGTGCAGCGAGTGAGACACCGTACTGGTCTGGAATCATTCCTCTCTGTTGACTTTGTCATAAATTTATGGTACAATATCGCTTGTCAGATTTCCCTGAGGCAATGCGTCAGGGTATCGGCATTCGTACACGTTCTAAATTCACTTTCAGTTGTTTGTCTCAACGGCATTCTGCCGAAGGAGGACAATATGAAAAAGGTGCTAACGTTCATAGTCGCAGCAGCCGCCTTGATGGCCCTTTCGGGAGCCTCCATGGCAGCAGTCGGCTGGGCTGGTAACATCTGGCCCGTTAACGGGACCACTGTTACCGACGACTCTGATGTTGGAGTCTATTACCAGATCTGGAAAGACGGCGTCACCCCCGGTGAGGGTGCGGGCGCAGGCCTTTCGGCTACACTCTACTATGGTCCCAACGGCGGTCCGTACACTGAAGTAGCGATGTTTTACAATGGCGAGGTCGGGAATAACGACGAGTACACTGCCAACATCCCCGCTGCCGCCCTCGAGGGCAACACCGATATCTGGTTCTATTGTGCGGTCTACGATTCGACAGACGGTTCGACAGCTGAGGGTCAGGATCAGAACAACAACGATCCCCCGTTCATGCTTAACATCACCGCGGTTCTCGGCCAGGACGTGATGGTCTATTTCCGCGTCTGCCTGCCCCCGGAAGGAGATCCTGATTACGATCCCGCTCCGGAAGGTGTCTGTGTAGTCGGAGATGCTGTTGAGCTGACAAGCTGGGGCGCCGGTGTTCCGATGGTCCAGCCCTGCCCGGGCGCGAGCCCACTTTACTACGAAGTAGGGATTCTCTTTGTCGCCGGCGGCAATCCTGCTATACAGTATAAGTATAAGAAGAACGACTGTGTAAACTGGGAATCGGTCGGTAACAGGATGGTCACTATTGACGATTCTGGTCCTACGTTCATAATCCCGTGGGTGGACCACTGGAACAATTACGTAGGGGACGACTGTCCTCTGTGCGGAATAGGCACGGAAGAGTCGACATGGGGTGCGATCAAGAAGATCCACAACTAGGATCGCCCTGATCGTCGAGGGGATGCCTTCTGTCGAAGACCGACTGAAGGTATCCCCTTTTCTTTTTCAACGTGATCATTTGAGGCGGCCGAAAGAGCCGCCGGCGGCCCGTGGCTTCCGGCGGACCATCCTGCATCCGGCCTGCCTTGTTGGCGGTTGTATGTCCGTTGCGCGGTCTCCCCGCCGGGCACGGCGGTGCCGTTCTGGAGGAAAGATGAAATCCAGGTCTATTTTGGCCTCTCTTCTCGCAGTACCTGCCCTTATATCGCTGCTTTCCGGTCCGGTATTCCCCGCAGATGCGGCATCTCCCGCGCGGAAGCAGGTCACCATGGACCTGCTCGGCGGCAGCGGACAACAGGACCTTTACAGCTGGGGCCGCCCGGACGTGAAAGCCGTAGATGATGTCCTCGACGTACCGGCCGGATTCGAGGGAGCCGATATACTCGCGTTCTATTTCCGCGAGACTGAAGGGGAGCTGGTCTTCAGGGTCAGCATGGCGAGAATGACCGATCCCACGGGTGGAGTGGACCTCTTCAGCAGGGACGAGCCCGTGATCATCGTCCTGATCGATTACAAGGACGGTGGAGGATCCAAGCTTCCGGCGGGGCTTTCGGGGCAGGCCTCGGTCGAATGGGACGAGGCTGTCATGCTCTCCCCGCATTCCGTCGATCCGACCTCGAGAGCGGCCGCTTTCTCAGCATCGAAGAGCATAGATGCGCCCGAAGTGACAAGAGCGCTGGTCAACAGGACGGGGGAGTACCTCGAGGGCGCTGTCAGTGTCTCCTCGTCCTTCTCCTCGGCGGCCCTGCGCTCATCGAAGATGCCCGCGTCGCCTTCAGGAACGCCAATCAGGTTCGAGGTCATCTCGATATCGGGGGGAAGGGTGATCGACAGGCTTTTCGCCGATTCGATGTCACCGCTCTCTCCCGGCGCCAACTGCGCGTTCGTCCATCACGGGAACCAGGGGCTCGCGTACAGCGATGTCTTCTGGGGGAGGTACGACGACCCGGACGGCAGCGGTTTCGACGAGGCGCTCCAGGTCCACGAGGCGACATCGATCCCGGGGAACTTCCACCTCTGCGGGCCGCTCCAGACCTCGACCGAGTGGGACGCCAACAACGGTGACCCGGGTGATTTCAACGCATGGCTCGCGGCGGGTGTCAGCGCCGGGTGGGCCGGGATGGTCAGCTCGGCGTACAGCCAGCACATGATGCCGTTCGTTCAGAACGCGATGAACGACTGGGCCGTCAACATACAGACGCAGATGACCGATACGAGGTACGGCTACTACCCTCGCGTGGCCTGGGTGCCCGAGAGGGTCTGGCTCGATCCCTACTCTTATCCCAGCGCAGGCGTGATAGACAACCTGATCGACAACTGGGAATCGCACGGCATATGGGCCGTGATCCTCGACGATGACGTCCACTGCCAGGGATACGACAATCACCAGATCCACCAGTTCAGCGGGAGCACGCTGAAGGTCTTCCCCCGCGATCGGAATTTTACCGGTAACATCGTGGGAGGCAACGGCGCAGCGGCCCTGCAGATACTGACCGACATGGACAACTCCGGCTTCGGCGACTACCGCATCGCCCTTTACGCTGAGGACTGGGAGGCGGTCGCCGAGATGGGAAGCTGGGCTTCGGCTACTCCGAACGCGAAAGAGACGTACGACTGGTTCATAAACAAGTGCTCGGCGGAGAGCGCCTGGATATCCGTCTGGAAGGTCGCCGATGCCGTGGCCAACCCGAACTTCAACGGCAGCTCGTCTTTCAACGTCACGTACGGCACTTACATCGAGATCGGCGGGACGGACGGGTACGGCGGAGGGAACAACGGGTGGTACACGGATTACGCGGGTTACATACCGTATTCGGCTGGCGGCGACGGGAACGGCTACTGCGACGCGGGCCGGGGCGGCAACTGCAAGGACCATGGGACGATCTGGGACGATGCATATAACGCACTGGTCGCCGCCCCTGACAACAATGTCTCTCAGGGCGGATGGTACACGATGATGATGAACCTCCACGAGACCGGCTGGCACGACGGCATGGGAGGGGATATCAGCGGCTGGGAGCTCCTCTATTCGGGTCACATCAAGAATGCGAACATATACGCGGAAGCCTCTCATTGGGCGAATGGAGAGTACGCCGCCCCGACGGGGGCGTACTTCGCCGACATCGACAACGACGGATGGAACGAACTCGTCATGCACAACGACCGGGTCTTCGCCGTGTTCGAGGGGATCGGCGGAAGGGCTACGAACATATTCGCGAAAGGGAGCGGGTACGGAGTCTCGATAGTCGGGGTCGACGTCGCGTACTGGGCAGGGACCGAGGGAGACTACAACGACGTCAACCATGTCGGCCTGCTCAGCGATGTGGGGCCGAACTACCAGCACGACCAGTACGATATGACGGTCCTGCAGCCGACCGGCGCGACGGTCGAGGTGGAGATGACCCACCAGGGGCTCAAGAAACTGGTTAAACTGACAACAGGACAGCCTTATCTGGATATAACTTACAAAATTGGGCATTCCACCCAGTACATAAAGAACGGGTACTCTCCCGGGCTCGTCGACCTCCTTTGGAACGCACAGATGGACCGCGTCTGGGTAAGCGATGTAGCCTACTTCGGGCAGCGCAACCCGAACACAGGGGCGACGGCCGCGATCATCGCTGGGCAGGCCGGCGCGTCGCATAACCTCGAGTTCTCCGGGCGGATAATGAAGGGGGACGAGATCTACGGGAGCGGCGTCTTCGAGTTCCTCTTCTATGCCGGGACTACGAGCGCTCCAGACGGATCGGGAGAGATATCCGAACTGAGGGCGCTGGCAGGCCTGGCCGATACGATCGGGCCCGCGGCCGTCTCAGCCACATATTTCCCCGGTACCGACGTGCTCAAGCTCGAGTTCGACCAGGTCACCGATCACTCGACGTTCGCTGTGACGGGCGTCTCGATCGACGATGACGACGACGGTGTGCCGGAGCTTACCCTGTCTTCGGGAACGACCGTGATGGAGACCTCGGGCTCATTCGAGCTGACGCTGCAGCTCAGCTCCACCGACGCGGCCGCGCTCGAAGCGCTGGACACAGGTTCGATGGAACTCATGCTGGCTCCTTCTACGGCCTACGATCTTAATGGCAATCCGAACCGCGCGATCACGAACGTGGATGACATCAAGGTATTTTACGGTCCCGAGACGCTGATAACGATCGACGGGTTCATCGACACGGGAGAGTGGGACAAGTGCCGGATGGCCGTTCCTGACTCGAACGATTCGCAGTGGACGTCGGCAAACGAGATCGACGCCCTCTATGTCACCTGGGATTCGACATATCTCTATGTCGCTCTCGACGGGATTGAAAGCGGCAACAGCTGGCTGATCTATTTCGACACAGATCCGGGCGGCCCGGACGGCCAGAACGATCTGACCGCGATCGACATATGGGAAAGGGGCGCGATATTCACCGCCGCGGGGTTCAGGGCCGATTTCCAGTACGGGTGCTACCAGCACCAGGGCCCGTATGATGGAGATTCCTTCTGGCGGATAGTGAGCGCGGCATCGGCCGTTTCGCTGAGCGACTCGATATTATCCGCGTTCGATTCGCACCACCTCAACGGCGACCTCGGCGGGAGCGAGCTTGCGATACCCTGGAATGTTCTGTTCGGCCTCGGTGACAACGCGGTACCGGCTGGCGCGTCGATATCTATAGTCGCTTCGCTCTGCTGGGACCCTGAGCCGGACGGGGTCCTCGGCGGCGATTCGGCGCCGAACAACATCTCGGCCATCCTTCCAGTGATCGACAACGTCCATACCTTTACCGTGGACAGTGACGGCGATGGTGTTCCCGATGAGGCCTCCGACCATACGCCTCCGGTCATCGAGACAGCCGCCCGTGACGCCGCTGGCGACAGCCTCGTGAACGTGGTATTCAGCGAGGCAGTCGAGGAGATCAGCGCGGAGACGGTCTCGCACTACTCGGTCTACCAGACTACGGTGCAGTCGAACACGGTTCCCGTCATATCCGCGACGCTGCAGCCAGACGGAAGGACGGTCCGGCTCGCGCTGGTGCATGATATCGGATACGGCTACTCTGTCTCGGTCAGTGGAGTGACCGACGATTCCTGTTACAGGAACGCGATAATTCCGGGAAGCAGCTGCATGGTAAGAGGCTCGGTCACCGGAGACGGGGACAGGCTGATAAGATACCCGGCCCGGCTGTACCAGAATTTTCCCAACCCGTTCAATCCCTTGACTGTGATAAGATTCGACGTGCCGGGCAGGGTCGGTGGAAGCGAAGTCGGCTTCCCGGCCTCTAGTTCCCGTGTTGTGATCGGCATATACGATGTACGAGGGAGCCTTGTCCGCGCGCTTGTAGACAGCTCGATGCCGGCTGGGCCCGCCCAGGTCACATGGGACGGTACGACAGATGGCGGAGCGGACGTCTCCTCGGGGATCTACTTCCTGAGGATGATTACCGGCCAACAGCGCCTGACGAGGAAGATGGTGCTTTTGAGATAATGAGAAACGGTAGGCAGGCATGTAAGGGACTCATGAAAGGAGGAGGCGCATAGAGATGAGACACTTAAAACATCTCGGATTCGCGGTTATCGCCGCGTTCGCCATGGCCGGGCTGGTCCTGGCGGCTACACCGCAGACGATAGTCGTAGACGGGGCTAACGACTTCCTGATCGACAATCTTATGGATGCCGACGGGGGCGACACCCAGTTCACGCAGCTCGACCTCGACTCGATCTTCGTGACGAATGACACGAACAAGCTCTATTTCGGCATAGGGTACGACAAGGACGGATGGAGCGGAAACCAGGTCGGCATCGCCATTTCGACCGGCGCTCCGGGCGGCACATCCGATCCCTGGGGCCGCGCCATCGCGTGGACGAACGCCCCGCACAAGCCCGATTTTTACGCGTACAGCAACATGGACAACTCGTGGCAGGAGCTGAGGAACTGGAGCGGGAGCGCATGGAACACGATCTACTCCGGCACCAGCTCGCTCGGGTGGATCAACGGCACCGGCTTCGAGGAGGTGGGGCTGAACCTCAGCGACCTCGGCCTGGCGGTCGGCGATACGATCTACTTCGAGGTGATCTCGACGCAGGACGGGTCTACGAAGGGACCGCTCGACCTTATGGCTGGGGACGCGGACCAGCTCAGCACCCCGACCGGCACGACGTGGGACGTAGCGCAGCCGGTCGAGCTCGATTCGATGTTCATGTACATCGTGCAGTCGTCGGCCGATGAGATACCGCCGATGGTAGACGAGTTCTACGCCGACGGCAAGCTTGGCCAGTCGAGCGGGGACCTCGCGACTGATCTTCTCGTAGTAAAGTTCAGCGAACCGGTAGACGAGACCACCGCGGAGGTCACCGGAAACTACACACTCAGCGGCACCTCGGCGAGCATAACGAGCGCCGTGCGTAACCCGAGCTTCCATGACAGGGTGACACTGCAGCTGGACGCCGCTATAACCCCTCAGGCGATGAGCTTCGGCGTCGCCGTTGCCAATGTCGAGGACCTGGCGGGCAATCCGGTCGTAGAGGACGATGTCCAGAACGTCGGCGTGTTCCTTTACAAGGGGCTCATGTGGAAGGGCCATATGGGGCTCTACTTGAGACAGAATTCAGCGGCGCCGGCGGTCGATACTTTCACCGTCGAGGGAAGCCTTCTCCCGCTGACATTCGTACTCTGTGACAACATGTTCCTCGCGGACGACGGCGACAGCGTCTACGTCGGATACGCCTCTTTCTCACTGCTTGGCGAGGAGGTGGGCTATTCCTTCGTGATCCAGGACAGGACCCTCGAGTGGAAATTCGCCCACCAGTGCTCCGAGTATGAGCCGCTGGCGGCCAACAGGACGCATCTGATGACCGACGACAGCGCGTGGGATACACTCGAGTACTGGTGGAACGACGAGGACGCCGGCGACTTTACATCGCACGCCATGGACGTGATCTTCACCGTCGACGCCAATACTTACGGGGCGACCGCCGACAGCGTCATGGCGATAAACGGCAGCGCCCTGCCGCTGAGCTTCACGATACCTTCGGTCAACGAGATGGCCGACGACGGGATCTTCCCCGACGATACTGCCGATGACGGAATATATTCGATCGCGGTAAGGTTCCCGGTTCTCTCGCCGAAGACGGTCGAGTACAAGTACGTCTATAACGACGTGTACGAGTGCCGTTTCGAGGGGAACAGGAACGTATGGCTCAACGACGCAGAGTTCGACACCGTAGGCGGGACGATGGGTCCGATCGTCATGCCGCTCCAGTATTATGACAGGTGCGGTACTATCGGCCGGGCCGTCGAGGTGCTGTTCAAGGTCGACACACGCTGGGTCAAGCCTGGGGTCTCGGACACTATCGCCTTGAACGGTGACGAGAATAACCAGATGCCGCTTGTGATGAGCTGGGCGATCCCGTCGATCAACCGGATGGCCGACAACGGGGTGTATCCGGATGACACGGCGGGGGATGGGATCTACTCGATCTCGGTCACGTTCCCCGATTCGTCCGACAAGTTCGTGGAGTACAAGTACCTCTACAACTCCACGTACGAGTGCTCTACACAGGCGAACAGGGGCTTCTTCATCGACGATACATTCGATGACGCCGGCAATCCCCAGATGCTCGACCTGGCATACTTCAACACCTGCTGGATCGACGTCACCGAGGAGATACCGTCGATCCCGTTCACTTTGGAGCAGAATTTCCCCAACCCCTTCAACCCGGTCACGACGATCACGTTCAGCGTGCCGGAGATGGGCAGGGCGGTCCTGAGCGTCTATAACGTGAAGGGCGAGCTTGTCCAGACGCTTATAGACGACGTTGTCAGCGCCGGCGAGGTAAGCGTTACGTGGGATGCCACTGACAGGTATGGCAGGACGCTATCGAGCGGCGTCTATTTCTACCGCCTGCGGGTGGGAGACCTCGAGATGAGCCGCAAGATGATTCTGCTGAGGTGATGTGTATCCCTTGAGAGTACAGGGTACATATCCGATCTGAACTGATTTGGTACAAAAATACCGGCCGCTGAGATCCTCGGATCCCGCGGCCGGGTCTTTATGTGTGGCAGGGTCTTTACCGCCGCCGGTGGTGGTCGGTTTTCTGCCTCCAGCCGGGACCAGCCGTGGCTCCATTTTGACTTGAATAAGGTTCCGGTTTGGCGGATAATCCCCATGTCGATAACATCCGCACTATTCAAGGAATCTCAGACTGGAGGAACGGCCATGTTCTCTTCGTTCAAGACAGTTGCTCTGCTTCTGATCCTGGTCCTCGCCGCCTCGACGGTGGCAGCGGCGGACGTAGATGTGACATTCACATACCGGCCGGGCGGTTCGCCCGGAGCGGTCTACCTTGCGGGGTCCTTCAACAACTGGAGCCCCGACAAGGACTTGATGAAGGATGATGACGGGGACGGCATCTACGAGATGACGCTCAAGCTCGCTCCCGGGCAGTACCAGTACAAGTTCGTCATCGATGGAGCCTGGAAGGAGGATCCCGCCGCGAAGGCATCGACCGACGACGGGTTCGGCGGGAAGAACTCGATCCTGGACGTCCCCGCCGGCAAGGCCGCCCTTGTCGTGGGCGTCGGTGCCGATGGAACCGCTGCGGCCGCCGCGCCTGCCACAGCCCCCGCTGCGCCTGCCGCTGCTTCTGCCTCGAAACAGGCTGCGGCCGGCGATGTCAGGGTCACATTTCTTTTCGAAGTGGGAAAGGGGCAGACCTCCCAGGTATTCGTCGCCGGCTCCTTCAACGGATGGGACCCCACAGCCGATAAGATGAACGATGTTGACGGCGACGGAGTCTACGTCCTCGTCAAGGATCTCGCGCCGGGAAGATACGAATACAAGTTCGTCGAGAACGGCAACTGGCTCACTGACGAGAACGCCTCCGATTTCACCGATGACGGCTTCGGCGGCAGGAACTCCGTCCTCACCGTCACGGCCGGAACTCCGATGATCGTAGGGATGTACTCAAAGGTTCCCGACGGGATAGAGGGCGTCGCGCCAACGGCGGCCGGCACCCCGGGAGCCGGTGCGGCTGCCTCCGGGCAGGGGATGAAGCAGGTCACGTTCAGGTTCCAGCCCGTGATAAGCGGCGTGACGAATGTATTCCTCGCGGGGACTTTCAACGACTGGAACGACTCGAAGACGCGGATGACGGACGATGACGGTGACGGTGTCTACGAGGTCACGATGATGCTCCCCGCTGGGCGCTACCAGTACAAGTTCGTAGTAGACGGAACCTGGATGACTGATGAGAATGCCGACGATTTCGTGGACGATGGATTCGGCGGCAGGAACTCGGTGATCGTGGTCGACGACAGGTTCGATGACGTAAAGACCGAGATGGGCGACGGAAAGATGATGAACAAGGACATCCCGCTCGTCCTTGATTACTCGATGGTCAATCCGCTCTCGGAAAACAGCATAGAGTTCAAGACGAAGGCGCATATCGGGGACGTCGAGACCGTGCAGATGCTGTATGTCATCGATGGCTCAGAGAACATCGTGGAGATGGAGCCGTCCGGCCAGGATGGGATCTTCCAGTATTACAGGAAAGTCCTGGACGTGCCTGTGAGCACGAAGGTGTCGTTCATGTTCGTGTTTGCCGACGGCGGCGAGCTCTTTTTTGCCACTCCGAAGGGATTCACGGGAGAGAGGCAGGCGGAGGGTGGGATGTTCCATTACGACACGAAGACGCTCCCGCCATTTTTTACACCGGACTGGGCGAAGAACGGGGTCTTCTACCAGATATTCCCCGAGCGGTTCTGCGACGGCGACAAGACGAACGAACAGGATTTCAAGGAATTTTACTATGAGGGAGCCAGGAAGCTTCCCGAATCGGGGAAGACGAACGGCGAATACTTCCACTTCGTTAAGAACTGGTACGACGTAAGCGGACTGACACGGAGTCCTTACAGGACGGACGGCAAGCCCGACTACTACTCGTTCTACGGGGGTGATATAGCAGGCGTCACGGAGAAGATACCGTATCTTGCCGATCTGGGTATCACGATAATCTATTTCAATCCACTCAACGAAGCCAGATCGAACCACAAGTACGATCCGGTGGACTATAAGAAACTCGACCCACACTTCGCCGACGAAGCCGTATTCAAGGCATTCATAAGGAAAGCGCACGAGAACGGCATCCGCGTCATCGTAGACGAAGCCTTAAACCATACCGGCAATTACTTCTTCGCCTTCCTCGACGCGAGGGAGAAGGGACGCGAGTCGAAATACTGGAACTGGTACGAGTTCAAGCGCTGGCCGCTTCCCAAGGGGGATATACCAGATCCTCTAGACTACTACGAATGCTGGTGGGGCTTCGGGATACACCCAAGCCTCAACTATGACCTGTCGAGGCCGAACGCGCAGGAGAACGCGATCACCGATATCAAGGACGCGCAGCCAAACAAGCCGCTTGTCGAGTATCTTATGGGAGTAGTGAGGTATTGGCTCGGCGATCTAGATATCGACGGTTTCAGGCTCGACGTGCCGAACGAGGTCCCCTTCTGGTTCTGGAAGGAATTCCGCAAGACTGTCGACGAGGTCAAGCCCGACGCCTTCCTTATCGGCGAGATCTGGGGGAACGCGATGCCGTGGATGGGACCTCACGGTTTCCATTCTACGATGAACTACAAGTATTTCCGCGACCCGGTCCTCAAGTTCTTCGGGCAGGGTTACGGCACTGCGGCCCAGCTTGACGACGAACTCGCGCCGGGACGCTTCCAGTACCCGATCCAGGCTACTCAGGTGATGATGAACCTGATCGACAGCCACGACACCGAGCGGTACCTGACTACCGTCGGGAACAAGTCGGAAAAGCTGATGCTAACAGCGCTCTTCCAGATGACATACGTCGGGATCCCCCAGATCTACTACGGCGACGAGATCGGGTTGAGGGGTGGAAAGGACCCCGACTGCAGGCGCACGTTCCCATGGAACTGGGAGGAGAGCCCGAGACGCGTAAAGGTCCATGATTTCTACAGGAAGGTCATAGGCCTCAGGCACGAATATCCCGCACTCCGCACTGGAGACTTCAGGACCATCCTGGCAGACGGCAAGGTCTATTCCTTTCTCAGGGAGGACGACACGGACAGGATAGTAGTAGTGCTTAACAACGGCGGCGCGAAGCAAAAAGTGGATCTGAATCTCGGGGAACTCGGGTTTGCCGACGGAGCAGTGCTTGTCGACCGCCTGGGCGAGCGCACCTACACCGTCGCCGGCGGCGCCGTCGAAATAGAACTCGATCAGCTTTCCGGGGCGATTCTCGTCCTGCAGTAGAGCCGGTCACGGACCGCAGGAAAAAAGGCCGCATCGTCTGGAACGGTGCGGCCTTTATGTGTGTTACGCGATAAACGGTCACTTGAGGATCAGCAGTGAGTTGGTGAATCCACCTTCCTCGCCGGTGTTCGGATTGCTCGGATCGAGCTCCCACCTGACTCCACGGTCGATCACGTATTTGTACTGGTACCGTCCGGGCCGGAGCTGCTTGGTTATCTCCCAGATGCCGTCCCCGTCCTCATCCGACATCGGATCGATCGTCGCGTCGAACCTCCCCGTTCCCTCGGTGCCGCACCACGTGTTGAAATTCCCGGCAAGGTTGACGTACTTTGCCGATGGCGCCTCGTACTGGAACAGTACGCCGTTAGCGGTCGGGTGGGGGGCAGGCAGGCGGTTTCGTATAATACTGGTCACCGTGCATCCTGAGACCCCCGAGACAAACAGCAGCAGGCACGCCACGGCTGTCTTCGTATTGATAATTTTAAAAGCGCTCTTCATTTCGTCTCTCCGGGCTAGAAGCGGAACGTGGCTCTCAGCGTGAATGCCATTATGTCGTTGAGGGCACTTTCCGCGTCGACGAGGGAGGCGCCTTCGTTCTCCCACATGTATCGCTGCCTGAAGTCCCATCTCCCGATCTGCCTTCCGTCGTAGTCTATGCTGAAGTCTGCGGGATCGAGTCCGTAGGCGAAGACGACATCTACCTTATCGAGGAAGCGGTATTCGACGCCGGCGAACGGATTGAAGAATGTCTTGTTGATATCACCGTGCGTTTCGGTCTCATCGAGAGAGTAATTGATGATCCTTACATCGAACATGAGAGCGAACCTTTCGGTGAGCCACCACGAGCCCCGCGTTATTGCTTCATACGTGTTCCCGTTCATCTCGAAATCCTTCGAGCCGTCCCAGTTGGAGAACTTCCCTTCGAAGCCGAAATCGAAGTTTTTCCATAGCGTGTACTTGACTCCTGGCGACAACGACAGCCTGTACTGCCAGGCGCTGAGGTCTCTGTCCCTGCGATCATACTTGTACATATCGCGCTCGATCCACAGCCTCGCGTCGAGCCCGTTCTTCGTCCACCTTGCCTCGAACTCACCGTAGTCACGCGTGACGGCGGGAGGATCCTGGTCGATCGTGAAGTATATCTGCTTGTTCGCTTCCTCGACGGGGAGGAAGAGGGGCTGGAGCAGTGATTCGCCGGGGCCGGGGTCAAGCAGCTCGCGCCTGCTGTACTCGGCGTCGAGATAGAGATTCTCGATCCCCCTGAACGGCACCTCGATATGATACAGGATGGCATCTCTTTTGAGGATGGGCACTTCGATAGGGCTGTTGTCGAAGTCGATGCCGGAGTTGTTGCTCGTGACGAAACCCTGGATCCCTTCCCCGCGCTGGTACTGGATTGCCGGGACGAATTTGTCATCGAGGAAGAAGAAATAAGCGTAACCGCCGGCATACCAGAGCCTTCCCTGGAACTCGTACCAGTCGCTCGGGTCGCCGCTTCGGTCGATATATTCGTCGAGCCGTGGAATGCCGGTATTCGACGGCGTGCTTCCGACTCTGTCGGTCATGTCGAGCCACCAGTAATCCTGGTCTAAGAAGAAGGCGACGCCCGGCTTGAACCATCCCCATCTCCTTGCTCCCCCTACGTATACCAGATCGGTACCGGTGTTGTCATACAGGTCGGGGTTGTTGTATATGTCGGCATCCTGGACGTTAGCCGCGAATGTGCGCAGCTCGAAGCCTAGCCGGTCGCTGTCGAGCACGACTCCCGCCGTACCCTTTCCCATCTTGAGGTGGTCGTCGAAGATCGTGCCTCTGAGGTCCTTGTCACCGTAGAACGTGATCGGGTCCTCAGACCAGAGGACTTCCATGTTGTAATAGCCGAGCATGTCCATGACGTTCGGCGGCGTGATCTTGATGCTGGCCTCGTTGAGCCAGGCGGACAGCGCGTTGACATTGGCCAGATTCGTCTCAGAGTCCACCCTGAGCCTCGCGTATCCTTCGACCTGCTCGTTGATCGTGATGACCGTATTGAGGTCGAAGTCATACATCGGCCTGTGCATTCTCCATCGGTCGTCTTCGTCGAAGTTCTTGTAGGTCGGCGCGCGGAATAGAAAGAACCCGTTGAAAGCGATCCTCGGATTATAGGGAGTATTCGCTATCTTCTTCTCCCCGGGCCCCTCCTGGACTATGTTGCCGTTATTATCGAGGACGACGATCGAGTTCACTCCGCCGTACGGGTCCGGCTTGGTGCCGGGATTGTCGAAATCGGTTATCCAGGCTCCGTCGACGACGTACTTGTACTCGTGAGTGCCTGCTCCGAGTTCCATCGTGATCACCCAGGTCCCCGATTCGAGCTTTTCCATCGGGTTCGCCGTGGCGTTCCACCCGTTGAAGGATCCCGCTAGAAACACAGCACCAGCCTCGGGGTCGTAGTACGAGAACTTGACGCCACTGTCGGTCTTCTTGACGGAAGCCGACAGGGAAGCAGGCACGGCCGACAGCAGCATCACCACAGCTAGCAGCAGTACCACGGCCGGCGCGATCCCAGCGACGGGCCGTATCCTCCCGACGGGGGAAGGCCCTCGATCACACGCGTGTCCACCCGATCCGGTGACCCGGGGGCCGCGTCTTTCGTTTTTCTTCACCATCTGTCTCCTCATCACGGAACCTTTTGACTCCATTCCTTTCCGCTATCTATCAGAAATATATCTTCATGAATGTCTTGAGCACATTATCGAGCCTGTCGCCGCTTCCCTCACTGACGAAATAGTCAGTCCTGACGAGGTATTCGCTCTGTCCCGGATTGCCGTATTCGAGGAAGAGCTCGGCTCCGTAACCGATGTCATACCTGATCTGCGCGAATAGTGTAGAGCGGGCCTCGGTCTTCTCGTTGACGTTCAGGATCCTGAAATAACCCTTGAGCTTGCCGGTCGCGTTGAATTCCATGTCGTAACCGAACGCCCATAACTGGCGGAAAGTCTTCCAGTCGCGGATCCTGCCCTGTACGCGCACCTTTACCAGCCTGTTCTCTACCGAAAGGTCTGCGTACCAGTTCGGATATGTGGTGAAGTCGTACACCTCGCCCGAGGCGTCGAATCCGTGCCAGCTCGTGTACGCGATCCTGCTCTTGAACCCCTTGATGAACTCTATATAGATGTCTCCGTACCAGTTGGTCGTCGGACGGAGGCCGCCCCCTTCCTCGTCGACGATCCTCTTCTTGTAGAAATCGTATGTAAGCGTCGCCGTGATGGCTTTCTTCGGCACGAGGAATATCGCTTCGGTGTGGATCTGCCTGCGGTTGTACTCGCGGGCGTCGTCGAACCTGTAAGACATGTAGTCCCTGAAGTTCTCCCCGAAGTCGTTATACCAGGCGTGGAAGAAGAGGTTCTTCAGCGTGATGTTCCTCACCTCGGCGGCGAAGGCGAATTTGTTCTCGTTGGTTCTGATATCGCTTGTTGCTATCTGGAAGGGATCGTCGCTTACAGCGTATTGCGCTATCCAGCTCGAGGACTCGAGGCTCAGGGGGCCGAGTGAAAGTCCGGTGGAGACGAAATCCCTCGGGTAGAAAGACACATCGACCGCCCCGATCTGGTTGTAGCTCATGTCTACGTATTCGCGCCCTACGCTTGTGTTCGTCCAGTCCTTCCTGAGGAACATCGCCCCGACCTCGAGGCGGCTCCCGAACGAGTTCTTCTGCAGCCTCAATATGAAGTTGTCGGTCCCGTTCGCCACCATCTTGGCCCGATCGCTCGTCCAGTTGTATGTTCCGCCGTCGTCGCTGTAAACGAGCGTTCCTTTCAATCCGCTCACCGGGCCTACCTTGGTCTCCCAGAAATCGGCCCTGATCCCGCTCGACTGGGGGCCCCAGTTGTCGTTCTTGAGCTTGTTCTGGTCGACCAGCTTGAGGAGAGGATCGTCGTTTATCCAGAACCTGTTCTGGCGGACGAATATGAAAGACTCCCACAGGTCGCCGTGAAGCCTCATATGGCCCTCGGCGGAGAGATATTCCGGCCGCTTGTACTCGATCTCCTCCGTCAGGCCGTCGTCGCGGTTCGACTGGACGCGCAGCTTGTAGTACAGCTCGAGCTTGTCGGAAGGCCAGCTCAGCATCTTGAGCTCGAGGTAGTGCCTCGGCATCCCCTCGCCGCCCGGGGGCCCGAACTTCCACCTCTGCTCCTGACGCTGAAAGGAGGCTTCGAGCTCGTAATACCCCTCGAGCTTGTTGACAGCCCGCGCGGGCAGGGCCGCGGAGACGGCTGCCACCGACAGGAGAGCCGTTATGATTATCCGTTTCATCATATCGATCGTTCCGCAGGCCTCATTCGTCATGGAAGCCTGACTGTCAGCCCGAACAGGTAAGAGTTGCCCAGGTCGTCGTGAGATTCCAGAGCCAGGTCGACCTGCCATCGCCTGCCCTTCAGGGCGAATCCGGCGGAAAGATTGTACCTGTCGAATCCGCCGCGAAGGGCGACGGCCTCGAAGAACCATATCTCGCTGCCCAGCCGCCCGATGATATTGTTGAAATCTCCGTATCTCGTCCTCAGGTCGTACGAGACGAGGAGCAGTCTGCTGAACATGTAGCTCGCGCCGAGAGCGAAATCCCTGTAGACGGGATCGGGCTTGCCGGTCGTCTTGAGGAGCTGCAGCTTCGGCTCGTTGACGTTGTAACATACGACGCCGGCCGACCAGACGCTGTCGGGGGAGTGGTACAGGAGCCCGAGGTCTAGGCTGGCCTTGTTGACGCTTCCCTCATAGGCGGGGTCGTTGTACCTTTCGTAACCCGGCGCGCCGAGGGTGAATATCTTCAGGGCCGCGCCGGCGGAAAGGCCGTCGACACGAGGCACCGCCGCCGCGACACCCAGGTTGATGGTGTCCTCGTGGTATATGTCTTTGAGCTCGAGCCTCGTCCAGCTCGCTCCGACCGCGAAGCGGCCGTTGAAATTGTAGCCCCCCGCCACGTAGTCGTTCGAGAGCTCCGCGACGTCGTACAGGCTCGACCGGCAGCCGGTGATCTCGAACCTGTCTATAAGGATCATACCCGCGGCGTTCCAGTAGATCGCATTGGCGTCGTCCGCTACGCCGACGAAAGCCGAGCCCATCGCCCGCGGGCGCGGTCCCATCTTCACGTGACGAAAATCCGCCCTCGCCGCTCCCGAGAGCGCCGTGAGAATTATCAGAGCCGCGATTGTCCGTCTCATACGGATCATACGGATAGGACCTTTCTATTTTATGACCGCGACGGCGGCATTCTGCCGGATAGTCCTCTGTCCGGCGGCCTGCTGGTACGTCACGGTGAATCTGCATATGTAGATGCCGTAAGGCACCATGTTCCCCGAGTTGTCCCTGCCGTCCCAGGTGAACCCGGTCACCCTCCTTGGAACCGCGTCAGGGGTGTCCTCTGCCGTGATGGAGAACCTCCGCTCGAGGATCCTCTTCCTGTTCCCGTCCATGTCGTATATCTGGATCGTGACGGTCGCCTCCTCGCCCAGGTAGAAGCTGATCTCGGTCTCTTCGTAAAGTCCGTCTCCGTTGGGGGAGAATGGGTTCGGCGAGAATACCACGCCTGAGAAGACTTCTCCGGGTGTGTAACGGAATTCCGGGTTGTAGAAGAGCGCGTACGTTCCCGGCCTCGAGACGGCCACGGTAATAAGGTTCCCGTAGGGATTGACCGTTCCGCCTATGTAGATCCACGTCCTCGTAGATTCCGTGTACTGATAGACGCCGATGAGGTCCTCGTCGAGCCCCCCGATGCTGTACTGCGGGTAATGAAAGCTGATATCGATCTTTTCCTCGAACTCGGGGACGGGTACGGCCACATCAACGGTATCGCCGGTTCCCTCTTCGATCATCCTGAAGGCCGCCTCGAACTCGATCTTCCTGTATGTGTTGAGCGTCGTTGATCCGGGCGGTCCAGGCCCGTACTCGTCGGCGTAGCCCGAAGTGAGCTTGAAGTTGTACCTCACGTCGGGTGCGTTCTGTGGAACCGCGGCGGCAGGGATCCGGGTCAGCGTGCCCTCGGGCGTCCTGATCTCGAAATCCTCACTCATGTCTATCCCGTATATGGCGAATGTCTTGACCGGGAGGGCTATCTCCATCGTCTGAAGCGGCGTGATCGTCACGTTGCCAGAGCGGTCGACGGCCTCAATGACAAACTCTATGTTCCATGTGCTGTCCAGGGGGGCGAGGATGACGTTCTCGAGCATCTCCTCGACCGGCAGGTCGACGCTCCAGATATCCTCGCCAGCGTAACCCATCTTTAGTTCTTCGAACCAGACGTCGGCAGTCGTCGAATCGGGCCGCCAGCGGAAGACCGATCCGGCTACCTGGTCGTCGTCCGTTATCACAGCCGAATAGTAGAGGGGCGCGTTGACCAGTGGATGGAACGGGATCGTCTCGGCTACCTTTCTGCCGACGTCGATCACGGGCGGGCCCGTATCCTCGAATGTCGTCATGTCGATGTAGCAGGGCGTGAGCCCCTTGTTAACACGGGCGGTCGATTCGGCCGTCTTCCAGTCGAGGATCTGGCTCTGCGTCCTGCCAGCGGTCTTGCCTGTCCCGGGAGAGATCATAAGGTCCATGATATTAGGGTCTCGGTCGCTGTTGTCCCCGCCTCCGATCTGCCACTCGCTCACGCTGGCATTCACCCATCGAGTGTCTCCGAAGTTGTTGTCGTCGCTGTTCCCGTCGTGGCTCGTCATCACTACAGCGACGTCCCACTTCTGGATGTCCTCGGGTGTCGGATTACCGAGCGATTCCATCGAGACGATCCCCGTTATAGTGTTAGCCGTAAAGTCGGTAAGAAGGATGATAGCCCTGTCGCTCTTCTGGACGGTCTGTGACCAGGCCGACGGTGTGTTCTGGTTGTTCGATGTCAGGACGGCTTTGTACCATCCTTCCATCACCACGGCGTAGTCCCAAGCGTCCCAGCCGGCGAAATCGCTCTGTCTGTTCGGCAGGGTCCGTGTCGCGCCTCCCTTGAAGGCGTCGATCATTATGTCGATCTTCTGGATGTTGATATCGGCGTATGGTGGATTCCAGTTGGCGTTTCCCTCGATGCTCGGGTCGGGGAGCAGTCCCATCGTCACCTCGAACGCGAGGCTCGGGATGATCTCGCCTCCGACTATCTTGGAGGTCTCGAATATCCTCATCGATACGAGATCGAACGACCGCTTGCCGAACACCTGGTTGGTCGGATAGACGTAATAGAGGCCCTCCCTGCCGAACTGATCCGGGCCGAAGTCGTCGTTCAGCTCGTCGGTCAGTATCCTGATCGGCTCGACGGTCCCGCGCACGGTAAGGGCCAGGGATGAAGAGGCGCTCGAGACGTTCATCGAGTCCCGGGCGGATACGGTGAGGTCGTACTTCCCGCTCGCGATCCCGGGATCGACAAGATGCCGGTAGTGGTATCTGCGGTCAAGGGCCGTCTCGTCCCCGTTAGTCCCGTCGTCGTACATGAACTGGTATCTCGAGCCGCCTATAGGGGAGAGGTCGATCAGCACGGCGCCGATACCGCCGCCGTTGTCGTCGACGTCGACCGAGAAGGTCACCAGATCGCCGGCGTCCACATCCTCAGGGACGGCTATAGGATTCGAGAGCAGGGGAGCGGGAGGGAAGTCTCCCTGGATCTCGTAGTCCACAGAGTAGTAATGGAGATCGACGTTCTGTTCGGTCACTGACCAGTCGACGTTGGGGTCGTCCGGGTTGAAGTCAAGGTTGAGCGTCGAGTCGTTCGGGGCGGAGTCGAAGGCCGATCTTTTTACGCCTGAGTCCTGAGTGAGGTACAACTGAAACCGCATCGTCGACGGGATGTTTCCCTCGAGGAAGTCGTACGGGATATTGAACGTCACCCACTCGGCTCCCTTTGTGGTCCAGTCGCCCTGTACGTTGATACCATCGACCCATGTCCCGGTCGAAGTCGATATCCAGGTCTTTCCGCCCGCGTCCCACCATTCCCACTCACTGCCAGACCATCTTCTCATGTCGGCATAGTCGTCAGATGAGTACTTATATGTGAAAGCGTAATCGGGAAGCAAGCTGTGTGCGTATGTGACCGGGAACTCGAAGGGGTCGAATGTCGCCCCGGCCGCGTCATGGCCGGTCTCGAGGAGGAGGATCAGGTGAGCCCCTTCCCAGTCCGTGTTGAAGCGTATCTGGAACTGCAGCGCGTCGGCGTCATTACTGACGAGTACCTTTGTAAGGTCCATCGCCTCGAGACACTGGTGGCTCGGGGGGGGTTCGGGGAATGGAGGGTCGGATATCGTCATTATCCGGTCGATGCTGAACGAGACGCTGTTTACCGGCAGGGAAGGCGAGCATACGGCCGAGATCCTCACGAAGTTCCTGCTGCCGCCGGCGGTGAATACCGTAGAGCCCCAGCCGGCCGAGTCCAGATCGCTGAACTGCGGCGAGATAGTCCCGGCTTGAGCGGGAGAGACGGTGAAGGATATTCTGTAACCTGACTGCTCGACACTGTTACCGAAGGCGTCGACGAGCTGGGCAGCGACCTCGAGCTGTTCACCGAATCCCACGACGTCGGCGGGGAGGGACAGCCTGACGGACGCCGGCGGTCCCGCCAGCGCTGTTATTGACACGAAGTCAGTATCGCCGCTGCCGATGATCAGGAGCTCCTTGTTCAGCCACGTCACCGAGGCGGTCACGTCCAGCCTTCCCGCGCCAGTTGCGGTCATTGTCGTGGCCGCCTCGCCGTCAGCGTTCGTGATCACTGACGGGATGGTAAAGGATCCGCTCCCTGTGGAAGAGTCCTTGAGCAGGAAACTCACAGCGACTCCGGGAAGGAGTACCGGGTTGCCGCTGACATCGAGAAGCCTGCCGGAGACCGTCACCTCTTCGATCCCGTCGGCGACAAGCTGAGTGTCAAGGGCCTGGATGGAGAAGAACTCTGGCTCGGCCGACCTGACGCCGAACTTGAACCTGCCGCCGATCCCTCCGGCGGAAGTCTCGGTGAATATCCTCAGCACCTCGATCTGGTCGTCGCTGAGAAGAAAGCCGCCCCGGCCGTCGACAAGGGATAGCCCCGTGATCTCCGTTGTATCGGCGGGGTCGTAGAAGGTGACGTTTCCCCTGGGAGGCGTTTCGTTGTTGAGTTTCGTCGCCCGCAGGAGCACCTGCTGCAGGTATCCGCTCACGTCGTACCAGTCGCGCCTGCCGAGATTGTCGCGGGCCTCGATCAGGGCAGAGGCGTAGAAGAAAATCCCCGAGTCGGGGAAGCTGACTGTGGTGCTGACGCTTTCGAGATCCCTTCCCAGCTGGTCTATCAGGACGAGCCCGGTCGCCTTTACAGTTTCGAGGACCAGGTCGCCGACATGCACGCTGTCGCTTTCGGTTATGACCGCCGAAAGCGTATCGGGGACGAAGCCCAGCGCGTCGGCTACGACGAGGTAGGATCCGTCAGGGACCATCAGCTCGAACGGGCCGCCGCCCGGCGGCACGACCTGGGCGCCCTCGCCCGCGACCTCGCCGGTCGACGCGTCGTACGCTATGACCGCTGACGCTGTGGCCGGGCCGTCAGTGAAGACGACGTTCCCTGTTATCTTACCGGCGCGTGTGAGGAGTATGTCGACCCCGGTAAGAGATCCTCCGTTAGATAAGACAAGGCCGGGTCTCTTGATCCGCGCGTATCCAGGCGCCGAGGTCTCTACGCGGTACCTGCCGTCCATGAGCTTGCTGAACCGGTAAACGCCTCCTCCCGGCGGAGTGGATGTCGAATCTATCCGTCTGCCGTCGAACTCGTCGAAAAGCTCCACGGCGGCTTCTGTAGTAAGGTCGGCCTCATCGTCGAGCGTTATGATGCCGGATATCGAGCCTGCGCCCTTGTCGGGGATACCGTCGCCGTTACGGTCGATGTGCACGGTGTGAAGGTTTGCGAGCGTCGTCTTGGCTCCAGAGCCGTCCATCCCCGCGTTCCACGGGGCCGAGCTCGGGCCATTCCAGTTGTCCCCGCCGGCGATTACCGCCACGACGCCGAGCCTCGAGCCCGGGGGCACGGTCCCCGGTGCTGTGCCGTAGATCACGTCCCAGGGGAGGCGGATCTCGCCGTTGCGGAAGAAATCGAGTTTCGTGGTGTTGGCGTTCTGGCAGAGGCTCGTGATATCCTCGGTCGTGGTCGCGTCGAGGATCCTCCTTATACCGAGGCTGCCGCCGTCCCAGTTGGCGATAAGATGGTCCGCCCTGACCGTGTCGGCAAAGACGAAATTTCTCGCGTACCAGTCGATGCCGTTGACGTCCTGAGCGCCTGTCCCGGTGCCGGCCGCGATATAGA
Organism: uncultured bacterium; assembly: GCA_964599375.1. Classification (GTDB taxonomy): domain Bacteria; phylum Krumholzibacteriota; class Krumholzibacteriia; order Krumholzibacteriales; family Krumholzibacteriaceae; genus JAUWCL01. The sequence goes on from CAZREW010000004.1 coordinate 119,697, forward strand.
CCAGCATTGCGTTGTTGCTGACCTGGTAGTTGATGCCGATGTAAAGGGCGAGCGAGTCGTATGTGACCCAGAGCTGCTTGATCAGGTTGGGGCCCCAGTCGGCTCCGAGAGGCGGATCGTTCACGGCGAGGTCGTCCGCTTCCCAGTCGACGCCGTCTCCGGTTATCGTGCCGTCGATCACCGGGGTCTGGTAAGGCCTGGCCAGCACGAGCACAGTAAGAACGGAAAAGAGCAGGATAAAGATTGCTATCCGGCGCATCTCGGGACTTTCATCTGTTGTAATTCGTTTCATCCGGCTGATGCCGGAGCGGATTCAACGTTGCGGGCAGTCTATCCTGTAATCGGATGAGTTGCAAGAACAATCAGCAATAAAAAAGCGGCCCCTGCGGGGCCGCTCTCTTAACGCGATGAAGTGTCATCTGTCTATTATTTCGCCTCATAGACGACGAAATACTGCTCAGGAAGAAAATCGTGCTCCTTGACCTTTCTGAACCCGGCCTTCTCGAGATCGGCTGTCAGGTCCGCCTCTGACAGGTGCTGGCTCGGCGGAGGGCCCCAGGGGCGCTCCTCGAGCGATTTGGGGATGTAGTCGATCACGATAAGCCGCCCTCCCGGCGCGAGCCCTTCCCTGAGCTTTTCGCCGTAGGCCACCCTTTCGCTTATATAATGAAAGACATCCACCATGAGGATCATATCTGCGGCGCCCCTGGGGATGCGAGGGTCGTCGCGCTCTACCTTGACCAGTTCCACATTGTCGAGCCCCTCGATGAGGAGCCTTCTCTCGAGGTAATCGAGCATGTCCTGCCACGCGTCGATCGCCCAGACCTTGCCCCCCGGGCCTATCTCCTTCGCCACTTTTACCGTGAAGTACCCTGAGCCGCAGCCGACATCAGCCACATTCATACCGGGCCTGAGCTCGAAGGCCTTCATGACCTCGTCCGGCTTCTGGAATTCCTCTCGCCCCTCGCGCTCCAGCATCCAGATGTAGCCGTTGGCGCGGGCCGTCCGGGAGAGCTTCTTGAAGAGGTCTTCCTCCCTGATACCGGCGAAGGCTGCGTCCTCCATCATCGTCTTGGCGTCCCAGTATCCCGAATCGATTGCCCAGTAGAGATACTCGTAGGCCTTTCGCCTGTCGCCGGCGAGACTGTAAGCCCTGGCAGTGTTGTACATCGCTTCCCACTGGAGGGGCCAGATCACATCGTCCATCTCGTCCGCTATCTTCACCGCGGCGTCATAATCGCCGGCATCCATAGCCCCGTCGAACTGTTTCTTGAGACCGGGGTACGCCGATGGATCGGGGCTTCCTTCATCCTGCGCGGCGGCCGCCGCCAGGGGCAGGGTGACCAGGATGATCATCAGCGACAGTAAAGACCTTCTTGCCGACATCGGGTCTCCTTTCGGAAAAATTGTATTTCAGGATGTGATACGTAGAACCGGCCCGCACTGTTTCTTAAAAAAAGTTCACTCAATATACAGAAACATTATTTCCAGTCCTACGTTATATTGGATGAGCATTTATCATAAGGAACAGGATCACATGCCAAACAGCACGGATTCCGGCGGTAACAACGGGACGAAAGTAAGACGGGAGATGGGTCTGTTCACCGCGACGAGTATCGTCGTGGCGAACATGGTCGGAGCGGGGATATTCACCGCGACGGGCATAATCTCGGGATTCCTGCCCGGACCGGGCTGGGCGCTCGGCTGCTGGGCGTTCGGAGGCCTCATCGCCATGGCGGGGGCGCTGTGCTACGCGGAACTCGCCACGAGGATGCCCGATGAGGGGGGTGAATACTTCTACCTCAGCCGGCTCTACCACCCGTCGCTCGGGTTTCTGACGGGATGGACGAGCTTCTTCGTCGGGTTCTCGGCACCGATAGCCGCGTCGGCGATGGGCTTCTCGGAATACATATTCGCCGGCTTGAACGGCCGCTTCGAGCTCGCCGACCCCGCGATGCTGTTGGTCATGAAAAAAGGTTCCGCAGCCGCCGTGATAGTCATCTTCACCGGCCTTCACTACTTCGGCTTGAGAAAAGGCGGCAAAGTGCAGAACGTTCTGACCACGGTCAAGGTCCTGATCGTGGCGGGACTCGCGGCCACGGGCATTGTCCTCGGCGGAGGAGCTGGATGGTCGCCCGGGGATGGGATGAACAGCGGCGGATTACTCGCCGTGGGGACCGCGATGATGCTGGTGATGTTCTCCTACAGCGGGTGGAACGCGACATCGTACGTCGCCGGAGAGGTCCGTGATCCGCGCAGGACGCTGCCCCTTTCGCTCGTGGCCGGCACCGGGATCGTGATCGTCCTCTACATGGCGGTCAACTTATTCATATTCCGCGCCCTTCCGTATTCCGAGGTGCGGGGCACGATAGCGATTGTCGAGAAAGCTTCAGTGAGCACCTTTGGGGAGTGGATGGGGCGGGGGCTGAGCATCATGGTCGGTATAGCCCTTCTCTCGTCGCTGAGCGCCTACATCATAATCGGGCCGAGGGTCTATTTCGCCATGGCCAGGGACAGGCTCTTCTTGCCCTTCGCGGCAAGGGTGAATCCCAGGTACGGGGTGCCGGGCAGATCGATCGCGATACAGGGCGTCCTCGCCGTGGGGATGGTGGTCGCGGGGTCCTTCGAGCAGCTGCTAGTCTACATAGGGTTCGCTCTCGGGATATTCCCGTGGCTTGCGGTCGCCGGTCTCTTCATAGCGAGGAAAAGATCTACTGGAGAGTCCGGGGCGGCGAAGGTGCCGCTTTATCCATTCCTGCCAGTCTTCTTCCTGGTCACCACGCTGCTCCTAATGGTCGTGGCCTTCATCAACCGGCCCATCGAGTCGTCCGCGGCGCTGGTGACGGTCGCGGCCGGTGTCCCCGTTTATTATCTGTGGGTCAGGGCAGTCGACAGGAATGGCCGCTGAGCGACTGAATCCTGTTCAGGTCCCGGGATATCGTATAGAATCGGCATTCCGGCATGATGAGGAAGGCTGGACCGATGAACGGAGATTCGGGCACAAAAGCGGTCGTTTCCTGGGCGATGTACGACTGGGCCAACTCCGCCTTCGCCACAACGGTGATGGCCGGGTTCTTCCCCGTATTCTTCAACGAGTACTGGAGCGCCGGCGCCGACACGACGGTCACCACGGCGAGGCTCGGGCTTGCCAACTCGATCGCCGGCATAGCCGTCGCCCTGCTGGCGCCCGTGCTCGGTTCCATAGCCGACAGCGGGTCTGCCAGGAAGAGGTTCCTTGTATTCTTCGCGTTCTTGGGCGCACTGATGACCTCTTCACTCTGGATGGTCTCGCGAGGGGACTGGATGCCGGCGATACTCATCTTTGTGTCCGCCTCGATAGGCTTCAACGCAAGCATAATATTCAGCGACGCCCTGCTCATCTCGGTCTCCGGGCCGGGGCAGAGGGAGCGCGTGTCAGCTCTCGGATACGGGCTCGGGTATCTCGGTGGCGGCCTGCTCTTCGCGCTCAACGTCGCGATGACGCTCTGGCCCGCGGCCTTCGGGCTCTCCGGGCCGGAAGCGGCTGTCAGGTTATCGTTCATCACGGTCGGAGTCTGGTGGGCGGTGTTCACGATCCCGCTGATCCTCTTTGTGAAGGAAAGGCGTTCAGGAGATGAGGCGGGGATAAGGAAGAATGTCGCGGGAGGACTCAGGGAGCTCGCCGGTACCTTCAGGATGGTAAGGCGGCTGAAAACGCTGTTGCTGTTCCTGGTCGCCTACTGGCTCTACATAGACGGAGTCGATACGATAGTCAGGATGGCGGTCGATTACGGGATGTCGATAGGCCTCGAGCGTAACGATCTGATACTGGCGCTGCTGGTGACGCAGTTCATCGGTTTCCCTTCGGCGATCGCGTTCGGTAGGATCGGATCGCGGATCGGCGCGCGGCGCGCGATATTCATCGCGATCGGGGTATACCTGTTCGTGACAGTCTGGGCGGCGCTGATGGACAGCCGCGAGGAGTTCTATGTCCTGGCCGTCTCGGTAGGCCTCGTCCAGGGCGGGATCCAGGCGCTGAGCCGGTCGCTTTTCGCCGGGATGGTGCCGGAGGAGAAGTCCGCGAGATACTTCGGTTTCTACAATATGATCGGGAAGTTCGCAGCGGTCATCGGTCCGGTGCTTATAGGCGCGACCGGCCTTCTGCTCAGGTTGCTCGGAGCCGGGGCGGAGACCGCGACGAGGCTCGGTATAATCTCGATCTCGGCCCTCTTCATCGGCGGTGGCGTAGTCCTTCGCTTTGTCGATGAGGAAAGGGCGAGGCTGGAGACAGCGGAAGCGGAGGGGGACGGGGGATTGCTCGGTACTTGACACGGGCCCCCCGCTGTTGCAGGATATATCCAAGTGATGAAGCGCGATAAAGGAGGACTGTTGGATTTCAGGACCCTTTTCGAACCGAAGACGATGGCGGTGGTCGGGTTGTCGCTGAGCAACGAGCGGCACCCCGCCAACATCATCTATAACAAGAACTATTTCCGCTACCCGGTGAAGGTCTTCGGCGTCAACCCGAAGGGCGGGATGTACCACAAGGAGAAGATCTACAGGGCGATCTCAGAGATCCCCGAAAAGATCGACCTGGCGGTCATAGCGGTGCGCGCCGAGCACGTGCCCGGCGTTCTGAAGGAATGCATAGACAGCTGGGTCGGCGGAGCGATCGTCATCTCCGGCGGGTTTGCCGAGACCGGCAGGTTGGACCTGCGCCGGCAGTTCGAGGAGATAGCCACGCAGGCCGATTTCCCTATATTGGGCCCGAACTGCCTCGGGATATATTCCTCCGGGCTGGTTGACTCCCTCTTTCTTCCGAGCGAGAGGATGGTAAGGCCCGATCCCGGGAACGTCGCGATCGTCAGCCAGAGCGGGGGTATACTGGTAGACCAGATGGTCAAGTTCTCCGAGCAGGGGGTCGGGCTCTCCAGGGCGGTCAGCATCGGCAACAAGGCAGCCGTCAAGGAACTCGATCTTCTGAACTACCTGGCCAGGGACGAGAAGACGGATGTGATCGCATTTTACATCGAGGGATTCGGCCCCGGGGAAGGCAGGGAATTCGTGACCGCTGCGGGCAGGAGCCCGAAGCCTGTGATAGTGATGAAAGCGGGAAAGAGCCAGGCGGGGAGCAGGGCGGTATCGAGCCATACCGCGTCGATCGCGGGGGACTACGCTGTCTTCTCCTCCGTGATGAGCCAGTACGGTATCGTCGAGGCGAAGGACGAGTACGCGATGGTCTCCTTCTGCGAGTCGCTTAGCTGCTATCCCAAGGGAATAGAGGGCAGGGTCGGGATCGTCACCGCAAGCGGAGGCCATGGCGCCGTCGCCGTCGATACATGCGAGGCCTCAGGCCTCATAGTCCCTCAGTTCTCCATGGAAGTGCAGGAGGCGTTACGCGGGCGCCTGTCCGCGAGCATCCAGCCAATCGCGTCGCTCGGAAACCCGATCGACCTTACCGGGAGCGCCAGGGATGATGATTTTGTCATCGCGGCCAGCGAGCTGAGCAGGCTTCCCGACGTCGACTGCGTGATCGTGCTGCTCCTTCCATATATACCAGAGGTCACTTCCGATGTGGGGGCCAGGCTCAGCCGCGTATACCAGGAGGAAGGCAAGCCGATCGTCGCCTATGTGCCGCACGTGGAGAAATACATGATGATCATAGAGGGTTTCCAGCTGAACAAAGTCCCCGTCTCGAGCTCGATCGAGGGAGCGGTCCTGATGGTCGAGGCGATGAAGAGGTGCATGCAATGCTGAACAAGACCGCCTCAGCCATAATCGAAAGTTCCCGGAAGTACGGATGGGTCCTCGAGCCTGACGCGAAACGCCTGTTCGCCGAGGCCGGATTCGATGTGCCCCGGTTCGAATGGGTGCGCTCTGTGGATGAAGCGGTCGCCGCGGGTGAACGTGCCGGATGGCCAGCGGTGGCAAAGGTCGTCTCCCCGGAGGTCATTCACAAATCGGATGTCGGCGGAGTGGCGGTCGGGATAGAAGGCCCGGATGAGATGAGGGAGGTCTTTGGACGGTTAAGCGGCATAGCCGGCTTCGAAGGAGTGCTGGTAGAGGAGATGATTCCCGGAATAGAGCTTATCGTCGGCGGAAAGATCGACGAGCAGTTCGGTCCTGTCGTGCTTGCCGGCATGGGAGGAATGGGTGTAGAGATATACAAGGATACGGCGATCAGGATGGCGCCGATAACCGAGGGGAACGTCGGTTCGATGCTCGACGAGATAACGGCAGTAGGCATCCTGCGAGGATACCGCGGATCGGCCGGGGTCGATATGGGGAAGCTTAAGAAACTGATAGCGGATTTCTCGGCACTGATGATGGAGATGGCCGATCAGATCGAATCGGTCGATCTCAATCCGGTGATCTGTACGGAGAAGAAATGCGTCATCGCGGACGCTAGAATTATACTGAAAAAAAATGACAATTGACGTTGACAAGTCAAATAGATGCGGTTTAGGCTTCGATCAGGTAAAAAGGTAAGCAACTCGTCTCGAAGCCTGTCAACAGACAGAAAGAAGGAGGGATAAGATGGCAGAGACTTACGTTTACGCTTCGAGGGTCAAGGAACTGGCCAAGAAGCACGGCCTCAGGATGAGCGGGGACGCGGCTGACGCGTTGAACGCAAAGATCGCAGCGATGGTGAAGGCCGCCGCCGAAAGGGCGAAGGGCAACAAGCGCAAGACCATCTACCCGTTCGATTTCTAGAGCCTGCGAACCGGTATTTGAAATACGGGGGCGGCCGCCTGGCGGCCGCCTTTCTTTTTACCGGTATCCTCCGCGCCTGCCGGGCACGAACCCGGTCAGCATGTGAAGCTGCCAGAGGTCGCGGCTGCTCCAGCGCAGCAGCGGATGCAGGGCGAGCTTCCCAGTCACCCCGATCCGCCCCTCGAGATACCTTAGTTCCCTGAACATGTCCTCGACTTCCGGGTCGGCAGGAGGCTCGAACCCGTTTTCCCGCATCAGCAGTATCCCCTTGGCCCTGATCGAGAGCTCGAGATGAAGCCGAAGGCAGCAGAGCATGTCCGCTACCGTCTCTCCAGTGAAGGTGCGTTTGAGTGAGATGAGGTACTCGCCGACAGGCGTGCCGGCGATATCTCCCGAAGTTATCATCTCCAGCATCTGCTGGTCCGAATCGAAACCTATCCCGAGCCACTTCCTGAGCGCCCGCTCGCTCTGGTGGAAGACGAGAATCATCACCAGGGGAACACCGACGAGCAGAGCGAGCGCCGACGAGATGGGAGAGATGAAGAAATGGTTGAAGAGTGAATGTATTATGGCCGCCATCAGGAAGGCGGGGAGGACCGTGGATACTGACAACGCGCCCCGCATCTCCGAGGCCGTCTTTGCAAGGATACCGAATATCGCTGTCGACGTGCCGTGCATCAGAGCGGGGCCGAAGCCCCGCACTACGCTGAAAGCGACACCATATTCTGTCATCGTGTTGAGATAGTATACGTTCTCCACTATCGCGAAACCAGCGCCGATGGCGAACCCGTGTATCGCCGTGTCCACCATGAACCCGGTCCTCCGCCTGGAGATGAGCCAGACCAGCCATGTCCCCTTCAGCGCCTCCTCGAGCAGAGGGGCCACGTATTTCGAATACGAGGCGAATGATATGCCCAGGGCAGGCATCAGCTGCCCGGTGATGAAGAAGGCCGCCACGGCCGCCGCGAACCCCGCCGCCAGGCTCGCCGCCACGTGCCCGAACCGGACGAGCTTGAACGAGTCCATAGCCTTCAGGACGAGGAGGAACACGAGGACTGGTATTATAGCGATGAGATAGGTCAACTCATTTATTACCTTGTGATTATCTCAATATCTTCAGCGAGAGCATCAACTCTTCCCTAGGTGCGTAGCCCTCTTCGAAGGCGAAGGCGTACCCCGCCGAGAATGTCGTCTGCAGTGACGAGAAGAATACGACCCTGAAGTTCAGCTGGGCCCCGGCGTCGGCCACTTCGACTCCTTCGTAGTCAGGATCGATGTTTGTCGCGATCGCCGAGCCGAAGAAGGTCAGACTCGCCCAGTTGGCGTAGAGCGAGGGCCATCCGAGGGATGAGAACCTCAGCGGCGGCAGGGCCCACTCGATGGTCCCCTTGAGGAAGTTCGTCCCGCCTATCTCGTTCAGCTCTACTCCGGGGAATGCGTAGAACTCCCTGTACCTGTCGACCACCTGGTGGTCGACCCAGTTGTTACCGAACCCTCCGAAGTAGAAGTACGAGTTCGACTCCTTGCGGTCGCCCAGCGAGAATCCTCCCGAACTCCTCAGCCATACCGACGAATGTTCCCACGGCAGAAGGAAGCCGAGGTCGAGGGTGCCCCACAGCAGGGGGTAGAGGTCACCGTTGATGAGCGAGGAGTATTCGTTCAGCGAGAAGGTCATCCCCTTCTCCGCTTGTATTCCCCCGATCGTCCGCCTCACGTGGCTGTAATCGAGCGAGCCCTCGAGCGTGTAGAAGTCCTTGATCGTCGCCTGGATGTTCTGGTAGTCGGGGAGATACTCGAGGTTGCCGTAGGCCGCCGCTCTGACCTTGAGACCCAGCTTTTTCGGCCTGTCGACGACGAATCCGTAGACATAGTCGAGGGCGAGGGAATGACCCTTCCTGCTGACCTTAGTGGGGCCGAACAGGTCGTAGAAGTCGGCCCTGTTGTAATAGCCCGTCGCCGCCCATCGTCCCCTCGAGTACCTGAACCTGAAATGGGCCCGCTCGTTCTCCGGCAGTCCGGTGACCGGCGTGTAGGAGACGGCCATGTCCAGGGCGTTGATACCGACGGGATCCATCATGTTGAACCGCAGCCCGATCGTGCCATAGTCCTTGTACCCCTCGACCACCGGGTAGAGGGATGTCACCCGCAGGCTTCTGGCAGGGCTGTATTCCCCCTCGTACGTCTTGAGCGAATCGATCTCTATTTCTCTCGGCGAGGAGAGCTTCCAGTCCTTGACCTCGGGGTGGTCGAGCACTACCGCCTGGCCGAGGTAGCGGACTACAGCGATGTCCTCGATCGGCCTTACCGGTGTCATGGCGGGCTCGAAACCTCCGCTGGTATAGAGGAAAGCGATCAGGGAATCGTCCGACACGGGGAGGGGGCGGAAGCCGCCGACTTCGAAGTTGCTCAGCGCCTCGAGCTTCCACTGCTCGAGATCGAATCTGAATATATTCGACGTGCCGGTGACGTACGACGTCCCGTAGAGGTACCGCCCGTCCGGAGAATGGACGAAGTTCGCCGCGTTGTTGTCGGGGAACTCGTGGATCAGCTCCCACGTACCATCCCCCATGATCAGCCTGGCCGTCTCCATCCTTATGAGCCTCTGCCGGCCGCTTATGTCGGTCATCGTCCCGGTCAGATACCTTCCATCGGGTGAGATGTCGATATCGAACATGTCTATCCCGTACCTCAGCTTGATGAGCTCGTACCCGTCAGAGTAAGGGGGCGTGAACATCACGATGCTGGTGAACCCGTTGTCGTGCCTCATCCCCCAGATGGTCGAATCTGCCCGGTTGTAGACGAGATCGCCGGTGCGGTTGTTTCTGCACAGGACCTTCGTCTTGCCCGTAGCGATATCGACCGAGTTCAGGTCGCGCCAGCCCCTGCTGTTATCGGTCGTGAAGAAGAGTGTCCCGCTTTCGGGGTCATAGGCGAGTGAAGTGACGTAGTAAAGAGCGGGCGTCTCGATCTCGCATATCTTCCTCATCCTCCCCGAGTCGATGTCTATCGCGGCGATATGTGAGAACTCCCCCGGATAGTTGACGGCGGTGTAAAGCGTCCGCGTCCCGGCGTCGAAGAACTCTCTGGAGACCGACCCAAGGGCCCTTTCGCACAGCGGCCTTGCCGGCGTCACGGGGTACTGCCTTATCGAATCGACTATGTTCGTCGTCTGCCACTTCTTCTCGAACTCGATCCATTCGTTCCATTTCTCGTAGATAGAGGCGCCGTAGACCTTCTGGAACTGCCTCGAGAAGTAGGCGCCGCTGCCCTCGTTGCGGCGGACCCATTCGATCACGGATCCGGGGCCTTCGGTGAGGGCGAGGTAGCTGAAGAAGCGTGTGCCGTAGAGGTATGACATCTGCCCGATCTGGAAATCCTTAGCCGTACCTTCAGATTCGAGGCCTACGACGGTGTAGAACTCGGTGCTGTCCAGGACCATGGCCCTGAACGTCATCTCGTCGTACCCGGTCAACGACCTGCCGATGCCGCCAGCCATCCATGTCTCCATGAAAACGGCGATCCCTTCATGGTACCACCGCGGCGCATAGAGACGCGGGGTGGTGAGATAGGCATAGAATATCGATACCGGGTCCTCGGCTACGGGGTGGACCTTTCCGAAGAAGAGCTTCCTGAACCTCGAGTCCCATCCGGTCGCCTGGTCGGAGGCCGTGACATGCACCAGCTCGTGGTTCATCACCCAGTTCATTCGCTCGTTCGTCGGGCATGTGTCGTATACGTACTCGAAAGGCTCGATCCCGAGCGTGATCCAGTTGTTGGGGATCACTGTCGTCCCTGCGTATCCGTAGTCATCGTCGTCGTTGAAATATACCGTTACCTCGCCGCTCGGTGTGTACCCGAAGAACTTCTGGTGGTAATGGAAAGCGTTTTCGAAGCACCGTGACAGGTGCTCAATGACATACTCCTGCTCCCTGAAGAAGTAGAAGACCCTCAGGTCCCTGGTCTCGTATGTCCTGTATTTGAGCTGGTACGGTTTTTCCTGCACGTAATCGTCCTGGCCCGATGCGCGGCCGGGCGCGAGAATAACGGCCACGAAGGCGAGAAGGACCGGGATCGAGCGCTTGAGCAGTCCGGTGGTCGGTGTAAATGATCTCATCTCTTTCCTTTGAATGAAACGCGACAGCAAGGAGGCAGCCCGGCCGGTGCCGGGCTGCTCCTTCCTACCACACACCCCTTCTTCCGCTTCGATTCAAAGGTCCTAAGGGCCGGGTGGCCGCTGGGGACCGGGAGACCTCTAGATCTCCCTGCTTATCGACGCCCTTTCCAGGATGGAAGCCCTGTTGAATATCGAGGCCCTTTCCTGGATCGAGACGCGTCCCATGATCGACGCCATTTCCTGGAGGGAGGCCCTGTTGAAGATCGAGGCCTTCTCCTGGAGCGAGGCGCGCTGCATTATACTGGCCTTCTCCTCGAGAGAGAACCTGTTCATAAGGGAGGCCTTCTCCTGGAACGAGAACTTCTCCATCATGACGGTGGCCTTTTCCTGCATCGGCAGCTTATCGAAGGCTTCCATCGTTATCTCGGCCTTCTTGAGGATCGAGGTGCGCTCCGCCAGGGACAGCCGCTGCATCAGGTCCACACGCTCCTGAACCGAGGCGCAGTCGAAGATCGCCGCTTTTTCCTGCATGCAGCAGCGCTCGAACATGTCGACACGCTCCTGGATGTTCGCCCTTTCGAACAGGCTCGACTTCTCCTGGATCGAGGCTCTGTCGAAGATGCTGGCTTTCTCCATGATGTCGGCCCGCTCCATGATCGAGGATTTCTCCTGGATCGAGGCGCGTTCCATCAGAGAGCTCTTCTCCTCAAGGGAGGTGCGCTCGAGGATGTACGACTTCTCCTGCAGCGAGAACCTGTCCATCAGGGAGGCTTTCTCCTGGACGGAGAACTTGTCCATCACGGCTGCCTTCTCCTGCATCGGGAGGCGGTCAAATTTCTCCATGGTCAGTTCGGCCCTCTTGAGGATGCCGGCGCGGTCTTCGGCCGACAGGCGGCCCATCAGCTCGACCCGTTCCTGCATCGTCGAGCGCTCGAATATCGAGGCCTTCTCCTGGATCGAGGCACGCTGCAGGATGTCGGCGCGCTCCTGAAGCGATGCCTTCTCGAAGATGAATGAGGCCCTGCCTATCAGGCTGGTCCTCTGCATGATAGCGATCTTCTCCTGGATCGAGGCGCGGTTCATCAGTTCGGCCTTTTCCTGAATGGAGGCCCTCTGCATTATGCTCGATTTCTCCTGCATCGAGAACCTGTCCATAAGGGAGGCCTTCTCCTGGAGCGAGAACTTCTGCATGATGGCTGCCTTCTCCTGCACAGGGAGCTTACCGAAGGCTTCCATCGTGATCTCGGCCTTCTTGAGGATGGAGGCGCGCTCCTCGACGGACATCCGCTGCATCAGGTCTACCCGCTCCTGGATCGAGGCGCGCGCGAAGATCTCCGCCTTCTGCTGTAAGTTCGCCCTCTCGAGGATCGAGACGCGCTCCGCTATGGAGGCACGGTTGAAGATCTCCGCCTTCTGCTGTATGGAGGCGCGCTCCATGATGTCAAGGCGTTCCTGGATCGAGGTACGCTCGAAGATCGCTGCCTTCTGCTGGATCGAGGCGCGCATCATCAGGTCGGCTCTCTCCTGTACGGAGAGCCTCTCCATGATCGCCGCCTTCTCCTGAATGGTGGCCTTCTGCATCAGGGAGCTCTTCTCCTGGATCGAGAACTTCTCCATGATAGAGGCCTTTTCCTGCACCGGGAGCTTGTCGAAGGCTTCCATGGTCAGGGACATCTTCCCGAGGATATTGGTCCTTTCCTGGACGGAGAACCGCTGGAACATCGATACGCGCTCCATCGGGGTGGCGCGTTCAACAAGCGTGACCCGCTCCTGCGCGGGGGCGAGATCCGCGAACGCCGCTTTTTCCTGGATCGACGCTCTCTGCAGAAGATTCGACTTCTCCTGGAGCGAGGTCCGCTCAAAAAGAGCAGCCATCTCTTCGGGGGAGATGATATTGTCGATGTTGTAATCCGATTCGGATCCTCCCTCGAAGTTCAGCACGACGTCCTCGTCGCTCATCTGCTGGTCACGGTACTTGTCCACCGCTCCTATCGTGCCCTCAGCGCCGTCGCGCCTGGAGGGAGGATAGAAGAAGGCGAAGTAGGCGACCACCGCGATCGCGATCAGGACAACCACCAGCAGAACCTTGTTCTTCCCCATCTGGTGACCTCCTTCTTGTAATGGGTTTCCAACCGCTTGCTGATTTAACCTTCACTCTAAATACAGGCGGACCCTCCGAAAGTTGGTCGGCTTCGCCTGCTTTTCATCCGCCGGTCGACAGCCTCATGGCTGCGACCGTCTTGCCGCCGGCGAATATCCGCAGATCGAGAGCGGGAGTATCCGCCGACCTGAACCTGATGATAAACTCGGCATCTCCACCATGGACCAGAAGGAGGCTCTTCCCGTCGACCTCCATCTGGTAGTCGGCACCTTCGTTCGACCTGATGGATTCGAACGAGACTCCATCCCCAAGGTCGAATAGAATGCTCGCCTCGGTATCGGAAGCCATACTCATCGTGACCGTGATCGAGCCCCTCTCGAATACGGGGAGCACGCTTCCCTTCACGCCGTACGCGTCGAACCTCTCTGCGGCCCCGCCGCCGCCTTCCACCGCTCCTATAGTCGCTTCATACCCGGGCTCCTTCGGGGACCGGTCGGTCAGCGGGCGTATCGCCGCGAAGATAATCAGCCCGGCCGCGACGCCCGCCGCGAAGGCCGGGACGAAAGAGCGCCAGAATGAGTGCTCCGCGGCCACCGGCTGCACTGTTTGCCCGCCGGATTGCCCGTATACCGCGTCGAATATCCGCTCCCTCAGCTCGGGGGGCGGTTCGACCTCTCCGGCTTCGCCTAAAGCTCTGACAGTCTCTCTCAGGTCTTCGTAGTACCGGCGCGCCTCAGGATCGGACATGACGAAAGCGGCCAGTTTACGGGCGTTCTCTTCGGAGATAACGCCGTCTATCTCCTCGTTCATCAGCCTTATGTAGGGTTCGTCGATCCTCATCACAGTCCTGCCTCGGTAAGTAATTCCTTCATCCGCTGCCTGGCCGAGTACAGCCTCGACTTCACCGTCTTTTCGGGGATCGCCAGCACATCTGCTATCTGGCTGTAGGACAGATCGACGAAGTGCCTGAGGATTATCACTACCCTGTAGTCCTCGCCCAGCCTCCGCAGCGCGGACTGCACCAGGCCGTCCGCCTGTTCGCGTATGACCTGCTGCTCCGGCCCTGGAGAGCGGGAGGGAGGATCGAACTCGACCCGTACGATCCTGCTCTGCCTCTTGACCTGGTTGAGGGATTCATTGACGCCCATCCTGTAAAGCCAGCTGAAGAACTTCCTCGACGGGTCGAAGGTTCTCAGCCTTTCGAAGGCCTTTACGAATACTGTCTGCGTGACATCCATGGCATCCTCGTAATCGCCGCAGATCCTGAAAGCAAGGTTGAAGATCTGCCGCTCGTACCTCTCCACCAGCATCCCGAACGCTTCTCTGTCTCCGTTCAGCGTCTCGATGACCAGCGATGAATCAGTTGTCGCCATAAATACTGTCCGACAGCAATAAAGTTGGCGGTCCGGTCCGGGAAAAACGTCCCCCGTCCGGCGCACTGAAGAGCCGGTGACGGAGGATGAAGCCGGATGCCCGGTCTGTCCCGCAGCCGTCACGCTCGCGCTGCACTGTTAAATTACTTGAAGTAGAGAGCTTGCGAATGAGGGTAAAATAACCTTTACTATAAGTCAAATATAAAATCGAACCCGGCGATATTGAAGATATCGCGGATATGAGGGGACATGTTTACGATCTGCAGCCTGTGCCCGCCGCTCATGAGCCTCTTCTGCGTGGCCAGCAGGAGGCCGAGCCCCGCGCTGGAGATATAGCGAAGACCGTTGAAATCAACTGTCACGGTGCTTTCGACCTTCTCCAGCACCGCCCGTGTCATATCTACCTGGTTCGAGTCGAGCCTTCCGCTCAGTCTTACCGTTCCGTCTCCCGCAACAGAAATTTCGAACGTCATCTTTCCTCCAGGCGCTTTGTCGCCGTGACCACAAGCGTGCCGTCATCGTACCTGTAATCCAGCGTGTCCGCCATCTTTTTGACGAGATGTATGCCGAGACCTCCGGGCTCTCTTTCCATAAGGGGCGCTTCGGTATCTACTTCGCCGATAGAGTTTCCGTCGAACGGCCCCGTATCCCGGTCGGTCAGGCGGATCGCGAGAAGGCCGCTCTCGAGCTTTATCTCGATCTCTATATCGGCGCTTCCCCGCGCATGCCGCACCAGGTTGGTGAATATCTCCTCCAGTGTGAGGTCGAGAAAATACGACTCTGAATCATCGAGGCTGTTGCCGCTCTCGAATTCCCCCGCGAAGGAGAATATCCCGTCCAGCGACCCCATCTCTCTTCTGAACCGTCTCCGCATGACTGCACATGTTAACGGCAATCCCGGTCCGATGCAAGGATGACTTCCCGCCTGGGGATGTACTTGAATATATCCCGGACAAGGGTTAATCTCCCTTCCGCGGACCTGAACATATGAAAGGAGCTCCCTATGAGATCCATATCGATATTTCTCCTCGTGGCGTCTGTCCTTTTTCCCGTTTCCGCCGCGGGCGGGAAGTACGACCTCGAACACAAGGTGATCGCGACAGTCGAGCTGCCGAAGCCGGCGCTTTACAGCGATTGCTCCGTCGAGAAGGCCCTGAGCGAACGCAGGTCGGTCAGGAAATACACTGACGAACCTGTGACGCTGGAGGAGGTCTCCCAGCTCCTTTGGTCGGCGTACGGCATCACCTATACGAGGGAGGGACTCCCCGACTTCATCCGCGGCGGGTTCAAGACGGCGCCGTCGGCGGGGGCACGTTATCCGCTCGAGATATACCTTGTCGCAGGCAACGTCAAGGGACTCCTGCCGGGGATATACTGGTACCTACCCGAGGGGCACATCATCCACAGGCTCGCCGACGGCGACGTGAGAGCCGGCCTGCAGGCCGCATGCCTGAGCCAGCAATTCGCCGGCGAGGCCCCGGTCTCGATCGTCTGGTCCGCGGTATACGAGAGATGTACGGAGAAGTACGGCGACCGGGGGAGGGACAGGTACGTCTGCATGGACCTCGGCCACTCGGCGCAGAACGTCTACCTCCAGTGCGTATCACTGGGCCTGGGCACCTGCGCCATCGGGGCGTTCACTGACGACGCGCTCAAGGACCTGATCGGAATGACCGAACAGGAAGTGCCCCTTTACGTGATGCCTGTAGGAAGGCTCCCCAGGGAGCACAAGAAGTAATGATAATACTGGACAGGCCCTACGTATCGGACCTTCTCGCTTCAACTGTTCAGCGTCTCGGGACGCCAGTGCTCCGCAACAGCGTGTCCGAAGCCCTCACCGGAGATTACGACCTCGACCTGATCGATGGCAGTGAGTTCGCCTTAAGAGCCAACTCGCAGGAGTACCCTCTGGTCTATACGAGCTCGGAGGACGCGATCGGGTGGATCGCGGAGAACCTCAGGCCCTCCGGCCTTCCGGAACGCATAGACCGGCTGAAGGACAAGATACGTTTCCGGAGCATGATCGAGGAGGACCATCCGGGGTTTTTCTACGCGGGCATCGATCTCGAGGCGCTGAGGCATCTCGACCCTTCCGGGCTGCCGAAGCCCTTCGTCGTGAAACCGGCCGTGGGATTCTTCAGCATGGCGGTGCGCAAGGTCGGATCAGACGGCGACTGGCCCGCCGCGCTGCGGTCGATAGAGGAGGACCTCGACAGGGTCGAGGGGATGTACCCGGGGCAGGTATTCGATCCGGGCAGGTTCATCATCGAGGAGGGGATAAAGGGTGAAGAATTCGCCGTCGATGCCTATTTCGACGGGGAGGGCAGGCCAGTGATCCTCAATGTCCTCCACCATCTCTTCTCCTCGGGAACGGACGTCAGCGATACTACCTATGTGACATCGAAGGGGACCGTAGAGTTCGGGATACGGACCTTTACCGGGCCGCTGGAGCGTATCGGTCAGCTCGCCGACCTGAGAAACTTCCCGCTTCACATCGAGATGAGGGTGGACGGCCGCGACGTAGTCCCCGTAGAGGCAAACCCGATGAGGTTCGCCGGGTTCGGGGGGACAGATTTCGGATGGTACGCCTGGGGAATCAACACTCACGAGTATTTCCTGGAGCGGAAGACGCCGGACTGGAAAGCGGTCTTCAAAGACAAGGAAGACAAAGTCTATTCGATGTATGTGGCCTTCATACCCGTGGAGATCCCTCTCGACAAGGTGAGGGATATCGATTACCATGGGTTCGAGGCCAACTTCACGAGAGTCCTGGAACTGAGGAAGACAGACTGGCGAAGATACCGGGTCTTCGCCTTCGTATTCTCCGAAACCGGCCCGGGGGCCGCGGCTGAGATCGAACGTAACCTGAGGCTCGATCTTTCGCGGTATGTAGTGATTGAGGACTGAGGAGGTCATTCATGTCCATGAGGTTTTTACCCCTTGTTTCAGTAGCTCTGTTTCTCATCCTCTCCGGCTGCGGTGGAGGCGATGACGGAAAGACCGAGATCGTCATATGGGAGCAGAAGGACCCGGTAGAGCAGACGGTCCTGGGTAGGCAACTCACCAGGTACATGGCGGACCATCCGGGCGTTACCGTTTCGACGGTCCATTTCGAGACGGATCTTCTTCACAGCCAGTTCCAGACGGCTACTCTGGCGGGTGGAGGCCCCGACCTCGTCTACGGGCCGAGCGACAAGATCGGTCCGTACTCTGTCATGAAGCTCATCATCCCCCTGGAGGACGAGTTCGGCGACTTCTTCTTCGGCCATTTCGAGAGCTCGTCGCTGGCGTCACTCGGCGGACATATCTACGCGGTGCCCGACCAGATCGGCAATCACCTCATGCTGATCTACAACAGGAAGATGGTCAGTTCGGAGCCTAAGGACACGGACGAGTGGATCAGGATGTGCGGGACACTGACGGTGGATGCTAACGCGGACGGAATGCCCGACCAGTACGGCCTCGTTTTCAATGCGGTCGAGCCTTTCTGGCTCGTCCCGTTCCTCGGCGGCTTCGGCGGCTGGGTGATGGACGCCGATTATGCTCCGACGCTCGGCACGCCCGAGATGACAAAGGCCCTTAAGTTCATGGCGGATTTGAGGAACAAGTATAAGATCATCCCCAAGGAGTGCAACTACGAGCTAAGCGATACGATGTTCAAGATGGGGCAGGCGGCTTTCATCATCAACGGTCCGTGGTCCCTGAAAGCCTATATCGAGGCCGGTATGGAGATAGGGGTCATGGCTATCCCGATCATCACTGAGACGGGGAGATATCCGACTCCGATGGTATCGAGCAAGGGGTACTCGATCAGCGTCAACGTGAAGGAAGAAAAGCTGGTTGCCGTGAAGGACCTTCTTGCCTACCTCACATCCGAACCGGTGCAGAAGGAGATCACATCGGAGCTAAAGATCCTCCCCGCCCTGACCAGCCTCTACGACGATGATGAGCTTCTCACAGATCCGATCATCAGGGGTTCGATGGATCAGGCGAAGCACGGAAGGCAGATGCCCGTCGTGCCCGAGATGCGCGCGATCTGGGACGCCATGCGGCCATTCTACCAGTCCGTGATGGGGGGGAAGCAGGATCCCGCCGAAGCGGCGAAGGGGATGCAGGAACAGGCCGTAAAAAAGATCGCCGAGATGAGGGGATAGAGGCTCAGTTCCCGGAGCCCGGGAATATCCTCGCACCGAGGGCCTTGAAGTCCTCGAGGATCAGGTAGAGGCTCGGGATGATCACCAGGGTGATCCCGGTCGCGAAGAGCACGCCCCACCCGAGGCCCGCCGCCATCGGGATCAGGAACTTTGCCTGGAGCGAGCGCTCGAGCATCATCGGCGTCAGCCCGCCGAACGTGGTGATCGACGTCAGTATGATCGCCCTGAACCTGAGCTCCCCGGCCGCGCTGATCGATTCCACAGCGGTCCTTCCGCCCTCGCGGATCCTGTTGGTCGCCTCGATCAGCACGAGTGAGTCGTTCACTACCACTCCGGAAAGCCCGACGATCCCGAACATGCTCATCATGCTGAGGTCGTAACCCATCAGCTTGTGGCCGAGGACCGCTCCGACCATGCCGAAGGGGATAGCCGCCATGACTATTAGCGGCTGAGCGAATGATCTGAACGGTATGGCCAGCAGCGCGTAGATCAGGAAGAGCGCCATCAGAAAAGATTTCATTATCGACTGTATGAACTCCCGGTCCTCGCGCCCCTCGCCCTCGATAGCGAACCGGACGTCGGGGTGTTCCGCTCTGAGAGTGGGGAGTATCACGGATTCGAGGGCGCTGTTGACTTCCGTGGTGTTTGCCCGTCCCTCCTCGATGTCGGCGGATACGGCTATGACCCTCTTGCGGTAGGCCCTCTGTATCGTGGCGTAACCCTGGACCGTCGTTACTTCGGCCACCTGCCCGAAAGGGACCTCGGTGCCGTCGGGCATCCTGATCCGCATTCCGCTGACGTTCCCGATCGATCTGCGCTCGCTGTCCGGATAACGGACAAGCACCTTTACCTCGTCCTCCCCGATCTGCAGGCGAAGAGCCTCGGATCCGTAAAAAGCGGCCCTGACCTGGCGTGCGAGGTCGCCTAGCGTAAGCCCGAGGCTGCGCGCCTCCGGTTTCAGCTTGAGCTGCATCTCCTCCTTGCCAGGCATGTAATCGTCCGCGACCTCGGTGAGGCCCGGGTATTCCCTGAGCTCGTTCTTGAGTTCCTCGACGGCCTCGAACAGCTTTTCGGTGTTGTCCGATGAGAGATGTACCTCTATCGGGGCGTTTGAGCTTCCTATCTGCCCGCGGAACGATATCGACTCCGCGTCGGGGATTACGCCGACCTTTCTGCGCCACTCGTTCACGAGGTCCCTCGACTTGAGTTTTCTCTTTTCACCCTCGAGGAGCTGCACGTGCACCTGGGCGAGGTGCCCGCCCATCTCGGTCGTCGGCATCGGCCCGCCGCCGCCCATCTGGACTCCTACAAGCGTGAAGTAATCCTCCATCACCGAAGGGGCTCCTTCGGGGCGCTTCGCGTCAGCCTCCGCTACGGTCTCGAGGGCCGCGCGCTCGATCTGGTCGAGCACCTCCTCGGTCCGGCTGACCGGCGTGCTCGGCGGCATTACGATCGAGCAGATCAGGTTGTCCGCGTCGAGGCGGGGGAATACCGTGAGCTTGACCCGGCCGCTGGCGATGATCCCGACCGTCAGTATCAGCACCGCCACGCCGCTCGCGACAGTGGCGTATCTCCATTTCAGGCACATCGCGAGGAACCGTCGGTAAGGCCCCCTGACGAAATCCTTCATCAGCCTGTCCATCAGTTTGGCCTTCTTCTCGGAAGGTTCGACGCATAGGCTCTTGAACCGGCACCTCGAGAGGTGGGCCGGGAGTATGAAAAGGGCCTCGATGAGGGACCCTGCCAGCACGGCTATGACTACGACGGGTATATTGCGCATGATGTTGCCGCGCGTGCCGGGGATCATGATGAGGGGCCAGAACGCCGCCATCGTGGTGAGCACCGCGAAGATCACCGGCTTACTGACTTGCGCGGCTCCCGTGACTGCCGCCTCGAAGTTGGGGACGCCCTTCTCGCGCTTGCGGTAGATGTTTTCTCCGATGACTATCGCGTCGTCCACGACTATCCCCAGGATCAGGATAAAAGCGAAGAGTGATATCATGTTTATCGATATTCCGAATGCGGGCAGGAGCCACAGCCCCGTGGCGAAAGATATCGGAATCCCCATCGTAACCCAGAAAGCCAGCCTGATATCGAGAAACATCGAGAGGAGTATCACGACTAGGACGAGGCCGAGAGCCATGTTCTTGACGAGCAGGCTTATCCTGCTTTTGAGTATCAGCGAGCTGTCGCTGAAGAAGACTATGTCCATGCCCTCTGGCAGATCGCCCTTTATATCCGACACATATCTCTTGACCTCGTCTGCCACTTTGAGCGCGCTCTGGTCGGCGACCCGGAAGACCTCTATGAAGGCTGCCGGCCTTCCGCGTGTGGACACCCTCAGGTCGTTGTCCTCGTACCCGTCAGTCAGCGTGGCTATCTGGCCCAGTGTCACCTTCGAGCCATCGGGATTCGTTATCACGGCTATGTCCGCGTAATCCCTGGCCTCGTACCTGCGTCCCTTGGTCCTGATGAGGACGGTGCCCTCCTTCGATTTGACCGACCCGGCGGGGAGGTCGAGGCTCGACTGTTTCACGACGGCCGAGACCTGGTCGAGGGTGAGGCCGAATCTCCTGAGATTGCTCTCAGATATGTCGATATGGATCTCGGCCCGGCGGACTCCGAATATCTCGACCAGCGTGATGCCTGGCAGGTTCACCAGGTCGGCTTTTATCTTCTCGGCTAGATGTTTAATCGTGGGCTCGGGAGCGTCGCCGTAAAGGGCAAGGTTGATGACCTGGTTCTTCCGGACTATCTGCCTGACTATCGGTTTTTCCGCCTCGTTGGGGAATGTCCTGATCCGGTCGACCTCGCTCTTGACCTCGTTCGTGAGGTTGTCGAGGTCCCAGTTGCTCAGCACCTCGATCGTGACGGTGCCGAACCCCTCACGCGCCGTGGCTGTGATCTTCTTGATTCCTGCCAGGCCGGCTATGCGCTCCTCGATCCTGCGTATCACGGCCTCCTCGACCTCTTCGGGCGAAGCGCCGGGATACTCCATCGAGATCGATATCATGTCGGGCGCGAACTCGGGAAAGGTCTCGATCTTGATGTTCTGTACGGTCAGGATGCCCGCAAGCAGCAGGAAGACCATCAGGAGATTGGCCGCTACATGATTCTCGGTGAACCAGCCGATCATCTTTTCCATCATCCGCCCGGGACCTCCGGCTGATCGTATGTGACCTTCATGCCCTCGGTGACTATCTTCATCGGCGACGTGACGACGAGGTCGCCGTTATCGAGCCCGGACCTGACGAGGACATCGTCCCTGTCATACCTGGCGATGTCGACAGCCTTGATCCGGACCCTGCTCTCACCGTCGACCGTGTATACGACGCTTCCCTCACGGATCGCGCTTCGCGGAAGCCAGACGGCGGAGGGGAGGGTGATCCCCTCGATCTGCACGCGGACGAACAGTCCCATGGCCAGAGGTGGCCTCGCGTCGTAAGGCCGATCGACCCGGACGATCACGTTGACCATCCTCGTCCTCTCGTCAAGCCGCCCCTCGGTCCTCATCAGCTGAGCGGGACGTTCTACCTCCCGGCCGGCTATCGTGGCTATCACCCGGGCCTGCGATTCGCCAGAATCGCCCGAAGTGAACCCGGGAACCTCTATCCAGCGAAGGTCGACGTCCTCGAGGGGCACCATGATCTCGGCCGCTTCGACCGAGAACATCCTGGCGAGCCTCTGGCCCATGGTTATGAACTGCCCCAGATCGACCGATTTCGAGCTGATACGCCCGTCGAACGGCGCCCTTATCTCGGTCCTTTCCAGATTGAGCCTGGCCTTGTCGAGATCGGCCTTCGCCCCGTCGAGCGCGGCTCTTGCGGCGGCCAGCTGAGGCTCCTTCGCTACCAGCGGCGGAGGATCGGAATCCTCCTGGTCCCCGTTCGAGATCTTCCATTCCTCGCGCGCCGCCTCAGCCTCCTCCTCGGTCAGAAGGAGGATGCTCTCGAGGTCCTTGACCCTGGCTTCGGCTGACTTGACGGCGAGCTGGTAATCTACAGGATCGATGCTCAGGACCAACTCGCCCTTCTTGAACATCCCGCCGTCAACGAGGGCCCGTGACATGAATACGATCCTGCCGCCGACCTGCGGGACGAGGTCTATCTCCCGCAGTGGCGATACCGTCCCCTCACCGGTGATCCTGACCCTCGTCGGGCCCACATCGGCGGTCATCACTTTGACCCTGGGAGCGGGGATTGTCATTCGCTGCATCGTCACGTCTTCGCGCGTAGCCATCATCAGCGCGAATACAAGGGCGGCGCCCAGGATGAAAATCAGGACGAGCGTGACCTGGAAGGCTGCTGGCCTTCGGTCCCTGAATCCGATTATCTTCTCCTTGAGACTCATCAGTCCTCTTTCTCCGTCGTATCGGCTTCGATCCAGTTCCCGCCGAGGGCGCGGTGAAGTGAGACGCGGTTCGTCAGTATGGCCAGGTCGACAAGGACCAGGCTGTCCTCAGCCTGGAACCTCGCCGCCCACGCGTCGAGTACCGTGATATAGTCGACCAGGCCGCGGTCATACCTGCTCTGCGCGATAGTCAGCGTGACACGGGCCTTGTCGAGGAATTCGAGTATGTATTCGCGTTTCTCGAGCTGTTCCCTGCGCGTCAGGAGGGCGCTCTCCACCTCCGCGAACGCGCCGAGAACGGTCTTGGCGTAGTCGGCCAGTCCCTGCTCGTATCTCGCCCTGGCCGCGTCCTTCTCGGTGAGCAGCGTCTGCGAGTTGAAGATAGGCTTCGTGACGCCGGCGATCAGGTTCCAGAGGACCTGGTCGGGCCTGAAGAGCCCGTCGAGCTCCCCGCTCGTGTACCCGTAGTTGCCGGTCAGCGTTATCCTGGGAAAGAGATTTGCGACCGACACGCCGTACCTCGCGTTAAGGGCGCGCAGCCGCTCCTCGGCCGCTCTTACGTCGGGCCTCGACTCGAGGAGGTCGGACGGCAGGCCGGCCGGGACGGGGGCGAGGCGCCTGAAATATTCTTCGGGCTGCTCCCTCGGCGGAGTAGACTCGGGGTACCTGCCAAGTATGACGGCGAGCCTGTGCTGAAGGCCGCCGAGCTCCTGCCTGTACTGCGGGAGTACCGATCTGGCGCTTGCTAGAGAGCGCTGCGCCTGGGTAAGGTCGAGGGCGCTAGTGAGCCCACGCCTGTATCTGGCCTCGATAGTATTTACGCTCCTGGCGTAACTGTCTATGAGATCCTCTGATATCTTTATCCTGCGTTCGGTGGCCTCGATCTGGAAGTACAGCGTGGCGGTCTCCGCTATCACCGACTGTATGATCGTATTGCGGTTCTCGATAGACGCGGCGAGGTCGGCGCGGGCCGCCTCATGGGCCCTCGACCACTTTCCCCAGAGGTCCCACTCGTACGAGGCGCCGAGCGAGAGGTTCCAGCTGTCGGTCGTTCCCCCGATGCTCGAGCCCTGCGTGGCGGCGGCATCGGGAAGTTTCTGCCTCGCCCAGTCGCCGTCGATCACGACCGCGGGAAGCCTATCCGAGAGGGCCTTGCGGCTGTACGCGGCCATCTCCGCCACCGAAGCGGTGGCCTTTCTTATATCGAGGTTGTTCTCGACGGCCTCATCGATGAGTCTGTCGAGCGTCGAATCGCCGAAGACCTCCCACCAGCGGACTCTCGAGAGTACCGGCGTTGTATCGCCGCCTGCCTGGAGGAATGTGTCGGGAGCGGGAAATTCCGCGACCTCCGCGGGCCTCTCGTAGTCGGGACCGGTCCTGAACCCGAACCCGCAGGAGGCAAGAAGGGAGGCCGACAGCATGGCCGCAATAAGGTATGGACGGGGTCTCACTCTCTCTCCCTGTAATATGGGATAGGCGAAGATCGAGAGGGAAATATACAATATGATCCGCTATTTTTCCAGAATCGTTATCATCCTCCGGGGATGTCATCGGGGTCGTGTACGCGCCCGTCGGGTCTGTGCCCACGGCGCGGGCCGCCCCGTCCCCTTCTCGTCCTCTCACGGTTCTCCTCGATCCTTTTCTCGAAGACCGCGGCCTTCTCGTCGCCCAGGACGGTCTTTATGCTGTCGAGCTGGCTTGTCACCAGAGCCTCCATCGAATCACCGAACTCTGTCGCAAGTCGTTTCATCCGAGGTGTCGTCCTCTCGACGATGCTGTCTATCTCGGTTCTCTGATCATCCGTGATATCCATATCCTCGAGGAGGCGGTCGACGATCCTGGCATTCACGAAGGCCGGCCCCCTGTCCACGAACTCTCTCACATGCCTCTTTATGATGAGCCCCGATCCGAAGAACCCGACCGCAATGCCGCTTATGAACAGCAGCGCCATCCCGATCCATATCCTCGTCTTGCCTTTCATGGTCATTCCCTTCCTGTCCGTCTCAGCGCCGTCATACGAACGGCGATGAGAGGAGCATGCTCGCGGGGTCCTCCAGCAGCTTCATCGCCAGCTCCTGGTAAGCCGCGATCCCGGTCGACACGGTCCAGATCACGAGAGCGACCGCCGCCGCCGCGGCGACCAGCGAAACACGCAGGAAAAGCCTGCTGAACCCGTTTGTCACGGGAGACTCCTGGGCGGACGCGGCCCTGATCTCCGCCATCACTCCGGCCTTCCAGCCGTCTCCGGGGACGAGCCCGCCGGGATGCCTCCAGCCGTCGGCCAGGAGCCTGTCAAGCCTATCAATGTCCTTGTTTGTCATAGCGTTTCCTCCATCTTTTCGAGTATTTTCTTAAGTTTCTTCCTCGCCCTGTGAGCCCTCACCTTCACATTCGAGACGGTCCAGCCGAGCAGGTCGGCCGCTTCCCGGACCGGCCTCTCCTCGAGGTGGACGAGCTCGATCACTGCCCTGTCGGAGGGGGAGAGCCTCGAGAGGGCCTTCATCATGGCGTCCCTCGCGTGCATCCTCGACTCGGCGCTGTTGAATGAAGCATCCGGCTCTCCGCCCGCTGCGCCTTCGAGCCAGTCCGCGAGGTCCTCTCCGAGAGAGCTCGCGGGAGTCTCCTTCGAGCGGTAACGCTCGCGCCAGTAGTCGTGGCACGTACGGACCGCGATCTTCGAGAGCCACCATTGAAAGGGGCTGTCGTTCCTGAAAGAAGGGAGGGAGGACCATGCCCTGACGAATACGTCATGGGCGACCTCCTCGATGTCGTCACGGGGAACGCGCCTTCCGACGATGCGGAAGACGTGTTCCCTGTGCCTGTCTATCAGCTCCTCGAACCGGTCCGTGTCGCCGCCGAGCACCTCGCTGATGATATCGAGGTCGTCTCTTTCACCGGTATCCATGCTCTCCCCCGGGACCGCGATGCTGATCGCGTATGCGGCGCTGCCGTTCACGCCCTATTTCCGCGACGTCCGCGCCCGTCTTCACGGCCTTCCCGCCGCTCCTCACGGAGTTCCTGCCGATGCTCGCGGCGGTCCTCCCTCAGTACGCGAAGCTTGCGGTATTTCTCCATCTGGCCGTCGTCGAGGACCTTCGAGAGCTTCTTGTCGAGCTCGTCACGGGATCTCTCCATACTGGCGCGCATCTTCTCACGGTCCTGCTCGAGCTCGCGCCGCTGCCTGCGTATCTTCGCGCGCATCTCCGTACGGTCGACTTTATCACAGCGGCCGCTCCTGTGCATCCGTTTCATCCGCATGTCATGGTGGCGACCCTGTTTTCTGCCTTCTCCTCGAAGTCCGGCGATCTTCTCATGGTGCTCTGCCAGGATCGGTTCTATCTCCTTTACCTGGTCAGCCGAGAGGTCGAGCACTATCTCGAGGAATGCGATATGCTCATCAGGATCGGAGGCGAAGCGGTGCGGGCCCGCGCCGGGCGCTCCGTAAGGATGCCCGCCGGCTCCGCCCGCCTCATCGATCCCGCGGCCACGCCGGACGTCCTGTCCACTGGCGGAGAGCGGTGAAAAGAGGATCAGGCCGATCGTCGCCATTAAGAGGGCCCCCCAGCCAGTGAACCGGACGATCCTTCCAAGCTTCTTATTCTCATTCTTTCCGTTCATCTCTGAATCTCCTTTTCTGGTTTCTTAGACCTGCCGTGCCATGGCTTTCAATCCCTATGTCGCCTGGCCACCGCCCGAGGTTACATCCCGGTGCGCCCGGCAAGATTTTTATTCTCCCGGCGGCCCGTTTCGTTCTATAATCCATCCTGATAATCATGCGGATACCCAGGACAATGATATGGTTCTTCCTGCTTCCCTCGGCAGTCGTGCTGCTCCTGGTCGTGTTCTATCCCTTCCTGTACAATCTCTACATCTCGACTACGAACATGGGGCTCTACACGATCCGCGACTACAGCATCAAGGGGCTGCAGAACTACCGTGACATATTCCTGGAGAAGGACCTCTGGTACTATTTCGGCAAGACGCTGATCTGGACCTTCGTAAACCTCTTCTTTCACATGGTCCTGGGCATCTCGATCGCCATGCTCCTGAACACGCAGATAAAGGGGAGGGGGGTCTTTCGCGCCCTGCTGATCCTGCCATGGGCCATGCCTCAGTACATCAGCGCGCTGACATGGAAGGGGATGTTCAACTACCAGTACGGCGCGATAAACCTTATACTGACGAAGTTCTTCCACCTGCCGGCGATCGAATGGTTCTCCAACGCGACGTGGGCGTTCATAGCCCCGATCCTGACCAATATCTGGCTGGGGTTCCCGTTCATAATGGTCGTGACACTCGGCGGGCTGCAGTCGATCCCGAGGGACCTGTACGAGGCGGCCGACATCGACGGCGCCTCTCCGGTCAGGAAATTCTTCAGCATCACCCTTCCGATGCTAAAGCCGGTGCTGACCCCCGCGATCATCCTCGGGACTATATGGACCTTCAACAACATAAACGTGATCTGGCTCGTGACCGACCGGGGCCTTCCGGCGGACAAGACGCACATCCTCGTGACCTACGTATACAAAGCCGCGTTCACCTACTACAGATACGGATACGCGGCGGCTTTCTCGGTCTTCATATTCGCACTTCTTTTCGCGTTCTCACTTTTCTATATAAAGAAGACGAACGCGCTCGGGGAGGAGAGATAGGATGGCGCCCAGACATGGCAGGTCGGGAAAGGCATTCAAGACGGCCCTGGTATACCTCCTGCTCGCCGTGATAACGCTGATTACGGTCTACCCGATCGTCCAGATATTCGGGATATCGCTGCGCCCGGCGAACGAGCTCTACTCGACCTCGCTTCGGATAATCCCGGAGAATGCCAGCTTCAAGGCGTACAGGGTGGTCCTCTTCGAGAAGGATTTCTTTACATGGCTTCGCAACTCGATGATAGTGGCGCTCTCCGTGTCGATATTCGGCGTGACGCTCGCCTCGACATCCGGGTACGCCTTCTCGAGGTTCAGGTTCAGGGGGAGAAAGGCCGGGATGATCTCCATCCTCGTCACGCAGATGTTCCCCGCCACGATGCTCCTTCTGCCGCTGTATATCCTTATGGCCAAGTTTCACCTGGTCGACACGCTCCTCGGGATCATAATCGCCTACACGGCGACGGCACTGCCGTTCTGCATATGGACGATGAAGGGATATTACGACACGATACCGATCGAGCTCGAGGAGGCGGCCATGATCGACGGGACGACACGCTTCGGAGCCTTCTTCAGGGTGACCATGCCGCTGTCGGCTCCGGCGCTCGTCATCACGGCGCTGTTCAGCTTCATGGCTGGCTGGTCCGAGTTCATCGTCGCAAGGGTGATCATCAACAGGCAGGGACTCTACACGCTTCCGCTAGGCCTCGAGAGCCTCAGCTCGACATTCCAGACCGAGTGGGCGAACTACGCCGCGGGGTCGGTGATCGTCTGCATCCCTGTAGTCGTCATGTTCCTTCTGCTGAGCCGGTTCCTCATCTCGGGCCTCACTCTCGGGGGAGTCAAGGGCTGATGGGGCAGAAGCGGCTCAGGAATGTCTATCTTCTCGGATTCGTAAGCCTCTTCACCGATCTTTCCAGCCAGATGGTCTTTCCCCTGCTGCCTCTTTTCATGACATCGGTCCTCGGCGCGGGCGCGATGATGGTCGGGCTGGTCGAAGGCGGAGCCGAGGCGGTCGCGTCCCTGCTCAAGGCTGTCTCGGGGATGTGGTCCGACCGCGTCCGCAGGCGCAAGCCTTTCGTGATCGCCGGGTACACGATAAGCGCGCTGGCAAAGCCGCTCTTCGCTGTAGCGGGCTCGTGGGCCGGAGTGCTCGGGATAAGGCTCGCGGAGAGAACGGGAAAAGGGATCCGGAACGCGCCCCGGGACGCGCTGATCGCGGAGTCGGTCGATGAGCGGAGAAGGGGCTGGGCGTTCGGCCTCCACAGGGCGATGGATGGAACCGGCTCGGTCCTGGGTGCCTTCGCGGCGTTCCTGCTTCTGCCCTCGCTCGGGTACAGGAAGCTCTTTCTCGTGGCAGTCATACCAGGGATCATCGCGATATTCTTCACACTTGTCCTGATAGAGCGCAGGAGGAACGTAAGGAGAGATGCAGATGTCCCGGAAGAGGCACGGCCGAAGATCAGTTTCCGTATCCTTCCCTCGAACCTGAAGCTCTATATACTCGCCGCCGCGGTATTCACCCTGGGACATTTCGGATACCCCTTCCTTCTGCTGCGGGCGAAGGGAGTCGGCCTCGCCGACGTAAGGGCCATCCTATTCTACGTGATCTTCTATGTGGTCTATACTCTCGTCTCGATCCCGGCCGGAACGCTCTCGGACCGTGTCGGCCGAAAGCCCGTGATCCTTTTCTGCTACCCCTTCTTCGGGCTGATATCGATCATGCTGCTGGTCTCCGCCACCTCATGGATGGTCCTTGCCTGCTTCGTACTGTACGGCATCTTCTACGGGATGATAGACGGAGTCCAGAGAGCGTTTGTCGCCGACCTCGCGCCCGCTGGCCTCAAGGCGACGGCGCTCGGTGTTTTTCATTCGGCGATCGGTCTCGCCGCGCTCCCGGGAGGCCTGATCTCCGGGATACTCTGGCAGAAGATATCGCCTTCGGCCACATTCATCTACGCTGCCTTCATGAGCACTATCGGACTGTTTCTGATAATCTCTGTAAGCGCGCCGGATCATACCTCAAGGAATAGCCCTGTATGATCCCGACTTGAAATCAGGGAACCCTGGCGGTATAATGGAAGCAGCATAATACAGGGATCTTATCAGAAACATCTGTCATCATATATCAGTATCAGGGTGATCGTTTCACTCCGGATTCGGAGGGGAGATATGCGGCGCGTCATTCTGCAGTGGATCATTATCACGGCGCTTATCCTTGCGCCGGCAACCGCCCGGTGCCTGGTCTTTCTGAACATGCAGTGGAACGAGGACACCGAGGAGTGGGAAGCGATGCCCCTGGTCATGACGGGCGAGGGGTTGAGCCTGAACAGGAACTACCAGAACGCCTACGGATATATGATGGACCTTCCCGAGGGCCCGCCTTTTATCATCACCGAAGGCATCATAATCAGGAACACGTACAATGAGCATGACGAGGTCGACGACTGGGGGAACCTCAGCGTGATGGCATACGGAGGAGGCGACAAGCCGTTTACACTCGAGTTTCATCCTCCCGACGGGGGCGGGGCCTATTCCGTGCTGAGTTTCGAGGGCAACGTTCATATCGAGGGCACATCGAGCGATCCTGTGATCTTCAAGGGATCCTACCTTATAAGCAACCAGCAGTGGGGGCACGAGGACCCTTCTCCCAACGGCCCCGAGATCAGCCTCGAATATTGTGTCTTCGACAGCGTCGGATACGGGGGAAACTTCAGTTCGCATCTGATCCGTATTGGAAGCGCGCATCTCACGCTTGAGAACTGCCGGTTCTCGAACTTCTATCCCTACGAGTTGGACAAGATCATCTTCTGCGAGATGGCATCGGTCCACGATACTCCGGAGGAGCGTATCACGATCAGGGAATGCCTTTTCAGCAATATCATCCTCGACGGCGCGCCTCCCATAGAATTGAGAAATCCCTACGGCCCCTTCGGTGAGGTGAGGATCGAGTCGAACGAGTTCAGGGACGTGATATTCGACGATTCGAGCTGGGACGACGGGGTGCTGATAAACCTCGGGTCCTTCGCCAAGGGGAGGATCACCGGCAACACCGGGAGCGGAAACACGAACACCGCCTTCTGGATAAAAGGCACAAGCGTCGCCGACGGTTCGATTACGTTCAGGTCATCGCAGGATCTGCCCTTTCTCGTAAATCAGATTACGGTAGCCGAAGGCAGAACCCTGACTGTCGAGGAGGGCTCGGTCCTCAAGATGAGCGAGCTCCAGTACGAGGCGAACTACCGGGTGCACGGGAAAATGATCGCGGACGGAGCTATATTCACTTCCTGGGAGGATGATTCAATAGGTGGCGACAACGACCTGCAGCCCGAGCCTCTGGCGGTCGGCTACTGGGGCTCGACGAACGAGGGCGGGATCCTGATCTATCCGAACGCGACGCTCAGACTCCGGAACTCGACCGTCCGGTACGCGCGAAGCGGTGTCGAGGCACAGGGCGATGCCCTCGTAGACGGATGCACCTTCCAGCTCAACGAGTATACGGGCTTTTCCGGAGGCAGGAACGGAGGTATCGACGGCCACTACGAGATCACGAACTCGACATTCAGCGATAACGGTAACAATGGGATCTCTTTTTTAAATGACGGGCTGCGCCAGACGATGGTGATAGACAATGTGAGATCGATAGGTAATGCCCGGGGAATCCATATCGGCGGATATGAAACGAATCCCGCCGATATCACCATCTCCCGGTCGGTCTTTGCTGG
This sequence comes from uncultured bacterium, assembly GCA_964599375.1. GTDB lineage: Bacteria > Krumholzibacteriota > Krumholzibacteriia > Krumholzibacteriales > Krumholzibacteriaceae > JAUWCL01. The sequence goes on from CAZREW010000004.1 coordinate 150,856, forward strand.
CAACGTGAAGGCAGCCGTCAGGATCATCGTCGCGCCGGGACTTCAGACATGCACGATGACAGGGTGCAACATTTCGGGGAATCTCAGCGCAGGGATAAGGACCCAGGATTACGATGGAGACGACACGATCCTCCGTTTCGAGAGCTGCTTGATAGCGGGAAACGGGTACGACCCCTTCACAGGTGAGGGGACTCACGGCGCGGGGATAGAAGGCGGAAGGCCTCTGTTTATAAATAATACCGTAGCCTGGAACAAGGGTGAGGGATACTACAGCGTGCCTCCTCAGCCTTACGGGGGCGACGAAGATATCGCTAACAATATCTTTATCCGGAACGGTACTTACGGATTTGTCAATTACCATGAGCTTCCTTCCCGGTTCAGCCACAACCTATTCTGGGAAAACGATGCCGGCGAGCTCAGGATCGACGCCGACGAGGGGAGTTTCAACAGCGTTGCGGATCTGCAGGTGCTGGGCGGCGAATATTCTACCAATATCGCTGAGGATCCGGACCTCGTAGCCGGGGTGGAGGGAGAAGTCGACTCGGTCCGTTACATCGAGGAGGATGATTGCTCGTATCTTTTCAGCCACGACGCGGCGGAAGACGGGCGCGGCCTGACCGATCTGATAGTAAGGCCGGACATACACGAGCTCCCCTGGTTCTTCATCACCCGGCATACCGGAGATACCCTGGTCATAGCCGGAGATATCACTGGCGTTACGGCCGCGGGAGACACATTCGATATCTTCGACCACCATCTCGACTGGTCGTCGGCGATAGTGGACGCGGGAAACAGCGCCCTGCCGGCCTGGCCCCTCGATATCGACGGGGATCACCGTATCATCGACGGGAACGGAAATATCATCCCGGACGTCGATATCGGAGCGGACGAGTTCAACGCCGATTCTGTGACCCTCGTCCTTCTTTCCCCGGAGCCGGCCGCATACTGGACGGCGGAGGAGGAAAAGAACGTAACGTGGTCCGCGGTCGGTATAGATACGGTCAACCTCTACTACCAGGCTCCGTACGATCCTGACAGCAATCTTATAGAGATCAGGATGAAGCAACCGGCCTCAGAGGGAAAATACAGGTGGACGGTCCCCGATTCCCTGTCGACGAGGTGCAAGGTCGTCATCGAGGATGACGCCGACGCCGGTCATTTTGTCGAGAGCGGGTTTTTCACCATAAGAGCACCGGCGCTTGCCCGCATGGGACTCGACGGTGAATATGAGAGGTACAGCCCTGAGACAGACGGCTGGCAGATCCACAACGAAGCGATGAGCGTGTGGCCCGAGACATGGTGGAGCCAGTTCGACTACCTCACCGGGACCGATCCTTACACCGGCAGGCCGTATCCGGGCCAGTTCACCGAGTTCTGGTCGGTCAACGCGCAGCCGGATGATTTCCCCGACTGGCCACTCTTCGTTGAGGCGTTCGGCGAGGACCAGTGCTACATCGATACGCCGGATGGTCCCGAATACAGCCCGGCGGCCTTGTGGAACTGGACGCAGATAAAGGGGGAATGGGGCGGATCGTGCTTCGGGTTCGGGCAGTCCAGCTATCAGGCCTTCGACGACAAGACGACATTCCTCGCCTCTTTTCCCGATGTGGAAGACTTCGACAGCCTCTACGCTCTGGGTGAGATGGAGGATTTCAGGCACAGGAAGACGATAAATCTGCTCATGACCCGTCAGAACGGGCGCGAGTACCGCGACCATGCCATCGCCAACCATAAGAAAGACCCGCGCGAGACCCTTCGCGAGGTAAGGGAGATGCTTCTCGACGAGACGAGGGATGACCGGGCGCTGGCGATATACAACAACAACGGCTCCGGGGCTCACCTGGTCAATCCGTATCGCCTGGAAAGGGACGATTTCAACCCGGACTGCACGTGGATATATGTTTACGATCCGAATTTTCCGGGGGACCGCACCACGAAGATTATGGTCCACGAAGATATGAATTTCTGGAGCTATTCGAAACTGCCGGGCTGGGGAGGGGGGAGCAGATTCTTTCTCGCGAATCCGGCGAGCGACTACCTATCTGCGACGACGCTGCGTATTCCGGGGCCGGCACAGACCGGCTTCCGGCTCGCTCCCTCCTCGAACGGGACGCACCAGGAGTTCTACACGGTCCCCGGCACCGCAGTCACGATCTCCGACGGCTCGGGGCATACTATCGGTTTCGCCGACAGCAGCATCTTCAACACGATAACGGACGCCCTGCCGATGATCCCTCTGGGAGAGGAGTATGCACCTCCGTTCGGATTCATAGTTCCGGACGGCGAATACACGGCCGTACTGAGCGAGTTTCCAGACACACTGATGAGATTCAGCGCCGCGAGAGACTCGATGATGTTCAGCTGCGCGCGATCCGGCGCGGACATGACACAGACCGACCGCATACTCTGCGGCGACGGATTCATGATAAGCAACTATGACAACGTTGCCAAGACGATCAATACGAGGACGATAACTACAGGGACAGGAGAGGAACGCGTATTCGACCTTCTGGGAATAGCCATGGCGCAGGACGATTCGATCAGGTTCGAGGCGCATGGCATGGATTCGCATACAGCCTCGAACTACGGCGGCGCGAAGATATACGACCTCGGGATAGAGTCGGTATCAGGGTCTGGAAGGTCCATTTTCAGACACGGCGGTATTTCGCTTCCATCAGGTACCGGACACCGGATCATCCCCGGTTGGCAGGACCTCGAGTCGGTTCCTGTCAAGATCTATATCGATACTGGAAACGACGGGACGATCGACGATTCTCTTTTTGTCGAGAACGAATATGTAGCTACCCTTCTCCAGCGATTCTCGGCTTCCTTCAGAGATCCTTTCATTGAGATAAGCTGGTGTCTATCTCAAATGGACGACGGCGTCGAATTCAAGTTGCTGAGGGCCAGCGCTCGAAACAGGGAGTTCCGTGAGATACCCGATCCAGGTATTTTACGCAATGGCCTCTCGTTCATCGCTCGTGATAATGCGGTAGAATATGGGGAAGAATATTGGTACCGGGTTTTGTGTCTTGAAGAAAGGGATACGTCACTTCTTTTCGAGACAGAGAAGATCCGGACGCCCGGCATTCCCCTTCGACTCTATCAAAACTATCCCAATCCTTTCAATCCTGTGACACAGATCCGATATTCTATTCCCGGCTCCGAAAAGGTGAATCTCGGGATCTACGACGTGGCAGGAAGAAGAATAGTGACTCTAGTCGACAGGCTTCAGAAAAAAGGGACCTATGCCATTACATGGGACGGAAAGAACGAGTCAGGGAATGCAGTCAGTTCAGGCATATATTTCTGTCGGCTCAGAGCCGGGAAAAAGACCCTTGCCGTGAAGATGGTTGTTTTTCGATAGTAGGCGAGGCTGTCCGAACTTGACAATCCCGCCGGCTTTTAATAGTTTGAGATCACTGGAGGAAGCCATCGGGGACTGCGCGGCCGCGCGGTCCCTGACGCGGAAATGAGCGGCCTCGATGCCACGGGAAAGAAGAAGACAGTCAGAAAACCTGAACAACCATACGGTGCCTGCGCGCCTGCCCTCTCCGCAGATCCCGCATCCGACAATAAAGGACCCGGCATAAGAGCGTACAGGCACGCCCTCGCGCTTTACCCGTACTTCAGAGACTCCACGGCAACGATGGGGATCTTTCCACCGACTGGACTCGAATACATAGCGGCCAACATGAAGGACATCGTAGGCAGGGTGACCATCCTCGACCTGCGATACGAAGAGGAGTACCGGGACACAGGCGCCCTGTCCCGCTTCATCGGGGAGGAGATCGACCTTCTGTGCGTGAGCATCACGTGGGACTCTCAGTTCGACGAGATCTGCTCTCTCATCGGAAGGCTGCCAGGCGGAGTCATGACCGTGGTCGGCGGGCACAAGGCCACCGAGGAAGTCGAGACCCTGCTCGGGCGTTGCCCGAACATCGACATCATAGTAAGGGGTGAGGGAGAGGAGACGATAAGGGAGATCATATCGGGACGGCCCTGCGAGGATATCCTCGGCATCTCGTACCGGGACGGGGGAAATATCGTGCACAACGCGAACAGGGCGCTTCCCGACCTTCTAGGGGCGGCATACCCGGACAGGTCCCTGCGGAGACACGATTACCACTGGATACAGAACGGTGCCCGGATAACCAGGTTCACCTTCGATTCCGTGCTGACCTCCAGGGGGTGCCCGTACAACTGCAAGTTCTGCACGTTCAGCCTCAATCCCCTCGGACAGAAGAGAAAATATACCGAGAGGCCCCTCGAGCTGGTAATAGAGGAGCTCATGAGCATAACCGCCGATGTCGTCCTGTTCAGCGACGACAATTTCTTCACAAATCCCGGCAGAAGCGAGAGGCTCTGCGAGCTTATACTGGAAAACGGCATACGCAAGACGTTCATAGTGCAGACGAGGATAGAGATAGCACGCCATCCGGGGCTCCTGGATCTGGCCGAGAAGGCCGGGTTCCGCATCCTGCTCGTAGGCATCGAATCTCCTCATGACAGGATACTCAGGCAACTCGACAAGGGCTTCACGCAGGCACAGGTCCGGGACGCGTTCAGGGAGTTGAACAGATTCAGCTTCTATATCCACGGATATTTCATATACGGCAATATCGGGGAGACCGAGGACGAGATGGTCTATATCGCCCGTTTCGCCAGGGAGCTTAAGCTCGATTCGATAAGTTTCCAGAAGCTCAGGGTCGAGAAGTTCTCCCCCCTGAAGGAGATCGTCGAGAACACTCCGGGCTATCACTGCGATTCGGTCGGCGGGCCGGTCTACTCAGACACTTACGGCCTGTCCGACCTGAGGCGGATCCGCAACAGGATAAGAAGCGGTTTCTACAGTCCCGGTCAGCTCGGCAGGATCATAAAGAAGGCCTACACAGCGCGGATATTCACGGTAGCCGACATACTGTACGCATTTGCGAAGATGCCGAAGATCGTATACAAGCTCGTCGCGAGGGAGTTCGAGAAGAAAGGATGGCTGCTGAAGCGCTGATACCCCGGGGCTCATATCCTTTTTCCTTCTCCGAAGATATCCTGATGATCATTGATAATAAAGTTTCTGTTCTGTAACATCAGACATCCTGATGAAGAATGATCGTTCAGTTGAGGAGTCTGTCATGTATATCGACCTGAAAAAAGAACAGAAGGCCTCGCTCGGCAGGCCGAGGTACAGGTATTCGGCGGCGGCGAGGACATTCTTCGGGATCATGGACCTGATCACGGGGAAGAAGACCACTCTGGCGAAGACTAAACTGGTGGAGACCCTCGCCAGCATCCCCTACAGGTCGTGGGAGATAAGGCAGTATACCCGGATGACGCGTATGTACGGGGAAATCGAAGAGGTCAGGCGGGCGGAAAGGATCATACGCTGGGGCAGGGAAGCGCAGGACAACGAGTACTGGCACCTGCTTGCGATAAACGAGAAGATGAAGGAGGACGGGGTCAGCGACCCGTGGTACCTCTTCCCGCTATTACCCTGGATCATGGTCACCGGCTACGTGATCATGACGAGGATCATGGCGGTACTGGACATCCGCCGGGCCTTCCTCTTCAACGCGGAGTTCGAGGACCACGCCGAGCACATCTACGCGAAGTTCGTCGACGACCATCCAGAGTGGGAGGGTCAGCGGGTGGACAATCCGATCGTCACGGAAAGGGGCGGGTTGGAGACATGGGCCGACGTCTTCCGCCGGATCGGCCTCGACGAGCGCGACCACATGAACAACAGCTTCGTCTTCTGCGGCAGGCCTGAGAGCGTCGTAAGGTACAGCGGGATGCCGGACCTGCCTGTCGCCTGACCATCGATCCTTCGATCCCGCAATCTGTCGAGGAGCGCTCCATCGGTGCAGTTCTTGCTATAAAAATACTGTAATAAATTGTTATATAATGAGTTAGGACTAAAGTCCCGGGTATTGTTTCATGGCAGGATCAGAAGATATCCAAAACGGAAATGACGAAATAGGGTCACAGTCCGATCCTTCCCTGGGCCCTGTCTGGCTGTCCCCTATAGTACGGCGCTGGAGTATAATACTTGTCTGCGTTTTAGCCGCAGCCCTGGCCGCGCTCTACGCTTTCTCCGAGTCCCGACAGACCCACGCGGCGAGCGAAATCATGGAAAAAGCCTCAGCGCGTTTCAGTATCTTCCTTATAGCGCAGGAACTACGTGCGCATTTCGACTCGACCGGCTCTTTTCCGGCGACGCTTGAAGAACTCGATCTAGACGAAGAAGGGATTGAATACTTGACCAACGGTACTACCTTCCGCCTGGTCGTTGTCGAAGGTTCCAACTCGATTGTCTATGCGGAAGGCGAGGATTCTGAGATTTTCAGGTCTTCATTCAAGGTCCTTGAAGAGGGAGCCGTGCAGTGAAAGACGACCGGGTCGTTCTCGTCAGGCAGCCAAGCAGCACTGTATCTTACTGCCGCGAACGTTCCGGCAAGAGCGCTGAAAGTGCCGGGCCGCGGAGATTCATCCTCCGTTCCTCCCGCGAGATGGTGTTCGTGATGTCGATAATCGTGATCATCATCCTGTTGGCGACCCCCCATTTTGTCACGGCAAGAAAATGTGCTATGGCCGCGCGGATCGTCTGCGATTTCAATGCGATAGCGACCGCCACGATGGCCGTGTATTCTGAGAACGGCGAGCTGCCGCCTAACGACAGCTGGGGAAAGGTGCCCGACGGACTCGTCCCGTATCTTCCTGCCGGTTTTGAATTCCAGCACAACGGGGTGTCTTACCGATGGCGCCGGTGGTGCCTGCCTTCTGGGCTGCCCGAGAGACCCGAACAGAGGACCCTTCTCGGAGTGCAGGTGAGAACCGAGGATGAACGGATGCTCAACGAGGTCGTTAATGTGTACAGGGGACGCATCTCGCAGTTGAAGGAGAACCAGATCACACTCGTGATACTGTAGATGCCGTCAGCAAAGATTTCTTCAAGTTCCAATTCAATCAAATATACTTCATTGTCCATTTTCCGGTAGAACGCGGCCGGTGAGGAGGCTAGATTATTACCGTATTTCGGGCCGACTTGAAGAATTGAAAGTGAGGAGCGGTAGAAATGAGATCCAGGACGACCGGCCTTCCCGGAGAAGACGAGATGTACAGGGCCGTAAGCGGCTGTGACAGCTCATATGACGGGATATTCGTGGTGGCGGTAAAGACGACGGGGATATTCTGCCGCCCGTCATGCTCCGCGAGGACCCCGATGCGAAAGAACGTCGAGTTTTTTCCGTCGGCGGACTTCGCGCTCTCCGCGGGATACCGGCCCTGCAAGAGATGCCGGCCCCTCGAGCCGGCGGGAAACGCTCCGGGCTGGCTCCGGCCTTTGCTCGACGCAGTAGAGGAGGATCCGGCGATCAGGCTCACTGACGCCGATCTTCGCTCGATGAAATACGATCCCGTCAGGGTGCGTCGCTGGTTCAAGAGACATCACGGGATGACCTTTCAGGCTTACCTCAGGGCGCGAAGGCTCGGAATGGCCATCGGGAGGATACGGCACGGCGAAAACCAGGCCCTGACCGCCTTCGGACACGGATACGAATCTCTCAGCGGATTCAGGGAGGCTTTCAGCAGGATATTCAATATCACACCGGGCAGAAGCTCGGGCGCGGTGAATATGTATATAAACAGGATACTTACTCCACTGGGACCGATGGTCGTGGGGGCGACCGACGAGGGACTCTGTCTGCTCGAGTTCGCCGACCGGCGGATGCTGGAGACCCAGCTCAGGACGCTCCGGAGGCGCATAAACTGCACCGTCACGCCGGGCAGGAACGAGCATCTGGACAGGATTGACGAGGAACTGAAGGGATATTTCAACGGGACGCTCGAAAGGTTCAGCGTGGACCTGGTCGTCCCGGGCACTGAATTCCAGGAGCGTGTATGGACCGGACTGTGCCGGATCCCCTATGGCATGACCCTTTCGTACGAAGAACTCGCCCGGGAAATCGATTGCCCGGGTGCCGTCCGCGCCGTCGGTAGGGCGAACGGCGACAACAGGATCGCTATCGTCATCCCGTGTCACAGGGTGATCGGAGCCGACGGTCAGCTTACGGGATACGGCGGCGGATTGTGGCGGAAGCGGTATCTGCTAGAACTCGAGAAAGCTCACGGGCCGGCTGATGGTAAGGCCTGAACGGACCGGCGAGACCTACTTATCCCTCGGGGACACGTCCTCGTACCCTCATTCGAGAGTGCCGACTATTCTCAGTGGATTCCCATCAACATCGAGTTCAAATCGCATGCGGAAGCATATCAGTTCCCGCAGGACGAACGCATCCTTTGACATTGGTATCAACTCACGGCGACCTGTCACTCCCACGCCTTCACGGAAGTAGAGCAGCTTCCCATCTTCTCGAGCGGGTCGTTGATGTATTCCGGGCCCTTTTCGGCGACTGTCAAGACAAAGGTATATACAGGTGAATCCCAATGAAAATACCCGAGGAACTCGTTGCCTCTCGCAGCTCCAGTGAACTCACGCTGCTGACGGCAGATCCCCGTTGATCCATGAGATGGCTATTCTGACCGCTTCTCCGTTTTCGGTCTTACGGAGACAGAAGACGTGATAAGCCCTGTCAGCCTGTTCCCGATCAGATTTTCCTCTGAGAAATCTCTTATATACTGATGCGCCTTCTCCGCGAGAGATTCGTAGAGCCGCTCGTCCCTGCCGAGCAGGTCCAGTGCCGCGGTGATCTGTCCGGGAGAAGACGGCTGGATCAGGATGCCACTTTCGCCGTCCTTGACGAGTTCGGGGATCGCTTTCCATTCAGTAGTGATGACCGGGACGCCGGCCGCGAACGCTTCAAGGATCACGGCAGGATATCCCTCTCCCTGATGGTAAGTGGGGAGAAGAAGGACATCGTACGTGCCCAGGGTCTCCACTATTTTTTCGCTCTGGAGGGTCCCCATGTAACGGCAACTGGGACAGGAATCGATCTCACGGAAGAACCTCTCATTGTCCCTGTCCAGTATCTGTCCGTAGAAGTCGCAGCTGAATTCCTTCCTGTCCCTGAGCGCTTCGATGATATCGAATATGCCTTTCTCAGCTTTCACCTGGCCGATGAATATGCACCTGCCGGAGAACTTTCTTTCCGGCCGCTCTGCCGGGATCAGATCATCAGGGATCATGTTGGGAAAGAGCACGATCCGCTCAGGATCGATACCGGATCGGCCTGTCAATTCGTCGGCATGCATCCGGGTCTCGGGAAGGACGTGCTCGGCCTTGTTGAGCAGCGATACAATGGATCTCCTTCGCCACGGTCCCGCCTCGTCGATCCTGTCCGCAAGCATCGAGCCGAAAGGCTTGACGATATAAGGCCTGCCAAAGATGCCGACGAGGCGCATTACCGGGATGCCCAGAGAGACTATGAAGCTGCTGTTGGCCCAGAGCAGTACGAAATCGGCCCGGGGCAGCCTGAATGCGAGTTGCCACATGATCCTTATGGCGCGCAAGGGATCTTTCCATGAACGCCTGGTCTCAGACGTCCTTACACCTTCCCCCGTAGAGGTGTCGATGCACGCCACCTCGAACCCGGCGCTTTCCCAGTACCTGCTCTCGATAAGCCTTTTCGATGTTATCGTATCACCCCCGATCGGAGGGGGCAGGGGGGCTACTACGAGGATCCGCACTGTCTCAGGCATGACTGTCCGATCGCTTAAGGATCGACTGATACAACTTCTCAGTCTTTGACACCATCGTCCTCGCGGAGAAATGCTCCTCTACACGCATCCTGCCTTCTTTTCCCATCGAGGCGAGCTTTCCTTTATCTCTCCAGAGGGTTTCGAGCGCGTCGGCAAGCGCGTAAGGATCCCCTGGGGGGACTAGCAGCCCGGTGACCCCGTTGATGACGGCTTCCCTGTTTCCTCCGACATCCGTCGTGACCACCGGCCTGCTGGCAGCCATCGCTTCGAGTATTGCCAGGGGAAGGCCCTCGCGGATAGAAGAGCCCGCCACGACATCGAACGCGGGAAGGAAAGCCATGACGTCGTCTGTCTTGCCGGCGAAGACCACCCTGTCTCCGATCCCGGCACGCCGGGCCTGCTTTTCGAGATCCTCTCTCAGCGGGCCGTCGCCGACAAAGGTCAACTTTACAGGTATATCCCTTTCCGCGAGGAGCCGGACGGTATCGACAAGATACTGATATCCCTTTGGCCCGGTGAGACTTCCGACAGTCCCAATATGATATGTCGCGGGATCTGTTTTCAGATCGGAAGGCCGAACGTCGAAGTGGTCAAGGTCTACGCCGTTGGAGATAGTGACTATCCTGTCAGGACCGACCACTGCACTGTGCGAGTGCCTGACTTCTTCCGAGCAGGCGATCACCACATCGAGCCTTCTGCAGAGACCGGAATATACCAGATCGCTGAATTTTCCCCCGGCCTTCCTGACGCGGATGCTGTGCTCGGTCACTACTTTGACGGGGACTTTCGCGAGTTCAGCCGCGGGAACGCCGCTGAATACGGGCGGGTAGCTGTGGAAGTGGACTATATCGGCTTTGCTTCGACTGAATATCCTGCTCAGACCGATGACGCTACGCAGGTCGGCTGTCCTTGTGCCGAGGACATGGACCCTGAGGCCGAGGTCCTCGAGCGCAGGGATCATCTCGCCATCGGGGTAGAACGAGACGACCTCGAGCCGATACCTGTCGCGGTCATGGAATTTCGCGTAGTAGTAGAGGTCCTTCTGCGCTCCTCCGTACTCTAGGGAGTGGATCACGTGAACGCAGGTCGCTTTTTCTTTTCTCGTCTCGGCAGCCATGGGGCGAATATAGCAGCAAGGGATGGCCTGTAACAACGCAAAAGCCGGCGCCCTCCAACACCGGGGCGCCGGCCTGTTTCCGCTTTCAGCGTATTCTACTTCAGCGGGCCGAACCCGATTATATCCCCTATCGCGCCCTTCCGCTGAGCCTTCGGCTTGAATACCGCCTTGACCGGCATCCCGATCTCAATCTCGTCGATCTCGAACCCCTTGAGGTAGTGGATCAGGCCGCCGTCCGTATCCCCGATCCGGACCATCGCGAGGATCTCGGGTACCTGCTTCTCCGATCCGTCCATGTTACGGAACGAGAGCGTGAAGGTCTCGACGTATCCGACCGTCCCGACGTCGATATACGAATCGAGCTCGTTGAAGCAGCGGTCGCAGTAGACCTTCGGAGGGACGAACGAGATGTCGCAGTCCTCGCAGTAGGTGGCGAGGAAGGTCCCCTTGTCTTTGACCGTCCTGAAGAACTTCTCGCCGGCCAGTCCGTAGGTGTAGACATAGCGGACCGGGATCGCTCCTTCCCAGAAGGTAGGAGTAGTCGTGCTCGTTATCTTCTCTGTGATCGCCATGCTCGTCTCACCTCTTTCCCTTTTTCCCGGGAGCTGCCTTGGTCTTCGCCTTGACCTTCGCGGCGGCGGGCTTGAAATACAGTATGTCGGTGATAGCGCCGGTGCGCTCCCCGGGCTTCTTCCATACGGCCTTTACCTTCATCCCGATCTTCAGGTCATCAGGTTTTACCTCGCCCAGCATGTGCATGATACCCATCCCTTCGGAGGCGCCGTCTATCCTGATTACGGCAGGAAGCAGCGGCGGCTCGTTTGGCCCGCGGCGGGAAGCGTCCCAGTTGACCTTCGCGACGCTGAAGGTCTCTATCACGCCGGTGTCCTGCACGTAGGTCCACTCGTCGGTGGGGCGGAAGCACAGTTCGCAGAACATCCGGGGGGGAAGCATGGTCCTTCCGCAGCCGTAACAGGTCCTCGCTATGATCCTGCCCTTCCTGAGCTCGGCCAGGTAGCGGCCGATGGCGACGCCGTCATCCCAGGCGTACTTCAGGTCGGGCTCCCACTCGGTAGTGAGCACCTTTCCCGTCTTGAAGTCGGAGGACTTCAGGTTGGTCCCGCCGAGTTCAAAATCCTCAAGTTTCATCTCATTCGCTCCTTCTTCGATACGTTCCCGGGATCAGTTTCTCATCACGACTACGGTGCCCATCTGCATTAGGTCGCCCCAGGCCTGGGCGAGTCCGCAGCGCGGATTGCCCGGCACCTGGCGTTTGCCCGCCTCGCCGCGCAGCTGAAGGAAGATCTCGATGATCTTCATCAGGCCGGTCGCGGCGATCGGGTTCCCGACGCCGAGGGCTCCGCCGGAGGGGCAGATCGGCATGTTGCCGTCGCGGGCGGTCACTCCGTCGGCGGTCAGCTGAGCGGCCTTTCCGCGCGGGCAGAGCATAAGCCCCTCCATGTGGTGCAGTTCCTTGTAGTCGAACGGATCGTACGGTTCGGCGATGTGTATCTCCTTGTCCGGCTCGGTTATGCCGGCCATCTCGTAGGCCTGCCTCGCCGCGGTCTCGACGTAGCGCGGATAGGAGAGGTCGCGGGTGGCCCAGTACGCCGTATCGATCGCGTGTCCCACTCCGTCTATCCAGACAGGCTTGTCGGTGAGCCGGCGGGCGACGCGCTCGCTTGCCAGCACTATCGCCGCGGCGCCGTCGGAGGCGGGGGAGATGTCGAGGCGATTGACCGGCCAGCACAGTGTCTCGCTGTTCAGGACGTCCTCGACGGTGATCTTCTGGGGTATCTGCGCGGAGGGATGATCCATCGCGTTGAGCTTGTTTTTGACCGAGACCCTCGCGATATCGGCCTTCGTGATGCCGTAGGTCTCCATGTACCGGTGCATCTCGAGGGCGAATATCCATATCAAGGTCGGCATGAGGGGCTGCTCGGTCGTGTGGTCGAAGATAGTCAGGAACGCGCCCTGCGGATGCGGGTGGCAGCTCGACATCTTTTCCTCGGCTACGACGAGGCATATGTCGGCCATCCCGCTCGCCACGTGAAACCAGCCGTGTATAGGGCTGAATACACCTGTGCCGCCCCCTACGTAATGTCGCATGTACGGCTTGCCGATCGCACCGGCGCCGTCGGCGAGATATTCGCCTTTCATGTGCACGCCGTCGAACGCGTCCGGCGCCGTGCCGAGCGTGACCATGTCGACGTCGTCAAGCGTGAGATCGCAGGATTCGAGGGCCATCTTCGAGGCCTGCCAGGACAGCTCCTTTCCCGTCTCCTGCGCGCGGCGCACGAATTTCGTGATACCGGCTCCCACTATAGCTACTTTCCTCATTCCCATCTCAGATGACCTCCTACATGTTCGAAAGGATGGCTACAGCGCCTGTGGCTGTCGGAACGCCCCGCCAAACCTGGGCAAGGCCGACGTTGACGTCGGGGATCTGCCGGGCGCCCGCTTCGCCCCTGAGCTGTTCGACGAGCTCGAGTATCTTGTGCGCGCCGGATGCCTCGAAGAGGTGACCGACGCCGAGTGCGCCGCCTGATATGTTTATCGGAAGCTCGCCCTGGTATGAAGTGGCTCCGCTCTCGAGCATGAAACCCGCTTCTCCGGGCATGCAGAGCTTCAGCGCTTCCATGTGCTGGAGCTCCTTGTAGGAGTACTCGTCGCAGATCTCCGCGAAGTCGATAAGCGACGCCGGATCCTCTATCCCTGCCATCCTGTAGGCCATCTCGGCCGAGAGGCGGGCGTATGCCGCGTCGCCCCAGTCGCGCATCTCGAGTGTCGGCGTGTCCGTCGACCAGCCGATCCCCTCGATCCAGACCGGGGTCTCGCATACCGTGCTGGCGATGTCCTCGGCGGCCAGCACCGCAACGACCGCCCCGTCAGCGTGAGGTGCGATGTCGAGCCTGTGCAGGGGGAGGGACACCGGTTCGGACGCGAGCACGTCGCCCTCTGTGATATCGGCGCCGAAGGCGGCGTATGGATTGCGCATGGCGTTCCGCTTGTTCTTGACGACTACCCGGGCGCACTGCTCGGAAGTGGTGACAGACTCGAAGAGATACCTCGTCATCTCGAGGCCGGCGACCGCGTGCGGCGTCTCACGAAGCGGACGGTTGTAGACGGGGTCCTGGGCGAATCCCATCAGCTCGCCGATGTTCTTGACGTTTGACGCCTTGCTGTGAGCCTCGATGGCGACGGTCCTGAAAGCGCCGGTCATTATCATCATGTAGCCGGTCGCGAGCCCATGCAGGAAATCGCCGGGAACCGTCTGTGTCGGCTTGAGGACGGCTCCGATCTGGTCGGGACAGTACTCGTCGGCGATCGAGTACCCTTCCATGAAATCCTCAGCCGTGGTTATGAACCCGTCGATCTCGCTCGGTTCTATCCCGGCGTCAGTGTACGCCTTGCGGGCCGCCTCGAAGATCAGCTCGCGGAAGGAGACATCGGGAGTGATGGGACGGAATCCCGTAGTCCCGATGCCTACGATAGCGACTCTTTTGACCATTCCTTCACCTCGCTAACCATTGAAGTGGAGAGTCCAGAAAACGTTTATTCACATAATGAAAACGGTAAATGTGCCTGCGGATTGTCTCAAAAATCACACTATAGCGCAACAGGAATCTTAAAGAACCATTCAGGCCTTGAGACCATGGCAGGGATGTGCGATAATCATGAGCCTGAAAGTGAGGTCGTCTCGATGCGTCCTGCGGCGGTCATCCCGTTACTTCTTCTAGCTGCCTTGCCCGTCAAGGCCGCCGGGCAGGGAATAGCCGACAGCGCGAGGGTCGACACGATAGTTGTGAGGCCAAGGCCTTCCTGCCTGAACCTGCCATCTCAATATTACCACACGAAGATCGAACACTCCCTGATGGCAACGGCGGCCCCCGGGATTCCGAACCTCTCCGGTTTCGAGGTCTACAGGCTCTCCAGGATGCAGTGCGCCATCAAGGGGGCGGGAGCGGGAGTCACGGCGGGATTCATGGCGGGCGCCCTGGGGGAGATGGCAGGCGCGTGGGACGAGAAGAGCTCCTTCTATATCGCCGGGGCGATGGCGGTATTCGGCGCCCTCTACGGGGGCGGCGTAAAATCGGACGACGACGGGTGGAACCTGCAGATACGGCTCGACAGGGACGACTCACCCCCCGGCTCGACACGATTCCCCCGGTAACAGACCGTTGGAAGATCCAGCTCGCGCGCGATGTCGTTCTGGATGCTGAATGCCGATTTTACTACATGGACGGGCACATATCTGATATACAGCAGATTACGTATCGATACTTTGCGTCTGGATATCCATGCGAATAATGGACAGGAGCGTTTTCGACCATATCGTCCCGGGCGGCCTGTGCATCGGCTGCGGGATCTGCGCGGGGTTCTATCCCTCGGATATAAGGATGATCATCGATCGGCACGGCTGGTATATCCCGGAAGCGCTCAACGGTGATGTCGGCCGCTGGGGGAAAGGAAGCCTGGCAGTCTGCCCGTTCTCAGATTCCACGGACAACGAGGATGTCATCGCCGGCCGGCTCTTCGGTTCGGAGCCGTCTATGGCGCACAGGCCGGAGACGGGATATTTTCTCGAATGTTCCGCCTGCCATGTATCGGACGATGAAGCGAGGATGTCCTCCTCTTCAGGAGGGCTCGCCACATGGCTGACGCTCAAACTTCTCGAGAGTGGCGATGTGCAGGGAGCGGTCTGCGTCAGGCCCTCGGACAGAGGCGACAGGCTTTTTGAATTCGACATCATGACATCGCCGGCGGATATAAGGAGATCAAGCAAGTCGCGCTATTACCCGGTGGAGATGTCCGATGTGATCGGCAGGCTTCGCCGGTTCGAGGGGAAGGTCGTGATGATCGGGCTGCCCTGCTTCATCAAGGCCGTAAGGCTCGCATGCGCAACGGACGGTGAACTGGCCGGCAGGGTCAGGTATACGATCGGCCTGTTCTGCGGGCACCTCAAGAGCATGCGCTACGTCGATTATCTCGCCAGGTCGTGCGGCGTCGACGAGAAGGATGTAGTCACGATCGATTTCCGGGGGAAGATCGAGGGCCGCCGCGCCAGCGATTACGGGATCGAGATAACCTGCCGGGAAGGGGAAAAGACCTCCAGGAGGAATATCCGCGCCCGGGAAGTATGGGGGGGGAGCTGGACGAACAATCTTTTCATGCTGCCGGCGTGCGAATGCTGCGACGATGTATTCTCCGAGACGGCGGATATCGCCATCGGCGATGCGTGGCTCCCCGAGTACGTCTCCGACTGGAAGGGGACGAACATCGCCGTCTGCCGCAGCAGCGAGATAGCTCGGATCATGAGAGAGGGCGCGCGGAGCGGCGAGATAGATATGGATGGGATCCCGGTCGAGAAAGTGATGAGATCGCAGGCCGGGGCGCTGCGGCAGAGAAGGGAAGGCCTCCAGTACAGGCTCTATCTCGCACGCAGGCGGGGAGTCCATCGCCCGGTCAAGAGAGTGGAGCCGAAACGAGACGCGGGCACTTTTCTCGACAGGATGCTTCAGAGGCAGCGGATGAAGATAGCCGCCGCGACGCATGAAGCGTTCCTCGAACAGCTGCAAGAGAAGGGGCTGGGCCTGTTCAGGAGAAGGCTGCGCCGCAGGATCTTCCTGAGCGGCTGCGTCAACCAGCTCAGGCACTTGCCCAGCGCCGTCAGGCACAAGATAGGGAAGCTTGCAGGGTAACATGGGATCACCGGCCTCAAGAAAGACCTTCATACTCGCGGGCAACGGCTCGTATTTCAACCGCGGGTGCGAGGCGATAACGCGCGGCACCGTGAGGATCCTGCGTCGGCATTTCGGGGAGCCGGAATTTGTCGCGGTCTCATCGTACAAGAACAGGAAGCAGTACATGGAGCAGAGCCGGAACGAGACCGACCCGGCGATAGTCCACAGGAAGATGATCCAGATATACAGGCGGTTCGACCCGATGTGGTTCGCCATCCAGTCCCTCAGGCTGTTCCGCCCGGGGATGATCAAGCATATCATGTACAGGGAGATGAAGCCCTGGCTCTCAGCCGCGAGCGCGGTCCTCTCCCTCGGGGGGGACAACTACTCGGTCTATTACAACAGGACGGCGAGGAATTACGTCTACCTGGACGACCTGGTGCTCGAGCGCGGCAGGCCGATGGTCATATGGGGCGCGTCCATAGGCCCGTTCTCGAAATACCCGTCCTACGAGAAGTTCATGATGGACCACCTCCGAAGGGTGCACATCCTCGCCAGGGAATCAGAGACCGCCGGGTACCTCGCCGGTCACGGACTCGAGGAGAACGTCCACCTGGTCGCCGATCCGGCGTTCGTGATGGAGCCGGTCCGGCCGCCGGAGGGGCTCGTGCCGGAGCCGGGAGAGGGGGCCGTGGGCCTGAATCTCAGTCCCCTGATGGCCAGGTTCGTCACGGGCGGCGACACCGGAGCATGGCGGAGGATCGCTGGAGAGATCGTCGAGCGCATACTTCGACTGACCGAAGGGGAAGTCTTCCTGATACCGCATGTCACGGGCGTGCCGTCCAACGACGATTATCTCTTCATGGCGGATGCCATGGAGGCCACAGGCCGTGCGGAGCGCGACAGGGTCATACTGGTCCCTCCGGTGCTCAACGGCCCGGAGACGAAGTGGGTCATCGGCAGGATGAGCATCTTCGCCGGGGCGAGGACCCATTCCACGATAGCGGCGCTGTCGTCGGGCGTCCCGACGGTGAGCTTTGCCTACAGCATGAAGGCACGGGGGATAAACAGGGACATATACGGCCATCTCGACTGGTGCCTTGAGCCGGACGATATGACCCCGGACCTGGCTTCAGAGACGCTCGCCCGCATGTCGAGCGAGCGGGACCATGTCAGAGGCCATCTCAAAGGGATGATCCCCGTCATGGAGGAGAGGGCCTTCAGCGCGGGGGAGGTCCTGAAGGGCATACTCGGCTGATCAGAGCTGGAAGAGGTACTGGATCTTCAGGAAGTACTGCCTCGCCTCGAGGCGCCAGTCCTCCGTGCCGGAATCTTCAAGCGTCACTTCCCTGAAATTGTGCGTCGATCCGAGGTAGACCATCGACAGGGAGTTGATCCTGTATGTCAGCAGGGGATCGAGGTCCCAGCTCCGGGACCTGTCGTTGTACTGGGTTATGACTCTTATTGAGAACCGCCGTGAGATCTGCAGGTCCCCGCGCACCCTGAATATCGACTGCGAGAAGAGCCTCTCGTCCGTCTCGAGGTCGTTGCTGAAGATGTGGCTGTAGGACCCCGACAGGAGAAGTCTGCTGACCGGCTTCACGTCGGCCCAGGCACCGTACGAGATCTCCTTGCCCATGACGAGATCCCGCCTGGCTATACGGTGGCCGTAGTTGTAGTTTCCACCGAAGCTGAGGGCCTCCCAGGGCTGGGTGCTCGTGCAGATGTGCGACTGCCAGATCCCGTTGAACTGAGTCCCTCCGAAGAGCTCGTTGCTCGCCATGTAGTTCCCATGGATCCCCGTCTGGCCCGCGCGGAACTTCAGCTGCAGATCCAGGTTTACCCATTCGTCCTTCTGCACCCCGTCGAAGTTCCACTCCCTTGCCACGTTGAAGCTGCCGTTTATGTTCTCGAGAACGGTGCCGTCCTCGAACCTCTTGATGCCGCCCGCGTTGCCCATGGCCATCCTGTTGTCGTTCTGCGGCTCGAAACCGTTGTCCGCGCGGAAAGTGGGGCTGCGCTCGTTGTAATCGAGGCCGATCCAGTAATCGCCCGTGCTTCTCTCCACCTCTACCGTGAAGGCGTGCCCTGTGAATTTCTCGCCGTCGAGCGCGGCTGTGTAGTCGCCGCCGTCGAATGTCTTCTCGTTGAAGGCGCTGTCGGTAAGTCCGGGAGCGTTGATCTCCTCGGTATGAGTTCCGAGCAGCTGAAAGTCTATCGAGTTGCTCTGCGTCAGGCGGATCCGGCCGTCGACGCCCGCCAGCGAGCCCGAACCGCCTTCGCCGAAGCGCCTGTCCGTCCCGACGACGCCGAGGTACGATCCCTCGCCGAGGTCGTGCTTGAACCGCAGAAGGTTCGAAGCGCTCTTCCCGTTGGCCACGTACCTGCTCTCTTCCTCGAAGGGGAGGGTGACGATAGAGTTCTCGTCGTAGGCGGAGAGGAAGATGAAGCTGTTGGGGCCCTTGCGCATTATCATCTTGCCCGCGACGAGGGGGTCGTTTATCGAGCGCGTATAGACGGCGTTGAACCGGGTATCGAATATATCTCTTCCCTCGAGGAAGAAGGGACGTCTCTCGGGGTAGAATAGTGCGAAGGTAGAGTTGACGTCGATCTGGGCCTCGTCCGATTCCACCTGGCTGAAGTCCGGATTGATGGTGACGCTGGCCGAGATCTCGGAGGTGAAATCGTACTTTATCCCGAGGCCGAGCTCGCCATGCGGATCCTCGTTCTTGAAATTCCCGTCCTCGCCCAGCTTCCCGGTCTGGTATCCGATGGCCGAGGGGAGGAGCTCGAGCCCTGTCCCCGGGCGGATGCCGGTCACGCCGTTCGCGGTCCCCCACTGGCACGGCCAGCAGTCGACGTCGCGGTCGTAGGCCGCCCATGAATACTGGTAGCGGACCTCCCTCGGGCGGTTGCGCCAGAAGTCGATCCGCCAGGCCTGTTCCTCGCGGTTCGGGAAACGCATGCTGCGGAAGGGTATCTTCATTTCGACCACCCAGCCGAAATCGGTGATCTTTCCCATCGTCTCGAAGATCATGCTGAACGCGATGTCCTCCCCGTACGCGGAGGAGAACAGCAGGTCGCCCGGGATCCCGAGCGGGTTCGAGGCTATCTCGTAGGCTAGGGTGGACTCGCCGTAGGTGTCGAGGCAGAGGATCACGTAGTCGTCGGAGAATATCCTGTCACGCTCGCAGAACGAGGCGCGTACCTCTTTCGGGTCGTCATGGCAGATCCACGCGACATAGAGGTTGTCGTCGTCGTAGGTGACGAGGACCTCGGTGTCCACCGCGGGCTTTGTCTGGTCGCCGGGATTGTGCTCGGCGAAGTTGTTCGCCTTCGCCGCGCCCTTCCATCCCTCGTCGTCGACGACGCCGTCGAGCTTTATCGGGCCGGCGGCCTTGCGTATCGTCATCCCTGGGTGGTATACAGGCACGAAGTCTTTCTGTTTTTCTTTTTCCTGCGCCGTGACCGGCGAGGGCAGCGCGATAAATATCAGGAACGCTGAGACCAGGGGCAGTTTTTCGATTCTCATCTTACCTCTGTGTTCGCCTTCCGGCGTTACCCGTCAGGTCCGGTGGGGCCTGCTCCAGGGAACACGACATCTCTATTGCCTAATACGCCGTGCGCTCCGGAAAGATGCGAAAAAAATCACATTCAGGGAAGAATATCCGAGGCGGCGGGCTGCCGCAGGCGGGAAGGGGGCCTGAGTCTTCGGATCGTTACTGTTCTTTCCTCCTCGTCCAGAAATCAAATGAGCGGCCCGGCACGAATATGTCGATCCCTTTTGAGGGGACGTCGAGCGGGTTCTTCACGATATGCATCTCGTCGCCCGGGATGTACGCGGTGTCTCCGGGGCCGAGCTCCTGCTCGCCGTTGTTTTCGGTGATGATGACGAGCTTCCCCTCGAGGACGATAAGGACCTGGGAATTCGGATGCCCGTGGTCGGGGGAGGAATGCCCGGGAGGCTTCACGAAATGCTCGACGGAGATATCGCGCTCGCCGCATAGGCTCACGCGTTTCCAGTCCTTCTCGGGCTCATAGCTCTCCGCCTCATCGAAACGGATGACTTTCATCCCTTCTCCTTTTCCGGGGGAAACCCCGGCTATTTCATATATGTCACCTCGAGGAACGGGATGTAGTCGCCCTCCTCGACACTGACGCTGGAGGGCTTCTTCCCGACCTCGATCAGGCACTCCACGTTCTGGTACAGCATCGTGGGCCACCACGAGCACTCCACCCTGACCTTGTAAGTGCCCTTTTTGACCTTCTCGCCCCTGTAGTCCTTCAGGTCCCATACGTATATGTGATGGCCAACGTCGATGCTCGCGCTAGTGACGCCGTCGACCTCCTTGAAATCCGAGACCGCCGCCCAGACGGGGAGGGTGACCTGCTTGCCCTTGACGTGCCCGGCGAAGCCTGAGACGTAGACAGTGGCTATGTAGTTCTCGTGCTCGTCCTCGATCCAGATGGCGGTCTGCGGCGCGAGCTCGTCCTGGAACCCGAGAACGAAGTCGATCTTCACGCACGGTTTCTCGAGATCGGCATCGTCCAGCTTCTCGATCTGCGGCCTCATCTCGCCGAGGGCGAGCTTCGCGCCGTCGGTGCCGGGGTAGTTCTTGGCGAGAGTGATCCAGTACCTCAGCGCCTCGCGCTGGCGGGCGTATCCGAGGTAGAAGATCGCCTCCGATTTCATCGAGTCGGGGGCGGCGCTGTCGGCGACGATCTCGAGGTCGGCGACCGACTGGTCGTGCTTGCCGAGAAAGAAGGGCATTACAAGGCCGAAGACGCCTCTGGTCAGTCTCAGCTCGAGGTCATCGGGCGCGAGGTCGACGGCCTTGTCGAGGTTGGCCATCACCTCGAAGGCGATGTTCGACATGTAATCGGTGTCGTCGCTGATATTCTCGTCGTATCCCTTCTGGGCGATACGGGCCGTGGACAGGGCGAGCATCTTGAAGGCCGCGGCGTTCTTCCGGTCGAGGGCGGTATACGCCTTGAGCGCGTCTCTTGCCCTTGCGTACGAGCCCTCCTCGAAGTACGTCTCGCCGAGCTGGAAGAGGAGGTCGGGAGCTCCGGGGGCCTTCTCGAGGGATCCCTTGATGGCGAGGACCGCCTCGCTGTCTCCTTCCTTAGGCCGCATGACCATTGCGTCGAACTGGGGCCCTTCCTCGACTTCGCCGATGCCGGCGAGCTGCGCCTCGGCGGCCGCGGCCGCCTCGGAGCCGGGGGCGAGCTCGACTATCTTCTCGAGTGTTCTCTTCTGAGAGGCGGCGTCTCCTTTTTTGGCGTATCCTTCGACGAGTGTGGAGAGCGATGTCATGAGCCCCTTGTCCGCTCCCGGGGAGGAAGAGGCCGAGTAGAGCTCGACCGCGCGTTCCAGGTCGCTGATCCCCGCGTCGAGCCTTCCAAGGAATCCAGGCACGTTGACGCCCATTATCCCCCGGAAAAGCCAGGCGTCGGCGTTATTCTCGTCGAGCTTGACGGCCTTGTCCAGTCTCTGGAAGGAAAGCATTATCAGCCTGCCCGCTTCCTCGTAGCCCTGCACCTGGCCCGCGCTTATGCCTGTGTACAGACCGAGGTAGGCGAATGCTTCGGAGTCCTCCGCGTAGGCTGCGGTTGTCCTTTCAAGAAGGGCGATCGCTCCGGCGACATCCCCGCTGTCGGCGAGCTTACGCGCCTCGGCCAGGTCGGCCTGGAGGTCGCCCGCCACAGCGGGTACCGGCAGGATAGAGGACAGGACAAGCGCGACTGTTATCAGTGTGATGATCTTCAAAGCATTCTCCTCTCAGGGATAAATAAAAGTTCCTGAGAGGATTGTGCCCGGGAAGCGGTGTCCTTGTCAAGATATACGCGGCCCGCGGGGAGTCAGGCGGGCTTACGGCTCGATGACCGTTACCCGGCCTTCCCGATCGACGAAGATCCAGTGGAGGTTCAGCGCCTTGCGGACCCACGGTTCGATGTTCTTGATCTGGTTGCGGTACTGCGGCGTGTCCGGGAGGGCGAGCGAGTATTTCGTATTGCGGTGGGATATGCCGCGTATTAGCTGGCCGAGGCTCAGGCGGAAGTCCAGGCCTATGGCGGCAGAGGCACCATGAGCCTCGATGTGCCATCTGTCCCCCGTGTCTGGATGCTGGCAGACATAGTCGACACAGTCTGTCTCGATGCCGCGAAAGCCCTGTTCTTCGAAATACTCCTCTATGACTTCCTGTATGAAGCATTCCTCGGGATATTTCGCCATTTTACTGAAATGAGTCGTTTCACGTTTCATTCCCCGCCCCTTTTAAAGGCCAGGCCGATAAGTATGATCTGTGCGGAAGCGCTTTTGAGTTCCCCCAATGAGACGCAGGGGTATGGTATCAGTATTCCAGAGGCCCGGCAAGGATAAAGTCAATAATTAGATGTAAAGAAAATATTACACCGTTTGGTCAACGGATCGCAGATACCGCTTCTGAAGATCGTTCCGCTCAGGTGAGAAGGGAGACGCCCGTCTCGCCGTCGAAGAAGTGGACGCGGTCGAGGTCGATACTGAGCCTTACCTTGTCGCCGTGAGCGCCCTTCACGTCGGGGTCTTCCCTTATGACCAGGCGCTGCTCGCCCGCGTCTATGTGAAATATCATCTCGTTGCCGAGAGTCTCCGAGACATCTATGACCGCTTCGGCCTGGTGGAACCTTCCGCCCGCCCCGTCCGGGACCGAGAGGGAGATGTCCTCGGGCCTGACTCCGAGCGTCAGCCGCCTGTTCTTTATGGCCGGCCTGAACCTATCCGGAACGGGCAGAGTGGTGAACGAGGTCCGGAACATGGTCCCGCCGTTCCCGCCTTCGATCTCTCCCTCGACGAAGTTCATCGCCGGCGATCCGATGAACGATCCGACGAACCTGTTTACGGGGGTGTTGTAGAGATCGATGGGGGTCCCCACCTGCTGGATCGTCCCCTTGTCCATGACGGCGAGCCTGTCGCCGAGCGTCATCGCCTCGACCTGGTCGTGCGTGACGTATATCATCGTCGTCTTGATCTCCAGGTTGAGCTTTCGGATCTCGGTGCGCATCTGGACCCGCATCTTCGCATCGAGGTTGGAGAGGGGCTCGTCGAAGAGGAAGGCGCTGGGCTTGCGAACGATCGCCCTCCCGAGGGCGACCCTCTGGCGCTGCCCTCCGGAGAGGGCCTTGGGCTTTCTCTCGAGGAGCTGGTCGATTCCCAGTATGCGCGCCGCCTCGTGGACGCGCTCGGCGATATCATCCTTCGGGAACCTGCGGAGTTTGAGACCGAAGGCCATGTTGTCGTAGACGTTCATGTGGGGGTAGAGGGCGTAGTTCTGGAAGACCATGGCGATGTCCCGGTCTTTCGGAGGGAGGTCTGTGACGTCCTGCCCGTCGAAATAGATATGGCCGCTGGTCGCCTCCTCCAGGCCCGCGACCATCCTGAGGACCGTCGATTTGCCGCACCCAGACGGCCCCACGAGGACCAGAAGCTCCCTGTCCTCTACGGTCAGGTTGATATCCGAGGCCGCCTTGACGTCGCCCGGATATATCTTGTCTACGTCCCTGAACTCTACCTTCGCCATGGAGATTTCCTTTCCCGGAGACTTTACAACGCCGGCCGCGGTCTAGTCAAGCACGCAGGAAATCTTGCCCCCCGCCGGGACTTCGGTTAAGATGGCCATGACAAGGGGGTAAGGATGAGAAAGATATATACCGTCGCCGCCGCGGCACTCATAATGATCGCAGGCTGCTCGGGCGTCAGGACATGGAGTTCCAGGGAGATGGAAGAGGATATAACTGGAGAATCGCTCGTGGAAGAGCCCTTCGAGGTCCGCGACCAGTGGGAGATCTGGGTCGCCG
Source organism: uncultured bacterium (assembly GCA_964599375.1). GTDB lineage: Bacteria > Krumholzibacteriota > Krumholzibacteriia > Krumholzibacteriales > Krumholzibacteriaceae > JAUWCL01. Next base: position 175,147 of record CAZREW010000004.1, read on the forward strand.
GCGGCCATTCGAGGGAATACATAACGACCAACAAGGTGGCCACGCATTTCAGTTGCGAGACAAACGCGAGGAACACGCGCAGCTACCACGGCCTCTTCTGCGCGATGTACGAGTATGTCAACTCCTGGGACCTTCGCAGCGGCGGAACGCTTCTTAACCAGGATGAAGTAACACTCGCAAGAGCCTATCCCCATACATTATACAGGTGGTATGAATCTGAGCGCGTAATGGAGGAGATCATGCTCCCCGACGGCGAGAACGGGCTTGCCGTCAGGTTCACGGGGCTTCTCGCCGACACCTGCTCCCTGGCCCCGTGGGTCGATATGAGATTCATCTGGGATGTCCCGCGCCCCGATTACATGATCTTCTGGGAGAAGAAGAACAACGTCCTTCTGATATCCCGCTCGGACAACCCGTTCGATCCCGGACGTCCGCGATGGATAGCCGTCAAGAGCGATGCGGGGATGGAGTTCGAGCCGGAGGAGAGGTTTGAGGAGAGGACATATCCGAAAGACATGGCGAGGAGGGCGATGGGGAGGACCTCGCCCTTTACGCCGGGCAGGCTGACCTTCACCCCTTCGGGTGTGTCGGTTAGGGAGGTCGTGTTCGCCTTCGGCCTCGGGGAGACCGAAGACGAGGCGGTCGGGCAGGCGCAGAGGATCCTCGATCACAGGGTCGGGATGAAGAAGGCGAAATACGAGCGGCTCGCGCGTAAACTGCAGATTTCGGGAAAAAGAGCGCCGAGGACAGGAGTGCCGGGGGATCCCTCGACAGTCCGGAAGCTCTCGGAGGATCATCAGAGGAACTTCAAGGCTTACTGCTGGGCCCGCGCCTCGATGGACGACCTCATCATGGACCAGAGGGGAAGGGGTATCTACGCCGGCTTTTACTGGTTTCCGAACTACTGGGGGAGGGACTCCTTCATCAGCCTTCCGGGAGCCTGCCTTGCGACGGGGGAGTTCGAGACGGCGAGGGAGATCCTCACCTCATTCATGGAATACCAGCAGACCGACCCGGAGAGCCCGAGGCTCGGGCGGATGCCGAACATCGTCAACCCCGACAACCTTCAGTATGCCGGCGTCGACGGCACCTGGTGGTTCGTCCGCGCCGCCTGGAAGTACTACCTCGCGACCGGGGACCGCGAGTTCCTGCTCGAGGCCTGGCCGAGGATAGAGCTCGCCATAAACGGCGCTATCGAGAAGGCCGTAGACCACGACGGGTTCCTCACTCACGGCGACGGGGAGACCTGGATGGACGCCGGAGGCGAGAGCAATCCGTACTCACCCCGCGGGAACAGGGCCGTCGAAGTGCAGGCACTCTTCCATCACGGGCTGCTCGCCGGGGCGCTCTGGGCGGAGGAAGTGGCCAGGGAGGGAGTGGAAACGGGGGGCAGCGCTGAGGCATGGAGGGCCCGCGCGCAGATGCTTGCCAGGTCTTTCAGGGACAACTACTGGTGGGAGGAGCGGAAGTATCTTTATGACCACCTCAACAGGGACGGATCGCCCGATACGAAGATAAGGCCGAACGCCCTGCTCGCCCTGTGGGTCTATCTCGACACGGTCAAGATGCTCGGACTGATGGAATCCTTCAGGCTGGGAGAGATGCCGGGTCAGGTGGAGCTTGCCAGCTATCTTCAGTTCAGGGAGACAGTACAGACTGCCATGGAGACAGTGATACTGCCGCAGGGCGTGACCTCACTCGATCCGGCCGATCCAGATTTCAAGCCCCTGCATCTCGATCTCGCTCACTACTACTACGACGCCGCCTATCACAACGGGGATGTATGGGAATGGCTCGCGGGTCCCGCGATAACTTGCATGGTCGTGGCCGGGGAGGAGCAGGCGGCCCGCGAGCTCTTCGCCCCTATGATAACCGAGATCCTCGATGAGGGATGCACGGGGAGTCTGCGCGAGATAAGGGACGGGCGCTTCATACCGGGCAAGGAGGAGTTCGGCGGGGCGACGAGCCAGGCCTGGTCGCTCGCCGAGTTCATCCGTGTCTCTCTCGAGGAACTCGGGCTGGAGTGACGGTCGTCTATGTAAAAAGTAGTTGACCGGACGGAGTATTTATTGACAGTATCGGGCCGTCAGGGGTGACAAGCCGAAAATCTACCTATTCTTTATCACGGGGGACTCGCCAATGTCCGTGACCAGTCTCGTTTTATCTATCCATTTCACGTAATCCTGTTCAAATATGAATGCTGAGCCAGCGGCCTTGCAGGAAGGCATTCATATCTGAAAGCGTATGGTGTCCGGCAGCCTAGTGCGGCAGGCATACGCTGGACACTGACGGCCCGCGGGACGGCACCTGCCGCACCGTACCCCTGAGGTCAACCGTTCCCGCGGGCCACTGGACCTGAGACGGCGCAGGCCGCGATCCCCCTCAAATGACTGGAACTGCCCCCTTCCCGTGTACTACCTTGAGATATCATGAACGTCGCGATATCGAAGAAGGTGCTGGTCGCGATGAGCGGGGGAGTCGATTCCTCCGTCGCCGCGCTGTTGCTCAAGCGCGAGGGATACGGCGTATCCGGGATCACGATGTGCATCGAGGCCGGGCCTGCGGCTGGCGCAAGGAAGTGCTGCAGCCCCGGGGACATCACCGACGCGCGCAGGGTCTGCAGGGAACTCGGGATAGGGCATCATGTCCTTTCGATGAGCGGGGAGATGGAGAAGAGGGTGATCAGGCCGTTCATAGAGGAGTACCGCAGGGGCAGGACGCCGAATCCCTGCATACTCTGCAACGAGCATATAAAGTTCCGGGCGCTGGTCGACCGCCTGGCCGCCTCGGGGTCGGACCTGCTCGCCACGGGGCACTACGCGAGGATCGTCGATCAGGGGGGAGTGCCGGCACTCGCCAGACCGAAGGACCGCTCGAAGGACCAGACATATTTCCTCTACTCGGTCGACCGCGCCAGGCTTGGCCGCGTGATCTTCCCGCTGGGGGACCTTATAAAGGATGAGGTAAGGGGAATCGCGTCGGAGGCCGGGCTCAAGGTGTCTGAGAAGCCGGAGAGCCAGGACGTCTGCTTCTGGCCCAAGGGGGGGGGTGCGGCCTTCTTCGAGAGCAGGGGGCTGGGATCCGAACCGGGCGACATCGTGTCCATTGACGGAGCGGTCATCGGCAGGCATTCCGGGATATTCAACTATACGATAGGCCAGAGGCGCGGGCTCGGGATAAGCGCCCCGGATCCGCTGTACGTGCTGTCGATCGATCCCGTGTCCAATACGGTCGTAGCGGGAAAGGAGAAGCATCTCTATTCGAGCAGCCTGACTGCGACACCCGTGAACTTCCTCCCCGGCGAGACCGGAGGGAGGGCGGAGGCGAAGATAAGGTACGCCCACGGGCCGGAGCCCTGCGAGTTCAGCCTGACAGGGGATATCCTCGAGGTACGGTTTGACAAGCCTCAGAAGGCGGTCACGCCGGGCCAGTCCGTGGTTCTCTACCGCGACGATATCGTAATAGGCGGGGGGATCATCGGCCGTCAGAAGGAATAGGATACCGAAGCCGAACCCATCACAGTGCTGTCCCGCAAGTCGCTCGTAGTCGACTCGTCCATCTTCGAGCTTCTGTCATCGAACTTGAACCCTATATCCAGGGTGAACTCCCGGTAGAGGAATCCCGCTCCGAGAGAGAAGTTATTGTATGTACCGTATTTATATGAGTGTGTAGTATCAAAGACGACACCTCCCATATATACACGTTCCACCGGCTTTTCGCCCCTGTAATATCCGGCCCTCAGGGCCATCCATGATTTTTTCCGCCACTCGACCCCGAGATGCCATGACCGCCTGAACTCGAGGTCGTAATCGTTCACAGCGCTTTTTACATCGTCCTGCAAGATGTTTCTGACATCGGCCGTGATGGTAAGCGGATCTGTCGGAAGCCAGGCGATCCCGGCAGTGAGGTTCACGGGAAGTTCTGACAGAAAGGCGACGGTTGTATAGTCGTTGTAAATGTAGCAGTTCATATCCGAGGAGACCGCGTTGATCAGATCCAGTCCGATGGACAACCGGTCCACGGGGTAGAGAAGAAGGCCGAGATCGAATGTGAGGCCGTCCCTGTCTCCAAATCTCTCCGAATCGATGTGGGGGGAGAAATGCAGATACTTTCCGGTAAGACCGATATCGAGGCGGGGAAGGATCTTATGAGCGTAGCAGGCTGTCAGGCAGTGCTCGTAATTGACCGGTCTGTTGGAATAAGTGGTGGTACCTTCCGGCATATAGATATCCCGTTCACCATCTTTGAAAGATTCCCACCATCCCTTCCCGGTGAGACTGTATGAGATCCCGAACCTGTTTTGGATATAAGAGACAATGAATCCCCTGTCTGTGAAGTTGGGGGCGAATCCCTCCAGTCCGGATTCGGTGATCTCCCAGGAGTACTGCTGGATATACCCGGAAAGGGAGACGCGTCGGCCCTCGACGCGCATCAGTCCGGCCGGGTTGTAGAAAAGCGCGTTCTCGTCGTCCGAGAGCGCGGAGAAGGCCTTGCCCATAGACAGGGCGCGGGTACCGTCGTAGAAGTAAGGCTCCTGGGCGATGGTCGGGATCGTAGAAAGGATAAGCATGACTTCTGACAGCAATAATGATCTGCGAAACATGTCTGAATCCCTCCTTTTCACTGTAGCAGGACCACATGATACCACAGGCCCCGCACATGGATAATTATTTTATCCCTTGACAGAAACCGGAAAGTGTTAATTATTTAACATGTGTAATATTTAACATGTTGAGTCGATCCACGATCGATCATGCGGGATCGGGAAGGTCCGTGCAGGGACCGCGCTGACTAGGAAAGGAGCGGCCTGCCTCATGAGAAAGGCGCCACAACTCGGAGACCTTACAAGGCGGGAGAGGCAGATCATACAGATCGTCTATCGCCTCGGGAAGGCCAGCGCGGAGGAGGTCATGGAGGCCCTTCCGGACAAGCCGGTAAACGCGACGGTGCGAACGATGCTCGGTGTCCTGGAGGACAAGGGCTTTCTGCGGCACGAGAAACACAAGGGGCGGTTCATCTATTATCCCACTATCCCGCTGACAAAAGCGAGAAAGGCGGCGCTTTACAACGTCCTCGACACCTTCTACAGGGGGGCAGAGGCGAGCGCCGTGATGTCGATCCTGAAGGAATCTCAGGGGAAGTTCTCTGACGATGAAGCCGCGTCGATCATCGAGCTGATCGAGAGATCGAGGAAGGAGGGCCGGTGACATGGAAATCTTTTTCGCGGCGTTCACGCAAGTCTGGAATCTGTCGATGATCCATGGAACTGGGATAGGAGAGCCTTCAGTGCTGCCGGACGCGGGGCTTGTGACGCGGACAGAAAAAGCGGCACAAAAATGGAGCGGAGCCGTATTAAAAAATATAGACGCGGTGGGGGCACTGGGCGTCTGACGAGGAGGATGAGGATGAAGTGTTCTGATGAAACCCGCCACTGGCTCGAAATACTTTCAATCAGGGGCATAAAGATCACGTCATGGCTGTCGCTCTGCGCGAGGCTGGGGACTGTCCGTGTAGCCGAGATGATCTCGAGCAGATCGGGGCGCAGGGAACTGTCCCGCCTTATACGCAAGGACGTTGGCGAGCCGGATCACGCAATGATGAGACAGATAGAGATCTTTCTCGAGGACGGCGAGCACGGGGTCCTCTGCCTCTCCGATCCGGAGTACCCCCAGCTTCTAGCCGAGACGGCGGAGGCTCCGCCTGTCCTCTTTTACAGGGGCGATATCACGAAGACATCAGGTCCGGTGATGTGCATCGTCGGCTCCCGCCATGCCAGCAGGCGCGGCATGGTCGTCGCGAGGGAACTCGCCTGGGAACTCTCGAGGCGGGGCTTCCTCGTGGTCAGCGGGATGGCGCGCGGGATAGACACGGTAGTGCACGACGGGGCGCTCGCCGGCGGAGGCGGCACCTGCGCGGTGCTCGGCTGCGGCATAGACATAGCCTATCCTCCAGAGAACGCGCCGCTGGCGATGGAGATCGCCAGGCACGGATGCGTCCTCTCCGAGTTTCCCCCAGGCACTCCTCCGATGAAGCATCATTTCCCGATGCGCAACAGGATACTGAGCGGGATGTCGCTCGGAGTCGTCGTTGTGGAGGCAAAGCTTGCGAGCGGAGCGATGATAACGGCAAGATGGGCCGCCGACCAGGGCAGGGAGGTATTCGCCGTACCTGGCCCCGTCGAGCAGGAGACATGCCGCGGGCCGCACCGCCTGATAAAGGAGGGGGCCTGCCTGGTCGAGGATGTCGACGACATACTCTCAGCCCTGCCTCCCTGCGGGTTCGTAGTGGAGGAGAAGCAGGAGGCCCATCATTACGAAGGGCTCGACCCGGGGAAGGGTTCCCTCGAGGGCGACGAGAAGAGGATCGTCCTCGCCCTCGACCTCGCCCCGAAACATATTGATGAGCTTGCGCAAATCTGCCATATTTCTTCGACCGTGATCCTGCCGCTTCTCCTCGACCTGGAGATGCGGGGGATGATCGAATCGTGCGGCGGGGGCACTTATGCGCTCGCCGGGTCGTGGAAAGATAACGCGGCCGGCAATTTCTGAATATTTCCCGGAATCTCGATGGGATGAGACGCGCAGGCAGCACAATCGTATCCCTCAATCGATGCGCAGCGTACGACCTTGATCTGCTGCGCCGCGTCATATATGAGGGCCTTGTACCGTTCGGGGGGATGTCAGCTTTTATCTCCCCGGGGGACCGTGTCCTCCTCAAACCAAACCTGCTATCAGCCAGGGATCCTGCCCGGGCGGTGACGACCCACCCGCTGGTCGTCGAGGCGGTTGCTTCCATCGTCAGGGAGGCGGGAGGGGAGCCTTTCATCGGCGACAGCCCCGGCGGGGCGATACGCGGGATCCAGAGGGTCTGGGAGAACACCCTGATGAGCGGGATGGCCGAGAGGGCCGGCCTCGAGCTTGTGAATTTCGAGGCGTCCAGCTCGAAGGAGATCGACTCCGGCAGGTACAGGCTCTACGTTGCGAAACCGGTACTGGAAGCCGACGTGGTGATCAATCTCCCCAAACTCAAGACACATTCCCTGACGCTTTTCACGGGCGCGGTCAAGAACATGTTCGGCGTCGTGCCGGGATTCAGGAAAGCGGAGATGCACAAGCTGTTCCCCAAGCCGGCACAGTTCGCCGCGATGCTCGTGGAGCTGTTCAGCCACGTCAGGCCGGCGTTGAGCATCATGGACGCCGTGCTCTCGATGGAAGGTAACGGGCCGAGCTCGGGGGTGCCGAGGGAGACGGGGCTCATAGCTGTCTCCGACGACGCGGTGGCCCTCGATTCCGTCCTCTCAGGCGTGATCGGCTTCAGGCCGGGCAGGATAGATACGACGCGGCTGGCCGGGGAGCGCGGGCTCGGCGTGAGCGACAGGGAGTCTATAGAGGTCACCGGGGATGCTGCCGGCACGGTCATAGAGGACTTCGATCTCCCATCCAATCTCGGGATGAGGCTGATTCCGGGGGCGCTGGCGCGGATGGTGGCGCCTCTGATGTGGCTTAAGCTCGTGATCGACACAGGGAAGTGCACCGGCTGCGGGATGTGCTTCCGAAGCTGTCCGGTAAAGACGATCGTGCCGGACGGGGAGAAGTTCAGGGTGGTCCACGACGGATGCGTCCAGTGCATGTGCTGCCACGAGCTATGCCCCGAGGACGCGGTGGAGATAAAGCTCAGCTGGCTCGCCAGGAAGTGGTCTTAGATGCCCGCTGGAGGATGGAAAGGATTCAGGCACAGGCTCGAGCTCTTCGGGGTAAAGCTGCTCGGCTCCCTGCCCCTTCTGCTTCCGTACAGGTGGTCGGTCAAGGCCGGCGGACTGATCGGGGCTTTCGCCTTCGACGTAGTCAGGATAAGGCGCCGGGTCACCCTCGAGAATCTCGAGAGGGCCTTCGGGGACGGGATGACCCGCGCCGAGAGGGTACGGACCGGCAGAGGATCGTACGTGAACTTCACAAAGTCGATGGTCGAACTCGCCTCTCTGCGCAGGCTGAGCACAGAGAGGCTGCGCGAGCTCGTGCGGATACACGGCAGGGAGAATATCGACGCGGCCCTGGCCGAGGGCAGGGGCGTCATCGTGGTAACGGGCCATTTCGGCAGCTGGGAACTGCTCGGCGCCTCGGGAGTCGCGCAGGGCATCCCGGTCGATTTCATCGTGGGGGAGCAGACCAACGGCCTCGTAGACGACTATGTCAACGGGTTGCGGATGTCGGCTGGGATAGGGATCATACCGAAGGGCATCGCGATGCGGGGCGTGTTCAAATCCCTGAAGAAGAACCGCTCGATCGCCATCCTGTCCGACCAGGACGCGAGAAGGGCGGGTATCTTCGTCGACTTCTTCGGCATCCCTTCATCGACGTATCCCGGCGCAGCCCAGTTCGTGCAGAAGACCGGTTGCCCGATGGTGTTCTGTAGCATCGTAAGGCGCGCTGACGAGACTCATGACGTGTGGTTCCTGCCGGCGATGCACGCGGACCCGGGGGCGGACCGGGACAACGAGGTGCGCCGCCTCACCGCCGCGCATACGAAGGATCTCGAGCAGGCGATCAGGAAGAACCCCGATCACTATTTCTGGGCGCACCGCAGATGGAAGACAAAGCCGCCCGCAGGCCCTATTCCTTGACCTCAGGATCAACCGGCTTCGCCTGGAATCCAATCTGCGAAGCGTCTCTTCCCCCTTGGATCTTGATCTCGCCGAAGTTCTTCTCGTACTGCTCTATCGTCCTCGTAAGGACCGACTGAAGCGATTTTGCCGACTGGGGTGTCATTATTATCCTCGAGAAGACCTTGGCCTTCTGCAGTCCCGGAAGCATCCGCGCGAAGTCCAGTATGAATTCGGATGCGGTATTGCCGGTCAGGACGAAGTTCGAATAGATCCCCTCGGCGGCGGCAGGGTCAAGCTCGACCTGTATCTGCTGCTGGGGATGAGGCTGTTTCTGCATGGTCATCCTTTCGTTTTTACCTTAAGGCCGCACCGGCGCATTATACAGCCCCGGGCTGCCATGCCGCAATAGCGGGGTTTGATCCGGCATCCTGGAGACGCTCAATGAGGCGGCGCTGTAATTGACATTATGATAATAATTTGATAAAATTACTTTGTAAAGTACTATAAGATTGTATCCATTCTCGATCAGATTTCCGGGGGGTGTCCCGATGTTCAGGAAGCCGATCGTCCTTCTGTGCGCGTGCATGCTCGCAGCGTCAGCCCAGGGTTGCGACAACGAGTGCTGCAGCGTCACTCCCGAGACGAGATACGCTCATATCGAGCTCTATCCGGGAAGTCTCGACTTCATGGCCGTTCAGGCAGGCCCGCAGCCGGCGCCGCAGAAGGCCTTCCTCTTCAACTCAGGCGGCTCCTGCCTGAGATGGAAGGTGGTCTCCAGCGATCCGTGGATCGAGTGCCGCCCTGATTCGGGGTTCACGGGGATCTGCGGGGATACGGATACGCTTCGCGTGTCGGTGAACAGCGGCATGCTCGAAAAAGGGACCCATAAGGGCAGTATATATGTGCAGTCCGACGATGCGGACAACGATCCGGGCCGGATCGCCGTCACCTGCTCGGTCGTCTCAATCGACGACATATTCCTGATAAAGGACGCCTGGTGGACGGACGAGGTCGATGTCGACTCGAGCGGATGCCCCGAGAGCGCGAAACTTACATGGGATGCAGACGTCCTTGACGGCTCGACGCGGGAGGTCAGCGCCCAGGTCTTCTACAGGGCCGAGTGCACGGAGCAGTGGCAGTACTACTACACGACCTCATGCTGGACGATATCGGGCGAGGACAGCGACGATACCTATTTCGTGACGGTCGATAACCTGCACCGCGCCGCCTACGAGTTCTCGATCATCCTCTACCAGTGCGGCGGCGCCGACCCCGTGGCGAAGCGGGACAGCGAGGACGACAGCGACCTGAAGGACTACTGCCTCGAGTCGCTCGTGACGTATTCGATCTACGACGCCTGGTGGGCCGATGAAACAGATGCCGACGGTGACGGATGCAGGGACAGCGGGATGCTCGCCTGGGACGCCGACGTCGACGAGGGACTGACGCGGTCTGTTCAGGGACACGTCTACTACCGTCCGGTCGGCTCGTATTCCTGGACCTACTACCGCTCGACGGCATGCTACGACATCACGGGGAAAGAACGTGACGATTCTTACTTCCTCAGCGTCGAAGGGCTCGAACCGGGAAGGTACGAGTTCATGATCGACCTGTACGAATGCAACGGCCACGGCAAGGCGGCCGAGCGGAGCTTCGAGACCGACGCCGACCTGGCGGACCAGTGTTTCGACGAGTATGTCCCGCCTCCGACGGGATACAGGATAAGGGACGCCTGGTGGACGGGAAGCGTCGACCAGGACGCCGACGGCTACTATGAGAGCCGTACCCTGGTATGGGACCCCGATGTGGACGAGGGGACCGCGGGATCCGTTGTCTCGAAGGTCTTCTATCTCGTCGTCGGGACCGATGTCTGGATGTACTACGGCCAGACGGAATGCCTGCCTGTAATCGGAACGTCTGTCGCTGATACACTCTCCATGGAGATCTCCGGAATAGACCGGGAATGCTACCACTTCGCCATCCTTCTCTACGAATGCGGCGATCTCGAACACGACGTCGCCATATGGCACTATTCCCAGGACGACGACCTCAGGGAGCAATGCTTCGAACCCGGGGGCGTTCTGGCGTTCCGCCCGGAGATAGGCGCACCCCCGGCGCTGACGGGAAAGAGAAGGGTCGCCGAGGGCAGGGCCCCGGTGAACCCCTACGGAGGAGTCAAGGAGCCTCGAGGCTCCGGCGCCTCCGGGCCTGCCGCCAGGGAAGGCTTGGGCAGGCCCGCACCCGGCGCGGATTGACGCTTCCGGGACAGGCTGCATCTTTCTGTAACCGTTGAAGGATCACCTCCGACGTATTACCATGATCCCCACCCGTACGATCTCTTCTTGAGGAGGATGTACTGATGCGTCTCAGTAACCTTGTCACGCCTCTGCTCGTGATATCCGCTTCTCTTTCCGTGGCCGGCTGCGGGGGCGAGGAGATCGAGAGCCGCTGGCGCGACCGGGAGATAAAGATCGACGGCCACGCCTCCGAATGGCGGGGGACCGAGCAGTACAGCGATGACAGGAACGGCGTAAGGTTCGCCGTCGCCAACGACGGCGAATACCTCTACTTGTGCTTTTCGACATGGAACACTAGGACCCAGCAGCTGATCCTCGGGCGCGGCCTCACCTTCTGGTTCGACGAGGAGGGAGGCGATAAGAGGGCGTACGGGATAGACTATCCGATGTCGAAAGAGCCCGGGGAGATGCAGGGGCTGCGCGGGACTCATGAACCGTCCTCGCAGGACAGGGCCAAGGCGATAGAGGAACTGCTCGTCCGCTCCAGGAGCGAGATGGTCGTCGGGAGGACGGAAAAGTCCGATGGACGCTGGATGTTCGTGGAGGACGCGCGGGATCTCGGGATAGAAGCGGCGATGGACATCGATGAAAGGATACTCGTCATCGAGATGAAGGTCCCGCTCACCCGAGGCGATGGGCTTCCATTTCCGTCGGGGATTCCGGAAGGCGGCACGGCCGGTCTCGGCCTGGAGATGAAGAAGATCGATATGAAGGCGATACGGGAGAATATGGAACGGGAGATGCCGCAGGGCGGGATGGGCGGGCCCCCGGGGGGCGGGATGTGGGGAGGTGGACGGCCCGGTGGTGGCGGGCCCGGCGGGATGCGCGGGGTGGTGGATCAGGAGATCGAGGCCTGGGTGAAGGTCAGATTGGCGAAGGCGCCATGAGCGGTGATGATAATGATAAAGGATGGGAGAGCCTCGAGCGTGAGCTGTTCGAGTCGGCCGGCCGCGAGCTGGATCGCGCCAGGGCGCACGGGATAAGAATAGAGGCTGATGAGATCGTGTCGATGATACTCCGGCCCGATATGCCGCGGGTCGACGTGGAGATAGCGATCAGGTCGCTGCGCTCCCGCGTGCTGGAGGAATTCCCGGAAAAAGGCGAGCTGTTCGACGCCGTCTATCTGGGAAGGTTCAGAAGGATCTGGGAGCAGTTCAGGCGCAAGGGGGAGGTCCTGCTCGAGGGCGGGACCTAGTCTTCCCTCATGAAATTGTCGTCGTAGATCTTCTCGAGCTTGAGCTTGTGCTTCTTTTCCTCGTCGGCCAGGGCATCGAACACCAGGCATAGCTCTTCCTCGACGCAGAACGCCGTGAGATGCTCATATAGGGCGATCGCGGCCACCTCACGGTCGATCGCGACAAGCAGCGCGTCCTGGTAGGACATCGAATCCGTCATCTGCGGCTTGACGTACCTGTCGGCCAGCTTGAGGTCCTCGACGTCGTGGCGGGCCTTAAGCTCCTTCTTTCCGGCGCGGACATCCTCGATCAGCTTCTTGTGCCTGAGCTCCTCGGCGGCGAATTCCCTGAATACAGCGGCTATCACCTCGTTGCCTGTTTTCCCGGCCCATTCCGTATAGAACCGGTATGAGGCTTCTTCCATCGAGATGGCGAACTCGAGTGTCTCTTTTATCGTGGAGAATGTCCTGAAACTTTCCTTGCCGTGCATCAGCCATCCCTCCCTAGATATTCGTTTATGAACCAGGCGGCCTTTTTGCCCGAGGCTATGGCGCGGATCGCGTCGTCGGGCCCGGTCTCGCAGTCTCCGCCCGCGAAGACGCCCTCTGTGTCGGTCACGAGCGTGTCGCCGTCGACGTGGAATGTATTCCAGCGGGTGACTTTTACGCCGGTCGCCGTGGCGAACGAGCCCTCGACCTGCTGGCCTACGGCCATGACGCATGTGTCGACCGTCACAGTGAACTCCGATCCATCTATCGGGACAGGCCTGCGCCTGCCGCTGTCATCTGGCTCTCCCAGCCTCATCCTCTGGCACTCGACGTCGAGCTTGTCTCCCTTTTCCGTGATCTTTACCGGGGAGACCAGGAACTCGAACTCCACGCCCTCCTCTCTGGCCTCTTCGATCTCCTCCGCGTTCGCCGGCATCTCCTTCTCGGTCCTCCTGTATAGCACCGTGACCTTGTCCGCTCCGAGCCTGACCGCCGAGCGGCAGACGTCCATCGCCGTATTGCCCCCGCCTATCACGGCCACGCTTTCCCCGAGTGAAGGCCGCTCGCCGGCGGCGATACGGGCGAGAAGGTCGACGCCGACAAGGACCCGCGGCAGATCGATCCCCTCGATAGGCATGCTCGACCCTTCCTGCGCGCCGACTGATATATACACGGCGTCGTATTCCTGCCTGAGTTTCGATACGGTCGTATCCTTCCCGATGTCCACGCCGCAGCGCAGCTCGACCCCCGAGTCCAGTATTACGTCGATCTCACGCTGGAGGACATCGGCGGGGAGGCGGTAGTCGGGGATCCCGGTCCTGAGCATCCCGCCCGGTTTTTCTGAGCGTTCGAAGACGGTCACGGCGTGCCCGAAGCGGGCGAGGTAGAAGGCGGCGGTGAGGCCCGATGGCCCGGCACCGACGACCGCTATCTTTCTGCCGGTGCGGCGCGCGCGTTTCTCTATACCGAGGACCTCGTACCTGCTGTCGAGCGTATTGTCGGTTATATAGCGTTTGAGCCACCGTATCATTATCGGCTCGCCGAGATGCCCCAGCGCGCAGGCGTCCTGGCACTTCGCCGTGCATATGCGGCCGCAGCTCTCAGAGAACGGATTCGTGTCGTAGAGAAGTCGCAAGCCCTCGTCGAGGTCCCCGTCGCGTATCGCCCTGATATAGGCCGGAACATCCATGTGCGTGGGGCAGGCCTCGACGCATAGACCGCAGTCGAGGCACCTGACTGCCTCCTTCATCGCCGAGTCGCCGCCGTACCCGAGGGCCATCTCCTCGAAATTCTTCCTGCGCTCGTCGGCTCCGACGACAGGCATCTTCTGCCCGGCGGGATCGAGGAGCCATGCGCATTCCGCCCTCGTGTAGCCGAGCTCGTCCTCGTTCCATCCGCCGTCGTCGACGCCGGGAGTGAATGCCCAGTCCTCTCCGGTATCGGATATCCAGTTGTACTTGTTAGACATCCCGAGCGAGGCGGTGGGGCAGATGTCCACGCACAGGGCGCACCAGCAGCAGCGCCCGTAGTCGATCGCCGGGCGCAGCCCGCTGTCGCCATGTGCGGGCTCGATCCCCTCGGCCCTTCTCATGTCGATCGCGGCGTTCTGGCATATCTCCTCGCAGGAGCCGCAGCCGATGCACTTGCCCAGGTCGTTCGTGTGAAAGCCCCGGTAGAGCGGCGGCCCGTCACGCTCGACAAGAGGCTTCCTTATCGTGAACGGCTTCTCGAAAGCGCGCTTCCACGCGTAGAAGGGGGAGATCATGTCTCTTAGCTTCCACATGGCTATCTCTCTATCTCTGGCGGGCATGTCTGGAGCGACGCCATCAGTCCGCCTATGTCCGCGATGCTGACGCCCCGTACCAGCTCCTCGAAGAGCGCCATCGCGTGCGTGTAGCTCGGGCCGCGGACGTGCACCCTCCTCGGATAACCGCTTCCGTCGGAGACCATCAGGTATCCCATCTCGCCGCGCCCCGACTCGGCGCGCACGTAAGTCTCGCCGGCCGGGATCCTCCAGTGCAGGGGATTGGGCAGCTTTGTCCGCACCGGGCCTGCCGGCATGCCCCTGAGCATCTGCCTTACGAGGCCGCAGGCCATCAGGATCTCCGCCCTGCGCAGCAGCGATCTGCCGTACACGTCGGAGCGGTCGCCCGTTATCACGTCGAAATCGAGGCGGTCGTAGACGAGGTAGGGGTAATCCCTGCGCACGTCCCTTGTGCCGCCCGCGCCGCGGGCGTTCGTGCCGACGATCCCGAACGGGTCGATCCAGTCGTATGGGATCACACCGAGGCCGTTGGTGCGCGCCTTTATCACGGCGTTGTCGAAGAGGACCTTCTGGACGTCGTCCATGAGCTTCTCGACCTTGCGCAGGACCGCCTCGGTCCTCTCCGCGAAACCGGGGGTGAGGTCGTGCCTCACGCCGCCGGGAAGTATGTACATATGATATATCCTGTGCCCGGAGAGCTCCTCGAAGAGGTCGAGCACATAATCGCGGTGCACAAGGCACCACTGGCCGATCGTGCCGAGTCCGAACGCCCCGGCCTGCCCTCCCAGGCCCATCGTCAGCGACGCGATCCTCGCGAGCTCGAGCGTGATGGCGCGGATCCATTTCGCCCTCTCGGGGATCTCTATTCCGGCGAGCTCCTCGGTGGCCGCGGCGAAGAGGTACTCGTTGTAGTCGGGCTCGGGAACGCAGATACGGCAGACTATCGGGAAGCAGTTGATGTACTTCCGTCTTTCCATCAGCTTCTCGAACCCGCGGTGCAGGTACCCGACATGGACCCTGCAGTCGACCACGATGTCGCCCTCGACGACGAGTTCTAGCGCCATGTTCCCGGTGACGCCTGGATGTTGCGGCCCCTGCCAGATCTTCAGGTACTTCTCCGACTCGAGGTCGTAGCGCGGGCGCTCCGCCCAGAACGGATGCCGGGGGTCCTTATGTCCATTGGCGCCGATCATCGATTGTCCTTATTGTCATCATCCACGTCGCCGTATCCCGATCTCGCCAGCTTCCTGATGCCGCGCTTCACATCCGCCTCGAGAGGGTAGGAGCGTTCCTCCATCTCGGCGGACGGGTCGCGTGTCGAGCGCCCCTCGCGCGGGTAGTAGGTCCGCTCGGCGTACTCGAGCGTGTCGAAGTCGCGCCTCATCGGTGGGATATCGTCCCACCCCTCGAGGATCATCGGCTCCTCGACGCCGGGGCTTCCCGGGAAGTCGATGCCGAACATCTCGCGCAGCTCCCTCTGGTAGACCCTCACGCCGGCCCAGAGGTGGTGCATGCTCTCCATCACGGCCGCGCCGCGGTCGATGTCGACGCAGATCCCCACGTCTATCCTGTCGACGGGGTCGTTGAGCAGGTAGACGAGCTCGAATACCCCGTCCTCGATCCGGTCGACGCAGGATATCATCACGAGGTGCGTGAACCCCCGGTGGTCGCGCATCCACATGACGGCCTCTACGGCCCTCTCCCGGGGGACGGATATGAACGAGAGATCAGGGCGCCTCTCGCGCGGCTCCTTCCCTTCGAAACGTTCCTTCAGTATCTTCAGGGTCTCTTCCATATCTGTCACCAGTTGTACTCCGGCATGTTCCAGTCCTTGATGATCCTGCGCTGGTTCTTCTTGTACCACTCGAAGTTCCTCGCGTACTCGTTCGCGCCCTCGGCCTTGCCCGCCTTGATAAGCTCCTTGAGCCTCCCGAACCCGGCGATGAGCGATTCGGGCCGCGGCATGCACCCGGCGACGTAGACGTCGACCGGTATGTAGTAGTCAAGCCTCTTTACCGTGTTGTAGCTGTCCCAGTACATCCCGCCGTTGACCGTGCAGCTCCCCAGCCCCATGACGAACTTCGGGTTCTGCATCTGCTCGTAGCTGCGCACTATCCTCTTCATCGTCTTCACCGACGCGTAACCGCCGATGATGAACAGCCCCGACATCCTCGGGGTCGGCCTGGGGAATATCCCGTATCTCGACACGTCGTAGCGCGCCGTAAAGAGCGGCCTCATCTCGATAGCCCCGCACCCGGTGCCGAAGCCGAGGATGAACACCGAGTTCGCCTGGGCCCAGTTGCAGAAGTCGCGAAAGATCTTCACCTTCGACGGCTCGGCCGGCTCGGGCCTGTCCGGGCAGAACAACCCGCGCTCCTCGGGGGCGAGGAAGGAGTCGGGGGAGAGGAGCTCCTCTTCCGGGACCGGCGATCTGTGCTTGCTCTTTCTGTCATCCATGTCTCTATCCTTTAGAACATCTGCAGCGCCAGGGCGAGCAGCCCTATGAAGGTCGGCACCGTCAGGAGCCAGCGCACCGACTGCTCGAGCCGGTAGCGCGGGAATACCGCTCCGACGAACACGACCCAGAACATGATCAGGAACGTCTTTATTATCATCTCGGGGATAGATGTCGCTCCCCCGAAGAAGAGGTCCATGAAGAGGACGAGCTTCGCCGAGGCGAAGAAGGCGCGGTTGAACGCCATCATGAAGAGGTAGCTGCTGTGGTACTCGGTCGGAGGGCCGACCGGTATCTCCTGGGGCGCGAGGTGGAGGTCGAACGGAGACCTGTGCATCATCGCTATGAAGGCGAGCATCGCGGCGACCACGGCGAGCGGGTTTGTCATCAGGGTCCAGTGCGCGAAGCCTCCCTGCTGGGCCGCGACGATCCCGGTGACCGACAGCGTCCTGTACTGGGCGACGAGCGCCAGCACGGACAGGACGAAGGGGAGCTCGGAGGCGGTGTTCTGCGACAGCCCCCTCATCACCCCGATGGCCGAGTACGGGTGTCCGCTCTCGGCAGCGCCGAGGGCCATCCCGAGCATCCCGAAGAATATGAAGTACATCACGAGGATCACGTCGCCGGTGAAGCTGAAGTTGCTCAGCCACGAGGAACCGTAGACGGCGGGGATCAGCAGGTAGAGCCCCACTCCGCCGGTTATCCGGAAGACGGGGCCGAGGTAGTACATGATCCCGTGGGATATGGCGGTCCGCATAGAGAGGAGCTTGAAGAGGTTGATGTAAGGCTGCCACACCGGCGGGCCGAAACGCCCGTGCACGCGGGCGATGATCTTGGTCATCACGCCGGAGAGGAGCAGCCCGTAGTTCGCTATCAGGAAGAGTGAGGCTAGCGCCTTGCCGATAATGATCAGGAGCTCGCGGTTCATAACGAGCCTCCCGAGATAAGGAAGAGCGCGATGCCGTAAAGGAAAATATAGAGCACGTATGTCTGCGCGTTACCGGTGTAGATGTGCCTGAGCATCGCCCCGACCGTCAGCGTCCACTCGGAGACCCCTTCCCAGAAGTTCCTGACCAGAGGCCTCAGGACCGGCGCGACGGCGCGGCGGTAAGGCTCGAAGAAGGCCCACGCGTAATGCGTTGTCGCCGGCGATTCGGGCCTCTCGGCGGCGAAGACGATGTTGAGCTGCCCGACCTTCTTCGGCCTCGGCCCCCAGAGCAGCAGGAAGAGGAGCATCAGCCCGAAGAGGGCGCAGACCATGAGCATCAGGAACGTCCCGTTCAGGTATCCGAGCGGCGTCGAGACGGAGTAGCCGGTCCAGGTGAACGGGGAGGGGAAGAACCTTGACGCCATAGCCGAGGCGGGCTTTATGAGCCTGCCGGGGAACATCGAGAAGAGCATTATCCCCATTATCAGGATGTATTGCGGCACGAGCAGCAGGACCGGGGCTTCCTTCACGTGAGCGTGCTTCGGCTTGAGCTGGCCTAGGAATACCGCGTGTATCAGCCTGAAGCAGTAGAGGAACGCTATCGTGCTCGAGAAGAAGGCCAGGCCCGCCTGGAAATACCAGCCTCTCTCTATCATCGCCTGGTAGAGGAGCCACTTCGCGGCGAAGCCCGTCAGGGGCGGGACGCCTGAGAGCGCGATTATCCCTATCAGGACCGAGATGAACGTCGCCGGCATCTTCTTGATCAGACCGCCGGTCTCGTACATGTTCCTCGTGCCCGTGCGCAGGATGACCCCCGCGACCGCGAGGAACAGGAGCGCCGAGAAGAGGAGGTGGGCCACGGTCTGCCACGCGGCGGCCGTCCATCCCATGTTGTTCATCGCGGCGATCCCCATCACGATGTATCCGACCTGGCCGACACTCGACCAGGCTATGAGCTTCTTCATGTCCTCCTGGAAGCAGGCGTAGAGCGCGCCGAAAAGGGCCGTGAGCGCCCCGATCCACCCGATCACAGTGTAGAGCGTATCCGCCTCGAGTCCGGAAGCGGCCGCCGCGCCGGCGGCGGCTATCAGGCCGAATATCCCGGCCTTCGACAGGATCCCCGAAAGCAGAGGCGACGCGGCGTCTTCGGCCTCTGCGTATGAGCCCGGCGCCCAGATATGCGCTCCGAGAGCGGCCGTCTTGACGAGGAATCCGGCCGCTGCGAGCGAAAGGGCCGGCACCGTCCAAGTGAATCCTTCCCAGCTTCCGGAGAAACCGGTCCAGCCGGCGCCACCCGTTGTGCCGGCGGCGAGCCCCGCAAGGATAAGGTACGCTCCCCCGAGGGAGAACAGGATATAAAGCATCGCGGAGGGCCCCGCATTCCTGCCTCGCATGATAAGCAGGTAAGACGATACTGTCATGATCTCCCAGCAGATGAAGAACTCCGCCGGGCCGCCCGAGGCCGTGAGACAGGCGAGCGAGCCGAGCATCGTTACCGTCAGGGCGTGGAACCCGAACGAATAGCCACGCCTCGCCATCGAGGCGATCAGGATCACTCCTCCTCCGACAAGGAAGACGCCGGCGAAGAACTGCGGGTACCCGGTGAGGCCCGGAAGCATCCGCCAGGCGAGGTATCCGACCGCCGCTACAGAGAGGAGGCCCTTTGCCATGTCGGGCAGCCTGCCCAGCGCGAAAAGGGCGAGCCCCGCGAGAAGAACGACAGTGAACAGCGGCGCCGGGCCGAAATATCCGGTGGAAAAGAACCAGGCCGCCGCGAGCGACATGACCGCGAAGAAGGCGGGGGGCAGCATGGAGGAGACGCTGACAGAGAGCTCTTCGCCGCCGGACCCGTCACGCCCCGCGGCATACCCCAGCCACCGAAGCAGGTAGGCCGCCTCGAGAAGCGAACCGAGCAGCACGAGCGCCGTGAGCACCCAGGCCCCGCGTCCTGCCAGCATCATAACGAGGGCGTACTTGCCCCAGAAGCCTGCCAGCGGCGGGATGCCTATCAGCGAAAAGACGAAGAGCCCCGTCATGGTGAGCAGGAGGGGGCGGCCCGAGATCGACCTCCACTGGTCGATCCTCTCCCTGCCGACTATCCCGGCGAGCCAGAAGAGCCCCGCCTTTGCGAGGAAATGGTTTATAAACAGCGCGGCGATTATCATCCCCCACGAGCTTCCCCGTATTCCTGTCACCCTGCTGAACCCGATGACGAATATCAGCAGACCGGCCTGGGCCACGGAGGAGTAGCCCAGCAGCCTCCTTACGCCCGACTGCTTCAGGCCCATGAGGTTCGAGAGCACGAAGGTGGCGATGCCCGCGACAGAGAGCACCCCGTAGACCGCGTCCCCGGAGACCGGCAGGACCTTCCAGAGAGCGAAAAGCACAGCCCCTGTGGACCCGGCCGATATCATCGCCGACATCCCCGGGTCGGCCGCCTCGTAGACGTCCAGCGCCCAGCCGTTCGCCGGGAACTGCTTCGATTCGACCAGGAGCGAGAATACGACCATGAACGCGGCGACCGGAGCGGCGAGAGCGGCGCCCGAGGCGGCGAGCATGTCGATGTCTAACACCCCGCCCGCCCTGTAGAGGAATATTATCCCTATAAGGAGAAAGATCGTCGCGATGCCGCCGGCCAGAGCGTACTTCAGAGCGGCCGATATAGCCCTCAGCGAGCCCTCCATCGCGATCAGCGCGTAGCTCGATATCGAGACGATCTCGAGGAAGACGAAGAGGTTGAATATGTCCCTGGTCATGAATATCCCGTCTGTCCCCATCACGAAGAGGAGGAAGAGGGAATGCGCCGCCGGGCCTCCGCGCTCGAGCTGTGTGTTCATATACAGGGCGCCGAGCAGCGCGAGTATGCCCGTGGCGCCGGCGAGCGCCGCTTCCTCGGCTCCCATCCTCAGCACTATCGAGAAGGGGGGATGGAACCCGGCGGTATAGACCATTGCGGCGTCCGCGTGGCAGAAGACGATATTGATGAAATACCGCACCGGCAGGTAGGTCATGAAGGCAAGCGCCGCGAAAAGGAGCAGGCGCATCACCGGCCTGCCCGCCTTGTCGGCAAGCGGGATGAGGAAGGCGGCGCCGAGGCCCGCCGCGATTATCCATACCGGGCTTACCATCTCAGCTCCCCGAACTCTTCCACGTTCAGAGTGCCCTTTTTCCTGTAAAGCCTGATGACGAGGGCGAGCAGGAGGGCGTTTACCGCGACGCCGATCACTATCGCCGTCAGGACGAGGGCTTGGGGCACGGGATCGACCATGTGCGCCCTCGGCGCCGCTCCGTCGAGGATCGGGGCCGTGCCGCGGCGCACGTATCCGACCGCTATCATCACGAGATGGAGCCCCGTCTCGGCGATGGCGAGAGAGAGGATCATCCTGATCAGGTTCCTGCGGGTAAGGATACCCCAGAACCCGACCGCCATCAGGAGCCCGCCGGTTATCATCGCAAGTGAGGTCATCGCTCGCCTCCGAGGTTCTCGATGATCCCGGCCAGCTCGGTGCCGACCTTAAGGCCTATGACCGTGTATATGAGAGGGATCGTCCCCGCGCTGAGCATCCTTCCGGTCACTCCGAGGGGAAGGAGCCTGCTGTCGAGGAATCCCGACGCGAGCACGAGCCCCAGCACGGCTATGACCACGTAGCCCGTCCCCGAAATGGATTCGAGCACCGTGAGTACGCCGTGCCTGAGCCTGTAGTGCGGGTAGGCGAGGAAGAGCAGCAGCACGGCCGAAGCCACGACCGCGCCTCCCTGGAACCCGCCGCCCGGGGTGAGGTGCCCGTTCAGGAATATATAGACGCCGAAGAAGACTATGACAGGCGCTAGCACGTCGGCTCCGGTCATCAGTATCTCGCTTGCCGCTCTCCTTTCCTTTACGTCGCCGTCGCCGCTTTTTCTGACGGTGGACCCGAGCAGCATGGATATCGCCGCGGCGGCGAGGAAAAGTACGCTCACCTCTCCGAGAGTGTCGATCCCCCTGTAAGTGACTACGACCGCGGTGACGACGTTGGGAGAGTTGAGCTCCGCGACGCTCCTGTCCAGGTACCCGGCGCCGACCCCGTGGAGCATGCCCGGCGTGTCTATCCCGGCGACCCTGCTCAGGAACAGGAAGAGGAAAAATGCGAGCGCGCCGAGTACTATGATGCGTTTAATCATCCTCGGCGTCCTTTCCCGCCGTCCGGGAGAGGGCGAACAGGAAGATCACCGTCGAGAGCCCCGCGCCTATCGCCGCCTCGGTCATGGCGACGTCGGGGGCCCCGAGCAGCAGGAAGAGGATGCTAACGAAGAGGCTCATCACGCCGACGGCTATCACCGCGCTCAGGAGCTTCTTCGAATGCACGGCGAGCAGCGCCGCAAGAAGCATGACCAGGCCTATCACTATGAACAGGACCATCGTCATCATGCCTCATCACCTTTCTCGTCGTCGGCGAGAGTGTCGCAGACGCTCCCCTTCGTCAGCGGAACGCCTATGAAATGCGCGGCCCGCGCGAGAGCGTGGGTGGAGAGAGGGTTCGTCATGGCCACGAATATCACCAGCAGGACCATCCTGCCGAGCCAGGCGGGATGGTAGATCCCGATGCCCATCAGCGTCAGTATCGTCCCGAGCGTGGTGGCCTTGGTCCCTGCCTGCATCCTGTTGTAGAGGTCGGGCATGCGGGCTATCCCGAGCGCGCCGAGAAAGAGGAAGAGCGACCCGACAAAGGTCACGAGGGCTCCGGCGATCTTGAGGACCTCCATCAGATCCCCCCCTCGATATGCCTTGCCAGCGCCACGATGCCAAGGAAGCTCAGTATCGCGTAGACCATCGCGGCGTCGATATAGATCACCCTGCCGGCGAAGAGCGCGATCAGGACGATCGACGAGATCGATATAAGCGTCATCGTGTCGAGTGCGACAGCCCTGTCACAGGTCTTGGGCCCCTTGAACAGCCTGACGGTCGCTATCAGTATCCCCAGGAGGGATATCAGCAGTGAGATATGGAGTATCGTCTCAGCCAAAGATGACCTCCAGGTATTTTTCGAACCCTCCGATGATCTCCTCGGTGGTACTGTCGATATCGGTCTCCTTCACGTCGATGCAGTGGATGTACAGAAGGTCGCCATTTATCTCGACGGACAGCGTCCCCGGCGTAAGCGTTATCGAGTTGGCCAGCACCGTCCGCCCGAGGGCCGAGCCGAGCCTGGTTCTGACCGTGACTATGCCGGGATTAAGCGGGATCCTCGGGCGCACTATCCTGCTCGCGACGTCGAAGTTGGCCTTGACGATGGCGATGAAGAGATAGAAGAGGTAGCCCACGGACCAGGCGACCCGCCTGGGCGTGATCCTCGGCGCGCGGTCCGACCTGGAGAAGAGTACGGCGACAAAGACCGCCGCGACGGATATCACCGCGACATCCGTCATCACCACGGAGCCGGTCCAGGCAAGATATATCAGTACCAGCAGGGCTGCCAGGAGCAGCCGAGTGAGGAATCTCTCCATCAGTATATGAAATCCTTTCAAAAACAGTCAGGCACGGAATAATAAAAGAATCATTCTCACCGGTAAACTCTTTTTTTCACAAGGGCCGCCGTCTCCCCGGCAGAGAAAGCCCGCAACAAGCGCCATTCCGGAGAAAGCACAGCGGTAGATTACAAGAGAGATCCCGCAAGTTATTAATTCAGGGTTGAATATTAGGCGGATATATCGTACATAGGTACAAAGCGGTCATCTGCAGCGTATCGCGGGAGTTTTCTCGCGAATCATGCGCAGAGACTACAATGAGTATCGGACGCACAGTTCGCTCGGGGGCATGCCCCCGAGCGAGTTCACCCGGCAGCTTGAAGCAGCCGAAGATAGCCAGGGATCTACACTTTTAGTTGGATCTGTTTTTGGGTAGGGCTCACTTCTTGCAACGTTGGGACCTCAGAATGTGGTAGTACGCGAATGAAATCATTCTTGTATGAAGAATTTGGGCGACGATAAAAGTACATCTCTGTCTTCTTTATCTCAACGCCAGCGTCTTCGAGTCTTTTGTAGAGTGACTTCTTGATTCCTTTTCCGTATTCGAAGTACAAATAGTAATCGCTATCAGGGAACCAATAAAGATCATGCAGGAGATCCTGCAATGAAGACTCTTGAAACAAATCATTTTCCACAAACGGAACGCTTCTTCGTCCCTTGATCATTTCAATCGGCGGAGGAAGAGATTCGGGCCATTTGGGACGTTTTTCTTTCATTGAATCCTAACATCTGTCTAACGTAGGTTTCACCTGCAAGGGCGATTGGCGCGCGGCGTGCGCAAGCAGGCCCGCCTGACAAACGACCTTGACCGGTGCAACCTCTTGTTATGCAAAGCCCAAGTCTCAACCACCTGCTTCTTCTGTTGCTGACGCACTTTGACGCCCGTGGCCACGTGCCAAGATCAGCACGGCATAGATTACGGTTACCAACAAGAGAGCCCCAACAACAAATTTACTCGGGCTACACTTCTCGATGTCCTTGATGAAAAAGGGAACCGCCTGGCACAATAGAATACCGACCCACAATACGAACGTAAAATCGCTCAAAGCTATTGCCACTCTACTTACAGAGTACCGTTTTGCTGACCATAAACCTTTTTTTTGGGAGGCTTCAGGATGACTAAACAACTTTTGGACGTCTTCGCCACCGTACCGCTTTACCTTTACCTCCCAGGCCTCATACCAATATTTGCTGCCACGGTTCACCAAAGCCCAACAAAGGGAACATATAACCCCAAAACAACTTACTGCCATGGCCACCATTGGGCGTTCTGGATAGGTGTTAGCGAACCCAATAAATGCCGAGGCAATGAAGCCCCAGAAGAATAGTGCCCGGCGCCAAAACAACTCCAATTCCAATTGCCTAGCACCCAAGGCAATTTCAAGAACGCCCGGAGCGGGTTTCTCATTGTCGCTCATGAACTAACTCCTTTTGCATAACATTATGTATCTAGAACTAGCATGTCTGATAGAGCTGCAAGGATCGTAATGTATCTAATATGACATCTGCATTTTACGACTGGCAGCCCCTATAAATCAACAGGTTAGTACGTCATTCATAAATACTTCCCCGTGATGGACTGCATGCGACCACTTAATATTTGGATACGCTGTTCCCTATATATATCCTGCAGGCAATCTATATCAGCCCTGCTTGTAAGGTAGTACGCCTCAGATCACTTTGTGAACGTCGACTGATTCGGTTTGAAGATGATCTGTGTCTAGAGATTCAAAATCAGCCCACTAACCCTATCTCCCTCAGGATCTGCCTCCCATCAAACTGGTGCCCTCCCGGTGCCCCCGGCGCGTGTTTCGGGACCGGCTCCAATATGATGGGCGCTATCTGTTTATTCGGGCGGGAGTAATGGAGGGCGATACTGAACTTGAACCAGTGACCCCCTGCGTGTAAAGCAGGAAATCTCAAATCTCGAAATCCTCTAGATTGAATATCTCTTCGGGTATTATTGTATCGTGAATAGCCAAAGATTTTACATTGATTGATGATGCGGAGGTTTTATATGAAGGATTCAAGATACAGCTGCCCAAAATGCTCCGGCACCCAGTACGATGTCGGAGAGTTCCGCGCAACAGGCGGATTTTTCACCAAGGTCTTTAACGTCCAGACGAAGAGGTTTACAACGGTCATCTGCAGCCGCTGCAGGTAAAGTCCTTGGCCACATGCACGGCTTACTTCTCCTGATGGCTTCCCTGCTCTATGGCGCCGGCTTAAGGCTGCTCGAGTGCGCCAAATTGAGGATAAAGGATGTGGATCTCTCCCGCGGGGAGATAATTGTAAGGGACGGCAAGGGGAGGAAGGATTGTGTGACCCTGCTCCCGGGGAAGCTTAAGACCAGGCTGGCAGACCACATCGCCGGCATCAGGCTGCAGCACAAGTGGGACCTGCGCAAGGGCCGCGGCTCAGTCGCTCTGCCAGATGCGCTCTATCGCAAGTACCCGGGCGCCTCCTTTCGCGACCCACCTGCTCGAGAAGGGATATGACATAAGGACGATACAGGAACTCCTCGGCCACAGCGACGTGAGCACCACGATGATATATACCCACGTGCTCAACAGGGGCGGGAAGGGGGTACAAAGCCCGCTGGACGATATGGGGGAGGAGTAAAGAAAAAACAGAAGGCGGTAGCCGGAAGACGGCAAGACATGAACGGCAAACAGTAAACAGAAATTTACGGAATCAGGAGTCAGCCTGCACAAAACCACAAAAAAGTGCGAAAAACGCACCTTCCAGGTAATAAATAGCGCAATAAATTCTCGGAAAAATCACGCCAGAATATTGGATACATTGACACAATCACCGCCATATCTGATATCCTAGTTCAAGATACATTACGTTAGGCACTCTAGGTATGTTATGAGTCGAAACGATAAACTGATGCTTAAGAG